>CAXXSI010000022.1:385000-895347 GCA_963669285.2 Rhizobiaceae bacterium | reverse complement strand
CCCTACCCTACGGGTCCAGCCGTTGCGTCATTTCGATAGCTTTTGAACCATCAAGCTTCAGGTCTGATGCCACCAGCGCGCCTTTGTCGAACAGATCTTCGAGTGGACGCTTGACCGCATTGTGATGCCAGTTGCAGGAAGATTGCCAATTGTCTTCATCCCAGAACAATTCCATGTCGCCACGATGCGGAACAATGTGGTCAACGAGTTCTGCTGCCACCGTTCGCCCCACCGCCGAACACCCTATGCACAGTGGATTTTTTCGTCGGTGTTCAGCTGACGCCAAATCCCATTGGCGGGTATAGCCACGATCACGTGCGCTGCCTCGGCGTTTGTCATGCTCACGTTTTGCATCACCACGCTTTGGTGCGTGCGATGGCCGGAAGGTTGCCGGCATTGTCGGCATTGAATGTCACTTGCTGATTGGAGAGAAGCCCATAGCTTCGCTTCGGGAAGCAACGCGCCTGAGCAGATCGCCCTTACGGTTGCCAGGGTTGTCGCGGCGTTGCACGCATCAATCGATGCGCCTTCGTCCTGCGGTCAGTGGCCTTGGGTCGAAATGGCTATGCCAGCTTTTTCAAATCGTCAACCCCGATACGACATGGCGTTAACCGATTGAATATATCGAGCTCGACATCTACTCTGTTTTGTTCATCCTCCGGTCCACATGCCATTCCAACAAAATCTGAGAAAGGTCCGCGCCTGACCAAGACCTGATCACCTTGATGGAATTTGCTCGGCCGCTTGCGGTTCGGATTGTTGACATCGGCTTCAATCGCCTTGATTTCCTTGATGATCCGTTCGCTGAGCGCGATCGGTTCCTCATCCTTGCCAAGCAGGCAATCGACGCCGTCGAAAGTCATCACGCCCAAATGTGCTGATGCAGCACGAACCGTTTTCACTAACAGATACTTTGGCCAGATTGGCACAAATACATCGACGAATGTTTGTCGCCTCGGCAGTCGCTTGACTGCTTTTTCCACAGGGCACCATGCCTCGATACCAGCATTAATAAGCTGTCTGGCGACAGAATCAGCGCTCCATTCACCCGAATCACGTTTGGTCCGCACTAAAAACCAGAACCGTTGAGCATCGCGCGCTGCTGCTTCATCTCGCAACCATCGGCGCATATCGGCATGCGCTTGTGTTCTTGCCCACGCACGTTCCTCGCGTTCGCTAAGCCGATAGTCGCTCGCCGCCATCATCCGTCTTGCCTCGCACCGCTTTCTCGAATTCAGCCAATCCATCCGGCCCACCTGCCGGTAGCCACACATAAGGCTGGGTGCCCGGATCAGGCAGCCAAGGCCAAGCGCGTTGATCAAAGACCGCTTTCCACGCTTCCCATTTTTCGGAAACTTCATCAGGCTCCGAAACCTTAACCGATTCCATGCCAGCCTGTTCAAGCGACACCGCCCGCTCTGGCGTCAGCTGCAGCCCCTTTCGGCTAACCGCCAAATCATCCATCCGGGTTGATTGTCGGCCAACCCCTGATGCACCTGCTTGCCGCGAATCACCGTTTTGCGATCCATCGTGCCGGCATCTATGGATTTCTGCTCAAATGCGGTCAGCGGATAGTCGGTCACTTCGGGACCGGCCAACAGCCGGCGCATGCGCTCTGCGGTCCAAAGCTTGCCGAATGGCGGTGCCTCAACCGGCTTCAGTGGCTCTGGCTCTCGTTCCGGCAGATCGGCCCAGCGCTTTTCGCGCAGATAGACCGCAAAGGCGCAAACCACCTTGCGGCCCGTCGCCCGGCAGGCTGTGCGATATCGGTCCGCTTCCAACGCCGCCATTTGGCGTTCATCCGGTGTGAGTTTGCGCCATTCGGTCAAAGCCGCCGGTCTGGAATCGGAAATCGAAGTTGGCCAGTCGCGGAACGACTTTTCAAATTCACGCTCGACCGCTTTCGGATTTTCATCAGGCACCGGTGTTTCCGTTTTGCCATTTTCCCCATCCAAATCATTGTTCGCGCGCGCGCGCTCTCTCTCATCTGATGGAATCTTTGATGGTTCTATGATGGTTTGGGTGCACTCCATTGCACCCCCTGACGCACTGGAGTGCACCCCCCCTGTCGCAGATTGCGGGGGTGCAATATTTGCACCCCCCTCACCCAGATCATCATCTGATTCAACATCCGCATCGTCATCATTGATTGCCGATTTTATGGCCTGGGTAGCGTCTTGGCGGATCGAACGGGCGCGGATTGTCTCTACCTCGACGCGATAGCGGTTACACCCCTTCGGTCCAGCCCCGCGCTCGACGGTGATCAGACCGGTTTTGGCTAGGGATTTCACGCAATTCTGCGTCTGACGCGGCTTTAACCGAGCCTTCGCTGCCAGCGTCTCCACGCCTGGATAACAGGTGCAGTTCTCATCGGCATAGTCGGCCAGCGCCAGCAAAACGGCAAACTCGCCCGACGCCACCGGCGCATGCTTCCATACGCAGTTCATGACGTCGATGCTCAAACCAGCCTCCCCGATTGGTGCAGCCGGGCAAAATGGCGAACACAGGTCGGACAGGCGTTTCTCCACTTGCCATCGCGCTTGAACGATCGCCAACCAGCGGCCTTAGCATCTGCCATCATGACGTCGCGGTCTCGGCGATCAAACACACCCGGAAATATCGTGGGACATTCGTCGCAGATCAGTTCGATGTCATTGCCAAAACGCTCAATCACAGCTTGCCCCTCCAGAAACTGAAGCAAGACGTTGTGGGCCTTGGCCAAATTGCTGGAACCTTTGGCATATTCGCCACGGTACCGCTCACTGCAGTAGCAGGTCCGCAAACATTCGATGTAGACGGTTCCGGCGGTGAATCCAGTAACCATGCAATTGCGTTCGAGCACTTCATGATAGCGGCTCAGCGTTTGCACGGGCATGGTCAACAGAACCTCGGCGCGCTGTTGGTGGGTTTCTGCTTCGCAGAATTTTGTGATCCATGGGATGCGTTCAAGTTTCACAGTGCGGCCTCCGTTTCACGGGAAGCATCTGCTGTAACAGTATGATTTAATATGTCTTTTATACACTTGACTTTCGCCGCCGCACTCATCGGTTTCTCGCGTGAGAACGCCGTCCAAACATCGAGATCGAACGCCAAGCAAAGCGCCAGATAACTTGCAGCCGACAGTTTTTTGCCCATTAACCGCACGGCTCAACATGCCGCGGTTGAGCCACGGGTATTCGGCCACCGCCTGGGCATAGGACCGGTTGCCCAATGCGCGTTTGATGTCTTGTCCAAAGCGAGCAAAATCGACATCAGGCATTTAATTGCCCTCCCTCATCAGTCAGCGTCACGCCATGATCACAAGGGAAATGATTTCAACACGGCCCAAATCGCCGCTCGTGTCGAAGCTCGTTTTAGTCGACCGATCGCCGCCAATTGCACGGCCCGTCTTGTCACTTTGGCAGCACCGGCAATGTCTTTGAAAACCGCTCGCTGTGCGCGCGCAAGCGTCTCTTCACGCTGCAACATCCGGATTATCGTTCGACACTCCAGATATAACTTCAGCATGTTCGGTGAAAAATCAGGCTTCATTTGCTTCATTCCCCCATGCATCCCAGCCGGGCCGGGCCGGGCCGCGGCGGTTCAGCTCAATCTTCGGCAGGTTCGGAAAATAGGTTTCCATAAGCTCGGCAAATCGGTCCGGCTTTTGCGAATGGCGCAGCGGGCGGAGAGTCGATGACCGAGGGAAATTGCGTACCGATTGCCGGCGCCGGTATTGCGCCGCGCGTCCCGACCAAAAGCAGTTCATGCGCATTGCGGAACCAATAGCCCGTGCCGAGCACTAGGCCGGCCGATTGGCCTCCCATATCGCGCTTGGCCTGGTCTTTGCTGGAGCACGGTTTCAGTTCGGCCTTTCGCCAGATGATGTGGGTTTTGTAGACAAAGCCCCAGGCCGACATCACGGTCAGCGCGTCCGGCAGCATTGGTGCTGTTGCCCATAGGAACAACACGCAGTCATCCGCGGCGATGGCATCCACGTTTAGTTCGCAGATCTCATCCGTGGCCATGGTCGGATAGTGATTGTCGGCCGCCCGGTCCATGCCGGATTCCTGAGAATAGGGTTTGAATTTCCACGCCGGGGTCTGCGCAGATCAGCCCATATCGCTTTTTCGGCAGCGCCCGCTGCCGTTTGGCCAAATCACGTTCGCGATCATTGCGGCGCGATTTCTTGCCGGCTGTCGTTTCGTCACGCAGTCTTTTGATCACCGGCGCAAGCTGCTTTTTGAGCGCGTTGCGCGTTGGTTCATCACCCTTTTCCAGCATCGCGGTCAGGACGGTTTCGATAACGTTTGAATCCGCCGCCAGCACATCACGGATCTGACGCGCCAAAAAGATGTCCTTGGCGGTTATGCCAGCCTCGGCGAGTGTAAAAGTATTCCCATTGGGAAGACTTTTCGGACGGCCTTTGGAGGCTTCACCATTAGCTTGCGCTGCGTCATATTCATCGGCCAACCGGCGGTTCGATTCCGCCTCCAATTGCAGCAAGTCGGCCTGTGCCCGGTGCGTATCGGCAATCAGGCTCTTGTGCGCCTTGCTGGCCTTTTGCAGCCGCGCCTTGATTTTGGCCATGGAGTAGCCGGCACGGATTTCAGCCCGCGCACCAAGCACCTGTGCGGCATTCTGCGCCTTCTCCAGCCTTACGTGCCGCCCGCTTCACCAGAGTTGGAAGCGAAACGGCACGCTCTTTTGTGGCAATTGCCCCTGCCATCGGCACTTACTCCGGAGCACCTTCAAACCACGGCAGCCCGGTCTTGTCCGCCGCGTCTTTCAGGTCATAGCCAACCTGTTCGCGCAGATGGCTTTCCCAACGGTGCAACTGATAGAACCACTTGATGCTGCCACCTGCCACGCGGTAACGCAGTCGCGCCGGGATCCGCACCGGATCACCGTCGATAAACGCCGGAACGGACAACATAAAGATTCCGGGCACGGTGATCTTTTCGCCCTTGGAGTTCTGGTGTTCCTCTGAAAACTCGATGGTGCGTTCACCGGTCTGGAGACGAATACCCTGTTTGGCCCTGGCCTCAACATGAACTTCCAGTTCGCGCGACAGCAGCAGAAGTTCCGAAGGTGTTGCAAAGCGTTCCTTGAACAGCGGTTCATAAAGTGACCGCTCGCCATCTTCCGGCGCAGCAAGTTCGGCGGCATGTTCCTCAATGAATGCGGCGAAGGCTTCCTGATCCATAGGTTTGGCATTGAAGTTGACCCACGACTTGAACTCTTCGGTCAGCGGGAAAGCATAGACTATGCGATGCTCACCAAAGCGCGGATCACCCTTAATCGTGTGATAATCGATCACTGCCGTCAGCTTCGGTTCCGGCCAGCTGGTCTTGCCGAAGATCACGCTGTCCTTGTCCTTGTGGCGATCAATCAGGGCAACGAAACTGGCCAGCGTTTCAACCGTAGCGATGCCCTTGCGGCGCTGCGGTTTTTGGCGATGCTCTTCGATCAGATCTTTGAGCGATTTGAACGTCTGTGATTTGCGATCGAACGCCACGGGAACGGTTTCAGGCAGACCCTCGCCCAATCCTTTGGTCACGATCGGCGTGACCGTCGGGCTGGCACCTTCAACAGCTAAGGCTGTTAAGAGTTTGATGGATTCCGCTGAACGATCACCGCTCAGTGTATTTTCAGTAGTATCCTGCATGATGGATTTTCCTTTCAGGCGGTTTCGGCTTCAGCGTCGTCTGCTTCGCCATCAGAGGTGCCGACCACCTTCGGTTCGGCAAACATGTTGATCTGATTGGGATGTTCGAGGGATAGTTCACCATCGAGCGCCCAGAACGGCGTCTTCATGAACTTGGCGGTTTCCGGCAGTTTGGTCTTGACGGTCGGGTCGATATCGATGCGACCAAGTTCGTAATTCAACTTGATCGTCACCGTCATCGTTGCAGTGCCCTTGTCGGCTGGCATGTCCTCCAGCGCGCAAATGCACTTCGCCATTTCCTCATTGAGTTTCCGGTCGAAGTCACCACGACTCAAAAGCCCAATCATCTGTCTAAACGTGCGCAAAACCCGGCTCATACCGGCCTCCTTTCGGTTGAAAATTCTGGGAATCCGTCCACACCCTCGATCGCCGCGCGCGCTAGATCGTCGGCGCATGCGCCGCCAGGCGATAAAAAAGTGACTAGTGAATAGTCGCCGGCATCCGGCCAGCGGCTGTTATTCCGCCGCCAGAAGCCGTTCTTTTTCGGCGTCGAGCTGTTTGATCCGTTCATCCCGCGCAGCCTGTTCTGCCCAGGCTTTGGCGCCGGGCACGCATGCGGCCACGAATGAAGGGCCAAAGGCTGCGATCATCGCCGCGAGAAATGTTCCGGATGGCAGGGTTTCGCCGCGCAGCCACTTTTCCGCCGTCGAAACGGTCGCGCCGGAAACGGCGGCTAGATTGGCCGCGGTGGCAACCGGGAAATGAAACGTGGCAAATCTGATCAGGCCGTCGATGTCGATCGCGCAATTGATTGCGCCATTTCCGCAAAACTTTGCGCCGTTTCCGCAAGACATTGCGGGCACCTCCATGGTTGATTGAACCATGGTTGAGGTGATGGAGGATTGCCAACTCGGATCGAACAACATGAGACTCTCCCGATACGCAGATACTTTGGGAACAAAGAGGGGCAGCCGGCATGGTCAGATGCCTCCGCCCAGAAGCGCCACAACATGCGGCAACAAATACAGAATCGAAAAGGCTGCTGCCGCCAGCAGCCCCGGCGCGAGCGCGAGTGTGAGTATCAAGTCGCCGCGCTCGCGTATTTTCAATGTCACCACCATGCCAGCCAACGCAATGCCGCACACGGCGACAGCCCAAAGCCCAGCGATGACCAACGCCCAAATCATGGTCGCTTCCCTTGCTTGGCGCAGGCCTGATATCGGCGGGCAACGGCAGGCAATGGTGCGATGTGGACGGTTACGGCGCTGTCTTCGCAGTTCTTGTCGACAAGGGATTCGGGATGGTTGGCCGCTGCACGCGCCAGCTTGCCCAGGCCGATACGGCGTGCTTCAAACTCAATCAGCCGGTGCAGCTGGGTTTCCACCGGCAGACCATTGTGTGTTGCGATCACCCTGATCAGCAGCAGCAACGGTTCGGACAGTTCGATCGGCGCCAACGTATTCGAGACACAAGAGGCGCCGGAGGTTTTGGCCTCCGGCGCAGTTGCCGCATCCCCGGGAGGAAAAGTCTCGGGATCGCTGAGACTAGGGTTGCGTTTCAGTGCCGCATCGGCAGCGATCTGTGCAGCGGAGGTCATCATTCTGCCGCCTCCGCTGTTGGCGACGGCCGGTCGACGTTCTCTGGCCAAACTGCATTTTCCGGCCAATTGTCGGAAAACCACTGCATGGCGCGTTCATGTTGTGCAGTGCCGAGATCGCTGGTGCCGGCGCGCAAGGATGCCAGCCACGAGCTGCGATTCAGTATTCGTTTTGATAATGTCGATTCAGCGATACCAACCTTGCCTAGATACGTATCGGCAATGGACAGCAAATTGCTAATCAAAGCACTTTTCGGTTGTGGGCTGCTTATGGAATCGGTGGCTACGTTCATAGCCGCACAACATGAGGGACACTTGTCCCCTTTGTCAACTCTATTTTCCCCTCGATACATTATCCACAGGGGACGATAATCCCCTTCATGTCAAATACCATCCACGAGCGAATAAGACAGAAGCTTGAAGAGACCGGCCAGAAGATGACCGCTGTCAGCGAAAAAGCAGGCCTTGATCGAAGCTACCTGCGAAAACTGTTTGAGCGGCCGGATTCCACACCGAACGCCGAAAATCTAAGCGCAATTGCTGAAGTGTTGGGAACAACATCGGAATGGCTGCTGGCGCGCACTGACGACCCAGCACCTGCGCGAAGCGAAGTCCGCGCCGCGCCGCGTGATTTTCCTCCACGCGAAGCTATGCCCAGCAACGTGCCGGTCATGGGCACAGCGGCAGGATCTCACGCGGCAGGTGCGTTTCAGCTTGATACTGGCGTTATTGATTGGGTTCGCCGACCTCCGGCGCTGGCCTCTGCCCAGAGATATCTACGCTCTCTATGTGGAAGGCTCATCCATGGAACCACAGTTTTCGCCGGGTGACTTGGTATTCATCCACCCGCACAAACCGCCACGCATCGGTGACGCCGTCATCGTGCAGCAGAAAAACAATGAAAACGGCGATATTGCAGCCACCATTGGAATTTTTCGCAAGCGTAACACTGACAGCATCATCATCGACAAACACAACCCGACCGCCAACGTAAAAATCAAACGCACGACGATCATCGCCATCCACAAAGTGTTGACCGTAAATGAACTACTAGGGGTTTAATCGGTCACCAATGATACCCGCCCGTTTCGAATGCGCGCGACCAGGCGTTGACTGTCTGCCGTGACGACATCGAGAGAGGCCAAAGCAGAGCCCGCACCAGCCACAGCACACTGCACCATATCAACCATGTTGATGCGCACGTCAGGCGGGACATTGCGCCAGGTCGACCCATCGACAAATAGTTGGAGTCGATTGTCTACAGTTTGCGAACCGAGAAATATACCTACCTTCAAAAGCCCGTTCGACTGCCTGTTTGGATTTTGCGTAGCGAACCTCAGTGCACTCCTCAGCGAGCGCCGGTGATGCAACTAAGCATAGTCCACAGGCCAATAAGATTAGAAATTTCAACGATTTTCCTTTCATGGTTGCCGTATCGTGTGCCCTTCCCGCACCACGCGCAAGTGGTCTTTTGTCCTCTTTCTTGTTGACAAGGGGACAATTATCCCCTTATCGTTCCGCGAAATTGCAATAAGGGAAAGACAATGCCATCCGCAATCGCCCGCCGTTACCGACCCGCCTGCCTGCCATCCGCAATCGCCCGCCGTTACCGACCCGCCTGCCTGCCAGACCGCACGTGCCGCCGCAATATGGTGGAACAAATCGCCGACCTGATGCGCGAGATGGCCTTTGCTGGCGACAACGTTACCGCCGAATCCGTCGCCCAACGCATGAGCACATCTGCCGCTGCTGTCAAACGTCACAGTGCATCCGCCGTCCTGCTGGCCCGGCGCAAATCCGTGCGCCAGATCGGCGCTTGAATTCCCAACCGGGAAATCACTGTCGGTTCAGTCACGCGTTACGCCGGCACAACAGCAACCAGACAAAGAAAGGGCTGCCATTTCCTGAAAACCGTGGACGGGTACAGCCGCACAAAGCTTTGTCCCGTTCGTTTCGATAGTCCGGCCGGTTCCAAACCCCGAACCGGTCGGACGCCAACACCGGAAGAGACGATGCCCCTGCAATTCTCAATCAACAACGCAACGGTGAAATGGCGCCTTATCGAAGGTGATCGCTGGCAACCGGTACCCGATAATATCCTACGCCAGATGGCAGATTTCTTTGCCGGGCATCACGATTTGGCCAACGCCAGCCTAAGCGCTCCGTATGTGTTCGTTCAACGCAAACCGCAAAAAAACGATGCTTGAACTCCTACAAATCGCTGCGACCATCACCGCTTTTCTAATCATCTGCGCTGTTGCGTCCCACGCTGGCGGTTGCCATGCCGCATGGATCGCGAGCATGATCAGGACGATGTCATGACCATTGCGCCTCTACTCCGCACGATGGATGCCGAAGACGCGGCCGCGTTGGAAAACGAACTGGCGCTTGAACTTGAAGACGCCTTGACACCGCCGCCGGCCGCATTGCTCGAATGTGCCCTCGCATCGATCACATATCTATCGCAAGTGCTGGCAACCACCGACCGTAATGGACTTTCCGGAGACGCGCTGACGCACGCCACGCGCCATGCAACCGATGCGGAACAAAACCTGCGCATTCTGTCACGCTCTGGAGCGATACATGGTTGAACCGGTTCGCCTCATTCTCTCCCGACGCAAGGGCTTTGACCTCCAGTCACACTCCCAAAGCGTCAACGGCCTAGCGGCCGTCAACGTCGCCAGGCCGACCACATTCGGCAATCCTTTTGTCGTCGGCAAGGATGGCACGGCGGCCGAGTGCGTAGAAAAGTTTGAAAAGTTTATGGCAGGGATCGTTCCGTTTGAAGGCGCTCTTGACCATATGACCGCGGAGCAGTTTGTCGACAAGCGCCAAGAAATTCTCAAAAACCTCGATTTCCTACGCGGCAAGAACCTCGCCTGCTGGTGCAAGACCGGGCATCCCTGCCACGCCAAAGTTCTACTGGAGTTGGCCAATCGTTTGGAGACTGAAATATGATCCTGGAACAAGGGATGACGCCAACCGATGCGGTCGAGAAACTGGCCGAACGCGGCTTCACCGTTTCGGAACGCACCCTGCGCAAGCGCGCCCGCGAATTGGGCGCCTGTCGCATTCTCGGCAAAACCATGGTTTTATTGCCGGAGCATCTCGATCGCATTTTTGAGGAACCGGAACCATGCAGATCTACAGGCGCGGCAATAACTGGTGGTATGCCTTCACCGTTGACGGGCGCCGGATCCGACGATCTGCGAAAACGCCTGACAGGCGGCTCGCCGAGGACATCGCGGCAAAAGACGAATGGCGCCACCGTCACGCCGCTGTCCACGGCAAAGCGTCGGTCCTAACCTTCGGCGAGGCGCTGCGAATTTACCTGCAATCCGCCCGCGACAATCGCTTTCTGCGGCCATTGCTCGATCGATGGGAACACGTTCGGGTTGCCGACATCACGCCGGAAGCAATCCGCCACGCGGCCCGCGCCATCTATCCAAATTGTTCACCGGCCACATGGAACCGACAGGTCATCACCCCGGCCCGCGCGGTCATCAACGCTGCAGCTGAGGCTGGCCATTGCGCACCGATTCGCGTGCGCCGGTTTCCGGAAAAGAAAACAGAGCGCCGAGCAGGGTATCGCGACTGGATCAACCGATTTAGCGTCAACGCGCCGGCTGAGCTGGCAGCGCTCGCCCGCTTCATGTTTGAAACCGGCACCCGTATCGGCGATGCAGTCTCGCTAACATGGAACGACGTTGACCTGGGCGGCGCAACCGCCACCTTTGCCACCACAAAGAACGGCGAATCTCATTGCGCCCATTTGTCGCCTGGCATGGTCGCCGATATTGCCAATTTGCCGCGCAACGGCCGGCACATCCGCAAGGTATTCGGCTATGCCAGCCGCCACACGGTCTACCGGCAATGGCGCGCGACGATCGAGCGTGCCGGCATCGAGCCGCTGACACCCCATGAAGCCGGCCGACATGGCTTTGCCACCGAGTTGATCATCAGGAACGGCGTCGACATCCCGACAGCCGCCAAGATGGGCAACTGGCGCACGCACAGGCTTTTGTCTGAGACGTATGTGCATCCAGAGCGTGAGCGCGAAATTGTGGCGAAGGTTTTCGGGAACAAGCGATGAACGCGCCTGTGCCTAGAATGTGTCACAAACACCTGCATTTGGCTGCTTTGTTCCAACAACGTTCTGCAAGTAACTGCGAGTGACTAAAACAGGCGGTACGCCGAAACCCCTTGCAATCCATGCCCTTTGTCGATAATCCCCGCTCTTGGAGAGGTGGCCGAGTGGTCGAAGGCGCTCCCCTGCTAAGGGAAATGAGAGCCGTTTCCATTCAACAATTTGCCGAAATTCTGTGACAATTCCGTGCCAAAATCGTCAGAAATCCTCACTTCATTCATTTCCTTGGAGGCACTGTGAACGTCAGCAAGCCTTATAAAAATCCGGGAGACGATGACTACGACATCGCCTGTGAGGAAGCACTGGCGCCGGCATTCAATGACCTGGCCGACATGGCCGAAAACAGGGGTTGGGATGGTGATGTGGTGGCGGCCGCACTGCGTTCTCTCGCAGATGCCAATATCAGAGGACGATCGGAAAACCGAAAAACCGACAAAGCTATCTTGAAAGCGAAGCGCTTAAACTGATATCTCGGATTCGAGAGGGGCTTCTAGCCGGAGCCCAACGATGACCCGCCACAGACGACGCAAACAGCTATCGACCATCAGCAAGATCGTGTTCCGTGAATCCGCCGAGCGGTTTCACCAGGATCTGCAGATCATGTTTCGCGACTTGGTTCCGACAGGTGACCACTACAAGGCGCTCCAGTTGGTTGCCAAGGCGATCGACGCGACCTATCCGGCCTGTGACATTGAACCACCGGCCAGATTACGCACGGGACCGCTCAGAACTATGGAAGGTTTCACTCCATTTCCGGAGCGTTGAGCGTTGCTATTTCGCACTGGCTGGCGAAGGTTTTGTTTTTTGTTCTGGAACAACCAAGATGTGCGAGTCCTTCATGACCTCAATAAGTGCGCCAGAGTTTGATGTGTGGTCTAGCAGACCAGATGAAGCCGCAGATGAATCGCGGTACAAGTTTGATGCGTCAGAGCTTGAGGTATTGTTATTCATAATTTCCTCCAGCCTTCAAAATGTCGCTGATCAGAGATTTGCTCAATCTGTTGCCCGCCAGCGGCGGGGTTCGGAATTGTCGTTTTGATAAGTTGACCCTCAGAGACAAAACCGTAGCAGCCGCCACCTACAGATTCAATTATACCACGGACTAGGCGAAAGTTTGCCGCTTGGTTCCCAGCCAACATCACATTCGGATTGTACGGTTCAAGTCGTTGCATTTCCGTTGATAAATCCAAAAAAACCTTCTTGATTATTTTGTAGAATCCATCGCTTGGTTTTTCTACTGGCAGCCCTAAATCGATCGCTTCTCTCCGATTGATCGTATAGTCATGGCTTCCCGAATCGGCACTCAAGAAGTCTATTATCTCACCTGCCTTGCGCGAATCTTTCACGTGTTCCTGCAGAAGCTTGCCAGCCAAAAGCCGAATCTGGGTGCGTGAACGGAAAATCTGGCCAAGCACCAATGGATGGACTTTGTTCGACAAGTCAATGAGTATCGAACCCAGTGTCTGACTATCATTGATCCCAAGATCTACAGTCGCTGCATCCAAATATCCGCGAACAGCTTCGACACTCACAGGAACGCGAGCAGATGGGTTGCCCTGCGGCAGTTGCGGGCCGAGCGCGTGATTCAAACTTGGATCAATTGGCCCCAAAGCCGCTTGCTTGGTCATCACGATTTTGTTGGCACCAAGACACATAAGCGTTCCGGCGCTCATCGCTTTGCTTGGTACAATAATTTCCAGATGATCACAGAAGGTCTTGATGAGATTAATCAGGCGCCAGGCTGTGCTGGAATCTCCACCCGACGTATGCAGAATCAATGAGATTTTTTCGGTTGGACCGATCTTGTCGAGGAGATCGACGAAAATGTCGACGCAATCTGCTCCAATTTGCGCTTCCGCCCCCTGTCGATCACTCGTGGCATAAACCAAGAGTTTCGAACTTCTTTCCCGCTCGATCTTGCGATACTGTGTAAGTCGTTCTTGGTGCGGCATGCAAATAAAAGTATATTGTCGATGGGTACACACTACTTTTCAGTGTAATGAATGTCAAAATAATATTCGAGATCGAATCCGACACCCAGTGATCGCTCCTATTATGTGTTGTTGGCTTCAGCCACATCGAATGGTGGATGCGGAATGATTGTCGGCACAAACCAATCAAACTGTGTGGCTGGTACGAAATTCGCACAATGCTCATCGACAACCTTGTGAAGCCGGATCGGGCATTCGCGATGAAGCTGCTGCGCCTGGACGAAGTTCAGTTCAATCGTCGTGCCTTCTGTCGGATTTTCATGTTTGATCATGTCGCCCTGATGAGCCATGTCGACGCGAAAAATTATCTGATTTCGCCGCGCTTCTCTTACAAACTTCTGCATCTGATCGAGCATGTCGTTGACGTTCAACGTGGTTTCGGGCGATTGCTCTTGGCTGGAAGGCGCTAAACCAAAAGCTTCCATGCTCATTAGATCTAGCGCCGCCTCCATTCTCGCTGCCACGCGCCTTCTAATCTCTTGTTCAGCAGAGCTCAAATCTTGTCTCCTATTATTTTGCTGTTACCACACCCGCCTCGCACGCCAAGATGCAATCCAAAGCGAACGGTTTGTCGCCAAATTGACCGAGACGCTTGCCACGGTGATATGCAACCCAATTGCCGTGAGACAGCTCGCAAAGCAGACCGATTTCATATTGGATAGCGTCACCGATTTTGATGGTGACAGCTTCGTTGTTCAGTCCGTCATCGCTACGCACTCGGCACTCCTATTGTGTCGCTGCGCCCCATTCATGAAGCGACCAAATGAATTCATAGGCCGCCCAAGCCGCCGCAAGCGCTGGGACAATTCGAGTAATTACACAATGTGCCAGCGTAGTTGGTTGCCCAGCGTCATTCTGTCGATTGATTGAGTGCCAACCGGTGAAATCAGATTCGTTGAGGAAAAGCTGTGTCTCGCGCTCGGACAAGAAACCCTTGATGCCGCGGATGATTTTTTCCTGATGAAAGAGCAGCCATATGGCCCATAAATTCAGCCCAACAATGGCGAGCCAAAACATTGGCGGCACCTGCTCCACGGTCGTTTTGAGGAATACAATACCAGCGATCGAAAGAAGTGCGGCATGCTCGCACAAGCGCACCCATACGCTATACCTAGTTTCGATCGATGAACGGAGAGCTTCGAACTCACTCATCAAAAACTGATATTCACGATCTTCCATTGTGACTCCCTTACTGTGGTTCGCCGACCAAGATGATGGTTGAGCCAGTTACGCGCCCAACTCCGGTTTTCGTCATTGTCGATCCGGTCTGCCATCTCGATCAGCTTGCCGTACACGTACCCGGCCGAGTACGGGCTGTTGACCCACATCTTGCGCAACCGCGTTCGTTGTTCCTTGGTCGGCTCGAATGAAGCGGGACGCCCAGGCGGCGCCGTAGGTCCGGACTTCTCTTGCTCAGCCAATTCAATCGTCATGCCCTTTTTGGTAATCTGGTCTTTCAGCATGGCGACCTCGCGGCCACGGCCAAGATCACCGGACGCGAGCAAGACAAGCACATCACCTGGTCGACCGGCGACTGCGATCGCGTCGTGCCTTTCAATCCGATCCGTGCCTGGATAATCGAGATAGAGCTTGTCGATTTCCAAGCCGTCAAAATCCCTCTCGCGGCGTTTGTAGCCATATCCAATGCGTCCCATGGGCCGGAATAAAACCGGCAGTTTTCAACAGGTCAACAAAAGGCTAACAATTTTCAGCGGATAGAGCAAATATTTTTCAACATATCAGTTGACAACATACACAGGTTTTGTTGGAGTGCGTGTTGAAAACAAAAGGAACCAGCCATGGCCGAAAACAGCAACATCGAGTGGACGACGCACACGTTCAATCCATGGATCGGCTGCACCAAGGTCAGCGCAGCTTGTGACCATTGCTATGCCGAAGCGTGGGATCGTCGCGGGCTTCACAAAGGCGAAATTCGATGGGGACCGCACGCCGCTCGCACCCGCACCAAGACGTGGGGCAACCCGCGCCGCTGGCAGAAGTTTGCCGCCATATCAGCCGAACGGCCGCGGGTTTTTTGTGCCAGCCTGGCCGACATGGCCGACAACCACCGCTCGATCGAACCACAGTGGCGACGCGATCTTGTCACACTAATTCGAGAATGCACGGATCTCGATTGGCTGCTGCTTACCAAGCGACCGCAAAACGTTGCTAAGCTTTATCCCGATCTGATGGCGGACTGGCCGGCCAATGTTTGGATCGGCGCGTCGACGGAAAACCGAGAAGAAATGCTGCGCCGCGGTGAAGCGCTGGCCGATCTGCCAGCCAAAATCACGTTCTGGAGCGCCGAACCGCTTGTTGGCGACCTTGGTTATATACCACCCGAAATAATGCCCTCATGGATTATCACGGGTGGCGAAAGCGGTGTGAATTATCGCCCGGCCAATCACGACTGGTTTCGCAACATCAGAGACCAATGCCAGGCGCGCGGAGTGCCCTTCCTATTCAAGCAATGGGAGGGACGTAACCAGCGTGAAATCAAAGCCAAGGGCCGCGAACTGGATGGCGTCATTCATGACGGCTACCCGACGCCGCTTGCCGCTTAACATAGAAGGAATGCCAGATGCGCGATCAGCTTGTCTTTTACATGCCCTTGGCTGCGTGTCAGTCCTCACCATCTATATGACCATTCTGGCCGGCAACAAGACACGGTGGGCATGGCTCATCGGGCTGGCAAATCAGGCGCTTTGGCTGGTCTGGATTTTCGCATCGCAGTCATGGGGCTTGCTGCCCATGAATGTCGCCGCTCTGGATCGTTTATGGCCGCAACCACTTCAAGTGGATGCGCGCCTAACATAGAAGGAATGACCGATGCCGGAAGCCGTAGGCGCCAGCCCAAAACACACACAGACAACACACTTCATTTTCGAAGGTGGACATCTCGCGATCCGAACTGACGGGCACGGTGATGCCAATGGCTCAGGTTACTTTCAATTCGAGGAAGCGGACATGCAGTGGCGGCAACACGAAGAGAGTTCAGATATGTACCTCTCGATCGATGTCGCAAAGTCCGAATTGCTCGAATTACGCGACCAACTGAACAAGCACTTTCCATCCGCCGACTGAGAGAAAACATGTACTGCCAGCACTGTGGATCTTATCGAGCCGGGCCTTGTGACGATTGCGTTGACGGCAAATGCACGATGAACTGCGGGCCTGGTGTAATCGATGTTCGTGGAATTCTTGACAAGGCTGTTGAGGAATACCTACTGAAACCCACCTTGCCAGCGTCGGAAGACGAACAGCGTGGACGCCGAGATGCTATTCGCGGACTGATGGTACGGCTGGGTCTCTACGGCATGTTCTCCGAGCGCGACGATATATGAAAGGCATGACCAATGCAGGACGCGACCACGGTTTGTGAAATTCATTGCTCGATCTGTGAAGGTCTAGATCATCACTGGATGCCCGACTGCGACGAAGAGACCGGCGAGCCGGTAATGGTCTGCAAGCATTGCGATGCAAAGCGTGAAATGACCGACGAAGATTTCGATACATAGAAGGGACGTAGGGTCGTGTTACAACCAGAGCTGATGAAGCAACACAGCAATTGTCTAAGCCAGGGCGCCCGGCAACTGGTCCCGGTGCACCAGGCGACACAGCTAGAGGATTAAACGATACTATTGATGCGATTAAAGATGCGATAGGGTTTATCGATGATCTACTAGGAGATTTGTAATTCTGAACACATTGCTTAGAATAATCAAAATTACCCTGGCAATTAAGCGGGCATACAGATTGGTAAACTCTCAAGAATATGAGCATGCCAGAGATGTATTGATAAACGCACCAATTGGCAATTACGAATCATGGCCATATGAATTCTTAATTGGTGCATGTGAAGGGGAGCTTGTAAACAGAAATCAAGCTTTTTTTCACTTTGATAAAATGTTCAATATACTGCTAAAAAAATCTACAAATATGAATATTTTGCATTCGTATATATATATAAATCGCCGATATGGTTATAAAACTGAAAATCCAAAAATAATTTCGATTTTGGAAGATGAATATAATCCGAAAATAGTAAATGAACGCTTTCTTAGGTACATGCCGTTGGGGCAATCGTTGGAACAGAAAGTTGGGTTATAACCATATTTTTTACGAGCATTTTGAGTGGAAACGTGACGCATCGCAGACACCGGTCGTGCCGGCAAAGTGGATGCGAGAATACGGTGGCGAACCAGCAATCAAAAATCCGGCCGAACTGCCGCTGTTTGAGGCTACATAGAAGGGATGATCGTTGCGATACTCAGTTGACGAAAACGATCCAGGATTCGCGAACTATCTCCGAGCAAATAGCTGCGGGAAAGTTGTCGTGCACATGGATGGGGTAGAACAAAAATCAGTCATAACTGCAGATGAAGACACCGGCGAGATTGTACGGTTCAAGCTCAACAAGAATGGCCAGCGGCAACTTGATCCGAACCACACTGATCGAATGTGGACAGAAACTGTTTACGGCGTCGTCGCAGTATCCGTTGAACCACGCGCATAGAAGGGACCTTCCCAAACAAAAAAGCCCGCTACCTTTCGGCAACGGGCATCAGGCGCCCCACGGGGCAATGGGGATTCGTCATTCCTTTGGCGGCGAACGAATGGATCTCTCTAGAAATTTATCGACACGATCCCCCAATCGATCGATCGCTTCAACAACCCGCTCTTCGACTTCTCGGATTGCATCATGCGTTGCGTATTGCTGGGCAACCTGCAGCTTGAATTCGGCGAGTTCATGCGCCGACCTTCCTCGAACTTCATCAACGCGTTCCCGCACCTTTCCAATCGCGACATGGATTCGCCACCACATGCCGGCGCCGGCGCTGACGATCAAAACCAAGAACGAGCCGAAGGCTACCAGCTCGCCAATTGTTATCGCGTGCTCGCTCATGTGCCCTTCCCCCGGACGCCTTTCCATGAATGACCGCTGGCCATGATGCAGGTCAGCCCGGTCCGCATGGTCATCAAAACGGTCCAGGTGCCTTGTTCAGACGCAAAGACCTCAAACGCCTCGGTGCTCTTCTGCGAGAGCCCCACCATGACACGCTCTTCGTTGTATCGGTTCTTTAAAACCTTGATCAGCTCGATCCGCTTGCCGCACAGCGCGGGGCCTGCGGTTGCAACCGTGGTGCCGGTGAAAGCGAACGCCACCGCACTCAATGCAAGCGTTAGAGTACGCATTAGAGGGCCACGCCAGCCTTTGAGGCCAATAGGACCTTTGCCTGTGCGATGTTTGATGGAAGTGAACCAGAACCCATTGCCCCGCCGTAGAAGCGGGCGTTGGATATTAAGCCCCCCGTATCCGACGCAAACAGCGTAATGCCACCTGGAACGGTCGTCCCCGCATTGCCGGTAACTGGCGCGTTGTTGTCAATGCCGATAGTGGACGATGCACCACTCAAAAACTCTTCTACGACAACTGGCGTCGTCAGTGGCGCTTCGTCGGCAGCTCCGAGGGCTGCACCGGACCAATGACCAAGCAGCGGCGTTGATGTTTTCTGGTAAAGCACGCCCGCATTTGCATTACCTCCACCAAATATCCGCTCGTTTACAGTCCACGAAAGTTGCTCAATCGCACTCACCCGCCACCATGGCTGCGAGATTATGAACAGCGCTTGAAGCGCATCATCAACACCATCGCCATATATCCAGTGAAGGCCGCTTGCTGTTTGATAGAGCGGGTTGCCAGAGAGCAGTGCAAAATGATTGCCGGGGATGGCTTTGGAGGAAACACTAAGGACTGAATTTGCTGTTCCGGAGCCGTCCTCAAATCGAACCCAAGTGCTTGTTCCGGTTGGGGTTACAACAATGTAAGTTACCCCTGCGGATACTGCACTATTATCGTAGAACGTGCCCGCCCCTTGCGAAGCGCCAATCTTCACACGTATGTTAGCGCCTGATGTGTTCACCTCAATGATATTCGGGACATTCGCGACAGTTGTGAGTTCTTGGTCCGCTCTTGAAAAGCCTGTACCATCGGAGTTCATTTTCATTGAGCCAGCATCCCACGTAGGAACACCAGCAGTGGCAGTTTGACTAAGGGTCCACCCGCTTAAGTCTGTATCAAACCCACCGTTTGTCACAAGCTCCGGCTGGCTCGCTCTAAACGCAGCCCCCGTCTTGCCGCCCATCTGGCTCTTATCAAGAATCAAATGGCAGGGATCGTTATTCGCCGATACCTGGGTTTCACCAGTGACCTCTTGGAATAGGCTGGTGAGATCCCATGGTTCGTAGATGGCAACAGCGTTGGCGAGTTGAGCCAGATTGAAACCACCACCGCGAGGACGCCTGCCAAATCCGAATTGGCGCATTCCGAATTGGAGCATTGTTACGTGACCGCCTTTGCGTTGACCTTGTCGCCAGCCTTCGCGACTAGGGGCTCGCTGTTTTGCCCGGCCGGCACTGACAAACCCGCACTTGAGTCGTCATCTGCCGTCGCTTGATCAGCATCTGGTATTGATCCGAAGGCGATAACCACCATGGAACCTTCGGCATTCCCGACGAGGATGAATTCACCAGCCTCGGCTGTTGTGGTGGTTGTTCCGTTCAACGCGATGTCTTCACGTTTGCGAATCTCTCCGATGCCAATACCGGGTGATACGCCGGTGACTACTGGCTTCACAAATGACACGACGATAGTCATGGCTCAGTTCTCCTTGCATTGATATCGCTGATAGCGGCCGCGATGGCGCGCGATCGCAACGCCTGCTACACGGTCGTTCGCGACCAGGTACGAGTTGGTTTCAGGTTTTGGATTGATAGCGACCAACAGGTCGCAAGGCTCAGTTGCTTTCGGCGTCGTCTGGCACGCCGCACCCGCCAAGAAGGGCGCAAAGAGCAGGATCATCAGCACCGAATACTTCATCGTCGATCTTCCTTCCGTCCTGGTAGATTTTGATCCGGTCGGCCGCCAGCTGCTGCAGCAACGCGTGCCTGCCATCAAACCGGCCTTTTATGTATGTGCCGCCAAGCGCGATTCCCGCTATCGCAAGGATGGCTATCCCCTTCACAAGCGGCGACGTGAATTTTCCGGCAACGCGGGCACCGAAGAGCGCAGACAACATCAGCCTGCACTCTCAATGCCAGTTCGGATATCGCGGATGGCACCAGCGATTTGGCCGCGCAGCAATATGATGACCAGCAAGGCTGCCAAGCTGACACCGCCGATCGCTACGATCGCCTGCCATTCCATTCCGAAGAGCGCGGCAATACCGGTGCCACCGCCGCCTAGCACCGACGTTATCCAGCCCCACAGACCGGTCTTTTTCTTGACCTCTTCCTCGACTGATTCCGGCACGACAGGCTTGTCGACTGGAATCTCAACTTCGCGCTCTGGTACGGTCTTGACCGTCTCAATTGCCTGGTCGATTGCAGCGCGAGTTTTCGGTCCAATGACCCCATCGGGCTCCAAGTTGTAACGGCTCTGGAAGGCCTTGGCGGCTTTGGCGGTTTTTGGCCCTGCCCAGCCATCCGGTTTGCCGGGGTCAAGCATTGGATCGCCGAGCAACACTGAAAGCTCTTTCAGCTTGACCTGATATTCTTTCAGTCGTGGATCAGGTTTTTTATGTGGCTTCGGAGACGGTCTGGGCAGATCTCGCATGTTGAGCACGCGCCCCGCCTTTTTGGTCGCACTCAGGCGTAGACCGAGTCCATTGTAACCGCCATTGATACGCTTGGTCAGTCCTTTGCCGTCGTTGCGATCAGCAAATTTCCAGCAACCTCTTTCAACCCAATACCAGACGGCCGGCCAAACAGCCCATTCCAGAGATCGCAGCAAATCCGGGTCTTTTGTAAAGTCGGGCGCGCCCCGGCAGGATCGATTGGATCCATCGGGTGAAATCACGGAAATTCTCATAACCCGTAATCTGTTTGATCGAGGATCCGCGATAAAGCCAGCCGGCATTTGGTTTGCCGCGATTTCCCATGCGGCCGCCATAAACGTGGTTGGCAAGCGCCCTCGGATTGCGCGTACAGCGCCTTACATCGGCGGCGTTTCTGAAACGTGACGGCCAAACCTGTTTCAGGCGCTTGCCAGAATAGCTCAGATTTTCATCAAGCCTGGAGAAGTACCCCGATTCAACGGCACATTGACCAAGAAAGTGTTTAACGCGTTGCGCGGTATCCAGCTTGTACTCAGCGCCATGTCGGTTAATGAAATCAGCAACCATCGCGCTGATCTCGCGCTTGGCACGCTTGCCACCGATGGCCATCACCTGTTCAGTCGTGATGTTCATGACAGTCTCCATCCTCGCGGCGTTGCCACCACGGTTGCGAACCTTGAAATTTTTTGTTTGTTACCGGCGGCGGCCGGCCTTGTTTTTATGCGCGTGGCCCCACCACACTATGGTTGCTACAGCCATCAATCCGCCAACGATCAGCCCGCCGGCTGTACCAGCCACGCACCGACCAAGTTCGACATGAGTCCAAAGCGAGACGATGCCGGTCTCATAGGCTTGATCGTGAACCACACAGCAATGCAGCCACTCATCACCCTTGCCACCGAGCCAGGTCGGCCAGCCGTTGAGCCAGCCTGTGCATTGCCAGTCTTGCATCGATTGCTACGCGCTTTTTGGTTTTCGGGAAGGCTTTTTCAGTGAATCGCGTTCGGCAGTTACCTTGGCCAGTTCCGCGCCGAGACGCTCAATTTCCTTCAGCGCCACTGCCAGCTTTTTTTCCGTTTGCGGATCAGCTCCAGCATATTCGGCTTGGTTTTTCGCCAAATTGAAAGCCGTTTCAGCGTTCGCTGCGCTGACCATCAATTGGAAAACCTTCTGAGACAGGTTGGCTTGCACCATCTGCTCAAACATTTCAGCCTGTTTTCCCTTCTCCATTTGCTCGGCTGAGATCATTTTGCGTCCTCCCCCTTTGCGGCGGCCTCGGCGATCAACCGTTCGGCTTCTTCAGCCTGGAGTGCTTCAGCGGCATCCGCACGCTTTTCCATGGCTTCCGCAAGCTCCATTTTCTGAAACACCGGGTTGCGGGAAATCACGTCCGAATCATCAGGTACGTCCACACCCATCGCTTCGAGCGCAGCGATGGCATCCGCTCTATCGCGAGCCAATTCGGCAGCAAAGATCCTTTCAACTTGTTCGTAATACGGGCTGGTTTCTTCGACTTCCACCGGTACAAAAGCTTCCGTAGCCTTGATCGGAACCGGCTTTACGATCTTGAATGGGCCGCCTTGAGCGACGAGTTTCTCAGCTGTTGCAAATCGTGCTAGGCGATCCAGCAATGGCTGTGCTTGCCGAAGGATATCGGGTGTCAGTTTCATCTGTTTCTCCATTCATCATGCGCCAGCTGTCAGATAGGTCCATGTCGTGCCACCATCTGTGTTGACATAGGCCCGCGTTGTTGTGCTGGATCCGTCAGTCCGGATGTAAAGTGACCCTTTTGCCGCCGACAATGTCGGCGCACCGGATCCGAAAAACACGCCAAGATTTGCGGTGGTAGAAAACATCAGACCGGCACCAGCGGTTCCACCAGCCGGAACGGCCGTTCCCTTCATTACAGTGATGGCGCCTGCATTTAGGGCTGCATAAGCGCTATCGTCCGCAAGTTTAATTTCGGCGACGGCCGCATTCCGCTTTATCGCCGGAAAACTCGATGTCGTGCCACCCAACTGAAGACGATCAAAACCGGTAAAGGCATTGTTGTATAACGTAAAAACACCATCAGCTGCAGGCGAGAAATTCCCCCGAGCCGAAAACCTGAGCGACATTGCTGTCGCAAGTTGCGGCCCTGTGTTTGTGGAGGTTAGGAACCTGGCACCATCGCGTACCAGCTCCATTTCGCGGGTGGTGCCTGAACCAGGGCTATCGGTACCCATTTGGAACACGTTCGCAGCCCAGCGACCAAATAGTCCAGCTTCGTTGTTGGATTCATCAGTCCATGAGTTCAACAAACGCGCACCGATGCTTACGTCAGTCGAGAAAAGCAGACCGATCGTTGTCGTGTTCCGGCTCTGAGATCCGCCAAACCAATAGTCGAGAGCACCACCGAAATCGGTACCGGCAGACGCCATGAAACCTAGACCAATCGTTCCGTCGCGCGCCTCGGAAAAGACACCGATCCCCTTGCCACTTGATAGGCCGCCAGCGCCCTCAAGAAAGTTGATCACCGTGTCGTTGGATAGTTGCGACACACCAGACGAATTGACACGGGTTACGACAGTCTCAAATGCAATCGCGCCGCCAGTACCGCCATCAACTTTGTTGACGCCGATCAACCCGCCAGCACAATCGCCATTCATGCCTTGGTTCAGCAGCCCATAGAATAGATCAACCTCTCCAGGTTCTGTTGAGGTGAGGTAATTGGTTTTCTGCCCATGATACCAAAGCGCATATGCGGCCGAACCCGGGCCATTGGCGTTTTTGCCTTCGGTCTCAAAAGCCAGCGACCATGCAAAACGCGGACCAGTGTGCAGGCCGGTCAGGTTAAGCTTGATACTGTTTGCCGCAGCCGCCGAAGCAAACAATCCGCCAAACGGTTCATAATCAACCGCTTGGGTTGCTGCGGTGTGTGTGCGCGTCAGACCGCCATCATCATTGTTGATTGTGACATTGGCTTCAACCTCTGCTGCCCAAGTCTGGGCTTCCGCATTGACCACTTGCCGCGGAGCACCACCGCCATCTGTTGGCGCAAAAATATCAAAGCCGGGTTTTGTGAATGCAACCATAGATTTTTCGCCTTATGTCTTAATGTGGCCGGTGCGGCGTCACGGTGATATGACTACAGAACCGGACGTGTAGGCTCCGCGCGTCCCGTTGGTTGTTAGAGATGAAACCCGCCAATTGAGCGTAATATTTAATGGTCCGGGATTATTGATTCCGTCGATGCTCGCTAAGCGCTGGATCTCCGGCTGGACATCATCGAGCACCGTGTGCGAGAACCACGGGCCTGCATCTATGCTGTATTCGACTTCCATCTGCACGACGTTGAAGTCAGGCGGTGTGATCGCAAGGTCAACGCCATCGCTCTGCGCAGTCGGCGATACGGCAGGTGCACCAGGCGCAGTATTGTCTTGAGCCAAAGACACAACCGAGAAAGCATCGGAAAAATTGGACGCATTGTTGCTTGCGTCAAATCCCATCACCCGAAAATCAACCGGATCGCCTTCACGATCACCGGAGATAAAGCCATATGTCGTGCCCGCTGGCACCGTCATTGCCACCCATTTTTCCGGATCGCCGTCGGCATCATATTCACGCTTGATTGCCAGATATTTGGTCGCACCGACCGACGCGGCAAAATCAACTCTAGTTTCGGTTCCACCGCCCGAATATTCGACATGAATGGCCGCAGTCGGTGCACTGGGTTCTACTAGGTCGGTATCAGCCGGAATGTCTGGTATCGGCTCTGGCGCATCAGCCTCATCGGTTGCCGGCACCCACGCAGTTAGCACCGGCTGGACTGCGAACGGGATCTCGACAAAGGGCTGATCGGGATCGCCGCGTGGTGCTCCGATTTCACAAACGACAGTCTCGTCAAACTCCGGCAGTTCAAACGACACCGTCGACAGGCCCCAGGCCGCCCAGCCATCCATTCGCGTCTTGGCAATCGCGGTTTCGGCCCTTGCCGCGGCAAAGAGACGGCGCGCAATGCGCTGCGCCTGGCTTGCCGATGGACAGAACGGCAGGTCGATATCAAAAACCTTTTCGCCATAGGCATCGATTTCCGATTGAACATTGGCCCAAGCAATGTCGGTCAGGTCGATCTCCGCCATGTCGTAATTGCGTTCCGGCGAATAGTATTTGACGCGGCATTGATTGGGCCGCTCGACCGCCTCAGGACCTGTATTCAGACCAAGTTCAAGAATGTCGTCGGCAACAAATTCGATTTCGGCAGGCCGGTTTTCGTCGATCAGTCTGATCCAGTATTTGCCTTCCGCGGTTTGCTTTAGTTCGCCACCGATGGAATCGAGCACTTGTTCCATCACATCGCCGCGCCGTGCTTCCGACGGCCACAGGCCCCAGCAGCGTGCCCGTTTTTCCGTACCCGTCTTAGTTGCCACCAATACGTCGGCGCGATCGGCTTCAATCTTGATCAGATCCCAATCGAAATCGGTGCTGTTCAAAAACAAATCGCGGCGCCAAATATGGATGGCACACAACACGCCATTGTCGTTCCATTTCCACGTCGCCGAATCGTCGGCATCCTGGGCGACATCACGCGGATCATGAACCGTGTCGGTCCGAACAACGCATTCGAATTCAACTTCAGGACCGGACGAAAACAGTGTCAGATAGTAAGGGTGTGCGATTCCTGGCGAGGTCACAGTCATCAACGATTGGAAGATGCCACGCACCCGATGGTCATCGGTCCACAGATCGGAAAAATCAGTTTTCAGTGCGGGCCATGCTGTCTCGGTACCGTCGCCTGCCTTTTGTTCGATCTTGACGAAACTATCGGCGGTGGTTGCTTCGAAGATACCGGAACCGGCTGTGGTAAACGACTTAACCCAAGGCGGCGTCAACGCTAGGCCGTTTTCGTCGATGATGGTCTCGCGGCCGTTCAAAAAGAACAATTCGGTAAAATCGATGGGTCCACGAACATGCAAAAGCAATCGATAGATGTTCGGATGCTTGGTGTTTCCGAGCGCCAGCACACCACCGAGGCGCACTCGGCCGATCCCGTTCAGTTCCGAGGCTTCCTCTGCTCGGATCGTTTGCTTGAACTGGCCCGGGTTGATTTTTGGCGTCTTGGGTGCCAACGCGAACTGCAGAGCGCCTAAAGCAGCGATTCCAGCAATTTGCAAGGCACCGTAAATGATGCCCGGTGTGAACACTGCACCCAATGGACCGGCGAACAGCGCCAATGTCAGCGGCGTCAGGATTGGATCGGCATGCGCAACCGATGTCATCGCCAGAACCGAAGCGCCGGCCAAAAACAGTGATTTCAATCTCATCTGATCAGACGCGCCAGATCTGGACCATGTTGCGTGGCCTGATCACCCCACCGCCCGGACCTTCTGCTTTGATGTATGCCAGTCGCGGCGAGGCAATGATTACACCAGTCTGGCCATATCGTTTCGTGTTCAAAATGCCGACATCACCAGCTTTGCAGAGGCCGGGATCGGTCCCAATCGGTTCGGCAATCCCTTGCAGCGCCCTACCCCACAACACTTCAAGAGATCCGGCATTCGCAATCATCATATCGGCCTCATCACGGCTCGAATATTGCGGTAACGGAACCGGTTTGCCGGTCAGGAACTCAACCCACTTGGCTGGCCAGGCCGAACAGTCCGACCGGCCCCAGACGCACTTGATGGTTTCAGACTGTTTCAGCCAATCGAGTAACTTGCCTTCGCGCTCTTCTGGTGTCATCGCCGATTTTCCTTGATATCGACGCCCATAAAATCCAGTCCCTTGTCGCCGGAATAGCGCTTGCGCTGGCCGGCCGGCGACCACTTTCCGCCGAAGACAAAGTTCTTGGCCTGGAAAAAGCCCTCGATCGTAAAACTGATGGTCCGGATGCCGATACCCTGCCAGAACAGCTTAGGTGAAGACAGGAAACCCGGCAGGATTTTGCGGAACATTAATGTCTCGTAAGTCTCTGCGTCAAACACAGAAAAATACATATCGGCCCGCCGACCCTCAATTGCCGCAGCGTCGTCGCGCACTGATTTCATGAACGCCGAATCCACGCCAGACAGCACGATTTCAACCGCTGACGCCTGGCCAAAGCGCGTTTCGTCGATCTGTCCGATTCCAACCATCTGCCGGCCAAGCGGATCGGTCACACCCTTCCATTCCTTACCATCCACGGTCACGGTGCCGACGCCATTGTGGAAACGTGTCAAACCGTTCGACGGAAGATCAATCTCCAGAAAGAATGCCCGCGCGACATGCGGCCGCTTCAATATAGCCCTGTCGGCACTGGAAAACAGGTTCGCCATCAGTCCGCGAAATGGGTTTCGACATCGGCGTGCATGACCTCGGTCAGCGTAATTTGCGCCGAGTTGGAAGCCACAAGTTCACGAGACACGTCAGCCGCATTCTCGCCCATCATGCGCATCGCAAGTGTTGGACTTAACGTTGCATAATCGCTTGTTACCAACGCCTTTCGGAGTTTCGGCCAGATCCTGTATTGGCCCGTCGCCACGATTTGCGTAACGACATACATACCGAAATGCTGTGGCATGAATCCTATATAGTCACCGACGTCCAATCCATGACCCCAGAATTCATTTGCCAAGGTGACCAACGTTGTGTCTCTTGCCACGGCCGCTCCAACGGAAACCATCGGTCGCGATATTTCCCAATTTTGGTTATTACTCCATGGCTGTCCGTTCGACCATGGAACACCTTCAGCAAGCTCTTCTGCGGTTGCATTAACACCAGCTTCAGCAAACGACATCATATCCGGATCGAAATATGGCACCCTCGTTGCATTGGCACCGCCATTAAGGCCGGCAACCCATCCGCGATAACGCCGATTTTGAGCATCGCGCATCGCAGAAATGGCAAATTTTATCTGCCACAATCCAAACGGGCTGGAAACCGTCTGCGCTAAACCGCCAATACTTTCGCTGGATCCAGTTGTGCGTGGGCCTGCCTGCGGCGTAATACTAGTGATACCGAGACCTTGCGGCCATGATAAAAGTCTTGCCATTAAGGCCGTGCCCCACGGATCTGATTCTGCCTTGTCACACGCATGACATTCCCGGCAAAGGCTTCATCGCGCTCCCTTAAACCACGTTCCAGCCTGTCAATCGCCGCTTGGTCCGCACCACGCGCATCAATATTGTAAACCGGTGCATACATACTGCCATTGCCAGACATTTGACCCGGCTTTGACACACTAACTCTCTCGCCGGGCGTCGCCTTAAACGCGACAACCTGACTGTCTATTCCACCAGCACCTGCGACTGAAAAACTTCCACCTGATGCGAAACCAACCAAACCGCCCAACAATCCGTTAAATATGCTGCCGAAAAATCCACCGCCAAAGCTTATATTGGAAAGAATCGCATTTGCGATCGACTTGATTGCGTCGAGAGCGACTTCCTTCCAAGATTTGGTGCCCTGGATAGCCTCGGCAATCGAGGATCCAACGTTCGAAAACGCCCCACTAATCGTGTCGGCAACAGATGTCGCACCGGATTCGACGGTGACCGCCATTCGGTCCATGCCATTGGCAAGACCTTGCATGATGTCGACGCCAATATCATACATCACCCGAGACGGAGAAAAGATATCAAGCGCTGATTTGAACTTATCGGCGATACCAACCGCAAGGTTCGTGACGCCTTCCTTGACCGACTCCCATTTGCCGGTGATGCCTTGCCACAGACCGTCAATGATATCCGATCCGATTTGCACCATCTGACCGGGTAATGCTCTGAAAATCTCGATGATCTCTTCGCCAAAGGTCTTCAAACGCTCGCCATATTTGACGATGGCAAATACGCCCGTCGTCAAAAACTCAGCGAACACACCAAGCGATTCAGAGGCTTGAACCACCTGTGCACCAAAACCGCCAATTGCAGCAGTTACCGCAGCGAAATCACCGGCAAATTTGACGATCGCCGGGCCATTCGCCACCAGCCAATCCGTAAAAGCGACCAGATGGGGTGCTAAATGTGCTGACAATTGAACCGTCAGGCCTTGAAAGACCTTTCCGAGACGATCCATATTGTCGTTGAATTGCTCTGCGTTTCGGCCGAGGTCCTCCGTGATGACAATTCCGAGCGCTTCAGCTTCGGCAAACATGCCTTTTAAAGCATCGGTACCGCCATTGAGCATCGGGATCATGTCGGCACCCGAACGGCCCATCAGATCCATTGCCAGTGCAGTCTTTTTGGCACCATCCGGCATCGCCGCAAATTTGTCTGCCATTTCTGCCAGGATCTGCGACGCGGATTTCAACTGACCATCTGCGTTGGTGACAGTAATACCGAGTTCTTCGAAGGCCTCCCTTCCCTCTCCAACTCCGTTGGCCGCATCATTCATGTTTTGCGACAGGCGACGAATGCCCGTCTGCAATCCAGACATCGAAACGCCGGATAGATCGGCTGCATGTTTGAGCTTCGAAAGCTCTTCGACCGGTATGCCAATCTTTTGCGCCGATTTTGCCATCTCGTCGGCAAAATTCAGCGTCTTTTTCACGCCAACGGTCATCGCACCAACGGCTGAAATTGCGGCTGCACCAACCGCAATCAAGCCTTGTTTGGCCATTCGGCCAAACCGACGCATTCCACCATTGGCGCGCTTCAATCCGCTTTGAAACTGAGCGGAATCGAGCCCCAAATGGACACGCAGACTACCGATTAGTGAACTTGCCATATCGATTCCGCTAGGTGGATTCTGACCGCCTTACGACATTGCCGCCAAAGGCCGCGTTCAATGCCATCGCCATCATCTTTTGCTGCTGCCACGTCTGTCGGCGTGGTTGTGCGCGGCTTTTTGGAAAGAGTGTTTCAAGTTTGGGTAGGCGTTTTTGACGCGATAGACTTGCAATATGCCAGGCGTGCCAGGCGATCTGTTGCCACTCGCGTTCATTGCGCAGCTTCACGCCAGCAAATACGTTGTGAATCTCACGCAGAGACAGCCGCCAAAATCGATCGCTGTCCTGTCCGGCCGCAACCCATTCCTGTTGCAGCGAAAGCCAGTCTATCCGGCTTTCGCTGGTTGAGGGTTTTTGGTTTCATCTCCCTCCGGATCCGGGAAAAACCGCCGCATGGCAAGACCGACTTTATCCATCATCAGAGCGTAACCGACCTCATCAAGAATATCGCCAGCTTCCTCGACCGTCATGCCCGGGTTCTTTGTTGTGAGACCGGCCCACACCAGATATCGGACAATCTTCATGCCGACATTTTCTTCGTTCTCAAACTCCGCCACGATCTGGATGACCGGTTTTTCAAGCACGTCTTCAAGTTCACAGATCGCGTTGGTTGAGAAGTGAAGAATGTAGCTCGCGTCGGCAGTTTTGACGGCAACTTCGCCTTTGTGAGAGTTAGCCATGACTACGCGATAAACCCAGGCTTGCCGGTCAGCTTGTAGGTGATGGTCGCCGTCATTTTGTCATCGAGCGGAACACCAACCTCCAAACCGGTGGCAATAGCGGCAAAACCCCACGCGGTCGTATCCGGAAATGTGACTTTGTAGTAACCAGCGACATCGCTGTTGCAGTCGGCCAAAGCTGCTGTCGTGGTCGCATCGTCCGGATCGAACGAAAGTTCGACAGATACCTCGCCACCGTCCTTTAGACCTGAAATAAATTCTCGCCAGCGCTCGGGTGACGCCATATGCGTGGCGTCTACAGCATCCTTGGCAAGCCCTGGTCCGCCGATATTCAGCACTTCACCAACCGTGGCAAAGGTACCACCTGATGTATTGTCGTCGGAGCGTTCAAACGCCGATCCGTGACCTATTGCTGCATTTGTCATGGTCGTTTTCTCCTAGTCATGCCAGATTGTGATGTCGAAACTCACTGCAAACAGATGTTTGACGGCGCCAGGCTCCTCTTCATTGGAAAGGTCGCGCTCGTTATCGATGAAAATGCCCTGAAACCGCCTGCCTGATACGGTATCGTTGAGTCCTGAAACAGCCGCCTGAAGCGCCCGAGCCAGTGACTTTGCGCTTTCGTAAGTCTCTCCATAGCTGTCGATCTGCACGCGGCTTTCATGAAGCCCCGAGGCGGCTTTCATGTGGTAATCAGGTTGGTTGCCTATTCGGCGCATCACCGCGTAGGGTTTCTGAGGCTTTGACCGGGGAGCGCGCGCCCACCAAATGCGTGAGTCAGCGATTCCAGACACACCGGTATTTGCGATCACCAGGGCAACCAAGGCTTCTTCCATAAGATGTTACCTGCTGGCTTTCGCGCGCTTTTTTGCCAGTCTGGCCGCGGCTTTGACGATTTCCTTGCCAAGCTCGGCTTTGATGGTGTTCAACGCACCATTGCGGTGCTTATCCCAGGCTGGGCGCATATAAGGCTGTGGCGAATGGTGAGCCGTTCCGAATTCCTGCATCATCGCTTGCGGGTAGCCATCTGCAGTCGGCCCGACATACATGTTGGCTTCGTTCTTTCCCTCTTTTGTGAACTTGCGCTGACGCCCTGTTTTTTGGCGGTGCGAAACGCCGATCGATCGATGCAGATCCGGCGCTGGCGTCGCTGGGTCATCGGGTGCAATTCGTGAGGCTGCATCAGCAATTGGCTGAGCTGCTGTTTTCAAAACCTTGCGCATGGTCCGCTTGGCAGTCGCCTGCGGTAATTTGCCAAGCGCGAGATCCAGTTCACGAAAGCCTTCCATTTTAATTGTGACAGACATCAGCCGTTATCGCGGGTTGCGGTGATTTCGATATAGCGGCCGCGACCTTCTTTCGTTTCCTTTGCGCCTGTAATGTTCCAGATGTCGGGATTTTCGGGGTCGCCGCCGTACTTGATACGGTCTTTAGGCATGATCGAACGTGTCTTTGTGGAAGATCGGACCCGAAATCGCGTCATCAAAAAAGAGCCGACGACGCCTGCCGCGTATCGTTCGCCATCCGACACATCTTTTCGCCCTGCCCAAACGGTCGTAAAGTCAAACCAAGACTCTACCTCTTCATTGAAGCTGTTTGTCGCCGTACCGAAACGCTCAATCGTGATCCGGCGATCGAGTTGACCCGCACCCATGACAATGACCTAGAGCGCGACGCCGGCTTCGTTAAACTTCACCGCGAGCACTGAAGCCGATTTTGCAATGCCGATGATCACCGGATAATCCCCGGTCGCCAGGTCGGCATATGGCGCAATTCCACCTGGCGTGTCCGAAAGGTAGTAACTGACGCCAGGTGTCAGCGTGGCACCGATCGTCACATCGCCGCTTTTCAGGATCGTCAGCGGCTGTCCATCCGATGCACCATTCAGTGCAACCCCTCGCGGTGAACGCACTGCAGCCGTTGCGGAATCGGAATCAGCGAGTTTGTATTTCCCATCGGAAGAATCGCGATAGACCACCTGCCCGGCAGTGATCGTTGCACCGGCGTCGCCTGCTTCTGTTTGTGATGAACTTCCGCGCACCACATTGGCAGCGGTAATGCTGAGATCAGCCATCTTCAAATTCTCCGATTACAGTTGCGTAATAAGTGTCAACCGCCAAACCAGCCTTTACGGCTAAGATCGATCAGGTGTTGTGCAGTCAAAGGCATTTCCGCGGCAATCGTGCCAACAACAATCGCCTCGCGATTCTCAAACCAGTGACCGACTGTCAACAGCACTGCCTGTCGCAAGTTTTCCGGGACGTCTGTTTCGTTCGCTCCAAAGCCAGCCTTAAACTGCACTGTAATTGCATCATGACGGGCATAGGTCGCCGGCCAGACATTTCCCTGTTTTGGCTCCAGCCAGGCGTGATCTTCATCCTTGTAGAGCTGAAAATCTCCGACCGTCGCAGATTGCGATACGTTGTCCCTGTCAAAATAGCTGATGTCGTCGACGGAGATCACAGGAGTCAGCGGCAAGTGCAGATGCCCCGCGCCATCCGGTGCAGCAATCAACAGGTTCCATGTCTGTTCAAGTAGCGCCTTGCCAGCTTGCTGCTCGACCATATCAGTCGCCGCCTTGATGAGGCGCGTCAGTACGGCGTCATCTTCCGTGTCGTCACTGTCCACACGACAATGCTGCTTCGCCTCGTCAAGAGTGACAGCCCACTTGGTCGCTGGAGTTTCCGTGGTCAGCAGATATTCTGGCAATGCGCGCATAGCAGATCAGTCTGTCTTGCTGGTCTTTTCGGACTTGGAGCGCTTGGAGGTCGTTTGGACCTTCGCCGCACGAACCGGAATAGCTTGCCCTGCCTCGATCAGACGCTTGCCTTCGGCGGCCGACACTTCAATTTCTTCGTCGCGGTTCTGCGAGAAATCGAGTCCAGCACGGCTGGTCAACAGTTTCACCTTCATGGTCTTCTCCTTCGGTTTATGAGACGGGCCGCGCAAACGGCCCGTCATGATAAGCCGAACCAGATCAGGCCTGGATCAGGTGCTTGACGGCAGCAGTATCGCCGAGTTCGCCATCAAAACGGATGTAGCCGGCAACACCGAAACCCGGCCAGAAATCCTTGTCCTGAAGCGCGCCAATCAGCACAGTGCCAACCTTACGAACAAAGTACTTGCCGAAGTCACCGAACAACATGGTTTTGTTGCCGGTGGCAAGGCTAGCCATCGCCTGATTGATGCTGTACGGGCGACCGTTGAACGAAGCCGGCACACCTTTAGTCACGTCTCCCATCTGCCAGAGATAGTTGCCGTCACCATCTTTCAATTTGCGCAGCGCTTTCAACGTGCCATCGTTGAACATCCAGCGGCATTTCGGGCTTTGGCGGTACGCCGGATCAACCGAATGTTCCAGATCAATAGTTTCGTCCCAAGTGATCGCATTGGCACCGGCTGCCGTAACACCAAGACTTGACGCCGTTACGATGCCATTCGGTGCAGACGATCCGGTGCCAGTGGTCAACTGACTGTTCGCCGTCCGGCCCAAGCGTTCGCCAAGCAGATTTCCGAGCAGTTCTTCCATGGCAAAAATGCTGTCCTGCGCCAGTTCGAGCGAAACACGGATCCATTCGGTATCGAAGCTGTAGGATTCGAGTTGCTTCTGTCCGAATGTGACATCCTTGCCACCATCATCGGTCAGGGTTGTTCCCTGGGCCGGCGCGGCTGCGCCGGTGTTCGCGGTGTCGTTAACGGTCGGCATAGGCAGATTGTTGCCGCTGGTTGTGTTGATCGTCGTGCAGATGTCTGCATCATACATCGGACCCCACATGGCCATTGATTTGATCAGAATATTCTGCAGCTCTTCAGGAACGGTAAAGCCACCTTCCGAATTGGTGCTTGATGTTTGAGCGCGATGCTCGGGTTTCACGTCGGCTTCGGCAAAACCGGCCTGCAGAATGGCACGCTCTTCAGGAGAAAGCATGCCAAGCTGCCCCTGCGCTCCCAAATAGGAGTGGAAGACGGTGCGATAATCCGGTGCATTACCCGGATCATTTGTCGGCACAATGATGTCGTTACCAAGTGGTCGGCGAGGATCCGGTTGATTGATCAGATCAAGCGCCCGTTCGCTACGCTCCAACCGTTCGATGTCTTTGCCGATTTTGTCATAATCGCTCATCATCGCGTCGAATTCGGTTTCGATTTCAGAGGCACGCTCTTCCGGCGTGTCGTCGGTGATTTCGTCGTATTTCGCGCGAGCGTTCGTGGCAATATTAGCCTGCTTCTCGCGCAGCTCTTTGAGCCGTGCTTTAGACATTGGTGTCTCCAGTTCTGTGGAAAGTTGATGGGCAGCAGCAGGCCGCTACTTGCCGTTCTCTCGCCCTCTCAGAGCGAGGTCCATTTTCATGCGACGGCGCCTTTGCGTCGCATGGAAATTGTGTTGACGCTGGTCTTTGCGGTGCGCTTCGAGACTGCGCAATCCGATTTCGGTTCCCTCATAAGCCGGCTGAGTGACGATCGACACGTCAAACAGTTGAGCCTTTTTGATCGTGCGCAGCGGCGGATCCTGTGTATCGTCCCATTCTTGGATTTCCGGCAGGAATGCAATTGACATCTTATCGAGATCGCCGCGCTTCATTTTGCCGACAATGGATTTTACATCAGGATCCTCACCATCCAGTTCGGCTGACATGTGAAGACCTTTGTCATCCTCTTTGAGGTCGAGCGTTCCAGCTCTTGTGCGTCCGAGTGGCAACCCTTCATGGTTGATCAAAAAGACAACATCGCTGTCTTTGAGCGCCTCGGAAAATGCCCCCGGTTCAAACCGCTCGCGAAACCATGACCCGATTTCGGCCGTCTCGTTGAAAACAGCAGCGTACCCTGAAACCTTTATTCCATCATCATCTGCACGGATTTCTGCTGGGATTCCTCCCCGGATTTCACGCTCCATCTTGCGGCTCCTGTGGCGGTTCGGTGTTTTGACTTGCAATGGCGACGGTCCCACCCTGGATCATCAGTTTGTCGCCATCCGGATCATCGGGCAGGTTTTCCTTGCGGCGAGCTTCATTCGGCCGCATCACCGCACTGTTGATCGCCTGGCCGTAGCCTTCCATTCGGGTTTTGAAATCGCCTCTCAACAAGCCATCGATATTGGCTTCCACATAACGGCGGGTATTGCTGCGGCCGAACAGCTTCAAATTAAGCTGCTGTTCAAAATCGTTGACCCACCGGGTAAGCGTGTGTTTGACCAGATGCAGATCCTGCTGCTCGGTATTGGTGAATGTGCCGTGGGTTAGATCTTGCAGAAATATCGGCGGCAACGAGTAGATGCGAGCGATCTGTTCAATCAAAAAACGTTGCAGCTCAACCATCTGCGCTTTTTCAAGATCAACCCCGAGCGATTTTATTTCGAGACCTGCCGGTAGTACCAGCGCCAGCCGCTCTTCTTTTGAGGCTTTGCGAACGGCGTCGGCGAAATCCGATGCAGCGCGTCCCATTGTTTTAGCAGATTGAAAATTGCCGCTGACTGCAAACGGTGGCACGCCGCCGTTCTGGAAAAACTTGCTGGAGTAATTGGTAGCGGCGATCGCCAGGCCGATCGTATCCTTATTGGTCATTATCGGACCGCGATGCGCCAGTCCGTTCGACTTCAGCATGAACGAAATATCGATGATCTCTGCGGCCTGATAGGTATTGGTCGCAGTCCCGTCTTTGCTCTCATAAAACGTCCGGCCGCCCTCGCGTTTCGCCTTCGTCTGATTTGGATCCAACGGCCAAAGATTGGTAATCTCATTGCGCTGATTTCGTTCGATGAAAGTGAGTGCGCGACCACCAGTGAACACTTGATCAAAAAGCCGTTTCCTCCATGCGAACGACGTGAGTTCTTCATTCACCGCGTCATGCAACATCGTCGCCAGACCGCCTTTTAGGATTTTGCGACCGTCTTTCTTGTCACGTTGATAAAGATTGAGTGGCAAGCCGGCGAGCGTGCCTGATAGAAAATTTACTGCTGCCCATATCGGCGTTACACCAAGCGCCTTTTCAATGTTGACTGAAACACCCGAAGCGGACGATGCGCCTGCGAATCCGGTTATCAGTTCAAGGAAGTTCGAAGACGATACTGGCACAGAACCCGCCGGTACTTCGCCACGTTTCTCGCTTCGGAAGAAATCAAGAAAACCCATCAGCTCGCCAGTTTGAAATTTTCATCTTCATCCCATGGAGTGACGGCATCGCCACCATCGTCTTTGAGTGCAATCGCGAGTGCGTTGACCAGTCCCGCAATGCCGTCGATCCGTTCGTTCGATTTGTTTTTAGCCGGTCTAATGTTGTCGTTTTCATCCGAAACCACCGCGACAACCTGTGCATGTCTGCGCAAAATCGGATGACCGCCATGATGAAAGCCGTTGCATAATACCAGCCGTTCCAGTTCGGCCGATGGTCCCGCCAGTGAGTACATTCCCTGCCGTACAAAAACGACCGGTAAGCCTTCCTCTTGAACTTCAATCGCCAGCTGCGTTGCGTTCCAGGGATCCATTGCCAGTGATCCCTGACCTTTCTCAAGGTCATATCCCCCGGCATTTGCAACTTCGAACTTTTCTGCGTCTTTAAAAATCTGCCGCTTGATCACAGCGTAATCAACCACGTTGCCGGGCGTGGCGGTGAGGGCACCTTCTTTCACCCATCGGTCATAGGGCAGCTTGTCGCGTTTGCCGTGCAATTTCAGCAGATCAGCTGGTTTGAAAAAGCGACAAAGAACAGCTGGAACTTTCAATCCCTCTTGCTTCGGAAACCACCAAATCAGTGCCGACAAGTCTTGGACTGCCGACAGATCGAGACCACCAAAACAGCGTTTGCCGGCAAGCCTGTCTTCGAGTTTTTTCCAACCGACTGAGCCAGCGCAGACGTCCCAACCAAATTCGCGACCCGTATCGTCTACTGCTTTCAACGGCAACCATAGTGTCGCTTGGTCTGTCCATAGATTGAGCTGGTAGTTCTTGAACCCATTGACCAGTCGCGGAAGCTGTTGCGCTCGCCGACATTCGGTTTCCATAAACTCGATTTTTTTCGAGACACCCAGGTTGGGATTGGCGCGCTTCCAAACTTCCGGTGACGTCCAGTCATCATCTTCCGACGCTGCATAGACAACAACAAGCGTTTCGGGATCCTCAATCGTTCCGTCGAGAATTTTTTGGCATTCGTCCCAAACCTCTTCGCCGTATGTACCTTTCTTACCGGCGGTCGAGATCAAAAATTCTATCGGTTGGCGCCTGGCACTCTCCGAATCGTGCAGGAATTGATACGCTTCGCCCGACACCCATTCGTGAATTTCATCGCCGATCAATCCTGATACTGACAAGCCGTGCTTGCCGGTTGGTTTGCCCGATAGTGGTTTGAACGATGCGTTCAGCGACGGACAGTAAATCGATGGTTTCAGGCACTCCAACTCACTGGAGAGGGTGCTTGATTTGCCAACCATCGAAGTGGATTTATCAAAAACCAGAGACGCCTGTTCTTTGTTGGTTGCTAGCGAGAATACCTGCCCCGCCTCTTCAGCGTCACCAACCAAGACCAACAATGCGACGCCCGCTGCCAACTCGGTCTTGCCGTTCTTGCGTGGAACCCAGACGTAGCAGCGGCGATATCGTCTCGTTCCGTCTGCTCGCTTCCAGCCAAACAGGGGCCGGATGATATCGTTTGCTTGCCAAGTCTCCAAGATGAATGGACGACCTGCAAATTCCCCTTCCGTCAGGCAAAGGTGGTTGGCAAAAAAGTCAACGGCAGCAGTTGCTGCCCGCTCATCAAACCAGAAATCACCGTCACGCCAAATACCGTTGGGCAGATCCCACACTGCCGAGTAGTGAACGCCGCCAGGCTTGGCCGGTGTTTTAGTCTGGCGTTTCCGGCTTGGTCGCTTGCCAGCCATTCACTAGTTTAAGAAACCAACAGCGGGTTTGTGAGTTTCTTGCGGTGGTGCAGAAACTGGTTTTTCGCCAGGCAAAGTTGATGGCTTTGCAAACAGATCATCGGTGAATCCCTTGTTTGCGCGAACAGCAAAAATGCGTTGACGTTCAGCCGGGTTCAACCCGAACCGATCTTCGACCGCCATCATCATTCGTTCCAACCGATCCGAGATCAGAAACGCCGGGTGCGCACGTTTCAATTTACCGTGCGCGCTCTCGCTCTCATAGGTCTCGCCCTCTTTGTCGAGCTCCTTTTGCATTTTCAGCCAGCGAGCGAAGTTGCGACAGTAGCGAGCAAAGGTTTCCGCATCGGAGGCAGACAACAGCTTCTGAGCCGTAAGCCTAGGCGCAAGGCGGTTCCAGATTATTCTACCCTGACCGGTCAGCCAGCGCGGCATTTCCACCTTAGCTGTTGAGAGGTCGGTCGGCGCAACAGGATCAGTCCCGACAGGTCGCCTGCCCGGGTTTCCCTTTGCTTCCTTTACCGCTGCCGGCTCCGGCTTCGGTCCTCGACGTGCCATTGATCATCTGTCCTCAAAAAAAGTTTCCCGAAACCTGCGCCCAAAAAAAAACGGCTTGGCGGTCGGTCCCAGCTGGCAGGGCCTGAGAGATTGACCCCACCCCCTACCCTACGGGTCCAGCCGTTGCGTCATTTCGATAGCTTTTGAACCATCAAGCTTCAGGTCTGATGCCACCAGCGCGCCTTTGTCGAACAGATCTTCGAGTGGACGCTTGACCGCATTGTGATGCCAGTTGCAGGAAGATTGCCAATTGTCTTCATCCCAGAACAATTCCATGTCGCCACGATGCGGAACAATGTGGTCAACGAGTTCTGCTGCCACCGTTCGCCCCACCGCCGAACACCCTATGCACAGTGGATTTTTTCGTCGGTGTTCAGCTGACGCCAAATCCCATTGGCGGGTATAGCCACGATCACGTGCGCTGCCTCGGCGTTTGTCATGCTCACGTTTTGCATCACCACGCTTTGGTGCGTGCGATGGCCGGAAGGTTGCCGGCATTGTCGGCATTGAATGTCACTTGCTGATTGGAGAGAAGCCCATAGCTTCGCTTCGGGAAGCAACGCGCCTGAGCAGATCGCCCTTACGGTTGCCAGGGTTGTCGCGGCGTTGCACGCATCAATCGATGCGCCTTCGTCCTGCGGTCAGTGGCCTTGGGTCGAAATGGCTATGCCAGCTTTTTCAAATCGTCAACCCCGATACGACATGGCGTTAACCGATTGAATATATCGAGCTCGACATCTACTCTGTTTTGTTCATCCTCCGGTCCACATGCCATTCCAACAAAATCTGAGAAAGGTCCGCGCCTGACCAAGACCTGATCACCTTGATGGAATTTGCTCGGCCGCTTGCGGTTCGGATTGTTGACATCGGCTTCAATCGCCTTGATTTCCTTGATGATCCGTTCGCTGAGCGCGATCGGTTCCTCATCCTTGCCAAGCAGGCAATCGACGCCGTCGAAAGTCATCACGCCCAAATGTGCTGATGCAGCACGAACCGTTTTCACTAACAGATACTTTGGCCAGATTGGCACAAATACATCGACGAATGTTTGTCGCCTCGGCAGTCGCTTGACTGCTTTTTCCACAGGGCACCATGCCTCGATACCAGCATTAATAAGCTGTCTGGCGACAGAATCAGCGCTCCATTCACCCGAATCACGTTTGGTCCGCACTAAAAACCAGAACCGTTGAGCATCGCGCGCTGCTGCTTCATCTCGCAACCATCGGCGCATATCGGCATGCGCTTGTGTTCTTGCCCACGCACGTTCCTCGCGTTCGCTAAGCCGATAGTCGCTCGCCGCCATCATCCGTCTTGCCTCGCACCGCTTTCTCGAATTCAGCCAATCCATCCGGCCCACCTGCCGGTAGCCACACATAAGGCTGGGTGCCCGGATCAGGCAGCCAAGGCCAAGCGCGTTGATCAAAGACCGCTTTCCACGCTTCCCATTTTTCGGAAACTTCATCAGGCTCCGAAACCTTAACCGATTCCATGCCAGCCTGTTCAAGCGACACCGCCCGCTCTGGCGTCAGCTGCAGCCCCTTTCGGCTAACCGCCAAATCATCCATCCGGTTGATTGTCGGCCAACCCTGATGCACCTGCTTGCCGCGAATCACCGTTTTGCGATCCATCGTGCCGGCATCTATGGATTTCTGCTCAAATGCGGTCAGCGGATAGTCGGTCACTTCGGGACCGGCCAACAGCCGGCGCATGCGCTCTGCGGTCCAAAGCTTGCCGAATGGCGGTGCCTCAACCGGCTTCAGTGGCTCTGGCTCTCGTTCCGGCAGATCGGCCCAGCGCTTTTCGCGCAGATAGACCGCAAAGGCGCAAACCACCTTGCGGCCCGTCGCCCGGCAGGCTGTGCGATATCGGTCCGCTTCCAACGCCGCCATTTGGCGTTCATCCGGTGTGAGTTTGCGCCATTCGGTCAAAGCCGCCGGTCTGGAATCGGAAATCGAAGTTGGCCAGTCGCGGAACGACTTTTCAAATTCACGCTCGACCGCTTTCGGATTTTCATCAGGCACCGGTGTTTCCGTTTTGCCATTTTCCCCATCCAAATCATTGTTCGCGCGCGCGCGCTCTCTCTCATCTGATGGAATCTTTGATGGTTCTATGATGGTTTGGGTGCACTCCATTGCACCCCCTGACGCACTGGAGTGCACCCCCCCTGTCGCAGATTGCGGGGGTGCAATATTTGCACCCCCCTCACCCAGATCATCATCTGATTCAACATCCGCATCGTCATCATTGATTGCCGATTTTATGGCCTGGGTAGCGTCTTGGCGGATCGAACGGGCGCGGATTGTCTCTACCTCGACGCGATAGCGGTTACACCCCTTCGGTCCAGCCCCGCGCTCGACGGTGATCAGACCGGTTTTGGCTAGGGATTTCACGCAATTCTGCGTCTGACGCGGCTTTAACCGAGCCTTCGCTGCCAGCGTCTCCACGCCTGGATAACAGGTGCAGTTCTCATCGGCATAGTCGGCCAGCGCCAGCAAAACGGCAAACTCGCCCGACGCCACCGGCGCATGCTTCCATACGCAGTTCATGACGTCGATGCTCAAACCAGCCTCCCCGATTGGTGCAGCCGGGCAAAATGGCGAACACAGGTCGGACAGGCGTTTCTCCACTTGCCATCGCGCTTGAACGATCGCCAACCAGCGGCCTTAGCATCTGCCATCATGACGTCGCGGTCTCGGCGATCAAACACACCCGGAAATATCGTGGGACATTCGTCGCAGATCAGTTCGATGTCATTGCCAAAACGCTCAATCACAGCTTGCCCTCCAGAAACTGAAGCAAGACGTTGTGGGCCTTGGCCAAATTGCTGGAACCTTTGGCATATTCGCCACGGTACCGCTCACTGCAGTAGCAGGTCCGCAAACATTCGATGTAGACGGTTCCGGCGGTGAATCCAGTAACCATGCAATTGCGTTCGAGCACTTCATGATAGCGGCTCAGCGTTTGCACGGGCATGGTCAACAGAACCTCGGCGCGCTGTTGGTGGGTTTCTGCTTCGCAGAATTTTGTGATCCATGGGATGCGTTCAAGTTTCACAGTGCGGCCTCCGTTTCACGGGAAGCATCTGCTGTAACAGTATGATTTAATATGTCTTTTATACACTTGACTTTCGCCGCCGCACTCATCGGTTTCTCGCGTGAGAACGCCGTCCAAACATCGAGATCGAACGCCAAGCAAAGCGCCAGATAACTTGCAGCCGACAGTTTTTGCCCATTAACCGCACGGCTCAACATGCCGCGGTTGAGCCACGGGTATTCGGCCACCGCCTGGGCATAGGACCGGTTGCCCAATGCGCGTTTGATGTCTTGTCCAAAGCGAGCAAAATCGACATCAGGCATTTAATTGCCCTCCCTCATCAGTCAGCGTCACGCCATGATCACAAGGGAAATGATTCAACACGGCCCAAATCGCCGCTCGTGTCGAAGCTCGTTTTAGTCGACCGATCGCCGCCAATTGCACGGCCCGTCTTGTCACTTTGGCAGCACCGGCAATGTCTTTGAAAACCGCTCGCTGTGCGCGCGCAAGCGTCTCTTCACGCTGCAACATCCGGATTATCGTTCGACACTCCAGATATAACTTCAGCATGTTCGGTGAAAAATCAGGCTTCATTTGCTTCATTCCCCCATGCATCCCAGCCGGGCCGGGCCGGGCCGCGGCGGTTCAGCTCAATCTTCGGCAGGTTCGGAAAATAGGTTTCCATAAGCTCGGCAAATCGGTCCGGCTTTTGCGAATGGCGCAGCGGCGGAGAGTCGATGACCGAGGGAAATTGCGTACCGATTGCCGGCGCCGGTATTGCGCCGCGCGTCCCGACCAAAAGCAGTTCATGCGCATTGCGGAACCAATAGCCCGTGCCGAGCACTAGGCCGGCCGATTGGCCTCCCATATCGCGCTTGGCCTGGTCTTTGCTGGAGCACGGTTTCAGTTCGGCCTTTCGCCAGATGATGTGGGTTTTGTAGACAAAGCCCCAGGCCGACATCACGGTCAGCGCGTCCGGCAGCATTGGTGCTGTTGCCCATAGGAACAACACGCAGTCATCCGCGGCGATGGCATCCACGTTTAGTTCGCAGATCTCATCCGTGGCCATGGTCGGATAGTGATTGTCGGCCGCCCGGTCCATGCCGGATTCCTGAGAATAGGGTTTGAATTTCCACGCCGGGTCTGCGCAGATCAGCCCATATCGCTTTTTCGGCAGCGCCCGCTGCCGTTTGGCCAAATCACGTTCGCGATCATTGCGGCGCGATTTCTTGCCGGCTGTCGTTTCGTCACGCAGTCTTTTGATCACCGGCGCAAGCTGCTTTTTGAGCGCGTTGCGCGTTGGTTCATCACCCTTTTCCAGCATCGCGGTCAGGACGGTTTCGATAACGTTTGAATCCGCCGCCAGCACATCACGGATCTGACGCGCCAAAAAGATGTCCTTGGCGGTTATGCCAGCCTCGGCGAGTGTAAAAGTATTCCCATTGGGAAGACTTTTCGGACGGCCTTTGGAGGCTTCACCATTAGCTTGCGCTGCGTCATATTCATCGGCCAACCGGCGGTTCGATTCCGCCTCCAATTGCAGCAAGTCGGCCTGTGCCCGGTGCGTATCGGCAATCAGGCTCTTGTGCGCCTTGCTGGCCTTTTGCAGCCGCGCCTTGATTTTGGCCATGGAGTAGCCGGCACGGATTTCAGCCCGCGCACCAAGCACCTGTGCGGCATTCTGCGCCTTCTCCAGCTTACGTGCCGCCCGCTTCACCAGAGTTGGAAGCGAAACGGCACGCTCTTTTGTGGCAATTGCCCCTGCCATCGGCACTTACTCCGGAGCACCTTCAAACCACGGCAGCCCGGTCTTGTCCGCCGCGTCTTTCAGGTCATAGCCAACCTGTTCGCGCAGATGGCTTTCCCAACGGTGCAACTGATAGAACCACTTGATGCTGCCACCTGCCACGCGGTAACGCAGTCGCGCCGGGATCCGCACCGGATCACCGTCGATAAACGCCGGAACGGACAACATAAAGATTCCGGGCACGGTGATCTTTTCGCCCTTGGAGTTCTGGTGTTCCTCTGAAAACTCGATGGTGCGTTCACCGGTCTGGAGACGAATACCCTGTTTGGCCCTGGCCTCAACATGAACTTCCAGTTCGCGCGACAGCAGCAGAAGTTCCGAAGGTGTTGCAAAGCGTTCCTTGAACAGCGGTTCATAAAGTGACCGCTCGCCATCTTCCGGCGCAGCAAGTTCGGCGGCATGTTCCTCAATGAATGCGGCGAAGGCTTCCTGATCCATAGGTTTGGCATTGAAGTTGACCCACGACTTGAACTCTTCGGTCAGCGGGAAAGCATAGACTATGCGATGCTCACCAAAGCGCGGATCACCCTTAATCGTGTGATAATCGATCACTGCCGTCAGCTTCGGTTCCGGCCAGCTGGTCTTGCCGAAGATCACGCTGTCCTTGTCCTTGTGGCGATCAATCAGGGCAACGAAACTGGCCAGCGTTTCAACCGTAGCGATGCCCTTGCGGCGCTGCGGTTTTTGGCGATGCTCTTCGATCAGATCTTTGAGCGATTTGAACGTCTGTGATTTGCGATCGAACGCCACGGGAACGGTTTCAGGCAGACCCTCGCCCAATCCTTTGGTCACGATCGGCGTGACCGTCGGGCTGGCACCTTCAACAGCTAAGGCTGTTAAGAGTTTGATGGATTCCGCTGAACGATCACCGCTCAGTGTATTTTCAGTAGTATCCTGCATGATGGATTTTCCTTTCAGGCGGTTTCGGCTTCAGCGTCGTCTGCTTCGCCATCAGAGGTGCCGACCACCTTCGGTTCGGCAAACATGTTGATCTGATTGGGATGTTCGAGGGATAGTTCACCATCGAGCGCCCAGAACGGCGTCTTCATGAACTTGGCGGTTTCCGGCAGTTTGGTCTTGACGGTCGGGTCGATATCGATGCGACCAAGTTCGTAATTCAACTTGATCGTCACCGTCATCGTTGCAGTGCCCTTGTCGGCTGGCATGTCCTCCAGCGCGCAAATGCACTTCGCCATTTCCTCATTGAGTTTCCGGTCGAAGTCACCACGACTCAAAAGCCCAATCATCTGTCTAAACGTGCGCAAAACCCGGCTCATACCGGCCTCCTTTCGGTTGAAAATTCTGGGAATCCGTCCACACCCTCGATCGCCGCGCGCGCTAGATCGTCGGCGCATGCGCCGCCAGGCGATAAAAAAGTGACTAGTGAATAGTCGCCGGCATCCGGCCAGCGGCTGTTATTCCGCCGCCAGAAGCCGTTCTTTTTCGGCGTCGAGCTGTTTGATCCGTTCATCCCGCGCAGCCTGTTCTGCCCAGGCTTTGGCGCCGGGCACGCATGCGGCCACGAATGAAGGGCCAAAGGCTGCGATCATCGCCGCGAGAAATGTTCCGGATGGCAGGGTTTCGCCGCGCAGCCACTTTTCCGCCGTCGAAACGGTCGCGCCGGAAACGGCGGCTAGATTGGCCGCGGTGGCAACCGGGAAATGAAACGTGGCAAATCTGATCAGGCCGTCGATGTCGATCGCGCAATTGATTGCGCCATTTCCGCAAAACTTTGCGCCGTTTCCGCAAGACATTGCGGGCACCTCCATGGTTGATTGAACCATGGTTGAGGTGATGGAGGATTGCCAACTCGGATCGAACAACATGAGACTCTCCCGATACGCAGATACTTTGGGAACAAAGAGGGGCAGCCGGCATGGTCAGATGCCTCCGCCCAGAAGCGCCACAACATGCGGCAACAAATACAGAATCGAAAAGGCTGCTGCCGCCAGCAGCCCCGGCGCGAGCGCGAGTGTGAGTATCAAGTCGCCGCGCTCGCGTATTTTCAATGTCACCACCATGCCAGCCAACGCAATGCCGCACACGGCGACAGCCCAAAGCCCAGCGATGACCAACGCCCAAATCATGGTCGCTTCCCTTGCTTGGCGCAGGCCTGATATCGGCGGGCAACGGCAGGCAATGGTGCGATGTGGACGGTTACGGCGCTGTCTTCGCAGTTCTTGTCGACAAGGGATTCGGGATGGTTGGCCGCTGCACGCGCCAGCTTGCCCAGGCCGATACGGCGTGCTTCAAACTCAATCAGCCGGTGCAGCTGGGTTTCCACCGGCAGACCATTGTGTGTTGCGATCACCCTGATCAGCAGCAGCAACGGTTCGGACAGTTCGATCGGCGCCAACGTATTCGAGACACAAGAGGCGCCGGAGGTTTTGGCCTCCGGCGCAGTTGCCGCATCCCCGGGAGGAAAAGTCTCGGGATCGCTGAGACTAGGGTTGCGTTTCAGTGCCGCATCGGCAGCGATCTGTGCAGCGGAGGTCATCATTCTGCCGCCTCCGCTGTTGGCGACGGCCGGTCGACGTTCTCTGGCCAAACTGCATTTTCCGGCCAATTGTCGGAAAACCACTGCATGGCGCGTTCATGTTGTGCAGTGCCGAGATCGCTGGTGCCGGCGCGCAAGGATGCCAGCCACGAGCTGCGATTCAGTATTCGTTTTGATAATGTCGATTCAGCGATACCAACCTTGCCTAGATACGTATCGGCAATGGACAGCAAATTGCTAATCAAAGCACTTTTCGGTTGTGGGCTGCTTATGGAATCGGTGGCTACGTTCATAGCCGCACAACATGAGGGACACTTGTCCCCTTTGTCAACTCTATTTTCCCCTCGATACATTATCCACAGGGGACGATAATCCCCTTCATGTCAAATACCATCCACGAGCGAATAAGACAGAAGCTTGAAGAGACCGGCCAGAAGATGACCGCTGTCAGCGAAAAAGCAGGCCTTGATCGAAGCTACCTGCGAAAACTGTTTGAGCGGCCGGATTCCACACCGAACGCCGAAAATCTAAGCGCAATTGCTGAAGTGTTGGGAACAACATCGGAATGGCTGCTGGCGCGCACTGACGACCCAGCACCTGCGCGAAGCGAAGTCCGCGCCGCGCCGCGTGATTTTCCTCCACGCGAAGCTATGCCCAGCAACGTGCCGGTCATGGGCACAGCGGCAGGATCTCACGCGGCAGGTGCGTTTCAGCTTGATACTGGCGTTATTGATTGGGTTCGCCGACCTCCGGCGCTGGCCTCTGCCCGAGATATCTACGCTCTCTATGTGGAAGGCTCATCCATGGAACCACAGTTTTCGCCGGGTGACTTGGTATTCATCCACCCGCACAAACCGCCACGCATCGGTGACGCCGTCATCGTGCAGCAGAAAAACAATGAAAACGGCGATATTGCAGCCACCATTGGAATTTTTCGCAAGCGTAACACTGACAGCATCATCATCGACAAACACAACCCGACCGCCAACGTAAAAATCAAACGCACGACGATCATCGCCATCCACAAAGTGTTGACCGTAAATGAACTACTAGGGGTTTAATCGGTCACCAATGATACCCGCCCGTTTCGAATGCGCGCGACCAGGCGTTGACTGTCTGCCGTGACGACATCGAGAGAGGCCAAAGCAGAGCCCGCACCAGCCACAGCACACTGCACCATATCAACCATGTTGATGCGCACGTCAGGCGGGACATTGCGCCAGGTCGACCCATCGACAAATAGTTGGAGTCGATTGTCTACAGTTTGCGAACCGAGAAATATACCACCTTCAAAAGCCCGTTCGACTGCCTGTTTGGATTTTGCGTAGCGAACCTCAGTGCACTCCTCAGCGAGCGCCGGTGATGCAACTAAGCATAGTCCACAGGCCAATAAGATTAGAAATTTCAACGATTTTCCTTTCATGGTTGCCGTATCGTGTGCCCTTCCCGCACCACGCGCAAGTGGTCTTTTGTCCTCTTTCTTGTTGACAAGGGGACAATTATCCCCTTATCGTTCCGCGAAATTGCAATAAGGGAAAGACAATGCCATCCGCAATCGCCCGCCGTTACCGACCCGCCTGCCTGCCATCCGCAATCGCCCGCCGTTACCGACCCGCCTGCCTGCCAGACCGCACGTGCCGCCGCAATATGGTGGAACAAATCGCCGACCTGATGCGCGAGATGGCCTTTGCTGGCGACAACGTTACCGCCGAATCCGTCGCCCAACGCATGAGCACATCTGCCGCTGCTGTCAAACGTCACAGTGCATCCGCCGTCCTGCTGGCCCGGCGCAAATCCGTGCGCCAGATCGGCGCTTGAATTCCCAACCGGGAAATCACTGTCGGTTCAGTCACGCGTTACGCCGGCACAACAGCAACCAGACAAAGAAAGGGCTGCCATTTCCTGAAAACCGTGGACGGGTACAGCCGCACAAAGCTTTGTCCCGTTCGTTTCGATAGTCCGGCCGGTTCCAAACCCCGAACCGGTCGGACGCCAACACCGGAAGAGACGATGCCCCTGCAATTCTCAATCAACAACGCAACGGTGAAATGGCGCCTTATCGAAGGTGATCGCTGGCAACCGGTACCCGATAATATCCTACGCCAGATGGCAGATTTCTTTGCCGGGCATCACGATTTGGCCAACGCCAGCCTAAGCGCTCCGTATGTGTTCGTTCAACGCAAACCGCAAAAAAACGATGCTTGAACTCCTACAAATCGCTGCGACCATCACCGCTTTTCTAATCATCTGCGCTGTTGCGTCCCACGCTGGCGGTTGCCATGCCGCATGGATCGCGAGCATGATCAGGACGATGTCATGACCATTGCGCCTCTACTCCGCACGATGGATGCCGAAGACGCGGCCGCGTTGGAAAACGAACTGGCGCTTGAACTTGAAGACGCCTTGACACCGCCGCCGGCCGCATTGCTCGAATGTGCCCTCGCATCGATCACATATCTATCGCAAGTGCTGGCAACCACCGACCGTAATGGACTTTCCGGAGACGCGCTGACGCACGCCACGCGCCATGCAACCGATGCGGAACAAAACCTGCGCATTCTGTCACGCTCTGGAGCGATACATGGTTGAACCGGTTCGCCTCATTCTCTCCCGACGCAAGGGCTTTGACCTCCAGTCACACTCCCAAAGCGTCAACGGCCTAGCGGCCGTCAACGTCGCCAGGCCGACCACATTCGGCAATCCTTTTGTCGTCGGCAAGGATGGCACGGCGGCCGAGTGCGTAGAAAAGTTTGAAAAGTTTATGGCAGGGATCGTTCCGTTTGAAGGCGCTCTTGACCATATGACCGCGGAGCAGTTTGTCGACAAGCGCCAAGAAATTCTCAAAAACCTCGATTTCCTACGCGGCAAGAACCTCGCCTGCTGGTGCAAGACCGGGCATCCCTGCCACGCCAAAGTTCTACTGGAGTTGGCCAATCGTTTGGAGACTGAAATATGATCCTGGAACAAGGGATGACGCCAACCGATGCGGTCGAGAAACTGGCCGAACGCGGCTTCACCGTTTCGGAACGCACCCTGCGCAAGCGCGCCCGCGAATTGGGCGCCTGTCGCATTCTCGGCAAAACCATGGTTTTATTGCCGGAGCATCTCGATCGCATTTTTGAGGAACCGGAACCATGCAGATCTACAGGCGCGGCAATAACTGGTGGTATGCCTTCACCGTTGACGGGCGCCGGATCCGACGATCTGCGAAAACGCCTGACAGGCGGCTCGCCGAGGACATCGCGGCAAAAGACGAATGGCGCCACCGTCACGCCGCTGTCCACGGCAAAGCGTCGGTCCTAACCTTCGGCGAGGCGCTGCGAATTTACCTGCAATCCGCCCGCGACAATCGCTTTCTGCGGCCATTGCTCGATCGATGGGAACACGTTCGGGTTGCCGACATCACGCCGGAAGCAATCCGCCACGCGGCCCGCGCCATCTATCCAAATTGTTCACCGGCCACATGGAACCGACAGGTCATCACCCCGGCCCGCGCGGTCATCAACGCTGCAGCTGAGGCTGGCCATTGCGCACCGATTCGCGTGCGCCGGTTTCCGGAAAAGAAAACAGAGCGCCGAGCAGGGTATCGCGACTGGATCAACCGATTTAGCGTCAACGCGCCGGCTGAGCTGGCAGCGCTCGCCCGCTTCATGTTTGAAACCGGCACCCGTATCGGCGATGCAGTCTCGCTAACATGGAACGACGTTGACCTGGGCGGCGCAACCGCCACCTTTGCCACCACAAAGAACGGCGAATCTCATTGCGCCCATTTGTCGCCTGGCATGGTCGCCGATATTGCCAATTTGCCGCGCAACGGCCGGCACATCCGCAAGGTATTCGGCTATGCCAGCCGCCACACGGTCTACCGGCAATGGCGCGCGACGATCGAGCGTGCCGGCATCGAGCCGCTGACACCCCATGAAGCCGGCCGACATGGCTTTGCCACCGAGTTGATCATCAGGAACGGCGTCGACATCCCGACAGCCGCCAAGATGGGCAACTGGCGCACGCACAGGCTTTTGTCTGAGACGTATGTGCATCCAGAGCGTGAGCGCGAAATTGTGGCGAAGGTTTTCGGGAACAAGCGATGAACGCGCCTGTGCCTAGAATGTGTCACAAACACCTGCATTTGGCTGCTTTGTTCCAACAACGTTCTGCAAGTAACTGCGAGTGACTAAAACAGGCGGTACGCCGAAACCCCTTGCAATCCATGCCCTTTGTCGATAATCCCCGCTCTTGGAGAGGTGGCCGAGTGGTCGAAGGCGCTCCCCTGCTAAGGGAGTAGGCGGTTTGAAGCCGTCTCGAGGGTTCGAATCCCTTCCTCTCCGCCATCTGATATTAATAAATCATTGATTTATAACAATTAATTCAAAGAGCGTTCTATGCATGCCTAACGCCGTGCCTAACGGGCGTCTGACTTCGCACGCTTTCCTGCCGTCTATGGCTACAATCTATATCTAGCCAAGAACTGTCAGGCAGTGGATGCTCCAGGGTTAAAATCTCGGTAAGGAAATATTTGCTCGATTTGGCACATATTTCGCGCGGGCTTGGTTCTGGACGCAAAGACAAATGAGCAGACGAGGTGCTTCATGACCGTTACGAATGTTGGAGTTCGCCACAATGCAGGCAGGCATCACGACAGACAGAGAGCCGGTAAGCGAGCGAACTGCAATGTCGCTGCCTCGATCAAATACAATGGCCTTTTGATTTGCACGTGCCGTATCCGAGATATTTCAGATGGTGGTCTGCGATTAAGTGTTCCATCTGAGACCCGGCTTCCAAATGAATTCGAAATAGAGGCTGAGATCTTTGAAGGCCCAGTCAAAGCGTACACTATTTGGGTGAGCGACAATCAGGTGGGAGTCAGCCTTGGGGTCAGTTGGCCACAAATCAGGCAATTTCTCCGTCTTGGGAGAGCCGCTTAGTCTTCACCCAAATGGACTGGCAAGCATGTAATGGATTCACGGCACTGTGAAGTGACGTCTGCACCGAATCGTTCATATCGTTGCTGATGTTGTTTGAATCGCAGCTTGCCCATTTAGCCCTGAGACTCGATCCGCTCGATCAGGAAGCTCTCGCTCAATTCCAATGGCAGGCAGATTACCTGACAGTGCATCTCGATGAAGATCTGCAAATGCAGCTTAAGGACCGGCTGAGTTCCAGTATCCAAATGTTGGCCCTAGCGAGCATATCCGAAGAGGCATTGCTGAGTTATCGAGCGGAAATCGTAGCGGCTGCACGAGCGATAGAACAGGCGGCAGGTGAATTGCGGTAGGGACGTGATATCAGTGACACAGGCGAGGGTGCCGCCGTTAGACGTTTCCAATGGTACTTTTGACAATCAATTCGTAAGCCCCCTTCCAGCGAAGTTCCTAAAGGGTCATATTGGTGTCGACGCTTACTCAACGCGCGGACAACAATAGAATGCAAAATGATGAACAAGCTCAAATTGGATTTGAGTTTACATTTCCAGTTGAAAATCCTCATAGACTCCTGTCAGTCGATGAACTTCATGACAAAATGTCAAATGAAATTGCCGTCGACGCGGATGAAGACCACCGAATAGAAAGAAAAAATGCTTCATACAATATGAGAAGTATTGGCGATTACTTTTCAATGTGGGCAAACACCTCACCAGAGGGCGGCATCATTCTCATCGGCGTTGAAAACGATGGACGAGTTACAGGATGCTCGTCGACGGCCACTCGACATATTAATGATCTCCAGAGAGCCGGAGATATCTACTGCCCGGACGCCCGCTATCAGTGCAAAACAATCCCAGTCACAAACCAAAAGGGCCAGGCGGACACTATCGTATCAATTCGGGTTCTCTATCGTGAGGATAAAGTCGTTGAAACAACTGCAGGTAAGGCATTTATTCGGCGCGGGTCGTCAAAAAAGGAGTTGGGAGATGCTGAGAAACGCGAACTCCAACTAGCCAAAGGGCAGATAGAAATTGAAAGCGAGCCGTCGACGCTCCCGTATCCAAGCGGATTTAACTGGACGCTCTGCTCTCAGTTCGTAGAAAGCGTGCGAAGTCAGCGCGGTTTGTCTGAAGCGCATACGTCAGAGGAAATTCTTGCTCTAAGACGCTTAGGACGTACACAGCCTCATGGATTCGTACCCAATCTGGCATGCGCTTTATTGTTTGCCAAAGATCCGCAGACGGTGATCCCAGGCTGCAAAATTCGATTTCTGCGTTTTGAAGGTAAAGTCGAAAAGACTGGTAATGACTACAATGCAACTAAAAGTTTTTGGATTGAAGGTGCCGTTCCAGAATTGATTCAGCAGGCGGAGAAGATTGTCGAAAGTCAGCTCCGAGAGTTTATGCGTCTCGGGTCAGATGGTAAGTTCATCTCGACTCCAGAATATCCGAAAGACGCGTGGTATGAGGCAATTGTCAACGCGTGCGTTCACCGCTCCTACAATCTTCGAAATATGCATATAGTTATCAAGATGTTCGATGACCGGCTGGAAATCGAAAGTCCAGGCGGTTTTTTGCCCTTGGTGACACCTGAAAATATCTACGAGATACATGCACCCCGTAACCCGCACCTAATGGACGCGATGTTTTATATGAGCTTTGTGCTGTGCGCTCATGAGGGGACAAGACGTATTAAGGAATCGATGGAGCGCTTAGGTCTGCCCGCCCCTGTGTTTCAGGAAACAACATCTACTGCCGCCTTTGTTAAAGTGACTCTGAAAAACGACGTTGAGCATCGAAAGGAATTTGTTGATAGCGACGCTTACCACGTCATTGGAGAGTCATTGGCCAACAGCCTCACTGAAAACGAGCGACGCATCATCAACCATATTGCGGAGCATGGTACAATCAATGTTACTGAAACGGCTCGGCTTTGCGGAATGCGCTGGCAACGAGCAAAGAAAATTCTGATGGGTTTGGTTAATAGGAATATTCTCGACCATGTGCATAGTCGCACTATCGAACGCGACGCATATGCCTATTTTACTTTGAAAAAGCGTTTCACCGACAAATTACGGTCGATCAAATAGCCCGCTTCGGGCGAAAATTTCACATAGAATTTGATACATCGGTAAAGCAAGTAGCCAATTCCTACAACTGAAAGCACTGTATCGTTGGTTTTCCGTTTCACGGCGGAACTTATCCACGCTCCCCAATCCAGGCCTATAATCACGTCAGTCGAACGATGATTGGAGAGCCAGATGAAATCCATCAACACTGACCGCTTTAGCGCTCAGATTGGACCATTCCGTATATCAGCCAACGGCATTGTGTCAGTGTGTTTGGCTGCAGCGGTGATTGTGGTGGTGGTGGTTTGGGCAAGTTTCTAGCGGAACCGTCGGCACGCCTGGCTGCCACAAATGAGGAGCAGCTCAATCGTCTGTGCCTGGAGGATTTTCAGGAAGCCCGGCACCGCGAAGAGCACTCATGTATCGGTCAACGAACTCCTGGTCGAGAACATCGAACATCCATGTCTGATAGTAGGTTTTGATATTGGCTTTCGGATTGATTTTCAGGAGTTCGCTAACGTAGCCTCGGGCTTTATCATATTCCTGCTGAGAAGAAGCGATGTAGGTGAGAAGGTGGAATGCGATACTCTTGATCCAGGCATTCGCGTCGCTGGCTATGATGCTCTGACAGATCGCGTTGGATTCTCCGAATTGCCCAAGTTTCATCAATCCAAACGCCAATTGAAGCGGCATGCTGAGTGGATAACTTGGTTCAAGGCGCATAGCGCGCCGCTGCAATTCCACACCCTCCGCAGTCTTTCCGGACTTCATTTTGATCCATCCCGCAGCGTTGTTGGTGTTTGATGATCCTGGCTGTAGTTGGAGCGCCTCATCAACATGTGTCAAAGCACTCTCGTGTTTGCCTTGGAGCATGTCGAGTGATGCATGCAACGTATGGACTTCGGCGGTGGTGTTTCCTTCATTGAATTCAATTGCGCGATTGGCGAAGCGCCTCGACGCTCCAATTGACCCAACAATGTCATCAGTCAGCCGCATGATTATTTTTTGATAGTGGATCCAACCCATTAAAAGATTTGATCCCCACTCCTGCGGATAACGCTTGTAGTATTCGCCCCAAAGCTGTTCCGATTTTCGGTGTCCATCGAAACTAAATTGTTGGTATGCCCGTCGCCCTTCTACGAAAAGACGAAAGATTTCCAAACCGTCTGGATATTCGCGCCACGGGGTAATCCAATCACGGGTCTGCTCTCCCCTGGTAAGCCTGACCTCCATCTCCTCCAGAATTTTCCCGGTTAGATCATCCTGTAGCGTGAAAATGTCGTTCAGGTCGTATTCATACTTGTCAGCCCAGAGATGTTTGCCATCAATTGTATCGACCAGCTGCGCGACAACGCGCATACGGACATCCTGAACCTGGATACTGCCTTCCATGACATAACGAACACCAAGTTCTTCGGCCACTTGCTGAACCTTGGTAGGCTTGCCTTTGTAGGTGAAGACGGAATTGCGGGCGATGACAAACAGATCGGGAGATGTTGCGAGAACAGCAATAATGTTCTCGGTCAGTCCGTCCCCGAGATAGTCATTTGCAGAATCACCGCTAAGGTTGTCGAACGGCAGCACCGCGATAGAAGGCTTCTCGGGCAGCTCAAACTCATACTTGGTTAGGTCGGCCGGCTCAAAATCGTATGTAAATCGGCCCTGCCATGTCACAGCGGCAATGATGATGAGGACCGCCGCCAAGCCGGCTACGAATGCCGCATTGCGCCACACATGCCGTATCGGCGTCTTTATGGTGGGAGCACCATCACCCGATACCTTGGATCGAATCCGATAGGCGGCATCGTTGCCTTCACCGATCTTCTCAATCGCCAAACTGTCGTCGCCAGCTATCCGGTCGTGCACTGAACTGGAGACGCATATGCCAACGCCATCATTGCGATATTGCAACTCGGTGGCCGACGTTAATCCATCGCCCCTGACCTGCCCGTTTTCAATCGTAATTTTACCCTGATCGATGCCAATGCGAACGTTATGATCACCTACAGATGCACCGATAGTCTCTTGAAGTTCGACTGCGCATCGAACTGCATCGGATGCGTTTGTGAATCGGGCTGCAAGACTTCGGCCTGCATTGCCAAGCAAATCGCCATTGCGGTCTGCGACAAGCCGATCCACTGCTACAATTTGATCATCAAGGATTTTATCCGAGGAACTCCCGCCGGTATCGTCTGATCTTTCGAGACCGGTTATTTCCGCTACAAGGATTGTGGTGAGCCCCTGCTCCATACCCATAATCCTGATGTTTATCGCACCGGCTCTGTCTGAGCGCTCTGCGATTAGTCAGCCTAGGATACACCCAATAGTTCGGAGCACCAAAAGTTACAGCCCCTGGCCGCCTTCGATCAGGCCCGAGAATGCTCTCAACAACGCCGACGCCTAACCCGCTTTGCCTGCCGTTCGGCGATTTGCTGCGCCCCTGTCATTGCCAGCGCCTTGAAGCGGTCTGTGTCGCTCTGTGCCTGCCGGTAAATCAGTTCTGCTAGCGCCTGAGGATTGATCCGCATTGCCTTTATGAGCGGACTGTCAGTACCCTTGGTAAGCTCCGCGAGGATCGGCTCGCGGAGTACCCGGGCTTCCTGTGCAAATGTCAGTTTGGTCATGCTACCGGACGATACGCGTTCAACGCTCTTAGCGCCCATCTGATGTCATCGGGCTTTATGTGTTGGTTGTCTCTCAAAAGCCAATCGATCTTGGTGCATAATTCGGATAGATTGTCAGGCACGAAATCATCGAGCTGTTTGTAGGCTCTGCATTCCAACTTGATCAAATCCTTCCATCGACTTTGCTGGTCCTCCGATAGGTTTTCGTACGGTTCAGTTCCCCTAAATTCAATTGCCTTTGCTTGGGCTTCCAAATACTGCTTCTCAAGCTCGACAAACCGTGGTGCCGGCCCATTTCTCGCTTTCTTTGACTCTTCCGAAAACACAGTGACCGTATGGGTTTCTACGCTCTGTGTGATCCACCACTCACCCCCATGCATTTCATGTAGCAATCTGGCGACGTGTTTGGCGTGGTACGACATACGTTCCTGCGGATTTGGGCTATTCGGATCTGGTCGCTCTTCCGTCATCGGGCTTGCCAAAGCCACTGCCGAAGATACTGGCGCTGCCAAAGCTGCCCCGGTCATTGCGAGTGCTTTTCTGCGATTAGATTTCATGGCTGCATTCTCCCTATGCTGCGAGTTGATGAAGTTCGGATTCAAGCTGACGCCGCATTGCGGCGGAACTAATTGCATTTCTTAACATAATAAAATATATAGTTTATATCGGCCTGATGGTCAAGCTGTTACGTATATTTTTATTATGTTAGGAAGTGAGCAATTGATAACCAAAGAACAGTGCAAAGCTGCGCGTGGGCTACTGAACTGGTCTCAATCCACGCTTGCTGAAGAATCTGGTTTGACTCAAATTACGATCAGCGCTTTTGAAAAAGGCCGGGAGATGCGAGTAAGCAACAACGAATCGTTGAAGCAGACATTTGAGGCCGCGGGAGTAGAATTTATCCCGGAAAACGGCGGCGGTCCCGGAGTACGTCTCAAGAAAGCGGAGTAACCGCTGTCTTCTATCGCATGTGAGGGGCGTGCGGTGGCGAACAAACTCCGGCGCACTGAACTCAGTACACATTCAACCTAATGCATAGGTGAACGCTTCGCCGGAATGAAAACCGAAGCATTCACCCTAACTCAACACCACCGTACACGTGATTTATTCAACATAGACACCCTTCGGCTCATATGGCTTTGAGCAGTCAACGCGAACCTTCCGAACCTTGGTGAGCTTGCGGCCTTTGTGTTCGACCCAAAGTCGGACGGTCTTGCTCCTACCAACGTCAAACTGATGATCGACGCTGGCCTTGTAAGCCTGTCCGTGCTTGTTGAATATCAACATCGTGCGCTTGAAATCGGGGCCGTTTGAGCGCCGCAGCACATACTTTGCCTTGCCTTCCTTATTGGCCTTGAGCGTCACCCGAGTGGCGATAAGCCGGGGACAGTCTCGGCCATGTTTGACAACGTCCAGAGAGCCACCTGTAACGGCGAAACGCTTCTTCCTTGTCGGTCCAGCTGGTGCCTTTCCGGTTCGGCTTCTAGTTGAACTTTGGCATTCGATCTCAACGGGGATGGTTCGCTCAAATATGAGCGGTGTGAACTCGCTGTTCAGCCGAAAGGCAATTACAGTCAATCGTACCGGCATGTCGAAAGGCAGCGGGTCGCTGACGTTAGCACCATTTGGAGATGCTCTTCGGCACATGTCAATTGCTTGGCGCGTGGTGGCACCGAGTTGGTTGCTGGGATAGCTTTTCTCTGGCGTTCTTGATCGGTAGATCCGAACATAACCGGCACTTTCTGGCGGTGAGGAACCCATAAGAAAGGGAGAGTTTGGCACAGTTAAATTATATCTCGTAATGTAGCTGCCCACGTTCAATTTGATGTACACATACAAGTCGAAGTGCACAGCTAAACCAGTAGCATCCCAGTCGTTGATATTCTCGTAGAACTTTATCTTGATGCGGGGGCTTTCTAGGTCTGCCGCTATCATCAATTGCAACATTCGCTTCTTTGGCTTTGATCTCGGCGGCATTGGCTGCTGGAACGCCGGCAACTGTACTGGTCGCCAGTAATGCAAGTGCGGCACATGAGATGACGGAGTAGTCAATCCGTTTCAGAATTGTGGACATTTCAGTTTCTCCTATGTTGAGCACTGACTGATCCGTCTAAACGATGGGCCAAATACAATCAGTGGGTTGGAAACGGAGTGCTGAAATCTGCCGGCGTGCCGGACCGATGGGACCGGATTCAGGTTATTCGCGGTTTCCCGAAAACCGAAAATGGGTATGCCAGCTATCGTAACCTCCGTAACCGGAGCCCCACTCGATTTTCGCAACTTGCTCAATTCGGCCTGAGCAAGAGTTGAAAGCCAGATTCAAATGGAATCTATCCGGCTAAAACGAAAACGGATGTGATACGACGCACAGCCGGTGTCGCCTGTGATTGGCCGAAATACTCAGGGGGTCACTACAGGCGTGTTGGTGGTGGCGTGGTCTGCGTGAGAAATTGAGCGCCATTTATTGAATGATAATACCTCCCCCATGCGTAAAGCCGGGGTCTTTGCGTCGGTGTCCGCCACCACGCGTGCTGGGCCGACAATACAGCAGGTTGCAAGAACCAGATGTTGTAGGAACGGTTTTCAACGCTGTTGTCTCGCCAAAAGAACAATAACCTCCGTGCGCAACAAACCGGTCGTAAAGAGTGAGATTGGCTTTTCTCTTGGACGGATATCGAAAAATAACCGCGCCCTGTTGTTTGACGATAGATTTGGCTTTCGAACATGAAAGAGATGTCGAGTTGTAACGTGAAATCGCTTCTGCCTGACCAGTGCTAATTAGAAGCGCCAACACGACGATATTCGCTTTGTTTGTCACTAAACTCATATCAAACCTGTTAACAGCCAAAATAACGCATGCGCTTTATCAACGCAAACTTCTACAGCCGGAATGGGTTTGGAAGTGGCGCGAAACTCATCATTTATACACCGCAACGGCAGCTTCGAGCCCTTTTTGTCGGATGCTGCGCTGAACACGAACTGGCGTAAAGCGCGGAAACCAGTCGTTGATTTGGAAAGCGTTCGAAAACCACCCGCAAATCCAATGCAATTTTGGTCGTACAAATTCGTGCGGCCTCGATTTCCCCCGCCTTGCTATATCATGCTTTTAGAATTCCCTTGGCGAGCCAAAGCCAATTTCTCGTTCCAAAGAGATTAGTTGTCCCAATTTCGATCGTGTGAGTCTCGCGTGAATGGCCGCCCCAGTTCAGGACGACGCCCAATTACGACGAATTCTCGGGCGTAAACTCGCAAGAGTCGAATGGGGGGATCACCATTCGGAATGCCGTGTGAGACCAACTGCGATGTTAGCGTCCAGTCAAGTTATGAAAAGCGAGGCGCAGTCGATGAAATTTGGTTTTGTAGGATTGGGGCAGATGGGGGGCCCAATGGCAATCAATCTTGCCCAGAGAAATGATGTACTTGTCTACGACCGGAACACCAGCGCCGTTGCTGAAGTCGTGCAATGTTGTGCCAAGGGTGCGGATGAGGCCAGGCGGTTTACAGAGATTGATGTCCTTATCACCTGTCTTCCGGCTGCCGGAATCGTCAACAATGCGCTGTTCGATCCAGAGGAGGGTTTGGCGCAGCACCTGAAAGCCGGCGCGCTCGTTGTTGACACCAGCACCATTGAATATGGCGCAACACTGGAAATCAGGGACCGGCTACAGGCAGCTGGCCTGCGATTTCTCGACGCGCCGGTTTCCGGCATGCAAAAGCGAGCCGAGGACGGTTCGCTGACCATGATGGTTGGTGGTGACGCAAACGATCTGGCAGAGGTTCAGGGCGCGCTCTCCACCATGGCATCCAAGATTCTGCACATGGGCGGCGTAGGTGCGGGGCAGCTGACCAAGCTGATCAATCAGCTGTTGTTTGATATCAACGCTGCCGCCCTCGCAGAAATTCTGCCTCTGTCGGTCAAATTGGGGATTGATCCTGAGCAGGTTGCAGAAGTGGTGAATTCCGGAACTGGACGCAGCTATGCCTCGGAGTTCTTCGTCCCAAATATCCTACAAGGTGATTTCAGCAACGGCTACCCCATGCAGGCCGCCTACAAAGACCTGATCAGCGGCGCAGAGATTTCTGCGCGCCATAACATCCCCACACCGGTTTTGGCAGCAGCGACGGCAACCTATCAGCAGGCCCTGTTGGAAGGCCATGGCGATAAGGACAAAGGCGGCATGATCCTGGTGTTTGAGCGTTTGCTCGGTACGGATTTTCGCGCGACCACCACTCTCAAAGAGGACAAGGCATGAACGAAGAACACGGCATTCGCGGCGGATTGACCAATTACGGCGACAAGGATTTTGCCGAATACCTACGCTCGTCCTTTGCGCGGTCCATGGGCCTGTCAAAGGAAATGTTGCGCAAACCAATTGTCGGCATTGCCGAAACGGGGTCAGGTTTTAACAATTGTCACCGCACAATGCCCGAGTTGGTCGATGCAGTTTCGCGGGGTGTTTTGGCGGCGGGCGCGTTGCCAAGACCCTTTCCCACAACGTCCCTTGGTGAAGTTTTCCTGAACCCCACCAGCATGGTCTATCGTAACCTGATGTCCATGGACACCGAGGAAATGGTGCGCGCGCAGCCGATGGATGCAGTTGTGCTCATCGGTGGCTGCGACAAAACCGTACCCGCGCAATTGATGGGCGCCGCATCGGCCAACATTCCAACGGTGCAACTGGTCACTGGGCCAATGATGACAGGTCGGCACAAGGGCGAGCGGCTGGGCGCTTGCACCGATTGCCGCCGATTTTGGGGCAAATACCGCGCGGGCGAGGTCGAGCGGGAGGAAGTTGATGTTGTTGAAGGGCGTTTGGCGACAACTGCGGGCACCTGCGCGGTCATGGGCACGGCAAGCACGATGGCCTGTATTGCTGAAACGCTCGGTATGTCGTTGCCCGGAAGTGCGGCGATCCCGGCAGTGCATTCGGATCGATTGGTGGCGGCTGAATTCAGCGGTAATACAGCGGTCGATCTGATCGCCAATCCGCGACTACCCAGCGAGATCATCACAGAGCATTCGGTCGAGAACGCATTTCGGGTTTTAATGGCTGTCAGCGGCTCGACCAATGCGATTGTGCATCTGACGGCGGTGGCCGGGCGCTTGGGCATTCGTATTCCGAACGCGCGTCTGAACCAGATTTCTGACGAAACCCCGGTGCTGGTAGACCTGAAACCCGTGGGCGATGGCTATATGGAAGACTTCTTTGCAGCCGGGGGGGTGGGCGCAATCCTGCGTGAAATCCGCCATCTGCTGCATCTTGATACGGTCGATGTGACCGGTCAGGTTCTGGGGGATCGACTGGAACCGGAAATGGAATGGGTCGATCGCCGGGTGATCCGGGTATTTGACAATCCCGTTGCGGATCAAGGCGGGTTGATCGCGCTCAAAGGCAATATCGCGCCGGATGGCGCCATTTTCAAACGCGCGGCGGCAACACCAGCTCTATTCGAAACCGAAGGCCGTGCCGTAGTATTCGACGGTCTCGAGGACCTTGCGACACGAGTTGATGACCCTGACCTTGATATTGAAGCGGGCGACATCATGGTGCTGAAAGGCGCCGGTCCGATCGCCGCAGGCATGCCTGAGGCGGGCTATCTGCCGATCCCGAAAAAACTGGCACAGCGGGGTGTGAAAGACATGGTGCGCATTTCGGACGCACGCATGTCGGGCACCGCCTTTGGCACGATTGTTCTGCATATTTCTCCCGAAGCAGGCGCAGGTGGGCCATTGGCGGCTGTTCGAAACGGTGATCGCATCCGCTTGTCGGTGAAAGACAAATCCGTTGACCTGTTAGTGTCTGACCAGGAAATCACAGAGCGGCTTGGCGAGTTTACCCCAGCCAAAGGACACAAACGGGGCTACCGCGCACTTTATGAACAGACGGTCCTGCAGGCCCCTGATGGGTGTGATTTTGATTTCCTCACACAATCCGGCAAATCTGATAAATAGGGTAATTCCATGAACCTCTTCAAGAAATTACAGGAACGCGCGGCAGCCGGGAACCCAATTAGGGTTGGCATGATCGGGGCTGGAAAATTCGGCACGATGTTTTTGGCGCAAGCCGTGCGCATCCCTGCCATCCACATCGTGGGTGTGGTTGACCTGAATCCGGCAAGCGCAAAATCCAACATGAAGCTGGTCGGCTGGTCCGATGAGGTCCACAGCGCGGCAAGCCTTGATGACGCTGCGATCTCGGGCAAAACCTATGTGGGCGATGACTGGCAGGCGTTGATTGCACATCCGGCAGTCGACATTGTGATCGAGGCGACAGGCAATCCGCTGGCTGCTGTGACCCACTGTCTGGCGGCTTTCGCGCAAGGCAAGAACGTGATCAACGTGACCGTCGAAGCGGATGCGTTCTGCGGTCCCGGTCTAGCCCAGAAAGCGACCGAGGCAGGCGTGATATATTCCATGGCTTATGGCGACCAGCCTGCATTGGCCAGTGATCTGGTCGATTGGGCGCGCACCTGTGGCTTTAGCGTGGTGGCAGCCGGTCGCGGCCACAAATGGTTGCCGCATTTCCGTCAGTCCACACCTGACACGGTTTGGGATCACTGGGGCCTGACCCGTGAACAGGCCGAACGTGGACGCCTGAACCCCAAAATGTTCAACGCCTTTCTTGACGGGTCGAAACCGGCCATCGAATCTGCCGCTATCGCCAATGCGACCGGGTTGGAAGCGCCCGAAAATGGGTTGGTGTTCCCTCCAGGTGGGATTGACGACATCCCCACCCTGATGCGTCCAAAATTCGAAGGTGGCGTGTTGGAGCGCAAGGGGCTGGTTGACGTGGTATCTTGTCTGACCCGCGAGGGCGAGCAGATTCCCTATGACATCCGCAAGGGTGTCTGGGTCGTGTTCGAGGCTGACACCGACTACCTGAAAAACTGCTTTGAGGAATACAAGGTCGTGACCGATCCTTCGGGCAAATACATGACGCTTTACAAACGCTGGCATATGATCGGGCTGGAACTGGCTGTGTCGGTTGCGTCTGTTGCGCTGAGGGCCGAGGCGACTGGCGCTGCGATCTGCTTTAACGCCGATTGTGCCGCCATTGCGAAACGTGATCTGGACGTGGGCGAGATGCTGGATGGTGAAGGCGGCTATACGGTGTCGGGCGGGCTGCGCCCCGCCGTTTCCTCGGTTCGACAAGGCAACGTGCCGTTGGGACTGGCCCACAACGTGCCGCTGATCCGGGCCGTAAAAGAAGGTGCAGCTATCACCTGGGATGACATCAAAATCGACAGAACCACGGATGCCCATAAGCTGCGCACTGGCATGGAAGAACAGCTTTTGAAATGAGCACCGATACGGCGCTTGTCATGATCAAGAGAGGTTATCGTGGCCAGTAACGCAGATACGTTTGACTATGTGGTGGTCGGTGGCGGCACTGCTGGGTCGATCGTGGTGAACCGTCTGAGTGCAGATGGTGCCTCGGTCTGTCTGCTTGAGGCAGGCCCGGAGGACCGACATCCGTTCATCCATATCCCTGCCGGGTACATCAAAAACATTCATTCGCCCAAATTGACATGGAACTTTAAATCCAAACCGGAACCGGCAACCGCAAACCGGAGCTTCCCCTTGCCGCAGGGCCGTGTGCTCGGCGGTTCGAGTTCGATCAACGGGTTGAACTATGTGCGCAGTCAGCGCGCGGACTATGACAACTGGGCGCAAATGGGCAACACCGGCTGGAGCTACGCCGAGGTACTCCCATATTTCAAACGCTCAGAGCGGCGAATTGGGCCGGGCGATGACGCAGTGCGTGGGCGCGACGGTGAGCTGCCGATCACCGATCTTGATCTGATCCATCCCGTCTGTGAGGCGTTCATCGAAGGTGCGGCTCAAATGGGCATCCCGCGCAACCCTGACTACAACAGCGGCGATCAGGCCGGGACCGGGTATTTCCAGCGCACCGTCCACAAAGGCTATCGCTATAGCGCGGCCAAGGCATTCCTGCGCCCGGCCCGCAAGCGGCCCAATGTTGACGTTCGGACCAATGCGCAGGCGGCTGAAATTCTTTTTGACGGGAACCGTGCCAACGGTGTTCGGTACTATCAAGGCAAGCAAAGCAACCCCACAATCGAAGTCCACGCACGTCGCGAGGTAATTCTGTGTGCAGGGGCGCTGAACACGCCCAAACTGCTGCAATTGTCAGGCATTGGCCCTGCTGAGGTTCTCGGCGATCTGGGCATCAAGGTGCGGGTCGATCTGCGCGGCGTTGGCAATAACCTGCGCGATCACTACGGCGTGCGCATGGTGTCGCACCTGAAGGGCATCAATACCTTCAATTCAATGGCACAGGGCATCCCGTTGGGCTTTGAGATCGTGAAATGGCTTTTGGGTCGTCCCAGCCTGTTATCCGTCAGCCCGTCGCTGGCGCACTTGTTCTGGAAATCCTCGGACGCGCTGGAAACCCCGGACCTTGAGTATGTGATGACGCCCGCAAGCTTTCGCGAAGGCACCGTTGGCCTTTTGGACAACGTACCGGGTATGACTGTTGGTGTCTGGCAAATGCGCCCAGAAAGCCATGGCTATATACGCTCAGCGTCGCGCAATCCGTTTGATCCGCCAGAGATCAATCCGAACTACCTTTCTGATCCGCGCGATCAGCAGGTACTACTACGATCGATCCGGCTGGCGCGCACGCTGATGACCACGCCCCCCCTACAGCCATATCTGACGGGGAAAACCAACCCAGATCAAAGCCTGCAAAGCGATGATGAGCTGCTTGACTGGGCACGGCGCGAGGGCATCACGGTTTACCACATGATCGGAACGGCCCGGATGGGACAGGATGGCGATCCGGGCGCGGTTGTCGACAGCCAGCTTCGGGTGCGCGGTTTTCTGGGTCTGCGCGTCGCGGATGCCTCGGTCATGCCTGTCATGCCTTCGGGCAACACCAATGCACCTGTGATGATGGTCGCGGAAAAAGCCGCCGACATGATCCTTGGCAAAACACTTACGCCCGCAGACCTCTGACGGGTTTTCAATAGGAGAGAACACATGAAAACCTACCAGATGTATATCGACGGCGCGTGGACTGATGCCGCCAACAAAGAGACATTCGAAAGCAAAAACCCCTATACCGGTGCGCCTTGGGCCATGATCCCTCGCGGGCAGCAAGAGGATGCAGATCGCGCGGTTGCTGCGGCCACGCGTGCCTTTCGCTCGGACGATTGGGCGGGCATGACGGCCACCAACCGTGGACATCTGTTGCGCAAGCTGGGTGATCTGATTGCTGAAAATGCCGAGGCGCTGGCCCGTACCGAAGTTCAGGACAACGGCAAGCTATTCAACGAAATGTTCTTTCAGCTGAAATACGTGCCCGAGTGGTTCTATTACTACGCGGGTCTGGCCGACAAAATTGAAGGCGGCGTGATCCCGATTGATAAGCCCGACATGCTGAACTTCACCCGCTTTGAGCCGCTTGGTGTCTGTGTTGGCATCACGGCGTGGAATTCGCCTTTGCTGCTTTTGGCGTACAAATTGGCTCCGGCATTGGCCGCTGGAAACACGTTTATCGTGAAGCCGTCGGAGTTCACCTCGGCCTCGACATTGGAACTGGCAAAGATCGTTGATCAGGTTGGCCTGCCCAAAGGTGTGTTCAACGTGGTGACGGGATTTGGTGCGGAAATCGGTGCTAGCCTTGTCGAACATGAAGGTGTGGCCAAGGTGGCCTTCACCGGCTCTGAACAAACCGGCCGGCATATCGCAGAGGCCGCCGCGCGGACGTTCAAAAAGGTTACGTTGGAACTGGGTGGAAAATCCCCCAACATCGTTTTTGCCGATGCCGAGATGGACAACGCAGTGAACGGCGTAATTTCGGGCATTTTCGCCGCCTCGGGCCAGACCTGCATCGCCGGATCACGCCTGTTGGTCGAGCGCAGTGTCCATGACAGGTTCCTCGAAAACCTGCTAGAGCTTGCCAAAACCGCACGGATCGGTGATCCGATGGACACCGACACCCAGGTTGGTCCGGTCACGACCGAGCAACAGCTGGAGAAGGTTCTGGGTTATATCGACGTCGCCAAGGGAGAAGGCGCCGAGACCCTGATGGGCGGCGGCAGACCCGACCGGCCAGAACTGGGCAACGGTTGGTTTGTAGAGCCCACCATATTTGGCGAAGTGCGCAACGATATGCGCATTGCGCAGGAAGAGGTGTTTGGCCCGGTCCTGTCTGTCATTCCCTTTGACAGCGCTGATGAAGCGCTGAGCATCGCCAATGACAGCAGATATGGCCTTGCTGCGGGGGTGTGGACTCAGGACATTCGTAAGATCAAACACTTCTCGGAACGACTTCAGGCGGGCACCATCTGGGCGAATACCTACCGCGTTATCAGTTACATGACTCCACTGGGCGGATACAAGAGTTCAGGGCTGGGCCGCGAGAACGGTCAGAACGCGATTTTTCAGTACTTACAGACGAAAAGTGTGATGATTTCGACGGCTTACGAGGTCGCCAATCCGTTCATCATGCGGTGATCCGGATTTCATGGCGTGTCGCGTTCAAGGTATTTATTCTGGCGAAACGAGCCGCGCTTTAGGAAAATATCAAAAGGACGGTGCTGGCCATGAATGCAGCCATCACAGTCATGAAAACACGCCAAACTCTCTCGGAACGCAAGAAACCCGAAAGCAAATGGCCAATAGTCGTCCAAAACAGGCACACGCCAAGATTAATACCAGTGAAAACAGTGAACGGCCGCAGTGTTTCTTGATGGGGGGCAAGCCCGATGCCAAAGCCTGCTGGGCCTGCGAGTGTGATTGCCCAGACCTTTGGATTCACGGTTTGAAACAGGATCGCCTGAAAAAAGGTAAATGGGACGCCGGGGTTCTCGGTTAAAAAAGATCGGCCAGCCAACACCGTTCCCCACGCCAACCACAAAATCCAAAGAGCGGCTCCTGTTTGAAACAGGAGTTTCAGCGCCGGTTGGGTCAATATAAGTGTGCTCAGCCTAAATGCACTTCCGGCCGCCAAAATTCCGGTCCCAAAAGGAACGCCAAGCAGGTGCGGAATCGTGGCCCTGAAACCGAACCTTGCACCCGACGCGGTAAGCATAACGACATTCGGGCCGGGTGAAAACTATCCCGCCAGCACAAACAATAGCAATGGCACAGTTTCGGTTATCAATAGATTTCCCACAGAGAGTGACGGTTGCAAAAGCTTGTCACCCAAATAGTTAAGCAGGTGCTGCAAAGTGCAGCACCTGCTTAATGTGACATATCACATGTTTAGTTGAGCAACACTCTGGGAAGCCAAAGCGCGATCTCTGGAAACAGGATCACCAGGATCAGGCCTAACAGCTGCAAAATCACAAAAGGAATGATGCCGCGATAGATTTGCTGGATGCGTACCTGCGGGGGCGCGACGGCCTTGAGGTAGAACAGCGCAAAGCCAAAGGGCGGCGTTAAGAACGAGGTTTGCAGGTTGATCGCAATCAGGACTGCAAACCAATAAACGACATCAATTCGTGCGACGTGATCGCCGAAGTCCAATTGCGCAATGATTGGTGCGAACACGGGCAGAATTATCAGGGTGATCTCGATCCAGTCAAAGAAGAACCCTAAAACAAAGACCAGGCCAAGCAGCAGGTACAACAGACCCCATGGGCCAAGGCCTATCGCTTCGACCATACCGATCACCAGATCATCGCCACCAAGCGCGCGGAAGATGTAGCTAAAGAAGGTCGCGCCGACGAACAGGCCAAAGATCATCGCATTGGTTTGTGCCGTCCTGTCGACCACACCGGACACTGTGCGACCGAACTGAGTTAGTTTCTTCCACAGAGCCGTGGCAACAAAGCTGGCTGATTGGGTGCCGTTATCCGATGCCTCAAGCGCGAATTCCTTAACTCCCATTGAGGGCAGGATCACCAAATTGAAGAACCCCAATACCACGGCGCCAAGCGCACCAACCCCAGCCGCCTCTGTCGGAGTTGCCACCCCTCCTAGTATCGAGCCAAGCACCATGCCGATCAGGATTACAGGTGGTACAAAGCTGCGCAGAATCATAACCGCTACACCACTGCGCGTCTGCGGCCCTACATTCTCGGAGATTGGAGGAGCAAGTGACGGGTTGAGGGTGCAGCGGATGACAATGTAGGCCATGTAGAGCGAGGCAAGAATCAGACCCGGAAACACGGCTGCGACAAACAGGTTGCCCACCGAACGCGACAGCAAATCTGCCATGATGACCAGCATGATGGATGGCGGGATCAGGATGCCCAGCGTCCCGGATGCTGCAATTGTGCCGGTTGCAAGGGCATGATCGTATTTGCGTTCGACCATGATCGGCAGGGCCAGCAGGCTCATCATGATGACCGAAGCTCCGATGATACCGGTGGTGGCCGCCAGGATTGTACCCATGATGGTCACGGACAGTGCAAGACCACCAGGGACACGCCGCATCAACACCTGTAGGCAATTCAACAAATCGCGCGCAACGCCGGATTTCTCCAGCATCGTGCCCATGAACACAAACATCGGGATCGCTGTCAGGATGAGGTTTTCCATGACACCGCCAAAAATTCGCGAGGGGAGCGTACTGAATTGGATAAATGCAAGCTCATCTGCGGCTATGCCAATCAAACCAAACCCCAGACCGACCCCGCCCAATACCCAAGCGACTGGAAATCCACTAAACAGTAGGAACGCGAGAGCGATGAACATCAACAGCGGGAGGAGTTCGACAAAGCCCATCAGTGGCCACCCCCGATTGTCGTTGCTTTCAAGTCGTCCGGAAGCCTTCCGGCCAATCCTGCCATCGATTTGATGAGTTGGGATATCCCGGCCAGTCCGATCAAAACAAAAAGGATGATCAACCCGCTTTTCAGAATCCAAAGGTCCGTCAAGCCGGTCTGGGATTTTGAAATCTCGCCCGAAGTGTAGGACCGGATAACATAGGGCCAGGACAGCCAGGCACCCAGAAAAGAATAGGGGATCAACGCCAGCAGAATGCCTGTCACTTCAATCGTGTACTTGGCACGATCCGACAGGTTCTCGCGGATCAAATCAATCCGGACATGGGATTGTCGAGTATAAGCGTAACCCACAACCAGAACGATCAGAAAGCTATGCAGCCAGTACTCGGATTCCTGCAACATCGTCGAGGTCAATCCAAACACTTTGGGAACACCCAGATATCGCGTGAACACGTCGTAGGTCACGACAAGGACTAGGAGCACCGCGCACCAACCGCCTATCTTGGCCATAACCCAGAGAAACCCATCTATTGCGCGGCTGACCGCCAAAGCGCTCTTCATTGGACGCCCCTTCCTTAGTTTCTTGACTTGGAAGCCATTGAGCCCGGCCGAATCTCAGCCGGGCTCTTTGCGGAATTTCAACCGCTCAATCGAGGTAAGCGAGGTCTTTCCAGACTTTGTATTCAGCGCGGAATGCCTGCAGATTGTTCCAAACTTTCTCGAAATCAGGATTTTCAGCGACCATATCGGCTGCGACTTCGTTCCACTTCTCTTCAAGAGTTTCGAGGAACCCATCGGGCCAGCGATGTGTTGTCACGCCTTCGGCGCGCATTTCTAGCAGCGCTTTGCCTTGAATGGCTTCGCCCTCAGCCAGTTGCGTGGCAACAGTCGCGCGACAGGCGGTTGTGATGATCGCGCGCTGCTGGTCGGTCATACCATCCCATACCGCCTTGTTCACAAGGAGTTCCTGGATGGTCGACTGTTGGTGCCAACCAGGGAAATAGTTGTGTTTGGCCAGGTTGTAGAACCCGAGGTTCTGGTCGATTGCAGGCATCGAGAATTCGGTTGCATCGATTGTGCCGCGCTCCAGCGCCGGATAGATGTCGCCACCGGCCAGAAGCTGGGTATCGACACCCATTTTCTGCATCACCAGAGCGCCAAGGCCGTAAAAGCGCATTTTCAAGCCCGCGAGGTCTTCTGCTGACTTGATCTCCTCCTTGAACCAGCCAGAGGTTTCCGGCGAAACAATGCCGCAGACCTGTGCGTGAATTCCGACGGGATGATAGATTTCGTTCATCAGCTTTTCGCCGTCGCCGTTCCACATCCACGCCAGATATTCACCCGGGCCTGGACCAAACGGCACAGCAGCGAATATGTTCAGAGCAGAGTTTTTGGCTCCCCAGTAACCCGAGGTCGACCAGCCAGCATCAACCGCTCCGGTGGAGACATTGTCATAAATTTCCAGCGCGGGAATAAGGGCATTCGGATCATAGAATTTGACTTCAATGTCGCCGCCAGAAATGAGGTTCACGGTGTCTGCAAACCGCACTCCGGCCGTACCCAGCTGGGTCAGTGAACCGGCGAATGTTGAGGGCATGTTGATCTTGATCTTTTCGGCAAATGCCGGTGCGGCTACAACGCTTGCCAGCATTGCGGCGGCGGTGATCGCCATCGCCTTGGATGTTCTTTTCATGTTTTTTCTCCCATAGAATTGCTTTTGTTGTGCAGTCTATGTGTAACCCCTGCACCGCCGCTTTCAGGAGTCTCGAATTCCGAATGGGGGTATCACCATTCTGGATGGCAATTTACAAATGCAAGCAGAATCCCGCCAATACAATGTATTCCGGGTGCGTTGTGATGTGTGGGCTTGGCGCTTGACACGGATTGAATAGAGATGGTGAGCTATTTGTCGGCCAAATTTTGGGCGATCAGATGGTCCACCAAAGCTCGGACAGGGCGTGACACTTCATTCAGGTCTTTCACGGCGAGTTTGAGCGTCCGAACGGCCCAGTCCTCGTCAATTTCCTGCATCCGCAACTGAGCACTTTCGAGATATGGCTCAACCGCGCCGAAGGGAAGCACCGCAACCCCCAAACCCGCCTCGACCATTCGGCGCACGCCATCAAAGCTAAGGGTTTCGACACGTGTATTGAGTGTCAGCCCCTGTTCGGCGGCACGCACCTCCAGAAACGCCTGCAGTGAACTGCCAGTTTGCAGGCCCACCATATCAAGCTTGGCAAACTCAGCGAACTTCACCGGATGGTCAGGCCGGTAATGATGATCCTTCCCCATGACCACCACCAATGTATCACGACGATAGGTGAGAACCTCCAGTTCCGGTTCTTCGACCAGCCCCGAAAAAATCCCCAAATCCGCCAAACCATCCCGCACGGCCGTGAGTATCTGGTCAGACGTCTGCTCGCTGAGGTCGATCCGCACATCCGGGTAATCCTCTACGAAACCGGCCAGATCCTCCGGGAGAAACTGCGTGATTGCCGATGTATTTGCCGCGATACGAACCGATCCTTTAGCTCCGGATGCGAAATCAAGCATCTGGGTTTCCATACGTTCCACCAATCGGAGCACGTTCGAGGAATGCCGGGCGAGTTCATGCCCCGCTGGTGTCAACTCGACCCCACGTGTTTGCCGATAAAATAATGGCGTTCCGATCTGATCTTCCAGATCCGAAATACGTTTGCTGATGGCGGACGCTGCGACGTTTTCTGCTTCGGAGGCCTGCGCAATGCTGCCCGTTCTGGCGACGGTCAGAAACATTTTCAATGTAATCAGGTTAAATTGCATGGCTTTCCCGTGAAAACTTGCGAAAAATTGGGATCGGTTCGAATGCTTGAGATATTCCGCGCAACGAAGCTGGCGACCTGACTTCATTCTACACTTATTTAGATTTTTGAGCTCAAAAAAGCGTCAAAGCTTGCTTCCGATATACCCAATCCATGTGCCTCAAATCCCGAAGCGCCGAAGTGTTATCAGTCGCCGGAAATTGGCTGTCCGAACCGGTCAAAGAGAAAATCATTTTGTCGCAAAATGCGGACAGTTACCATTAGATCGCTCGCAGCGAATTGGTGCTTTGTCCAGATAGTGTTCTCTAATTCCGCAAGATTGTACGAGCTTTTTGTTCCTGCCGGTTCCAGTGTTCTCTTCGCAGTAAGCGTTGAACCTCTGCATGATAGCGTCAGGCAAGCGTTGATGGATCAATGTTGAAACCGCGTTTGAGATAGGTTCCCTTCGCACAAAATCGGTCGATCTCATCACCGCCATTCGTCCCGGCAGGGACGTTCCTCACCCAGGTTCCGGGCGATCCTGTTTGTTCAGCGTTGCCCTTCCTTTGTTGTTATCCATTCAAATTGTGTTCCGTCCCGCCACATGCGGTGCAGAATGACGGCAAGTTTTCTGGCAATCGCCACTCTGGCCTTCTTGCCACCGGATCGTGCTGCGATTGCCATGCCCCATTTCTTCAGTGAGCAGGTTTGCTTGGTACGGGTCAGCACCACGTTGGCTGCCTCGAAGAGGTAGGTTCGCAACATCGTGTCCCCGCATTTGGATATTCGCCCGGTCCAATCCACTTCCCCGGACGCATGGCGCCTGGGTGTTAGTCCCAGATAGGCACCGACAGTTCGCGATCGCCTAAACCGGGCTGGATCATCGATGCCGGACAGATAAGCCAGTGCGGTCATCGGACCAACGCCTGGAACGGTCATGAAGGTGCGTGATTGCACGTTGTCACGAGCAAGCCGTTTGATCTGGCGTTCCAGATCCAAACGCTGACGATCAATGGCTTCGCGTGCGGCCAGCAGTGGCCCCACGATGCCAGTCAGTTCAGGAGCCTGCTGGCTGACATGGCGCCCCCGTTTCAAAAACACACCGCCATTGGCACGACCGATGATGAGATCGAAGGATTTGAACAAGCCGCGAATCTGGTTCTCCAGGTCGCGACGCATCTGCACCAGAAACTGCGGGCATTCAGGAGCGCGCGGATGCGGTGGCTGCTCTCGCTCTTGACCTGAACCTGTCGGAACCAGCCGGTCTGCATGATGCGGGCAAGGCCAAGAGAATCATTGCGATCCGACTTGTTGATCTGCATCGACAGGGCAGCACTGGCGTGTCGGGCATCAATGCAAATGGCTGGAAGCCCTCGCGTTTCCAGTTCCCGCCACAACCAGCTCGATGTCGGGCCGGACTCAAGACCAATGCGTCGCGCCATCTGTGCATGTTCAGCCAGATATTCAGCAATCCGGTCGGGGTCAGACGAAACCACCCCCTCCTTCACCGCTACGCCTGTCTCATCCACGATACAGATCGAGGTTTCCCTTAACGACACGTCCAGTCCAACATAAGTTGCCATCGGCCTTCTCCTCCATGCTTGCCAAAGCGCAGCATAACAAACCACGCACCGTCATCAGGCTCGCACCGATCTGGAATTACGCCATGTTGAAAAATTCCGTTTTTGCCCAAAATCACCAAAAAAGTGGTCCATTGAATGCTAGTCAGAAGATTGTGCTAGAGGGTCAGCCAAAACTCTAGTTTGATGATGAGAGAGGCTCTCATGAATTGCTCGGAGCAAGCGGAGCCGACTTTTCCGATACAATGGCTTTTGACGGAAGAATGAGGGAACAGAGTCTTCGAGTTTTTCAACACAATCTCCGCTGTGTCGCCATTCGAGTGGTAATGTCGGAGCTTCTAGCACAAACGACCGATTTTCTTGCTGCGTTGCAACGATAAGCCAGCGCTTGCTGCCGATCACTGCGAACCTTGCCATTTGATGCCTGTCGAGAAGCGCCAAAACCAGCCGTTGAGTCCGAGAGTGTCGATGACCGAAAAGTCCGCGTTGCCGACATTCGACGCTAATGCAGTGTCGGCCTTATCTTCTCGACGGCTTCAACCAAATCGCGCCGGAAAGGCTCGGGATCAGCCTTCATGGTAACCGCGAGTTTCATCAGCCGTAGGCATTCAGTTATTTGCTCGATGAGGTCCACTGCCCCAATACCCATCGGCTTTGTGGCTTCTACTACTGCTTCACGAAATGCCTTGCGCTCGGCCTCATCACAAGGATCAATACGCTTGGCCATTTCGCTTAGAGACATGTTCTCAGTCTGCTGAGCATTAAGGCGTATTGCAAGAATCAGCTTACAGGATTATTTGCCTATCCCGAGAGGGCTTCTAGCCGGAGCCCAAAAAAGTGACCCGCCATAAACGACGCAAACATCTGTCCACGGTCAGCAAGATCGTGTTTCGCGATTCAGCCGAACGGCTTCACGCAGATATGGTGCTGATGTTCCGGGAACTGAAACCGACATGCGATCACTACAAAGTTTTGATGTCGATTACCCGAGCCATCAATGCGGCTTACCCAGTTCTGGAGATCAATCCACCCAGCAGGCTTAGGTTAGGCCCCCAGCGCACCATGGATGGGTATGTGTCTCGCACTGAAACTGAAAGAGAAGCGTGAAGCCGCCAGCCTGGTTGGGGGGCGTATCTTGAACACGGTTCAGGCCTTAAGGGGCGGCTCCACCATCAACATGATAGCCATATGAACTGGCAGCGCTATTACGCGATTCCACCATATTCAGAGCTGAGACGGTGGTGAGAGCCTCGCGGCTTGCCGCATTCTGTGGTGGATTTTCGAACAACCATTGGTCACAGAGAATATAGAAAACCCGCTGTCGTTTCCGACAGCGGGTTAGTCTATTTGATCCGAAGGTGGGCCTCCGAACCAACTGGGGGCCGCGTGGACAAAAAGTTCGGTCTTCTTTAGTTGCACGCCAATCAAGAAAACCCTACCCACGCTACAACTCCAGATTCATGACCCACGCTAGTTAATTCTGCGTAAAAGGGAGCCCGCCATCTTTCGGAAATAGGCTAGCGCGATTTGTTGGTTAACGGTCCCCTAACATGGGTGTGATGGAGCGCACAGCGGTCGAACCTGTGCGCTGCCAATAAATGCGTGTGTTTAATGACTACCCAGCACGTGGAGGAATACAATGAACAAGCTAATCGCACTTGCACTCATCAGCAGCCTCTCCATAACCGGCACGGCAATCGCCAAAGACCTTGGCGGCGGAGGAGGCCAGGGTGGCCAAGGCAGTCAGGGTGCTGGCGACAATGGACCCGACCGCGCTACATCGACTATCGAAGAAGTAGATGTTTCCCGCGGGCCATCGAGAAAACCCCTTTATACGCCCCCGAAGAAAGTCGAATTCTGCCACATTGGCGGTGAAATCGCAGCTTCAGACAACGAGTGCAGTCACTACAGTCGCTGATCGGATATTGTACTTGAGTTGAACACAACCGGCCTTCTGTGAAGAGGGCCGGTCGACTCATTCAAACGCGGATTCGATTCCGAATCCACTCTCACGCTAAATCACACAAAGAGACTCGCTGGCGCGCGTTGTACAATTCCGGACCTCAGACACCCCGAACCACCAAACGCCTCTCAGTGACTCAATATGAGTCAAACAGCGTCCTCGTTGGTTGCGGCACGCACCCACTCATCCAGATTGTCTATCGCAATACATGTACCGCACATTTCGCGTGGCGCACCACACGGGCGGCAGTCGAGCCGATAAGGTAATCTTCCCAGCCAGGCTTGTGCGAAGCGATAACGATCACGTCCACTTTCTTTTCATCGGCGATATCGAGAAGAGTGTTACCTGCATGACCCCGGCGTACCTCGGTTTCGGCTTCCAGACCCGCTTGCTCGGCAATTGCCTTTAGAGCGCTTAGGGATTCGACCTCGGCCTTCTTCAGAACATCAGATGGAATCTGCGCAGCAACATAGTCGGGTATATCTTCGACCACATTGGTGAGAGTGATCTTGGCGTCGCCGTCAGCCAGCAGTTTTGCTATCTCCAGCATCGGTTCGATGCGCTCTTTATGTGATAGATCGATCGGGATGAGTATCGTGTTGTACATGATGTGACTCCTGCCGCTGATATATGGCTGCTGGACCTAATCTACCTGAATGGGTTTCAACGCATTGGCCTTGATCAATCCAATTGTCCGTCGACTATGACTGGCTGAACCAGCGCAGACTTATCAGTCTGGTGTCGACAAAAGTTGATGGCGGTGTCACCATTCAGCCTGTGGCGGGGCACCATCGCCTCGCCGCAGCCAAGAAACTTGGTTGGGATGAAATCCCCTGTTTTATCATTGAAGGCGACAATCTCACCGCAGAGATGTGGGAGATATCGGAAAACCTGCACCGCGCGGATTTGTCGAAAGAACAGCGTGACGAATATATCCGGCGCTATGCTGAGCTGTTGAGGCGGCAGGAAATCGAAAAAGCTAAAGTGGTGCAGAGTGAACCACTTTCTCCGCCAACCGGTAGGGGCAACAAAGGCGTTGCTCGCAAGATTGCTGACGAAACGGGCCTGAGCAAAAGTACGGTTCAGCGCGTCCTCAACCAGTATCTCCAATTTCCGAATCCTGTATATGCCCGTCGTCCGCGATAGCGCGACACGGGTGCGTCAGCATTTCGTGCTGCTGACGAGCGGATTTCTTTGGCAAATCAGGTCCGCTGCCTGGAGCTCCCCCATTTGCTCCAGGCACCCGTCTTGTCGGACGCTCACATGCCATATTTGATGTCGGTGTTCGGTTCAGACCGCAGCTCCGAGCCTGTAAGAGACGTTAAGCAATCGAAGTCGGTTTGCAAAGTTCGATACGAGGAATCCTGTTTTGATTTGGAACCTACAATCCAATTAGAAAGCCCACCGACTTGGTTGTGGCGGGCTTTCCTGGAGGTCAAAAACCGAAATTATTGCTTGATAATTGACGCCCTATTTTAGCAGCTACGGTAGGAAAAGCGAGTCGAGATCGACGACAGAATGCCGTTGTTTGGTAATCGGTACTGACACAGATCTATTGGTTCATTCTTCGGAGAGTGGATTTGAATGCAAGAAATTCAAGGCTTTGATGCCTAGCTCGGAGAGTCTGTGACATTACGGCAACATACGGCACCGCAGCTTCATGAATTTCTGCTAAATTAGTACGATTGAATATCAATTCTTTGGCCAGCTGCGCTAACGTGCAATCTGGCAGTGGGTCAGGAACTGTTCGCATTGTCACCAGGGGATTTGGCAGGGGTACACAGTCCTTCAGAAAAAGACCCAAACCCTTTTTAACTTTGACAGGAGGTCAGAAAATGAAAATCAAGAGCCTACTTATCGGCTCCGCTGCGGCCCTTGTTGCAGCAACCGGCGCAAAGGCCGCCGACGCGGTTGTCGTCGCCGAGCCAGAGCCCGTAGAATACGTACGCGTCTGTGACGCATACGGCGCGGGCTTCTTCTACATTCCGGGCACCGAAACCTGCTTGAGCATCTCGGGTTACGTTTGGTGGCAAGTTGCCGCCGGTAACTATCGGCTCGATTCGGCGCCGGGTGTCGCCGGCGACACAACTGGTTACTACGATGGAACGCTGGCTAACGGCTGGATGGCTTCTTCACGCGCTCGCGTAAACTTCGATGCTCGTTCGGACACCGAGTGGGGCACACTTCGCAGCTTCATCCGTATTCAGGGCACATGGAATGGTAGTGCTGTTGGCGATGGACCTGCGACCTTTGACCAGGCATTCATCGAGCTTGGCGGCCTGCGTATGGGTTACTCCGAATCGGCTTGGGCGCAGACCCAGGGCGGCGGTGCATCTAACTGGGGTTCGCACTCCTGGGGCGGCATGTACTACGGTTACCAGCAGCGCTTCCTGATTGCCTACACCTTCCAGGGTGGCAATGGCTTCTTCGGCACGATTTCGCTGGAAGACGATGCTCTGGGCACACCTCCAGGCGCCAACCCGTATATACCTGCACCTGCCGGTGGCAACTACATCCCAGATATTGTCGCTAAAATTGGCGTCAATCAGGGTTGGGGATCGGTTTGGGTCAAGGTCGGCTATGACGAGGACTTCAGCGGTTCGGGTTATCCGGCGGTGCTTGCAGGCCTCCCCGGCGCACCCAACAGTGGTGGCTTCGGTGTTGGCATCGGTTTGCAGCTCAATGTCCCGAACTCTCCGGGCTCTTCGCTTCGCTTGATGGGTTACTATGCTGACGGCGCGCATGCCTACAATGTTGGATCGCCATCGTCGGTCTTCTTGTTCCCAGCTCCGGTCGGAAGGTTCGCCTATTATGGCGGAGCTGAATGGTCTATTCTGGCATCGTACAACCATGCGTTCTCATCCACATTGAGCGCATCGATCGGATTGCAGTACTTCAATGACCTGTACTTCGCCGGCACGGACCTGTCGACTGGTATGGACGCATGGGGTGCTGAGGTGTCGGTTGTTTGGTTCCCGGTTACGAACTTTGAGGTTCGTGCCGAGATACATTATGACGATATCACTGATGCCCATCCAGCGATCATCACACCCACCGGCAACCCGGATAGCACGATTTCCGGTTTCCTGCGGTTCACCCGCTACTTCTAATCGGCTGACATAAGCTGATAAGGCAAAACCCGGCGAGCAATCGCCGGGTTTTTTGTTACTTGATGTCAGATTTATCATAATATCGAAATTGCGCGGATTTCTGTGAGTCCGCTCGGCACGCCGATTTGCGGCAATCGCACTCAGCCGACGAAGGTCGGAATTCAACACTTATTGTGACGAGACGAACGGCAGCTAAGTCTGCAGTGCGGACTTACATGCCGGGTACGCTCACAGAGACGCGTTCTGTTATTCGGGTAGTCTGATTCCTAGAAGACGAGAAACCGATTGTACGGTCTGACGCATACAGAAAGAACGGCATTTGAGCAGCCCGGCTGTGTTACCTTCTGGTCCCGGCAGTAACTGACTTCTCAAGCTTCTCAATTCGCTCCAGAAGCTCACCTGTTTCGATTGCCTTACGCTGCGTTTCGATGACCGCAACGAGGCTTTGTGCTTCTGATGGAGCAATCTGACCGGATGCAGCAGCTCTTGTGATGGCGGCTATTGCTTCCCGTATGCCCTCCACTGATTTGGTGTCGGGAAGCTCGATGTTGATGGGACGAGCAATGGGTGCGGGACGTGGATGAATGAACGGAGCCGACTTCTCGGCTGCCCAGTTCCGCAGCTTTTCGTCTGCGTTCTCGTCTCGCATGATCGAGAGCATGTACTCGACGGGAGTCTCACCTTCAGACACAGCCCCGGCAAGGAGTTCTGCGTGCTTCTTGTTGAGAGTGCCCTTGGGCCTGCCGGCTCCCTGTCTCGCACCACCGTAATTTGCCATCTGGTCACCTATGCCGAGCAACTCACGGAGATCGGGGTTGGTTCTCGGTCCTGATCCTGCTCATTTGCCTGACGGACGATTTTGCGGAGGATGACGAGATCCGAACTTCGGCGTTCAATGCCGGCGTTCTTGATAGCCAGATCGATCTCATCTTGGCTCTGCTCACCGGCGATGACCCGGATTGTCCGTGAAATAGCCTCAGGCAATTTCGATGCTTCCAGCTTTTTTACCCTGTTTCTCAATGTGTGCATTGTCGCTCCTGATTGTTTTCAAGTTTGTGCAAGTCGGCGACCCAGCGCTCGCTCACAGGCCGATGTACGGTCGTCAGGCGTTGCCTTTTCTTTTCTGAACCGACTGCTAGAATCCGTGGCATGGACAAACACCCCAAAGCTTTCTTGTCAGCACTCGCGCTTTTGATATTCGGACTCCTGATGGGAGCGTGGCATTGGCTTCTGACCGGTATTAACGCAGACTTTGGAGCAGGAGCTGCGGTTGGGTTTCTCGTCGCCTTCGGCATGTTGGGTATTCTTTCCCGGCGTGTCCGTGACATTGACTAACGCGCCATCTGAATGCCGCTGCCGACCGTCAACGATTGGACTATTTCGCTTGACCGTTGCGCGGTGATGTCGCCACGCTTTTGTGCCGCCCGAACCATTCGGATGACTTGGTTGACCGCTCTTGGATCACGTTCAGTTAGAAGTCGTGCCAACTGCTCGTTCTGCCGCGATTGAGCAGCACCTCGCATTGAACCGGAGAACCCGTCACCAAGGCTTGCAGCCGCATCGCCACCACGCATGTTGAGCAGCGACCGAACAATGCCCACTCCATCGGGCTTACCACCGATTTCTGACATGGCGGCAGCACGCGCGGCGGTCTCGGAATTCCCGGTCACCACATCACGGGTGCGGGTGAAAGCCGTTTCTGCATCGAGCGATTTCAAGAGACTAACCGCCTGCTCTTTCCCGACAAGGATTTCCAATTTTTCGCGGTTGAAGCCTTTTTGGAACATTGCTCTTGCAGCCAATGCATCATTTCTGGCCGTGCCCATGATTTGGGCGATCTTGGCTCGTGCGCCCTGAATGTAGGCTTCTCGTTCTGATGCCCCCATTTTCAACAGCTCATTGTTCAAGTGTTTCGGCGTTAGATTGTTGGCGAACGCCTTCTGGCCGTCTTCAAGCGCGTTGATGACACCGGATGGTCCGGAGAAAGCCATACGCGCCTGCCGGTATTCCGGTACGGCATCGTCAATCATGCCGGTGAGCAGATTCTTCTGTTGAATCAGAATGCGGGCTTCGTTGTTGTTCCCCGCACGCTGGGCAGCGGAAATCATGTCGTCGAGAGCGCGCTTGGTCAGATCCAGTTGCCGCACATCCGGCACATTGCGGATGGTGACCTTTCCATCATCGGCAACATTGGCGAACCATTGCTTTGAAGAAACGCCCTCGTCGGCGGCCAAACGCTGTGCTTTCGACAGGGCACGCTTCATGGCCGGGCGTTTGAGCAACTGTTCCAGTTTACGACTGAACGGTACCGGCTTTGAATAGGCCGCATCATAGAGTGGTTTGGATGCCGCCGCGCGCCTGACAATGATATCGTCAGCCAGTGCGACAGTATCCACAGGACCACCAAGAGCATCATCAAGCGCGCCGGTTACACGAGTGCCGGAACCGGCCTGCCTTTGTGCAATCGCACCCCGGACAATCTCCTGCCCGCGTCCCGGTGTGGCTGCCAGTGCACCGGCCTGCCGTTGCAGATTTGGGCCAAGGTCCATTGGCAATGCATCATCGCCCATTTGAGCGAGCTTTGCAGGAAAGTCGTCTATGGCATCGGCGCTGACTGCACGGTTGAAGACTCTTGCCGCACCGGATGGAGCACCGCGAAATCTGGACGTTATGGCGTTGACACCCTTGCCGGCGAGGCGGCCCAGTCCTGGTGCCGCCGCTCCGAATGCACCGCCCCACATTGCACCACGCTTGACGGCATCCACATCACCACCAGAGCGCACTGCAGCGTCTGCTGCACCTAATCCCGTGCTGGTTGCTCCGCTCGCCAAAGAGCGAGAGAGTAATCCACCACCGGTTACTCCAAACGCACCAGGTGCTGCCATGACCAGCGGTACCGTCCCGCCGATGGCACCCGTCACATTCCCCGCCAGTCGCGTGCCCGGATATTGTTCATGCGAAGCATCGACATCTTGACCGATTTCGCGACGGACCTGCTCGTAAGGGACGCCGGTCAGCATCGAGCCGATACCGGCAGAGGCCATTTCAGCACCCTCTTGCAACGGTGCTCCGATTACCGGGAGGCCCTCAACAATTCCGGTCAATCCACTGGTGATTGGATCTGATGCAGGCTCCCGCTCTACAAGGCCCGTAGTAGGGTCGTATCCGGGTATCTGCGAGCCATCGAATTCGGGATGGGAACTGGAAGCGCTTTTCGCCTTCAGCGCGTTCGCGAGCTTTCTTGCAGCGTCGGCATCACCAGCCTTGTGGGCATTGCGCAAAGCGCTTTCAAGTTTTTGAAGATCGGCCATCAGTCAGCATACCTTTCGATCAACTCGCGAATATCGCCGTCGCCACCGCCGGTTTTGGTCTTTGTTTTGCCAAAGTCTTTCAACGGGTTTTCGAGAGCGTTGAGCCGTCGCATACCCTCCTCTGCCGTAATGCGACCAGCACCAACTTCCTGAGCAATCTTGCCTTGTTCAGCCGTGTATTTTGCAATACCGCGCATTGTATTGATGATGGTTCGATTGCCTCCGGGCTGATTGATAATCCGAGGCAACGACTGTTTAAAAAGTTCCAGATCAGCATCAGACATAGGACCGGAGCCCGGTGGACGCTGTTGAGGGACAAGTTGGTTGATCAGAGCTTGCGCAGCCTGGATGTCGTCGAGGCCATTAACATCGATACCGAAGTTACCAGCAGCTTGTTTAAGCGAGGCGGCTAATCCTGTGTCAACGCCAGAAAGTAATTCATCCAATCGATCAATCTGAACACCAGACCTTTGCGCTTCATACCCACCTGTAATCAGGTCGTTGAACAATTTCGCGTTGGCCTTGTCGAACTCGTCGCGGAATTTATCAGACTGCCCGACAACCTGATTTACCTTTGAGGCCCCAGCCTGCGCAATTTCCTTCTTCTGTGCGAGTTCTGCTGGCGTCAGCAAATTGGATTTGGACCCGCCAAGTTCTATGCGTTGCGTCGGATTATTCATGTCGATGAGTATTTTGCGCTCGTTGCCATCTTGGTCATAGATCGTTTCCGTTGACCATTTTGGAGAGTTGCCGCGCGAATGTTCCAGCAGAAACTTGTTCAATGCTGGCCGGTTGGAAGCCAGCAAAGTCGCAGTTCCTTCATCCGTCCCCCGGGTTCGCAGCCATTCGATCGTAACGTTTCTCCCTGTCGTTTTCGGCATGAACAGCGATTGAAGCATGGAGCCCAGCCCGCCGCCCGGAGCTGCGGTCTGTTGCGCTCCACCGACCGGTGCGGCTGCATTCAAAGCATCATCAATAGCACCCGGTGACGGCGTGTTTCCTGAATTTGGCCCGACTGCGGATGTTCCAATTTGCGGCATAATGCCTGGAAGCGGATTGCCGTTAACATCCAATGCACCGCGCGCCATGCCAACTTGCGGCATCGGTGCACCGCCCTGCGCGAACGCTGCTATGAGTTGTTGTAGTGGATTTGCCATTATTCTGCCCTCGTTGAATTCGTTTGGTTGCCTTTGATGATCAGTGGATAAGCTCGGAACCGGTCAGACCGCCGTGGACAACGATCCGGGCCAAACGGTCGAGACATGCGTCAATGGCTTCCTGCTCGACTGCCTGAACAAACTCGCGGTCAAAAAGCTCGGGATCGCCCAGCAGTGTCGAAACGCTGTAGTCGGCAACGTCCCGAGAGAGCGCGGCGATTGCATCCGCATTCCATCCGTCGGTGTTGCGAATGAACCATTGCTCTGCGCTATCGAGCCCAATGACGGTGGCCCACGCAAAGGTCTCTCCAGAGTTAGCCGGATAGCTAGCCTCGGCCACGTCGACCGGTACGGTCATGCCAGCATCCTGTGTGCTGACGGTTTCGATGGTGTCGCTCATTCCGCTGCACTCCGTTTTGTCAAATCGGACATCGAGGGCTGGTTGTCTTGAAGGTCTGTTCGGACCGAAATTTTTCGCCATCCGTCAGGACCGAGTTTTTTGGTCAATGAAGCGAGGATTTCCGATTCAGGACGGTCGCACTCGTAGCGACGAACCACCGGCCGGCTGGTTGAATCCATTTGCTGGAGAGAATTGGCAAGAAACGAGGTGTCAAATCTCGTTGGCAGGTCCTTGCTGGTGACCGACTGCGCGCTTGCCTTGGGGGGCCGCGCTGCGTCGGTCTGCTCGCCCTTAGATATGGTAGGAGTAGGATATCCCGATTTTTGGGATGCTTTGCCCTCCAAAATGGCCATATCATCCCGATTTTTGGGATGGGGCTTCCCAATTTTTGGGATAGGACCCTCTGAAAGCATCCCGATTTTTGGGATGGGGCTTCCCAATTTTTGGGAAGGGGTTTTGTTTTTTTCGGTCGCGCCGTTGGGGTTATTTGCTTGAGCTGAAACAACCTCGAAATCGCGTTCAGAACGCCATTCGTTGAATAATTTGCGCGGTTGGAACGGTTTCCCGCTAGCATCTTTGCCAGGCATGGCGATTTCGGTGATTTCGAACTCGAACGACCGCCCTTGACCCTCTACACCTAACTGGGCGTTCTCACGTACTGCGACAAATCCCTTGGCCTGAAGATCCTTGAAGCCCTTGGCAATTGTGTCGGGCTTCGCAATTCCCGTGGCCTCACAGAGCTGGCGGTAGCTGATCGAAAGCTGCCCGTTATTGTTTTGATTTGAACCGCGCCACTCCAGCTTGAGCCATGGATAGATGATTTGCGCGGTCGCATTCAGTGAGCGCCACGCTTCGGTCTGCATCGTATCGAGACACATGGTCGCAACACGGCCTTTGGCACGCGGGTACTTGTACTGTTTGTTACCCATGACCACCCCCGATCTGAGTTGCGCGAGAGATCGCTTTCGCAGCGTCGGCGATTGAGAGGTTGAATTGCTTCTGAACTGCCTTGACTACCGGTTTGGAAACGTCGTCACGGTTAGCGGCGTACCAGCGGGCGGCGCGCTCGATGGCCACGGTCGTGGTGATTGACGAGGTCGTCATCAGCCGACCCTCCCTTTGCCTGGAAGGTCGAAGGCAACATGCTCGGCATGACGACGTGCCGCTACTGCGCACTGGAGGTTATCGAACTCTCCGAGACGGATGATCTTGTTGCCTATTCCGATATCGGCAATGTATCGGTTGCTTCGGGAGCAGATTGATACGCCGATAACTGGAACTTTGCCCGAAACCGCGTGGCGGTTGCGCGCGTTCTGTAGCGGAGTGACTTCTCTCAGATTGGCAATGCGATTGTCCGCCCGGTCGCCATTGATATGATCGATTTGCCCGTCCGGATCGCGACCGTGGTGTATTTTGAAGCAAATGCGGTGACCTCGATAAGGTTGGCAATCGACGTATACCGTCACGTAGCCGCCAAATCTATCCGGTGACTTCAACCCAGCCACGTCGCCGACTTTCAATCCACCCCGCGCAATCCTGTTGATCAGTTTGCCGGTGTCGGGCCGGTATTCGAAAAGCTCTTGAAGCCTTTCCAGCGACGGTAGCGGTTTATATGTCGGTGTCGGCGATGGCCGAACCTTCATAGCTGCCGCAGCGCATTTGAGCACAATGGCCTGCCGGGCGGCCTCGTCGAAAATACGACGGCGGCGCGATTTGGAGGGCGACTGAGCCGCCCCCCGTTTTGATGTTGTGTGAGAGGTCATCGTTGACCTCCCAGTCCTGCCAACTGTGCAATCAAGCGAGCCGTCGGCGGTGTCAGTCGAAATCGTCGCACCAGGCGAGATGTGACTAGACAAGTTGGATTGAAAGGAATATATTCCGGAGCATCGAGGCCAGACGCATCGATAACCCCAACCCGGTTGAGCATGCCAGTGCTCGCCGGGTTTCGCTTTTCCGATTTCAAGGTCACAACTCATCAAGCTGCGACCGGCAGCGAGTTGAGATAACGACGCAGTTCGTCGCCAAGAATTAGCGTTCTTTTCCCGAGCTTGCGTGCCTCAATATTGCCTTCCGAGATTTCCCGGTACAGCTTGGTCCGGCCCACTCCGATTTCGGTGGAGGCTTCATTGATGGTGAATGCGGATTTCATGGTGTAGCTATCTCCGACCGGGTGAGCCCCGGTAAGCGACAAGTTCACTATTGAACCTTGCTACACCTCATTATTCACACACGATCTCACACTACACGGGGACAAATAACTCGTCAGGCCAGAACTCTATTTGTCCCCATTTTGCATTTGGGTAACGCGCTTTACGCGCTTCGCCAATGCGGCAGGACTCGCAACTGTGTCGCGCATATCTTCGGGGAAACGTCTGTTAATTCCAAAGAGGAACTCGGCGAAACTGCTGGGTCCCGAATCCTTTTCCATGCCATGCCGAAATCGGTTCCCCTTTGCCCAATCACGCATTTGGATCAGCCATTCGTTGAATGCCTGTCCTGATTGCCAACCACTCCGTTTTTCAGAGAGCTTTTCATCGACAATTTTGCGGCTCTTCTTGACCGCAACGTTCAGAGCCATGCCAATCTGCGCTAATTGATTGAGCGACAGGGCAACCTGCATTGATTCTGACTCATCGAAGCATTGCCAATCACTTTTGTTCTTATTGAATCGCGACACCTCCTTGCCAGTCATGCCATAGAATTGGCCCTTCAATTCATCGTCAAGAATGACATTCAATTCACGACCGGCGTCATCAAATGGAATGATTTGTCCATATGCGAATTTGGTGAAATGCGCCGTTGCACCTTCCACTCGTTTGAGGTGCGTATCCATTGCCGCCACTGGCAGCGCGTTTAGCTCTACCCGTTTCCATATGAGGTAGTTTTCACAGATGTTTACTGCTGCGCTGCGGGCTGGGGGTGAGGGATCCTGACCGTATAATTCATACAGCTCATCCCATTGATCATCCGAAATATCCAAAACAGGTCGGTCACCAGATGAAGTGGCGGAGGAAAGCATGGGCCTTGTTCGTGCCATCAGCTATCTCCGCTCGAACGCAACTACGTTCGAAACAGCATTACCGTGGCAATAATCCGCCCACGCCTGCATGAGCGCACGCCGTTTCTCCAGCGCATCTGATCGGCGATACGCACGCTCGACGGCATCACCAACCTTATGTGCCAACGCAGCCTCCGCTACTTCCCTCGGAAATGTCGTACAATCACCCACCCAATCACGGAATGACGATCTAAACCCATGTGTCGTGAAGTGGTCTGCCTTCAATCGGCGCAATAGCATTTCCATTGTTGATGACGAGAGTGGGCGTTTCGAGCGCTGACCCGGAAACACAAACTCAGACACTCGGGTTTCGTTGAGCGGCTTCAATATAGCAATGGCAGTGTCAGACAATGGAACAACATGTTCGGTCCGAGCCTTCATACGTTCGGGCGGAATGGTCCAGATCGCATTCTCAAGATCAACTTCCTGCCATCGCATGTTGAGAACTTCACCAGAGCGTGCAGCAGTCAAGATCAGAAACTCAAGCGCCCTCGCAGCCATTGCTTTAGATGACCGTAACCGCTGCACGAATCCTGGCACATCGGCATACGGCATTGCAGGATGATGGCCGCGAGACAGCTTCTTCCGCCCAGGTAGCAAGTTCTTCAAATGCCCACGCCAGAGCGCTGGGTTCTCTGTGTTCCTCCAGCCATTCGCCTTGGCGTAGTCCAGCACGCGTTCAATGCGGCCACGGAGCCTGGAAGCGGTCTCCGGCTTCTCAGTCCAGATTGGCGACAACACTGCGAGAACATCTTGTGTATCAATCTGCGATACTAATTTCCCGCGTATCTTCAAACAGTACGCGTCACCGAGTGTCATTCGCCACTGAGCGCGGTGCTTTGGATTGTCCCATTGGGACTCCATCGTTTTCACAAAACGATCAGCACATGCACCGAAGGTTGGTTCCGCTTCTTTGTCTCGAACGCTCTTTGGATCGCGACCGTCGGCAAGTGCAGATCTCATCTCGGCGGCGCGCTCTCGGGCTTTCGCCAGCGATACCGCCGGATAGCTGCCTATTCCAATCTCGTTCCAGTTGCCTGAGCGTCGATAGACAAATGCCCAAGACTTCGCATTGGCGTTGCGAACTCGAAGATAAAGCCCACCGCCGTCCGAAATCCTGCTCGGTTTTGATGCTGCCTTGATCTTCCTATCAGTGAGCTTATGAAGCGCTGTAGCCATTCCGTGCCTAACCGCGTGCCTAACGGACGCAGGGATTATAGCGGACAGCCACGAACAGTGCCATACAGTAAACCCTTACATTCACAGGGTTTTGCGGATAACGGCGGACGGTAGAAAACAATAGTATGGCGGACTTCCTCTCCGCCACCAAAGAATCACAACGATATGACAGCTTTCAAGTAATTCGATTACAGCTTTCAACAGCAAGCTATTTCGGTTGCAATCCGGCAGTTCGGTTCGACGGACGGCGGTGGAAGGACCGCCGCACAAGATTTTTGTGTCGGAAATACCCGTGATTCCCTATAGTGACACAGCACCGGCAACAATGTGTTGGGAACTCGGACACCATGTCGCTTCTTCAGGATATCTGGTCGAAGACCAGCCATCTCGACACCCACCAACTCCTTGCCTATCTCATCGGCGAGCGCTACCCGGGCCGGGTGGTTGTTACCGCGTCACTCAAATCGCGCAGCATTGCCGTTCTCAAGATGGTGGCCGATATCGATCCGAATACACCGGTGGTGTTTTGCCGCCCCGGTTTGGAGTTCGAAGAAAGCAAATCCTACCGCGAACAGATCGTTGCCCGGCTCGGCCTGACCGATGTGAAGATTGCGAGCGGACGTGAGACCGAGGTGCAACCGGGCGATCACGATCACACCGAACGCATGTGGATCGAAAACCGGGACATGGACGGACAGACCTTTGTGCTCGCGCATCTCAATGACACGTTAAAGGAATTCGATTGCTGGATCAGCGCCGTCAATCACGTCAAACGGCCAGCTGAAATCACCCATCGGGTCGACCTGGACGGACGTCTCGTCCGTGTCGATCCGGTTGTCCGCTGGAGCGATGACGATATTCGCGACTTCATGCGCGACAACGATTTGCCCTACCACAAGCGGGCCAAGCGCAACTATCCCAAATTTCAGCCGGACGAAGAGTCGGACGCGCCCTGGTACGCCTATTAGGGCGTTTCCGTTCTACGGTTTCTTCGGCGTCTCGTATTCGGCTTCCTTCTGGAACGGCTCCCAGATGGTCTCATAGCCGACATAGCCCTTTTTGTTCGGCTCCATCTGCCGCGTTGTCAGATATCTCGTGTGGCCGTCAGGAACTTTAGCATTGGGTTTTTGGTCGCTCATAAATCACCTCATTTGCCGGAAAGCCAAGTCTGCAAGTAATGAATGCCTGTCATAGTCTGTTACCATTTGAAGAGCTGTTCAAACAGGTTTGATGAGAGACGGATCGATATCCGGTTCCGCAATGATCGCTCCACCTGCCTTTTTCTCCTCATCTGTCGCATCGCGCACGGTCAGTATTTCGAGTTTGAAGACGACTTCTCTTCCGCAAAGCGGATTGTTGCCGTCGACGGTCAGTGTCTCGTCGTCCATCCTCGTCACCACAAAGCTGCGCGTCTGGCCCTTGTCGTTTTCCATGAGAATGGATGTACCGATTTGGCGATACTCCTCGGGAACGTTGTCGATGTGATCGGTAAATACCAGCGACTCGTCCCGGGGGCCGAAAATCTGATTGCCGTCAATGGGTACATCGATGGCTTCACCGGCGGACCTGCCCTTCAGCTCCTCATGGACTGAAGGTGCCAGGATTTCGTTGTGCCCGTGAATATATCCGAGCGGGAACTCGACCATGGTCAGCACATGGCCCGACTTCTTGTCGGTCACCTTGTAGGTCAGTTCGACGAATTTGCCGTCCCGAATGGTTTCACTCATGTCGATTCCCAACGGCTCTAGAAAATGGATGCACCGAATATCCTGACCTTGCCATCTTCATAGCCAAGAACAAGCCGGCCGAGCCATTCACCTTCCTTTTTTGAGCTGCGTTGCCGGTAAAGAACCGTCACATGTTCACCGCGGCGGATTATGCCGAGGTAGTCGGCATCTTCGCTAAGGTTCCTGGCCAGTTCGCTGTTGGCGAATTGGTGGCCGACCGCAACCTGGTTCATGGCGCGCGCAAACGAGGCGCAGAAATTCTTGACGAATTCGCCGTATTTGCCCTCATTCGAATTCACCACGAGATCGCGCCACAGGGGATCGGCCAGCGCCCGTATCTCTTCGTCGGTTCTTTCAACAATATTCACGCACGTCTCTCTGTGAAATTGGAAGAAGGCCAATCAGCGCATTCGAAAAAGACCCGCACTGCGTACGGCATATTTGCGCCCGGGCGGAAGCTCTGCATGAACCTCCACCCGGTACCGGCTATTCCTATTCGTCCGCACCAACCAGATGATAGCAGGGCGCCTTCTCCATCGTATATTCTCCGGAATCCGGATCGCGCCGCGAGACCGTCAGCACATGCCAGTTTTCATCGTCCAGTTTCATGGCATCGCCGCGGTAGTAGTAACCGGGCCAGCGGGTCTCTTTGCGGAACAAAGTGTGCTGGGTGACGCATTCTGCAGCGCGATGGCGGTGTTTCAGTTCCCACGCACGCAGCAACTCGTGAAGATCCTTCGCCGCCAGACTTTCCAGATCTTCCTCCATGATCTTCAGCTTCTTCAGTCCGATATGCAGAAGCTTCTCGTTGGTCATGTAGCTGACGGTCACCCCGCCGCAGTACTCGTCCATCAGCTTCTGCAGCCGGTCCAGCCCCTGCTGGGGATTGATGTAATGCGGGTTCACATCGCCTGCCACGATCGCATTGCGGTAGATCTTGTAGTGCTCAAGCGGTTTATAGATCTCGTCTTTGCGGCGGTTGATCTGCGCTTCGGAGACGGTGATGCCGTCGGCTTTTCCGTCGTCGATATACTGGCAAGCAGCCTTCGCGGCGAGACGGCCCTCGGTGAAAGAACCGGAAGAAAATGCATGCGGCGTGCCGCCGACCGCATCGCCTGCACCGAACAGCCCTTCGATGGTCGTCATCCGGTTGTAACCCCAGAAATACTCGGGCGGGGAGACGTCCTCAGGCCCGGAGCACCATGCACCGCTGCCGGTTGCATGGGAGCCCATCACGTAAGGTTCCGATGTGGTCAGTTCAGGGTTTTCGTTTTTAGGATCCACGTCCGTGGCGGCCCACAAGACTGCCTGGCCGACGGTCATGCCGAGAAAGTTCTCCCAACCAACCTCTTCCAGATGAGGATCCTGGAAGGCGTGCATTGTCACCATATGAATGGGACCGCGACCGGCATTGACCTCGTTGATCAGTGCATGGTTACGCAGGCAGGTCGGGATTGGTCTGTGCGTTAGGTGCGAAACTTCCGGATCCAGATATTCCTTGCCGACCATCTTCTGCAGCTCGGGGAACCATTTGGATTCATACTCTTCCCCGACACCGTTTTGGGTATAGGTCTTCAGGTGCAGGAAGTACGCGCCAACAGGACCGTAGCCGTCCTTGAAACGCGCCAGAACGATGCGGTTTTCCATCTGCGTCATCTTGGCGCCGGCTTCGATCATCAACCCATAAGCAGACGCGGACGACCACGGCGCGTACCAGGTGCGGCCGGCGCCTTCGCCCACGGAACGTGGTTTAAAGATGTTCGACGCCCCGCCTGCACCGCAGATCACCGTCTTGGATTTGAAAACGTGGTAGTTGCCGGTGCGAACATTGAAGCCGACAGCGCCGGCAACACGGTTTTCCTTGCTCTCGTCCATCAGCAGGTGGGTGACGCAGATGCGGTTGTAGATCTTGTCCGCAGATTTCTTGGCGGCCTCTGCCACGATGGGCTTGTAGGACTCGCCATGAATCATGATCTGCCATCGCCCTTCACGCAGGTACTGCCCGGTTTTCGGATCCTTCATGATCGGCAGGCCCCACTCCTCGAACTGGTGCACCGTGGAGTCAACGTGACGGGCCATATCGAACAACAGGTCTTCCCGCACCAGCCCCATCAGGTCGATACGAGCATAGCGAACATGGTCTTCCGGGTTATTCTCGCCCCAACGTGTGCCCATATAGCAATTGATGGCGTAAAGCCCCTGGGCGACCGCGCCTGAGCGATCGATGTTGGCCTTCTCGGCAATGACGATCTTCTTGTCCTGTCCCCAGAATCTGGCCTCCCAGGCAGCCCCGGTTCCACCAAGGCCTGCACCTGCGACCAGAATATCGATGCCGTCTTCGACGATCGTTTTGTAAGCCATCAGTAAACCACGCCTTTCTTCATCTTGAGGCCAGCGGACTCAAGTGTATGCAGACCGCCGTCATCCATGCGGACATATTTCGGTTCGCTGTACAAATGCTGGCTGTCACGCTGTTCCGGGCTGGGTCCGGGAACATCCGCGAGCTTGGGAATCGCCTGCCCCCAGGGCTTGGTAGTGATTGGCGACAGGAAGTTCTTTTCCGTTCCATTGCGGAATTTGATCTTCCAGGCGATCGTGCCTTTTTCTTCGTCGCGGTCGACGCGAACACTGTGACCGAGAGGCGCGAAGTCGGCATATCCGCGTACATCTATCGCGTGCTGCGGGCATGCCTTGACGCAGGAGTAACATTCCCAGCACATGTTGGGTTCGATGTTGTAGGCGCGGCGATAGGTCTTATCGATGTGCATGATGTCTGAGGGACAGATGTCGACGCAATGTCCGCATCCGTCACACCTTGTCATGTAGACGAAGGTTGGCATGTGTCCGGCTCCTTAATTTGTTCCAGTGGTTCTTGCAGGATGGTTCAATAATGGCGCGGCGCTTCGCGCTTGATACCGAGCCCCATATTCATCGGGGCGTCCTGCAGCAGTTCCATGGAGTGTCTTTTTTGTTGTTCGGGATCGTCGCGGGAAAGCGTCGGCAGATTCTGCGCCGAACCGTTTGCCTTGGACATTCTTTTCTCGAACGCAGCGGCTGGTTTGAAGAACATGTGGGACAATTTCGACCAGGGAACCGAACCGAACAGCACGGTCGTTGCGACCAGATAGAGGATCAGGAAAATCGCGGACCAGAATCCGCCGCCGCCTGCGCTTTGAACCCAAGCCCAGAGCAGTCCGAATGTCGCGCTGCCCAACATTGAAAGAATAAACAGGTCCGCCCGCATCAGCCGAAGCGGCGAGTGCCCCTCTGCACTCACATCCGCGCGGATGAAGAACCAGAACCAGTAGCCGCCGACGCAGACCATCAGCGCGCCAAGTGTCCAGAGCAGCGACCAGATGACCGGTGTCGCATCCACCGATGTCGGGTAACCCAACACCATGACAGCGGTCGACAGGACATAGGCGATGAAGCCATACATTGTCAGCAAATGCGCGATACGACGATGCGGATTGCAGAATTCCGCCGACGTCGCCACATCAACGGCCAGTGTCTTGACGGCCAGCGAGGCCATCTCGCCACCGTCGACCTGGCGATCACCCTTGGTCTTGGAAGCGCGCCAATTTGCAAAGAAATATTTCGCGCTCTGCTTGTGGACCATGTCAAATATGGTTCCACCGACCACAAACAGGATCATCAACCACAGATAAGCCTGCATGATACCGGGCGAAATCGTTGCCGACAGCTCGGCAAACGGGTTGCTGACCAGCATGTATTCGTCCTCCCTCTCCTCAATGCTCCGCATTCAGTCCCGGTGACCCCACCGGCACGCGCCTAAGAAACACATCTGTCCTGCGAATTAAACTAGCCAGAACCCCGCGGGCATTGAACCAGCTTCGTTCGCATCCGCAAATCCCGCACTCCGGTGTCAGAATTCGTGAACCTGAATCTTTCCCTGACGCACTCCCGCTAATGAATGCCGCATATATCGAAAGATTGCAATCTATATATGATTCATTGCATATGAAACTGATACGGGCGCTGCTCTTGCGCGGATCCGGAAAAACCGGGCACAAGTGCCGACGAAAACGGGAGTGAATGTAACAAATGTCGCATCTGGTCGCGCCGCACGGCGCCGAAACCCTTAATGTTCTTCTGGTTCCGGCCCAGCAACGCGCCGCCGACATGGCCAGGGCTGCGGAATTGAAAACCGTTCCCATGCAGAGCCGCGAAGTCTCCGACCTACTGATGTTGGGAATGGGTGCCTATACCCCGCTCGACGGATTCATGCCGCACGATGACTGGGAAAACGTCTGCCGGGACATGCGACTGGCAAACGGCGTTTTCTGGCCGATTCCCATCACTCTTTCCTGTTCCGAGGAGCTGGCCGACAGTATTGCACTGGGCGAGGATGTTTCCTTGTCAGACGCGGAATCCGGCGAAATACTCGGCATTCTCAACGTCACCGAGAAATTCCGGATCGACAAATCTTTCGAATGCGAGCACGTCTACCGGACGACCGATCCGGAACATCCCGGTGTCCAGAAGGTCATGGACCAGGCGGAAATCAATCTTGCCGGACCGGTCACCGTCATTTCGGAAAGCCAGTATCCCGAACTCTACCCGGACCTCTATCTGCACCCGAGCCAGGCGCGCGCGCTGTTCCAGAAAAACGGCTGGTCGCAGGTTGCCGCATTCCAGACCCGCAATCCCATGCATCGCAGCCACGAGCACCTGGCCAAGATCGCGGTCGAAGTGACCGACGGCGTGTTCATCCATCAGGTTCTGGGCAAGCTCAAACCAGGTGATATTCCGGCCGAGACGCGCACAAAGGCGATCCAGGCGATGATCGACAACTATTTTGTAAAGGACACTGTCATACAGGCCGGCTACCCGATCGAGATGCGCTATGGCGGCCCGCGTGAAGCCTTGCTGCATGCGCTTATTCGCCAGAACTTTGGTTGCTCGCATTTGATCGTCGGTCGCGATCATGCGGGCGTCGGCGATTACTACGGCCCCTATGACGCCCAGAACATTTTTGACCAGCTTTGGGAGGGAGCGCTACAGACCAAACCGCTGAAAATAGACATCACTTTCTATTGTAGGAAGTGCTACGGCATGGCGACTGCGAAGACCTGCCCGCATGGTGCCGAGCATCGCATCTCGATTTCGGGCACTGACCAACGCGCTATGTTGGAACGCGGCGACCCGATACCACCCGAATTCAGCCGACCAGAGGTGGTCAAAGTGCTGCAGGAATTTTATTCCGGCCAGAGCGCCGATACGTGACGCCCGGCATCTTGCTCATAGATCGGAATATTTGGTCGCGTTGCCATACGCCTTTTCCACCGGATATTTGCGCTCGTTCATGGCGATTTTCGCTTCTGCCGCTTCGACCAGATCGATACCGGCCCGCTCCGCCACAAGCAGAAGGTATAAAAATACATCCGCGCATTCCTCTGCAAGCCGCGTCTTGTCCGAGGTCGATTCCGGCATCTTCTCGACCGCCTCGCTGTTTTTCCACTGGGTCAGCTCCAGCAATTCTGCCGCTTCCAAATTGAGGGAAATGATCAGATCTTTCAGAGAATGGAATTGGCGCCAGTCTCGAGCATCACGAAATTCGATAAGACGTTCGGTCAGAAAATCCAGGGTTGGGCGGCTGTCCGGCATAGTGGTCACTCCTGGAATTTGGGCTTTTTGCATATCGAAAACGCGTCAGCGAAAAACTTGGGATACGCAGTATCGAGACGTGACGGACATTACACAATCCATGGAACGGCGGAAGACAGCAGGTAGCGAATTTGGCCTGCGACGGGTATGGGAAATCTCCCCCGCTCCATAATGTTTTGATAACGCACTGCCATCTATCGGGAACGACACGAGCTACGGCAAACTGATGAGGAAAACAAATGCGGTTCATTGGCGATGTTCATGGCGATTTCCCGCGATATGAGCGCCTGATAACGGAGGCGGACCAATCCATTCAGATCGGTGACATGGGCATCGGTTTTTGCTCAAAAAACGCCGATGGGGAGGTTGAATGCCCGATTCCGCCATACGAAACCATGAAACGGGAGGGCAATCACCGCTTCATTCGCGGAAACCAGGACGATCCGGGTGAGGTTATTGGTCACCCGCTTTGCATCGCAGATGGGTCCAGTGAAGGCGAGATGTTTTTCTGTGGCGGCGCATTGTCGGCAAATAGGGCAAATCGTACCGAAGGTCTTAACTGGTGGCCGGATGAAGAGTTGTCGGCAGCTGATTTTGCCTTGGTTCGGGAGAAGTATCTCGACGAGAAGCCGACACTAATGGTTACCCACGATTGTCCGCACTCGGTCGCTGAATCGATCCTGCGGGATCACCAAATAGACAAATCGGTCCTTCCGTCGCGCACAAGGCAGACCTTTGAAGCGATCTGGAAAATCCACCGGCCTGACACCTGGATTTTCGGACACTGGCATCTGTCGATGGACAAGCAAATTGCCGGTACGCGGTTTGTTTGTCTCAACGTCATGGAAGCTGTCGATTTGTAAACCGACAGTTGGTTTAGCGGCTGCAACACCCACCATCCCCGAACTTCGAAGCTCGTAGACCGCAGCGGCACAGAATTGACGATTGTCCCTTTAATTCTGACGACGTCAAACACCTGATCGTGCCAGCGTAGTGCGCTTGGTCACTGCGATAAACCGCCCAGTAGGTCTAATCCGCCTCAAGCGCAGCTTGTCTGACGCTGAAACAATCGAAACATTTCGGTCGGTTTCCTGAAATTCGCCAGAAACAGGTTTCGCCTAAAAGCAGCTCCCAATTAATACGTATGCGGAGCACTGCCAGCCAGAGGTAGAGAAGATGAAACAGAAGATTAGTCATTATTCGGGACTGGCGTTCTTTGGACTTGTGTCCCTGATCGCCACAATCTCAATCGCAGTTATGGTCGTCAACTTTCAAGGCGTTTTGCAGGTCTTGCTTGGAACGACGTAGTCTCGCAGAAGCTTCTGCCGCGAACTGTGGTTGTGTGTGCTGACCAACCAATTTTGTTTCACACGGAAACACAGGCTGATACGGCCAATGTGCCGGATTAGGGTTTGTTTTCAACGGTGTAACGACCCGCATTGTGCGGGTGAACCGAGCATCCGCACGGTCGGCACGGATATCTGATGTCGTTCTCGCTCGCCTATCGCATCGCAATCATCCAGAAGACATCCGTTTTCGTGATTTCAGAGCAGCTTTTACCATCCAATAAGATCATTGTGTTATCACATTCGGGTCTGGGAACTCGAATATGACTGCGCTTAGAAACACCAAAGAAGACAGGCGTACGAAAAGGCATTCCGTCGCCTGGAACGGTATTATTTTGGTTGGTGCGAACCAATCGGAAATCAGGTGTATTATCAAAGACATATCGACAATCGGCGTCCAGCTGACAATATTGCCGACGCAACAGGTGCCGGATCAGTTTCATCTCAAGATCCCGAATGGCGCAAAAACGTTTCGCTGCCGGCTGATCTGGCGCAACGGTTCCGAACTGGGCGCCGAGTTCGTCGGAACGCGACCCCGTTGGCGGCATAGCTAGAGCGTATCCGGCTTAAATCACTGCAAATTGTCGTTCTCGACAGTTTTCCGGTTGAAACCATTCAAAGAATGATAAGCCCGCCAACTCAGCGGGTTGAGTGGCGGGCTGGCCTCCCAAATGTGGGGCGAATCCAGGAGGCGGGGCCTCTCTAGCACCCGTAGCTTTCTCGAATCTTGCCATCGTGGAATACCACCGCCACAGGGTGGATTTTGTGTTCTTTGCACTGTTCCGGGATTCTGCCGATGGCGATATCCGTCGACTGACTGAAGGTTGATCGAAAGCCCGTTATATTTGCGGCTGAGAGCAAAAAAAAGCGCTCCGCCATAAGACGGAGCGCAAAATACCCCAAAGCGTGAAGGCTGCCAGAGGGATTTCGATCCTCGCCCCCGCGAGGAAAACAAAAAAATGGATAAAACGCGCAGCAGATTGCTGACCGCAAACACATTGATGATTGGTTGAAGAAACAGTTCGGCCGGGCCGAGAGAGCGAGACGCATCATGCACAGGGAATAGCCCTGCTCGCTTGATTGCAACCATACCGGTCAGAGGTAAATTTCCAGTGAATCGTCGGTTGCCGTCTGACCAGTCAAAAAAGGGCAAAAAAAACCGCCAGGTGAAATGAGCCTGATCCTGGCGGTTAGTCAATTACGGGTGCATTGCCGCGGTCGCAGCAATGACACGGGCACCGATAGCTTTCGAAACTTGCGCGAACCTGACGCCCGGAAGGTTGTCCCGAGCCGAAATCAGGTCATACGGTTCCATGGTCCGCTTCGACAGGTGTCGACTTAGCCTTCGACGCGCTTACTGCCCATTGTTGAGCTTACTGGAACAGCGACAGGATCGACTGGGCGCTGGCGTTTGCAATGGTCAACGACTGAATACCCAGTTGCTGCTGAACTTGCAGCGCCTGTAACCGCGTTGACTCCTTGCTCATATCCGCATCGACAAGCGTGCCGATTCCGCGATCAATGGCGTCGATCAAACTGGATACGAAATCCTGCTGCATCGACACGCGCTTCTTGACCGCCCCGACATCGGATGCCGCAGTTGTCACCGCCAGCAATGCGGAATCGACATTGGAGATCATGTCATCGATGTCGGTGTCGTCGATCGTCGGGTCGGTCACGTCCAGATTGAATACCGAGACGGTCACGGCTCCCGCCCCGGTGGTGGTGAAGGTCGAATCCAGGATCCCCGATTGATCGGCGGCATCGAACAACTCTGTCGAAGCGGTATCGATGGCGATTGTCTGCACGGACACGCCTGAAGAATCGCGGGTAAAGGACGATACAATCGACTTGATCTGCGCGTATCCCACAGCGGAGGAATCCACAGCCAACCAGTTTTCGCCCGAGAAAGATGCGGATTCAGCAATAGCAAAGAGCTGGCTTTGCAGTTCGGTTATCTCGGCCTGAATTTTGGTTCGATCGACCCCGGGTTCGCGCGCTGCAACAATCTTGACCTTGATTTCGCCGACCACGTCCAGCGTCGAAGTCAGTCCGGTATAGGTCGTATCGATCTTGGCTGCACCAAGGCCGAGGGCATCCTGCACCGTACTGAGCGCCTTGTTGTCGGAACGCATTGTCGTTGCGATGGACCAGTATGCGGCATTGTCGGAGGCAGTTTCCACTTCGAGACCCGTCGAGATGCGGTTTTGGGTCGCTTGCAGCTCTTTATTCGTGGCTTGAAGTGACCTGAGCGCTGTCATCGCCGATGGATTGGTCATAATACTGGTCATGGAACTTCCTTACCCAGATCGATTGTCTGTGTTCACATTCCGGATTCCGGAGTGGGGAAGCATCATGCTCAGGCGTACAACCTGCCCAAAATAGTTAACCAACAGTAGAAAATCGTTGTTAAGTCTTGGTTAATGGCCAAAGAAATACCCGAACGATTCAACGCGCCAAAAAACCGTTCAACGCCATGAATTGCACGCAGCAGACATCGACCGTCTGTTCGCGGTCGCCGTTGCCGTTCGCCGCCACCGGTTAACTTCATATTAACCATGCACTTGATAGTTTTTATGCATAGCGAAGGGCTTGGGCCCGTGCATGATGCTGGTTCGCTATTTCGGACGGTCCGGAATGTTTTTGTCGCTTGCCGGGCGCGTATTTTCAATCACCGCCAACACTGCTCGGACATTCGACGCCTAGTTTCTCGGCCACCACCTGCTTGGCCGTAGATCAAACGTCCCGCTTACAGCGGGACGTTTTTTTCGCCTGCAACGCCGGCACCAGCTAGAGCGTATCCGGTCTAATGCTTGGCACGTCCGACGACACCAGAAGTTCCGGTGCCGGTGACCTCACCGCGAATGGTGGCGCGCCGCGCAGCGCTGTTGGTCCTGACCTCATTTTGTTTCAGATAATCGACCTGGGTGACAAACACCGAATGGACCACGTCCTTGTCGAAGCGGCTGTTGACCAGTTTGCGCATCTCGCCGGCGATCCGGGCGACATCAATTGCGCCGGTCTGGGAGAAATCGAACATCGGGCTTGCGGAAACAAAACTGTGAAAAGTATCGATGAACACCGGTTTGATCGGCGGCAAGCGCCGCTCTCCGGAACCGGGATGCATTGCGACCACGAACCGCGCCAGAAAATAGCCCGAAACATGATCGCCAGACAGTCGATTGGCAGCCAGCAGTTCGGTCTCGAAAATATCGAATGTGGAGTACGAACTGGCGGAATTGGCATTCGCTTCCGGCTTAGCCGCTGAAAACGATATAGCCAATTGCGCACCGCCCAGCGTCGACGCACATGCCACCAAACCCAGAAACAAAAACCGAATCATACCAATCCCGGCGCGGCCATTCCCCCGGTCGTATAGGTTCCGTCCGTCTCTTCCCGCTCAATCGCATTTTGAACAATCGACGCCACTTCGGAGACCGCCGATATTTGTGCTTTCAGTACGGTCTCATTTTCCGACAGTGCTGCGCGAAGTGCTTCCAGATCGTCGCGGCAGGAGCGATCGAGATCAGCAAGGTTCATGTTGCGGCTAGCCCGGCCAAGTTCGTATAGCAACCGGCTTTTGCGGCTGTTTGACTGTTTGGCATCAAACTGATTGTCGGCGCGTATCGATTTTGTTTCCAACTCGACGCATTCAAGGATCCGCCTGATAATCGACTGAAGACTTGTATCGGCAATGCTGTCGACCGTTGCGGCCCGGGCAATTGCGCTGACCGGCTCAGTGCGGTCTTCGTAGAGATTTTCCAAGAGGTTCAAGATTGTCCATCCTCTGCGTTGGTTGTTACGTGCCACCCGCTGAGAAGACTGATGAATTTCCGTTGCCTATCGTGCAGCACGGCCGTCGAATGATCAGCGGGATGTGCATTTTCCACGACCTGTCCGACATCGACCGCACCGATGACGGGTTCCTTGACTTCGCCATTCATTACAAAATCAGCAAGAATCCTGTTGGCAATGCCCACTCCCCCGCGTGAAGCCACGACGCCTGCAATTTTCTCCGAAAGCATCGATTTCCACATGTCGCCAGCAAGACCACTGCCGAAGGTATTTTCGCTATCCTTGGGCAAAATGGTTTCTATGAAGGTTTGGAGCACAAAGCCTTCGAACTTCACCCTTGGATCACTTGCCCGCGTATGGCTGATGTTCTGAGTTGTCGCCATGTTGGCGACGCTCGGTCCGTCCGGCTTGAAGTCATTTGCAACTGACCCGGCTTTGGCACTGCGTGCAATCGCCGCCAGGCGCTCTCCAGCTTTGGCGGAACCGGCGGGACCAACCGCGTTGACGACGTCCAGTACGATATCAGATGGCGGTGATATGGCCACGGCGAATATCTCCAATCAGTACCGACAAAGTACCTGCTAATCCTTGCGGGAAACTGGCCGCCTGCTGACGGATGCGAGTGACAGGCGTTCAAGGAAATCGGACTCCAGTTTTTTTCGTTCCTTCATTGAGTTGCTCTGATCGAGCCGTTTCTGCAATGCGCGGGTTTTCGACTTCCCGACACCAAGCTCGGTTGCCAATCGCCCGATTTCCAGCGAGCTGTCACTTTCAAGCTGGGCGACATTCACCAACCTGCGGATGCCAATTTGCGGAAAAACCCTCGTGATCACATTGTCCCCCATCAACGAGCGCATTCAGATCCTTCAATTCATCCTTGAGCTTGAGATTTTCTGCGACATTGCGCGTCAGAAGCGATTTGCTGGCACTGTTCAGTTGGGTCTGGATTCGCAACAACCGCGCAAGTCTTTTTGGATCATCGGCCATAACGTTATTTCACGATCACGAATTCGGTGAATGCTCCCCCGAAGAGGCTGATGATCACCGGGATAGCAAAATAGAACATCGCCAATCCGCCCGCGATGACGAATGGAAGTGACACGAAGTAGATCGGGATCTGCGGCGTAAGCTTGTTGAGGCAGTCCGACCGTCAAATTCACGATCAGGGCATAGGCAATAAACGGGCTGCCAAATCTCAGCACGATCAAAAATGCCTCGGCCAACTTGTCGACCAGCGCCGTCAAAAGCGGCCTGGGCGACAGTACCGCGCCGACAGGAAACACATAGTAGGAACCGACCAGCGCCCGTATCATCTCGTGATGGAATTCGAGGGTAAACAAGATTATCAGCGCAAAGAGGGAAATTAGCGCGCCCAATGCCGCCTGCGGTTCCGATTCATCGAGGCCTACGCCACCGATACCGCCAAGACCGATCGAGTTCGCGATTGCGGCTCCGATAAAGCTCAATGCCAACAAATACATTCGCGCCACCAGACCGATAAACACCCCAATCGTCGTCTCCGTCGAGATCAGGAAAGCAAGTCCGGCCGGATCCCGTGACACCCCTGGCAACACCAGAATCCCAAACATGGGTCATCATCGGCACGACGAGAACCAACACCAGGAGCAGCCGCACCCGTGTCGGAATTCGGGCGCTGGAGAAGCCGGGCATGACCATGAAGCAGCCGCCGATCCGACAAAGGGCCAGGAAGGCGGCAATCAATGGATCCGGGATGTCCGCCATCACGAAATCGATCCGAGCACCCTTAGTTCGACACCCTTGGCAATTTCCACATGCGACAGGACAGGAAGATTGGGAAACAGGCGCTCGATGATCATACGAACATAAGGTCGTGTCTCGGGCGCAGTGACGATCGCGAAGTGCTTCCCGGATTCGAGATGCTGCTGAATGACGCTTTTTGCCTGCTCGCCAAACTCTTCAAGCGCGCGCGGCTCCACATCGAACTCGCGGATTTCTCCGTTGGCGTCTCGTTTCAGGCTTTGGTGGAATGTCATGTCCCACCGATTGCCCAACCGCAATACGCGCAAAACCCCGTCTTCGGTGATATCGCCGCACAATTGTTGCGAAATGCGGATGCGGACGTGCTCGACAATCTGCTCGGTCCGCCTGATATGGGGGGCGACCTCGGCGATCGCTTCGACAATCAGGTGCAGGTTGCGAATGGACACCCGCTCGGCCAGCAGAAGTTTCAGCACAGCCTGCAATCCGGGATAGGAAAGATGTGTCGTGCAGATTTCGTCCACCAGTTTCCTGTACTCCGGTTCCTGGCGATCGATGAGGGTTTTCATATCCTTGTAAGACAGCAGTTGCGGGAGGTTGTTGCGGATCACTTCGCTCAGATGCGTCAGAAGGACCGACATGTTGTCCGCGGTCGGAATTTTCGCCTGCTTGAGGTCCTCGGCAAACGCTTCCGGCACAGACAGTGCTTCCATACCGAAAGCCGGCTCGCGTACCTTTTCCGCCGGCATGTCCGGAAGTTCATCTTCCCCGACCAGAGCGATCAGTTCACCGACTCTGAGTTCATAGGCGCCGGCAACGGTTCCGTGGATCTTGATCTGGTAACCCTTGTCTGAAATCGAGAAATCGTCCGACAGGCGGACTTCCGGAATGACAAATCCGTATTGAACGGCAAATTTCTTCCGCATCCGGGACATCCGGAATGCCAGTTCCTGCCTCTGCGGCAACATCCGCGCACCGATCTGTTTGCCAAACAGAAGCTCGATCTCATTGGTTTTAAGAGAGGATTTGATCGAATCCCTGTCTTCTTCTTCCTGGACCTGGCGCTCTCTTTCCTCGTGTGCCTTCTGCTCCTCCTTTTGAAGTTCGACCCGACGAGGAATGATGTAGGCGCTTGATGCCATCAATCCGGCCAAAACCAGGAATGGTAACGCAGGCAGACCCGGCATAATCGCCAGAACCAGAAGCAGCAGGGACGCGACATAAAGCGCGCGCGGATATGCGCTGAGCTGGCCGAATACCGCCTGGTCGGCTGAACCTCGGGTGCCGCCCTTGGACACAAGAAGACCCGCCGCCAGCGAGACGATTAGGGCGGGTATCTGTGAAACCAGACCGTCGCCGACCGCCAGTTTGATGAACACGTCAGCCGCATCACCCAGCGACATGTTGTGGCGTGAATATCCGATAATCATTCCGCCCAGAATATTGATGGCCGTGATGATCAATCCGGCGATCGCATCACCGCGAACGAATTTCGACGCACCGTCCATCGATCCGAAGAAAGAACTTTCCTCCTCCAGTTCCCGGCGTTTCTCCTGCGCTTCCCGTTCGGTGATGATGCCGGCCGAAAGATCCGCATCAATGGACATCTGCTTTCCCGGAATCGCATCCAGCGTAAAGCGGGCGCCGACCTCGGCGATGCGGGTGGAGCCCTTGGTGATGACCACGAAATTGACGATGATCAAAATGAGGAAAACAACCAGGCCGATGACAAAATCGCCATCCATCACAAATCGTGAAAATCCGCCGATGACGTAGCCGGCCGCGTTCACGCCTTCGTGGCCCTCCGACAGTATCAGTCGGGTCGTCGCGATATTGAGTGACAATCTCAGCATCGTGGCGATCAGCAGAACCGTCGGAAACGCCGAAAAATCCAGTGGACGGGCAATCCACAGCGCCACCATCAGGATCAGCACGGAAAGGGCGACCGAAACAGCAAGTCCGAAATCGATGAGAAGTGCGGGAATGGGCAGGAACAACACTGCCAGAATGAAAATGATCCCGATAGCAAGCAGGACGTCCCTGCTGTGGCCTCGCGGTTCAATTCCGGTAAATTCTGCAGCGCTCATGTCGATAGATGGCCCATTCCACGGATCATGCCGCTATCGTATGACCTGTGGCTTGCGTGAGCCTCAACGAATTGAGGTGCTTGTTTGGACGGTTTTGCGGGCCAGCGCCTAGACCATGTCCGGACTAAAATCCGACTTCGATACGATTGAAGGTGATCGTGGCCAGATAACCGATTTGCGCGCCGATGAACGGCGCCGTGACCGAAACCGCGAGTAAAATCGCAAGTATCTTGGGAACGAATGTCAGCGTCACTTCCTGAACCTGCGTGAGCGCCTGAAGCAACGCTATCCCCACGCCGACGAACATCGCGGCGATGATTGCAGGTGCTGAGGCGACCAGCACAGTCCAGATCGAAACCTGCATCAGTTCGAGGGCGTCCGCCTGGTTCATCAGCTGATCTTCACGCCACCACCAACAATCATTTCTTCACCAGTATCGAGAACGGCAATCAGCCCGTCATCATAGACCTTCACCTCAACGACGGTGCCGGACACTTCACCATCCGGAGAGGTGATCCTGTGGCCAATCAGGGCATCCGCCTGCGCGATGTACGAAGTGCTCAGCAACTGATCCAGCTTGTTGTTCAGCTGAATCGACTGTTCAACACTGGAGAAACTGGCAAGTTGGGCGATGTATTCCGTCGATTCCATCGGCTTTGTCGGGTCCTGATTGCGCATTTCCGCGACAAGCAGGCGAAGGAATGTTTGATAGTCGACATTTGCCGCCGAGGCGGATTGCGTCGCGCGCGACGCTTGTGAAACTGCTGATATGGCGTCCATTTTGATTATCCTGTTGCGAGCCGAAGTTCTTGCTCGGGCGTATCTGGAACCGGTTGAGGTGACTTGCCAGCCCGCAAGATGTCTTCCTCATATGGATAAAGCGATCGAATGGTCTTGAGCGCCTCATACACCTTCTTTTCGTTGACCAGCCGGTCGATGTTCTTGAGCTCGGCCGCAATGGGCGGATTTTCGAAAGTGTCGAGCAACGCTGCTATACTGCTTCGAAACAGGTCCCTTGCGCTCTCGGCATCGTTCGGCGACATGACCATGATCTGCACGATGAAGTACAATTGCTTCAACGGCGTGTTCGCGTCGGCGGCCTGCAGAACGTGATTTTCGAGCAGAAAATCGACATCGTTCAGAAACTCCAGCGATGTCTTCCTGTCCACCCTGACAACCGCACCGTTGATGAAAATACGTTCATTGGCCTTTAGCGAGATTTTAAAACCGCCCTTCATTTTATTCCATCCCTTATGATTTCGGAGATCTCAATAAGCCCGTCGAAATTGTCGGTTTCCTCCTGGCGAATTGCCTCCGCTTCCTTCAAAATCCAAATGCCGATCGAAATCAGACTGGCGCGCAACTCGTCCGGCAGTTCATTGTTCTGATCGGCAAGATCTTCAATGAATGAACTCCAAAGCCGGACCACAAACAAAATCGCCTCCGACGCCGCAAAAGATTTCACACCCTTTTCGCGGGCAACCTCCAGCAGATCTATGGAGCGTTGGAGCAACTCCCGCTCTCGTTCCTTTGCATCGGTCAGAGAGTCGTCATCGATCTCGGCGTAACGTAATTGGAACAAAGTCAGTTCTCCTTCAGCTCAATCATTGTCGTCACACCATGAAACGCATTAGACTTAGCTGCTGAATTCGAGCCGTTAACGCATACGAAGTTTCAATTTGTGTCAGAAGAGAAGTGAGCCTCGTCGAGGCTTCATATGGATCGACCGATTCAAGCGAGCTTGAATAGGATTCCAGCATGTCGGCCTGGCTTTGCAGGCGCTCGCTGGCGCGAGACAATTGCTCTTCCACCAGCCCCGCCCGCCCCTGGGTTTCCGCCAGGTCGGCGACCGCCTCTCCGGAAAGCTCCATCGCCTTTTGCGCGACGGCATCCATCGCACTTGCGTTGAAATTGCCGGCGTAAAACTCCGAGGTGATGACGCCGGCCATGACCACTTTTCGAAACCCGTCCTCGTTGGCACTGACCGACGTGACAGCGCTTTGGGAAAGCGTGATCCGCGACAATATCCCTTCATCAGACGCCATCGACAGATTGGTGTCCCAGCCGGCACCCAGGAACTGCGGCTCGACGACCGTATCGAGGAATGTGCGCATGGTCGCGGCATCAATCAGCTCGGCCGCAGGGTCGTTCTTGGTGAATCCGAAGAAGCCGGAAAACGCTGCGTCAAAAGCCACCTTTGCCGGTCCGGTCTCGTAGTCATTGACAGATTTGCTGTCGGTATTCACGCCTGAAAAAATGTAGTCCCCGTTCAGGCTCGTGTTCAGCAGATCGAAGGTATCTTTCAGCGCGGCATTTGCTGACTGGACCATAATCGCCGGTTCCACATTCTGGTTTATGCCGGATGTCATGCTTTCCAGCAGATCCTGCGCACGAACGATCACCTGACCGATCGCCTCCTGCGATACACGCATGCGGTTCATCGCCATTTGGTTGGTATCGACAATGGCCATCAGCCTGAACTTGTCGCCCTTCAGCGATATCAGCCTGCTGGATTCCGTTCCAAGCGTCAGTCCTGCGTCATCAAGGCGCCCGGTCGAAACTTCCTTTTGCGCACTCGCCAATTCCGATTGCATGCGGGTCATCGAGTAACGAAGCGCCTGGGAGATCGACAGGGACGAGATGTGTGAAACCTTCATGCGCTATCTCACCGCGTCCAGAAGGTCCTGGAGCATTTCATCGACTGCCCGGATCAGGCGCGCCGATGCCTCGAAAGTGTGTTCAAGATCCAGCAGTTTCGACATTTCCTCATCGAGGTTCACCCCGGTTTCGGAAATCAGCGCCTCATTGAGCTGCATGTGTAGTGCTTGCTTTGATATCGCCGCCTCGTTGGCCGATGAGCGATACCCTTCTGTCCAGCCCACGCTGTCTGCGGCATACGACACCAGCGACATGCTGCCGCTTATCCCCGCCGCGCCGTCAAACACGATGGGAGCATCAAGCGCTTCGTTGTAGCGGATCAGGCGGTCGGCAAATGAAGCGCCGCCAGTATTCTCAACATAGCCAGCGCCGTTGGCGCCGCCATCGCGAAGCAATGCCGGATTTCCTCCGGCAGCAGGATCAAACAGCGCATTGACGGAAATTGTCTGCGCGAGGCCACTAACCAATGTACCGGCAGCTGGTAGGCCCGGACCGCCTGGATATGTGAACAGGCCCGCCAAGGCTGGCAAGCCGCCACCTGAAGGGTCGCGTTCGGCAAAGGTTTCAATCAATCCGCGGGCGATTTCATCAAGCTGACTTTGCAAGTCGACGGTCACGTCGTCGCGAATTTGGAGAAGCGCGGACAGAGACCCCTTGGCGGTCGTATTGCTCCCGGTTCCGGCATCGACAGGCACACCGTCGATACGCACCGTGTTTCCAACCGTCGTGGGACCGTATGCCGGTTGTGGAGTGAATGTGACGTTTCTCGGCGTTGTCTCGAACAGTGTGGCGCCTTCGCTCATGAGCACCAGGTCATTGTTTGAGCGCTGGATCGTGGAAACCGGAATGATCTTGGACATTTCCTTGATCAGCGTATCGCGGCGATCCAGCGCATCGCTGACATCGGCTTTCGCGATCGTCCCTCTCGTCACTTCCTTGTTGACCTCGTAAAACTCGTTCAACAGGCCGTTCAGCCGATCCACGGTTGAAGCGATCTCGCCGTCGACGGAGGTGCGAACCGATTGGATGGAATTTGAGGCGTCGCCCAGGCGCCTGACCAGATCTTTGGCGCTGTTGATTGCGGCTTCACCCAGAAGCCCGTCGGACGGAGAGGCCGAATAAAGCTGGAGCGCATTGTGAAACGACGTCAAATGCGCCGATGCCGAAAGCTCGCCATTTGCGCCGATAATCGAAGATTTCAGCCCCTCCAGATGCGAGTAAAGCGTCTGTTGGGCCTGCGTGTTGGAAATGGAATGAATGCTGCTGCGAAATAGTTCTTCGGACGCATGTCTTCTTATTGAAACAACCCTGACACCGGGATTCATCGTTTCCAGCGCGGCTGATCTGCGCGTGTAGTTCTCGTTTCCGGCGTTGGAAATGTTGTGTGAAACGACGCTCGTTTGTCTGCTCACGTTAAACAATGAGGACTGTGCGATATTCAGTGCTGTTGTAAGCGACATATTTCACTTCCGGGGCTCACATGCCCCTTCCCTTGATCCCGGTCAGGCCGACAGGCGGCGCAACCGGCCATTCACGCTATCGTTTCAAATTGACAAGCACGTCCATCAGATCAGATCCGGTCTGAAACACTTTTGAATTTGCCGTGTAGCTTCGCTGCGACTGAATCATCGAAGTCAGTTCGTCGGCGATATCCACATTCGATGCCTCCAATGCGCCCGACGAAATTCGACCGCGATCACCGTCGTTTGCAAAGCCGATTTGGATGTCGCCCGATTCCGTACCCTGGGTATAAACATTGCCCGAATGCCCCTCGAGCAGATCGGGACTCATGACGGTCGCCAGCGGGATCCGGTAAAGCGGTTGGAGCGTGCCGTCGTCGTAGCTGGCGTAAAGTGTACCGTCCTCCGCGATGGAAACGGACTGAATGAACGCCGGAGCATTGCCGTTGACCTCGGTTGCTGTGACCATGAAGTTGGTGGCCAATTGGGTCATCGAAGCCATGTCGATCGTGACGGGCTCCCCGTCCGGGACGTTGAGCGTGATACTGCTTGCGCTGCCGCCGGCCAGGCGACCGTTGGCCGGATCGAATGAAAGTGTATCGGTCACCATCGGGCCTGATGTGTAGGGAAAGCTCGTATCAGGCGCGGCGTCCGCCTGGTCGTAAACGGCGACTTCCCAGGTATTGTCCGCAGTTTTGGAGAAGTAGATATCGAGGACAACCCGGCCACCGAAATTGTCATAAACGACGAGTGACGATTTTTCGGTGTATTCGGCGGTCGGCGCGTTTGACGATGGCAAGGGGCCGGTTACCGCTGTCGCCGCCTCGGGCAGATTGGCGACAATTTCGCCAAACGTCGTCGGCGTTGCGGCAAGGTCGGTATTGTTGATGCTGACAACTTCGAGGCCTTCAAAGCCGTTGGCGACAGCACTGGGGATGCCGTTTGCGTAGCTGTAGCCGGTCAGGAAGAAGCCTGCGGAATTGACCAACTGGCCCTCGCTGTCGGGTACGAACGACCCCGCCCTGGTCAGAAAGGGCGAACCCGAACTGTCATGCACGACGAAGAAACCATTGCCGTCGATGGCAAGGTCGGTGATTGAGGCGGTATAGCTCAGGACACCTTGCACGGAGACGGCCTCGCGCACGGTGGTCACGACGCTGCCGGAGTTGAACTGAGCCTTCGTTCCCGGAACGACCAAGGTCGAAAAAGCAATGCTTTTTCGCTTGTAGCCAACGGTGTCGGAGTTTGCGATGTTGTCCGCCACCGTGGATAGGCGATTTGCTTGCGCGTTCATGCCCGAAACACTGGTTCGCATCAGATTGTACAGACTCATGGTCGGATTTCCTCACTATTGACCTTGCCTGTGAGCGTACACTCACAACCTTGTCTGAAACTCGCCATCTGGATGATTGAAGGCAAATAACGACACGATATCAATTGGTTGATGTATGCATCAGGTTGCCAGGCAAAGCCGGTACCCAAGGAACCGCTTTGAATCGATCGGGTCTTTTCCAAGTGCTTTTCTCAGCTTTTTGCGAAGCTTGCTGATATGGCTCTCGACCACGTTTTCCTCGACATCGGAGTCAAATACGCCATAAATCGCATTGAATATCTGGGCTTTCGTTGCACGGCGTCCATCAATGGAAGCCAGGTATTCAAGAATCCGCTTTTCGCGCCTCGGCAACGGAAACACTTCACCATCAATCTCCGGGTCGCGACCGTCGAAGAATATCTTCAGATCATCGATCGCGATCGAACTTTCCTTGCCGGCGGTCCGTGCGCGGATTGCCGTTATACGTGCCAGCAATTCACGAACATGAACCGGCTTTCGCACGACGTCATCGACGCCGCGGTTGAACAGTTCCAATGTGTTTGACAGTGAACTTTGGTCGACCAGGGCGATAATGGGCGCGCCGGTTTTCTTGCGTATGGAAGTAGGAGAAAGTTGCCTTGTTTCGTCTTGACCGATCAGACATGCGCCGACCGATTTCAGGTCCTCGCTGTCCGCGCTGCCAATCCAATCGTGAAACTCGTCGGTCTTAAACCCTGTACTGGAAAAACCTTCACGTCCAAATAGTGAGCTGTACCCCTGGGTTACCATTTCCCGTTCATCAACAATGACGATCATGTCATCTACCCCGAATCAGAATTCTCACCGCCAACAAAATGGCTATCGGGAACGCGGAATCGGCCGCAATGGCTAGATTTCGCATGTGATAATTTAGGGGTCAGTTATGTTATTGAAATATATGTATATTAGTGCCTTCTACAATTAATAATTGTATGAATTTCAGGGCTTTATATCGTTAATTGCCGGTTAACGGCGGCTTCATTTTTGACAGAAGCTTTTCGCCACCGGAGTCCACCGGCCAAATCCGGTCGCCACCAGATTGGCGATAACGCGGCAAACATACTTCTTTTGGGCGGGATCGTTGTTGGGTCCGGCATGATAACGCGCGACGGCCATCGTCCAGGTTTGATACCTTTTTTTCAGTTGCCGCAGGAATAACGCGGCATATTCAACATTCTTTGCCGGATCAAGCATCTCATCGACACTGGAAAAATGCTGGGCATGATAGTGGTGATTGATCTGCATACATCCCAGATCAATCAACTTGTCGCCGCTGGCTTTGGCCTTTTCGAAGACAAGCCGCGCCTTTGCCTTGGAAGTCGGGAAGTAGGCCTTGCCGGACACATTCAGCGCATAGGGCTGCAAACTGCCCTTCCGCCCGGTTTCGGTCAGGCCAATCGAGTACAAGATTCCGACGGGAATACCATGACGCTGAGCTGCCGCGGCAATTTCCCTCTCGCAAGGATTGGCCAAAGCGGATCCGATGGCAGCGCTAGATATAAAGGCTGCCGCCAGCAGGCGCGTAAGGGTCATCGGCGGATTCCTTGTCGGTTGGATTTTCACCATCCCGGAACGAACCTTGGCGGCGGTGTTCGTGCTCCTTCGATTTCTCTGAAGCCGCGCCTCCGTTCTGAAATGTTCGCTCGCCGGAGCCTGATGCGTCATTATCCTGCGACATCGTACCGATCGTCACTTCGTCGACTTGAAGGCCGGACATGCGCAGAGCGTTGTGGATGGCTTGATTGTCCCGCATCAGCGAATGCAGGGTCGAATCCTGGTCGACATTTAAAACGAGGCTGATCTTATTGCCCGAGATCCGCAAGGTCGCCTCAACCATCCCCAATTCCTGCGGGTGCAACTGAATCCTGAGCGATTGCCCGACCTTGCTGCCGGAGTTCTGGGTTGTGCCCAGCGCCGTCGCCGTGGATTTGAGCTTATCGGACCAGTTGGTGTTGTTTTCAATTACGCTCAGCAGAGATGACGCAGCCGGTGAAAAACCCACGGTCTTGTGCACGGGCGCCAACTGTTCTCCACCTACGGGACGTTCATTCGCCGGTGCCGCGGCAACCGTCTGCCTGAGGCGCTGAATCTCAGCCCGATCATCACCATGCGCCGACCTGGCAACTGGTTCGCGACGCTCGGCGCCGGCAGTATTCTCAAACCGGATGCTGCGGTGATCGTTTTCATCAGTGGTTGAACCGTCAGCCGCAGATGATGCAGTCGACCCAATTGCCCGTTTGGCATCATTGGTCCGGTCACGCAGGTCGACGCCCTTATTATCAACCGCGCCTGCTTCGGACCGCGCATTATCAGGTGCGGTACTTATTCGGCGCAGCGACTGAAACGGTGACGGTGCCTGGTTTGCAGCGGGAAATCTTCCGTTCTCAGTGTCAGTCAGAATTGCCCGTTTGTCCGCGTTGATACCGTCTGCGTCGATATGCCGGTCAACAGATCCCGGTTCAACGCTGTATCTTTCCATCAACTCGCCGATTTTGCGGGTCGGATTTGACGAAGCAGGTTCACCTTTTATTGAGTTCTCGCTCGCGCCCAATCGGGGCTCTTGTCCGGTTGCAGATGCGATCTTCTCACCGGGCTCCAGATCAATGTCTTCAACCGATTGGCGAACGGCATGTTCGAATTTTTCGACATCCGGTTCATCCTGCTGCGTCAGCGCAGGTGCATTGCCTGTTTCCGTATTGCCCTTTGAGGAGGTGGAAGATACGTCCTGGTCGTTGCTTTCCAACAGACCGACATCAGGCCGATCCGCTGTGCCACTGTCCTTGGGAAATGGCTCAATTGAATGGTCGAAGGCATCTGCGCGGGCCGCAACGGTGCGCAAAACGGGGGCCTTGTCGGCAATAGGGTCGGATTTGCTCGGGCGATCCTCGCCTTTTTCCGCACCGTGCCCTACCAACCGGTCGAATCCGCTTTCCTCACCGGAACCTTGGCCTGCACCTTTGCCGAAATTGTTCGCCGGCAGGAATTTTACCGGGACAAAACCGAGTGCGACCGGACCACTACTCATTTGGATTCTTTCTCAATGCGTTGATCGATGGTTTGAAGCTTCTGCCGCATGCTGGAAATCAGCGTTTCGGCGCTATCAAGCACTTCCAACCCAGGTTTGGCGGTTTCAGATCCGATTGTTTGCTCGGTGGTGCGCTTCTCACCATTGTAGGCGCCGCCAGCTTCCGAGTTCGAAGCTGTCATGGCGATCGGTTCGGAAATCGCCTTTGCAACCGCCAAAGCGGCGGCGAGCAGCTTGCGGTCTTCCGCCGGTAACTCATCGGACGCTGCATTCTGCAACGCCGTCAGCTGTTCGGTTTCCCCGGTCTTCCGCAGCGTCGAAATTCCGGCATACAATTTCGAGCGCAGCTCGGCGACTTTTGAATCGGCGGCATTGGCAGGGGATTCAGCGTCCGGTGATGGTTCGGTTTTCACTTGGCCCGCAATTGGTTCCACCAATGCCGACAGGTGGGCGGACAGGTCGTTTAGTCCCTTAACCGCAGCGCTGCGCGCAACACGCAAGTAAATGGCGTTTCGATGACTCGGTGGAAGGTTATCGGCAACGACCCGGATTTGATCCGGGTCAGGCAGGTCTTGCAGGTTCACAGCGCCGGATACGAACATGTCTGCGAACTGGCCGGCATAGGGCGATCCGTAGAAACGACGCGCGTATCGTTCGGATGTCTTGATGAATTTGTCGGTATCCTTGATGTGCAAATACATCGCTATCAGGCGCCGTAGTGCGGCTTCTTCAACAAGCGTACCCGGCGCTTGAAGCACCGCGAATTTCAGCATTGCGATGGCAGTGTCGGGATCGTCTTTCGCGTTTGCAGATCCGATCGCAAGGGCGACAGGAGCGCCGATGTCACCGTCCAGCTTGACCGGGTCGATCTTTCCAAAAGCCTTGCGTGCATTCGCACGCTCACCACGCACGTAGTGAGCAATGCCCTCCGCAAGCTGGTTGTTCGGATCTTCATTCGGTATTGCCGGCAACAAGCTCAAAACCGTCCTGGGGTTGCCGCCAGTCAGTCCGTAAATCACAAGCGCCTTGATGTTTTTCGGGCTTTGCAGGATTTCGCGCGGCGATTCATTAAACACCTTGTCGGCCATGGTGAGCAGCTTGCCTTGCATGGGCAATGCACTCTGTTCACCGCCTGCGATGCGGTCCTGAAGGACACCAAGGGAGCGCATGACCTGGTATGGTTCCAACATCGGCAGTTCCGAGGCGCTTGATGACTGCGCAAAAACCAATCCGGCGATCAGGTATGCAAGCCGCGCAGACCGCATCAGTCGACCTCCAGCAGAATCTCGATGCGCCGGTTTGCCGCCGCAAACGGATCGGATGGCGTTTTCAGGCGGCGATCGGCAAATCCGGTGATTTGCGATACGCGCTTTCCGTCAAACCCTGCCCTGACAAGCATGTGGTAGGCCGTCTGTGCCCGCGTAGCCGACAAACGCCAATTGCCGAATTCATCACCGGCGAACTGACGACCATCCGTGTGTCCACGCAGCCGGACTTCACCATTCCGCTCCGACAGAACCCGCGAGATCTTTTCCATTGCCAGTACCAGTTCGCGACGTGGCACAGAGGATCCGATCTTGAACATCGACCACCCGAATTGATCAGTGATTGAGATCATGACCCCCTCATTGACCTGTTCGATCGACAATCCACCGGCCAACGGATTTGTTTGACCAAATGCTTGTTCAATCGCCTTCTTGATCTCATTGAGCGCTTCACTGCCCTGGGGCGCGTCACCATCTGATCCGGCTTGGTCAGGAGCCGGTGGCGGATCGGCCATTTGCAGATCTTTCGCTTCGTCCTGGATGTCAGTTTGACTGATCTCGTCATTTGACGGTTCACCGTCCGAGGGCTCAGAATCCATATTGTCGGAAGCCTCTTCGGTCGGCGTGGTTTCGGTCGACTGCTCGTCCGCTTTCGCTGACGTGGCCGCGGTCTCGCCTTGGATTGCCAGAGCGGCGGTCTTCAGCTCCTGGTCGCCTTGCCGTTCTTCCTTGCCCTCGTCATCCGATTTGGCTTCGTCCACCATTCGGCTGGCTTCCTTGTTCCAGAAGTCCGGAGCGAACGGATCTTGGTAATGGAGGTCCTTTGCGCCCGGCACGATCCCGTCCGGATTATCAATGGCAACCGCCACCACAGCGGATTCGGATTCGGCGTCGCTTTTCGCGATTTCATCGAGCACCTGATAGGGATTTTCTTGCAGCTCCTGGTCCGTGTGTGAGACCTCGGCCTCCTCGTCCTCATGCTTCTCGGGACTGGCGGCTTCTGCTGTATCTTCGCTTGGCTCGCTGGATTCAAGCGGGCCGCCGCTCATATCTTCAAGGCCTTTGGTGCTGCGGTTGCGGTCGACCAGTTTGACCGGGTTGAAGTAGCTGGCCACCGACTTCTTCGTTTCTTCATTCGCAGCATTGACGAGCCACAAGACGAGGAAAAGCGCCATCATCGCCGTCATGAAGTCGGCAAAGGCGATTTTCCATGCTCCGCCATGATGGCCATCACCATGGTCGCTGCTTCTCTTGATGATGATGATTTCTTGTTTTTCGTCGTCCTGAATCACCGCAGGCAATCCTCCGCCATCCTGCGCCACTCACCCAAGCGGGTGGAAAGTACTTCACCGTTGATTTCCACGCGTATGTCGGCCGAATCATTCTCGATGATCCGATATCGATCGGTGCTGTCATCAAGTTGCTGCATCAGCTTAGCAGTCAGCTCCTTCGGCCCGGAGATCTCCACCTGCATCAATCCGGGCTGCGCTAGCCGCGCCTTTAGCCATTTGCACAGCATGATCAGGCTCTCGTCAGCGATTTCATCGCCGAATACCCGTCCCAGAACGCTTGCGACGCTGGCTTCCAATTGCTCCAGGAGCACACATTCAAGGTTGGTCAACCGGTGTGAAAGTGCACCCAGCTCGCCATCGGCGACCTCGCGGCGAATCCTTGCGATTTCGGCGGCATGTTCCTCGCGCAGCTGCGCGATCTCCTGGTCAGGTGCCCGATCAGGAAGTTCGTCGCTGCCACCCACGGCATCCCGCGCCCCATCCGATGTTTGCTCATCCTCGGCAAGCGACGGAAATCCAACATCCGCGATATCGGATATGTGTGGTACCGGATCGTCCGGTGGTTGTCGGATTCGTTCTGCGGAGCCTATCGGCCACTGTACGAACTCGGCGCGCGCTGACCTGTCGGCTTGGTTACCGAGGAGGCTGAAGGCGCCAGTGTGTTGGCGCCGCTCGCCAGCCGGCGCCGCTGTGAAATCGGACAGGACTTCGGAGAGGCCGCGAGACGCCATTATGCTGCCGCCTCAAAGGCCCAATTGCGCAACACCTGAGCGCTCCGTTCTTCGTCAAGATCAACGATCGCCTCCAGACGCTCCTGTGGCATTTGCTTCATGCGGGATAGCAAATCGTCGGTTTCTTCTTCGATTCCCGGTGGCAGCTTGAGCGGTGCGGCGGCGTCATCAGATGCGATCTCGGCCATATCGGCTTCACCCGGCAGGCTTTCCGCCGCCGCCGTTGCGCCGACATTACCCATCCCCTTTTGCTGGCCGGGAATTTCATTGATCGCCTTGATGAGCGGCTTAACGCCGAGGAACAAAACCAGCAGAGAGACCACAACAAATGCCAATGCGTTGATGGCGGTTCCCACGTGACGTCCCGCTGTTGACAGAAAGCCGCCCGCTGCCAGCGGCTCGACCTTTTCCGCTTCCAGAAACTCCACGGCAGTGATGTTGATGGCGTCACCGCGTGTTTCGTCGAGACCCGCGGTCGTGGCCACGACGTTTCTAATTTCCGAGATGCTTTCGGCAATCTGAGCGTCAGTTGCACCGCTGCCCAGGGTCGTAAGCAGACGAGCTCGGTTGATGACCACCGCAATGGACATCTTCTCCACCGTGTAGCCGCTGCTGACGGTCGCGATTTTCTTCGAGCTCAGCTCGTAGTTGGTGGTCTCTTCGCGACGCTCGCGATTCTCCGAGGATTGTGGTCCGGCGCCGGCTTCCTCTTCCTCTCCCGGCAAAGCCTGTTCGACCGTAACGGGTTCTGCGCCGCCGCCTTCCTGGCTTGCACTTTCTTCTGTTTTGACCACCTGGACCGAACGTTCAATCCGCGAATCCGGATCGAAGATGGTCTCCTCGATCTGTTTCCTGTCGGTGTTGATATCGGCGCGGATGCTTGTTCGGAAATTGTCTGGACCAAGATACGGGGTCAGCGCCCGGCGGATATTCTCGCCGATCTGTTTCTCGATCATGTGCTCGATGCTCATGTTGCTGGTCAGCATGTTGCTCAGCGGATCCTCGCCGGCAGCCATCAACTTGCCGCTGGCATCGAGCACAGTCACGTTTTCCGACGCAAGACTTGGAACCGCAGCCGCCACCAGATGCCGTATCGAATAGGCGATACGGGTGTCGTTGGCGCCGTTGGTTTTGACGATCACAGAGGCGGTGGGTTTGCGCTCTTCTCGGCGAAAACTCCCCGATTCCGACATGACGATATGTACTCTGGCAGCCTTCACGCCATTAATCGTCTGAATCGAGCGGGCGATTTCTCCCTCCAGGGCCCTGACCCGAGTAACTTCCTGCATAAAGGAAGTGAGGCCAAGCGATCCCAGATTGTCGAACAGCTCGTATCCGGCGCCGGAACTTGTCGGCAGCCCCTTTTCGGCGAGGATCATTCTTGCAGTGCTCGAACCGCCTACCGGAACCAGAACGGATGTACCGCTGCTGTCGACATCGTATGGCACGCCGGCGTCGCCAAGCACCACACCGATCCTGCTCACATCACCGCGTTCGAGGCCGACATAAAGCGTCTCATAGGCGGGACGGTTGAGATAGAATGCCGAGCCACCGACAATGGCCAAAACGGCAAGCGCGACCGCGGCCAAAGCGAACAGCCGCTTTGCTCCCAACGCGGCAAGGTTTGAATAAACTAGCTGCAACTGATCCGACACGCGTTCCGCTCCCACAATGTGACGGAAGTCAGGATACGCGTCGAAGCTTGTGTGAAATTGTTTGTAAGTGTTTCAAAAGTGTAAACAAATCGGGCCGCTCCGAAGAGCGGCCCAACGTTGGATACATGTATCCGGAAATTACCGGAACAGTGACAGGATCGACTGTGCGCCCGCATTAGCGATCGACAGTGCCTGGATACCAAGTTGCTGCTGGACCTGAAGGGCCTGCAACCGGGTCGACTCCTCATTCATGTCCGCGTCAACCAGCTGGCCGACACCGCGATCAATCGCGTCCATCAGATTGCTGACGAAGTCTGCCTGAAGCGAGACACGCTTGCTCGCAGCACCGAGATCGGAAGCCGCCGTCGCCATGGATGAAAAGGCGGTGTCGACATTCGAGATCATGTCATCGATGTCTGTATCGTCGATGTTCGCAGCCGTGATATCAAGATTGGAAACGGAAACCGTGACCGCACCGGCACCGGTGGTCGTGAACGTGCTGTCCAGAATGCCTGACTGGTCGTTGGCGTCAAACAGCTCTGTCGACGTGATGTCGATGTTGATCGTGCCGACGGAAACCGAACCATCAGAAGCACGCGTGAACGATGCCACGATCGATTTCGTCGCTGTATAGCCAGCCGCACTTGAGTCAACCGACAGCCAGTTTTCACCGCTGAAGCTGGCCGATGTGGCGATGCTTGTCAGCTGTGCCTGAAGTTCGGTGATCTCACTTTGGATCTTCGAGCGATCAACGCCTGGCTCGCGCGCCGCAACCAGCTTCGCCTTGATCTCGTCCACAACCTCGATCGAACTGTTGATCGCTGTGTAGGCAACATCAACCTTCGCCGAGCCAAGGCCGAGCGCATCCTGCACGGTCGACAGCGCGTTGTTGTCGGAACGCATGGTCGTCGCGATCGACCAGTAGGCCGCATTGTCTTTCGCTTCGGAGACACGCAGTCCGGTCGAAATTCTTTGCTGGGTGGTTTCCAGAGCCCGGTTGGTGTTCTGGAGGGATTTCAGTGCGGTCATTGCCGACACGTTGGTCATAATACTGGACATACTTGTCCCCTTGTACAATACGCAAACTTTAGGGACATACCGGTTCGTCCGGTACGGTAGTTCGGCATCATGCCATTCGTCGTGTAGACAACCCACCGTCGGGCGAAACTTATGCGCGAAGAAGCCTAATTTAGTATGAAATGACCGGTCGCTGTCCTGCAAACAGGGTTAGCAATTGGTTACCGTATGCGACGGCGGTCGTTCCGGTTTGCTACAAGAACGATCTGATCATGCTGCCGACAAGCAGGTTCCAACCGTCAATCAGGATGAAGAACAGTATCTTGAACGGCAGCGCGATAACCGTTGGCGGTAGCATCATCATGCCCATCGCCATGGTCACGGTCGCGACAATCAGATCGATGATCAGGAACGGAAGCACGACGAGAAAGCCGATCTCAAAACCGCGGCGTATTTCAGAGATCATGAATGCCGGTACCAGGATGTGAAACTCGACGGGATCCTGTGCCGACAATTCCTGACCGCGGTCCCTGGCCAGATCGACAAACAGCTTCAGGTCCTTTTCGCGCACATTGCTCAGCATAAAACCACGAAACGGTTCAGCTATGCGTTCCAGAGCTTCTTCCTGGTTTATCTCGTCATTCATCAGCGGTTGCATGCCACTCGCCCAGGCCCGTTCGAAAACCGGCGCCATTACGTAAAACGTCATGAACAAAGCCAGGCTGATCAAGATCAGGTTAGCCGGGGTTGTCTGCAAACCAATTCCGGTTCGCAGAATGGAAAACGCAACGATGAAGCGCGTGAAGCTGGTAACGGTGATCAACAGTCCCGGCGCGATCGCCAGGACGGTCAAAAGCCCGAAGAGCTGGATGATGTAACCTGTCGTCTGGCCATCCGCCCCCGCCACGAGATTGGAGATGTCCACCTCCTGGGACTGGGATGAGCCGGCAAAAGCCAACAACAAAAACAGGGCTGCAGCTAGCTTTCTCATTCGAACAAAAGAGCACGGATCAGAATATCCCGTGCCTCGCCCCCGCTTCGAACCTCAACCAAGTCCCGTAAATCGGATTTCAGGTGCATGTATCCGCTTGGACCATCGACCTGGTGAAGTTTCACCGTCTTTACGTATGCAAGAATATCCTGATGGATTGCGTTGACCGTCTCGATCTCCGGTGTCGAGCCGAACAGAACCGACAGCTCCAATCGAACCCAGGTATCACGAGGCGACGCGAGATTTGCCACAATCGGATCAAGCGGCACCGCTTCTCCGGCAGCAATCTTCTCGACTTCCACGCCCTCGGTGTTCATGTCTTTTCCAGCCGAATCCGCGGCAGTATCGCCATGACCTGAATTGTCTGCGTTCCTCCCGTCCGCATCGGCGGTGGCTTCGGTATCCGTGGAGCCTGAGGCAACGCTGGATTTATCGCCCAGCACAAATGTTCCAAATCCCCATCCGCCGCCAAGCGCGATCAACGTCGACAGACCGAGCACGGCGATTTGCGACACCATGGAAGGCTTGGCTGATTTGCTTTCCTCAACGTTCTCCATGTGCGTCAGCCTTGTCGTTTAGAAGGGTAGGAACCTGTCGAGGATCTGCTGGCCATAGGGCGGCTCTTGCACTTCCGATATGCGTCCTCTCCCGCCATAGGATATCCTCGCTTCAGCGATGCGCTCGTAGGAGATCGAATTGTCCGGCCCAATATCGGTCGGCCTCACAATCCCGGTGATGTTGAGAACCCGAAGCTCCGAATTGACCCGCACTTCCTGCGATCCCCTAATGATGAGATTGCCGTTGGGCAGCACCGCAGTCACCATTGCCGCGATAGAAAGACTGATGGTTTCCGACCGCACCGTCGAACCGGCCCCTTCGAAATCCGTGTCGGAATTAACGGATGCCGACGCCGATCCGGCTTTTCCGGTAATGCCGGTCATTTCGTACTCTCCAGCCACTCCGATGCCCTTGTTAGCGGTGCGCGAGCGATCCGACTCGTTGCGCAGCCGGGCCTTGTCCTGAATCTCTATGAACACGGTAAGAATATCGCCGTCCGACAACGCTCTGCGGTCGGTGAACAGATTGCTTCTGCGATCATCCCACAGCGAATAACGGTGCACCGGCTTAGGCGGTGCTTTGGGGAAATAGTCGGGTCCGAGTCCCTCGCGACCAGAACCGCTGTCGACGTCCGAAAAACTAGGCGGCCGGCCAATATCCGAGATCGGCGTACTGCAGCCATACATCGTCAGCAGTGCAATTGTCAGCGCAGGAGCCAATTTCACGCCGGATCCCTCCTCTGCCCGGCAGCCGAGATGATCCGGTCACAAGGGCGGCTTTCTTTGCGTCCATTTCGTTCAGGATCACTCCGGCCTGCCGGGCCGACAACTTCATGAGTATGACGGCGGCAAGATTAGCGCCAAGCAATTCGAGACGCGCTGCGGCAGCATCCGGCCGCATCTTGGAATAGATCTCGACAAGACTGTCCTGCGCTCTGCGTTGGAACTCATTGCGCCGCTCGATCCAGGCTTCGAACTCGCGGTTCTTTTCTTCAAGCACCTCGATGCGCGCCTCGACCTCATCCTGCAGCGTCCGAAGCTCGGAGGCCTTCTTGGCGTATCTCAGGTCCTTCGCATCGTCGGCAATGTTGGCGCAAAACTCGTGAACATCATCTCTCGCCGGCGAAGCGGTAACCGATCTGATTTCGGTCGCACCCTGATCGGTCGCACCACTTGGAGAAGGTGCCTGGGCAAGCGTTGCCGACATGACCACCAAACCAACCAGAACATATTTGCCGCGGCCGCGGTAAGATCTACGGTGTTTCATTGCAAAACCAGTTCTGCCTGCAAAGCGCCCGCCGTCTTGATCGCTTGCAGGATTGATATGATGTCGGTCGGTTTCACGCCGAGACGATTAAGTCCCTCGACGAGCGATTGCAGGCTGGATCCCTCAATCATCGAAACCTGCCCCCCTTCCTCTTCGGCGGTGATTACCGTTGCATCCTGAATAGCCGTCTCGCCGCGCGAAAACGGCAGCGGTTGCACGACCTCGGGCAATTCGGTGACCCTGACCGTCAGCGTTCCATGGCTGATCGCCACCGTCGAAATCCTGACATCCTGGCCGATCACTACCGTGCCTGAACGCTCATCCATGACCACGCGTGCGACCATGTCGGTTTCGACGACCAGGCGTTCGATCTCGGCGAAGAAACGCGCGGCCGAAACCTTCTTCGGTTTGGTGATGGCTATGGATCTCGAATCCTGCTCGACCGCAAAACGGGCGCCGTAGCGGCCTTGCGTAAACTGGTTGATGGCATCGGTGACCGCAATCGATGTCGAGAAGTCGGGATTGCGCAGCTGCAGCACAAACCGGTCCTGATCGCGCAGCCTTGCCTCCACCTCGCGTTCAACGATCGCCCCGCCGGGAATTCTGCCCGAGGTCGGCACGCCCTGCGTCAATGTTTCGGCTTCACCCTGGGCATAGAAGCCCGACACCGATACAGCACCCTGTCCGACCGCATATATCTCGCCGTCAGCGCCGCGCAACGGCGTCATGACGAGCGTGCCGCCTGCCAACGAAGTGGCATCGCCGAGTGAAGAGACGTTTATGTCAACACGAGCACCGGCACGCGCAAACGGTGGCAGATTTCCCGTCACGATGACAGCAGCAATGTTCTTGGAGCGCGCAACACCCTCACTGGCAATTCCCAGGCTTTCCAGCATCGCTCTGACCGATTGCTCGGTGAATGCGGAGTTTCTCAGGCTGTCCCCGCTTCCCTGCAATCCGATCACCAATCCGTATCCGAGCAATTGATTGTCGCGGACACTTTGCAATGTCGCGATGTCCTTGACCCGCGACGCAGCCATCGCCTGCGACAGGCTGAGCGCTGCGAAAAAGATGAAAAGCGCCATGCGCATCACAGCGGATCCACCGTCACCGTGCCGTCGGGATTGACGACGCCGGTTACAATTCTTCCGCTATCCGGATTTCGTACGCGGATCGACTTGCCGGGTGCGCCGGAGATCAGCGCCACGCCCGTCATGACGATCTTCAATCCACCGCTGACGTAAACCGTTCGCACCGGCTCTCCGGCTTCAACCGCATAAGCTTCCCTTAGTGCCGCCACCGGAATGGCACGACGCGGTAAAAGCGTGCGCCGGGCAACCTTGCCAATGATATCCGAAGCCTTGCGCGCGACCTGCACCCTTGAACGAAGTGGCCGCACCAGCGTGACCTCTTTGGTCAATTCCGGCACGATTTCCTGACCCGGATAGACAACACCCGTAACGATGACGATCCGTTCACCATTCGCCGATACCGGGCCTGCAAACACCAATGCGAAAACCAGAGCAATGGCACATTTTGATAATTGAGCCAGCAACTGCATCATCTTATGTTCTTGGATACGACGGCTGCCATCTCGTCAGCCGCCTGAATGACCTTCGAATTCATCTCGTATCCGCGCTGTGCCGAAATCATCTCGGTGATCTCCTTGATGGGATCGACATTGGACGCTTCCAGATATCCCTGCCGCACCGTGGCAAATCCGGGATCGCCCGGAACACCAACACTCGCCTGACCGGATGCTTCGGTGGCCGCGAACAGATTACCGCCTTGCGGGTCGAGGCCCGCATCATTGGCGAATGTGGCGAGCGTTATCTGACCCAAATCCTGCAGATCAGTCTGGCCGGATATGCGGGCAAACACCTGACCGGTTTCGGAGATGATCACTTCGAGCGCGTTTTCCGGAACGCTGATTCCCGGCTGGACGGTAAAGCCGTCGACGGTGACGATCTGCCCGTTTGCATTTGTGTTGAATGCGCCGGCTCGCGTGTAGAAGGTTTCCCCGTTAGCGCCATCGATCTGGAACCATCCGTTTCCGACAAGTGCCAGATCGAACCGGTTGCCGGTCGTCGACAGGGTTCCTTGCAGGTGAACATTCCTGATCGCCGCGGTGCGAACGCCCAGACCGATATGCGCGCCTTCCGGCACAATGTTCTGATTGGCCCGGCTAGGCACGCCCTGCAGACGCTCCGTCTGGTACAACAGGTCCGAAAACTCCGCGCGGGCTCGCTTGAAACCGGTCGTGTTGATATTGGCGATGTTGTTGGCAATGACCTCAAGGTTTGTTTGCTGGGCATTCATGCCCGTTGCGGCAATTGCGAGCGCTTTCATGGCGGGACTCCTCAGATGGACATACGACTGACTTCAAGATAGGCGGTGACGATCTTGTCCCTGATCGCAATTGCGGTTTGCAGCGAACGTTCAGCGCTCATCACCGCATCAACGACCTGGCGGGCATCTGTTTCGCCGTTGAGCGCCTGTACCGAAAGATTTTCTGCAGCGCCGATATCGCTCACGGCTGCACGGGACACCGAGGCAAGCAATTCTTTGAAATCGCCACCGGCTTTGGCGACATCTGGGGTCGCGGTCTTAGCAATGTCCGTCGAACGAACGATGCCGGAAAGCAGAACCGGATCGATCATTAGCCCGCCCTCAGCATGTCGATCGTCATCGAAATCAGCTTCCGTGCCTGTTTGACCACCTGCAGATTGGCCTCATACGAGCGATTGGCTTCCCGCATATCGGCCATTTCGACAAGCACGTTCACATTTGGAAGTTTGACATAGCCGCTCGCGTCGGCAGCTTTGTTTCCCGGATCGAATTCTACCGGAAATGCCGTATGGTCACGCGATACGCCATGAACACGGACCGGTGTTGCGCCTGTTGCCCGATCCAGTTCGCTGGCAAAAGAGACGATCTTGCGCTGATAGGGCTCGCCGCCCGACGCGGTCGCGGTGGACTGTGCGTTGGCCATGTTTTCCGATACGACGAGCAACCGCTTGGACTGCGCGTCCAATCCTGAAGCCGCCACCTTAAGTGCCATTGAGAGTGGATCCATGCTCACGTCTTCACTGTCATCATGATCATCTTGTGGAACGCCTTGACGATGGCCGTGTTCAGCTCATAGGCATGTGCAACCTCGCCCGACTTGACCAGTTCCCTCTCCAGCTTGACCGACGACGAGGACGAATTGTCTGCCAGACTGGTTGTCTCGACCTTGGTCATGGCGGACACCGTGCCGCCGGTGCTGATATGCGAAGGGTGGGTGACCGATTGGGTAAGCAGGGACTTGTCGAGGATGCTTTTGAACGGTTTTACATCGACCGCGTTGTAGCCAGGAGTGTTCGCATTCGCGATATTGTTGGCAACCGCGGTCTGCCGCACGGAAAGCCAACGCGCCTGCTGCGATGCCAGATCGAATAATTGAACTGCGTCCATGCAATTCTGCTCCTTCGCCACAAAGCTACACAGCCACCCTTGCGCGGGGCTGGCGCTGATCGCTTGCGAGCAGGATCAGGGTCCGGCGATCAAGTCGCCTTTCGAGGTTCTGATTTGCCAGGTTCCGTCCACCTGGCGGATGGATTTCACCTTGCCGCCTTCCGGAAGCTGTGCGCCTTTGCCGACGACGAAGATGCTGTTCCTGTCTCGAACCAGAGCCAGACCGTTGGCGCTGTAGAGCACCTGGTAACCGGGTAAGGCCACGGAACCTTCTTCGTTCCCACCCTCGTCGGTGCCTTGCTTGGCAACCCCGCCATCGTCAACCGAACCGGTCACCACCGGATCCAGCAATTGGCCGGCGAGCGGCGATACATATCCACTGGCCCCGACCACTATTCGATCTTCCGGTTCGCCATACATCTCCGTGTTCCCCGAAAACTCCAGTCGGGGCTGCAGGACAGCATCCTGGTTCTGATAGACATGCCAGGGGAAATAGAGACTGGCCACCGCAAGCACCAATCCGATTCCGCCCAGAACCATGTCGGTTACTTTCCGCTTGATCCGCGACGGATCTGTTTTTGCTGACCGGATCTTCATGCCTTCTCTTGTTCAGGTTTTGCGGCTTCTTCGTTCGCTTGGCCGGAAGGTTCACCGCCCTTCAACGCCGCGGCAAGTTCGCCAAACGGGTCCCGCGAAATCGGTTCCTGCGGGCCCTGTGTCAGAGCCGAATACAGCAATGGCACAAGTTCGACTGCCCGGTCGACTTCAGGGTCCGATCCCGGACGCCATGCACCCATCAAACGCAGATCACGCGTCTCCTCAAAACGCGAGATCATCATGCGCAACTGGAGCACAAGATTGCGTTGTTCTTCCGTCCAGACCTTGTTGGACAGCCTTGATATGGACGTGAGTGGATCGATCGGCGGGTATCGGGCCTGGTCAGCGATAGCGCGATCCATCACCAGATGGCCGTCAAGAATGCCGCGCGCCGTATCGGCAACCGGATCATTGTGGTCATCGCCATCAACAAGCACGGAGACGATTGCCGTTATTGAACCGCCATTCGCGCCGCCGGGTCCGGCTCGTTCCAACAATTTCGGCAGTGTCGCAAAAACCGATGACGGGTATCCTCTGGCAACCGGCGGCTCGCCCACCGAGATGGCTGTCTCGCGCAACGCATGCGCATATCTTGTCAGTGAATCGAGCAGCAACAGAACGCGCTGACCCGCATTGCGGAAGTGTTCAGCGATTTGTAAGGCGCATTCCGGCGCGCGCCGCCGCATGATTGCGCTTTCGTCGCCGGTGGCGACAACCAATACGCATTTGGCGAGATCCTGCGGACCGACCGTCTCTTCGATGAACTCGCGAACTTCGCGGCTTCTTTCACCGACCAGCGCGACAACAACAACGTCAAAAACATCTGTGCGGGTGAGCATCGCCAACAAGGTGGATTTTCCGACACCCGATCCGGCGAAGATGCCGAAACGCTGGCCGTAACAAAGCGGTGTGAAGATATCGATCGCCCGAACCCCGGTTTGAAAGGGCTGTTCGACCCGGTTGCGTTCCAATGCACTGTCGATACGCGGCGAAGATTCCGACAGTTCGGGAGCCGAAAACGCCGGACCTTGCCCGTCGATCGGTTCGCCGAGCGCGTTGAAGGTTCGACCGAGCCATGAATTGTCCGGACGGCAACTCAATGGGCCATAGTTGAAAACGGCGTCGCCGATGCGCATGCGCTCGGCATTGCGAAACGGGGCAACGGTGACACCGTCATGATCAATGCGGATCACTTCACCGCGCCGGCCCGCTTCACCGCGATCACAGGCAACAATGTCGCCGAGCATGACGGCCTGCGATATGCCGGACACCTGATAATTGCCTGGCGATATCGCGCTGATTTTTCCACCATCGCGGATCAGTGTTTCGCTATCGAGAAAGGCTTGTCGGCAGGCGACGATATTTTCCAGCGCTCCCATCGCCTACGCGCCAAACGCCTTGATCGTCTCCTCATACGCATTTTCGCTGTCGCGAATGAGCGCAGCCGCATTGTCGAATGCGCGTTGCACCATGATCAGTTTCGTCAACTCCTTCAGCGGATTGACATTCGACTGTTCCAGGTATCCCTGAAGGACACCCACGCCAGAGCTGTCAACGACTGGCTGCGGAGGCGTCTGCGGCACGATACCGGAATCGCCAAATCGTTGTGCATTCGGCCCCGGCTGAAACTCAAACAGGCCGATCGCTGCCACCTGGGCACCGTTCTGGCTTAGAAATCCGTCACGGCCCGCTGACGGTGCACCGCCCGTGGGATTAAGATTGATTGCCGAACCGCCCGGATCGAGAACAGGATGACCCGATAGCGACACAAGCTCGCCGGTCTCCAACATCTTGAAGCGCCCATCCCGCGTCATCACCGGTCCAGCCGGCGTTTCCAACGCGAACCAGGCATCGCCCTGAATGGCGAAATCCAAAGTGTTCCCGGTCGATTCAATGGCGCCTGAACGTGTCGCCAGATGGGAATCGCCACTGGACACGAACGTGGCCGCATCCGACTGCAATCCGCTCAAGACTTCCTCGAACCTGATCCCGGTTGCGCGAAAACCGACGGTATTGGCATTGGCGACGTTGTCGGCAATTGTTGTCAGACGTCTTTCCAGCGCAATCTGCGATGACAGGGCGACATAGAGACCTTCTTGCACCGAAATTACTCCTTATTGGATTTGCGTGCCAAGCAAACGCAAAACTCATTTCTACCGCGAACCGTCACTTCAATTGCTGAATGGTGAGCATGAGTTCAGGCGAGATGCCAAACTGTTCCGATTGGCCGAACAGAAGCCCTGCGGTTTGAATCTGATTGGACGACGGGTTCGCCAACTCCCATAAGTTGGAGAAACGCCTTAAAAACTTGTCCAGTTTGTCCGGATCGCGAAGATCGGCAATATCGAGCTTGCTGCCGATGATTTCGACTTGTTTGTCGATATCCAGCAGCGCTGTGGTTTCGGGCAGACCGAGGGCGGTGCGGACCACGGTACCCAGGGCCTTGTCCGCCAATATTGAATAAACCGATTCCAGACCCGGCGCCTTGCGCTCGAAATAGAGCGCAAGCCTCACACCCTGGTTGGTTTCCCCGGCATCCTCTTCGAGAGTTTGGCGCAGAAACTTGTCAACGACACCTTCGCGAGCCCGCCCGAAAGTCGTCGCCAGGTCCCCGTATCGATGGAAATCGAAAGTCTCGGCGAATTCGCGGTACCGGCTGTCGGCAAGCGAGTTGGCAAAGGCATCGTCGCTGTCTCTGCCTTCTTCCAGCACTTTGACCATGAATGCCTTTGCATAAAGCATGTCGCCGAGACCGTGCGCACGCATGGCGTAATTGAACAGCCGCGTGTCCTCCACCAGCTCCTTGATCGTGTCGACGTTCTCGATGTTCGCCAGATAGTACTCCGTCTCGCGTTGAACCGGAGGCTGCTCACGGACCTGGTTGAGCGATCGCGCAAGGTCGCTGGTGATATTTGTGTAGCCGGTAAACGTGCTGATCATGATCGACGGTTCTCTTAAGCTTCCGCCGCAATTGTCGCGGGAAATGCTTGTGCGAGGCTTTCCAATGCGCCGACACAGTTTCACGCAAGTCTCATATCTTAGCATTCGATCGAATTGAGAACCGCGCCGAGGGACATATGACAATCATAATCGGACTGGTCGTAACGATGGGTTGCGTGATCGGCAGCTTCATGGCGATGGGGGGGAATGTTGGTGTACTGGGCCAGCCGTTTGAATATGTAATCATTTGTGGCGCCGCGCTGGGGACTTTTCTGGTTGCCAATCCGCTTGCTGTCGTCAAAGATTCCGGCAGAGGCATTTTCGAGGCGCTCAAGAATTCGGTGCCACACGAGAAAGAGTATCTCGAACTGCTCGGGCTGCTGCACGCGCTGTTGCGCGAGCTTAAAACCAAGCCGAAAAACGAGGTCGAAGCCTATATCGACAATCCCGAGGAAGCGCCCATTTTCCAGGCCTATCCGGGCATTCTGGCGGATTCTGCATTGCTCAATTTCATCTGCGATTACTGTCGCTTGATACTCGTCGGCAATGCCAGGCCCCACGAGGTCGAAGCCCTGATGGAAGAAGAGATCGGGACGATCAGGCACGACAAGCTCAAAGCCTACACTGCGCTGACGGATGTCGGTGACGGATTGCCTGCCCTCGGTATCGTCGCGGCGGTGCTGGGCGTCGTGAAAGCGATGGGCCACATTGACGAGTCACCGGAAATACTTGGCGGCTACATCGCCGCCGCTCTCGTCGGAACATTCGTCGGCATTTTGATGTCCTACGCGGTGGTCGGACCGATCGCCACCAAGGTCAAGATTGTCCGCGAAAAACAGCTGCGGCTCTATTTCGTCGCCAAGCAGACACTCATTGCCTACATGAACGGCTCGCTGCCCCAGGTGGCGCTTGAATTCGGACGCAAAGCGATATCCGCATACGATCGGCCTTCCATCGACACGGTCGAAGAGCAGGCCATGTCCACTACACCACAGGCGGCCTGATGTCTGACGCACCCTCAACCCCGGCCGAGATGCAAGCATTTATTCTCGAACGCCTGAAAGGCGGAAGTGAAGACGACTCGGATTTGAGCATGCTGTGCGACATCGTCGGCAAAAAGCTGGCGACTTCGCTCGGTGAGCAGATTCCCGCCATGCTGGTCGAAGCGATCGAAATTCGCATGTTGGATTGGGTGGCCGGGACGATATCCGAGGTCTCGGATAACATCGCCGAAGACGGATTGTTGTTGGTGATTGGATCGGAAGACGAAGATCCCATCGGATACCTGTCCACAGATGCCGCCGCCTCGACAATCCTTTTGGGTGCATTGTTGGGAGCCGATCACGAAGGTGAACTCGCCATTTTGACCTGCCCGCTTTCGCCCATGGAAGCGGGCATTCTCAAGATCGGCGGGCAACCGTTCGCGACCGCCATGAAGGAGACCCAGCTTGCGGAATCGCAGTATGATGTGATCGACGTACTGGACCGCGCCGCCATTGCCCAGGCAGGCATCAAAGACAGTGAAGTGGTTTCGTTCAGGTTCGAATTGACTTTCGGCCGAACCGTTGGATCGGTCGGATTGCACATTCGCAAAAGTCTTCTGACCCAAACGGAAGAACCTGTGGTCGCGGAAAACGACAACGTCACCCGATGGAACGAAAGTCTGCATGACGGCATCATGCAGATGAACGTTGGCGTGAAGGCGATCGTCAGACTGGATACGACGACGCTTGGCGAACTCAACGCGCTGAGTGTCGGCGACATAATCGAGTTACCGTCAGACAATCCGCACACCGCTGTGCTGACCGCCCGGAACAAAACCCTGTTCATTGGTCAGTTCGGCAAGATTGGAAATCGCTACTCGGTCCGCGTGGAGCGTCCCAACCATCGCGGCGTCGATCTGGTCGAACATATCATGTCGACGATGTGAGGTTGGATGATCAATAGGGAAATGTGATGAGCAATCAAAAGACCGCCCATGACGGGGTAACTCCCGAAACAGAAAGCGACCCGCTGACTAAATCGGAACGCGAACTGGATATGGCCATCAGCGAACTTCGCGGTGAGCCTGCAGGCCAACCGGAGCCTGCCCAGGATTCGCCCGAACTCGAAGTCGACGACGAAATATCGACGCCTGACCATCCGCTGCGCCGAACCACCGACAACAGCATCATCATGAGTATTCCTGTTTCCGTGGATGTTGTTCTGGGAACCACCGAGATGCCGGTGCACCAGCTCATGGCACTGAAAAAGGGAACCACCGTGACGCTCGACCGGCGTATCGGTGAGCCCGTCGATGTCGTGGTCAGTGGTCGGCGTATCGCACGCGGTGAAATCGTTGTCTTGGACGATGATTCAACCCGCTTTGGAATCAAGTTGACTGAAGTGGTTGAGAGTTAAGTCCCTTGGAAGCGCACCCCGAACTGAACTATGTCGAGAAGGCCGCGGCGATTCTGGTTGCTATGGGACGCGAGCGGGCGAGCAGGCTATTGAAATATTTCAAGGGCCAGGAACTCAAACGCCTGGTTGACGCGGCCCATTCGCTCGAAACCATACCCCAGGCCTACCTGGAACAGCTCGTCGAGGAGTTTGAATCTGAATTTGCCCAGGGCGGCGGGCTTCTTGATTCGGCCGAAACGATCGATTCGATCATCAGTGAAGCATTCAGCCCGGATGAGTTCAGGGAGTTGCTCGAACCGACTATCGACAGCATTGAGGAATCTGACGAGCCGCCGATCTGGAACATCATGGATGAAATCGAGGCCCAGGAAATCACCGATTTTGTCGAGAGCGAACACCCTCTGATTTGTGCCTTGATCCTGTCCAAGCTGTCGCCCCGCAAAGCTGCAGACATCGTCGCTACATTTGACAGGGACCAAAGAAAACAGGTGCTCAAGCACATGTTGTCCTCCGGCAAACCTTCGCGCGCCACAAGTCGCTTTATCGAACATAATCTGCGTGAGGAATTTGGCGGCCAGGTCGGCGATACGACTGCGCAGGAAGGCAGAATCCGCGTTGCCAATGTGCTGAACGAACTCGACAAACCGAACATGGAAGAGGTCTTCGACGATCTCGCCAACGATTCAGATCCCGACAACATTGCAGCCGTCAAATCACTGCTGTTCCGGTTCGAGGACATCGTTCAACTGGATCAAACCGCCCGCAGCGTCATTTTCGACGCAATCGAGGCCGACGCAATCACCTCGGCGCTGAGAGGAGCAGAAGGCGACCTGGCTGAAGCTGTGCTCGGTTCGCTCGGCCAAAGGACCAGGCGAATGATCGAATCCGAACTCGCTGCTGATGCACCGGCCAATGATGATGCAACGGCACAGGCCAGAAGAGAAATCGCTTCGACAGCCATAAGGCTGGCAACTGAAAACCGTATCCTATTGCCGTCGGCACAGGACGAGGCCGCGTAAAGCGGCTCACCGATCTCCATGTCGAACGAAACGGAAAAAGACAGCAAAACCGAGGAACCGACTGAAAAGAAGATAAGGGACGCAGTCGAAAAAGGTCAGCTACCGGTTTCGAAGGAACTTCCGATCCTGGTTTCGATCCTGTCGTTTCTGCTCGTTTTCTCGTTTTATGGCCCGGAGAGTATTTTCCGGTTTTCCGGGTTCTTGCGGGAACTTGTCGACAGATCGGATGCCGAGCTGCTTGAAACCACCCAGGATGTGGTCGGATTGGTGCGGACCGTGACAAAGCTCGCAGGCGCTCTGTTGCTTCCGGTGTTTGCCGTGCTGATGCTGGGTGGCCTGGTTTCGTCGTTTTCACAGAACACACCAAGATTCGTTCCCGATCGGATTGCCCCCAAGCTTTCGCGCATATCTCTGAAAAAGGGCTGGGAACGCCAATTCGGAGCCAAAGGCTTTGCCGAATTCCTGAAATCGGTCGGCAAGCTCGGATTTGCCACGGTGTTTGTCGTGATCGTCATGCGTGATGCGCCAGATGTTCTGCTGCGGGGAACGTTGCAGCAAACCACGGTCTTCACCGGGACAATCGGCTCTCTTGTGATCAATCTGCTGACATCGGTTTGCCTGGCGATGGCGATCATCGCCGCCGCCGATCTGATCTGGACGAGATATGATTGGCGCCAAGACCTGCGCATGACCAAACAGGAAGTTAAGGACGAACTGAAGCAATCCGAAGGCGATCCGATTGTGAAGGCCCGCATCAGGTCAGTCGCCAGGGATCGTTCGAGGCAACGAATGATGGCTTCAGTTCCAACCGCTACGCTGGTTGTTGCCAATCCCACCCACTACGCCATTGCACTGAGGTACGAAAGTCAGACGGACGCGGCACCGATGGTGGTGGCAAAGGGACAGGATCTGATCGCATTGCGGATTCGAGAAATCGCAGAGGCACATTCCGTGCCGGTATTCGAGGAAAAATCGCTGGCTCGTTCAATGTACAAGGAAGTCGAGGTCGACCAGCAGATACCTGTCCAGTTCTACAAAGCAATCGCTGAGCTGATCAAAGTGCTCTACGCCAACCAACCTCGCCCTCAATCCATCTAGGAAATATCATGCTTCGACAACAGCAATCGGCAGAACGTGAAAAGATCATCGCACATGTCATGGGCGGCTTCGTCAGCGAATTGCGCCTCATCGATCCGATTGACCTGGTCACGTTCTTGCGTCTGGATCTGATTTCAAACCTCTCCGACATCATCAAGTCGGCGGCCGAACTGCACTTCGCACCGGAGTTCATCGTCATGGGCCAGGGAGGCGATGCGACAGTGGATTGGTCCGAACCCCTGGCAATCGACCTCGATCTTGTCATGCAGCCGGCGGGGGCTACCGTCAATTTCACGCTGAGGATGCTGTCCGATGCCGCCGAAGTGCGGCTGGCCTACATTTCGTTCGACCATCCGTCTGATGATCCCGAACAAAACACGCACTTCCTGCGCCAGGCGATCTCGAAGTACACCCTCGCCCCCAAGCGGGCACGCTATGTTTCCTAGAGCAGTTTTGATCCATTCGGAGGCAATACTGTTTGTCGATTGGAGTCACAATCGACAAGTCGGACAGGCGGAGACTGTGGTTGGATTGCCGACCGGGTTCGACAACGCTTAGGCAGCAATGCCGATTGGACGTTTGGTGGCCTGCATCGAGCGAGCTGTACCAGCAAATCCGCTAAAGCATTGCTATGCCCGATAGAGATAGTAGTCCTTCCTTGTCGAGGCGGGATTGCTTCGCATCTGCTCAAACAACGTCACCCTGTCGCGGCCAGATCGCTTGGACTGGTAAAGTGCTTGATCTGCCTTGGAGTACAGATCGTCGCCTGAGACCGCAGGCGGCGCCAGACACACACCGATAGAGATCGTCACGTCGCCTTCGTTGAGGCGTACACCATCGTGACTGAATTCGTAGTCGCGAATGGTCGACACTAGGCGTTCGGAAATTCGTTCCGCCATCTCGGCTTCTGCCGATTCGAGGATAACGGCGAACTCCTCTCCGCCGGTCCGCGAAACAAATACGTCTTTCCTGAGTTTCGATTGAACAATCTGAGCCGTGTCGCGAATGATTGCATCACCGAAGGGATGGCCCCACCGGTCATTGATCTGCTTGAACTGATCGATATCTATGAGAAGTAGCGCTACCGGACCCGGATCTGATCTGCCGATTTTGGTCAATCGGTTGTCGAAAGCGCGCCGGTTCCAAACACCGGTCAATGGATCGGTGTCGACCAATCTTTTGTATTCCGCCAGCTCTTCTTTGAGGGAGTCGAGTTCGGTAGTTTTCTCGACCATTGCGGTGAGCGCCTTTCGCCCTTCTTTCAATGTCGAGCCGGTCGCGCTTGCCAGCACTTCGACAATCCGAAGGAAAACCATTGGCGACATTTCATCTTGGGCTTGCACAGAATTGACGGTCTTATCGAGAACGCGTCCATAGGCGGTCATTGATGTTTGTTCCGCCTTGAGTAGGTCGATCGCATCTCCGAGATGATTGTCCAGCACTTCGCGCGCTTTCTCGACGACGCCGCTATCATCTTTCGATGAATAGAACTCCTTGTAGAGTTCATCGAGCTTTTCCTGGTTCGGTGTCCTGCCCAGTGCCCAGAATTTGGCGTTCAGCTCTTCATTTGTTCCGGTGAGCGCGTCGTAGAACAACTCGTAATTCCTGGGCAGCCCATAGACGCCCAGCTTGTGCATTGCATTGGCAATGCGCAAACCGATCGGAACCGGTTGCATCGGGGAATTGGTAGCGGGTTCGGTTGAATTCGGCATACGTCACCGTCACTCTTGATGTGCGAGTGCAGCCAACCGAGACCTGCGAACTCAGTTAAGCTACGGGATTTTGCCAACGCTCGAATATTAGATGGAAATAATGAAACAATCCCTTAACGCCGGGGTTTTGCTCGGCGTTTTCGACACCCTGATCGCGGCTGGCGATCAACTCCTGTCCAACACCGGGACAACAGGTGCGGGGAAATCAGATGATTCCCATTCTCAAAGCTTTTGCGACAGCTTGTATCCGGTTGACGGTATTGAGTTTTTTTGCGGCCGAAAGCAGGTAATGGTTGACCGTGTGCTCAGAGAGGCCAACAATTTCAGCCAACTCGCCGCTTGTCTTACCTTCAGACGCCCAGGCCAGACACTCGACTTCGCGTTTGGTCAGGCGCTGCACGGCCGGTTCGTTTGATTGCATCTCAGACAGATAGGAATCCATCGTCTCGAAAGTACTCTGGGTCAACTCCGGAAAACGGATACCGGCACAAGCATCAGAACCGCAATAAATTACCATCAGCGCCTGACCGCGAGCACCCCGAACGGGTACGCAATACCCGCCGCCGATTTCGTGCTCCCGAAACAGCGACGACATTTCCGAACGTGCGCTGTCCTCTTTTCCACCTTCGGATCCTGCCAGTTCAACGATGTCGATTGCGTCCCAACTCGTCGGCGCGATGGAGGTTTTTCCCCTCGCCAGCAGCGGGCACTGACAACTTCCGTAAATTTCGTTGAATCGGTAGAAAACCTCGCTGGTCAGATTGGTCGCGATGATTTTCTGCTTCGGATCTTTGAGTTCGTTCTTGTTTATGTCCGCGATAATCACATCGCGAAATCCGTAGGTGCTTGACGCGCGCTTCAACTCATCCAGAACCTTCCAACGCTGCTGATCAGCATGGGCTTCAGTCCAGTTTGTCTTATTGTCCGCTTCGAATTGATCTGTACCGCGTTTGAGCGAATTCATATCCCCGCCGATTCATTTTCAAGCCCAATTCAATAGTACAAACAAGAAATCACGAGTCCAATCGATTTATCTAATATTTTCTTTTTTCCAACTACATCAATGGTTTAAATGTAGATAGATAACTACTTACGCATACGTCAGATCCCTTACTTCAATGGTTTGATAATCACTGGTGAACCTTGCGCGAAACTCGCGCAGCACAAATTGTCTGGCGAGCTTGACAGCCTCCGAAGTCGAAGACGTTGCGTCAAATCAAACAAAACCAATACAGGGTACTAACTATCTGATCTCAATAGGAAATCTGTCTCAGCTACTTTGACGATCACCGCCGCCTTCGATCCGAGGTATTGAGCCACCTGTTCGCTGACGATTTTCTCGATATTGCGTTTGTCGATCTCACTAACACTTTGCAAGTCCGCAGATTGCAGCTCGTTTACAGCAACGTGCAATGCATGACGCAGCAAAGAATCGGCCGGCAATTCATGCTGTACGGCGCGACCATCGATTTCGTATTCCAAACGGGACAGGAAGTACCCAACGACGACGCCATCGCGCATAACCGGCACGGCGATCATCTTGGTTCTGATCAATTCCGATTGGGCAACCGGCAGGTCATCGCCGGACTTTAGTCCTTCGGCGCCGAAATGGGCGACGTACAGTCCGCCGACAGTCATGGCGCACACCCATAGCACAACGGCAATTGATTTGATCATGGACAAGGCCACCTCATGACGGCACGGATGCGGCGAGCGGAATCGCCAGGATGGGATGGTAGAAAGCCAGCCTTGTCCGTAACTGACGTCCGCGCCTTGTTTATCGAGCACTCCTTAACCTGCTGGAGACGGCTGCCCGTTAAGTTCGAGCCGGTGCCCCGTTTTGAACATCCGGAATAATGCTAGTGCGTCCAAGATTTTCCGCCTTGCTTCAGTCGAAGCCTTTGCGACCGGCCTCGTTGAAACCATCGGTCATAACGCGGCAACTAGTAACAAATCCCGACAACAAGCTTCCCTACCAGCGATTGGCCGACGAGTATTTGCAGGCAGATTCCGAATCGCAGAACCAACAGAACGATGTTGATTGCAACACGCCGCCGACCGAGCTTCCAAAGGAGCTTGAGTTGCGCCAAGCCAGCCTGCAGCAATTAGGCCGGTTCAGACGCGATTTTGCACTGACCAACCACCCGGACCGCGTGCCTGCCGACCAGCGCGATGCGGCGACACGGGAGATGGCCCGGTTAAACCGGATGATCGATGACGAGTTGACGAGACGGCGCTGAACGGATTCCGTTTGTGGGATCTGCGCCAAATCGCCCGCCAGTCATCAGCCGGCGCCCAATCGCGAAAACCGGACACCTTCATTCCGGGGTTCTGATCCTTAGGCGTGAGGCACCGTCACCAATATAACGGAGCGTTTATTTGCGCCGTCAGAAATAACCACGGAACCGCCGTGCGCTTCTGCGATCTGACGCACCAGCGCCAAACCCAGCCCGTAACTCTTTGTATTCTGCGATCCCGCGCCGCGATAAAACGGTTCGAACACCTTTTCTCGGTTTTCCGGCGCAATGCCGTCGCCGGCGTCACTAACCGCCATTTTGACGCTGTCTGCATCGGCCTCGATCTCCACCTCTACCGGAGACGCTCCATGTTCAACCGCGTTTTTCAACAGATTGCGTACAAGTCGACGCAACAAATGCGGATCGCCCCGGATCTCAGGGGCATTTCCGGCGACCGAACAATGATCGAACCGCGCGCACTCTTCCGCAACCAATCCCAGCAAGTCGATGGATTCTGCACGGTCCATTTGCGCACCGGCTTCCAGCCGGCTCATTAGCAGTATCTCGTCGATCAACAGATCAAGCTCTGCGATGTCGCGCATAAGCGCCTTGCGCCGCTCGGGATCTTCGTTTTTTTCCAGCAATTCTATGCCCAGCCGGATTCGCGCCAAGGGCGTGCGCAATTCGTGTGACGCATTGGCCAAAAGCATGCGGTTTGCATTGACCAACTGTTCGATCTTTCCAGCCGCTTCATTGAAACTCTGCGCCAGACCCGCCACCTCATCACGCCCCTCAACTTTCACACGGGTGGAAAGTTCACCGCTGCCGATCTGAACGACGCCTTGCTGGAGCCGTTCCAGTCGGCGTGTCAGCCGCCTGACGAGCGGATAGGATGCCAGCACGACACTCACAACGATCGTGCCGAGAAACATGATCAGGCCGATCAACGGATGCGGAGCTCCGCGACGGCTGACATTCATCGCCAACCAGCGTCCGTCCGGCAGGTTGAGCGTCAACCGAGGTCCGGCGCGCCTGTTTTCGCCACCGAACCGCCCGAAGCCCCTTGGGGGATCCAATGGCCGGCCGAAAGCCGCCACCAATTGAAGGTCTGCGTCAAAAAGGCTGATATCGACATCAAGTTTCTGTCCCAGCTTGATGATCGCCTGGTGTTGCTCCGCAATCGGTGCCGATGCCTGCGGCAGCGAGAGCATGGCCAATTCGCTGGTTAGCCCCAACACCTCACGATTGAAATGATCTCGACCGAAAACATTCCACAAGATGCCGGACAACACCGCCATCATGACGATACTGCCGATGATCGTCGCATAGATCTGAAGATAAAGCCGCCGTCTCACCATGGTCGCCACCCGGCAGGTGCGGTCGGACTAGTCCTGGGCACGGGCAAACACATAACCGGCTCCCCTGACAGTAATCACCCGACGTGGATGCTTCGGATCATCCTCGATCTCGGAGCGGATGCGGGAGATATGCACGTCGATCGAACGGTCGAAAGCCTCGAGGTTCTCGCCTTTCAGGCGATCCATCAATGTATCGCGGCTAAGCACCCGCCCGGCAGCATTGGCCATGATTTCGAGAAGTTTGAATTGATGGGCGGTGAGATCGCATCGGCGGCCATCCAGGGTTGCCTCCATCGCATTCTGATCGATTTCCAGTCTTCCGAACCGCAAAATGTCGCTGGGCTTGCCGCCGCGGCTTCGCCGGAGAATCGCGTTCAACCTCGCCAGCAATTCGCGCGGCTCGAAGGGTTTGGGCAGATAATCATCAGCGCCGAGTTCCAGGCCGACGATCCGATCGGTCGGATCACCCTTGGCGGTGAGAATCAGGATCGGTATGTTGTCGTTCATACGAAGCGTCCGGCACACATCCAATCCGCTCATATCGGGCAACATCAGGTCCAGTATTACCGCGTCGAACGGTTTGTCTTTCAGCTGGATCAATCCGTCATTGCCAGTGCCGGCAATCGTGACGGCAAAACCGGACTCGCCGAGATAGTCCCTGACCATCTCGGCAAGCCGTGCATCGTCTTCAATCAACAGGATTTCGTTTTTCATAACCTGCCGTTGTGTGCTTTATTCAGCCGCGGTGCCAGCGACCGCGCATCTCACGGAACTGCTTGATGCGCTCGTCGAGCACCTTGCGCTGCTCGGCCGTCAGGACTTCACCGACGTCGGCAATCGCTGCGACCAGCTTTTTGCTGATACGGTCGGCTTCCGCAAGTCGTTCGGTGCGAATCCGTTCGAGCGCCTGGCGATCGATTGTCTCTTCCAACAGCAATGTGTGCATCTCTTGCGCAGCCGAACGCATGTCTTCACGCATCGGTTTCATATCCTTGGCCACGGCTGTCAACAGCGTGGTGATCTTCTCCGCCTGCACGTCTGTCGCGTCGATTTCGATGGCGACATGTTTGACCACACGGGTGATCGCAGCTTCGATTTCCGCGTCACTCATGTTGGCAAAGCGATGATGACCGCCGCCATGCCGACCCCAGCCGCCGTGCTTTCCGCTGTACTCGCTAGCGGCAAACACTTTCATGTGCTCGTAGGTTTTGCTTTGCGCGAAGGCCTGTACGCCAAACGCGCTGCCCAACAGAACGGTGCCGGCGGTAATGTACGCAATCGCGCGCTTGCCGATTTTCCTGGGTTCGTTGTCTTCTTGCCTGGAAGCGTTCTGGCCTTCGTTGTTTTCGTGGCGCTCGTTCATAATCAATCTCCTGGTCTGGTTGGCCTCATTGTGGGGCGGCTTGTCTTTCCGCCTTGTTGCCAAACTAGGAGGCTTCTGTTGCTGCCACTTCTCGCCAATGTAAAGAATTGTAAAGTGCGGCGCAGGACATGGTTTCGATCAGACCTGCCAAACCAAGCGATCACCCGGTGGCAAGTCCCCTGCCCCCAGACCACAAACGGACGCGGCGACGAGATCAACTCGTCGCCGTTGCGGTGCGATCCTGCCCGGCCGCCGGTGATCACATTTGAGCGAACCGGTTCGGATGGAGTGCGTCACACAGTCTACGTCGCCACGTGGGATACGTCCTTGTCGGGCGAGTAGATATCCAGAATGTTCCAATGCCCGGTCGTCGGCGTCGGATTGTTGATCATTGGAACGTCGAGCACGGTCGGCTTGCCGCTGGCAATCGCGGCTTCCAGAGCCGGCAAAAGTTCATCGGCAGATGATATGCGGACACCCTCGGCACCGTATGCCCGGGCGATTTCGGCATAACCGGGACCATTTGTCGGTGCATCGGGCGATCCGGGAAATGTGGTGCCGTAGGTCAGGCCGTAATGGGCTTTCTGCAGACCGGCGATGGTGCCGAACGCATTGTTGTTCATTACCAGCCAGACGATGCCGAGATTGCGCTCGACGGCGGTTGCCAGCATCGACGGATTCTGCCCGAACCCGCCGTCACCGACGAGGCTAAGGACAACGCGGTCGGGCGCGGCGAGCTTGGCACCGATCGCACCGGGAGGACCGAAACCCATCGTGGCGAATCCGCCAGGTGTCAGGATCGAGCCGGGTGTGAGGATATCAAACTGCTGGCCGACACCGTTCTTGTTCCAGCCGACATCCGTGGTGATGATTGCATCGTCCGGTAATGCCTTTCTCGTATCGGCCAGAATGCGTTCCGGCATCATCGGAAAAGCCGACGACGTGGCCATTTCGCTGTTGCCTTGTTTGAATTCCTTGCGGAATGCGGCGATTTTCCGCTCAATCTCCGGCCGCGCAAATCCGTCGGGATACATTTGTTTGGCAACGCGAGTGAGAACTTTCAGCGCGGCCTTCAGATCAGCGACAACGCCAATCTCTGTCGGGTAGTTTCTGCCGATCTCCGATGGTTCGATATCGATATGAATAACCTTGGTGCCCGGGATGTTGAACGTGTAACCGGGATACCAACTGGAGCAGTCGGCCTCTTTAAATCTCGTGCCGATGGCAAACAGCCAATCGGCGTTCAGGCAGCTCTGGTTGACCAGCTCGGTGCCCCAAAATCCGGTCATGCCTAAAACCAGCGGATGATCGTCGCGCAGACAGCCCTTGCCCATCAGCGAATGGGCGACAGGCAGGCCCATATGTTCGGCAAATTCCCGCAATTCCTCCGATGCGCGCGCCAGCAGAATACCGCCACCGGCATAGATCACCGGACGCTCTGCCGCAGCCAGCGCCGTTACGATGGACCTGGCGGTTTCATCGTCTATGGATGGCTTGACCAGCGCCTTGGTGTTGGAAGCGACCCGGTCGAAACTGTCCGATGCAATACGCTCGGAGAAAATATCCATCGGCACGTTGACCAGCACCGGACCGGGCTGACCGCTCTCGGCCAGTTGGAAGGCCTTTTCCAGGATTTCCGCCATCAGATCTGCGCGGTCCACGCGCCAGGCGCGTTTGACGAAGGGACGGTAGATTTCCCACTGGGCCGCATCGGCGTGCAAATTGACCTCCTGGTGCGGATGCTTGCCGTAATAATGGGTCGGGATATCACCGGCAATAACCACCATTGGGATGCAGTCCAGCGCCGCATTGGCAACGCCGGTGGCGCAGTTCGTCAATCCGGGCGACAAGTGCGAAAGCACAACGGAAGCTTTGCCCTGCACCCGCGCATAGGCATCGGCCGCGTGGCTGGCAATCTGTTCATGGCGCACGGTTACGAAGTCGATCTCGCTATCGGCCATGGCCGCCAGAACGGCGATGTTGGTATGTCCGCAAAGCCCGAAGACATGGTCAACGCCGCGCTGCTCGAGATAGGTAACGATGTGTTCGGCGACCGTTTTGTCAGCAGTGTCCTTCATCACGCGACCTCCCGTCCGTAAAACTCGCCAAACAGCTCATCTTCCGAAGGCCGGTCCTCGGCAATCGGCCGGCTGACCCATGTGTAGTTCATGAAGTGCTTCAGATTGACATTTTCGTTGGTGATATTGCCGCCCCAAATTCCGCAGCCCAGCGACGATGTCATCGGCATGCCGTTGGTAAAGCTTCCGGCATTGGCTTTCGACTGCGCCTGTCGAACCATCATCCGGCTGACAGGTGCCACCTGTGCAAGCGCGTCTATATGCTCGTCATCGTGGCTGTAGATCCCGCAGGAGTGGCCCTTGCCGCCAACCTCGTAGATGGCCCTCACCGTATCGAGCGCCTCATCGAAGGTCTCAAAGTGATAGAGCGCCATCAGGGTTGTCAGTTTCTCCTTGGAGAACTTGTGCTGTGGTCCGATCTGGCCCTGATTCTCCACCATGAGAAATTTGCGGTCGTCGGGAATGGAGAATCCTGCAACCTCGGCGGTCTGCTGCGGACGGCAGGCAATGGTCGGGAATGTCCGGTTGCCCTTCTCATCCCACATGGCCTTTTCCACCAGCGCCTTTTCTTCGGAACTACACAAATAGCCGCCTTCAGCCTCGAGCGCGGCGACCATCTGGTCGTAGATCGACCGTTGGATGATGATGTTGCCATCGGCCGAGCAGCCCGAACCGAAATCCGATGTCTTGGACATGCGGGTATTGGCGGCCGCAATGTCGATGTCCGCGGTCTCGTCGATGACGATCGAGGAATTGCCGGCGCCGACGCCATAGGCTGGTCTGCCCGAGGAGTAGGCCGCCTTGACCATCGGTTTGCCCCCTGTCGCGAGGGTCAAGTCGCAGATTTCCATCAGATGCTGGGTCAGTGGTATCGACGGTTTACGGATTGCCTGGAAGAGATCCTCGGGTGCACCGACTGCGTGGCAGGCGGTACGCATCACCTCGACCATCTCGAAAGTGGTAGCGGCCGAGCGTGGATGAGGCGAAAAGATTACCGCATCGCGGGCCTTGGCAGCATAAATGCCGGTCACCGGCGGCGTCAGCGCGGGATTGGTCATCGGAATTAGCGATGCGATGACGCCGGCCGGCTTGGCATATTTGACGATCCCCTTGGCCTCATCCACCTCAACGATGCCGGTCGACTTCTGGCGCAAGGCATCGCGGAGCACGCCGTGAATCTTGAAACGCTTGGCAGGACGGCCCTCGCGATCGCCGATCCCGCTTTCATCGACCCCCATCTGCGCCAGCCGGGTAAAGGTCTTTTCGTTGCCTGCATACCAGCCGATGGCCTGCGCCAGTCGGTCCAGCTTCTCCTGGCTCCAATCTTCAATCTCAGCCATTGCCGCCCGCGCTTTGGCGATCATGTCGGCGGCAAATTGGCGGTCTTCTTCGGTCAGCTCTCTGGCCATCTATTTCCTCGGTTCTGTAAGTGGTTCAAGCCGCCAATTTGCTGAATTCGCGGCGTTTTGATCGGACGGATCCGAATGCTCGTTTTGCATGGGTCAGGCAGCGGCGGGCGTGTTCCTCGTAGCCGAGTTCGGCCAGCCTGCTCTGATTGGGAAGCTCGATCGAATAGTCGACCGGAGGGCTGCGTTCGATAATTCCGGCGAAATCGATCCAGCCCTCACCCGGATAAAGCCGCGCGTCGCGGGCAAGTTGAATCATGCCCTCGCGCGTGTCGGCAATGCCGGGAAGACAATCGGAGATATGGAGAAAATGCAGAAGCTCGGGCGGGACATGCAGCAACTCGCCGACATCGACACGGCTGAGGTGAAGATAGAGCGTGTCGACCAAAATCCCGGCATTGGGCCGGTCGGCGGCGCGCACGATATCCAACGCTTCGTCCAATGTTCTCAATCGTGAGAAAGAAGGAAATTCCAGGTCCACGGTCAGCCCATAGGGTGCCGCCAGATCACACGTTTCTCCATAGACATCGACAAGGAAATTCCGATCATCGCGTGATTTGGTCCAAGCGCTCATGATCATGCGCTCAGCCCCCAATTCGCCGCCCAGTTCGAGCGCCCGTTCAAAACTACGCGGATCACAATCCTCTGTGATGCGGGCGATTTCGACATCCAGGACTTTCAGACCGGTGGTCTTCAGCGCGGTCTTGGTTGCCTGTATCTGCGACTTCTCGACCGGAGATTGGCTGAACTCACCCGGCACATTCATCGTGATGAACCGCGGGCTGACAGCGTCATAACCTGCGCGCGCCGCGATGTAGACAAGTTCGGGAGGCGTACACCCGATCAGAGTCAGATGCGCCAGCGAATATAGCGGCTGGTGCTGATGCTCTGATTGGCAGTTGAGCATTTCGAGATCCCCGGGTTTGCCGGATAAGTTTAATTGTAACGTATAAAATCAAAAATATCAGATATTTTGGAAAAAATCAACAGAAAGATCCTTACAACAACGGGAATCATGCTGTTGTAAAAATCACTGGTTTTACAGAGGTTTACGATGAATTTGGAAGTAAGACCTGCTCTCCCGTCTGAACCGACCGCTTTACCGTTTTGGTCAGATATCCACCCACGCGCCGCCGCTTTCATGTGAACGCACAGTCGCGTCGATGAAGCGTACACCAAGCGCGCCGTCTGCAACGCGCGGTATGGCCAACCAGTCGGCCGGAACCGTCAGACCGTCTCTTCGCGCCGCCACGGCCATGGCAAACTCTGTGTAGAGATTGGCCCAGGCCTCGATAATGCCCTCGGGAAATCCCCTTGCGGTCCGCACCAGGCGCTCGGTGCGGGTTGAAACACCATGGCCGTGACCCCGGCTGAGCACCCTGTCCGGCTCGCCGTACCGGTTGAACTTGAGGCGCTCGGAATTCTCCAGATCCCACTCCAGGCCGCCTTCGGAACCGTAAACACGTAGCCGGAGCCCTCCACGATTGCCGGGCGCCAGGCGTGTGGCCATCAGCGTTCCGGGCACGTCGCCCTGATAGCGGGTCATCATAAAGACCGTATCCTCGAGCGGTTTGGGGGCGCCGCAAACATGCATCTCGGCGCGCAGTTTTGTCATCCGTCGTCCGGAAACGAAACTTGCCAGATGGGCGGCGTGGGTGCCGATGTCGCCGGTGCAACTGGTCCGCCCCGATTTCTTCGGATCAAGCCGCCATTGCACATGAGGCGCGTCGGCGACTGCATCGGGAACCATCCAGTCCTGCATAAACTCGACATGGATCTGGTTGATCCGTCCAATCCCGCCATCGGCCACGATCTCGCGCGCCTGCCGGATCATCGGGAAAAACGACATGGTGTAGGACACACCGAACACGCAGCCTGTTTCTTCAGCCAAATCAACAAGTTCTTCAGCCTCACCAACCTCATTGGTCAGCGGCTTGTCGCAGAGAATATCAATGCCTGCCCCCAGAAACGCCTTCGCCGCCTCGTGGTGAACGTGGTTGGGGGTCGTGATCATCACGGCATCGACACCGTCGGCGCGCCCGGCTTCAGTGGATGCCATGTCTTCGAACGAGCCATAGCAGCGCTCAATGGGCAGAAACCATTCCTCGCCCCTGGTCCTCGCCTTTTCCGGATCGGACGACAGCGCACCGGCCACGACTTCCCAGCGATCGGTCAGACGCGCAGCGGTGGCCTGCATGCCCGAGATGCGCCCGCCGCCGACAATGCCCAGACGCAAACGCCGCGAAAGGCGCGGGAACGGTCCGTCAAAATCAGGCAGGGCGGCAAAGAGAGAATCGCTCATCGTGTCCTCACTTGGGCGGTGTTGCGCCGTCAGGCAACATTTCGACCGCCATGAAAATGCTTGGCGTGATGGTTTCGTACTGATGCCAGGGGTAGTTGCCCTGGTCGTCATACATCGGGCGGTGTGTCGTGCCCGGCGCCATCGGCTCTTCGAGGTAAAGCGTGTCGACGTCACGCGCTCGACATTGCTGCATCTTACCGAATCCGACGATCTGCGTGTGCACTTCGCGGAAGCCCGGCACCGGGCAGAAGGCGTGATCGCGATGCAACCCGACGTTCAGCGGCAACGGAGCCCGAATGGTAAATGGTGAAGCCGAAATTGCCGACCCAGACCTTGGACGACATGTAGTGTGAAACGCCGCGCAGACGCTCTTCGCCCCTGACTTCGAATGCCGAAGGCCAGGTTTGTCTGACCCGCTCACACAACGCCTCCTCGTCCTCGTGATCGGCAAAGCGCTCAACGAGCACCGCATGATCGACATTTTCGATCTCCGTATTGACCAGAATGGCCGATTGCAGGTGTCCCGATTGCCTGTTTGCGCACGGCAATTGGCGAATCCGACAGGTTCAACACGATGGTTTTACCGGTAATCGGGTGACGGATCTCACCTTTGATCAGGCGGACGGGAAAAAACGGTTCGGCGATGTCGAGAGCTTGGACGGGCATGGTTGTCAGCCTTCATTGGGTGGATATCGTTCGGGCAGCGGTTCGGGGATTGCGCAACGGCTTGTTATCTCGGTAAATCGGCCGTTTTCCGGACTGTCCAGAATGCCCGTCATGATTTCCAGCACGTGATAAGCCAGTTCCCCGGACGCCCGCGGTGCGCGGCCTTCGTCGATGGCATACGCCATCTCCACGAGACCGATGCCGCGGCTGTCACTGTTGAGACCGTGCGTGTTTTCGGCGAGCAGCCAGTTTTCGCGACCTTTGGGTCTCGGTTTATGCGTCCAGCGCGAGGTCTCGCGGGTCCGGTACCAGACTTCACCCTCGAAAATATTGGCGCCGTGCACAGGATCGGAGTCCGGAATGCAGATCGTGCCATCCTCGCCGTAGATCTCGAAGCGCGGCGTTTCACTGTCCCAGATGTCAAAGCTCATGGTAATCGATCCGATCACCCCGCTTTCGAATTCGAGCATGCCCTGCACGTGCGTGTCGACCTCGACGTCCATCCACTCACCGTCGCGCGGACCGTTCTCGATCATTCGCCGGTCAAACGCCCGGTTGGACATACCCGCAACACGGATGACGGGACCGAGGTAAAACACCATCGCCGTCAGATAATAAGGACCGAGATCGAGCATCGGCCCGCCGCCGGTGCGATAATAGAAATCGGGATTGGGATTGTGGCGCTCCGTCCCGTGCGAACCGACAAACGCCGCCACACCAGTCGGTTTTCCGATGACACCATAATCAAGAAGCTTGCGCACGGTCTGCCAGCGCCCACCCAGAAACGTGTCGGGCGCATTGCCGACGACCAGTGTCTTCTCGCGCGCAAGTTCGAGCACCTGCCGACCGGCTTTGAGATCGGAGACCAGCGGCTTTTCACTATAGACGTGCTTTCCGGCTTCCAGGGATCGAAGGCTGATCTCGGCGTGGGCTGCCGGAATTGTCAGGTTCAGCACGCAGTCAATCGCCGGATCGGCAAATATCTCGTCGGGCGTGCACGCCCTCGCAATTCCGTATTGCGCTGCCTTGGCCTGGCTTTCGGCGAGGTCAAGGCTGGCACAGGCAACGATCTCGACGGCTTGGTATTTTGCCAGCGTGGTAAAATAGATGTCGCTGATCCGACCACAGCCGATGACGCCGACCTTCAATGGTTGCATGGTTCGTTCCGAAGAAATCCGTGATGATCCGTGGCTGAAGCTCTATTTCTGCTCGTATATCGGCAGATAGGACGGCGGCATAGGCCCCTTGTTGCGCCCACCCTGGTTCATCTGCTCCCAGCCGTGCGCCAAAATCCCGACCGAACGCGAAAGGCAGAACAGTCCGCGCGACAATGGCGGCGGAAACCCTAGTTCGCAGAAGATCACCGCCGTCGCGCCGTCTATGTTCATGGCGATCGGTGTACCTCTTTGGCGGCCGATTTCGGCCTGTACGGCCTCACCGATTTCCGCGAAACGACCCGAAACCGTTCCGGCCTCTGCGGCTTCGCGCACCAGTGCCATCAGCCGCGGGGCGCGTGGGTCGACCGGTTTGTGAAACCGGTGGCCAAAACCGGAAACGATTTTCCCGTGCACCTCCCGCCATGCGGTAATACCGTCTGCCACGGCTTTGTCTATCCCGGAGCCGTCATCCTGGCGGCGAGCAATGTCGAAATACAGTTCAGCACACTGCTCTCCCGCACCGCCATGCACGTCACCGAGCATGTTCACGCCCGTTGCGAGCACGTTGTTCAGTCCAATTCCGCAGGTTGCCGCCATGCGTGCGGCGGCAATCGACGGCGCCTGCGGGCCATGGTCGACACCGGCAACCAGTGCGCATTCGAGCAGGTCTGCCTGCGCCCGGCTCGGCAGATCGCCCTGCACCATCAGCCAGATCATCTGGGCAAAACTGACATTGCCGATTAGTTCTTCGACCGGTGTGCCGCGGAACGCGATTTTCCCTGGCTCCATGTCGATAATCGACGTGCGCCACCAGTGTCGAACGGCATTTACGTCATCGTTTTCGTTCATGTCTGCTGCCTGCATTGTTGAAAGCGCATCTGTGCTGCCAGACGGATCGGGGCATTGCGAGCACCATAGCCCTGGTAGCCGCCGCGCCGCTCGACAATTTCGAAGAAAAAACCCTCGAAGATCGGCGCGCTGTAGATCTGAAAATACTCTGAAGACCCATCGCGGTCATAAAGGATATTGCCGGCTTTCAGTCGCGAGATTAGCGCGTCGTCAAGGCCGAAAGTCGCCATGAGATCGTCGTAGTAGTTCGCCGCGATCTCCAGACTCACAAAGCCCGCCTTGCAAAGCTGATCCGACGTTTCGAAGATGTCATCGGTCAGAAAAGCGATATGCTGTACGCCCGCGCCGAACCGGTCCGCCAAGAAAGCACCGGCAAATGTCCGCCGTTCACCGGCGCCATTCAGATTGAGCCTCACCTCGCCTTCCGGGCCCGATATGGCCTGGCTCAGAACAATTCCCGATGGATCGGCGACGTCGACAATCGGGCTTTTCTCCATCTCGAATGTCGAGGTGTAGTAGGTCAACCAGCTCTGCATCTCCTGGTATCTCATTGTCTGGGCAACATGGTCGATTCGCCTCAGCCCGGCCGGTGCCGTGGCTTCGGTTTTCGGCGCGGCATCAAATTCGATATCCCACACCCGGTGCAGATCCGACTTCTCGTCGATGAAGTGCACGACATTGCCGCCAATACCCTTGATTGCCGGGATATCGAGTTCTCCGGTTCCGACGGGTTGCGAGAACTGCGGTGCCCCCAGCGCAGTCGCCCGGGCAACGGTCTGGTCGGCGTCCCTGACCCTCAGTCCCATGTCGCAAACCGACGGGCCATGGTTTCGCAGCGTCTCAGCCGCAAAGCCCTCGGATTCGGTGTTGACCACCAGGTTGATCGCGCCCTGACGCCAAAGTTCCACCGATTTCGAGATGTGTTTGCGCTCCATCCGGAAACACATTGCGCTGAGCATTTGCGTCAACTGCGCACCGGAATTCCCGTTGGCGGCAAATTCGATGAATTCAAAGCCGGTCGGATAAACTCGCGCCGGCAAGTCCGCAATCGGCGATGGCAGAGCCGGTTCCGTCCGGGCCACCTCGTCGAGCAGGGAAACCAGTGCCCGGTATCCGTCACGGGCAAACGTGTCGCCGCCGACCTGCGCACTGTCATGCACACGCGCCAGCGACCACGGACCTTGATATCCGGCCTTGGCCAGGACACGGACGAAACCCTCAAGATTGAGCCCGCCCTGTCCGGGTAGCATGCCGAACAGGCGCTTGAGCTTGCGAATATCGAAGTCGAGCACCGGCGCATCGGAAAGCTGTACATGGAACAGACGATTGCCAGGGATATTCCTCAATCTCGCCGGTTTTGAACCGTCGGCGAGCGAAAAGAAGCTGTTGACCGCAAGGCCGAGAAACGGACTGTCGACCTGCTCGACAAAATCCAGCACCTGTTCTTCCGTCTGGATATGCCGCGCCCAAGGCAACGCAATGAGTGCCGCCTTGATATCGCGTTTGCCGGCGCGCTCGGCAAGCTCGTTGAAATCGGCAAGTATCGCGGCCGGATCGCCGCTTGCTTCGGGATGAGAAGATGTTCCGACCAGAACTGCCGCGGCATCCAATGCCTGCGCCAGATCGAGCTTGCGCTCCAGCCGGTCCAGAGCCCGGTTGCGCAATTCACCCGCCAGCCCTTCGAGATCGTGGAACGGCTGGAACAGATCGATGCCGAGGCCGAGGTCCTTAGCCAGTTGACCGACGTTTTCAGGCGACCCTGCAAATCCGGTCAGGTCCGGCTCGTAAAGCTCGACGCCGGAAAACCCGGCGCCGGCGATGGTTTCCAGTTTTGCCTTCAGATCGCCGGGTACTGAAGTTGTCGCGATCGACAGGCGCATCTGATTTCTTCCAATAAAATGACCGGTTTTAGCCCTGGTAACCAAAGACGCGCGGCAGCCAAAGCAACCAGATCGGGCATCATGATCAGCAACAAGAGCGCGGCGATCAGAACTGCGAGGAATGCCCATATTTCGCCGATGATCTCCTTCAGCGGAATTCCTGTCACCGCATTGATCACGAACAGGAGAATGCCATAGGGCGGAGTGATCAGGCCGATCATCGAATTGACGACGACAAGCACGCCGAAATGGACAAGATCGATCCCCAGTTCGCGGCAGGTCGGAATGAACAGCGGCACAATCACCAGGATGATCGTCGTCGCATCCAGAACACAGCCCAGAACCAGCACCAGCACGTTCACACAGAGCAGGAAAATCAGCGGATGGACGTCGAGCCCCACGAGAGCATCCGACATCATGCCGGGAATATTCTCGGACACGACAATGAAGTTCAGGATCAGCGCGCCGCCGATGACCACAGCCGACCGCAGATGACGAACGCGCGCTTTCGACCAGGATGCTGTAGAGCGACTTGACTGACAAGGCACGATAGAAGATCGCGGCCAGCAACAGCGCATAGAATGCAGCCACTGCGGCAGCTTCGGTCGGTGTCGTCAACACCACCATAGATGCCGTAGAGAAGAATGACCGGCATCAACAGTGCGGGGAACGCATTCGCGGTGACCTTGGGCAAATCCCTCAGCGGCACAGGCTCTTCCATCGCGAAGCCGCGCTTGGTCGAGATGTAGGTGTTCATGGCCATCAGCACTGCGCCCATGACCAGTCCGGGCAGGATGCCGGCCAGGAACAGCGCACCAATCGAACTATTGGAAACCAGCGCGTATAAAACCATAGGGATCGACGGCGGAATGATCGGGCCGATCGTCGCGGTGGCCGCAGTAATCGCGGCAGCATAGCCGCGGCTGTAGCGGTTTTCCTTGGTCATCATTTCAATGATGATTTTGCCGATGCCGGCGGCGTCAGCCACAGCGGAACCGGACATACCGGAAAAGATCAGCGAGGCGACGACATTGACGTGCCCGAGCCCACCCCTGAAGCGACCGACAGCCGCCACGCAGAAGTTGAGCAACCGGTCGGAAATCGTGCCGGCATTCATGATGTTGGCGGCAACGATGAACAGCGGCACTGCGAGCAATACGAAGCTCTTATAAAGGCCCTGCAGGATCTTTTCGCCTGCCAGCGCAACATCGAGCCCGGCCATGCCAAGGTAAACGATCGAGGCGAGGATGATCGAGTAGCCGATCGGTGTGCCGATGCCGGCCAGTGCAAACAGCGTGAATAGGCAGAGTGCGAGTTCGATGCTCATACTACGTCCTCCCCGTGGCGCAGATGCGGCGGCTTCGGCTCGTGTCCGGGTATCTCGTGATCCTCGTCAGGCGGACCGTTTCTGACGACGTCTACAAACCGCCACGCATAGCGGGCGATCAGCGCCACCATGAAAATCGCGTAGATCGAAAAGATTGTCCGCATCGGTATCTTCTTGCCGGTGAACGGATTTTCGACGGTCGTGGTTTTGCGGATTTTCATCCAGTCGATGTAATCCCACGTCGGCAGCAACGCCCAAGCCATACCGATAATGATCGCTGCCGCAGCGATCAGCGCCAGGGCCTGGCGCAATCGTCGCGGCGCCGCCAGATAGAAAATGTCAAAGGTCACATGATCCTTCTCGCGCACCATGAACGCGCAGCCGAAAAAGACGATCCACACCCACAAAATGAGGCACAGCTCAAGCGTCCACCCAAACGGCGTGAGCAGGACGTAGCGCGAGAAGATTTGTATGAGAAAAGTGAGGAACATCGCCGCCAGCATGGCGGCGGCGATGAACTCGACGCCACGGTTAAACCATTTGGTGAAAGCCATTGTCTGATCCTCCCGTGGCATTTTTGAAGTGGCTTAGTTGCCGAGTGCGTTGATGTTTTCCAGCACACCCTCGGGCCAGGTCTCAGCGAATTCGCTTTCCAGATACATCTTCTGAACCTGCTCGCGGAACGCGGTCAGATCGGGCTCGTAGACGGCCAATCCGTTCTCTTCCAGAAAAGAGACAAGGTCCTTTTCCTTCTGCAACTGCTTCTGACGGCCGGATTCGGCTGCAGCATCGGCGGCCTTTTGGATCGTTGCCTGTTGCTCAGGCGTCAACTCATCCCAAAGTGCCTTCGAAAACGCGATGTAGTTGAGATCGACGAGGTGAGAGGTCAGTACGATCTGCTTGGTCACCTCGTAGAACTTCGCATCGACAACGGTCGGCAGTGGATTGTCCTGGCCGTCGACGGCGCCGGTGGAAAGTGCTGTATAAACCTCGGCAAAGGCCATCGGCGTGGGAGAGGCGCCAAGCGCCTTGCCGAGGAACTGCCAGGCGTCGGTGCCGGGCATCCGCAGGTTCACACCTGCAAGATCAGCCGGAGTTTTGACTGTCAGCTCGTCCTTGGATTGGCGCAAGTTCACCTGACGTCGGCCGAGATACATGACCGACAACAGTTTCACGCCCAATTCTTCCTCAACCTTCTGCTTGAAGGGGTCCATGAGCGGATTGCCAAATACCGCTACCTGATGGGCGGCATCTTGATGCACATAGCCGGCAGTGAAAATCGAAAACTCGGGAAAGAACTGTGCCAGCTCCTGTGCCGAAGCGATCGACATTTCCAGATTGCCGCGGCTGATAGCTTCGAGTTCGGTACCCTGGGCGAACAACACGCCATTGTAGCCAGGCTCGTAGTCGGCGATTTCCGCCACCATCGGCGCAAATACTTCCGCCATTGCCACCGAGCGGGCATCGGTTTCGGAGCCGGATGTAGCCAATCGCAGCTTGATCTTGTCTGCCGCAAATGACGGCATGGCGACGGTTGAGGCGATTGCTGTTGCGGTCAGTGCCGACAGAACGGTACGGCGCGTAAATTTCGAGATCATTCCATTCCTCCCTGGGTTGGGACCATCGAGATGAGGTCTGGAGAATGATCGCCTGATTTTATTTATTTTGCAAGATGTTTTAGAAAATATCTGATAATTTTGATTCCGTCGGTTACAAACCAACCGCTTGATCGCGCTCGAGACTTGAGTAATCGCTTTCCGTCAAAGGATTGATATCAATTACATTTCCGGTTTCGATTGCATGCTGTACTGCTTCAACCACCTGAAGCGATCGCGATCCCTCAAGGCCGGAAACAACCGGCGTCTCTTGTCCTCGAATCACGTTGGCGAAGTGGGTTGCCTGGATCGACAGTGGATCGCCGGCTTCGGCGACAAGGGTTTTAGCCGAAATGGGTGACCACCAATCCGGTTCGCCCTCGTGGTTCCAGACACGCAAATCCGGAATTGACAACGATCCGCGAGAGCCGCCGATCAGATAGCAACTCTGATTGGTAGCCGGATAGGCAGGATTTTCTCGTGCCGTCAGTTCCCAACTCCAGGGAGAAGCAACCGTGTCCGATACCGAGATGGTTGCCACCGCCCCCGACTGGAAAGTCAGGATTGCCGCGGCAAGCTCTTCGTTCTCGTATCCGCGGGTTGACGGGACGGCCTGCGCCTGAACCCGGATGACCTCGCCACAAAAATGGCGAAGCAGGTCGATGTCGTGCACGAGGTTGACGGAGATCGGCCCGGCGCCCTTGCGCTTGCGCCAAGGCGCAACATCGAAATAGTGATCCGGTTTGTAAAACCAGCAGGTGGTCTGAACGGCGCGCAGTTCACCGATATCGCCACGCAAGATCGCCGACTTCGCGGCCCGCACCATGGCATTGTGACGACGATGGTGACCGACCAGAAGAGGCACATCGGCCTCGTCCGCAGCCCGCACGAGCGCCAGCGCCTCCATGGAAGTCAGCGCGATCGGCTTTTCGATCAGCAGGGGGAATTTGTGTGCAATGCACTCAAGCCCTTGTTCGACATGCAAGGGTGTGGGTGTCGCCAGGATAATCCCGTCCGCCGTCGTCGCATCGAACATCTCGCTCAGCGTGGCAAAACAGGGCGCTCCCAACTCGGCTGCCAACTGCCGCGAGCCGGTGTCCGGTTCTACAATTGCCGCCAACGTCAAGTCTGGCAGACGCCGGATGGCTTCGGCATGGCGTTTGCCAACAAGTCCGAAGCCAACCACGGCGATGCGTATGTCATCTGGCATGAACAGTGCTCCTTCAGCACCAAGCTAAACGGGAAGAGTGATCTGCACGGTAAACGCTTCACCAGAAATTATCAATATCATCAGATATTTTTACTCTACTCCGATAAAAACGTATCTTGAGGTTGATCCTGTACTTGACTAAATTCGATGGCGAAAACAGGAAAATCAGATGACCGAATCGGCGAGCAAGTCAAGCAATACTGTTGGTTCATCGACTTATCAGCGCATCAAGCGGGATATCATATTCGGTGACCTCGCGCCCGCATCGAAGCTGAAACTCGATGCGCTGCGAACGCGCTATTCAGCCAGCATGTCGACCTTGCGCGAAACGCTCAGCCGACTTTCAAGCGAAGGATTCGTCTCTGCCGAAGAACAGCGTGGATTTTTCGTCACGCCGGTTTCGCGCGAGGATTTGATCGAGATTTCGAACCTCAGAATCCTGCTCGAGTGCCACGCTGCCCGGCTGTCGATCCAAAATGGCGATACCGATTGGGAAGGCAATCTTGTCGCCGCCCATCACAAATTGCATTTGATGGAACAGCGGATGTTGTCGGGCGACACGTCGCAGAAAGAGGATTGGAAGCGCTACGACTGGGAATTTCACCAGGCCATCATCGAGGCCTGCGGCTCCGCCAATCTCCTGTCGCTGCATTCGATCCTCTATGACAAATACCTCAGATACCAGATGCTGGTTTTGACCTATCGCGGACAGGAAGCCGCCGATGAGCACCGGGCGATGTTCGAGGCAGCGTTGGCCCGCGACGCAGAGAGCGCGGCCAATATCCTCCAGGTTCACATCGAAAACGGTTTGAAGCACACGCTCGCAGCATTTTGACGCGAAAAACCGATCATACCCAACCATTCCGTGGGCGCTGCAGCCTGTACGCGACGCCTACTGGATGTGCGATCGGACCTGAAGATCTAGAGCAGCTCTAATCAGGCACGCTGGTCTGTAGTGCCAGGGCGTGAAGCACGCCACCCATATTGCCCTTCAGCGCGTCATACACCATCTGATGCTGCTGGACGCGCGACTTGCCGCGGAAACTCTCGGCCACGACCTCGGCGGCATAGTGGTCGCCATCGCCGGCAAGGTCGCGGATCGTTACGACGGCATCGGGAATAGCTTGCTTGATCATCTTTTCGATGTCGTGCGCGTTCATCGGCATCAGACAATTCCTTCCAGCAAATCGTGCTTCTCAGCCATCCATATAGTGCGGAAACCACGATTCGTGCGCCGTTTTCAAATCATCTACTGATATGGCACGCGCCTCACCCAGTTTCAATTCACTGCCACCGGTTGTCCCAATTCGTTGAACGCTGACACCCCGGTCTTTTGCCAGATCGCGCACTGCCCCCAGCTTGTCATCCGGTACGGTCAGCACGTACCTGCCCTGATCTTCTCCGAAAAAGGAAGCGATGGAATTTTTGCTCTCCGGCTCGTCGATACTTGCCCCGATGCCGCCGGCAATGGCCATTTCGGCAAGTGTCACCGCAAGACCACCCAGCGAACAATCATGCACCGCGGTCGCCACTCCATCATCGATGAGGTTTCGCACAAAATCGCCCACACGGCGTTCATGATCCAGATTGACCGGCGGCGGCGGGCCATCCGTTCGGCTGTGGATCTCACTCAAAAAGGCCGACGATCCAAGATGTGTGCCCCAGGACTTCGGCGCGCCGACGAGCAGGACAGCCTCGTTGTCGGCGGCAAATCCGGCACGCGCCATGTTTGACCAATCGGCAATCAGCCCCACGCCGGCAATCGTCGGGGTCGGCAAGATCGCCTCGCCATTGGTCTCGTTATAGAGCGATACATTGCCCGAAACGATGGGAAAATCGAGCACCCGGCAGGCCTCGCCGATGCCTTCGATCGCGCGGACAAACTGACCCATGATTTCGGGCCGCTCGGGATTGCCGAAATTAAGATTGTCGGTCGCTGCCAAGGGCTTGGCGCCGGTAGCAGTGATATTGCGCCAGCACTCCGCCACCGCCTGTTTGCCGCCTTCGAACGCATCGGCCTCCACATAGTGTGGCGTCACGTCGGACGAAAAGGCAAGCGCCTTGGTATCATGCCCCTCCACTCGAACCACACCGCCATCGCCGCCCGGAATTTGCAGCGAATTACCCTGGATCAAAGTGTCGTATTGCTCCCACACCCAGCGCCGGCTGCATCCGTTGGCCGATCCGAGAAGCTTCAACAGCGAATCCGCAATATCGACGGGAGGCAGCGACGCCACGTCGATCGGCTCGCGAACTTCAGGCGCAACCCACGGCCTGTCATATTCCGGTGCCTCATCGCCCAGTTCCCGGATCGGCAGGTTAGCGACCTGCTCGCCCTGATGCATCACGCGAAAACGTTTGTCATCGGTGGTCTTGCCGACAATGGCGAAATCAAGCCCCCACTTGCGGAAAATCGCTTCCGCTTCGGCTTCCTTTTCGGGACGCAGCACCATCAGCATGCGTTCCTGGCTCTCCGAAAGCATCATCTCATAGGCGCTCATCCGCTCCTCGCGCACCGGCACTTTGTCCAAATCGAGTTCGACACCGAGGTCGCCCTTCGCACCCATTTCAACTGCCGAGCAGGTCAGCCCTGCCGCGCCCATATCCTGGATGGCGATAACGGCGCCGGACGCCATCAGTTCAAGGCTCGCTTCCAGCAGGCATTTCTCGGTAAACGGATCACCGACCTGCACGGTCGGACGTTTTTCGTCGATGTCCTCGTCGAATTCGGCCGACGCCATGGTCGCGCCGCCCACTCCGTCGCGCCCCGTCTTGGCCCCGAGATAGACCACCGGCAGGCCGACGCCTTCGGCCTTCGAATAGAAGATCGCATCGGATTTGGCCAATCCGGCGGCGAACGCATTGACCAGACAATTGCCGTTGTAGCGGGCGTCGAACTCGACCTCGCCACCGACAGTAGGCACGCCGAAGGCGTTGCCATAACCACCGACACCAGCGACAACGCCAGCGACCAGATGTCGTGTCTTGGGATGGCCGGGTTCACCGAAGCGCAGCGCGTTCATCGCCGCGATCGGGCGCGCGCCCATGGTGAACACATCGCGCAATATGCCGCCGACGCCAGTTGCGGCGCCCTGGTATGGCTCGATGTAGGACGGGTGGTTGTGGCTCTCCATCTTGAAGACAACACAATCGCCATCACCGATATCGACAACACCGGCATTTTCGCCCGGTCCCTGGATGACCTGCGGCCCGTCGGTCGGCAGCGTGCGCAGCCATTTCTTCGATGATTTGTAGGAACAATGCTCGTTCCACATCGCCGAAAATATGCCGAGTTCGGTGAAACTCGGCTCACGGCCGATCAATTCGAGAATGCGTTCATATTCGTCGGGTTTCAGCCCGTGGGCGGCGATGAGTTCGGGCGTGATTGGGATATCATTGGGAATTGTCATGGAATCGCGCAATTTGCAGCATCAGGCGTGCCCGTCTCTTAGAGGAAGCCAGCCGCGCATGCGAGTACGAAAAGTGAAAATTCACCGGGATTTGCTCGATCGGTCCGATCTCATGTTCATTCCTGTCCCGATTACTCGACAATTGCCGGTTTCAGCCCTCCGAATTTGCGTTCGGGAAGAACAATTGCTTGCCGTCAACCTTGAATTCCGCGATCGCCCCCTGCCCTTCAGCGGAAACCAGCCAGTCGATAAAGGCTTGCCCGGGTTCGGTCTTCACGTTCGGACACTTATCCGGCGATACCGGAATGACGCCATACTGATTGAACAGCCTCTCATCGCCTTCAACCGCAACAGCAAAATCGCCCTTGTTGCCGAAGGCAAGCCAGGATGCACGATCAGCCAGAACATACGCACCCATACCGACGCCGGCATTGAGCGTCGCACCCATGCCGGATCCCATCTCTCGGTACCAGTCGCCGCTCGCCGGAACCGGGTCGACACCGGCAGCCGTCCAAAGCTGCATTTCCTTTTTGTGTGTTCCTGAATCATCGCCCCGCGATGCAAACAGCGAGTTCGTGTTGGCGATTCTTGCAAGCGCTTCAGGCGCATCGCCCGATCCCGCCACGCCGGCCGGGTCGGTGGCCGGTCCAACGATGACAAAATCATTGTACATCAGATTCTCGCGCGGCCCGCCAAAACCGTCTGCGACGAACTTTTCTTCCGCCGCTTTTGCGTGCACGAGCAGCACATCGCCATTGCACAGTTCAGCATTTCTGATCGCCTGCCCCGTGCCGACGGCGACGACGCGCACTTCGATGCCTGTCGCCTTTTCGAAGATTGGCAACAGGTGGCCATAGAGCCCTGAATTCTGTGTCGAAGTCGTTGATTGAACGGTGATGAAATCCTGCGCCATGACGTTTGGCGCCGACAACGACACTGCTGCCACCATAACCAAAAAAGTCAAACTTTTCATAGTGTTCTCCATTTCCCCTGAATCAGCCCATTACACCAGAATTTCGCCCTTCATGAATGCAGTTGCCGCTTCGGTTTGTGGCTTTGCGAAGAATGCGGAAGCCTCGCCGCGCTCGACGATTTTTCCGCGGTGCATGAAGACGACATCATCGGCAAGCCGCCGCGCCTGCGCCAGATCATGCGTAACCAACACCACCGTCATACCTCGGGTGCGAGCCATCGCGGTCATTGTTTCGATCGCCAATGCAGAGGACGGATCGAGGTTCGCAACCGGCTCGTCCAGCAACAGAATTTCGGGCTCGATTGCCAGCGCCCGCGCCAGGGCGAGACGCTGTTTCTCACCACCGGAAAGTAGCCGCGCCGGCGTGTCGGCCAGATGCTTCAAGCCTGCTTCCGCTATCGCGACGTCAGCCAGCCGGAACGCTTTGTTGTGCTCAATCCCACCTGCCCTGAGCGCAAAGGCGATATTGTCCATTGCGCTGCGCCGCAGCAGTACCGGCGTCTGCAGCACCAGCGACAATTTGCGATAGCCGGCCCGGTGCGGCGATCGTCCAGACCAATCAACCCGGCCCCGCTCCGGTTCCAGTATTCCCGCCAGTATTCTCAAAAGCAGCGACTTGCCCGCACCGTTGGGACCGACAATTGCGGTCAGACAGCCGTCCCGGAACGAAATTTCTTCGACATCGAGCAACACCCGGCCGCCGCGGCTGAAATACAATCCGTTTCCGGTGACGGGCCGAACGTGAAATGTTTCGCCTGCGGACTTGCCCGTTTCCACGGATGACACGGTCTCAACCATATCCGCTCCGTTCCGCCGTCGATCGAAGCGACAACACCAGCGCGTTGACTGAGACGGCGGTCAGCACGAGAATGATGCCGAGGCCCAACGCAAGCGCCAGGTTGCCGCGCGACGTTTCCAGCGCAATCGTCGTGGTCATGACGCGGGTAACGTGGTTGATGTTGCCGCCGACAATGATGACCGCTCCCACCTCGGCGATGGCTCGTCCGAATCCGGCCAGAAGCGCCGTAATCAGCGCATAGCGTGCCTCCCACAACAGCGTTGCCAGCATTTGGCCACGCGAAAGGCCGAACAGCATCAGCTGCTCATTGTATTCAAGGTGGACTTCCTCGATCGCCTGTCGGGTCAAAGCGGCGATCAGCGGCAGGACCAGCAGGGTTTGCGCGATGATCATCGCGGTCGGCGTGTAGAGCAATTGCAGCGGCCCGAGCGCACCCGCTCCCGACAACAGCAGATACACGACCAGCCCGACGACTACTGGCGGCAGGCCCATCAGCGCCGAAATGAGAATGATCAGCGCGCCGCGACCCGGAAACCGGGCTACGGCAAGTAAAGCGCCAAACGGCAATGCGAACATCGCCGCAACCGTCACCGCTGTCAGGCTGACCAACAGGGACAGCCCCACAATCTCGATCAGGTCGGAGTCAAATGTAATCAGCAGATTGAAAGCTTGGGCAACCGCTTCTGCAAAATTATGCATAATCTGCTTTTTCCATACGAGCTACGGTGAAAATAGAAAATTATGCGGAAAATGGAACCAAGGCAAGCGATGCATTGGAACTCACCCGGCTCGACGGATATCCCGGTCGGAATGATCGCGAAGGGATTAAAGTTCAGGCCCGGGTGATCAATTGATAGCCGGGCCCAGCGACAGCCTTCACCGATGTGATCGGTGCCCGGTTTTGCCAGGTTGTCCGCTCGGTAACGAACAGAGCTTCGTTTTCATCGCACTCAAACAGCCTGGCGTGATACGCCCCGGCGCGCTGCGCATAAAATCGGAGATCGCAGCGATTATAGGGCTTGTTGCGCACCAGCCATTCATTAGCGCTTTCCGCGGCAAGATCCACATTCAATATCTCGGGTACTGTCTGGGTGGAAACCCAGCGATCCTCGTAGATATAAGGCCGCCCATCAGCCATGTGGACAGCCTTGACGCGCAACATGATGAGCGCGGATGGAAGTTCGAAATTGGCCGAAACCGCATATGGCGTTTCGGCCTCCTCAAGGCCGATCAGCTGGTAGCTGTAAACGCTGCCCTTCTTCTCGATCTCGTGCCGGGTGATCGGAATATTCAGCGTGGCCCGCGTCACCGGCGCGCTGCTCACATGGGTGCCACCCTTGCGCCGACGCTCCACCACGCCGCTGTCAGCCAGGTCGCGCATCGCCCTTTGCACCGTTGCACGGGCACATCCCAGTTCCTCGGCGAATACTTCATCCTTCGGCAATTTGTCTCCCGGCCCGAAAGTCGCGTCGAGTATCTTACCGTGGATCACTTCGCGGACGGATTTCCAGGAATGGCGGGGCATCACGGTCATTAGCTCGATTCGATCTCCCGCATGACATTGCGATAGGCTTTCACAATGTCCGCCTTTTGCGCGTGCCGCCCGTCCCTGACGACATGCCTTCCTGCCGACCACACATCGCTGACGCACTGCTGACCAAAGCCGCCGAATATCAGCCCATCCAAGATCGCATCATCTACCAGATGCCCAATCCAGTGATTGTCTGTTGAAAGGCCGATCAAATCCGCCAGCATGCCCTCTTCGATGACACCACAATGCCGCTTTGCGGCCTGGGCGCCGCCGGCAGCCGCTTTGTCGAACAACACCCGGCCGGTCGAACGGTTCTCCGTCGCCAGCGCGGCCCGCGAGCGGTCGCGCAGCCTCTGGGAGTACTCCAGCGTCTTCAATTCCTCAAACAGCGAAATGTGGATGTTCGAATCCGAGCCAACTCCGGCTTTACCGCCGGCGGCGAAATACTCGACACCGTCGAATATACCGTCGCCAAGGCTCGATTCGGTGATCGGACACAATCCGGCCACGGCACCGGATTTTGCTAGCGCCGTCGTTTCGGCATCGGTCATCTGCGTGCAATGGATCAGGCACCAGTCCTCGCCGACCTCATGGTTGTCGAGCAGCCATTGAACGGGTCTGGCGCCCCAGTGCGCAACGATCTCGTCGACTTCGGCGACCTGCTCGGCGATATGTATGTGCACGGGTCCATCACCGCGAAGGGTGAGCAATTGCGTCAGCCCTCCGGGATCTGCGGCGCGCAACGAATGAGGTGCGATACCGATGTTGAAGTCGGCATGCGAACCCGCGACTGTCGCGGACGCCGCTTCGTGTAGCTGTTGATAACGATCGACATCGTTCTTGAAGCGCAGTTGCCCGCCCTGCAGCGATCGCCGGTCGCAACCACCAAATTCGTAAAACACCGGAAGCAATGTCAGGCCGATACCAGTCGTTTCGGCCGCCGAAACAATGCGATCCGACAGTTCCGAGAGCTTGGAATACGGGTTTCCGCCCGCGGAATGATGAACATAGTGAAACTCGGCAACACTGGCAAAACCCGCCTCCAGCATCTCCGCGAACGCCAACGCGGCGATTGCCTCGATGTGATCGGGGGTTAGTCGGTCCAAAAAACGGTACATCAACTGCCGCCATGTCCAGAAACTATCCGACGAGGACGGCCCGCGCATCTCCGTCAAACCGGCCATTGCCCGTTGAAAGGTGTGGCTGTGCAGATTGACAGGGGCCGGGAGCAGAAGGTCGACCGACGTCCCACCGGCGGCACCCGCCGGGCCCACATGGCCAATTCGCCCATCATCACCGATGCCAATCTCAAGATCGCTTTCCCACCCGTTTGCAGTGAGCGCTTTTTTACAATTGACGAGATTCATCGACAGCCCGCTTGACTTAATAAGTGCATACTTATTAGTGTTATGAAGCTACTTAATCAAGCGGGCATTATGAGCGCGATATCCGTTTTCAGCGATCTTCGTATTGCGGCGATGGCTCAGGAGAGGTTTTCCGGCGAATTGCTGGAAGACGGCGCCATTGTTGTCGACAGTGGCCAGATCGTCTGGGTTGGGCCCATGGCCCAGCTGCCCCGGTCATTTGCGGACATCGATCCGGTATCCTTTGGCGGCAGGCTGGCGACTCCCGCGCTGATCGACTGCCACACACACATCGTCCACGGCGGCAACCGGGCCCGCGAGTTCGAACTTCGCCTCGAAGGCGCAAGCTACGAGGAAATCGCCCGCGCCGGCGGCGGCATCGTCTCCACCGTCGAGGCAACGCGAAAAGCCAGCGGAGACGACCTGCTCGCGACAGCCCTACCCCGCGTCGATGCGCTGCTTGGCGAAGGCGTGTCCACGATTGAAATCAAGTCCGGTTATGGTCTGGACACCGACACCGAACTTGCAATGTTGCGGACTGCCCGCGCCATCGAAAAGCACCGCCCGGTCCGCATCAGGACAAGTTTTCTCGGTGCTCACGCAATTCCCGGCGAATACAAGGACCGGGCTGACGCATATATCGACGATATCTGCATTCCGGCGCTTGAAGCAGCTTACGCTGAGGGCCTTGCCGATGCGGTAGATGGATTTTGCGAAGGCATTGCCTTCTCGCCCGACCAGATCGAGCGGGTTTTCAAAAGGGCAAAACAATTAGGCTTGCCCGTCAAACTCCACGCCGAGCAATTGTCCAATCTCCGCGGCGCGAAACTCGCTGCCCGTTACGGTGGGCTGTCGGCCGATCATCTGGAATATGCCGACGAAGAGGATGCAAAGGCCATGGCCGCCGCGGGCACAGTGGCCGTGCTGTTGCCGGGTGCGTTTTATACACTGCGTGAAACACAGCTTCCGCCGATTGAAGCCTTCAGGACGCATGGTGTGTCGATGGCGCTGGCGACCGACTGCAATCCCGGCTCGTCACCGCTTGCCTCCATTCTTCTGACCATGAACATGGCCTGCACGCTGTTTCGAATGACACCGAGCGAGGCGCTTGCTGGCGTCACCTGCAATGCCGCACGCGCACTCGGATTGAAAGACACCGGCGCAATCGAACCCGGCAAGCGCGCCGATATTGCCGTCTGGAACGTCGAACATCCGTCCGAGCTTGCCTATCGAATAGGCTTCAATCCTCTGCATACGCGGATTCATGCGGGAGAAATCCGATGACGGTCGTCCTCACCCCGGGGAAAGCCTCACTGGCTCAACTGGAGCAGATATGGCGAACGGGTACGGCTGCAAAACTCCACCCGTCAGCGCGAGCAGGAATTGATGCCGCCGCTGAACTGGTGGCAAGCGCATCTGCAGGTGATGAAGCCGTTTACGGAATTAACACCGGTTTCGGAAAGCTCGCCACCGTCAAGATCGCAACCGACGACAGCGAAAAGCTGCAACGCAATCTTATTCTGTCGCATTGTTGCGGTGTCGGCGATGCCCTTGATCACGCGACCACCCGACTGATGATGGCCTTGAAACTGCTGTCGCTCGGCCGTGGCGCATCCGGCGTTCGCTGGCAGACGGTTGAGATGATCGAGGCGATGCTGGCCGAAGACATCATACCCGTCGTCCCGGTCCAGGGTTCTGTCGGCGCATCCGGCGACCTGGCGCCACTGGCACACATGACCGCGGCGATGATTGGAGAAGGCGAAGTCTTCGCCAACGGCAAGCGCGTTCCCGCTGCCCTGGCGCTCGGTGAGGCCGGACTCGATGCGATCACCCTTGGCCCTAAGGAAGGTCTCGGCCTGATCAACGGCACGCAGTTCTCGACGGCATGTGCCCTGGCCGGCCTGTTCGACGCATGGAGCAATGCCTCGGCTACCATTGTTTCGGCAGCACTCTCCACCGATGCGATCATGGGATCGACGGCGCCGTTGGTCGAGGAAATCCACACCTTGCGCGGTCATGCCGGCCAGATCGAGGTCGCCATTGCCATGCGGGCGCTCATGCAGGGATCGGAAATTCGCGAAAGCCACCGCGAAGGCGACACGAGAGTTCAGGATCCCTACTGCATTCGCTGCCAGCCCCAGGTGACCGGCGCGGCGATGGACTTGCTTCATTTCGCAGGGCGTACTCTGGAAGTGGAAGCCAATGCGGTCACCGACAATCCAATCGTTCTACCGCAACTTGGCCGCATCGTCTCAGGCGGCAACTTCCATGCCGAGCCCGTCGCGTTCGCCGCCGACCAGATTGCGCTTGCGGTCTCCGAGATCGGCGCGATCAGCCAGCGGCGCGTAGCGCTGATGGTCGATCCGACACTCTCGTTCGACCTGCCGCCGTTCCTCACCCCGGACCCGGGGCTCAATTCCGGCCTGATGATCGCGGAAGTCACCACCGCCGCGCTCATGAGCGAAAACAAGCATTTGGCAAATCCCTGTTCGACCGATTCCACCCCGACATCGGCCAATCAGGAAGACCATGTTTCCATGGCCGCTCACGGCGCTGTTCGACTGAAACGCATGAACGCCAACTTGAACGGCATCATCGGCGTGGAACTGATGTGTGCAGCGCAGGGCATCGAATTCCGGGCGCCACTTCAAACGAGCCCCGCCCTGCAGGCGGTCATGGTGGCGATAAGGGCGAAGGTTCCGGCGCTCGACCAGGATCGTTTCCTTGCCGCCGACATGGATGCGGCAGCCGCCATGGTGGCAAGTGGTGCGCTGGCGCAGACTGCCGGTTTGGCCGGATATGTCACCGGGGAAGCGCCATGAATCCGGTCGAAGTCAAACGCGGCGACAGCCCGGTGATCCTGGGGTTCCCGCACACCGGCACCCATGTACCCGATGACATATTTCAACGCCTGAACGAGCGTGGAAAGCTACTCACCGATACGGATTGGCATGTTCACAGGCTTTACGACGGTCTGCTACCCGGGGCGACAACTGTTCGCGCGACCTTTCATCGATACGTGATCGACGCCAATCGCGATCCGTCGGGACAAAGCTTGTATCCCGGCCAGAACACCACCGGTCTCGTTCCGCTAATCGATTTCGACAACAACGCACTTTGGCAGGATGGCGCCGATCCGACCGACCAGGACACCGCCGAACGTCTGGAACGCTTCCACGTGCCCTATCACGCGGCGTTGGAGGAAGAACTGGAGCGCGTTCGCGCCAAACACGGCATTGTCGTGCTTTACGATTGCCATTCCATCCGGTCGCACTGCCCGTTCCTGTTCGACGGCCAACTGCCTGACTTCAACATTGGCGATAATGGCGGCACGACCTGCGATCCGGCCATCACCGATGCCATCGCGCAGACCACGGCCCGCGCCGCCGGATACACTTACGTGGTCAATGGCCGCTTCAAGGGCGGCTGGACGACCCGGCACTATGGCCGACCGGCCAACAACATGCACGCCATTCAGATGGAATTGGCGCAATCAACACATCTGACAAGCGAAAAACCACCGTTTGCCTATGACGAGACGAAAGCTGCGCAACTGCGGCAGCATCTGGGCGAAGTCCTAAAGCGTCTCGAGGCGCTTGCGATATCCGCAGCATGAGATTTGGGGGGCAAAACCATGATCAATAATCGAAACCCAGATAGGGAGGTCACGATGAACCGACGCAAATTCCTCAAAACTTCAGCCATTGCCGGCGCCTCGACGGCTGCACTCGCCGCACCGGCGATCGCGCAGGACAAACGCGAATGGAAAATGGTCACGGCATGGCCGAAGAATTTACCGGGCCCGGGTGTCGCCGCTCAAATGCTCGCCGACCGCATCACCGCGCTTTCGGGCGGGCGCATCGAGGTCAAGCTGTTTGCCGCGGGGGAACTGGTGCCGGGCCGCGGCGTTTTCGATGCCGTTTCAGAAGGGACCGCCGAACTCTATCATGCCGTTCCGGCCTATTGGGGATCGAAGTCGAAAGGCATTTTGCTGTTCGGCTCCCAACCCTTCGGTTTGAGGGCTGACGAACAGGTCGGCTGGCTCACCCATGGCGGCGGCCAAACGCTTTATGACGAGATGTACGGCCGTTTCGGCTTGAAGCCGTTCCTTTGCGGCAATTCGGGTCCGCAATGGCAGGGCTGGTTCCGCACCGAAATCAATTCGGTCGACGATCTGAAGGGGTTGAAATTCCGCACAACCGGTCTGGCGTCCGAGATGTGCTCCAAGATCGGCATGGCCGTGCAGGCCATGGGCGGGCGCGACATGTTCCAGGCCCTGCAGTCGGGCGCGCTCGACGCTGGCGAATTCATCGGCCCGTGGACCGATAGCGCGCTTGGGTTCTACCAGACTGCCAAGAACTACTACTGGCCAGGTGTCGGCGAACCGTCATCGGCCGAGGAGTGCGCAGTAAACGCCAATGTTTACAATGAGCTGCCCGACGATCTGAAGGATGCGGTCCGGCTCGCCTGCGAAAGTCTCTACAATCCGGTGTGGACGGAATACACCACCAAACACGCACTTGCATTGCAGAAACTGGTTGCCGAACACGATGTGCAGGTCAAGAAACTGCCGGATGACGTGATGGTCGCCATGGGCAATGCTGCCGGTGAAGTGATGGCCGAGCTGCGCGAGGATGACGACGAGCTCGTTCGCCGCATCACCGAGAGCTTCCTGGCTTATCGCGCCTCGATCGCCGGCTACATGGTCTATGCCGACAATGGGCAGATGAACGCCCGGGCACTGGACTATAATTACTGATCTGAACTCAATCGGGCGGCCGGACAAACGACCGGCCGCTCCCTTCCTTTCGTCTAGCAACAGGAACAACGATGGAGCGCTTCGCCGGCAGCCTGGATGCGGTCAATCGTTGGGTTGGCAACACGGTACGCTGGCTGGCGCTCGCCATGGTGCTTGTACAATTTACAATCGTGCTGCTGCGCTACGTCTTCGGTATCAGCTTCATCGGGCTGAACGAATCCGTGCTCTACATGCATTCCGCCCTGTTCATGCTTGGCGCGGGTTTCACCCTGTTGGTCGACGATCACGTGAGGGTCGACATTTTCTACGCCAAGGCCGACGACCGCGGAAAAGCCAAAATTGACCTGTTTGGCCATTTGGCCCTGCTGCTGCCGTCGATGATCGCGTTATTGTGGTGGACCTGGCCGTCGGTCAGAAATTCATGGGCCATTCTGGAAGGGCCGATATCGGTTGGTGGCATTCCTGCATCCTTCCTTCTGAAATCACTGATTCCTACTTTCTGCATCCTGCTGATCATCCAATCCGTTTCCTGCATCACCAAAAACCTGCTTCGATTGCGGGAGGGCCGCGTGTGATGGCACTCGATCTGCTCATGCTCGCAGCATTGATCGGCTGTATCCTGCTCGGCTTCCCGGTTTCGTTTTCCATTGCCGGAACCGCCATCCTGTTCGCATTGCTCGGCTGGCTCACCGGATCGTTCGATATCTCCCTGCTCGGCGCGCTCGGGCAGCGGGTTTTCGGCTTGCTCACCAACAATGTGCTGATCGCCATACCCCTGTTCGTGATGATGGGTGTGGTCCTCGAAAAGAGCCGTATCGCCGAAGAGCTGCTTGAAACGATGGGACGCCTGTTCGGCACTTTGCGCGGCGGTCTTGGCGTTTCGGTGATCCTTGTCGGCGCATTGCTCGCCGCGTCGACTGGCATCGTCGGTGCAACGGTAATCGCCATGGGGCTGATCGCCCTGCCGACGATGCTGCGCTCCGGCTACAATCCGAAGCTCGCCTCCGGCATCGTCTGCACCGCCGGCACGCTCGGCCAGATCATACCGCCGTCTACGCTGTTGATTATTTTGTCGGATGTAATGTCCAACGCCTATCAGCAGGCCCAGTTCGAGCAGGGAAAATTCACCGTCGAAACGATCTCCGTCGGCCAGATCTTCGCCGGTGCGCTGTTGCCGGGTTTGCTGCTCGTTGCGATCTACATCGTCTATGTGTTGGGCCGCGCCTTCTTCATTCCCTCCGACGCGCCGCCTGTGCAACAGGATGTCCCTCGCCCGACCGGTTCTGAAATCGCTCGCGCGATCATGCCGCCGATCATCCTCATCATCGCCGTTCTCGGCGCCATATTGGGCGGCATTGCCACCCCGACGGAAGCCGCCTCGGTCGGCGCGGTCGGTGCGATCTTGATGGGCGGCACCAGACAGGGACTACCGGCGAAGCTGGCCGTTGGCGCTGCAATCGCGCTGTTGCTGCTGGCGATTGCGGCAGGTCTGGCACCGGTTCGCCTGCAGCGCAGCGATGCAGCAGTGCTGGCGTGGTCGCAAGGGGCCGTCTACGCACTTTTGGCGCTGGGAGGCATTGCCGTCATTCTAGCCGCACTCCGACGCCTCAACACCGCAGAATTGTTGAAACCCGCAATGACGTCGACCATGACGGTCACAGCGATGATCTTCGCCACCATCCTGACTGCCAGCATTTTCTCGCTGGTATTCGTCGGGCTGGGTGGACAGGAGCGCATCGAGACGATCCTCACCGCCATGCCCGGCGGGCCGTTCGGTGCGCTCGTATTCTCAATGGCGCTCATCTTCGTATTGGGTTTCTTCCTGGATTTCGTCGAGATCACCGTGATCCTGCTGCCGTTGATCGCGCCGGCGCTAATCCTCATGGGTCACGATCCCTATTGGCTGGCGATCCTGATTGCCATCAATCTGCAGACATCATTCCTAACTCCACCGTTCGGCTTTTCGCTGTTTTACCTGCGCGGCGCGGCGCCGAAGGAAATCACGACCGGGCAGATCTATGCAGGCGTCACACCATTCATCGCATTGCAGGTGATCGGCATCGCGATCATCTGGCTCATCCCGCCGATAGCGACATGGCTGCCGGCTGCCATTTTCTGACGTTGAAACCACGCTCCACACGGAGGCTGAACTCATGATAAATCCACGCCACAACATCCGCGATGTCTATCCGCCGACTGGTACCGAGATCACCGCCAAGAGCTGGCTGACCGAGGCGCCGATGCGCATGCTGATGAACAACCTGCACCCGGACGTGGCGGAAAATCCACATGAGCTGGTGGTCTATGGCGGTATCGGCCGGGCGGCCAGAACCTGGGGTGATTTCGATCAGATGGTCGCGACGCTGAAAGATCTCGGCGACGATGAAACCATGCTGGTGCAATCAGGCAAGCCCGTCGGCGTGTTCCGTACCCACACCGATGCGCCGCGGGTGCTGATTGCCAATTCCAACCTCGTCCCGCATTGGGCGACCTGGGACCATTTCAACGAGCTCGATAAAAAGGGGCTTGCCATGTACGGCCAGATGACGGCCGGGTCGTGGATCTATATCGGCACCCAGGGCATCGTGCAGGGAACCTACGAAACCTTCGCCGAAGCGGGTCGGCAACATTATGGCGGCGACCTGAATGGACGATGGATTCTGACCGCCGGTCTTGGCGGTATGGGCGGCGCGCAACCACTTGCCGCGGTCATGGCGGGCGCCTGTTGCCTGGCTGTCGAGTGCGACGAAACACGCGCCGATTTCCGTTTACGTACCAGATACTTGGACGAAAAAACAGATTCTCTCGATGAGGCGCTGGAAATGATCGCGCGCTGGACAAAAGCCGGGCAATCCAAGTCCGTCGGTCTGATTGCCAACGCTGCCGACATCTTTCCCGAACTGGCACGCCGCGGCGTGCGTCCCGACATGGTCACCGACCAGACATCGGCGCACGATCCGATCCACGGCTACCTGCCTCAGGGGTGGTCGGTTGCCGAGTGGCGCGACAAGCAGGAGAGCGATCCCGCTGCCGTCGAGAAAGCCGCGCGCGCCTCGATGAAGGTGCATGTCGCCGCCATGGTCGACTTCTGGAATGCGGGCGTGCCCACGCTCGATTATGGCAACAACATTCGCCAGGTCGCGCTGGAAGAGGGATTGGAAAATGCATTTGCATTTCCCGGATTCGTGCCGGCCTATATCCGTCCGCTCTTCTGCCGCGGTGTCGGTCCGTTCCGCTGGTGCGCCCTGTCGGGCGATCCCGAAGACATCTACAAGACAGACGCCAAGATGAAGGAACTGTTTCCCGAAGACGAACACCTGCATAACTGGCTCGACATGGCACGTGAGCGCATCGCCTTCCAGGGATTGCCGGCGCGCATCTGCTGGATCGGATTGGGCCAGCGGCACAAGGCCGGCCTGGCCTTCAACGAGATGGTGAAAAGCGGTGAACTATCAGCGCCCGTCGTCATCGGGCGTGATCACCTTGATTCAGGCTCCGTTGCCTCGCCCAACCGGGAAACCGAGTCAATGAAGGACGGTTCCGACGCCGTTTCCGACTGGCCGCTCCTCAATGCGCTGTTGAACACCGCGTCGGGCGCCACCTGGGTCTCGCTGCATCACGGTGGCGGAGTCGGCATGGGCTTTTCGCAGCATTCCGGCATGGTGATCTGCTGCGACGGCACCGACGATGCAGCCCGCCGCATTGAACGCGTCCTGTGGAACGATCCGGCCACGGGGGTGATGCGTCATGCCGATGCCGGCTACGACATCGCCATCGATTGCGCGAAGGAGCACGGGCTCGATCTGCCCGGAATTCTGCCCTGACCGGCTGGGCGTTGCTTTCGCCCTATGCGTCGGTCTGCGTTCCCTTTCGGTTGATGCGCTCGGTGATCTCCGAAAGCCGCGTCAGGCTTTGCAGCGCCATCGGCAGCATCACGGATGACTGAACGAATTCGTAGGAATAGGTAACGATCGAGAATATCTGGCCGGGCGTTGCACCACTTTCCGTGGCCGCAAACCACAGATTGAATGCCAGCATGCTGAGCAAAATGAGGAAAATAGCCCCGTATACCAGCGACTCCGTGTCCGAAAGGCGAACTTCGTGCTTGCGCAACATCGACAGGTGGTGGCTGATGCGATCGCGGTTCCGCGCTTCGAGTACAACGACCTGATCTTCCAGCTGCTCGTTCAGCGCTCCGTTCAGCCGAAAGAAACGGCGACCGAACAGCAGGTAGACCAAAACGATGGAAACCGCCGCACCGGACGCGGAGAATGCCAGATAGTTGTGAAACGAGAACAGGATCACCACTGACGCGGCGATCTGGACAAGCGCGGTCATGACTTGTGGTGCGTCGACTTCCAGAAAATCGACCAGTTCCCGGCTCATGCCAAGGCGCGCATTGAGCACGGAAACGGGCTCGTCTTCCGAACGTCTGGTCAGCGAAGCACCCAATTCGACACGCATGGTTCCGTAGGCGCGCGTGTCATAGATGCGCCGCGCAACAGCAACCACCAGCAGCGCTGTAAGCACTGCGACAAACTGCTGAAATTCGAGCCAACTGTCGGCCAGAAGGCCATCTATCGATCGGCCGATCAGCAATGGCAACGCGGCCAGCATGGCCGTTTCCATGATCGTCCACCCCCAGGTGAGAAGGATCTTGCCCCAAAATGCCCGGAACAACGATCCGATCGACAGCCTTTGATACTGATCCAAGGCTCACCTCCGCTCCTTGTTGACACAGCCAAACCGCATTGCGTCCTGATGTGGGATCAATTGCAAGTTTCACAACAGCAGCGGGATGAAATGGCCAATAATTGTCTTCAAACGGCAGAGATCGATCTTGCCTGTTCCCGCGGCAGATCGGGTGATTGCTCGCCGGGGTACAGCAATGCAAACAGGATGATTGCGTTGAGAAAAATCAGCAAGATCGCCCGCGCAATAAATTGGAACTTGCCGCCGCCGGGCGGCCTGAATTCACCGTTGAACATCATCTATTCCCCATTTCCAGATGCCCCGGTCAATACGTATTATCGTTCAACTATTACGGGAAATTTGATTTCCTTCACGCAGAAATGCAGTTTGCTGGACAACCCGATCGGCAAATTCGACCGCTACGGTCATCGCCTTCGCTCGGTTGACCAACACCGTTAGCAGGATCGGCAGGACGTGGCTGAACTCGCCAGCAGTTTTGGAGTAAGGTGACCAGCGAATTCTCACTCGGCGTGTTGCCGGGAAACAAATGTGCGACATTTAGGAAACCAACATGGCTTTGACCGAATCCAACATGATGCCCCTGGGAACCATGGCGCCCGATTTCGAACTGCCCGATCCGGCCGGCAGGCTGCACAGGCTTGCCGATTTCTCTGACAGTCCGGTTCTCGTCGTCGCATTTATCTGCAACCACTGCCCCTATGTGATCCATCTCAAGAGCACATTCACCGACTTCGCGAACGACGTCATGGCAAAGGGCGGCGCGGTGATTGCCATCAACAGCAATGATGCGGCGGCCTATCCCGACGATTCACCGGAGCGCATGGCCGAGGACATCGCCCAATACGGTTATGCATTTCCGTACCTGGTCGATGAAAGCCAGGACATTGCACGCGCCTATGACGCGGTTTGCACGCCCGACTTCTTCGTTTTCGACGCCTCGCGCGCGCTTGTCTATCGTGGACAGTTCGACAGCACCCGTCCACACAGCGGCAAGGCGGCCACGGGAGTTGACCTGCGCGCCGCTGTGGAAGCGGTATTGAGCGGATCCGCGCCAGACAGCGACCAGAAACCGTCGGTGGGCTGCAGCATCAAGTGGAAAGCGGTCTGAGCGCGGCGAATGTCCACCAAAACGTTTGGATTGCCGAGAGGAGTGTTTGTCTGGTGCTGCCGGAGAGATTCGAACTCTCGACCTCTCCCTTACCAAGGGAGTGCTCTACCCCTGAGCTACGGCAGCATCTGGCGTGATTTGGCCGCCTTCTGGCACATTGAAGCCCGTGTTGCAAGTTGGTTTGATGCCAATTAACGCCGCCCTATTGCAGACGGAAACATGTCGTGCAATTGCCCATATCACCCACTACATAACGCGGCGAAAGTCGGAGTGATCAATGCCGGGCAGATCGCAAAAGCAGGTTGATAATCCCAAATCGGACCGCAAGGCCCGGCTGGCGGCTGAACTGCGTGCAAATCTCCTCAAACGCAAGGCTCAGTCCCGCCAGAGAGACAACGAAACAAAAAACGAGACCGAAGAAAAGAAAGATTAGGGCGGCTCAAAACGCCACCGCTCCATTAACTCAACAATCCGGTCTGTCTTGAACCGGCGGCGGCGATCCCATAGACGGAAGCCGGGGGACGCTGAAAGACGGCCAACACAATCTGCAATCCGGTCAACGGGCTTGCACGGGGACAGCAATCCATATGGATAGAATCAGGATTACCGGCGGCAACGAATTACACGGCACCATTCCGATTTCGGGCGCAAAAAACGCTGCCCTGCCGTTGATGATAGCGTCGCTTCTGACCGACGACACGCTGACACTTCAAAATGTGCCGCATCTGGCTGACGTCGAACAACTGATCCGTATCCTCGGCAATCATGGCGTCGACTATTCGGTCAACGGTCGCCGCGCCCGCCAGGATCAGGGCTATTCGCGCACCATCAATTTCTCCGCCCGCAACATTGTCGATACCACCGCCCCCTATGAACTCGTTTCAAAGATGCGTGCCAGTTTCTGGGTGATCGGCCCGCTGCTCGCGCGCGCAGGCGTCGCCCGGGTTTCGTTGCCGGGTGGCTGTGCCATCGGCACCCGCCCCGTCGATCTATTCATTGAGGGCTTGCAGGCGCTTGGTGCCGAAATCGACATCGACAACGGTTATGTGCAGGCGAAAGCCCCGAAGGGACGCCTGATCGGCAACCGCTATGTATTTCCCAAGGTCTCCGTCGGCGCGACCCATGTCCTGTTGATGGCTGCTTCGCTGGCCCAAGGTGAAACGGTGATCGAAAACGCCGCTTGCGAGCCCGAGGTGACCAATCTTGCCGAATGCCTGAATGCGATGGGCGCCAAGATAGAAGGCGCCGGCACGTCGACCATCAATATCGCCGGCGTCGATGCCTTGGGCGGCGCACGCCATGCCGTCATCCCAGACCGCATCGAGACCGGCACCTATGCCATGGCCGTGGCGATGACCGGCGGTGACGTACTTTTGGCCGGCGCCCGCCCGGAACTGCTGCAAAACGCACTCGATGTCATCGAACGAACCGGCACGACAATCACGTCGGGACCGGATGGAATTCGGGTGGCGCGCGCCGACACGCCAATTCTACCTGTCGACGTCGAAACCGCCCCGTTTCCCGGCTTTCCCACCGATTTACAGGCCCAGTTCATGGGCCTGATGACGCGCGCGGCCGGCCGGTCACACATCACCGAGACCATATTCGAAAACCGGTTCATGCATGTGCAGGAACTCGCCCGCCTCGGCGCCCATATCACGCTCGACGGCCAGACCGCGATCGTTGACGGCGTCGCAACACTCCAGGGCGCCCCGGTGATGGCAACCGATCTTCGAGCATCGGTCTCTCTGGTCATTGCCGGCCTAGCGGCAGAGGGCGATACGATGGTCAACCGGGTCTACCACCTCGACCGCGGTTTTGAACGCCTCGAAGAAAAACTGTCGGGTTGCGGCGCCAAAATCGAGCGCGTATCGGATTGACGATTGCGCAATCTGGCAACGGCACACAAATACAGCTGCTCCGATAACACCGGCTTTCTGTTGCACTGCGGCATAAGACGGCCTAACAGGGTATCGCACAATTATTCCGTAACGATAGTCGAAAAGCCATGAAGCTTCTGCGCCTGGCGGCACTGGACGAAGAAGACCTGAATATCGTGTCTGCCCACGTGCAGGACGCGGTGATGAAGGTCGGCGATATCGACTTCCGTATGAGCGAAAACCGGCTTTTGCTTCCATTGAACCGCTTCGCCTGGGAGGCGAAAAAAGGCTGGTTTCGCCAGCACAACGAACGCCACGGCGCCATTCTGCAATTTGACCGGGTAATCGGCCTGAAATCATCCGGCATCGACCGGGGTGACAAGGACGGCGTTCTTTCTTTGTTGGCGATCCGGTTCGAGGAAGGTGAACGCCCTTCCGGACAAGTTGAGATCGTCTTCTCCGGTAATGCGGCGATCAGGCTCGATGTGGAGTGCATCGAGGCGCGTCTGACCGATCTTGGCGGTGCCTGGCAAGCCTCTTCACGCCCCCGGCATTCGACTTGAGGGAATGACGATGCCCCTTCGCCTCGACAATAAAGCTCCTGACTTCGAAGCCCGTTTTGCCGCATTCCTGGTTGCCAAGCGCGAGGCAGCTTCCGATGTTGATGCCGATGTCACGCGAATTATTGCCGATATCAGGTCGGGCGGCGACGAGGCACTGGCCGAATATACAAAACGGTTCGATCGATTGGATTTCGCTGATGTCCCGATGGCCGCGCCCGCACATGAGATTGCCGAGGCCGCCGCATCGGTCGACAAGACAACCCTTGATGCCCTGAAAAAGGCGCGCGACCGCATTGAGGCCCACCACCAGCGACAGCGACCCGAAAACCACCGCTATACCGACCCACTGGGCGTCGAACTGGGGTGGCAGTGGACCGCGGTCGAATCCGCCGGCCTCTATGTGCCCGGCGGCACTGCGAGCTATCCAAGCTCGGTGTTGATGAACGCCGTGCCGGCACGCGTCGCCGGCGTCGAACGGATTGTCATGGCCGTACCCGCACCCGAAGGCCGGCTCAATCCGCTCGTGCTAGCCGCGGCACATCTGTGTGGCGTGGCAGAAATTTACCGCATCGGCGGCGCGCAGGCGATCGCCGCGCTGGCCTACGGCACGCAAACCATCGCGCCGGTTTGCAAGATCACCGGCCCCGGCAATGCCTGGGTGGCGGCTGCCAAGCGCCAGGTGTTCGGCACGGTCGGCATCGACATGGTGGCAGGCCCTTCCGAGGTACTTGTGATCGCCGACGGCAACAATGACCCGGCCTGGATCGCCGCCGACCTTCTGGCTCAGGCCGAACACGATACCGCAGCGCAATCGATACTGATCACCGATGATGCTGAACTGGCCGACGCGGTGGTCGCTGCGGTGGACATCCAGCTTGCTGCCCTGCCCCGGGCCGAAACGGCCGATGCCAGCTGGCGCGATCATGGGGCGATTATTGTCGTCGGCGAACTGGCAGACGCGATCCCGCTGGCCAATGAAATCGCCGCCGAACATCTCGAACTGGCGCTTGATGATGCAGAGCGGTTTGTCGGCGAAATCCGCAATGCCGGGGCAATATTCATTGGCCGCCACACCCCCGAAGTCATCGGCGATTATGTCGGCGGTTCGAACCATGTTCTGCCGACCGCCCGCACAGCCCGTTTCTCGTCCGGCCTGTCGGTGCTTGACTTCATGAAACGAACGTCGATTCTGAAACTCGGCACGGATCAGCTTGGCGAACTTGGGCCGGCCGCAATCGCTCTTGCAAAAGCCGAAGGCCTGCAGGCGCATGCCCGATCGGTGTCGATCCGAATGAACAGGGCTGAGTGAGGCGGAGATGGGTGACGACAACAGCGCCAACCGCCTAATCGACGTCGTTCTCGACGAAACCATCGGCAAGTCGACACCCGATGTCGAGCATGAGCGCGCAGTCGCGATATTCGACCTTATCGAGGAAAACAGCTTTCACCCTGTCAACGACGAAACCGGCGGGCCCTACAAGCTCAAACTGTCCTTGGTCGAATCGCGTTTGGTTTTTGCGATTTCGCGCGAAGATGACACCGAAGTGGTCACCCACATTCTCTCGTTGACGCCTTTCCGGCGCATCGTCAAAGACTATTTCATGATTTGTGAGAGCTACTACGAAGCCATCCGCACGTCGACGCCCAGCCAGATCGAGGCGATCGACATGGGCCGCCGCGGCCTGCACAATGAGGGATCGCAGACCCTGATGGATCGTCTGGGCGGCAAGATCGATGTTGATTTCGATACCGCGCGCAGACTGTTCACCCTGGTCTGCGTATTGCATTGGCGCGGCTAAAGCGTGTCCGGCTTAACTGGGAGCGGTTTGATGGCAAGCATTTTTCACATCAGCGAGGAGAACACCTCAGCGCGATGTTGCCATCGTGCGAGGATTTCGACGGTGAGGTCTGGTTTATCGGGCTTGCCCGACGAAACGTCCGGTGGACGTTTCGCCAGCCGAACGCCCGAAGGGCTGATGGGGAAAAGGTCGCCAAGCAGGCAGCACATCAAGCACTTGAATGATATGGAAGAACCGCAACCATTTAAGCCGGATACGCTCTAGTGGACGCCGGAGCGGCGGACAGATGAATGGCGTTGATCGCGGTCCCGGTTCGGGCCTCCCCGGTTCAATACTGTTTCTGTGCGGCATGAACTCGATCCGCTCGCCAATGGCCGAATTTCTGGCACGCAAGCAGTTACCCAACGGGGTTTTCATTGCTTCGGCCGGCGTACGGCCGGGATCACGTGATCCCTTTGTCGATGAAGTGCTGGCGGAAATCGGCCTCTCGCTTGGCGACCGCGAACCGCGGGAACTCGACGCGCTGGATGACAGCTATTTTGATCTCGTTATCACATTGGCGCCGGAGGCGCATCACGCGGCCCTCGAACTAACGCGATCCGAGGCAGTGGACGTTGAATACTGGCCGACCGCCGACCCGACGACAGCAATGGGAACACGCAATCAGATCCTGGACGCCTACCGTGACGTGCGCAATCGGCTTGAGTTGCAGATCAAAAAAAGGTTCGCGATCCCATGACCGTTTCCACGCGGTGCTGAAAACGCGAAACATATATGTTCACAAAGGAATCTAATTCCTATAGGTTCCGCGCGAAATCCGGCTCAGCCGGATAATTTTTGTCAAACCGAAGGTCAAGGATGCCCAAGGAAGAAGTTCTCGAATTCCCGGGAGTTGTAACGGAATTGCTGCCCAATGCGATGTTCCGGGTCAAACTCGAAAACGAGCATGAAATCATAGCCCACACCGCCGGCCGGATGCGCAAGAACCGTATCCGTGTGCTCACCGGCGACAAGGTCCTGGTCGAGATGACCCCGTATGACCTGACCAAGGGCCGCATCACCTATCGCTTCAAATAACACCGCCGTTGGATTGGTGACCGATCATGGTATCCTGATCAGATGAGCGTCATCCAAAAGCTGGTTTTGGCGTCGGGATCTCCCAGGCGGGTTGAATTGCTGCAACAGGCCGGCGTCGAACCCGACAGCCTGATGCCCGCCGATATCGACGAGACGCCGCTGAAATCTGAACACCCGCGCTCGCTTGCCAGGCGTCTGGCCAAGGAAAAAGCCGAGAAAGCCGCCGAATTGCTGCGCGCCCGAGGCGAAGGCGGAGAATCCTACATTCTCGCCGCTGACACGGTCGTTGCAGTCGGGCGGCGTATTCTGCCGAAGGCGGAGCTGACGGACGAGGCGGCAAACAGCTTGCGCCTGTTGTCGGGGCGCTCGCACCGGGTCTATTCCGGCATATGCGTCATCACCCCTGCCGGTACCGTACGCCAACGCCTTGTCGAGACCCGCGTGCGCTTCAAGAGATTATCGCGCGAAGAATTGGAAGCCTATCTCGCTTCGGGCGAATGGCGCGGGAAAGCTGGAGCGTATGCTATACAGGGCCTCGCCGGGACGTTCGTAGTGAAATTGATCGGTTCCTATTCCAACGTCGTCGGATTGCCACTTTATGAAACGGTCGCACTTCTCGCCGGAGAAGGATTCCGCATTCACTTCAACTGGGCTTCCGGCCAGGCAACGGCCTGACCCGAAGCAAAAAAATCATGTCAGATCCGCAGAACCGGAAAATCGAACGCCTTCGCCCACGGATCGCCTGCCCCGAGTGCGGCAAGGATTCGATGCGCGCCCACTATCCGTTCTGTTCGGCGCGCTGCAAGGATCTTGACCTGAACCGCTGGCTTTCGGGCCGTTATGTCATTCCGGTTGAACCGGAGGACGATGAGGATGGCGGTCCTGATCGCGATTCGACGGTCGGTTAGAGCGTATCAACCAAAATTTCAGAAAACCTGAAATTACATAAAGAAATTTTAGTTTGACTGAATGCTCGAGCGGTGGAACTTTCGCTCAGGCGCTGTAGATTTGCGCACCATTCCCAACGGAACAATTTCGTATGCCTGGAAAATATCAAAACCTGATCGCTGGCCAGTGGACCGACGGTGAAAGCGAGATCGAAAACCGCAATCCGTCCGACATTTCGGATGTTATCGGCCTGTACGCCCAGGCCAGTGGCGATCAACTCGACAAGACACTTCACGCAGCCCGTAGTGCGCAGGCCGAATGGGCCCAATCGGGATTGGAACGCCGATACAATGCGCTGATGGCGATCGGTAATGAGCTGATCGCTCGTTCAGCCGAGCTGGGTGAGCTGTTAAGCCGCGAAGAAGGCAAACCGCTGGCCGAAGGCAAGGGTGAAGTTTACCGCGCCGGACAGTTTTTCACCTACTATGCAGCGGAGGTGCTGCGCCAGGTCGGAGATACGGCCGACAGCGTGCGCGACGGCATAGAAATCGATGTCCGCCGCGAACCGGTGGGAACCGTCGCCGTCATCTCGCCCTGGAATTTTCCGACCGCGACCGCCAGTTGGAAGATCGCCCCGGCGTTGGCTTTTGGCAACGCTGTCGTCTGGAAACCGGCCAATGTCACCCCGGCTTCCGCTGTTGCGCTTGCCGAGATCATCGCGCGCCAGGACATTCCCGACGGTCTTTTTAGCCTGGTAATGGGATCGGGCCGTTCTGTCGGACAGAAACTGGTCGAAAGCCCGTTGGTCGACGCCATTTCGTTTACCGGATCGGTTCCCGTCGGCAAGGGCATCGCGGCCGCTGCCATTCAAAACCTGACCAGGGTCCAGATGGAGATGGGATCCAAGAATGCGCTTGCTGTCATGGACGATGGCGACCTCGATATCGCAGTGGCCTGCGCTCTGGGCGGTGCGTTTGGCGGAACCGGGCAGAAATGCACCGCATCGTCCCGTCTCGTCGTTCATGAGCGGGTACATGATGCCTTCGTCGACAAGCTGGTTGCCGGCGCCAACGCCATGAAGGTCGGGCACGCGCTCGAGGAAGGTACCCAGATCGGACCGGTGGTGTCTGAAGAGCAGTTGAACGGCAATCTCGACTACATTGATCTCGGCAAGTCTGAAGGTGCGGAACTGTTGTGCGGAGGCGAGCGATTGGAGCGTGCAACGCAGGGATATTACATGGCGCCGGCCATCTTCGCCAGATCGACCAATACGATGCGTATCAATCGCGAGGAAATGTTCGCTCCCATCGCTTCGGTCATCAAGGTCGGCTCATATGATGAGGCGCTCACGATCGTCAATGACACTAATTTCGGCCTTACATCCGGTATTGTGACCGCCTCGCTGGCGCGCGCCACCCATTTCCGCCGCAATGCCAAAACCGGTTGCGTGATGGTCAATTTGCCGACTGCCGGAACCGATTATCACGTCCCGTTTGGCGGCCGCGGAGAGAGCTCTTATGGTCCCCGTGAGCAGGGCACTTATGCCCGCGAGTTCTATACCACCGTGAAAACGGCCTACATCTCGGCGGGGAAACCGGAATAAAAATGCACCTGATCGACAATCTCCAATACGCCAATTGGTCAGAAGAGATCTTCCGGCAGATGCGCGAAGGCGGCGTAGACGCAGTCCACGTCACGATCGCCTATCACGAGAATTTCCGCGAGACCGTCATCAATGTCGAGCAATGGAACCGCTGGTTCGAACGCTTTCCCGAACTGATCGTCCAGGCAAAAACCGGTGGTGATGTGCGCCAGGCCAAGCGCGATGGACGCACCGCCATCGTATTCGGTTTCCAGAATCCCTCCCCCATTGAAGACGATATCGGCCTGGTCGAAATCTGGCATACGTTGGGCGCACGGTTTATGCAGCTCAGCTACAACAATCAATCGCTCCTGGCGACGGGCTGCTACGAGGCCGAAGATCCGGGCATTACCCGCATGGGCCGGCAGGTGATTAGGGAAATGAACCGCGTCGGCATGGTCATCGACATGAGCCATTCGGCGGAGCGCTCGACACTGGAGGCCATCGAGATATCCGAGCGGCCGATCGCGATCACACATGCCAATCCGGCATTTTGGCACGCCGCACTGCGAAACAAATCGGATACCGTGCTAAAGGCGCTCGCCGCATCAGGCGGCATGCTCGGATTTTCCATGTATCCGCATCACCTGAAGGGCAAGTCGGATTGCACGCTGGTTTCGTTCTGCGACATGATCGCCAAGACCGCGGAACTGATGGGCGCCGAACACATCGGCATCGGCTCGGACCTTTGCCAGGACCAACCGGATTCGGTCGTCGAATGGATGCGCGTCGGCCGTTGGACCAAGGAAATCGACTACGGCGAAGGCTCGGCGGACAATGCGGGATTTCCCGATCAGCCGCAGTGGTTCAAAGATAATCGTGACTTCAGCAACATAAGCGAAGCGCTTAAAAACAAAGGATTTTCCGACACGGATGTGGCGGGGATCATGGGGGAAAACTGGCTTCGGTTCTACGACCTAAGCTTCGCACCTTCAGGAGGATGATCCACCCATGGCCAAAGCTGCCGTTCACAAAGATCAGGGTTCCGTGAAACTGCGTTCGCCGGATCTGGTGATGAAACTGAAGCGCATGGGCGCGTTTCACCACAGCCGCCTCAGCTTCATGCGCACATTGCTGCGCAACCTGAAAAAATACCGCTGGACGTTTGACCGGCCAATCTGGCGCATCGACGGAAACGGCGTTGGAGTGGCCACCTATTCGGCAACACGCACAACCGGCGAGCCCAGGACGTACACGCTCGTCGCCTTCGGCCATGATTTGCCCGCTGATAAGCGCTCCGACCGCGTGATCGCCGAAGCCTGGGACGCGACCTTCACGCTGTTCGACGGTGTTCCAACCGAAGCCGACATCGAACGCCTGTCCAAAAACGTGCCCGTTCAGGAGGCGGGCCGGATTTCCGATTCCGAGTTTTCGCTGGCGCGCGCCAATCGTTCCGTGCGGCTGTTCGAGCACGTTGTCGAAAGCCTCGCCGGCGGCAGGCAACCCGACAGGGACGAGGTCGAACGCGTCGGCTATCTGATGCGGACCACAGCGGTGTACGGCTCGGGCAAGTTCGGTGCGGCCGATCGTGATAAATGGGCTGACCGGCCCGAATTCGGCGGTTCGTTCCGGCCTGAACTGCTGTTGGTTTACCTGGTTCGCGCATTTACGCTGGATCTGGTCGAGCATCTTGCCAGGTCCCGATCACCGCAGACGGCTGTTGTCATCGATCCGGATCTTCGCCGGCGTTTCGGCGTCGGCAATTCCACCGGCCTCGGCCTGGCGCCGTTCCTGATCAATCATCCCGCCCTTGTCCACTCCTGGATCAACGCCAGGGAAGCCGCGCTTGCCCGCGTGCGGTCGCTGGATGTGGCCGACGAAGCATCGATTGCAACCTTCGCCAACCTGCTGGCCCGTGCCCGCATCAACGCCGAGGAGTGGTTTACCGAGAGTGAGCACCAGAAAACCGACGTCGAAGCGCTGCGAAACGACCTGCAACGAACCACAGAGTATCTGGCACAAAATCCACTGACCGGAACCCTGCCGTGGGATACGCTCTACCGTTGGGCCGAAAATACGCTTTCGCTCGAAGGGCAGGAGCAGATTGTCTCGCTGATGATCGACGCCCACCCCGACCTTGCCGACGATCTGGCCGAAACCACCGCCGCCGACGAACCGGCCACCTTTCGTATCGACGGCGCAATGTCCGTCGAGCAGCTGCGCCGGATGCTGGAAGAAATATACGGATGGGCACTCAAGATCCCGTTTGACGACCGCGATGCCTGCGCCCGGCTTTGGTACGTGTCGGAGGAAAAACTCGAACCCCGCCTTGCGGAGCGCTTCGAAGAGGACCTCGATGCCTATGAGCAGCCGCTGGCGCCCGGTCGGGATGCCGCGGCAGCCCATGCGGCGCTGAAGGATTGGGACAAAACGGCAACCGTTGCCGAGTTTCTGGTTCGCCATCCAGAGCACCGGCACATTGTCCGTCGCGCCCAGATCGCATCGCGACTTCCCTACGCCGAAATACGTGACAACACGATCGCCGCAGACATGCTTCCGATCGATCTGTTGCGCTGCAAGCTATCGTTTTTTGGCGCGACGAAATTCGACCCGCGTTCCGACCGCTGGGTTCGCATCAACATGTATCAGGACGCGCCCTATCCGCATGAATTGGCCGACACCGATCCCGATGATCTTTTCTATCCACCCTTGGAGGCATCATGAGCTGGTCACTGGTTGAAACAAAAACACTGGCAACAAAGGCCGCGCGCGGCGGCGGTCTTGCCTGGGGATTGGCTGAGGAGGCAGGTTTTGCCGTGCACTGGCTGCAATCGCACGGTGCGCCCGGCGCCGCGGCGTTGGCGGCACTGCTGGAATGGCAATCCGAGCCCGGCAACACGTTTTCGCCGGTACGGCTATCCGACAATGTCAGCGACCCGGTCGGAACATTCAGTCCGATTGAACTGGGCGCCGCACTGATGGATGCCAATCGCTGCGCCTATGCGGGGCTAGGCCGCGTCTGCCAACCGCTTTTGCTGGCGCCGTTCCTGTCGACAATCGCGCCTGAGCGCGGATGTCGGCTTGTCTGGAACGATGTTTCGATCGTGCTTGGACGCGATCATTTTCAGACATCGGCGCCGCGTGACGCCCTGCTGAGCGAATCCGCGAGCTGTTTCTTGAGCGACGCAGATGATGACACCGTTTCAAACGTTGAGCATGTCCGGGTCGCAGACGGCGAAGCGGAAAGTATCGAAAAGCTCAAGTCTTTTGCTGCCGCCACTTTTGCGCCCGCAACCGAAGCTTCGCGGCTTTCCGGCGCCGGGGCGGGCCTGACCGACAATGACTGACAAACAAACCTTCATCAACAGCAGGCAACCGGGATGAACGATATGATCGTAATGACCCTCGACGAAATCGAGGATTTGGCTTTCCGTGCACTCGTGGCTGCGGGCACATCGCAGAACAATGCCAAGCCACTGGCCGTCGCCACGGCACAAACGGAAGCTGACGGCGTCGCCAGCCACGGGCTGGCCTATATCCCCATCTATTGCGAACACGTGCAATGCGGCAAGGTGGACGGGCAGGCAAATCCGGTCGTCACTCGCCCTGCCCCCGCAGTGATCGCCGCAGATGCCGCGACCGGTTTCGCGCATGCGGCAATCGACCTCGGCTTTGCGCAACTGATCCCCGTCGCACGGGAAAAGGGCATCGCCGCGCTGGCGGTCAGCAATTCCTATAACTGCGGTGTGCTCGGCTATCATACAGCGCGATTGGCCCGCGAAGGGCTGCTTGGTATCGGCTACACCAACGCGCCGGCATCGATCGCGCCGGTTGGCGGCAACAAGCCGGTGGTCGGCACAAATCCGTTTTCCCTGGCGGTACCGAACGGCGACGGTGAAATTGCCGTGCTGATCGACCAGAGCGCCAGCGTCATCGCCAAGAGCGAAATCATGAAACACGCTCGCGAGGGCATGCCCATACCGGCTGGTTGGGCGCTGGATCCCGACGGAACGCCAACGACTGATCCCGACATCGCGCTGAAGGGCTCGATGGCCCCATCGGGCGGCTATAAAGGCGTCGGTGTGGCGCTGATGGTCGAGGTCATGGCAGCGGCAATGACCGGCGCGACGCTGGGCATTCACGCCAGCCCGTTTTCCGGCACCAAGGGCGGTCCGCCAAAGACTGGTCAGTTTTTCATCGCCATCAGCCCGGACGCCACGTCGCACGGCCTGTTCGGCGATCGTATCGCCGCCTTGATCGACGATTTCCGCGATCAGCCGGGCGCGCGCGTACCGGGCGACGGTCGCGCGGCAGCAAGGCGCAGGGCAGCCAAATCCGGCGTCAAGGTCAACCCGGCCACGATCGACAAGATCAACAACTGGCTTTAAGCGGCAGGTCCGATATCAGGTGGTTCCACCCTTAACGCTGACCAGGCGCGGCTGATCTGCGGCTTCCGGCTCGGAGACCACCTTGTCAGCCGGCGGATCGGCTTCGTCCGCAACCGGCGTCCCATCGAATTCAAGCGCCTCGATCTTCTCGCCGCGGCGAACGATCTTGCCGGTTGAGGTCATGATCTGGTCGATATCCTTGCCCGCCTGCAGGAAGTGCACCTGCAGTTTGCGCACCCGGTCGTCAAGCCGGGTTAGATCCTGCATCAGTTTGAGAACCTCGGCTTGGATCAGATGCGCCTGTTCACGCATGCGTGCGTCTTTCAACAGCGCCTGCACCACCTGGATCGACAACATCAGCAGCGATGGCGAAACGATAACCACGCGGGCGCGATGGGCTTTTTGAACCAGGCTTTCGAAATTCTCGTGAATGTCGGCAAAGATCGACTCCGACGGCACGAACATGAACGCCGTATCCTGGGTTTCGCCGGGAATGAGATATTTTTCCGCAATCGCCTTTATGTGCACTTCGATGTCGCGGCGAAAACCCTGCGCCGCCAGCTTGGAGGCGGTTTCGTCGCCGGCCTCGCGAATGGCATTCCAGCCCTCCAGCGGGAATTTGGCGTCGATGACCAGCACCGGCGCGCTGTTGGGCATGTGGACCACGCAATCGGGCATATTGCCGTTCGACAGTTTGGCTTGAAACTCGTAGGCGCCGATCGGCAGGCCGTCGGCGATGATCGCTTCCATGCGATTTTGGCCGAACGCGCCGCGCGTCTGCTTGTTGGATAGGATGGACTGCAGCTCCACGACCTGATTTGCCAGCGACTGGATATTGTTCTGCGCGGTGTCGATCACCGCCAGCCGCTCCTGCAGCTTGGCCAGGTTCTCATGGGTCGACTTGGTCTGCTCGCTCATCGACTGTCCGAGCCGCTGTGTCATACCGTCCAGTCGTTCACCGATCGCCTTGTTGAGGTCGGCCTGGCGCGAACCGAAAACTTCGGCCATCGTGCCCAGGCGGCCTTGCATCTCGGCCTGGGTCTTGAAGATCTCCCGCATCTGCTCTTCGGCAAGCCTTGCCCGCTCGGCAGCTTCCTCGGCCGCCATTGCGCGGGCCCGCGAAGCACGAAACAGCCCGACCGCCAGAATTGCCAGTAGCAGGCACAAACCGCCGCCCGCCGCCAACAACGCTTGTCCAAGCGTGATCGTAGCGGCGCCGACAATGGCAATCGGTTGGTCAAACTGCATATGGCTCTCCTCGCGCGCCACGCTATACGATTCTGCCGGAAACACCAGATCAAAACATGAACAGCATTATGATTGAAACTGATTTTCAAACGATAATTGACTGTATTGCTCTGATTTCCTAGTTGACGCCCATGACGATCATGCCACTCGTATTGCTGCCCGACCCGATCCTGCGCGAGGTTTCAAAACCTATCGTGCAAGTGGATGATTCAGTGCGTAAATTTGCCGACCGTATGCTTGAGACCATGTACGATGCGCCAGGTATAGGATTGGCGGCCATCCAGGTCGGCGAACCCATAAGAATGCTGGTCGTCGACATCGCCAAGGACGACCAGCCGAAAAACCCGCGTGTTTTCATCAATCCGGAAATTATCGCCACCGGCAATGATACGTCGGTTTACGAGGAAGGCTGCCTGTCGATCCCCGATTACTATGCCGACGTCGAACGCCCGGCGACCGTCACAGTACGTTCCCTTGACCGGAAAGGCGAGGAACAGATCACCGAGGCGGAAGGGCTGATGGCAACGGTTCTCCAGCACGAGATCGACCATCTCAACGGTGTGCTGTTTATCGACCACATCTCGAAGCTGAAGCGCGACATGGTGGTCAAGAAGTTCAAGAAACTGGCCAAGGAACGTGGCGGAACCCGTAGCGTGGTTGCGTAATCTTGCAGCTACGGTATGCAAAAATCAGATTCAAAAAAAACCGCCCGGTCCATTTCTGAACGGGCGGTCTGTTTATTTGCAGAAAACGCACCAGGCATCCGCCGGGCACACTGCAGTCGACTGTTTAGTCTACAGCCTGCAGATTATCTGCAGATGACTTGCCGGTACGGCGGTCAGCTACAACTTCAAAGCCGATCTTCTGGCCTTCGTTGAGCGACATCATTCCGGCACGCTCGACGGCACTGATATGAACGAAGACATCGTTTCCGCCATCATCAGGCTGAATGAAACCATAGCCCTTCTGGCTATTGAACCACTTGACGGTTCCGTTTGGCATAGAATTGTCCTTTCAAGGAACAGGGTAGAAATATGGATGCTGCGCACCCGTTTAGTCATCGATGTCTTGGATTAGGGGAAAGCGGAAAGCGCAGGTATTAAAACCGAAAAGCGCAGGGGCCATGCCGTAAGGCCGAAACTCGATTGAGGCTCCCTAGCAGCAATTTGCCGATATTCCAAGCGAATATGTTCCTTTCGGTGACAGATGGTAAACCCCACCTCGACCCTAAGACTTGACCTGGGGCGACTAAACCCGTTTGAAGCGGGCAGCTCAAATCTGCAATCTGGAAAACGTATGCCACTGCGTATCATCTTTATGGGCACACCCGATTTCGCCGCCGAAACGCTGCGCACCGTTCATGATGCCGGTCACGATATCGTAGCGGCCTACAGCCAGCCACCGCGACCGGCAGGCCGTCGCGGACTTGAGCTGAAAAAGTCGCCAGTTCAACAACTTGCGGAGAAACTCGGAATCGAGGTGCGAACACCTGTTTCGCTGAAAGGCGAAGTCGAGCAGCGTTCGTTTGCAGCGTTGGAGGCCGATGTTGCCGTCGTCGTTGCCTACGGACTTTTATTGCCCGCCCCGATCTTGCATGGCACCAGGTTCGGCGCCTTTAACGGTCATGCCTCCGCCCTACCGCGCTGGCGTGGTGCCGCCCCAATCCAGCGCGCCATCATGGCCGGCGATAAAGAGACCGCAGTGCAAATCATGAAGATGGACGAGGGTCTCGACACTGGGCCGGTGGCCCTCAACAGTCCCGTGGCGATCAGCCCGGATGAGACGGCGGGCGAACTGCATGACCGCCTTGCCTCAGAGGTCGCGACCCTCATGGTTGAAGCCCTGGCCGCGCTCGAAAAGGACACGCTGGTTCTGACCCCGCAGAAAGCCGACGGTGCCACTTACGCCAAAAAAATCGACAAATCCGAAACCCGCATAGACTGGTCGAGACCAGCCAGCGAGGTTCACAATCACATTCGCGGCCTGTCACCGCTTCCAGGTGCCTGGTGTGAAATGGAAATCGGCGGGCGGATGGAACGGGTTAAAGTATTGCGTACACATCTGGCCAGCGGTAGCGGCCAACCCGGCGAAATGATTGACGATCTGTCGGTTGCCTGCGGCGATGGTGCCGTCCGGCTGGTACAGTTGCAAAAGGCGGGCGGTAAAGTGTTGGACGCGGAACGGTTTCTGCGTGGTTCTCCGGTCACGAAAGTCGTCTGAACATGCCGCGCTACCGCATCACAGTCGAATATGACGGCACCGCCTATTCGGGCTGGCAACTGCAATCCGGCCAGCACACGGTACAGGCTGCAATCGAGACCGCCATAAAGGCCTTTTGCGGCGAGGCGGTGCGCCCCGGCATCGCTGGCCGCACAGATTCCGGCGTGCACGCTACCGGGCAAGTAGCCCATTTCGATCTGACACGCGAATGGCCGGCCAAAACGGTCGCCAACGCCATCAATGCCAAGCTTCGGCTGGCCGGCGAAACAGTGGTTATCCTCGAGGCGGAACAGGTGCCGGGCGACTTCGACGCCCGTTTTTCAGCCGTGGCGAGACACTATCTCTACCGTATCGTCAATCGCACCCCGCCATTGGCGATCGAGCGCAATCAAGCCTGGTGGGTCAAGCATCCGCTTGATGCGGAAGTCATGCAGGAAGCGGCCAACCGGTTACTCGGTACCCACGATTTCACCACCTTTCGATCCGCCCATTGCCAGGCGAGGAGCCCGATCAAAACGCTGGACCGCCTGGATGTCAGCCGCTCCGGTGAGCTGATCGAAATACGCGCCTCGGCCCGCTCTTTCCTACACAATCAGGTACGTTCGCTGGCCGGCACGCTTAAAATGGCCGGCGAAGGCACCTGGACACCGCATGATGTCGAGGCGGCGCTCAAAGCCAAGGACAGGAAGGCCTGCGGCCCCGTCGCGCCACCCTTTGGATTGTACCTCACCAAGGTCGATTACCGGGATGCGGACAACACCTGATCAAATTCCGGCAGGTTCCGTGAAATCGGGCAAAACTCCAAGCAGGCTCTGTGTCGAATAAAGCACGAAGATCGAGCCAAATAGCATGCCGAAGAAAAGCATCGTTGCTGGCCCGGCGCCTTTCTGTAGCGCGGCGTTCGTCAACCGCCAGGTCAACACAAGCGCAATGACAAACAGCGCAATTGCCAGCAGACCGACCGAATCGTTTCTTCCAAATCCCGTCAATTGGAACAATGACGGCGGCAGCATCAGCCAGACCGTGATAACCGATCCCCAATTGCTGGCGATCACGTAATGCACAAAGCGGTCTCCGATGCCAACTGGACCGGCGATGACGGCCAGCGCGGCGATCGGCACCAGCCACGCGGCAAGATCGGCAAACGCAAGGCGCAGCACGATGCTGGCACGCACAATCAGATCGTCTGATGACAGGGCCAGATCATTTGCATAGGCGACCCAGCCCACGCCCAAAACCGGCGCTGCCAGCACCAGCGAGTAAAACGAGTTCCAGAATCCGTCGCTGGAGATATCAAGCAGATCCAGACCTTCTGCCTGGCCCATCATCATGCGCCAGGCACCGGTAAGATATTGCTGGATTTGTTCGGTCGGCGGCATCAGGCAGTCCCGTCAATCCGCAGCCGCTGCAAACCAGTCGGCGATGAACCGCTGATAGATTACGGTCAGCATTTCCAGGTCGGAGAGCGCCACCCTTTCGTCGATCATATGCATGGTCTGACCGACAAGGCCGAACTCGACCACCGGGCAATAGTCTTTGATAAACCGCGCATCCGATGTCCCGCCAGAAGTCGACAATTCCGGTCTGTTGCCGGTAATCGCCTCAACTGAGTCCGCCAATGTTCCCGAGAGACGGCTATCGCGGGTCAGGAACACCGGGCTGGCCCGGTCGCGCCATTGCAGTTCGAAATCGACCGGATCGCTTTTGTCGGAACGCAAAACCTTGTGTTTGGCGGCCCGCTTCAGGCGATTTTCGATCTCGGCCATAACGGTTTCAGCGGTCCAAAGATCATTGAAACGAATGTTGAATGTCGCTGTCGCCTCGGCCGGGATGACATTTAGCGCCGGATTGCCGGTATCGAAGCTGGTAATTTCCATGTTGGAGGCCTGGAATTCTTCCGTTCCGCTGTCAAATCGCGGATGCAGAAGGCTTTCCGCCAACATGAGCAGACCACGGATCGGGTTGTCGGCCAGATGAGGGTATGCGACGTGGCCCTGCTTGCCGCGAACGGTGATCATGCCGGACAGCGAGCCGCGCCGGCCGATCTTGATCATATCGCCCAGCTTCTCCGGATTGGTCGGTTCGCCGACAATTGCCGCATCCCATTGCTCGCCCTTGTCTGCGGCCCATTGCAGGAGCTTGATCGTGCCGTTGACGGCAGGTCCTTCTTCGTCTCCCGTGATCAATAGCGATACTGAACCGGGCAACATTTCGTTTTTCTCGATATGGCGCGCAACTGCAGCGACAAAACAGGCAATGCCACCTTTCATGTCGACGGCACCGCGGCCGAAGAGGTCGCCGCCGGCGATTTCGGCCGCAAACGGCGGATGCGTCCAGGCTGCCTCTGCGCCAACCGGAACCACATCCGTGTGACCGGCAAACATCAGGTGCGGGCCCGCATCTCCCAGCCGCGCATAAAGGTTCTCGATATCGGGTGTGCCCGCTTCGCTGAATACGGGCCGGTCGATGACAAAACCCAGCGGCGCAATCATCTCCTCGAGCGCGCCAAGCGCACCGGCATCTTGCGGTGTCACCGAGGGGCAGCGCAGTAGAATCGAAAGATTGGCAATCGGATCGGTTGGCAAGGTCATGACAGAGCATCTAGCGGATGGACGAATAAGGGTAAACCGGTTTGCGCAGGCATTTCCGCTCAATCCTGATTGCGGTCGGCAACGATTGCCGATAGAACGCCCCGGATTTCCGTTTCGGACCGAACACATGACCACAGTCACCACCGCCGATACAGCAGAGCAGCAAGCCCGGCTCTTGTCCGCAGCCCTGCCCTACATGCAGCGCTACGAAAACAAGACCGTGGTGGTCAAATATGGCGGCCATGCAATGGGCAATGCCGACCTTGGCAAGGCCTTTGCCCGCGACATCGCGCTGTTGAAGCAGTCGGGCGTCAACCCGATCGTTGTCCACGGTGGCGGCCCGCAAATCGGGGCCATGCTGAACAAGATGGGCATTGAATCAAAATTTGAAGGCGGATTGCGCGTCACCGACCAGAAGACGGTGGAGATCGTCGAGATGGTGCTGGCTGGCTCCATCAACAAGGAGATCGTTGCGCTAATCAACGCGGAAGGCGAATGGGCCATTGGTCTGTGCGGCAAGGACGGCAACATGGTGTTTGCCAAAAAGGCGCGCAAGACTGTCACCGATCCCGATTCCAACATCGAACGGATTCTTGATCTCGGTTTCGTTGGCGAACCGGTAGAAGTCGACCGCACATTGCTCGATCTGTTGGCCCGGTCAGAGATGATCCCTGTCATAGCCCCGGTTGCTCCGGGGCGGGACGGCCACACCTACAACATCAATGCCGACACGTTTTCCGGTGCGATCGCCGGCGCCTTGAAAGCGACCCGCCTGTTATTCCTCACCGACGTGCCCGGGGTTCTGGGTGCCGACATGAAGCCTATCGAGGAATTGTCGGTCGCCGACGCCCGGGCAATGATTGCCGACGGAACGATCTCGGGAGGCATGATTCCCAAGGTGGAGACATGCATCGATGCGATCGAACGCGGCGTCGAAGGCGTGGTTATTCTCAACGGAAAAACACCGCACGCGGTGCTGCTCGAACTGTTTACCGAACACGGAGCCGGCACGCTGATCGTGCCCTAATCCGCACTAACCCGTTAGCAGCAGCACGACAATCCCGGCTACGATCAGAACGCATCCTGCCACTTCCAGCCGCGTGATGGTTTCCTTGAAAATGAACACGGACGAGGCGAAGGTGAAGATCATTTCGATCTGTGCCAACGCCTTGACGATCGCCGCCTGCTGCAGCGTCATGGCCATGAACCAGCCGAAAGACGCCGTGGCGCCCGCAATGCCGACAATCAGGCCCGGCTTCCATGCCCTGGCGATACGTCCGATCTCGTCGCGATCGCGCAACAACATCCAGGCCATCATGATCGCCGCCTGAAAGACGATGACGACCGCAAGCGTGACCGCGGCCTGCATCATGAAGTTGGGACCGCCGAGCGAGAGCGAAGCGCCCCGGTAGGCCACGGCTGCGATGCCAAACAGCGTACCCGACGCCAGACCGATAAGAGCCGTGCGGCTGAAAACCGATGTGATCAGGGATGCGACGCTGACGGTCGTGCGCGCCACCGATATCAACATGACGCCAACGACGCTGATGGCGATCGCCAACAACGCTCCGGCAGATGCGCGTTCCGACAGGAATACCAGTCCGAATATCGCTGCCTGCGCCGGTTCTGTCCGCGAATATGCAGTTCCGACGGCGAAGTTTCGAAACGAGAACAGATAGATCAACAAAAACGTTGCTGCGATCTGCGCTACCGCGCCGGTGACGGCCCAGATGAAAAACTCGGGATTGAGATGGGGAATGCGATAATCCATCCCGTAGCGGAGCACTAAAACGAATGCGATCGCCAGCGGTGCGCCGAAGCCGAACCGCACAAATGTCGCTCCGGTCGTCCCCATCACGCCCTTCAGATGCTTTTGCATCGCAGAGCGGATATTCTGCAGAAATGCAGCGGCAATCGTGATCGGAATCCAAAGTTCCATTGTCGGGGCGTTCCGGGATTGAATGCGAAATGGCAGCAGGAGATCTGCTCGCGCACCTTCTATCCGGAATTGTTCGGGCTCTGCAACGCCAGCGAGGCCGTTTGGCTCTCACCGAAGTCCCAGAGGTGTTTCGGACGATTAGGCCGCGCGGGCGATCTCCGGCACAACGAGCGCGCGATTGCGCCCCGAGTTTTTTGCTTCGTAGAGCATTCGGTCTGCTTTGCCGAGCAACTGATCAAGCGGCCGACTACCCACAAACTCGGCTCCGCCGACACTGACCGTCAGTCGAAACGGGTTTCCGGCGACGGATCGCAGTTCAAGATCCTCGACCGTCTTGCAGATACGTTCGGACACCGAGATCGCCTCGGCCAGGTTGGATCCTGGAAGAAAGACTGCAAATTCCTCTCCGCCAATTCGAGCGGCGACATCTCCCAAGCGTATCGATGATTTAATCGCCCTGGCGATGCTCACCAGAGCCCGGTCACCGGTCTGATGGCCGTGGGTGTCGTTGATCTGCTTGAAATAATCCACATCGATGATGAACACGAAGCCGCTATTTGATTGCCGCCTGCCGGGCTCGATTACCTCCATGAAGGTCTCACGGTTCAAAAGACCGGTCATGTGGTCGTGCTGCGCACGGTCGGAAAGAATTTTGTGGGTATGCGCGAGTTTCGCATGTGCGTCACTGAGCTGCGAGTTGACCTCCTCCAGCCGCAATGACTGACGCAGAAACGTGTAGGACACCGGAGCTGCGACCAGCATCGGGCAAATGATCGCAACGATCATGGCATTGGCATTCAGCGCCGTTCCAAACAAATGCGTGAGCGCCATCGTCGTACCGATCGATGCAACGACGGAAATCAGAACGATAAACGCCACCTTGCGATGAAGATCGGCGCGATTTTGAAACAATGCCGCTCATGCTGCCTGCTGGAACTCGCGGTTTAAGATCACTCGGTTGCGGCCGCTTCTTTTGGCCTCATAAAGGCAACGGTCGGCACAGCGCATCAATTCGGACATGTTGGGGCGCCCGCTGGTGTGAACACCGCCGGCACTGATCGTCAGTGGAACCAATGTCCCGCACGATGTATGAAATTTGATGGCTTCGACCGCAATCCGCATTCTCTCCGCCACGATTTCGGCTTCGTCAATGTCAGCACCGGTCAAAAACACGGCGAACTCCTCGCCGCCGATTCGGCCGGCCATATCGCCGTCACGCACTGCCGATTCGATCGCCTGGGAGATCATCAACAGCGCCTTGTCGCCATCGAGATGGCCGTAGCAGTCGTTGATGCGCTTGAAATGATCAGCATCGGCAATCAGCAAAACGCCAGTGTCGGATTTGCGATTCAGCCCAACCATCTGCGCCATAAACGTTTCCCTGTTCAGCATGCCGGTCATATGGTCGCGCCTGGATTTTTTGCGCAGCGTGTCATGCGCTTCGATCAGCTGCATGTGTGCAGCTTTCAGCTTGTCCGCCTGCCAGAAACAGAATGAGCCAACCGGCATGCCGATAAGAAAGGGGCCGACGAATCCGAGAAACCATGCGCTCGGATTGATTTTCTCGCCGAACAGCGGAATCAACGTAATGATCATCGCATAGGCCGCGACGACGGCCAGCGTTGATACGATGAACGCTTTCAGCAGAATGAATTTCACTTGCGGACACCCCCTTTGCCCGCATTTTCACCTGATCAATTTGATATCCTGTTTAGACGGCCGATAAAATTTTATGGAATGCCTGTTGTAGCCATGTTTTTCGCACATCTGACAACGGCGTCTTGTTACACCCCGGCGATTTCATGCCATAAGGACTCATGACAAACGTTCCTGATCCCGAACGCTTCACAGGCGTCACCGACTGGGTATTTGACCTCGACAACACGCTTTATCCGCACCACACCAATCTTTTTTCGCAGATTGATGTGCGCATGACGTCCTACGTCTCCGATCTTCTGCAGTTGCCCCGAGACGAGGCCCGCAAGGTACAAAAGGATCTTTATCGCGAGTACGGCACAACCATGCGCGGATTGATGGAGCTGCACAACATCGATCCCGATGACTTTCTGCAGAAGGCCCATGACATCGACTACACTTGGCTGGCTCCCGATCCAAATTTAGGCGCCGCCATCCAGGCGCTGCCAGGCCGGAAGTTCATATTTACCAATGGTAGCCGCAGCCATGCGGAAAACACCGCCCGGCAACTGGGAATTCTCGACCATTTCGATGAGATCTTCGATGTGATCGCGGCCGATCTGGTGCCGAAACCGGCAAAAGAAACCTATGACAAGTTTCTCGGACTGCATCGGGTCGACGCTGCCCACGCGGTGATGTTTGAAGATTTGGCGCGAAACCTGACCGTTCCGAAGATCCTCGGCATGACCACGGTGCTGATCGTACCGCGAAATTTCGAGCCAACCTTTTCCGAAATCTGGGAGCAGGACGGTATGGAAGGCGAGGATGTCGACTATGTCACTGACGATCTCGCAAGCTTTCTGGGTACCATAATCGGAGAAACGGTTCGTTGAGCCGCTTCACATCGCTCGAGGCCCGCATCGACGCCGCTGCGCATGCGGTTTTGGACCGGATGCCGGCAACCGGCATTACCGGTGCGGCGATGGAATTCCTGGTCTTCGGCCTAAAGCAAGCCTGGGCCTGCCTGTTCGGCGGTGCAATGCTCGCCTTGATCATCGTCACCCGCTACGCCTGGCCCGACGGCATGCCGATCGCCCGCTACGATTTCCTGTTTGTCGCCGCTCTGGCAATCCAGCTTGCCATGCTGGCGTTAAAGCTGGAGAAACCGTCAGAAGCAAAGGTGATCCTGATCTTTCATATCGTCGGAACGGTCATGGAGATATTCAAAACCTCTGCAGGGTCATGGGTTTACCCGGAAGAAAATCTGATCAGGATCGCCGGCGTGCCGCTGTTCTCAGGCTTCATGTATGCTGCCGTCGGCTCATACATCGCCCGCATCACCCGCATATTCGACATACGCTATTCTCACTACCCGCCGCTCATCTGGACCGTTGTTCTTTGCGGCGCGATTTACATCAATTTCTTCTCGCATCACTACGTGCTGGATGTCCGCTGGGCGCTGTTTGCCATAACCGCCCTGCTCTACTGGCGCACTTTCGTTCATTACCGCGTATTTCGTTTTCGCCACCGCATGCCGCTGCTCGTCGGCTTCCTGCTGGTCGCACTGTTCATCTGGCTCGCCGAGAACATCGCCACATTCTCCCGTGCCTGGCTCTACCCGGGACAGCTGGACGGATGGACGCCGGTGTCGATCGCCAAGCTAGGATCCTGGTATCTGTTGATGATCATTTCTTTTGTGCTGGTCACGCTCGTGCATCGGCCGAAAGCATTGGAGGAAAACGAACAAAACGGGCGCTGAAATGCGCCCAATTCGGCAATCCGGCCGCTTGGTTCACAGCTCGTAGAAGTTTTTGATGATAGCCCAGGCCTCTTCGGCCGTGTCGACGAAACTGATCAGTTCCGGATCGTCGGGCGAGATCGTTCCCTGCCCCGCCAGAAAGTCGAGATTGATAGCACCCTCCCAAAATGCCTTGCCGAACAGAAGCACCGGCACGCGCTCCATGCGCCCTGTCTGGATTAGCGTAAGGGTTTCAAACAGTTCGTCCATCGTGCCGAAGCCGCCGGGAAAAACCGCCACTGCCTTTGCCCGCATGATGAAATGCATCTTGCGAATCGCGAAGTAGTGGAAATTGAAGCACAAATCCGGTGTGACATATTCATTGGGCGCCTGCTCGTGCGGTAGCACGATGTTTAGTCCGATTGACGGCGCGCCGACGTCCTGCGCGCCGCGGTTTCCCGCCTCCATGACGCCGGGACCACCTCCGGTGACGACGACGAACTCGCGGTAGTAGGTATCGGCCGAATGCCTGGAACAGGCCTGCGCGAACTTCCGCGCCTCCTCATAATACTGGGCATTGGCTTCGAGGTTCTTTCGCTGGACCTCGTTTTTGGCTGCCCAGGCATCCCCTCCGGGTTCGGGAATACGCGCGCCACCGAACATGACCACTGTCGAGCGGATTCCCCGTTCCGCCAAAAGCATCTCCGGCTTGAGCAATTCGAGCTGCAGACGTACGGGCCGCAATTCACGCCTCGTCATGAAGTCATCATCGTCCCAGGCGAGCCTGTATTCCGGTGCTCTTGTCTGAGGCGTGTCGGGCACCGCCCGCGAGCGGCGTAGGTCTTCATCCGAATGTGGTAGCGGCGTCCAACCGTTATGTTCGTCTGGCTTCATCGTTCTTCCCATCCTCACAGGTTCCGCGAGCGGCAGTATTTAGAGCGTATTCGGCTTAAATGGAATCGTTTGAACGCGGGGATTTTGTTGTCCGGCAAGGAGCGCGGGGGGCGACGCGGTGCGAGCACCGTTAGACCCCGCGCGACGATGATCGGGGCGCAAAAGGCCAAGTTCAAACGATTGCGGTTTATCCAAGTAATTCAAGCGCTTGACGGTTCGCCTGCTTGGCAGTCTTTTCCCCATCAGCACCGTCGAAATCCTCGCACGATGGCAACATCGCGCTGCGGTATTCTCCTCGCTGATGTAAAAAATACTTGCCAACAAACCGCTCCCATTTAATCCGAATACGCTCTAGTTCACACCGGCCCAATTGACCGCATTTACCGCTTCGCATAGGTTCCGCCCGATTTTGTTTCTATGCCAATCTATTGGCGACCCCTTAACACCACGCAAACGGAGCCTTGGCCATGTCAAAGACAGACGCCGCCACGCTTGAACGGATTATCGAGAAAGCGTTCGACGAACGAGACAGTGTCAGCACCGACACCAAGGGCGAAGTGCGCGACGCTGTCGAGGCATCACTCAACTTGCTTGACAGTGGGGCCGTACGGGTTGCCGAGCGTCAGACCGATGGATCCTGGCATGTCAATCAATGGCTGAAGAAGGCCGTCCTGCTCTCCTTCCGGCTCAATCCCATGGAAATCATCAAAGGCGGCCCGGGTGAAGCCGTCTGGTGGGACAAGGTGCCGTCCAAATTCGATGGCTGGAGCGCCAACGAGTTCGAAAAGGCCGGTTTCAGAGCTGTGCCCAGCTGCGTTGTCCGCCGATCGGCATACGTCGCGCCGGGAGCCGTGCTCATGCCGTCATTCGTCAATCTGGGCGCTTATGTCGATACCGGGACGATGGTGGACACTTGGGCGACTGTGGGCTCCTGCGCCCAGATCGGCAAGAACGTGCACCTTTCCGGAGGCGTCGGCATCGGCGGGGTTCTGGAGCCGATGCAGGCCGGCCCGACCATCATTGAGGACAATTGCTTCATCGGCGCGCGCTCCGAAGTCGTCGAGGGTTGCATCGTTCGCGAAGGTGCTGTGCTGGGCATGGGCGTCTTCATCGGCAAGTCGACCAAAATTGTCGACCGCGCCACCGGCGAGGTGTTTTACGGTGAGGTTCCCGCCTATTCGGTGGTGGTGGCCGGATCGACTCCGGGCAAGAACATTCCGGGTGAAAACTGGGGTCCGTCGCTCTATTGCGCCGTCATCGTCAAGCGCGTCGATGAAAAGACAAGGTCCAAAACATCAATCAATGAATTGCTAAGAGATTGATCTTTTTGCCGACTCAAAGCACTTTGCAGCGGCCGGATTTGCAAAACCGGCCAATTGGAGGGTGGAATGGACTGGAAATATCTTCTCACAAGTTATGAGGGACGTATCAACCGGGCAAAGTTTTGGGCCGGTGTCGGAGTATTCTTTGCCATTGGAATCGTTGCTGCGATTATTGATGGAATTCTGGGAGCAGAAGGAATCGTATCCGGTATAGTCGGGCTGGCCATGCTCTATTTTGCGTTCTCGCTTTATGCCAAGCGCTGGCATGACCGTGACAAGTCCGGCTGGTGGTCCTTGATCGTTTTGGTGCCGATTATCGGCAGTATCTGGATGCTCGTCGAATGCGGCATTTTGCCAGGAACCCAAGGGGCTAACAGGTTTGGACCAGACCCCCTCGCATAGTCCATTTGAGCAGTTTGTTTGGCTGTTCTTCAGATTTAATGGCCGCATTAGCCGTGCGGCCTATTTCCTTGCCGGACTGCTAATGATGATCGCGCAGGGATTCATGCTCTATCGCTTTACCCTTGTTCCGGAGGAAAGCGGCGAGGGCGTAGCCTGGGCGTTCGGCTTTTGGACCGTCGTGTTCCTGTCCATATGGTGTGGCTTTCCGCTCGCCGTGAAGCGGCGTGCATGATTTTGGCAAACCTGGACCTGCTGGCACTATTGCATTTTGTGCCCGCCCGTAACATTGGTCGCTTTTGTTGTATTCTGCCTTTGGCCCGGTGACAGGGGTTCCAATGCCTACGGTCCGCGCACCAATGCGCGCTCGACCGGTTGAGCCATGCCCTACCGGTCAATCAACGTCGAACACATCATCGAGACCGCGCGAAAGCTTGAAACGCGCATCGCCGAGCGCTTTCCCGATGCCAGCCTGTGCAACGTGGCAGCCGAGCTGATCGCCCTTGGCATCGACACCAAGACCGACGCGCGCAAACTGGAGGAACCGATCTGGTGGCTGCGTGTCGTCATCGCTTTGGTGATCATCGCCGGCGGCACTGTATTTCTGTTTCTCGCCAGCGAGTTTTCCGCAGCCGGCATCAAAGGCGGCACGATCGATATTGTGCAGGGCATCGAGGCGGGTTTGAACACGCTGGTGTTGGCAGGCGCCGGCTTCTACGCTTTGGTCAAGGGCGAGGAACGCATAAAGCAGAAGCGCGTACTCAAGGGCCTGCACGGCTTTCGCTCATTGATCCACGTGATCGATATGCACCAACTGACCAAAGATCCGTCGGCATTGTCGAAATCCTTCATCCGAACCAAAAATTCACCGAAACGTACGATGGACGCGGCGGCGCTGACCCGCTATCTGGATTACTGTTCCGAGCTTCTGTCGCTGACCGGAAAATTCGCCGCTCTCTACGCGCAATCGGTCAACGACCGAGTGGTTGTCGAATCAGTCAACGACGTCGAAACGCTGGGCACGAACCTGTCGCGCAAGATCTGGCAAAAGATCATGCTGATCGACAAGAACGCTTCAATATGAGCCTGCAGGTCCCCTACCACCATGTTCTTTGCTAGACTAAATCCGTTTCGAAAAGCCACACAGGACGAATCCATGTCGGGACACGGCCACTTTCATTGGAACGAGCTGATGACATGGGATGCCGAGAAGGCAGTGGATTTCTACGAAAAGACCCTCGCTGGACATTTGACAGCATGCCTATGGATGCCGGCGGCACTTACCATGTGGCCATGGCAGGCGGGCAACCTGCCGCAGGGATCTTCCAGTTACAGAGCGGCACCGGCATGGACGGCCAGCCTTCAGCCTGGTTTGCCTATCTGGAGGTGGATGATCTCGACAATCGTTTGGCAACATTGAAGGAAAACGGAGGTTCAGTCCTGCGTGAGCCGTTTGAGGTCCCCGGTGTCGGTCGTATCGCCACGATCGCTGATCCGACCGGTGCAACCATGGGCTGGGTGGTTCCCGCCAATCCGCAGGGCTAGGTTTAGCTCGCAACGGCAGACATGATCGCCTCACGCAATTCTTCTGTCCCGTCGCCCTTTTCGGCCGATGTGGCAATGACTTCCGGAAATGCCGCACCGCGACGTTGATCAGCGTAAGCGTTTCGCTTCGGAGTTTCTCGACGGCTGGTGGCTTGATCTTGTCAGCTTTGGTCAAAACGATCTGATAGGACACGGCAGCCTTGTCGAGCAGGTCCATCACTTCGCTATCATTGGGCTTGATTCCGTGACGCGCATCAATCAGCACATAGACCCGCTTCAAGGTTACCCGGCCGCGCAAATAGTCGAACACCAGCTTGGTCCATTGATCAACCTGTGCCTTGGGCGCCTTGGCAAAACCGTATCCCGGCATGTCGACCAGCGCCAGCGGCGGCAGGTCGTTCACTGCGCCCGAATAACCGTCCGGCACAAAATAGTTCAGTTCCTGGGTACGACCCGGCGTGTTGGAGGTGCGGGCCAGGCCCCTTTGCCCGACAAGCGCGTTGATCAAAGACGATTTACCGACATTGGACCGTCCCGCAAAGGCGATCTCGGGCGGACCTTCGGGTGGCAGAAACCGCATCGACGGCACACCACGGACAAATATCCAGTTTCGCGGAAAGTCCACCGGGCAGGACCGACTATTCAGCGGTTGTTTCGGCTTCTTCTTGAACAAGCCTTTCAGATTGTCCCAAAGCTCGATCTTGGCGCCTTGACGTTTCATAATCACGCCCTGCTGGAGGATCGACAGGAAATTGTTCCAGGCCCAGTAAATCACAAGTCCGGCCGGGAATGTGGCTAACATGAAGGTGAACACAACCGGCATCCAGGTGAATATCATCGCCTGTGTCGGATCGGGCGGTGTCGGATTCATGCGCATCTGCAGGAACATGGTGATGCCCATCAAAAGCGGCCACACACCGATCATCAGGAAGGCCGGAACGTCATAAGGCAACAGCCCGAACAGGTTGAAGATCGACGTCGGATCGGGCGCGGCGAGATCGCGGATCCAACCGTAGAACGGCGCATGCCGCATTTCCAGCGTAACAAACAGCACCTTGTAGAGCGCAAAAAACACCGGAATCTGCAGCAGTACCGGCCAGCAACCCGCGACGGGATTGATCTTCTCTTTTTTGTAGAGCTCCATCATCGCCTGCTGCTGCTTCATCTTGTCATCCGCATATTTCTCGCGGATTTCAGTCATCGCAGGCTGAACCTTTTTCATGTTCGCCATCGATGCGTACGACTTGTTGGCAAGCGGAAAGAACGCCAGCTTGACGATGACGGTGGTGCCAAGAATTGCGAGACCGAAATTGCCAAGCAGCCTGAACAGCCAGTCGATCAGATAGAACAGCGGCTTGGTGATGAAGTGAAACCAGCCCCAGTCGATCAACAGTTCGAACTGTCTGATGCCAAGAGCCTCTTCGTAGCCGTCAATGACGGAAACCTGTTTCGCTCCGGCAAAGACCAGTGTCTCGACCGATTCGGTGGCACCGGGATCAATGACCATCTGGTCGGCCAGAAAATCGCTCTGATATTGCTCGCCGCTCTTATCGAAATAGGCAAAGCGCGGCTGGAACGAGCGTTTCTGCGATGGTACGAGCGCGACAGCCCAGTACTTGTCGGTGAAACCCAGCCAGCCGTCGCTGGACTTTGCCGGCTTGACCTCTTTTTCTTCGACCAGATCGTCATAGTCGATTTCTTGCAGGCCCTCTTCTCCGGTGACACCGATCAGGCCTTCGTGAAGGATGTAAAATCCGGCGAGTTGCGGCAAATCAAGTCGGGTGATCCGTCCATAATTGGACAGCGCCACCGCACCGCCTGTGTTGTTGGTAACGTCATCCTTGATCGTGAAAAGGTAATTTTCGTCAACCGAAATCATCCGGTTGAACAACAGCCCTGCACCATTGTCATAGGTCAGTTTCACCGGCGAGGTAGGCGTCAGGACCGCATTGGCGTTCGCAGACCAGACCGTACTGGAATTGGGGAAAGCGTTGTCCTTCCCGACAAAGCCGACCTCGGCAAAATAACCCTTGCCGCCACCGACGGGTTGCAGAAGTGTGATGTTGGGAGAATCCGGTTCCACCGTGACCCGGTAATCCTTGAGGATCAGATCATCGATACGCGCTCCGGCAAGGTTGATCGAACCCGACAGTTTCGGCGTATCGATCTTGACGCGCATCGCCGCTGGCTGGCTCTCGTCGGTTCCTGATCCGTCACCGGGAACATTTTCATCACCGGCCTTGGGTTCGGGTTTTGGAACGGCTGGATCGGCCGCGGCATTTTCCGGTTGCTTGGCGGCTTCGCGTTCCGCCTCGATGCGGGCGGCTTCCCTCTGCGCCTCCATTCGCGGATTCATGTACAGAACCTGCCAGGCCGTGAGAATGACAACCGACAGCGCGATCGTGATGAAGAAATTGCGGTTGTTGTCCATTTCAGTCCCTGATCAACCTTTTCCGCGAATACGCTGGGAGAGTTCTTTTGCCAGTGTATGAAACGGCGTGTTGAGAATGTCCCGCCGCGCCACAATCACATAATCATTCCCATTCGCCATGTCACCGGCAGCGCGCGTTCGAATTGCCTCACGAATACGCCTTTTTATGCGATTGCGTTCAACGGCGTTGCCCTGTTTCTTGGTCACAGTAATGCCTCTTCGCGCCGGACCGCGGTCTCCGCGCTCCAGCACTTCAAGCAGAAACAGCCGTCCTCGGCGTTTCATACCGCGTTGAACAGCTAGAAACTCCGAACGGTTGCGAAGCTTTGTCGGACCTTGCCGGCCGCGCTCCGGCATCGAACACGCCTAGGCCGAAAGCCGTTTGCGCCCACGGGCACGGCGATTGGCGAGGACTTTACGGCCGCCTTTGGTGGCCAGTCGCGCACGGAATCCGTGGCGGCGCTTGCGGACAAGCTTTGATGGTTGGTAGGTACGCTTCATTTATTTAAACACCGCGGCGTGCGGCCCTTCTTGACGTCTGTTTCCGGGAACAGGGGCTTTTCGATTTCCGGCATAAGCAATGCTTCGCCGGGCGGAGCCCGAGCGTGTGCGGGCTTATAGAAAGAAGGTGTTTGCAAGTCAATCGTGCAGATGACGCGGCAATCACGAACCGGTGAAAGTGCGGATAGGTCAGGTCAAAACAGGGTGAGGCATGCTATCTGAGCCTTGTACTGCCGGTAATCCTCGGCCATGTCAGGCTCATCTTAACCCGTGCCAGAGACAATGGCGCCTATCAGTTCGAGACGGAGTGCAGCACATGTCGCAAGAGGCCGCAGTGACCGGAATGGATGAGCAGACTGATCAACGGACGCGCAAGTCGCAGATTGCGCGCTTTGCGCCGATCGCCATCATCGTGGCCGGCCTCGCCTTCGGCTATTCGATGGGATGGCATGAGTTCCTGTCGCTGGACTACCTCGTCCAAAGCCGCGATATGCTGAAAGAGATGGTCGCAGCGCACTACTTCCCGGCGGTTCTGGGATTCATTGCGGTCTACGCACTCGCGACCGCGTTTTCCTTTCCGGCTGCATCAATACTGACGATTTTTGCCGGCTTCCTGTTTGGCTGGTTTGTCGGCGGCAGTGCGGCAATTGTCGGTGCGACAATTGGTGCAACCGCGATCTTTATCGCTGCGCGCTCCGCATTTGGCAATTTCTTGAAGGAAAAGGTCGGCGGAAAGGTTGCAAAACTGGCCAAAGGTTTCGAGGAAGATGCCTTTTCCTATCTCTTCGTGCTGCGATTGGCGCCGATATTCCCGTTTTTCATCATGAACATCGCGCCGGCACTCTTCAACGTTCCACTGAGGACATACATCATTGCGACATTCCTGGGCATTATTCCCGGCGGCATGGCTTATGCCTATCTTGGACAGGGACTCGACAGCGTGATCGTCGCCGCCGCCGAAGCCGGCAGGGAAGTGACGATAAAAGACATCGTAACGACAGAAATTGTTGCCGCTTTCGCCGCGCTGGCGCTTGTCGCCGCCATCCCAACCATCGTAAAGAAAATTCGCGGCAACAAACTCGCCTGATTTTCCGTCTGGAATTCACATTCTCCTACCGCCAGCAAGGGAGCGTTCGCGCGCCATGACCACTGTTCTAACTCCCGATATTTGTGTGATTGGGGGCGGCTCGGGCGGCCTGTCGGTCGCTGCTGCGGCAGCCGCCTTCGGTGTAGAGGTCGTACTGCTGGAAAAGGGCAAAATGGGCGGCGATTGCCTCAACTATGGATGCGTGCCGTCGAAGGCGATCATCGCCTCGGGTAAACAGGCCCATGCTTTGCGCAACGGTTCGAAGTTCGGGATTGCCGACGTTGATCCGAAAGTCGATTTTCGCGCGGTCAACAAACATATTCACTCGGTAATCGGGGCGATCGCGCCAAACGATTCCGTAGAGCGGTTTACCGCGCTGGGCGTGAGGGTCATCGAGGAAGCAGGAAAATTCGAGGATGCCAGCACTGTTGTCGCCGGCGATACCAGAATCAAGGCGCGCCGCTTTGTCATCGCCACAGGATCTTCACCCATGGTCCCGCCGATCCCCGGTCTGGATGAAGTCGACTATTTCACCAACGAGACGATTTTTGAGCAAACCCGTAAACCCGGTCATCTGATCGTCATCGGCGGTGGACCCATCGGCATGGAACTGGCGCAGGCCCATCGTAGGCTCGGATCGGACGTGACCGTGATTGAGGCTTTTTCAGCGCTCGGCAAGGATGATCCGGAACTGTCGGCAATCGTGCTGGAGCAAATCCGTTCAGAAGGCATTGAAATTCGCGAAGGCGCCAAGGTCTCAAAGGTTGAACGACGTGGCAAAACCGGAATCACGGTTCATGTCGAGACCGAAAACGGAACGGACACCGTCAACGGGACTCATCTTCTCGTCGCGGCCGGCCGCGCGGTAAATGTGGAGGGTATTGGCCTCAGCGAAGCGGGGATCGAATACGATCGAAAAGGCGTGAAGGTCGACAAGTCGCTTCGCACCACCAATCGCCGTGTCTACGCCATTGGCGACATTGCCGGAGGCTTCCAGTTCACCCATGTGGCCGGATATCATGCGGGCCTTGTGATCCGGTCGATCCTGTTCCGGCTGCCGGTCAAGCAGAACCGCTTCATCATTCCCTGGGCGACTTATACAGATCCGGAACTCGCCCATGTCGGCATGACCGAGGACGAAGCCCGCAAAGCTGCCGGTTCCATCAAGGTTCTGCGTTGGCCCTATGCGGAAAACGACCGCGCACAGGCCGAACGCAAAACCAACGGCCTGATAAAGATGATCACCAACAAGAAGGGTAGAATTCTTGGCGTGTCGATCGTCGGCGCAAATGCCGGTGAGATGATCAATTTCTGGGCGCTTGCCGTCTCGAAATCGATGACTGTCAAGGACATAGCAGGCTATATCCCGCCCTATCCTACCATGACGGAAATTGGAAAACGTGCCGCAATCACCTATTATAGTGAAGCAACGCGCAAACCGTTTGTCCGCTGGCTGATCGGTTTTCTGAGGAAGTTCGGCTAACGCCTGGACCGATGGCTGCGACGGCGCATGATTGACGCGATCGGCGAGGACCCGGCGTGGAAGAACTAAATCAGGTTCCGGCCGAACGGCCGGTTGAAAAACCACACCAGCCGGATGTGCCGCTGGCCCGCGGCCTGTCGGCCCGTTTGCTTGTGCTGACCATTCTGTTCGTCATGATCGCCGAAGTTCTGATCTTCCTGCCTTCGGTTGCGAATTTCCGCGAGCGCTGGCTTGAAGAGCGCTTGGCAAGCGCAGCTGCGGCCAGTTTGATTCTCGCGGCCGAGGGCAGCGCCGAACTGCCCAAATCGTTGCGCGATGACGTATTGATGACCATCGGCGCCAAGGCAGTCGCAATTCGCGAGGAAGGTATCTCCAGGCTACTCGTGATGGACGACATGCCGATTGCGGTCGATCAGCAGGTCGATATCGGCACCACCGAACCTTTCAAGTCGATGGGAATGGCGCTTTATACGTTGTTTGCCGGCGGTGGCGAGGTGATCCGTGTGTTTGGCTCCGTTGGCGACAGCGACAAGGTGTTCGAACTCATCATTCCCGATGCCGGGCTTCGCGAAGCCATGCTGATCTATTCGCGCAATGTCGCATTTTTGTCCCTGCTCATCTCGCTGATTACCGCGACCCTGGTTTTTTATGCGATCAATCGCTTCATGATCCGGCCAATCCGAGCGATGACGCGCTCGATGCTGTCCTTCGGTGAAGCGCCAGACGATCCCGGCCGTATCATCGAACCGACCGGGCGTCGCGACGAGCTTGGTGTGGCCGAAGCCGAGCTTGCCGCCATGCAACAGCACCTGCAAAAGACACTGGGTGAACAAAAACACCTGGCAGACCTTGGCCTGGCGGTTTCCAAGATCAACCATGACATGCGCAATATTCTCGCTTCCGCCCAGCTCATGTCCGATCGGCTGGCAACTGCCAGGGATCCTTCGGTCCAATCATTCGCACCCAAGCTGGTCCGCACCATCGACCGAGCCGTCGCTTACACCGAAGGCGTGCTTGCCTATGGCCGGACCCAGGAGGCACCCCCGTCCCGCCGTCGCCTGAATTTGCACAAACTGGCCGACGAAGTGCACGACATTCTCGGCATCCAGCCTCAAAGCGGCATCGATTTCGTCAACGCGATTCCGCCGGACTTCGAGGTTGACGCGGATTCCGACCAGCTGTTCCGTGTTCTCAACAATCTTTGCCGCAACGCGGTGCAGGCAATGAGCGCGGACGAAGGTGAAGCGGTTATTCGCCGTTTGACGCTCAGCGCCGAGCGCAGCGGTACTGTGGCCCGAATTCTGGTCGAGGATACCGGACCTGGCCTGCCGGCAAAGGCGCGCGACAATCTGTTTACTGCCTTTCGCGGTTCGGCCCGAAGCGGCGGCACCGGGTTGGGGCTTGCCATCGCCCATGAACTGGTCAAGGCCCATGGTGGCACGCTGGAATTGGCGGAAACGGCCGGCGGCAAAACCGTATTTGCCATCACGATTCCTGATCGGCCGGTAATGCTAGAAGAGGCACGGTCAGCATTGCGCAAGCCGGCATGAACACACCTGTCGATATTTTGTGCGCCGCCGCTTGCTTTTGCCGGTATCAATCGCTAGGTAGCACCACGTTGCGCGGCCGTGTGTCGTCACAAGCCGCCTGCCGGACCGGATTATTGGATCTGGCGATTGCGCGCTCGTAGCTCAGCTGGATAGAGCACTAGACTACGAATCTAGGGGTCGGGAGTTCGAATCTTCCCGAGCGCGCCAATTAATTCCATTGTGCTTTTTTCGCATGCCACAAACGCGTGAGGGCTTTGACCGGGCGCGTGGCGCACAGGAGATCGGCACAGCCGCAGAAGCTGCGGTTACGCGATTTGACCGTTTGACAAGGTATCTCTCGGTGATTGCCCGAATGAGGAACGATAGGCGGTAGCGAAACGACCGAGATGGGAAAAGCCGACATCATATGCGACAGAGCTGACCCGTGTGTTCGCAGGCCGCGTCTGCAGCAGGTGGTGGGCATGGTTCAGACGCTGGTGGTTCAGGTAGCGCATCGGACTGCAGCCGAATTGTTGTTGAAATCCGGCCTGTAGGCTGCGAACGCTGCACCCGGCCGCTCCGGCAATGTCCGAGACGGTGATCGGATCTGCTTGGTTCGCCGCGATGAAGGATCTTGCCCTTCGCAGGGCGCCGACGGACGGTATGGTCCGGGCACCCTCCAGCATGTGGCTGATTGAGCTTTTCTGAGCGTATAAAAAACCCGAGATGAGTTCCTCTTCAAGAAGCGCCTGATGCCGGTGCATTTTCACTCCAAAGGCGCCACCATTTTGAGCCACCTTTGTCGCCGCCCGCACCTTAGATATCCACCGCCGCATCGCTGGCGCGCGCAGATTAACCTCGGGATCGAACACAACCGCGTCGTTCAGGGACTGGCCGGTCAAGTCCTCGGCGGTTCTGTGAAGCGCACTCCGGTCGATCTGAAGCAGGAGCTTTTCACATCCCTTGTGCCACTCCATCTTCGTTGCGCGTGTTGCGTTGAGAACCGTCGCCGTGCGTGGTGAGGCCTCGACCTGCCTCAAGCCGTTTTGCACCAGCGCTGTCCCTGCAATCGGAATCTGCACCAGATAGAAACTTCCCAGTTCACCGGGATCGATTGAAATGTCGCAGCCATAGCGCAGGTAGTTCAAAGACAGGGTCAGACCTGCCGCATGATTGTGACGGGTATCGAACTCACGATGAGTCCGCCCAGGGATCAGATCGTGCGCACAGAATTTTTGCGAGACGACATATCGCGCACGGTCGATATCACACGTCTGAAATAGTCGATGTGCGCTTAGCAATTCGGTGGACCGGTCCGGTTTCGTCAGGGTCATCATCGAAATCCTACAATACTTCAAGCTTAAAACAAACCTGCAGGAGCGTCTCAAAATTATGCGTTTTCTGGATAAAGCGATGCCGGGAGCAGCGCTAGGATCGGAGCGCAAACAAAAAAATGGAGGGAAAAATGTTACTGGAAGCCGGAATCACCGCCGCCTCGGATGGCATTGATGACACACAATGGAACGTCGTCGGCCATACCTACACACCAAAAGTCTATTGCGACAATGCGTTCATCTGGCACGCGGACATACCCGCCGAAACATTCGTGCCGCCTCATATCCACCCCACCCAGGATGAATGGATCTACATGCTGGAAGGGAATTTGGAAGTGGAGTTCGGCCACGACAAGGGTGCACCCAGTGTTCACCAGGCCGGTCCCGGTGATACCATTTGCATGCCGCGTGGCGTTGCCCACGGCATATTCAACCGGTCGGGAAAAGGCGCAACATGCGTTTTCGGCGTTTCGCCTTCGCGAAAACTGTTTGACCTGTTCGGAGTACTCGACGGCGTGACCGATCCCGGCGAACTCGTCCGCCTTTCAGCCTTGCACGAGGTCGACTTCCTGCCGCCTCCGCCCGACGCGCAATAAAGGGGGCAGCCATGATCAATCGAAAAAGCGTCGCCATCATCGGCGGCGGGGTTTCCGGCATGGCCGCGGCCAAGGCCTTCGACGAACGCGGACACCGGGTGACCGGCTTTGAGCGCAGCCATGATTTCGGCGGCGTCTGGGAACTGTCGCGTTCCTATCCCGACGTGCAAACCCAGTCGCCCAAAGATCTCTATTGCTTCACCGATCACCCCATGCCGGACGATTATCCGGAATGGCCGAATGGGCCGCAGGTCCACGCATATCTGCAATCCTATGCGGACAAACACAATCTGCCGCGGTTATTTCGGCTGAACACCAACATCAAGTCGATGGATCGGCGTGGCGACGGCAAGCCGGGCTGGACATTGACCATTGAAGAGGCCGGGCGCATTCGCTCCGAAGATTTTGATTTCGTCGCCATCTGTACGGGCCAGTTTTCCGACAAGAACATCATTTCCCACCCCGGGCAGGATGATTTTGTCGCCAAAGGCGGGTTGGTGATGCATTCATCGGAGTATACCGATCCATCAATCGTCAAAGACAAGCGTGTCGTTGTCCTCGGCGGCTCGAAGTCCGCCACGGACATCGTTGTCAACGCCGCGAACAACGGCGCCAAGCAAGTGACAATGGTCTATCGCGAGAACGTCTGGCGGGTGCCGTATTTCGTCGGTGGCATTAATTTCAAGCGCTTGCTTTACATGCGGGCCCAAGAAATGCAGTTCAACAGCTGGGGACGCGGACCATTGAAGCGCGCTTTTGCCGCGCTGACCAAGCCGCTGGTCTGGGCAAATTTCCGCGGTCTCGAAACGCTTCTGAAGCTACAGCTTGGCCTGAAGCGCTGGAACATGGTTCCAGACACACCGATCGAAAAGGAAGCTTGCTGCTCGCTGCCGATCGTGACACCGGGACTGTTTGAAAGTTTCAAATCCGGCAAGGTAAAGCCGATCCAGGCAACCTATGAGCGTTACGATGGTGACGAGGTCATCCTGACCAATGGCGACCGCATCGGCTGTGACATCTCCATTCTGGCGGTTGGCTGGAAGCTGGGCGTACCGTATCTGGCGCAGGAATTTCAGGACAAATTGATTGAGCCTGACGGGCAGTACAAGACGTATCGCCTGGCTGTGAATCCTGACCTTCCGGACATGGGTTTTGTCGGATTCAACTCAAGCTTCTGCACCGTTCTATCGGCGGAAGTCGTTGCCAACTGGCTGGTCCGATATGCCGATGGTCAACTGGCTCACCAGCCCACAGACGCCGAAATGCGCGATAACATTGAAATGATGCTCAACTGGAGGCGCAACGAGCGCCCGGCCGCACAGGTTTATGGCGGTCTCTGCTCGGCGCCTTTCCATTTCAAGCACTTCGACGAGTTGCTTAGCGACATGGGAGCGAAAAAACGCGCATTGAGCAATCCGTTGGCCGAGCAGTTCTCATATCCGAATGCAAAGGCTTTTGGGGAATACCTCGCCTCAACACCGCAATATCAGGTGCAGTAGTAGCAACTGACATCGTGGCCGCGCGGGTTCACCATAATCTCGCGCGGCACCGTGGATTGCGGTTGCAACATAGTCGCTAAGCAGGATCCTTGGCCGGTTCCAGGTTGGGCCTGTGCTCGTCGATGAAGCGATGCACCAGATTGGTGATCACCGGCGAAAGCCGCGGCGTAATCGTGTGGCCCATGCCTTCGATCAGCTCGAATTGCGCATCGGGAATAAGGCTGGCAATTTCCTTTCCCGCTTCCGGCGGCACCAGCGTGTCCTGCGCACCGTGTATGACAAGGCACGGCAATGCGACCGTCTTCAGGATTTCGCGCCGGTCGCCTGAAGAAACCGCCGCCAGCGCTTGGCGGTTGATGCCCGCCGCATCATAGCCCCGATCCCACGCAATGCCGGCTTCTTCGCGCAAATAGCCGTCACTGACTGCAAAACCCGGGCTTCCCCATTCATGATTGCCCTGCACCCATGTCTCTTGGTGCTGTTCGCGCGTTTCGGGATAGACCAAAACCCGGTTCAGATGCCCCAAGCCTTGGAAATGAGCCGCAGTCATCACGATCGTGCCGGACAAGAGCCGGTCGGCATGATTGGCCGCGAGCAGTTGGGTGATCCCGCCGCCCATCGATATGCCGAAGATATGCGCCTTCTTGATCTCCAGCGCATCCATCAGTCCGATGACATCGAGCGCCATGTCATCCAGCGTGTATGCCGATTTGAGCGATTGCCCGCGCTCGACCATTGCCAGGATGTCACCGGCATCACCGGAAATACCCTCGCCCGGGCATCGCTGCGACAAGCCGATATCGCGATTATCGAATATGATCGTTCGATATCCGAATTCGGCAAATCCACCAAACAATTCGCGGGGCCAATGCGTCATCTGGGTGCCCAATCCGCGGATCAGAACAAACGGAACACCATTTGCTGGGCCGAATTCCTCATATTCGATCTGAATGCCGTTAGCGGTTATCTGCACGTTTAACCCTCACCCTGCATATATAGTTGTTTAACGCGATCGATGTGATCAACTGCTCACCAATCCAGCGAGCTCACTGTCTCTAGCTGCCCACCGCATCGAGCGGCAACATGATCCTCCGCGAACTCTCTTCAAAGCGCTCCAAATCAAACGACCAGACCGCGCCCGGCCACCTGATTTCCAGTTTTCGCCGCCGCGCCCGGTAAACCGCTGTGTAGAGCGTGCCGAAACCGGCCGAATAGGCGGTTGAATAAAGCGGCGGCTTGAGAAACGCGCCAACGAATTTCTCCAGCGGATCGACGTGTAGCGTCAGCCGCTGCAGCAAAAACCGTTCCCGCTCCACCGTCGCCGTGAACCGTGCATGGCTGATCCACTCGACGGTTTCCTGATGGTTGGTGGCAACAGCCGCATGGGTGATCGAAGCCTTTCGATCCGGCGCCATCTGCGCCGTCAGGTAGCGCCGCTTGGCGTCGAGCACGGTGACATTGTAGCTCATATGCGTCGGCACGCGCGCCAGCACCTCGCCAGCCTGTTCGGCTGTCTCGCAGGTCTGTAACACGTAACGCAGGATCAGCGGCACGCCAAATCCGTCGCCAACCTCACGGCGGCCACCGAACGTCAGGGATATGGCAAGGCCGGCATCGTTGACGCCGTCGACCAGCCCCCACAAGCCGTCGCTGGTGCCCATCACCCGGCGCCCTTGCCAGTTTGTGTGCATGATGACGCCGTCAAACGCATCGGGGCTGTAGTCGTAATTACGCACCAGCACCGGCTCCTTGCCCGGCCAGATGGCCTGCGAACAGCCGGAAAGATAGGGCGGCGGCCGATAGAAACTCAAAAATCGCGCCGCCTGATCACCCCCGCCGGCAAGGTCGCAGAGCTGTTCGTAAAGCGGCTCGATTTCCGGCATGTGTTTCTTCAACGCCCTGCGGCACTCAAGGTAGGTCGGGCGCATTTCATCGCCTTCCCGAAGCCACCACTGGCGATAATCCGGCCAGTATTCCCGGAACAGACCGGCCCATTTGGGGCCGGGTTCAGCCTCTGAGATCGCTCGCCAGATGAAATCCATGGATGGCCTTAAAGCATCTTGAAGGCAGGATCGGCCAGCACTTCGGCAGTCGGCAACGGGCGTGCGTTAAAACTCGATTTGATACCGTGAATCCATTTTTTCGCGCGCTCGTTCAGCTTGAAATTGTCCGTCATGGAACGCCCCCGGGTGACTAGGATACCGAGATCGGCGCCTTCGTAGCGGAAATCACCCGGTTTCAGGATGCGTAGAAAAAACGCTTCCTTCTCGCTTTCCACCGCACGCCGATGATAGTCGAAACGGCTAAAGCTGACGCTGCCGTCATCATTGAGCGAATAGATGCCGGTCTCTGGCGCCTTGGTGAGAATATCGACGCTGTCCTCGGTGTGTTTGATCACCATCTGCGACCAGGTATCGATCATGTCCGGATCGGCCCAGCGGGCATTCACTTCGTCCACATCGAGATTGAATTTCTTCTTCGAAAACTCGAGCAGATGGAACAGGAAAAGCGGCGCATCAGCATGGGCGAATGCGGCATGGTTGGTCATCGACGAAGCGCCGGTGATGCGCGGATTGAGCTCGCCCAGCCAGATGTCGCCGGATTTTTTCTCGATCAGGAAGTCGAGTTCGAAATAGCCGCGATAGCCTTCCTCGCGAAGCTGTTCGCCGAATTTGAAGGTGAGTTCGCGGGCCTTCTGACGTGTTTTTGAGGGAAACGCCGTCGAGAAGATCTCGTTTCCGCACCAGCCGCCGCGATATGGTGTCAGTTCCTTGAAACCGACAAGCTCGGTCATCAACGGGCCGACAATCGTACCCTCCGACGTGGCACAGGCCTCGATCGCCGAGCCGCGGCAATCGATCCGCTTCATGACCTTGATTTCGCCCTCGCCGACGATTTCATGCTCGTGGCGCCGGAAATCTGCCTCGGAATTGATGAAAAACGTCGTATGTCCGCTGTCGCCAAAGGCTGACTGCAGAACAAGATCGTTGCCGATCCCGGCCTTGTCGCAGACCTCGCGCAGGTGATCGTAGTCCTTGATCTCACTCAGCGTATTGGGAACCGATGGAACACCGGCCTTGTTACCGATGCGCACGGTTTCGATCTTGTTGTCGCAGCGCTCGCGCAGTTTGGCTTTGGGAAACCACAATTGACCGCCGAGTTCCTTGACCAGTTGCTCGGTCTTCTTGTCGAACATCAGGAACACGAATTTGGGCTTGCCGCCGCGCCGCTTGACCAGATCGACCACCTCCTTGTGTTGCAGAAGGTAATTGTTGATGTCCTCGATCGACTGGAACTCCGCGTGCGGCGCTTCTGACGGGCAAAACACGTTCGGGTGGCGGCCGTCATAACAATCGATATAGCATATGTATTTGAAATTCTTGACCCATTCGTCGATTCCCAACAAGTTGAAATTGGTCGCGGAGACGAAATAAACCGGGTCTTCATTACGGTGAAAATATCGGCGGATTTCCGAAATGTTGTTCAGTATTTTTTTCGGCATTGTTTGGTCTCCCTGATTGCCCGCATTACCTCACTTGGACTTTGCGGTGTGGCGCTTGAGCGCTTCTTCGGTAAAAATCCGTAGGCCCAGATCGGGCCGGTATCCATGAATTTCGTTGACGTCGAGCGCACGCATGAAGGCCAGAATTTCATCGGAGACCACCTGGCCTGGCACCAGGATCGGAAAACCCGGCGGATAGGGAATGATGAAAGAGGCTGACACAACGTCGCCGTTCAGGCCGGCCTTCTTGCCGTAGATATCCATGTAGTCGCACTTGTTCTCATCGTAGCTCAGGAAAAATGCCTCCCTGATATTGCCTTCCGGCGTCTCAGAACTCGATTTGAACGCATCATGGAAGCGGCTGAAATCCGGCAGTGGCGGCAAATCCTCCATCAGGTTTTTCACCCGCCGGTCAAATCCGAGCTTTTCCATCTTCGAGGCATCATCGAGCAGGTCGTCGAGCTCCTGGGCAACCTGCACCAGAACCTCGATCAGATAGGCAACCGATGAACGGGTGGTTCCGATATTGGTCATGAACAGGACGGTGTTGCGCGACGTCTTGTTGATCTGAATGCCGTACTTGTCCATCAATATCTTGGTTTTGAACGTATCGCCGTCCCACCCGGTGCCGCCGACCGCAAGTGTGATGCGGGTGGCATCAAGCACAAATTCGTCCTGGGCCCAGCATTCCCAGATATCGTTCCAGCCCTGTTCGGGATCGTAGTAGGAAGTGATACCGCTTTCGCGGTGTTCCTCGGGGATCATGTCTCCCGCAGTCAGCAGCTTGAAGTATTTCTTCAACGCAGGATGCGTCGCGATTGCCCGCCTGATCGACATCGCCGCTTCCACCTGGCGCTGGACAAATTCGAAACCTTCGAGCTCGACTTGGCGGCGACCGACATCCAGGCTGGCGATGATCTGATAGTTGGGCGATGTCGAGGTGTGGGTCATGTAGGCTTCGTGAAACGCCTGTTCGACCTCGCCCTTGAAATCCTGATCATTGACGTGGATCATCGAGCCCTGACGCAGGGACGTCAGCGTCTTGTGCGTCGATTGGGTCGCATAAACCCTGACGCGGGCGTCGGGTGGCGCCAGCAGCCGCGCGTCCAGAAGCGCTTCGTCGTCGGCACCCTTCAGTTCCTTTTGCTGATCGTCATAGGCTTTGGCGTGTGCCGGATCCTTGAGTTTGTCGCGCAGATTGTTGGCCACGTTCATGGCCGTGCGCTGGCGATATGTCGGACCGAAACGCGCGAACGCAAACCAGGCCTCGTCCCAGAGGAAAATCAGATCCGGTTTGATCGCCAGGCATTCCTGCATCACCCGCTCGACATTGTAGACAAGACCATCGAATGTGCAGTTGGTCAGCAGCAACATGCGAACCCGATCGAGCTTGCCGGCCGCCTTGAGCCTCAGCAGCTGATGCTTGATCTCGCGTATGGGAACGGCCCCATACATCGAGTATTCGTTGAGTGGATAGCTGTCGAGATAAAGGACGTTGGCACCGGCCAGAACCATGCCGTAATGGTGCGATTTGTGGCAATCACGGTCGACCAGGACGATGTCTCCCGGACGCACAAGCGCCTGAACCACGATCTTGTTGCATGTCGAAGTGCCGTTGGTGGCAAAAAACGTCTGCTTGGCGCCAAACGCCCGTGCAGCCAGTTCCTGCGCTTCCTTGATCGGCCCGACCGGTTCCAGCAAACTGTCGAGTCCGCCGGATGTGGCCGAAGTTTCCGCCAGAAAGATATTGGGGCCGTAAAATGCACCCATATCCTGGATCCAGTGCGATCGGGAGATCGATTTGCCGCGGCTGATCGGCATGGCGTGAAACACACCCGTCGGCTGTTTGGAGTAATCCTTCAGCGCGGTGAAGAACGGCGTCTTGAAGCGCGCCTGCACGCCGCGCAATATATTCAAGTGCAGCTCCAGAAAGTCCTCCTGATTGTAGAAGACCCGCCGGCAGAGACCCAGATCCAGGCCGGCAATATCCTCAACCGAGCGATCGGTGATCAGATAGGCATCGAGTTCCGGACGCACCTTGGCGATCAGCCGGCAAAGTTCCGGTCCGTAGACTTCCGGCATCAGGGAATCGAGATCCTCTTCCGGGCCGGCTCGTGAAAGGTAGCGGGTCAGGATGGGAAGCTCATTTGTCGATTTCAACGACAGGCCGGGCCGGATAACGACAGCCTGGATATTGTGATTGAACAGGATGGCTATCAGCGCATCTTCGAGACTTGGAACAATGACCGGTTCATAGATGAACTGGTCTTCGGTGCGGCGCATTCTGTGAATTGAACTGCGAAGCCAGCGGCCCTGATGTTCGTTCACCTCGTCGACAATCAGAACTTCGAAATAAGGCTTGGCAAGGGCGCGCGCTTCCGGAGACAGCAATGCCTCGTCTTCCAGCTCGTCATTGTCGCTTTCGTCGCGCTCCAGCGGAATGGTGCGGCGTCGGTACGCACCCGATGTCAAAGCCCGCAAAATGCGCTTGACCGAAAATGCGAGATCCTCAAAGTTGCGATGCTCGAACTGGCGCCTCAAATGATCAAAGGCGGAAATGCCGGGAAATGCCCAATAGGCCTCGATCGGCGCGAGCGCTTCGAACAGATCGTCGATACGCTTGATGATATCCTTGGGTGGTTTTCCGCCGGAAGCCCGGGCCGCCGATTCAACTGCGCCGCGCAAGGCACTCCAACGATCGGAGCGCAACTGGATGGCGCTGTAGTAATTACTCATCGAGTGCACAACACGTCCTCGCTTCCCTGACACGAAGACAAGCCGAGCGGATTATTTTTCCGCTTCTGTGCTGTAGATTTCTACCCGATTTCTTCAGCCGCTGGCCTTCCGATCCACCATATGTGCGAAGACGTCGAACTTGGATTCTGTCTTTTCAACATCGGCGGCAATGGCGTCGCCGGGGGGTTGATCACTGACACCAGCCATGCTGCCCTGCGTCGGAATATCCAACGGACCCAAAGTACTCAGATACGCACCAACCTCACTATTGCGGTTATAAACCGGGAAATCAACGGAACGGTCCCGAAAACTCTTCAGCACCTGGCCTAAGCCTTTCAAGCCAGTCTCACGCTGCCTGCGCACCTGGTCGAGATCAACCTCGATGGGAAACATGTCTTCCTGGCCGGCCGACTGATGCAGCACTGTTGCGGTTGGATCAACCACACAGGACTTGCCGACACCCCCGGCGCCCAATCCGTTGACGTCAAAGACGTAGCATTGGAACTGCGCCGCCGTTGCGCGCGCAATCGACAGTTCCGCCTCGCGGTCGGTGGTCCCGGTCAGCACCGGGTGCAGCAAGACCTCCACACCCTCGCTGGTCAAATGGCGGGTCGTTTCGGGAAACCAGATATCATAGCAGATGGACAGGCCGAAGCGGCCCACATCCGGCACATCGAAAATGCAGAACTCGGTTCCCGCCTCGATACCCTGTTCGTAGGGGCGGAAGGGAAACATCTTCGAATATTTGGCGACGATTTCGCCTTCGGGGTTGATGACAGACGACGTATTGAAAATCCGGCCGTCCGGCTGCTGCTCGAACATTGACCCCGGAATGAGCCATACATTATGCCGGCGTGCATCCTCCTGGAATTGTTCGATTGCCTCATTGGCCGACGGCAGTGCAAACTTCGGCAACGGGCCGTAGGGCGACAATTCGCTGAACAGCACCATCTGCGTCCACGGAAACCTGGCCATGAGAATGTCCAGCCGATGGCGCATGTCGGCAACGTTGGAATGAAGCGCCGAGACATGCATTTGAATGCCGGCGATGGCGAATGGTGTCATAAAGTCTACTCCAGGAGCGGATGATTCACCGCCCTTATAGTCGATACCGTAATCACATTAAGGCAGAAATGGCGGTTTTTCCGAATTTATCCGACCATGACCGTATAGATCCCCTGTCCGGAAAGGCGGATGCGATCAGATCCAGCCTTCCGGAAGAGCTTTGCGGCTACTCGAGAAAATCTCGCAATATCGACAGTTCGGCGTCGGTCGTCATTGTCGGCGCGTGACCGCATCCGGCAAATTCGAAAAGTTTAGGTTTCGGCCCCCTCGCCGTCATCTCGTCGGCAACCGACCGCGGCAGCACGTCGGAACTTTCACCGCGCAGCAGAAGCGTCGGTATGGACACGGCATCCCACTCGGGCCAGCGATCAAGATCCGCGCGGTGGACCGTAAACTGCGACACGATACGCGCGTCGTAGTGCACGGTGATCCGACCATCATCCGTTCGTCTTGCAGATGTGTCCGTCATGCGACGCCAGAAAGCATCGCTGTTGTCGCCGAAGGGCGCGTAATTGGTCCTCAGCCAGGTCTCGAGCTCGGACATGTGATCGAACACCGGCTGATTGCCGACATAAGACGAAATTCGTCCGGTCGCTTCCTCGGGGATCCAGGGTCCGATGTCATTGACGACGAGGTGGGTGATCCGGTCCTTCAGCAGGCCCGCCGCCATGGTGACACCGATAAGCCCCCCCATCGAGGTTCCAATCCAGCGAATCTTTTCGAGGTCGTAATGATCGAGGATGGCCATGGCATGCTTGCCATAGGAGGCATAGGAATAGTCGACAGAAGCATCGCGTGCCCACGAAGAAAGACCGCGGCCCAATGTGTCGGGGCAGATCACGAAATACCTGTCTGATAGTGCTATGGCCGCCTCATCGAAGTCGCGGCCCGTGCGCGCCAGGCCATGCCACATGACCAACGCCGGGTTTTTCGGATCACCCCATTGCGAAACATGCAGCTCGTGTTGATCGCATTTGACATAGACGGATCGGCGACTGACCATCAGTGCCCACCTTTCTTCATGAGAGTTCCGGCAATACCGGCCGGAAAGAAATACACCAGCAGGATGAACAGGATTCCGAGCCATAACAGCCAGCGATCGGGATCGAGAAGATGCGGCAGCAGCGGCACCGCGTCGGTGGCATGTGACGCGACTTCCATCAGGTCCTTCAGATAGAACTGGGCCAGGCTCATCAGCGTCACGCCAATTATCGCCCCGACCATCGTGCCCATCCCCCCGATGACCACCATCAGCAAGATGTCGATCATGATGGCGAAGGAAAGCGTCGTGTCGGGTCCAGTGTATTTGAGCCACACTGCCCACACCACACCTGCCAACGCCGCCACGACGGCCGCAATCACGAAAACCGACGTGCGGTAAGCCACCACGCGATAGCCGATCGCTTCGGCGCGCAGCTCATTCTCGCGGATCGCCTCGAGCACGGTCCCCAAGGGCGAGCGTACAATGCGCACGAGCACCCAGAACAGCACCAGGCTTGAAAGGAAGACGAAATAGTAGGCGGCAATCTTGCCGTTCAGTGAAACACCCGCCAGTTTTACGACCTTGCCGTCGTCGTCGACGAGCAACTTTGTCGCTGGCTTGAACAGCTTCGGCGCCGAATACACGATACCGTCCTCGCCGCCAGTGAAGTCCGAAAATTGCGAAGCCAGGACAAGCATCACCGAGGCCGCGGCAAGTGTGACCATGGCAAAAAAGATGGCCTTGACCCGCAGCGACAGAACACCGATCAGCGCTGCCAGGACGATTGCCGCTACCACGCCGACACTTCCGCCGACTAAAACCGCATCCCAACCCGCTCCCATTTTCTTCAAGGCGATTGCCGTGCCATAGGCACCGAGGCCGAAGAACATCGTGTGCGCGAATGAAACGATACCGGTATAGCCGATCAGCAGGTCATAGCTCGCCGCCAGAACGATGAAGATGCATATGCGCGCCGCCACCTGGCTCGAGCGCACGTCGGGAAATAAAAACGGCGCGAACATGAGGCAAAGTGTGATGACGGCAACGATCGTGTAGACAATCAAGCGGCCTCTTCGTGCGGCATCAAGCGCTGGTTCGGATCGGATGGATTGAATCGCCATTCTACCTACCTATAGCTTCAGTGCCGGCCGCAGGCCCCAGGGCCGCCACAGCAGGATCGCCATCATCAGAATCATGTTGGAGGCGAGCGACAATTTGGGAAAGATAAAGGCGACGTAGTTGCCGAGCAGAGCGACCAGCAACGCACCCAGCAGCGAGCCCTCGATCGATCCCAACCCGCCGATAATGACGACGATGAACACCAGGATGAGCAATTCGCCACCCAGCGCACCTGAGATCAGCCCCTGGTAACCGGCCCACATGGCCCCGCCCATTGCGGCAAGCGCCGAACCGACCATGAAGACCGCAACGAACAGGCGATCGACCTTGAATCCAAGTGCTTCAACCATCTCGCGGTTTTCAACGCCGGCCCGGATCAGCAATCCGATCCGCGTCCGGCTCAATACCAGACGAAGCGCCACGAACACCACAAGCCCGAGGAAAAAGGCAAACACCCGGTATTTCTCGATTGCGATATCACTGATGATGAAGGACCCGTCGAGCAGCATGGGCCGCGGCACGGCAACGGGATTGCCACCCCATACGGCCAAAATGATCTGCTCGGCAACGATCAATGCGCCAATGGTGATCAGGATCTGTCGAAGGTGGTCGCGGTACACCGGCTTGACGATCACCCGCTCGAACATGAAGCCTGCCACCAGACCGAACAGGGTTGCAGCAGCAATCGCGGTAAACAGGGCAAGAAAATTCAAGGTCAGCGAATCTGCACCCACCCAGCCGCCGAGTGCCGCCAGGGTCGACGCCGCGATGAAAGCACCAAACGAGATGAACGCCGAGTGGCCAAAGTTGAGAACGTCCATCAGGCCGAAAACAAGGCTGAGCCCCGAAGCCATGAGAAAAATCATCATGCCCATGGCAAGCCCGGCAACCGTCAGCGTTACCCATGACGAAAACGACCCGACAAGCGGCAAGGCAATGATCATCAAAAGTACAGGTAATGCGTTTACACCGCCTATCCGCTCAAACGCCGCAGCGATGTCTGTTCTTAGACCCATCTACAGTCCTCACTGGTGTTCATCGAGCGAAAGGCTCAGCAGCTTGGTTTGGAGGTTTTTGTCCTCCGCCAACGCCGCCATAGCTCCGGAATGAGCAATGCGTCCGTCATCGATAACCGAGACGTTGGCGCCGAGAGACGAAGCGAACATGAAATTCTGCTCAACCAACAGGATGGTCGTCTCCTGTGCGATTTCGCCAAATGCATCGATCATGGCGCGGATGATTGACGGTGCCAGCCCCTTTGTCGGCTCGTCGATCAGGATCAGGTCGCGCCGCTCGACAATGGCGCGCGATATGGCCAGCATTTGCTTCTGGCCGCCGGACAGCGCCCAGGCCGGTTTCTGCCAAAACGTTTCCATGGCGGGAAACAGCTCATATATCCGCGACAGCCGGTCTTGCTCGAATGATCCCTTCGCGGTTGCCAGCCGCATGTTCTCCTCAACCGTCAAACCGCCGAAAATACCCATGTTTTCAGGTACATAGGCGATACCAAGCCGTGAGATATCAGACGTGTGCAATGCCGTAATGTCATGATGGCGAAAGACGATTGCGCCTGAACGTGCACGCCACAGACCCATGATCGTGCGCAGTGTCGTTGTCTTTCCCGCGCCATTTCTCCCAAGAAGCACGTAAACGCCACCCTCGGGAACGTTCAGCGAAATGCCGTGCAGAACCTGGTATTGGGCAATGTCGGTGTGCACGTCGTCGAGGCGAAGAATGTACTCGCTCATGCTGCCTCCTCACCCGCCGGAATGCCGAGATAGATTTCGCGCACGATCGGCAGCGCGATCACGTCGTCCGGCTCACCGTCAGCGACCAGTTCACCATTGTGCAATACGACAATGCGGTCTGCCAGTGCGCGAACGACGTCCATCTTGTGCTCAACCAGCAGCACGGTCTTGGATGTGTCTTTGCGAATGTCCTCGATCAGTTCGAGGATGACCGGTGCTTCGTCAACGCTCATGCCGGCAGTTGGTTCGTCGAACATGAACACATCCGGTTCCATCGCCAGCAGCAGGGCTACCTCCAGTTTGCGCTGATCGCCGTGCGGCAGGGCTGCCGCCGGCAAATGCGCAACGGCCTCCAGCCGCGTCGCCTTCAGGTGGTCCTGCGCCCGGTCGGCAACATCGGTAAAACTTGCCGCGGCCCGAAAAAGCCGCGGGCCCGTGCCATGCTTCGCCTGGACAGCCAACCTTACGTTTTCCTGCACACTCAGTTTGGGAAACAGGTTTGTCAGCTGAAAGGCCCGACCGATGCCGCGTTTGGCTCTCGCCGACGGCGACAAGGATGTTATTTCCTGGCCATCCTTGAACACGCTGCCTTCGCTTGGCTGCAACTGACCGGAAACCAGGTTGAACCAGGTGGTCTTGCCGGCGCCGTTCGGGCCCACGATCACGGTCAACTCACCTGGCCGGAAGGCACACGACACGTTGCTCACCGCGGCATGACCGCCAAAGCGAATGGTCAGATTTCGGGTTTCTATGGACGGCGCAGACATGCTGGCAAGTTCCAAAAAGGGTGGCGCGGCGGGTGTACGACGCACCCCGCCGCGCAAGCTTTGGTTCATTCTTGGTTGTTGCGGCCAAGCGGAATGTTCATTTCATCCGCCTTGATTTCCCGTACCAGTTCAGGAATAGCCCACTTGACGTTGTCGTCGACGCGGATCTTGAAGTGGAACATCGACTGCAGCGCCTGATGGTCCTCGGGCCGGAAGGTCATCGAGCCCTTGGGCGTGTCCCAGCTCATGCCTTCCATCGTCGAAATCAGCGTTTCGGTGTTCCACTCATCAGCGGTTTCAAGCGCCTTGACGACGGCAAGTGCCGCAGCCATGCCACCGGCGGTGAAGAAGTCCGGAGGCGAATCGAAGCGTTTTTGATGCTCGGCGACAAGCCACTCATTGATCGGGTTTTTCGCCGCTTCGTAATAGTAGTAGATCGCGCCTTCCATGCCGGGAACGCGCTTGTAGGTGGGAAGCACCGCCAGGATGTGGCCACCGGTCGATATCTCGATCCCGAAGCGTGAAGGATCCATCCCCGTCAGAGCACCCATCGGATCGCCGGAACCGGCGACATAAATCAGGATAACCTTGCGGCCGTCCTTGTCCTTCAATGCGTTGAACAAACGCTCACCAACCGCGGTATAATCGGTGGTTTTCAACGGTACATATTCTTCCGCAACAACCGTCGCACCGGTGCCTTCAAGCGCCTTCTTGAATGCTGCGATACCGTCCTTGCCGAAGGCATAGTCTTCCGCAAGCGTTGCCACAGACAGGTTCTCGTCGGGTTTGAGCGCTAGCGCCTGGGCCTGCATGTCCATCGATGAATTGCGCGACGTCTTGAAAACGAAACGGTTGGAATCCGGACCGGTAAGCGAGTCGGCAACCGCCGGTTCGACCAGCAGGATCTTTTCGTATTCTTCCGCAATCGGCAACATGGCCGTTGTGACGCCGGAAGAGGTTCCGCCCACCGCAATCAGCACATCATCATCGCCATAGGCCTCAGCCAGAACCGACCGGGCGACGTCCGGTTTGAACTGTGTGTCCTTCTCGATGACCTCTATTTTCTTGCCCTTGATCATCATCGATCCGTTGGTGGCGTATTCCAGACCCAGATTGAATCCGGTCGAAGTCTGCTTCGAGAACACTTCGAATGTCGAACCCGACAAACCGTGGACCAGGGCGATCTTGACCGTGTCTTCCTGGGCCATGGCGGCCACGAGCGTGCCGGTTGCCAACACCGATGCGATGGCTATCGAACTGAAAATCCTTTTCATGCCGTTCCTCCTTGAATAGCAGAGATGCTCACCGCGAATGAAACCATCCGCGGTTCTTTGTTCCCTCATGGCCCGACCATCCGGTCCGGCTCGAAGTTTTTCGATTCCTGTTTTCGCTGCCGGCACGACCGCCACCGGCGACGACGTATTCATGTCAGTTCGCCAAATCTGCCCGCGGCTCGAAACAACCGCGGTATTTTAGTACTTTGAACTGACGTCTTGCCTGCTATTATTCGCCGCAAAGCAACCGGACGGCAATATCGTAGAACTACGTATGAGCGGTGCGCAAAACCACGACACACTCGATCTGATCGCCTTTACCATGGCGCCGGTCGGTATTGTCATGACCGAAAACCGGGTGATCCGGACCTGCAATCCTGCTTTTGCCAGCATGTTCGGTTTTGAGGTTGAAGCCCTGCGGGACCAGTCCTTTGCCATCCTGTATCCCTCCTACGAGGAATTCGTGAAGGTGCGCGATGTGGGCGTGAAACCGCTTCGCGAAACCAACCGCTATTCGGATGAACGGATCATGGCGCGCTCCGATGGCTCGCTGTTCTGGTGCCGCGTGCGCGGTGTCACGCTCACCAAGGACGGCGACCCGCTGATGAAAGCGGTTTGGAGTTTCGCCGATCTGTCGACGGAGCGTCCGGTTACTCAACTGTCGACACGGGAGCGCCAGATCATCATGCATCTGGGCGATGGCCGGACCAGCAAGGAGATCGCCCGGCATATCGGCATTTCCCATCGCACGGTGGAAACCTACCGGGCACGCCTGTTGAAGAAATTCAACTCGTCCAATGTCGCCGAACTGCTGGGCAAGCTAAGCAGCATGCCAGCTTAGATTCGGTTGGAAAATACTCCCAACGTTTCATTTCGATCGCCGGTTACTCACTGGGATCTTTCTGGTCACCATATTCACGTTTCTTGCGCCTGGCCCGCAGCAAAGGTCCGATCCGCACATAGGTGCCGGCGGCGATACGGCTTCTGGTGCGCAAGACCGGCTGGTTTTCGGACACGTTTGTCCTGCTTTCGCGGAACACGATGTACATGCCACTGGATATGATCACCGCCGAACCGACAAGCGTCATCTGCTCCGGTTTCTCGCCGAACAACAACATGCCATAGGCGATCGCCCATAAAATCTGCGAATACTGCATCGGCGCCACGATCGCCGCCTCGCCGGCCTTGTAGGCACCGATCATGCAATTGAGCGCGGCAAAGCTCAGCGCCGACAGGATCGCCACCGCGACCAGATCGGGCAGCGGCATCGGCGTATAGTCGTACGGCATCAGCGCGCCCATGACGAGAAAACTGCCGAGCAGCGGAAACAGCAGCAAAACGAGATCGCGCTCGTCGCGGCCGATGCGCCTGACCACAATGGAGTTGAGAGAGGCAGCGAACGCCCCGACCAGGGCGGCCAGGTGACCAAAAGTGAATTCGGTCGCTCCGGGCTGCACGACGATCAACACCCCGATCAGGCCTACGAGTACGGCGCCGCCGCGATGCACCCCAACCCGCTCGCCGAGAATTGGAATCGACAAAAGCGTGATGATCAGCGGCACGGTAAACAGGATCGAATAGACCTGCGCCAGCGGCAGAACCGACAGGGCGTAGAACACGCAAACCGAAGATATGATGATCGACGCCGTCCTCAGAGCCGTCCACCATGGATGATGCGGCCGCATCGTGTCCGGTTTGGTATCTCCGACCAGCATGAACGACAGCCACGGAAAACCGAACAGAACACTGAAAAACAGGATCTGGTAGGGGCTGTAGGTGGCGCCGAGGTATTTGACGATCACGTCGTGAGTCGCAAAGATTGCGAAACCGAGCAGCCCTAGCAAAGCGCCTTTGGTGTTGGAACCCATAGTGTTTTCAGCTTTCCCGCCATTCTGGCTGGTTTGCGATACGCATCATGCCGTCGGCGAACAAGGCTTTGACACCTGCTAACTGCGCATACCACCTTTGCACGGACGAAGCCCTCGGCTCAGCCAATCTGCCGATGCTGCATCGCTATTCGATCCGCGCCAGGAATTTTTCCAGTTCAACTGGATCGACCGAAGGCGTTTCCGCGTCCCCCGGAAAGTTACCGTCCATGGCATCCCGGCGAAATGCCTTCAGGGCGTTGATGCGTTCAAGGCGCATCTGTTCGCGAAGTCCCAGCAGATTGCCGTAAGCGCGAGCATGGCGGGGCGGATTAGGGCTGTCACCGCAGATATCTTCCATGAACAGATACATCACGTCACCGCCGGTTCCCGATCCGAGCGACACGGTGATGATGCCCGTCCGTTTGGAAATCTCGGCCATCACCGGGCCGGGAATGACCTCGGCCTCAACCAGGCAGGCGCCGGCATCCTCCAGCCGTTTGAAGCACTGATAAAGTTCAAAGGCTTCATCGGCGTCACGACCGATGGCGCGCAGGCCGCCCACCCAAGTGCTCTTGCGGGGAACCAACCCGAGGTGACCCATCACCGGAATGTCCTCCCTGGCCAGCATTTCGACAACGCGCAAACTACGCGCGGTCATCACTGCGTCGGCTCCCAATGCCAGGCAACGCATGGCCTCGCGAAGGATGTCATCGGGCGCGGGATAATCGGGAATGGGAATCGCTGCGGTCAGGAACAATTCAGCGCTACCCTTGCGCACATCCTCGATGTTCACGCAGTTGCCGATGATCATGTCGAGGCCGGCTTCTTGCGCGGCAGCCGCTTCTTCCGCCGTGTTCGCCGTCACCTGGGTGAATTTGCGCTTGCCTTTTGCCTTTCGCAGATCGTCGACTGTGATGTTTCGGTGGGCCGGTTTGGCTGCCCAGGTATAAACGCGTTTCATCAGTTCCCCTCCTCGACTGGCCTCCCGCGATTTGCGTGCCACGTCAGCCGAAAATCTCCTTGAACAGGCCGATACAGTCGCGAAATCCGGCTTCGAAATCACCATTGCCGGGGTGGTAGACGCTCTCGAACGAGATCACGCCATCATAACCGTCAGATCGCAGCGCATTGGCCATCGGCTCGAACTGGTCGGCCAACTGCCCTGTTCCCATTTCGCGCACCTGAAGGGTGGCGCGCGGTGTATCCACCTTCACGTCCTTGATGTGGATGTGGCCGAGGTAACCATCGCGGACTTCCTCATATCCATCCGGGAAAGCCCGCTCGTGGCACCAGCAATTATTGGCCGGATCCCACAGCACCTTTAGCGTATCCTTGGCATCCAGATCGTCGATCAGCTTGCGGGCGGTGTAGTTGGAATTGACCATGGTGCCGTTGCCTGTCTCGATTACAAGTGTGACACCTTCCTTTTTTGCCAGTTCAACACCGGGCGCAATCAGCGGCAGTGTGGCATCCCAGGCGCCATGGGCCACGTTCCATTTCTCCGCGCCATTGCGGCCCCAGAGGATCTGCTCCTTCTTGTTGGTCATGATGCGCACCAGCGGCGCGCCGACCACATGTGCCATGTCGATGACGCGTTTGAGCGCATCCATGTGGCTGGTGTGTATTTCGTCGCCCGGCTTGTTGGCTGTCGTCAGGCCTGCAAAAACATGACGCGACAGACACGACACCGGTTTGCCTCTGTCGCGAAGCAATCGATCGATCTCGCCGATTTCTTCGGCCGTGTGATCCCCGACTTCCTTTTCGCCGACAAACTGCAGTTCGGCATATTCGAGATCGAACTCGTCCATGACATCGACCGCATGCGCCAGATCGCGGCTGATGCCGTCGCAGATTACACCCAGTTTCATCTATCCGACCTTCCTAGCGATGCAATTCGGCGCCGATGATGTCTTCGACAACACGGGTGCACACCCAGTTATCGCCGTTGGGATATTTCGTCTTGCCGGCGTGGAAGATCTGCATCGCCGACGCGGCCATGTGCAGCGGAACGCCGAGATCTTCGGCCATGGCCAGAGAGATCGTCAAATCCTTGTGCATGGTGTTGATGTGACTGCCTGTACCTTCGAACTGCCGGTCGATGATATTGCCAAGTGCTGCCTTGGTAACGACGCAGCCGGCCGACGAATTGGTCGCGACGTCATAGATCACCTGACCGCTGATCCCCGCTTTCGCCGCCAGCGCGGCCGCTTCGCACGTCGCCGCGAAGACCGAGCCGATCAGGGTTTGCAGCACAGCTTTGACGTTCTGGCCGTCGCCGGGATTTTCACCGACCCGGAAGATGGTGGATGAGATCGCCTCCATCACTGGTTTGAACTCGTCAAGTGCAGCCTCCGATGCGGCCGCCATCATCGTTAGGGTGCCCCCCTGAGCACCAGGAAATCCACCCGACACAGGGCTGTCAATCAGATGGATGCCCGAACCTTCCATCGCCGCCGCGATTTCGCGGACTTCGGCGGGCTTGATCGTTGCAGTCATGATCACCGCGCCGCCCGAGGGCATATGGCTAACAAGCCCGGCTTCTCCGAGGATGACCGATTTGGCCTGATCACCGTTCATCACCATGACATAGACGGCGTCGGCGTTGCGGCCGACATCGGCGGGATCAGATGCCGCGTTGCCCCCCATTTCCTTGAAGTCGGCCATCCGCTTTTCACTCAGATCGAAACCGGAGGTTTCAAATCCGTTTGCGATCAGGTTCTTGGCCAGACCACTGCCCATGTCGCCCAGCCCGATGACACCTACACGCTTCATGTTCGATCCCCTCTTCAAGAATTCAGGCAGATGATGTCATCAGTCAAAATCTTTATCAAGGAAAGATTGATTTGATGCATCATAGAGAATAACATGTTTTAAATTATGAGCTTAAGGAATTACATGCCAAAGAACCGCTACCGACGAAACGTCCGCGTATCCGATATCGCCCGCATTGCCGGCGTTGGCACAGCGACCGTCGACCGGGTTCTGCATGGCCGGGGGCACGTTTCCAATTCGACAGCCAGCCGTGTGCGCGAAGCAATGGACACATTGGCATCTGATCGACCGGCAACCGGCAGACAATTCCTGCCAACGCATCGGTTTGCAATCATACTGCCGGCCGATGCAGGACAATCGACCGACCGGCTTGGACGGGCATTGGAGCAGAACGGAGAAAAGCGTGATTGCCAGATCCAATGCAGTTTTGTGGAGAAGATGAATCCGATCGCCCTTGCGGAACAACTGCACCGAGCCTGTAAAGACGGACATATCGATGGCCTCGCCTTTCAGGCACTGGACCATCCGCTGATTCATGAGGCGGTATCGCAAATCGTGGCGAACGGCACACCTGTCGTCACACTGATGTCCGACTTGGGAGGTTCCAGTCAAAGCACTTATGTCGGCACCAACAACCGCGCCGCCGGAAGAACCGCCGGCTTCCTCATGGGACGGTTTTGCAATGGCTCCGGACAAGTGGCGGTTCTTTGGGGTGGTGAACTCTATCGCTGTCACGAGGAACGGGAGATCGGTTTTCGCAGCGTCCTGCGCAGTGAATTTCGCGACTTGGAAATCCTCGACTTGGTATCAGGCGGCGATGACGCAGACAGAAACTACGGCCAGATCAGCGCGGTGATTGAATCCCATCCGAATCTCGTTGGCATTTACAGCGTCGGCGGTGGCAATCGCGGCGTTGTCCAGGCAATGAAAGATCATGATGTCAGCGACAAACTGACCGTCATCGCCCACAACCTCACAGAGACGACCCGCGACAATCTGATGGACAGCTCCATGGACGTCATCATACATCAAGACATGGAGTTGGCGGCCAACACGGCGATCTCGACGTTGATCGCGCAGTCTGGCGGCGTATCGATAAAAGTTCCGCGCATCCCCATCGAGGTCGTCACCAAGGAAAACATGCTGGACCGGATTTAGGATTCCAATTTCAGCACCTTAAAGGACTTCGCCAACCTATATGTCGAACGGCATCGAATGCCTCCACATAACGGTTGTTAGCGGATCCGCTCACTGAGCAGCCTGCACGGCGCCTTCGCCGTAATTGCCCTTGACCCGTTCCTTGGTCGGATCGAAATGCGGAAATGCCACGACCTTGGCTTTCAGGCGCTTTTGCAAGCCGTCAAGCTGACCGACCTCGATGTCACCGCCCGGTTCCGCGTGGGTCACGTCAACACGGGCGAGCGCAATCACCTTGCCCAGTATAGGTGAGCGAATGGCTGACGTGATTTCGCCGACCTGCGCCTTTCCAATTCTGACGCAGTCGCCGGTCGACGGGACGGTCCCGCCCTCGATATCGAGTCCAACCAGTTTGCGTTGCGGGTGGACCTTGCGTTCCTCGATGGCAGCCCTGCCGACGAAATCGTCCTCTTTGGATTTCAGCGGCACAGTGAATCCGATCCCCGCTTCGAACGGATTTGTCTGGTCGGTGAATTCGTAGTTGGCGAATATCAGTCCCGCTTCCACACGAAGCATGTTGAGCGCGTCCAGTCCCAACGGAACCATGCCCTCGGGTTCGCCGGCCTGCCAAATGGCATCGAACACTTCCATCGCATCCTTGGGGTGGCAGAACACTTCATAGCCAAGTTCGCCGGAATAGCCTGTGCGCGATACAACCACTGCCGGCCCCTGAAAATCGTTCAAGCGACCGATGGTGAAACGGAACCACCGCAATTCCTCAACCGTCGGCTGTTGCGGCGGAGTCCAGATGATCTTGGCCAGTATATCGCGCGACGCCGGCCCCTGAACCGCGACATTGTGCAACTGGTCCGTTGACGAACGCACCCAGGCATTCAGACCACGTTCTTCCGCCTGCTTGCGCAACCACAAGCCGCTGTCGTCATTGCCGCCGATCCAGCGGAAATTGTTGTCGCCGAGGCGGAACACGGTCCCGTCGTCGATCATGCCGCCATGCTCATAACACATCGCAGTGTAGACCACCTGGCCAATCGCCAGCTTCTTCATGTTTCGCGTCACGCAGACCTGCATGAGCTTTTCCGCGTCCGGACCGGTGACCTCATATTTGCGCAGCGGCGACAGATCCATGATCGCCGCCTTTTCGCGGCAACCCCAATATTCGGCGATCGCGCCGTGATTGGTCATCGTATTGGCAAGCCAATAGCCGTTGTACTCGATAAAATCACGCGTGTGCCGGGCGAAACCCTCATGAAACGCGGTCTGCTTCGTTTCTTCCACTTCCGCCTCCGGTGTCTTGCGCCATCCAATCGAGCGCCGGAACTGTTCTGTTTCACCATAAACACGAACCTGGATATCGGTCGGGTTCCATCCGTTGGCCGGATCGACATCGCACGGACAGCCGGTCGATATGCACACCAGATCGGTTTGCGCTTGCAGCAAGACGTAGTCTCCGGGGCGCGACCATGGATCGTCCATGCCGATCGCGTTGGAGTCGTCGAGTATGGTGTTGAAGAAAAAATTGATCGCCGGCCAGCCGCCACGCGGCCTGATGCCATGACGCGCCAGGTCCTTGTTCATGTTGTCGGAACAATTGACATGACCGGGATATCCCAGATCTTCATAGTAGCGCGCGGTGCAGGCCAGTCCGAACGTGTCATGACGTCCGCACGTATCTTGCACGATCTCGATCAGCGGCTCCTGGTCCGAACTGAAGTATTTCGAATAAATCCCCGGCGCCGGATAGAGCGATCCCATCAACGAACGAGTGGTCGTTGGATCGATCTCGCGCTCAAGCCCTTTGTCCAGGCTGCGTGCCGAAAACGCCTGAAAGTCGGAGCACTCGCGGCCCTGAATATCGACGATCTGGATAAACTGACCCGCCCGAACCTCGTAGCTTTTCGCGTGTCCGGGTTGAATGTTGATGTCGGCCAGCGGCTCGGCCAATGGATCGGGTGGCCGAAGTGTAGACATACGGTCAGCCGGTTCCGCCCGACGCAGATACAGCACGATTTCGGTCGGTGCATCTTGGTTTTCCGGAGACATTGCCTGCCCGGGAGCGGCGACAATCAGCAGGCCGTCGCAGCTCGCATGGAAAGTCTCCATGTCTCCCGGCCGCGAGCCGTCAGCAAACATGCGGACCGACTTCGCCTGCCCCAGATCGAATTCGGCTTCCGCCAGTTTGCCCAGCACCTTCGCACCGGAGAAATCAGCCGCCAGCACTTGCTTGACGCCGGCGGCATCTCCGTTGGACACCGCACCGATCATGGCAGGATCGCTAATGCCGTTCTCATCGAAGAAGACGAGTTCGGCGGGCTGCAGTCCCTCCCTGTCGAGAACCGATATCTCGTCACCTTTGCGGATGGAGACCGCCCGGCTGCCGCCACCCGGAACGGGATAGCGTTCGACACCATGCGGCAGAATCGGCAAACCCGGCTCGGATATGCCGCGCCGTTCATACGGTGTTTCAAAAACCGGTCTGACGTTCATCAATCGAGCCCCAGCTTTGCCTTGCGGTCGTGTGCCCAGCGCGTGATGATGTGATCAAACGCCAACGCCATAAGCGACACGTTGATACCGAGAACGAAGTTCTTACCCAGTTCGTTGCCGGCCAGTGTCTTCTGCAGTTCCTGGCCGAGGTCCTGCGTTCCGATGAACGCCGCGATGATTACCATGAAGAACGAGAACATGATCGCCTGGTTGAAGCCGACCGCCATTGTCGGCAGCGCCAGCGGCAATTGCACATTCCACAATTTTTGCTGCCGCGTCGCTCCGGCCATGTCGGATGCCTCGATCAGCTCTCCGGGGACGTTGCGCAGGCCCTCAATCGTGTAGCGCGCCAGCGGCACCATCGCGAAGATCAGGATCGAGAAAACAACCGCGACATCATTAACGCCAAACAGCATGATCGCCGGGATGAGATAGATGAAACTAGGGAAGGTCTGCGCGGTGTCGCAGGCAAGAAGTATGCGGCTGGACCACTTCTCGCTCCGACTGGCGGCAATTCCCAGCGGAATTCCGAACAACGTCGCCAGGATTACCGCCGAGATCACCGTATAAAGCGTGATCATCGAACGGTCCCACCAACCGGTAATCGCGACGATACCGAAGAAGATCAGGACGGTCAGACAGGAGCGTTTGCCACCGACCGCGTAAGCAGCTGCACCGAAGGCGAGCAACACTGTGGGCACGGGCAGCCACAATATCGAGTTACGAAATGGTATCAGCACCTGGGTATTCAGGAACCACCTTATGGATTCGGTCGTATTCTGGATCCAGTCGAGGTCGAGGACCCACTTGATCACGCCATCGATTTCGCGGCCCATCGATAGATCCTGGCGCCGGCCAACCTTGAAGAAATACGGCTCCACCAGGGCCAGCAGGGTCAACGCGATGAACACGCCAATGCCGACCAGCAAAAACATGTGCTGGCGCCACCACGGTGTGCCTTTTTCGAAATGTTCCGGTTGCTGAACAACCCAGGCCTTTGACAACCGATCGAGCGTGATCGCGATCAAAACAATCGTCACACCGATTTCGAACGAGCGCCCGAGCTTGAACGAGTTCATCATCGCCAGCAGTTTCGCGCCAAGGCCAGGCATCCCGATAAAGGCCGTCAGCACCACCATGGCAAGGCACAGCATGATCACCTGGTTCACACCGACCAGTATCTCGGTGCGGGCGGCGGGCAGGTAAACATGGCGGAGCATCTGCCAGCGTGTGCAGCCGCTCATATGGCCGGCTTCCACGACTTCCGGCGACACCTTTTTCAGTCCGAGCGTGGTCATCAGGACCATCGGGGGGATGGCAAATACGATCGTCGCCACGGCCGCCGCGGTCGGTCCGACCTTGAAGAAGATCACGGCCGGCAGCAGGTAGGTGAAAAACGGCAAAGTCTGCAGCACTGCCAGCATCGGTCTCAACGCTTTTTCCACTGGGCGGTATTTCCAGGCCAGTATGCCAAGGATCAGGCCAACCAGAAATGCCAGCGGCGCCGCAACGACAATAACCGACATGGTTTCCATCGCCAGCTTCCATTGGCCGACGACCGCCGTCCACAGGAACGTACCGCCTGCAAGCAAAGCGAGGCGCCATCCGCCAAGCCAATAGGCGAGAACCGCAGCGGCACCGGCCACTGCCGCCCACGGCATCGGGCCAACGCGGGGCCAGCGGTGTTTGCCATAAAGAATGTTCGCTGTTGCATCGAGCAACACTTCGAGGCCCGACGCAATCGCGCGCGTCACATAGATTAATCCGAGGTCCTCGCGGATAAAGTCGAAGATCGCCTGCGCCCAGATTTCCCAAGGCAGAATTGCCCATTCGGGCAGCCGCACCAGCCCGTCTGGCAGGAAGGGTTTGGCGATTGCGAACAATACCGCTGCAGCAAACAAAATCCATGCAATCCGGACATTGTCCAACCCCTTTGACGGGGTGGAAATATTGTCGGCGATCGCCGCCATCAGTGCTGTCCCAGCAATATGTCAAGACCGGCTCGCCGGTCGAGCGTGCCCGTCACTTTTCCTTTCGCATCGGTCACCGGCAACAATTGCCTGTCGTCCTCGATGAGTTGCCGTGCCAGTTCGTGGATGGTTGTGGCTGCCATGACCGGCTCGCCGGTGACGGCTTGGCCGTTAAGCGGTTTGGCAAGAAAGCCCGCATGGACGACACGGGACTTGTCGATCTCCTCGGTGAATTTGGCGACATATTCCGTGGCCGGATCGAGGACAATTCGGTCTGGTGTATCGCATTGCTCGACGGCACCATCTTTCATGATGGCGATCCTGTCAGCGAGCCTCAAAGCCTCGTCGAAATCATGGGTGATAAAGGCAATCGTCTTGCCCAGCATCTCTTGCAACCGCAAGAACTCATCCTGCATCTCGCGCCGAATGAGCGGATCGAGCGCCGAGAACGGTTCGTCCAAAAACCAGATGTCAGGCTCGATGGCCAGAGACCTGGCAATGCCGACACGCTGCTGCTGCCCGCCCGAAAGTTCCCTGGGGAAATACTCTTCGCGCCCGGAAAGGCCCACCAGTTCAATGACTTCCAGCGCCCGCTTGCGACGCTCATGACGATCCTGACCACGCATTTCCAGTGGAAATGCCACGTTTTCCAGTACCGTCCTGTGCGGCAGCAGACCGAAACTCTGGAACACCATACCCATTTTGCGCCGGCGCAGTTCGATCAATTCCTTTTCGTTCAGTACGGCAATGTCCTGTCCGTCGACCGATATCGAACCGCCGGTGATTTCGTGAAGCCTTGAGAAGCAGCGCACCAGCGTCGATTTGCCCGAACCCGACAGACCCATGATCACAAGCATCTCGCCACGGCTCACGTCGATCGACACATCGCGGACACCGGCGATGTAACCGGCCTGGCGGATGTCTTCGAAACTCATGCCCTCGGACATTTGCTTCAGAAACTGCTCAGGTTGCGAACCGAACAGCTTCCACACATTCTTACATTCGATAACTTTTTCGGTTCCCGCCATTTTCTTCTTTTCCGAGTAGACAACCGCCCCGGCGCACCGGGACGGTTGTTGTTGATTGCAATCCGGTTCAGGTGACCCAGATTACATTACAGCCTCGACCCAGGGCTTCCAAACGGCTTCGTTCTTCTCAAGCCACTCCTCGGCCGCTTCTTCAGGCTCCATCTCGTCGATGTCGACAAGTTTGGCCATCTCGGCAATTTGCGCATTCGTGAAGCTGATTTTCGTCAGCACGGCATAGGCATTCGGGCCATTTGTCCTTCATGCCATCCCAGGCAGCTTTCTTCAGATAACCGGTGGCCGGATTTCCGCAGTCATAGATGACATCCGGATTTGGGCCGACCTTGGGATCCTTGTCGCAGCCTTCTTCCCATTTCGGGAATTCGACAAACTCACCCGGCCATACGGCCTCGGCGAAATTCGGTGTCCAGTTGAACACCACGACGGGTTTCTTGTCTTTTTCGGCAGAGCCGATTTCAGCCCAGAGTGCCGCCGCAGAGCCCGCATTGATGACGGTGAAGTTCATGCCCAGCGCGTCGACGCGCTCCTGGGCATGTTTCAACCAGTCGACGGGACCGTCAAGATAACGGCCCTTTTCGCCGGTCTCTGCGGTTGCAAACAGGGCTGCACAATCATTGAGCGCCTTCCAATCCGGCAGGCCCGGGCAGGATTCCTTGGTCCACATCGGATACCACCAGTCTTCGCGGGTCACCGCGTCATGGTCGCCCGCGTCATGCAGGCCGCCCTTTTCGAGCGCTGCCCGGAATGACTTACCGAAAGCGCCTTCCCAGACTTCGAGCTCGAGCGCCACGTCTCCGATGCGCACTGATTCATAAACCGCCTGGCTGTCTGTAGTGACAAATTCAACATTATTGCCCATCGATTCGAAAATCTGGCCGACGAGGTGACTCATCACAATCTGGCTCGACCAATTGTGAATCGGAATAATGATCGGATCCTTGCTGTCCTCAGCCAAGGCACTGCCCACACCAGCCAACGCTATGGCCGATGCTGATAGAAGAGTTGTAAGTCTCATGTTCGCTCCCTAGTCACGGTTCTAATCTCGTGGTCGAAGCACTCCCCCTTCGACACGCCTTAAGTTTGCCAAGAGTTTTGGAATTCCTTGCAAAGAAATTTGATGGGCAAAGCCCCAAATAATTAGTGGCAAAACCTGTTTAATGTGCTTTAATCAGTAGCTTAGCGGAGAATTATTTCGGCCCGCAATGTAACAAAGTCGTTAACTGGCGAAGCGCTTTTTCGCACCGAAATCACGCATTTTGTCATATTGCCTGACACTGTCGAAGGTTGGTGATGCAAAACAAAGGCAAGGTCTTACCACCGCTCGATTACCTGCTGGCGTTCGAGTCCGCGGCCAAGAACGGCAGTTTCGCTGCAGCAGGGCGTGAGTTGAACGTTAGTGAAACAGCGGTCAGCCGCAAGGTGAGATTGCTCGAGCAACATTACGATATCGCATTGTTTGTTCGCGGTCATCGTTCGATAGCACTGACGATTCAAGGCAAACGCCTGTTGGCCTCGGTGGAACAGTCGCTGGACATGTTGCGCAGCGCTTCACGCAACATGTTCTCGCAACGCCAAAAGAATGCCATCAACCTTGCCCGCAACAAATTCCGTATCGTCGCTTTGGCTGATGCCGCGCCTGCGGAAATTCAACAACGCCAACAGGCGGTTGAAGATCATGCTTGTGTCATCGGACAGCGATGATGAGAGTGTCTGGCCGAAACCATGGACCTGACGATTTTACGTGGTGAGGGCAATTGGCCCGGCTATGAATGCCGCATGCTGTTCGAGCGAAACGGTGTTTCCTGTTTGCACACCGGATTATCTGGCCGCCAATCCACGCGCCGCCGACATTCGGGAATTACCGAGTTTGGACCTGATCGAAGTTGCCAGCAGTCACACGGAGTGGATGAACTGGAGCGATTGGCTCGGGCACAACGGTCTGCAAAACGTCGAATTGGAACGCGCCACTAGCTTCAACACCTATCCGTTGTCGGTACAGGCCGCCGTCGACGGTCTGGGCGTTGCTTCTCGGCTGGCAGCATCTGGTCGACCCGCTGCTCGATTCCGGCCAGTTGATCAGGCCCCTTGGCGACACCTGCGTGCGTACCGACTCTGGCTATTACCTGATGCGAAGGATTGGTAAAAAGTCATTTCCCGAACTGGAAGCGGTCAAAAACTGGCTAATCAGCGAAAGCGAGGCCCGCCAGCGATACACTATGCGAAATCCGCGCACAGTAGCCGCACCATTGAAGGGATCGCCAGGTTCCTGACATTTCATCCCGTCGATTGGCCAATCGAGCAGACCAAACTGCGCGAATTGACAGGAACATAAAGGGAACATATGTTGTTTCGCCGGTATCTTCTGCGCCAATCGATCTGTGGATAGACGGTTTCGATGCGGTTTTGCGCGCCGCGATGGTCTAAGGAAACCTGAGCGACGGGCTGGTAGGAGCGGCGCCGGCGAGAAGAGAGATTTTGGAGTATTCATCATGGCGGGAAGCGTCAACAAGGTCATCCTGGTCGGCAATCTGGGCGCAGATCCCGATGTCAGGCGGCTCAGTTCCGGAGATCCGGTCGTCAATCTGTCCGTCGCGACGTCGGAAAGCTGGCGCGACAAGCAATCCGGCGAACGCCGGGAGCGTACCGAGTGGCACCGCGTTGTCATCTTCAACGAGCAGCTGGCAAAGGTTGCCGAGCAGTATCTGAAGAAAGGCATGAAGGTTTACATCGAAGGCCAGCTTCAGACCCGCTCATGGGAAGACCAATCGGGCCAGAAGAAATATACCACCGAAGTCGTTTTGCAGCGTTTTCGCGGCGAGATGCAGATGCTCGACAGCCGCAACGCCGGAGATGGCGGCGGCCAGATCGGCGGTGGCGGTCAAAGGGGCGGCGGATCGGATTTCGGCCAGTCAGGGCCCAGCGGCGGCGGCGGCGACTTCTCCCGCGACATGGACGACGAAATACCGTTCTGATCCACCAAAACGGCGGATCAGAAACCGCACAGAATTGCGCGCCGACTGACCGGGGTCAGGTGTTCGCCAATTCCTTTTCATGCAGCCATTCGGCGTGTTTTGGCGCGCGCTTGGTCTTCGACCATTCTTCCAGCATGTCCCACTTGACCGCATCAAGCCGCTTGTTCATCGCCTCGGCTTCCGGATCGTCACAGGCCAGTTCGATACGGTGTCCGCTCGGATCGAAGAAATAGATCGAATGGAAGATCGAATGATCGGTCACGCCGAGCACGTCGACCCCATTCTTCTCCAGGTGTTCCTTGTACTCGATCAGCGTGTCGCGGTCTTTCACCTTGAAGGCGATGTGCTGAACCCATTCCGGCGTGTTTTCGTCGCGGCCCATCTCCGCTTTCGTCGGCAGTTCGAAAAAGGCAAGGATATTGCCGCTGCCGGCATCGAGAAACAGATGCATGTACGGATCGGGTTCATGCGTCGACGGCACCTTGTCCTCTGCAATCGCCAGAACGAAATCCATATTCAGCATCTTGGTGTACCATTCCACCGTTTCCTTGGCGTCCTTGCAACGGTAGGCAACGTGGTGGATTCGCTCAATCTTCATTGTCCTCATCTCCGGTTCAGTTCACATGTGAAGTGACTTTAGTAGTTGCATTTGTAACTATCAAAACGGACGCAACCTCCAACTGACGAAGGTCATCACGCATTCCTATTGCTGCCCGGCCGCCTCCAACGCTTGCGCCAGAATATCCTGATCACCGACATGATTGGCAAGGATCAGAATCAGGCGGGCGTTGAAAGCATCGCTCTCCGCCTTGTCGAGGCCTTCATGCGCATCAAGCAGCGCCGCATAGAAGTCATCTGCCCCGGCAATGTTCGGTTCGGTGTTGAGCTTGTTGGTCGCCATCTTGATCACCCCCTACCGGCTGCTTTGTTGACCGCCGCGCGGACGGCCTTCTCGTCGAAACTGGTCCAGCGTGCGGCGACATGTTGATCGGGCCGCAGCAGATAAACTGCCGTATTTGCGTCACCCAGATAGCGCTGCACCAACGCTCCGCCTTCGTCGCCGGCAACCGACAATGACAGCTGCTCGACCGGTATGCCATCCACGTCCAAATCCTCGGGTGCATCCGCATCGATGGTCATCAGTTGAAACCTGTCACCAAGCCGGTCAAGCAACCAGCCATTGGGGATAGGTGCGTCTACGGCAGGCGAACCGGGTCGGGTGCGCTCGGGCATGCCGTCGGCGTCCGGACCGTTGAGCGGGGAGCCGTCATAGGTGCACGGGACCGACAGGCGACCGGCATTGACGATCGGCCGGGCAAAATTGTGATGCTCGGCAAGGTCCAGAACCGCATCGCGGAAAATCCGGCTGATGTCGGATTTCGGTGTAATGAAATCGGTCGAGCGCGACGAATTCAAGATGTTCTCGTCGGCCCCGTACACCCGTTCGCTGTCATAAGTATCCAAAAGACTGTCCGGCGCCAGGCCATCCATGACCAGCTTCAGCTTCCAGATCAGGTTGTCTGTATCCTGAAGTCCGGAATTGGCGCCGCGCGCACCGAACGGCGAGACCTGGTGCGCCGCATCTCCCGCAAACAGCACGCGCCCGTGACGAAAGTTCTCCATGCGCCGGCATTGGAACGTATAGATCGAAACCCATTCCAGTTCGAACTTCGCATCCTCGCCAAGCATTGCTTTCAGCCGCGGAACAACGTTTTCCGGCTTTTTTTCCTCTTCCTTGTCGATGTCCCATCCAAGCTGCAGGTCGATGCGCCAGACATTGTCCGGCTGCTTGTGCAGCAGTGCCGACTGACCGCGATTGAATGGCGGATCGAACCAGAACCAGCGTTCGGTCGGGAAATCGGCCTCCATCACCACATCGGCGATGAGGAAATTGTCCTCGAACACGCGGCCGACGAAATCGAGACCCAGCATGGATCGCGCAGGAGAGCCGGCGCCGTCGCAGGCGATCAGCCAATCGGCTTCCAGGTCATAGGGACCGTCCGGCGTGTCGGCCTTGATGGACACGTGATCGTCTTTCGCATCGATGCTGAGTACGCGGGTCTTGCCGCGTAGCTCGATGGGTTTGCCTTCAGCCTCCAACTCGCGCACCCGCTCGACGAGATAGAGTTCGAAGTAATATTGCTGCAGATTGATGAAAGCAGGTCTCTTGTGGCCGTCTTCCGGCAAAAGATCGAAGCCGTAGACCTGACGTTCGTCGAAAAATACCTTGCCGGTATTCCAGACCACGCCCTTGTCGACCATCGGGTCTCCGCATCCCAGACGATCGAGAATTTCAAGCGGTCGTTTGGCGAAACAGATTGCCCGCGAGCCGAAACTGACCTTGTCGTTGTCGTCGAGCACGACAACCGGTACGCCGTGCTGCGCCAGATCGATAGCTGCAGCCAACCCGATCGGGCCTGCCCCGATGACGACAACGGGATGGCGTACCGGTGCGGAGGCATCCTGGTCGACAGAACGGGAATAAGGATAGAGTGGCGTCTCGAAGATCTTGCTCATGGTTTTCGTTTCACCCGGGTGCGGATTATTTGTTTAACACAGTGAAGTTTTATTAGTTGCGTTTGTAACCATCAAATCGATTTCCCTTCCAATACCAATTTTCCGCCCAAGCAGGCAGTCTACCGGAAATAGGCCTCCGCAGTAGGCACCCGCCCGTGCTCCAGATGGAAATCATCCAGTTGTGGAGGTGCGATTCCAGCGTGTTGGAGCTGCACATGCGCCTGGCCGCGATGATGAATCTGGTGTTGGAACAAGTGCAGCAGCAGCGCATCAACCTGCTCTTCGACAGGGCCATCCTTGCGTTCGGTTAAGCGGGTTTGTGCCAATATTTCTGCGTTCAAGTCATGACAAAACCTGGCTAGCCGCATGTCGGCATCCGCCTGTGCCACGCCGAGCACCGACGGTTCGGTGATATCCTCGCGGTCATAGACGCTGCGCCCTTTTCCGCCGGCTTCCAGCGCATCGATATAGAAAAGATCGACTTCGTGGATGTGGTTCAATGTCAGGCATAGCGAGGCAAAGAACCCCGGACGCTCGACCGTGAACGCACCATCCGGTAGTGCTGCCAACGCCGTGTAGAACGTTGCGTTGGCCCAAGCATTGTTGAGCGCCATCAGGCGGTAGGGTTTGGTGACGTCACTCACCCCTGCAACTGCTCCCACATCTCCTTGTCGCGCGCCGCGGTCCAGATGCGGGGCGTGTCGATATCGCGGGCCTCGTCATAGGCGCGCGCCACGTTGAACGGCAGACAGTGCTCATAGATTGCGTAATCGGCGAATTTCGGATCGCATTCGGCCCGGCAGGCATCCCAGGCCTGCTTCAGCGAACCGCCGCCGAGCGCCACCTTGGCCACCGGTCGATAGGTCGATGTGACGAAATCACCGGTCAGGTCGAGCGCCGCATTGACCATCTCCTTGCCGACAAGAGCATCGCCCCTGCCCGGCGCAATCGCGTCGACATCCCAAGCGCGAATTTCTTCCAGCGTATCCGGCCAGTCGTGAAAATGTCCGTCGCCGCAATAACAGGCCGATTTGTACTCGACGATATCGCCGGTGAACATCACGTTCTGGTCCGGCACATAGGCGACGATATCACCTGCCGTGTGCGCGCGCCCCAGTTGCATCAGGTCAACCCGCCGATTGCCGAGATAAACGCTCATTCGACCATTGAAAGTCGTCGACGGCCAGGTCAGGCCCGGAATTTCTTCATGACCCTGAAACAGACGCGGGAACCTGTCAAACTCGCTGTCCCAGTCCTCCTGTCCGCGCTCGACCACCATCGATCGCGCCGTCTCCGACATGATCACCTGCCCTGCCTCATAGGCAGACGCGCCGAGCACCCGCACCGCATGATAATGGGTCAGCACTAGGTGGGTGATCGGTTTGTCGGTGACTTCGCGCACTTTCTCGATGACCTTGCGCGCCAATCGCGGCGTTGCCTGCGCCTCGACAATCATCACGCTATCATCGCCAATGATCACGCCTGAATTGGGATCACCCTCTGCGGTAAACGCCCACAGGCCCTCGCCAACCTCGGTAAACGAGATTTTCTTTTCGGTCATGTCGCCGGCCGAGGCGAACACTTTTGCCATTATGTCACTCCAAAATGATAATGTTACTTCACGCCGGGCGTGCCGTCGAACTTGCGGTCGAGCCCTTCCCAACAGTCGATGTAGTTGTCCTGCAGCGTGTCCAGATTAGCTGCAAAATCAGTCAGTTGCTGCGGATATCGGGTCTCGAACATGAAGGCGAGCGTGTTGTCGAGTTTCTGCGGTTCCAGCTTGGCATTCGATCCCTTGTCAAATCCCATCAGGTCCGGTCCGTGCGGCAACATCATATTGTGCAGGCTCATGCCGCCGGGCACGAAACCCTCTTCCTTGGCATCGTACTGGCCATATACCAGGCCCATGAACTCGCTCATGATGTTGCGATGATACCAAGGGGGGCGGAAGGTGTTTTCCGCCACAAGCCAGCGCGGCGGGAAGATGACAAAATCGACATTCGCAGTTCCTGCTTCCTCGGTCGGCGCCGTCAACACGGTGAAGATCGACGGATCGGGATGGTCGAACAGGATCGCGCCAACCGGCGAAAACGTTCTGAGATCATATTTGAACGGTGCGTAGTTGCCATGCCATGCGACGACGTCGAGTGGCGAATGACCGATCTCGGTGACATAAAACTTGCCGCACCATTTCACATGTACGCGGCACGCCGTCTCCTTGTCCTCATACCAGGCAACCGGTGTCTTGAAATCGCGCGGATTGGCCAGGCAGTTGGCGCCGATCGGGCCCCGGTCCGGCAGGGTGAATTTCGCCCCGTAGTTTTCACAGATGTAGCCGCGTGCGCTGTCGCCCAACAGCTCTACCTTGAACATCATGCCGCGCGGGATCAGGCAGAGCTCCGCCGGCTCGACCTCCATCACGCCCATCTCGGTCTTGACGCGGATCGCGCCTGCCTGCGGCACGATTAAAAGTTCGCCATCGGCATTAAAAAAATAGTCGTCGACCATGTCCTGGTTGCAAACATAAATATGCGCCGCCATACCCACCTGGGTCATCACATCGCCGGCGGTGGTCATGGTACGCATGCCATCGAGAAAATCCGTTTTCTCGTTCGGCAGGGGCACCGGATCCCAGCGGTACTGGCCAAGCGGCAGGCCATGGTCATCGACTGCCGGCGCCGTTTTCCAGCGTGGACGATCGACCGACGCAAAGCGCTTGGTGTGCCGAACACTCGGGCGGATGCGGTACAGCCATGATCGTTCGTTCGTGCCTCTCGGCGCGGTGAATGGCGAGCCTGAAAGCTGCTCGGCATAGAGCCCGTATTCGCACTTTTGCGGTGAATTCATGCCCTGCGGCAGCGCGCCCGGCAGCGATTCCGTCTCGAAATCGTTACCGAAGCCAGGCATATAGGCGTAGCCCATAGCTTCAATTCCCTCGATTTTTTCTTTATTGGTTTCGATCGTAACCGTCAGTTTTGTAACTATCAACGGGGCAGCTCATGCAGGAACGAACCGGTTCCACGACGATATTGCATCTTGAAGCCTTTCTTCCCTACAGGCTCTTGCGCGCCGCCGAGGAAGTAAGCCGCCGTTTTGCCCGCCACTACAAGAACCGGCATGGCATGACCCGGCCTGAATGGCGCACCCTGGCGACGATCGGCCAATTCGGTTCGATCACCGCCAAGCAAATCGGTGAACATTCCTCCATGCATAAGACCAAGGTCAGCCGTGCCGTCCGCGCACTAGAAAAGCGACGCTGGCTGAAACGAAGAACCGACGATCTTGACCGGCGTATCGAACATCTCGAGCTGACACCGCCCGGCAAAACCATATATCGCGAGCTCGCTTATATCGCCCGCGTCTTCGAACAGGATCTGGTCGAGCAGCTTGGCAAGTCCGGTGCACACAGGCTCGACGAAGGCCTGACCGCCATAGAAAACAATCTCTACCCGGAACCGCGGCGATAGAAGCGCCCCAATAGCAGTGGTGTCAGATACATCGGTATCTGATAGCAGCCGATAAACAACAACAGCGGATCGGTCACGACCGCCGGCAGCGACGTCAGAAACAAAGCAATATTGCGGTTGCCGGCAGAAATGGCGAACGGCACCGCCATGTCGCGCCATGCGGATCGCTCAAGCATCAGTGTAGACGCGATTTGCATGCCGATATTGGCGATAAAGGCGGCCGCCAGATTGATGGCCAGGTCGCCGGGGGCGTTGCGCAGCGCCGGGCCCACCGCCGACATCAACCCGAGCACCATCACGGCCATCAGGATGGCCGAGCTTCCGTCGATGGCCCGTAGCGCCCGCAAACTTGGTTCCTTGAGCCAAAAGCCGCGTATCAGAAAGGCAATTGTCGCCGCCGCACCGATGAGCGCGAGCAGATTTCCCGCTGCTGCCAGAACTTCAAATCCGCTGCCGAATCCGGGCGCCAGCCAGAACACCGGAATGACGGTCAGCGGCAGCAATGCGGTTCCGGCAACCAATTGCCTGAGCGCCGGCGCCGGGTCCGCGCCGCACATGATCGACAGGTTTGGTGTGCCGGAGATCGGCGAGCCGGCGAGCATCAGTATGATGACCGCCGCCAGGGGCCCGGCCAATCCGAATGCAAAGAACAACAGGGTCACGGCCATCGGTAAAGCGACCTGGAGAATGAAGACATAGATCGCCGACGCCTTGATGTCCCGCGCTGCCCCCAACGCCTGCCGGGGACCGATCCTGAGTGCGGCTACAAACAGCAATGCGGTCACAAATTCCGGCAGCAGCGGCTTTATCACAGCGGCCACGCCGGGAAGCGCGATTGCAACCACAAGGCCGGTGACGAGGCACAGCCGGCCATAGTCGGCCGCAAGCACGAGCACTGATATCAGCCGATTCATGAAATTCCCCGGAAAATCAGCATGACTGCCGCTGCTCCGGCCAGTATCAGCAAAAGCGGACGATAGCGACGGTCAAACCGGTCCTTGATCAGCCATGCCGTCAGAGTACCGACAATCATCGATGGAATCATCATTACCGCGAGCGTAAGATCGCCTGGCCCGGCCCAGCCGGTTGCGAAAAGCCCGCCAAGCGACAGCGCGCAACCAAATGCGAAGAATGCACTGAGCGTCGGCCGTGCCTGTCGAGGGTCGCGGTGCGCGTAAACGATTGCCAGCGGCGGCGCACCAATGGAGGTGATCGTTCCCGTCAGGCCGGACACGGTTGCCATTGATACGAGATTGGTCCGACTGAACCGCAGCCGCCAACCCATGGCTGACATGGCTACGGATATTGCGATCAGGATCCCGAATACCAGCATGAAGGTTTTTCGATCCGGTAGAACCAGCAGGACCGCCATGGCAATCAACACCCCACCCAGGCGACCCGCGCACCCGGTCCACACTTCATTCCAGACGATTTGTTCGCGTTCGCGCCAGGCGCCCCATGCGGCGGTGGCAAACCCGATCAGCAACACCGGAGCCGGAACCAGATGCGGATCGATCAATGCAAGCAGGGGAGCGGCGGCCTGGCCAAATCCCATGCCCAGGCCAGCTTGCACGAATGCGCCGAACATGACGACGACAAAGATCAGTCCGATCAGCGCCGGCGAAGCGAAAAGTTGAGACGCGACATCCGGCACTCCTGTCTAGGGCCTGTTGAGTATCAGCACACAAGGCTGCGTTGGCGCCCAAATTCGTGCGAAACAAGGAGAAAAGCGCAAGACAGTGTAACCACTTTCGAGCATTTTCGACGCTGTTGCGCGCGAATTTGGCCCAACCTTGAAAAGGCCGCGCCGAAATCCGCCATATTGGCGTCGCTCGTTCTCGAATATGCCGTGCATGTCCTTCGTCCTCGCTCCTAAATCTGTCGAAATTCGGCTGCGGCGCAGCCCGTGCGGTGATGCTCAACAGGCCCTAAAGCCCTTTTGACCCATTAAGAGTCAATTCTGTTTCACGATTGGGGCGGCAGTCCGGTGTTGAAACGACCGATGGGCGATGGCCAACCATCGTTCGAGGCCGGTTCGGCGCAGGCTGCCCGCCAATCGGAAACCCGACGGGACGGGCGAATTTGCGCCGGTCTCCGCGCAAATCCCCTCGACCGTATCGCGATACGCTCTTCGTGCATTTACTTGATCCTGTCACAAATTCGCTCCGTCAGAATGGCTCCGAATGGGTCAAAAGGGCTCTAAGCCTAACCGCCGGGCGTCTGGCGCATGTTCTCCGGTAGCCAGGTCGCCAGTTCAGGTACGAAGATCAGCACGAACACCATCAGCACCATGATCAGGAACATTGGTATCGCCGCTTTGGCGATGTAGTTCATCTCATGGCTGGTCATGCCTTGCATCACGAACAGATTGAAGCCGATCGGCGGTGTGATCTGGGCCATTTCGACCACGACCACGATGAAGATACCGAACCAGATGACATCGATCCCGGCCTGCCGGATCATCGGCTCGACTACGGCCATCGTCAAAACGACCGAGGAAATGCCATCGAGAAAACAGCCGATGATGATGTAGAACACTAACAGCACCATCAACAGTTCGAAGCGTGACAATTCCCAGACTGCGATCAGCTCAGCCAGCGAACGTGGCAAACCAGTAAAGCCCATAGCCAGCGACAGGAATGCCGCACCCGCCAGAATAAGCGCAATCATCGCCGATGTGCGTGTCGCACCCATCAGGCTGTCGGTGAATGTCTTCCAGTTGAGCGAACCCTGCGACGCGGCCAGCGTCAGCGATCCGATCACACCGAAGGCAGCCGCCTCGGTTGCCGTGGCGTATCCGAGATACATCGAACCGATGACGATCAGGATCAGCAAAATCACCGGAATGAGAAAACGTGAATTTCGAACCTTTTCGGCAAGACTCATTTTCGGTTCGGGTGTCGGCTGCCAGTTTTTCGACACCTGCGAGTAGATCGCCACATAACCCATGAACATTGCCGCCAGAACCAGGCCTGGCAGGATGCCGGCGATGAACAATTTGGAAATCGATTCATTGATCGTCACGCCATAGACGATCAGCGTCAGTGACGGCGGGATCATCAATCCCAGCGTCGCAGCGCCGGTCAGCGTGCCGATGATCATGTTTTCGGGATAGTTGCGCCGGCGCAGTTCGGGGATCGACATCTTGCCGACCGTTGTCAGCGTTGCAGCCGACGAACCGGATACGGCTGCAAAAACCGTGCAGCCGACGATGTTTGTGTGCACCAGCCCGCCCGGAAGCCGCGCCATCCAGGGCGACAGGCCGCGAAACATGTCTTCGGACAATCGCGTTCGAAATAGGATTTCGCCCATCCAGATGAACAAGGGCAATGCGGTGAGCGTCCACGACGACGATGCCGACCAGATGGTCGTGATCATGGTGTCGCCGGTGGGACGCGATGTGAACAGTTCCATGCCGACAAAGGCAACGCCCATCAGCGCAAGGCCAACCCAGACGCCTGTGCCCAGCAACAGAAACAGAACGAAGAGGAACAGGATGATCAGATAAAGTTCTTCCATGACCGTTACTCCCCGTGGCTCTGTTCAACCACATCGGATTCGATGCGGTGATCGCCGCCGAACAGCACGTGGACAAGATGATCTGTCAGAGCAATGGCGAACACGAAAGCGCCGATTAACATCGACGTCTGCGGAATCCAGATTGGTGTTGCGTCCTGCCCCTGGCTGATGTCGCCGAATTTCCATGAGAAATAAACGAAGCGGCTGGCGTAGTAGACAAAGTACCATGCCAGCGCCGTACCGATGGCAAAGCACCAGGTCTCGATCAGACGCCGGGCACCGCCGGAGACGGCATTCAAAAGGATCGACACGCGAATGTGCGATCCGCGGTTCAGCGCATGGGCAAAGGCAAAGAACGAAGCCGCTGCCATGCAGTAGCCGGCATAATCCGGTGCTCCCGGAAATACCTCACCTGTCCAGCGCGCGATCATCTGCACAACAATCAGAATTAGAATTGCGATCAGGAAAAGCGCTGCCAAAACACCGCTGGCAAAGTACAATCTATCCAAAGCACTTCTGAGTGCGTGAAGTCCCTGCATGTGCCCCTCCCCGGCTTTCAGGTCTTGTCGGCGAAGGATGTTCGCCGAGAAATACCGAGCCCCCTTCCTCGGCAGATGGAGCGGGAGGCGTTGGTCGCCTCCCGCTGATGTCGATTACTGCATGCCCTTGAAGGCATCGACGATGGCCTTGCCGCCGTCGCCGGCCGCTTCAAGCCACTCGGCGGTCATCGTCGCGCCGATTTCCTTGAGTTCCGCAGTCAAAGCGTCACCAGCCGGACCAACGGTCATGCCACCGGCGCGCAGGCCGTTGAGCGTAAACTGCGTATACTCCACGGCACGCCAGGTTCCAGCATATTCAGCCAGTGCGGCACAACCCTTGACAACGTTTTTGTTGGCATCGCTGACACCGCCCCAAACGTCGGAATTGACCATGATGTAGTTGCGCGGCAGCCAGGCGTCTACCTCATAGAAATGGGTCAGGCTTTCCCAAACTTTGCGGTCATACCCGGTCGACCCGGATGACACCATCGATTCGGCAACGCCAGTTGCGAAGGCCTGACTGATTTCCGCAGCCTCGATCGTCACAGGCAACATACCGGTGAGCTCGGCAAGACGGGCCGTTGCATTGTTGTAGGAGCGGAACTTGATGCCTTTCATGTCGGCGACAGAATTGACTTCCTTTTTGAAGTAGAGCCCCTGCGGTGGCCACGGCACCGAGTAGAGCAGCGTCAGGTTCTGTTCGGCCAGCACTTCCTCAAGCGTCGGCTTTGCCGCTTTCCAGAGTTTTGCCGCATCGTCAAACGAGGTCGCCAGGAACGGGATGGAATCAACTCCGAAGATGGCATTCTCGTTCTGGTGGCCGGAAAGCAGTCTTTCGCCGATCGGCGCCTGCCCGGTCTGGATAGCGCGCTTGATATCTGCGCCCTTGAAGAGCGAGCCAGACGGATGGGTGACGACCTCAATTTCGCCGCCGGTACCGATGGTTATGCACTTGGCAAACTCAGCGCCGGTTGCCGAATGGAAGTTGGTAGCCGAATAGGCCATCGGCATATCCCATTTTTCCGCATAGGCCGCGCCGGCGGTAGTGGCTGTCAGCGCTGTCGCTGCGAGTAGGTGTGTCAGACGTTTCATTTGGATCCTCCCGTTTTGAAACAATTGATGACCACTAATTCCCATTTCCTGTTCGCCTCGCCCTAATGAAACCGTGAAGGCGCATAGGGCGCAAGGTCGATATTCGGGGCACGCCCCGAAATGAGTTGAGCCAATATCCGGCCCGTTTTCGGTCCCCCGGTCAATCCGACGTGATCATGACCGAAACCGCAATATGCTTTTTTGACACCGGGGCATTCGCCAATCAGCGGAATGGAATCGCTGATTGCAGGCCTGTGGCCCATCCATTCGCTTGATTCTTTCCAGGAAATTCCCGGAATTGCCGTCTTGATGTTCTTGTAAAGCAGCTCGAACGGCGCCTTGGATTGAGGCGCTTCCAGTCCGCCGTATTCGACGATACCCGCAAGGCGCAAACGCCCCTCCATCGGCGTGGCAACGAACTTGCCCGACGCGACCATGACCGGCGACCGCGGCATGACACTCGGCTCCCACAATTCGACATGATAGCCACGTTCGCTTTCCAGCGGCACATTCAGTCCGAGTTTGCTGGCGAGCGGTCCCGACCAGACGCCGGCTGAAAGCACCACGGCGCTGCAATCGATTTTCTCACCACCGGCAATCACACCGGTTGCGATACCATTTTCGCGAACAATATCTGTGACTTCCGCGGTGATCAGTTCGCCACCATTGGCGACGACATGTGCGGCGAGATCCTTCACATATTGACCCGGATCGGAAATGCACCCGTGGTCTCCCATCCGGGCGGCGAAACCGATTTCCGGTCCAAAAACCGGATCATATTCGTGAAGCTGATCGCCTTCCAGAAGATCCCACTCGACACCGTTTTCCTTCCTCACCGACCAGCCGAACGTATCGGATTCGTAGTTCGCCCTGCTGTTGTACAAAAACAGATAGTCCGAAGGCACGACCCACTTTTCCGCCTTCGTACCAGTGGCCAGAGCCTGGTGGTCCGCAAGGCTGTCGCCGATGATGTGCTGCAAGGCGGCTGCGCGGAAACGCACTGCTTCGGCCGTTCCGTGGGCAAGATATTTGAGCAGCCACGGCATCAGCCGCGGAAGGTAGGACCATTTCAGAAACAGCGGCTGGCCGGGATCGAACAACATCCGCGGCGCCTTCCAGATCAAGCCGGGTACGGTCACCGGTACGATCGAACACGATGCCAGCACACCGCCATTGCCGAAGCTTGTTCCCTCTGCAGGACCCGCCTTGTCGATCAGGATGACATCATGACCGTCGCGCTGAAGCCACAACGCAGTCGAGACGCCAACAATACCAGCGCCGATAATCGCGACCGGGCCGGTTTCATTTTTGCCCGATTTGGACGTGGCTTTTGCCATTACATTCCTGATCTCCGTCCGGCTTTCATGCGATCAAAACACTTTCATTTACATTTTGTCAACAATTTATCGATGAATCGTCTATATCATCCATTCAAAATTTAGCCATACCTGATGTGAAGTTCGCTATAACCCACTTTACCTGTCTGTTTTCTCCAGTCCGCCTTCTTCCGGTTACAGCACATCAGCGTTTGCTCATTTCCGCAAGCACTGGATGCTTCAGCAACAACAAAAACCATGCGCACAGGTCTGTATACAGAATTGTATGTTGAAGCGAGAAGCGCCTTGTGTCAACAATCTCGTGCGAATTGGCAGGTCTGCCGATCATTTTTCCACCGACCTTCCGGCCGGCAGCAACAATTGGAGGCGAGAAATGAAAGTACGGGGCGGAAAGGCGGTTTACGGCGCTGCCGTGGGGATATTGATGCTCGAGGCGCGTTTCCCACGGATTGCAGGTGACATGGGCAACGCTGCGAGTTGGCCGTTTCCGGTACTCTACCGCGTGGTTCGCGGAGCCTCGCCCGATCGTGTTGTTCGGCGCAGGGCCGAAGGACTTCTCGACGCCTTCATCGATGCAGCTCGCGGTCTTGTCGCGGACGGGGCCGACGGCATCACCACCAATTGCGGCTTTCTGTCGCTTTTCCAGCAGGAAATCGCCGATGCGGTCAAAGTTCCGGTTGTGACGTCCTCGCTGATGCAGGTCGAGATGGTCAATCGGCTCCTGCCATCAGAAAAAAGGACGGGTATTCTCACGATATCGGCATCCACACTGACAGATGAGCATCTCGACAAGGCACTGGTCCCCAAAGGGACGCCGATCGGAACGACCGAAGGTGGCCACGAATTCTCGCGCGTCATTCTCGAAAACGAAGCGGAGATGGATGTCGAACTTGCCCGAAAGGACAATGTCGAAGCGGCGCTTGCGCTGGTTTCCAGTCATCCCGAAATCGGAGCCATTGTGCTGGAGTGCACCAACATGACGCCATACGCGGCAGATATCCGCCAAGCCACCGGGCTCCCCGTATTCTCCATGGGTTCATTCGTCTCCTGGTTTCAATCCTCATTGCAGCCGCCGGATTATTGAGCCAATCTCCTCCAAACTCGCACTTGTGGAGGAGAGCGTGACCAATTCATCATTCGATTACATCATCGTCGGAGGCGGGTCCGCTGGCAGTGTTGTCGCATCCCGTCTCAGCGAGGATCCCTCGGTCTCGGTTTGCCTGCTTGAGGCTGGAGGCGAAGGGCGCAACCTTTTCGTCCGCGCTCCCTTCGCAGTCGTCGGCGTATTGCCCGGTAGGCCCAAGATCGGCAACTGGGCGTTTGAGACCGTTCCCCAACCGGGTCTCAACGGACGCAAGGGCTACCAGCCGCGCGGTAAGCAGCTTGGTGGTTCCAGCGCCATCAATGCCATGCTCTATATTCGCGGCCACCCATCCGACTATGACGATTGGGCCAACCTCGGCTGCAGCGGCTGGTCCTGGGATGACGTGCTGCCCTACTTCAAACGCGCCGAGGGCAACCAACGCGGTAGCGACGATCTGCACAACGCCGACGGTCCGTTGCAGGTCGGGGACCAGCAGAAGCCGCGGCCGGTCGCCAACGCTTTCATCGACGCGGCCGAACAATTGCAGATCAGACGCAATCCCGATTTCAACGGTGAAGAACAGGAAGGCGTCGGCCTCTACCAGGTCACCCAGTTCTGGGACGGCACGCGCAAGGGTGAGCGTTGCTCCTCCGCAGCCGCCTACCTCCACATCAATATGGGGCGTCCGAATCTGACGGTCATCACCGGCGTCCATGCTGCACGCGTCATACTCGACGGCAAGCGCGCCCAAAGCGTCGTCTACTTGAAAAACGGCCGCGAGGATTCGGTAACGGCCAACCGGGAGATCGTTCTTTCCGGCGGCGCCTTCAATTCCCCGCAGCTTTTGCTGCTGTCCGGCATCGGCCCAGCCGACGAGTTGAAGCAGCACGGGATCGGTGTTCGCCACGAACTGCCCGGCGTTGGCCAAAACCTGCAGGACCACATCGATTTCATCATGTCGTGGAAGTCACGCGAGACCGATATGGTCGGCCTCGGCGCAAAGGGCACGATCAATCTGATCAGGGCAATCGGCGAGTGGCGCAAGAACGGCACGGGGCTGATGGCGACACCGTTTGCCGAAGCCGGCGCGTTTCTCAAATCCGATCCGGGCTTGCAGAGGCCCGATCTCCAGCTTCATTTCGTTGTCGGAATTGTCGACGATCACGCCCGCAAGCTGCACATGGGTTACGGATTCTCCTGCCACGTTTGTGTGCTGCGTCCGCACTCGCGTGGCACCGTCGGCATCTCCGACGGCAATCCGCTTTCCCCGCCAAAGATTGATCCGCAATTCTTGTCCGACCAGCGCGATGCCGATCTGCTGCTCAAGGGCACGAAATTGATGCGTGAAATCCTTGAAGCGCCGCCGATGGAAAAATACCGCCACAAGGAATTGTACACTGACGGCATACGCGATGATGACGGCTTGATGCAGCAGATCCGAAGCCGCGCCGACACGGTGTATCATCCGGTCGGCAGCTGCAAGATGGGGACCGATGACATGGCCGTGGTCGACCCGCAATTGCGCGTACGCGGCATTGAAGGGCTGAGGATTGCCGACGCGTCGATCATGCCGACGCTCATTGGTGGCAACACCAACGCGCCATGCATCATGATCGGCGAAAAGTGCGCCGACATGATCAAACAGGCAAGTTGAGTTCCCCACGGACCGCTTGAATCATCACCACAACTTGCTGAATCGATCTGCCCACATCCGCGTGCAGCCCATTGTGATGATTCAGCTTTTTATCGTTCCGTCGGCGATCCAACCGTCCAGGATCTTGAGCGCCATATCGGCAAATGCCTGATCGTTGATATGGGCGTCGATCTCAGTCAGTTGCGTCGGCGGACGGATCGATTTGCGCATTTCGTCGAGAAAGGCGGCAAGACCTTCCGGGTCATGCGCCTCACCGCCCGGCTTGTCCCATTCCTCGATCCCGCCATTGGGCAGGATCACGTGAACTGCCGCCGACGATTGCGCGACGCGTTTGCCGATCTCGCGCGCCGTCTCCCGACGCTCTTCGGCATTGAGCGCCGACGATTTGATCAGGCGGTTGTGGGCGTGAAACGGACGGTCGGAAAACCGATCGGGAATTTCCTGCCAGCCGGCAAAATCGATCAGGTCGATACAGCCCGGAGCGACGATCTGCGGCGTGCCCGCCCTGCCCGCTGACAGCATTCTGTCGGGCCCGGAATTGACCACCGAGCCGACCATGAAATTGCCGAGCTCTGGCAGTGCGAAATCCATCACACAGGCAAAGCCTCCCTCTGCCGCAATGCTCTCAAACGCCATACCGCCCATTCCGGTCGCATGGAATATCGCTACCTCGAATCCACGCTCCTCAAGTGCCGGCTTCAACACCTTCATGTATCGCAGGCACGAGCTGCCCAGGCTGGTCATGCCAATCAGCGGTCGGTCGCGTTTGGGAAACTCAACCGCCTTGGCCGCACCGACCACGGCACCCGCCGCCTGGCTGAGCGATGACTTGCACACCGAGTTCAGCCCATACAGGCCGCCGGCCCACAATATCATCTGCACATCGGCTGCCAGACGATCCGCCGGGATCAGTGGCGAGAACGACACCGTCGAGACAATAAATTTCGGTACGCCCATCGGCAGCGCCTGCGCGCAATCCAATGCCAGGTCCGTTCCCATCGTGCCACCGAGCGCAATCATGCCGTCGATCCTGCCATCCGCGTACAGGCTCGCGGTCAGCTTCGACGAACCGGCGGCCATGATCTGCATGGCGGTGTTTTCATCGCCTGAATCGATCGCCGCCTTTATCGAAGAACCTGCTGCTTTGGCAACGTCGTGCTTGGAGATATCCGTCGGTTGCGGCGGATCGCCCAACACGCTGACATCCATGGTCATCGCGCGGGCACCCTGCTTTTCTATGCATTCGGACAGATACGCCAGCTCGTCGGATTTGGTGTCGTACGTGCCAATGATGAGAATTGTTTTTTCAGCCGTCATGGATTGTGTCCGTGTTTTTGTCGGAAGCTATGAGTCATGCGCGCATTCGCTCGCCTTTTGGATCGTAAAACGGTTGCAACTGCATTGTCACCGGATGACGTTTTCCGGCAATCTGAACGTCGAAACCGCCGGCGTCGATCCATTCTCTGGAAACACCATCGCTGTTGTGAAGCGCAACGAGACCGATCATCTTTTCAAGGCGCCAGCCCCATCCGCCGGATGTGACATGGCCTGCAATATCCTGCCCGCGCCAGACCGGTTCATTGTGGATGAGATAGGGTCCGTCGCGGGCGGTTGCCTGATCGACCGCCAGTAGTGCCAGTCGATCTGCCGTCGACGTTCCCGATATTTTCTGTCTTGCAAGCGCATCGCGACCGACAAACGCCTCTTTCTTGCTCAGATCGACGGCAAAACCGAGGCCGGCTTCGTAAGGTGTGTCGTCTTCCCCGATATCATGCCCGAAATGCCTGAAACCTTTTTCCAGCCGGCAGGCATTCATGGCGAACATGCCGGCATGGCGCAGGCCGTGTTGCGCACCGGCCTCGACCAGCGCCTCATAGACGTGTTGGGTGAATTCGGTAGAGATCAGAAGCTCGAAACCCAGCTCGCCGAGAAATGAGCGGCGAATTGCCAAAACCCTGGCATAGGCCAGATCGATCTCACGGGCCGCGCCGAAGGGAAAGGCTGTATCGCCCACATCATCACCCGACAGCGATCGCAAAATGGCCCGCGAATTCGGACCGTGAACCGACAACAGGCCGTAGGCCGATGTTGCATCGAAGATTTCGAAGCGCCACTCAGGATCGGCATGCCTGGCAACGTGGAGCTGGTCGCGAATCTGGCTTGGATGGCCGGTGACCACAATGAAGCGTTCCGACCCCGCCCGCGTAATTGTCACATCGGCCTCGATCCCGCCTCTATCGTTGAGGAACTGCGAATAGACTGACGTTCCGTTTTCGACATCGATATCAGCACCGCAGACCCGGTTGAGCGCGCGTGCTGCATCGGGTCCCTGAACGATGATCTTGGCGTACATCGATTGATCGAGAAGCACGGCTGCATCCCGGGCGGCAAGGCACTCGTCACGAACGCTTTCCGACCAGCCCTGCCAGCCGATCGAAGGCACTTCCGGCCAATCCGCCGTGCCGGTATCGAAGTACATCGGGATTTCCCAGCCAATCCTTTCCGCCATCTTGGCGCCTGCGGATATGAGCCGGTCGTGCAAGGGTACCCGGCGCAAGCCGCGTGCACTCCTGACCTGCCGGCCCGGCCAGTTCAGCCCGTAGTGGAATCCGATCGATTCAGCAGCGCGCTCTGCATTGTAAGCGGTATTTTTCTGAAATGGATGAACGCGAGCCGCCATCAATGGCCCCATGCCGCGAGATGGCGTCCCATCGACGATCCATTCCGCCATGGTCAGCCCGACTCCGCCGGAATTCAGGATACCGTTGGAATTCATCCCGGTGGCGATGTAGAGCCCCGCCACTTCGGGCGAGGGACCGAGATGGGGTCGGCCATCCGGCGTAAAACTCTCCGGGCCGCAAAAGAAGGTCTGGACGCCGAGTTCGGCAAGTTTCGGCATCCGCTCGAACATTCGCTCCAGTTCCGGTTCGGCGTGCTGCATGTCAAACGGTAGTTCGTCGAACTCGAACGCCTCGGGAATGCCGTCCACAGCCCAGGCTTTGCCCTGCGCCTCAAAACCGCCGATTAGAAGCTTGCCGGCATCCTCTTTCCAGTAGAGCCGCTCTTCGGCAATGTTCAGGATCGGTTGCTCGCGGCTGAGTTCCGAAAACGGTTCGGTGACAATATAGAAATGTTCGACCGCATGCAGCGGCACGGTCGCGCCGATTGATTTGGCGAGATGGTGGCTCCACATGCCGCCGGCGAGGACGACCTTGTCTGTAAGGATGGTTCCCGTTTCGGTGACGACGGCATTGATCCTGCCGTCACGAACCACGATGTCGGAAACGGCGGTATTCTCGAAGATCTGCGCACCGCGGTTTTTGGCCCCTTTCGCAAGTGCAACGGTCACATCCAGCGGATTGACCTGACCGTTTGACGGCACATGGAACGCGCCTTTGACGTCATCTGTCCTGATCCACGGCCACATCGACGCCAGCTGTTCGCTCGAAAGCATGCTGGATTCGATCTCCATGCGGCGGGCATGGTCGTGCGATCTCAGCAATTGCTCGAGGCGAACATCGCTCAAAGCAAGGTTGATCGTTCCGTTTTGCTTGTAGCCGGTGGCCTGACCGGTTTCCTCTTCGAGCTCGCCAAACAATCGTGCCGTATATTTCGACAATTCCGTTTGCGCCGAAGACTCGCGTAGCTGCCCGACAATTCCGGCCGCATGCCATGTCGTCCCCGACGCCAGTTGCTTGCGTTCGACCAGCACCGCGCCTTCCACCCCACGCCGGGCCAGATGGTACAGCGTCGAAACGCCAATGATCCCGCCGCCGATCACGACGACAGGCGACTTCTTTGGCAGTTTCGAGGTTTTCACGCCGGTTACCCCCGTCAAAGCTGTATCCAGGCGGTTTTCAGGTCGGTGAATTTGTCGAGCGCGTGCAGCGATTTGTCGTGGCCGTTGCCGGATTGCTTGTGACCGCCGAGCGGCACGGTGACGTCGGCGCCGCCATAGGTGTTCACATGCACCACACCTGCCTTGATGGCCCTCACCATGCGGTGCGCGCGCGACAGGTTCGATGTCCAAACGGCTGACGCCAATCCGTAATCGCTGGTGTTTGCGAGGCTTACCGCTTGCGCCTCGTCGTCAAACGGCATGACCGCCAGCACTGGCCCGAACACCTCTTCACGCGCCACCGTCATGTCGGCAGATACGTGATCGAACACCGTCGGCGCCATGTAAGTGCCGCCCGTCTCCTGAAGTATCCGCTGTCCGCCGCAACGCAGTTGCGCACCTTCTTGTGTGGCAATCTGCACGTGACGAAGGTCCTGGTCGAGCTGCTGTTCGCTGGCTACCGCACCGGCTTGGGTATCCAGTGCGAGCGGATCACCGACCTTCATGGACGAAGCGACCTCGACCACCTTGCCGACGAACTCTTCGTGTATAGATTTTTCCACCAGCAATCGCGATCCGGCCACGCACACCTGGCCGGAATTGCGGAAGATGCCGAAGGCCGACACCTTTGCGGCCTGATCGAGATCGGGCGCATCGGAAAAGACCACATTCGGCGACTTGCCGCCAAGTTCAAGGTAGCACCGCTTGAGGTTCGAACGCGCCGAGTATTCGAGCAGCCGCCGTCCAGTGGCGCCCGATCCGGTGAACGCCATCACATCGACATCCATGTGCAGCGCCAGCGCTTCCCCCGCCACCGAACCCTTGCCCGTCACGACATTGAGCACGCCTTCCGGCAATCCGGCTTCGTGGCAAAGCTCTGCCAATCTCAGCAGGCTGAGCGACGCGATCTCGGCCGGCTTGACGATGATCGAATTGCCCGCCGCGAGAGCCGGCGCGATCTTCCACGCGCCGATCATCAAAGGGAAATTCCACGGTACGATGGCAGCCACAACACCGATGGATTCGCGGTGGACCAGACCGAGCACATTATCCGCCGTCGGCGCGACCTCACCGTAGACCTTGTCGATTGCCTCGCCGAAATAGCGGAAAGTCCCGGCCGCACTGCCCGGCTCCGCCTTCAGCGCCATGGAGATTTCGGTGCCGTTATCACGCACGCCGAGTACCGCGAGTTCCAATGCGTGGCTTTCGATGATCTCCGCAATCCGGAGCATGATCTTCTTGCGTTCAGCCGGTGCGGCGCGCGACCAGACACCGCTGTCAAAGGAAGACCGCGCGGTCGCCACCGCCGCATCGACATCGACAGGACCACCATTGGCAATTGACGTTAGTTCCGATCCATCAATCGGCGACGTGACGGTCAACGTTTCTCCGCTCGCCGCTGCAATATTCTGCCCGCCGATAAAGAGCTTCCGGGTGCTGACAGGTTCGGACCGCAATGCATCGATCTGGCTTTGATCTGGCATCACCGGCTACCGCCACTGCGTATCGTGCATGTCGTGATCATGTTCGTACTCGGCCAACCGTGTGCGGTGCTCCTTGATCAGCGTGCGGATATGCAGTGCGATTACCAGGACGATCAGCGCCGCGAGGATTGCCGAAATAGGCCGATCGACGAAATCGAGCGGCGATTTCACCCGTGCCATGGATGACCTGAGTTTTACCTCCATAATACCGCCCAGGACCATACCGAGAATGATCGGCACGACCGGCAGGTTCAACCGCTTGAGCACCAGGCCGAATACGCCGAAAACCGAAGCAATGGCGCAATCGGTCGCTGAATTGCGCAGCGAATAAACACCGACGAAACTGAGTGTGAGGATGATGACACCCAGAAACCGTGTCGGGATCTGGATGATCTTGGTCAGCAAATTGGTCGAGAACAGCAGGAACACGATCACGATGACATTCAGCAGCAGCATCGCGACATAAAGTGCGTAGACGAAATCGAGCTGGTTCTGAAAAAGCTGCGGCCCGGGAATGACATTGTGCACGTAGAAAACCGAGAGCATCATCGCCGTCAGCGCCTCGCCCGGAATGCCAAGTGCCAGAAGCGGGATCATGGCAGCGCCGGGCACGGCGTTGTTTGCTGCCTCCGACGCGATTAGCCCTTCAGGCGAACCCTTGCCGAAATCATCCGGCTTTTTCGATGTTTTCTGCGCATAGGTGTAGGACATAAACTGGGCAGTGAATTCGCCAACCCCTGGAATCATACCCATCATCACGCCAAAGCTTGATGCGGCAGAGGCCACTCGCTTGAAACCGAGTATTTCACTCATCCCGGTCCACAGCGAACCGCTCACCGGTTGCGGGTGCGGCGTGTCATCCTTGTCAACCAGCAGCATGAAGGCCTGCGATATCGCAAACAGGCCCAACACCACGACAATCAGGTCGATGCCACCGGCAAGCCACGTCTGGTCGAAGGTGAACCGCCTTGTGTATTTGACCGGCTCAAGCCCGACCGTGTTGATGAAAATCCCGAAGGCGCAGAGCATGCCGGCCGCAAGTATCTGTCCACGGTGCGCCAGAATGACCAAGATGATGCCGAGCAGTGCTGCGAGAAATATCTCCCGGCTGCCGAAATGCGGTGCAATCAAAGCCAGCAGCGGCGACAGCAGGATCAGGCAGACGATCGCGAACACGCCGCCGAAGAATGAGGCAGAGTAGGCGAGCGTCAGCGCGCGCCGGGCTTCGCCGCGCTTGGTCATCGGATAGCCGTCATATGTCGTCAGCGCGTTGACGGCGGTGCCGGGCGTATTGATCAGGATCGCCGGCAGCGCACCGCCATACATCGATGAACCGTAGATACCCAGCAGGATCGTCAGGCCCACCAGGGGATCGAGGGAGAATGTCGCCGGCAGCAGGATCGCGATGGCGACGGCCGCGCCGACACCGGGAATGGCGCCGATAATGACCCCGCCGACCGAACCGACAACCAAAGCGGCCAGCACTTCCCAGCGGGCCAACAAAACCAATCCTGACAAGAATGCATCCATGGTTTTAGTCCTTAAAAATAGGTCAGCATGAATGCGCGCAGCGCGTCGGGCAGATACTCATAAACCGCCCCGCCCGGCACCTTGACTTGCAGCAGTGACTTGAACAGCACCACGATGGCGATACCCGACAGCGCCGCAATGGCCAGTTGCCGGGGTGCGCGATAGCCGAGCCGGAAGGCGAGAAGCACTGGAAATACTATCGATGACGGCAAATACCCGAGACGCGGAACCAGCGCCACATAGGCCATGAACCAGACGGCAAATTCGACCGAGCGAAGCCAGAACTTCACCTCGAGCCATCGTCCTTCGATACGCGGGGAAACCAGCGAGCCGATCAAATGCAAGGCGGCAAAGCCGGTCATGAAAATCACGGCGACAGTCGGCCAGAATGCCGGTTGCGCCACCATTTTGGTGCGTTTCACCCATTCGGTCTGGCCATCGAGATTGGCCAGCAGAAAAACTGAAAACGCCAGAAAGAAGACCGCAAAAACCAAATCCCCCGGCCGTCGGTACCGCTTGAACAAATCCTGCAATGTCTTTATGCGCGACATCGTTCTTCCCCCGTTTCGGCTCTAACGGCCTGAATTGGTCGGGTTTTCGGGTCAGTACTTTGAGGTTTCGGCCGGCTTTGAACCACCGGCCGAAACACATGCAATGTGCCGCTATTCGGCGAGCATCTTTTCGATGGCCGCCAGCGTGGCGATATCCTTTTCGACCTGTGCATTGACCGCATCGGCGTCCTGCCAGTAGACCAGCGCGCCAGTTTCAGAGGCAAGCTTCTGCGCCCGCTCGGACATCACCGTCTTCTGGGCCACGGCAACGATCTTCTTGCGAACATCTGCCGGCGTATCCTTGTGCACGAACAGCCCGTTCCACAGCGCGATATCCAATGCCGGATCGAGTTCGGCAACGGTCGGTGTGTCGGGCGTGAGGCTGATGCGCTCACCACCGATCGACGCCAGAACCTTCACCTTGTCGAGACAGGGCAGGATCAGTTGCAATGTCGTGTTGATGACATCGACATCACCCGACGCCAGCGTGTTGCAATCGAGCACATCGAAAGCAGCATCGGAGGCAAATTCGAAACCCTTCGAAGCCGCAAGCGCGAGCGTCACCTGGGTCGGAACCAGCGGCGCGCCGAAATGTCCAAGCGCCACATCGTTGTCCTTGGCATGCGCAGCCAATCCGTCGACATCGTCATAGGGCGCATCGCCCCCCGCCGCGATGACGAACGGATAGGTCAGGAAGTTGCCGAGGGGATCAAACGGATTGGGATTGAGTTCGGGAATACCAATCTGTGGACCGACCACCGGAATGGCGATGATGAATGAGCCGATCGTGTAACCATCAGCCGGCGCATTTGCTGCCTCCACAGCGCCCGGGAAAGGACCGCCGCCACCGCCCGGTTTGTTCACGACCGCCGCTGGAACACCATACTCGGCCTGAAAATCTTCCGCGATCATCCGCGTCAAGACGTCTTCGAGATCACCCGGAGGCCACGGCACGATGAATTGGACCGGTTTTTCCGGATATTCGGCCTGTGCCGGCGCTGACGCAAAGCCAGCCATTGTCAGCGCCGCAGCCAGGGCGATTGCAATCGACTTTTTCATGGGTTCCTCCCTCAACAGTCGGTTCAATATAATCACCATCGGTTTAAAATACTTGCATTTCCAAATGGATTCTGTCAAGACATTTCACATGTGAATGAAATACGGCATCTCCAAAATGCCGCAATGGCAACTCGATAAGCGATGCGAACGGTCGATAAAGCGCTAAAATTGCTGGATTTTTTCACCGACCGAAGAGCCGAGATCGGTTTGAGCGAACTCGCCAGACTGTCGGGCATCGACAAGGCGACAACCCACCGAATGGCCACTGTTCTTTGCCGTCATGGCTTCCTCGAGCAACATCCGCAGACCAAGGCTTACCGGTTGGGCGCCGGTGTTCTGCGCCTGGCGCGGCTGCGCGAAGCCTGTTTTCCGGTCGACGTTGTAGTCAATCCGGTTCTGCGGCAACTCGCTGATGAAACCGAGGAGACCGCACATGCTTCGCTTTTGGCAGGCGAACATCTCGCGGCGGTCGGCAGCGTCGAACCGGATCGCGGCAACAGGGTTCACATCGAGCCCGGTCTGATCCTGCCTTTTCACGCCACCGCCTCAGGTTTGGCGTTTCTCGCATTTGCGAGACCGGAATTTGTCGAGAAGGTTTTGGCCAAACCGCTTGAACGTTTTACCGAAGCCACTGATTGCGACCCCGAAAACCTGCGCGAAAGGATCGATGCCGCTGCCCGGTTTGGCGTCGCTGTCTCGGACATGGGTTTCGAATCCGATGTCTGCAGCACGGCAGCCCCGATTTTCGGTGCCACCGCCGAAGTTTGCGGTGCCGTGACCGTGGCCGCTCCTTCGGCCCGGATGAACGACAATCTGCGCCAGCTTGTCGCCACCCGCCTGACGCAAGCCGCGCTTGCAATCACCAAGGGTCTGGGCGGCACGCCCAGTGAAGTGTTTGTTTCAGCCATCGGGAGTCGGGCCGCATGAACAAGCATTGCCAGGCACTCGTGCTCGATTTCGGCGGCGTGATCACCCGCACGATGTTCGAAACCCATGCCATGACCGAACAGGCGCTCGGGCTGGCGCCGGGTACGCTCAAATGGCGCGGGCCGTTCGATCCCGACAATGACGCATTGTGGCGTGCCATGCAGGCCGGCGAGATATCCGAACGCGACTACTGGCTCGAACGCACACGACAGACCGGACGTCTGGTCGGCGAGGACTGGGACCGGATGGAGCAGTTTATCGTCGCAGCCCGCAGCGGCAATGCGATGAAGATTGCCCGGCCGGAAGCGCTTGATGCAATCGCTCTTGTCAAACGCTCTGGGCAAAAATTGGCCATCCTGTCCAACGAACTCGACCTATTTTACGGATCGGATTTTCGCGGTAAGCTGCCTTTTCTCAGGCAGTTCGACCTGATTGTCGACGCAACCCACACCAATGTCCTCAAACCGGATCCGCGCGCCTACGCCTTTGTCACAGACGGTCTCGGCCTACCCGCAGGTGCCTGCATCTTCGTGGATGATCAATTCACAAACATCGACGGCGCGCGGCGCGCCGGTATGAAAACCGTTCACTTTGACGTTCGTAATCCGGCTGCCGGTTACGGTGAGGCCCTCGCACTGCTGGGGCTCGCAAAAACAAGATTGGAGGCCAGCAATGATGCTGCATGACAATAATTTTCTGAAGGAAAACAACGCAAAGCACATGTGGCACCCGATGGCGCATCCCGCCGAGATGCTGGCCAATCCGCCAAAGGTCATCACCGGAGCCGAAGGGGTCACTCTGACCGACGTCGACGGCCACAAAGCGCTCGACGCGGTTGGCGGCCTGTGGAATGTCAATCTTGGTTATTCATGCGATCCGATAAAAAAGGCCATCGCCGACCAGCTCGACCAGCTTGCCTACTACTCGGCCTTTCGCGGCACATCGACCGGTCCGGCCATCGAACTCTCATACATGCTGGCCGACTGGTTCGCGCCCGACGGCATGGTGCGCTCATTTTTCACCTCCGGCGGTTCGGATAGTGTCGAGACCGCCCTGCGCCTCGCGCGCCAGTACCACAAGATCCGTGGCGATCGCGACCGGACGAAGTTCCTGAGTTTGAAGAAGGGCTACCACGGCACCCATATGGGTGGCGCCTCGGTGAACGGAAACGCCAATTTCCGCCGCAACTACGAACCGCTGTTGCCCGGCTGCTTTCACATACCGGCGCCCTGGACCTATAGAAATCCGTTCAATGAGACCGATCCCGCAAAGCTCGCTGCCGCCTGTGCGTCAGCCCTTGAGGATGAGATCGCCTTCCAGGGTCCGGACACTGTCGCGGCCTTCATCATGGAACCGGTGCTCGGCGCCGGCGGGGTCATCCCACCTCATGAGAGTTTCATGCCGATGGTGCGCGAGATCTGCGACCGGCACGGTATTCTGCTGATCGCAGACGAGGTTATCACTGCGTTCGGGCGCACCGGTGCCTGGACCGGATCGCGGCTGTGGGGCGTGAAACCGGATCTGATGTGTACTGCCAAGGCGATTACCAATGGCTACTTCCCCTTCGGCGCGGTGATGATCTGCGAAAAGATCGCAGAAGTGTTCGAGAGCGACAATTCGGCCTTTGGCTCGATCGGTCACGGCTACACCTACTCCGCCCACCCGGTCGGTGCCGCTGCCGCATTGGCGTGCCTCCCCGAAATCACGGCGGCCAAGGTCAACGAAAATGCCGCCGCACGTGGCGATGAACTGCTCGCCGGCTGCCACGGCCTGATGGACAAGTACCAACTCGTCGGTGATGTGCGCGGCAAGGGCTTGATGGTGGCCCTGGAGCTGGTGTCCGATCGAACGAAGAAGACGCCCGTCGACAAGGCAACAATCGGCAAGGTGTTTGAAGGCGCCTATGCAGCCGGTGTGATGATCCGCGTATCGGGACCCAATATCATTCTGTCGCCGCCTCTGGTCATCACCGCAGACGATGTCGGCAACATCGTCTCGGCGATCGATGCGGGCCTGCAGGCCGCGGGCTGACAGGCAATGGCGGACTCCCAACGCCTTAAGCGCAGGCAGCGGCTGCTCGGCAAGAACATCTCCTTGTTCTACGACGATCCGGTGCACATCATACGCGGCGAAGGCGTCTGGCTGTGGGATGCCGACGGTCGCAAATATCTCGATTGCTATAACAATGTGCCCCATGTCGGTCATTGCCACCCTGCGGTGGTAGAGGCGATCTGCACCCAGGCGGCCACGCTCAACACCCATACGCGCTACCTGCACGACGGCATTCTCGACTATGTCGAGCGCCTTACCGCGACATTCGCCGATCCGCTGTCGACGGCGATCCTCACCTGCACCGGTTCGGAGGCCAACGACATCGCACTGCGCATGGCACAGGCGGTCACGGGAAAGAGCGGCATCATCGCCACCGACCACACCTATCACGGCAACACCAGCGCGGTTTCACAGCTTTCAACCCGCATGCCGCCCATCGGCGGTCACCTTGACCATGTTCGCCATGTGCCGGCACCGGACAGCTTGCGGCCCGAAAGCGGAAATGGCGCCGCCACACCGCAAGGGTTTGCGGAAAATGTCGGAGCGGCGATCGCCTCCCTGCAGGCGACATCGAACGGTTTTTCCGCGCTGATCATTTGCCCCTATTTCGCCAATGAGGGATTTCCCGATCTCTCTGTCGGATTTCTCGATCAAACCATCGAGCTGGTCCGAAAGGCCGGTGGTATCGTTATTGCCGACGAGGTTCAGCCCGGTTTCGGCCGCACCGGCAACCATATGTGGGGACACCAGCGTATCGGCCTTGCGCCCGATGTGGTCACACTTGGCAAACCGATGGCCAACGGCCATCCCGTCGGCGGCGTTGTCACCTCGCCGGAGATCATGGCGGCGTTTCGCAATGCGTTTCGCTATTTCAACACCTTTGGCGGCAATCCGGTTTCCTGCGCCGCAGCCATGGCCACATTGCAGGTTCTCGAAGCCGAAAACCTCATGGCCAATGCCACCACCGTAGGCGAGCATGCGCGCGCCGGTCTGCGACGATTGGCGGCGCAGCACCAATGCATCGGCGACGTCCGCGGCCACGGCCTGTTCTTCGGTGCCGAGATTGTCAGTGAAAAAGATTCCCTCACTCCGGCGCCCGAACTTGCCGACGGGATCATCAACGCAATGCGGCGTCAGGGTGTCATCATGGGCAAGAGCGGCATGCACGGAAACATGCTGAAAATCCGTCCGCCAATGCCGTTCTCACGCGGCGACGCCGACCTCATGCTGTCCACGCTCGCAAGCGTCCTGGCCGACCTCTGAGCGGCGATGAAAACCTCCGGCGACCTTGTTGATATCAAGCAGATTGCCAGGGCTGCTTTGGCCCATTGGCAACTGCCGGAGCAGCGCCCGGAGCTGATCCAGCATCGTGAAAACACCGTCTTCCGGGTGACCGATGCGAGAGGCGACCGATTCGCGCTTCGCGTTCACCGCCCGGATTATCATTCTGATTCCGCTTTGAAATCCGAACTGGACTGGATGAAGCATCTAAGCCTTGGTGGGGTGAGCGTGCCCTCGCCGGCAGCGAGCGCCGACGGACGCCTGACGGTGCCTGTCTCCGGGCCGGACGGCGTCGAGCGACAGGTCGATCTACTGACCTGGCTGGATGGCGAGCCATTGGGTGCGACCGGCAAGCCATTCCGCCAATCGACCGATGATCTCAAGGTTGTTTTTCGAACAATCGGCCGCAACATGGCCGACATGCACAACCGTTCGGACAGCTGGCAAAGGCCGGCGGATTTCGATCGTCATGCCTGGAACCTTGAGGGTCTCGTCGGTGAAGATCCCTTCTGGGGCCGCTTCTGGGAATTGGAAGAACTGACATCAGGCCAAAGGGATTTGCTCGTCACCGTGCGTGAGTTACTCCGAGCCAAGCTGCAGCAACTGGCCGGAAGCCGTCTCGACTATGGCCTGATTCACGCCGACCTGGTGCGCGAAAATATTCTCGTCTCTGGCGACACAATTCACTTTATCGATTTCGATGATGCCGGCTTCGGCTGGCGGCTGTTCGACATCGCGACAACGCTTTCGAAAAACACCGCCGAACCGGACTATTCTTCTATTCGCGACGCACTGATCGATGGTTATCGCGAGCAGCGATCGATAAGCAACGAAGAGCTACAACAGCTTCCGCTTTTCATGGCAGCGCGCAGCCTGACCTATCTGGGCTGGATCCGCGATCGCCGCTGCGAGCCGGGAGCGCGCGACCGCATTCCCCGACTGATAGACCAGGCAATCGCTCTCGCCGAGGAATTGTTGCGGTAGGTCATCAAACCTCGCGCGCCCACAGGCGCAGACACATCGGTCCGACATGCTTTTCGATTGCCGCAGCCGCATCGAGCGCAATGTCTTCGCGGAACCGCGAGGCGATCAGCTGAACACCGACCGGCAATCCGTCGTGCAGGCCTGCCGGAACAATCGCCGCAGGCAGCCCGAGATAGTTGATGGTCGAGATGAAATGTAGACCCTGCCTAAATACGCGTTCAACTGCTGCATCGCCGTCGAGATCGGCGCGCGGCCCGTAGGTCCGGTGCACGCACGCCGGCGTCAGGATCACCGGGTAGTCTTCCAGCAGCACCATCCAGCGGCGCAAATGGCGCGTTCGCAACGCGATCGCCTCCATAAATCCTTTCTTGTCCAGTTGCTCGGAGAATGCGTTGTAGCTGTCGAACACGCGCATGTAGTCGTCACTGACCACGGCCCGCATCGCATCTTCCTGCAATGTGCGGATTTCTTCGAACAGAATGTTGGTCCACGCCTGCCAGATTTCGGCCAGATCGGGCAGTTCAACCTCTTCGACGACATAACCCTCATTGTTGAGATGATCGGCCATCTGCCTGACAATTGCGGTGATCGCCGGATCGGCATCCAGGTCATCGGGAATTGTCGCCAGTGCCACCTTGATCGGGCCTTCCGGTTTTGGCCCTTCCAGTGGTGCCGGCACCCACCAGGGATCGCGCGGATCGCTCGCCGCCATAGCTTCCAGCCCAAGCCGTACATCTTCCACCGAACGGCCGATCGGGCCTTGGGTAGAAAACAGTTGCGCCATGAGCGGCCGCTCCGTCGGTGCGGATGGATTGTATGCCGCGATGCGCCCCTGTGTCGGACGAATGGTCGCCAGACCGCAGCAATGCGCCGGCCATCGCAATGACCCGCCGATATCGTTGCCATGCGCCAATGCGCCAATACCCAGCGCCAGCGATGCCGCCGCCCCGCCGGATGAACCGCCGCAAGTCACTTCATTGTTCCATGGATTGAGCGTCAGGCCGTGCAGCGGATTGTCGGTAAACGCCCGCATGGAGAATTCCGGCGTATTGGTAAGCCCGATCGGAATGGCGCCCGCGCGTTTCAGATTGGCAACGACCGGCGAATCTTCGGCCGCGATCAGATCTTTCATCGCCTCGACGCCATTCGAATTGGCCTGGCCGGCAAAATCGACATTGATCTTGACGGTAACCGGAACACCTTCCAGCAATCCCGCTTCACCGCCAGTCATACGCCTCTCGTCGACCTGCCGGGCGGCATCGATAGCTTCATCGCCAAGATCGACCACGACTGCGTTGACGGTCGGATTGACCGCCCGCATGCGATCGACATGTGCACCGACAACTTCAGCCGACGTTATCTTGCCTTCGCGTATCGCGGCTGCGGTTTCGACTGCCGGCCATTGCCAGACTGGCGCACTCATCGGATATCTCCCCGGTCATACTGTCGGTGTGCCTGAGGTGCTTGCTTGATCAGTAATCCTTCTCAAAGAAGATGCCAATGCTGGAATTGCCATCCGACCCGGTTGAACCGGTCGCCTTGAGGCTGTCGGTAATGTCGATATTGATTGTGCCTTTGGTCGAGCCGGCGGCGCCAGCCTCGACGCCGAGATACACATTGTCGTTGAGGTAGCGACCGGCACGAACCGCCGCATTGCCGCCGCTGTCGGTCACCACGTCAAGCTCATCCAGTCCGGTTGACTGGCGGAAACTATCCAGCAGGGACGAGTTGCTCCCGCCTGCAAGTTGTGCGGCGGACGCCGCTAGCTTGGCAACCTGCAGCGCCGACAGCTCGGTTATACTGCGGCCGAATATAAGTCTGGACAGCACTTCGTCCTGCGGCAATTCCGGTTCCGATGAAAACACGATCGAAGGATCGGATGCCCGACCGGTGACAGTGATGATGACTGTCGCGCCATCCGCCTCCGATTTGGCCACGAAATTGACGAACGGATCGAGATCGCCGACCAGCGTCACCTTGCCGCTGTCGAACACGATCCGTTTTCCGAGGATGGAGAGCCTGCCACGGATCAGTTGGAAACCGCCGACAGGCTGGATGTTCGTGATCGGACCGGTAAGCCGAACCGACCCACCAAGTTCCGAGTCGAGACCACGGCCCCTGACGAAAATCTTGTTGGGGGCGCCGACCAGGATATTGAGCCTCGCCACGCTCGGCCTTCCGCTTGGGACAGGTGTACCATCGTCGGCGCGGGCAAATTCGAGCGTCCGCGCGACTTTTTTAGGCGGATTGATATGCTTGACATCAATACCGTCGGCACCGCCGGCAATCGTCTCCGGTATGGTCAGCTCGGCCCTGTTGACCGTCAAAGAGCCCGCGATCAACGGGTCGTAGAGCAGCGCACCGGTCACACCCAGATTGCCGCTGATCGTCGCCACCATAAGCGAACCGTCTGCGTAACGCGCATTATTGAGACCAATCGTCAGGTCGGCTGGATAGCCGGCTTGTGAGTCCAGCGATACGGACCCGGCCACAGACACCGAACCGCCCGCCGCTATTCTGGCTGAACCCTGTCTGATCACAACGCGCCTGTCGCTGAGATCGGCGACCGCGTTGATGTCTCTCAGCGCGATGTTTGCGAGGGGATCGGCGTACGAAGCGCCGGCGGTCGAAACCCGGCCTGCAATTACTGGCGCACGAATGGTACCGGTTAAACGGATGTCGAATTTGGCCGTACCGGCCGCCTGCGCACCGCGCGATGCCAGTTGCCGGTTGGCAAGCGACAACGGTGCGACACCATCAATCATCAGGTTCAGACCTGAACCGGCAAGCGGCACACGGCCACTGCCCGAAATGGCCAATCCGGAAAGTCCGGCAGCGTTGAAACTGGAAAGCGTAATAACTTCGCCGGCAAATGAACCGTTGGCGCCCAACTCCAGCGCTGCAATTCCGGCCTGCGCCAGGGCGTCGGCGCGGATGCCGCTTCCGCGCAGCGCAAACTTGGCGGTCGGCCGATCGAGCACGCCGCCGATTTTTGCCTCACCCGACAGTTTTCCGCCCAGGCCCTGACGGCCTACCATGCGATCGACGATTGCCAGTGGGAAGGATTGCAGCGCCACATCCACCGCCAGCACGCCGTCGGTAAGGGGTATGGTTCCCTTGGCGGTAGCCGCAATACCGTTACTGCTGGACAATTTGGAATCGATACTCAACTGCTCACCGTTCGTTCGGCCTTTTGCCGACACTTTGAGGGCGCTCAGGCCAGCGTCTTTCAAAACGGCAGCCGACATGCGCTCGCCATCAACATCGAAGCTGATCTCCGGTTTCGCCCGGCTTCCACCGACATGTGCGCGGCCGCTTACCGTGCCCGATAGTGCAAGGTCTGGCCGGACGGCATTGGCGACATCCAGCGAAACACGATTGACATCCACGGAAACGTCGAGCTGCTCAAGGGCCTTTCCGGTCGCGACGATCGATCCTCCGCCAACATCGAATTTGGCGCCGTCGACAATCGCTCCGGTCGACAGAATTGTGACAATTGCCGGTCCGGCCAACCTCGCCACCGGCTTGCCTTTGGCCAGTTCCATATCGGCCATTGTCAAGCGGTAGCCGTCGCCCTGGGGAGAAACGGAGCCGGCAACCGACAGTGTCGCGCCGTTGGTAAAACGCGCTCCGGAGTTGAACGTGGTTTCTTCACCCTTTTTCGAAGCGGTTGCGTCAAGAGTTTTGATATCCATTCCCGCGGCAACGACATCACCAAGTTGAACGGAACCGTCGGCGCCGGGTACACCGAACACATCCGTGAAATCGATACCGATTTCGCCTGATCCTACTGCGATATTCTCCAAGGCAATCGACGAAATCGTACCCGCGAGCCGGGCTCCCTGCCTTTCACCTTCAGCCGCAAGCGAGAGCGCGATGTCGGCTTTACCGCTCGCCTTGGTCAGGAACAGCGCTGCCGCTGTCGAAACATCGTTGGACTTTAGTGCCAAATCACCCGCAAACATGCCGTCGGCAAGCTGTGCCAGCGACCCGGTCAATCGCGTCGCGCCGGCGGTAAACTCCAGCCCGTTTAGTCTCCTGTCCTCCCCGTCAATGCCCACGGCCGTTTTCAGCAGGACGCGTTCGCCGGCCAGAAAGGCCGAACCCTGCAGGTCACCGCCTAATTGGGAGTTTTTCTGGCGCCCATCAAATCTGAGCGACATGTCCGACAGGGTGCGGCCCATCAGCCTGCCGCTCGCCATTGTGGCTTCCAGCTTGATATCGATGATGCCATTTTTGCCATCGGCTGCGCCCGAAATATCGATTGGGCCCGATACCCGGTCCGTCAGATTGGCCAAATCAACCACAGCCGCACCAAATTCGAAATCCGCCGTTTCGGATCCGAAAAGACCGCTTGCTCGCACGGAGAATTGCGCATTCGTTACGGCAAGGTTTTGAGTGCGGATTCCACTTTCGTCGCGGGCGGCGCGTCCGGTAATCCGCGTCACTCCGGTCAGCAGGCCGTCGATCTGGCTGTCCACCGCCAGATCGGTCAGTGTACCATCGAGTGCCAAGTCGAAGGCTCCGGTGGCCGGCGTCACCCTGCCGTCGGCGGTCAATTGCGCTGATCCCGCCAGGCTGCGGTCCATCACTGCCGAGAGCACGGTCGCGTCAGCAACCCGAAGATCGAATTTGCCATCCAGACCCAAATCGGCAAGCTGACCGGCAAACGACGCCGCAACTGCATTGGTCTCAAGCACGGCCTTGTCAATCATCAGTGGTTGCGCGGCCTTCCAGACGCCGCTGACCTCGATCCCGGCATCCGAACCGATCGCGTCGGCTATTGCCGCGTCCGGCGAGCCGAGACCTCTTGCCTTGCCATCGACAACAAACGTCACTTCGCGGGCGGCCGGGGTTTCCAGGCCAAGAGCGGCTCCGCCGAGATCAAGCACAAATTCGCGGGCGGTAACGTTTCCCGTGGCAAAATCGCTGGCCAAGAACTTGCCTGACCAGGTGGTCACACCCTTGCCGCCGAACCTGAAATCGATGTCCGCCTTGCCGACCTTGGTGTTGCCTCCGGGAAGCGGCAGGACCACGGCAGATCCGGTCTTCGATTGAATGCCGCCCTCGACCGCGATCTCCAGCGGAAATCCGTCATTTGCAGTCTGCAGCGATCCGGCGAGCTCAAGTGCGCCGCTGTTCAGCGCAAACCGCTCGACATCAAGACCACCGCCTTCACGTGCCTTACCGGTTACGGTCAGTTCGCTGCGATTGCCGAACAGATCACGCAAGTCCGGTCGTACCAGCTCTCCCAAAGGGCCTGCCAATCCGATGTCGAAACGCTGGTCTTGCCCGGAGCCGGAAAACCGTGCCTGTCCGGTCAGTACGCGTTTTTCGTCGGCATCGATGGTCAACGCCATTTTCAGATCGGAGGTCGGACCGGATCCCTTCAAACCGAGGCTAACGGCCGGCTTTCCGTGCAGATTGAGCAGATTGGCAACAACACCGTCTTCGGGTTCGAACAAGGACAGGTCAACGTCGAGTGTATCCGGCTCGCCGCTGAACGATGCCTGCAGGTCAAGCTGACCGCCCGGTCCGTCCAGCCGGCTGATTTCAAGGCCGGTATCCAGCTTGCCGGTATCAATTGCCAGATTGCCCTTGAGAGCGAGCTCGGAAGCAAGCCCGAACACACCTTCGCCGAAGGTCATTTTTTCGACTGTCAGCTCGTCGAGGTCAACCGAGACCGGTAATTCCGGCACTGAAAAACTCGAAGCTTCCGGCGACGGTGCGGCACCCTCTTCCGACAGCGGGCGGCGGCTGACTTCGATCGACTTGGCAGCCAGTTTGTCGACCACAAGACGCCCGGTCAAAAGCGCCGTGCGGGTCCAGACGATTTCGGCATCATTGATCTCAAGCCACACACCGTCGCGATCGGCTATGCTGATGCGCCCGATTTTTGCATCCGACGACAACACGCCTTCAATGTCCCAGAACCGGATGATCCGATTGGGCGTCGAAAGTTGCTCCTCGACATAAGCAAGCAGCGCTGACTTTTCCTGCTCGGCATCTGCCTTGTCTTGCGCAAGCGCCGGTAAAATCGCGATCAGCACCGCGAATATGACAATAAACCGCCTCAAAACGCCTGTCCTATTCCGACATAAACCGCAAAATCCGGATCACCTGCCCGTTTGTTGAGCGGTGCGGCGATGTCGAGCCGCAACGGGCCTAGGCTGGTGTAGTAGCGGATACCCAAACCGACCCCGACGCGCGTGGTTTGCGCAAAATTGGGAAACGAGTTTGTACCGACATTGCCAAAATCGGCAAAGGCGACAGCGCCAAACGATTTGGTGATGCGCGTGCGTATTTCAGCAGATCCTTCAACCAGCGACCGGCCGCCGGTAACCGTTCCCGCCGGCGTCACGATACCGATATTGCGATAGGCGTAACCACGCACCGAACCGCCGCCACCGGCAAAGAACAGCTTATCGGGCGATGTTTGCGCAATCGGCGAGCCGGCGAGAAATCCGGCCTTTAGCCGCGCCGCCAGGACAAAACGCTTCTGCGCATCGAAGGCCCGGTAAATTCTGCCTTCGATTGTCCCGCGAACGGCGGTGTTGCCAAAGCTGAACTCATGAAACGGTTCGATTTCAACATCGGCATAAACACCGCTGGTGGCATCCTTTTTGTCGTCCCGGCTGTCCCATGTCGCACCGCCCAGCAAACCGGCAGTCGTGAACTCGCGCCTTCCGAATACCGGATCGTTGAACCGTGCCTGCTCGGCGGTCAGCATCATCCGCGCTTCGAGGTTTTTTGACACGATGTGGGTAAACCCGGCCTTCGCCGTCACCGCGGTGCGTGTATAGGCTTCCAGATTTTCGCGAATACCGGCAACCGAGGCGATGAAGTTGGTGTCTGGCGTGAATACGCCCGGTTTCATGAACGTCGCCGCGACCTTGTATGTCAGCGCGTCCGGATCGAGACTGTTGCCGATATTGGAGACCGTGCCTTCAAGTTTCAGTTGCTCGGCCTTGCCGAACAGATTTCGGTGCTGCCAGAAAGCCTGGATACCCACACCATCAACCGTGGACAGCGTCCCGCCTATCCCAAACCGCCTTGCCAGGCGCTCCTGAACGATGAACGAAATCGGCAATGCGCCGCCCGGGCTGATTGTATCGGCTTCATCGGCACGCGCCGAGGCAAACACGCCGAGCCTGGCCAGGCGTTCTTCCGCCCTTTTCAGGTCGTCTGGATCATATTCACCGCCCGCCGGCAGATCGGCCATATAGGCGATGAAATCCGGATCCATCCGATCATTGCCCTCAATCGTTACGGGTCCGTAATAAGCCTTTCGCCCCGGACGAATGGTAAGGATCGTGTCAAGCAGGTTTTGATTGTGGGCGGCTTCAACGCGCTTTTCTGTGACTTGCGCTTTGGCGTGGCCTTGCTGCCGCCATGCTTCAACAGCCAGACGCCCGGCCCGCCTGATCGCTCCCGAGCGCGCAATCTCACCGGCCGCAAATCCTTCGTCTTCAGGTGAAGCAACCCGGTCGTCGGGATCATCGGTCGGCGGCGCGCGGTTGACGATCTCGGCCCTGCCAAACGTGAATTGCGGTCCGGGGTCAACGGAAATCTGAACATTCGCCGGATCGGCCAGCGATGCGTCGGGCGCGAGTTGACCAGCTTCGCGTCCATCGATCAGTATCGAGATGGAGCCGCCGTAGTAGCCTTCGGTGTAAAGAGCGGCCAGCAGGCGTTGGTAATCGGCTCGTGCCTTGGCAATGAGACCGGCCGCGCCGGAGGCCGGTTTGTCCTGATCGGCTACCAGCAGCGAAGCACCGTTCAGCGCACCGGTGACCGTCTCGTCCGAACCTAGAATATCGACCTGGACGCCATAACTCTGCGGATCGCCGATCACATCTTCGGCGGCGTCCTGTTTGTCACGCTCAAAAAGGCGCAGGCCAAACAGCTCAAAGGCTGCCGCCGGCGTGACGGCGAAGCCGATGCTGGTCGCCACGGCGACCGCCAATCCTGTGCGCCTCAAACTCAAACGCGCTTTCCCCTACGCCGGCGAGAATCGTTTCCCGCGTGATTGCGGTTAACGGCTTACTAGAGCCCGCCGATGGTGGTCACAAGGCCCGCAGCCAAAAGCGACGGGATTTGGTCGGAGTTTATGGCAAACAAAGTGTGAAGAAAACGCCAAAACTTTGAATGATCGTGGCAGGGTGCGGCAGGTGTTTCGCCTGCGTCTCCTATAAATCGATCTCGATCACACCATCCGGCTCGGCTGCCCTCGATTGGCAAAGGATAATCGTGTCCTCGCGCTGCTTACTCGACAGCACGAAATCGCGGTGTTCAATGTCGCCTGACACGACCTTGCAGGTGCACACACCGCACAACCCGTCGGAGCACTTGATATCGACATGAAAGCCCGCCTCGTTCAGCGCATCTGCGGCCGATTTATCCTCCGCCACTTCTATGTCACGTCCGGTTTTCGTCAGCCGCAGTGTGAACGGATGGTTCTCATATTCAGGCAGTTCAGGCACCGAGAAATACTCCAGGTGGCGTGCTTCTTCGGGATAACCGGCCGCCTCCGCCGCGCTGACAACCGCGTCCATATAGCGGTCCGGTCCGCAGGTATAGACATGCCAGCCGCCGCGGTATGAGCCTAATATTTGCGGAAGGTCGGCCCGGCTGCCTTCCTGCGATATGTGCAGGTGAACCCGGTTGCTCCACGGAACCGAGGCGAGGTCCTCCAGATATCCCCCGTCGCGCCTCGACTTGATTGAGTAGTGCACCTCGAACTCGGCGCCGATGGCATGCAGACGATGGGCAAACGCGATCATCGGCGTAATCCCGATACCGCCCCCCATCAGCAGCGTCCTTTTGGCGGTCTCGTCCAGCGGAAAGTGATTGATCGGTTTGGAGACAAAGACTTTTCGACCCTTGGTGAAGATGCGGTGCAACAGTGCCGAACCGCCCCGTCCCTCATCCTCGCGCAGCACGCCGATCTGATACTTGGTCCTGTCAGCCGGGTCGCCGGACATGGAATATTGCCGCAGGAACTCCGGCGCGACGACGATGTCGAGATGCGCGCCTGCCGACCACTGCGGCAGATCGGTGCCGTCAAGCGAGCGAAATTCATATTTGGCGACATCGCCGCTCATGTGCTCGACCCGGCTGACTTCAACCCGGATCACCGGTGCATCGCCGTCGACCCGGTATCGGTGCTCGGCGCCGCCAAGGTCGCCGCGTTCCAGCCTGATCTTGTATTCATCGGCGGTGATCATTGCCTGATAGGCCTCGATCCCCTTTTCCCGGTCCATTGCAAACGGGAATGGCCAGGGATGCGGCGCCAGCGGTGCCGGATAGACCGCAAGTGTCTGGTCTGCATATTGCAGATCAAGGTCTTTCTGCAGATCGCGGGCATTGACCTCATGTTCGGCCGGCCGGTAGCCGCCATCAGATCCAATCTCGATATCCCACCACCATTTCTTGACCGGGTTGAGCCCGCCATTGCCGACAGCATCATCAAGCTTCGCCAGTAACGGTGCCGCGGAAGGAATGTGCATCGCCGCCCAACGGAACGGCTTTTCGGCAAACAGGCCTTCCAGGTTCCAGGGACAGGTTTTCATACAGCGCCCGCACATCGCGCCGCCCTGCGTGGTGATGCGGTAGGTGGCGCATTTCTGGCTGTCGGATTTCCAAATTTCGTAGCCGTTGAACATCAGCTTGGGCCCGGCGGTGATGGCGCCGGACGGGCATTCCCGTGCGCACTTGTTGCAGTTTTCGCAGAAATTCTGCAGGCCGAAATCGATCGGCTTGTCGTGGGACATCGGCATGGTTGTGGTCACGACACCGGATTTGAGCCGCGGACCGAGGTATGGATTGAGGATCACTTCGCCGATACGGCTGACCTCTCCCAGTCCCGACAACAACAGCAATGGCGGTTGCAGCACTTCGCCATCCAGCACCGTGTGGGCCTTCGCTTCATAACCGAGATTCCTGATCTGCTTTGCGATCACGCCGCCGAGCAGCGAAAAGCGCAGATAAGCACGCATCGACTGCGCCACCGAAATCCAGTCATCGCCCGACGCGCCCTCCATGGTCTCGTAACCCTGATCGATGATCATCGAAATCGCATTGTTGTGCGGCGGTTCGATCGGCTCGCCGAGCGCATCGTGGCTGTACCAGGTCCAGTCCGGGCAACTAGACAGACCTACCGCGTCAACGCCGAGAAAATAGGAAGCCGCCTTTACGTTGTCGGCATTGCGCTGCGCATCCCCGGTTTCTGGCGCGATATTTATAGCCGGCTCACCGTCCTGAATGAGAACAAATGCACCAAGTGCACGGCGCTGCGCCATCGACGGTGCAGACTTGCGTGCGTAGTGGCCGCCTTTCGCTCCGTCCTGAACCGCCTTGCCCATGTCTCCAAACTGCGCCCGGGCGAACATGTCGGTACGCTTGGGCACACGCGCAACGCGGGTTTCATCGATATAGGTAGTCGGCTTATCAACTTGCTTGAGTGTTTCGAAGGGATGTGGCCCATCGACGAACCGGCGCTTCGCGAATGGTTCGCGATTACCGGCGTTCTTGGCAAATCCCTTTCCCAGCTTCCACGCCAGTCCATGTGTCCCGGAGCGCGGTTGTTCGACGAGCGGCACTAGCGGCTTGTCGGCTGCCAGCGCACAATCGGTGGTAACCGCCGCGACGCCAAATCGTGAATTCAGATAGGGATTGATCAATTGGCCTGCCTCGTCGGTCGCCAATCCCGCCGCAACTGTGAGCTTGTTCAGGTCCGCATCCGACGAAGATCCGGTGTGTGCGCGTGCAGCAAAACCGAGCAACCGAAGATAGTTGGCTATGACGACTGCCGTCTCCGAGGCACGAAGGCTGGCCCGCGCCGCCTGCGCGTCCATGATCCATCCCGACCCCGGTTCATCCTCTGTCGGATCACGCGGATACTCATAAGCAAAGATGACCGCATGACTATGGCCGTCAATCGTGGTCGGAGGCGCCTCCATCGAGTCCTTCAAATCGGCCATGATCATGTCGATGCCCGAAGCCAGAGTCTTGGTCTGCCGGGTCTTTAAATCCTCCGCCAGTCTGTCGATATCCGGATTTCGAAACGGCATTTCCAAAATGGCGGCATCCGGCAATTCGCAGATTCCGACCATAGATGCATCGGAGAAATAACCGAACGCCTTGATGTGGTTTGCCCGCTCCAGGGTATCATCGGGAATTTCGGATTTGGCCTTGTTGACAAGCCCGTCGCGGATTGCGTCGAGCATCGCCTGATATTCGCCCATTGCATTGACGATCGATTGTGGAGCCTCGGCCCGCCGGAAGGCAACAGCCTCCATCGGCGTCACCGCCTCCAGGTCTGGCATCGTCTCACGCCGCTGCAATCGTTCCAGCGGATAGGGTCCCAAATGCACCGGTCGCTGCTTGTCGGAAAATAGCCTGAACGTCATGCGGATCCGCCAATGAGATTTTCCGCAAGCCAACACGGTTTCGCCCGCGACCGCAAGTTGACAATAATTTCAGAAGTACGGTGATCCGGCAGCATCCAGCGAGCGTAACTGGTACTCACTGAGGAATGAGGCTAATGATTGCGCTTCAAAACGCAGCCGACAGAAAAGCTATTCTTGTGGATGAAACGACCGAACTCCATACGGCTCTGATGGAACGGGTCGCACTGGCCCGCGACAAGAAAGCCTTTGAACGGTTATTCGCGCATTTCGCCCCAAAAATCAAAGCCTTGATGCTGAAACATGACTCGGATCCTGAACTGGCCGAAGACCTGATGCAGGACACGATGCTAACGGTTTGGAACAAGGCGCATCAGTTTTCCACATGGCGCGGTAGTCCCGGTGCCTGGATCTTCACCATTGCGCGCAACCGGCGGATCGACCGTTTTCGGCGTCAAGGCACGAGGCATTACGTCGATATCGGCGAGTACGAGGTTCCCGATGATGACCCCGACGGCGAACAGCTCGTTCTGAATGCCGAACGAGACCGCCTGGTGGCCGATGCCGCGAGCGACCTGCCCGCCGAGCAAAAGCAGATTATCACGATGTCCTTTGTCGAAAATCTCGCCCAAACCGAAATAGCCGACCGTCTCGGCATACCACTGGGAACGGTCAAGTCACGCATGCGGCTTGCCTACAAGAAGATTAAAACCAATCTGGAGGATGTGCTGTGAACATCAAACATCATCCCGACGACGCATCGATAATGGCTTATGCCGCAGGTACGCTCGATGAGGCGTTTGCTGTCCTCGTTTCGTGCCATCTTGAAACCTGTGCTCATTGTCGCGAAACGCTCAAGACCGCCGAACTTATCGGCGGTGCGATGCTGGAGGGTTCTGAAGACGTCAACGTGTCCGACGGATCGTTCGGCCGCCTGCTCGAGAAAATCAATGTCAGCGAGGCCAACGCGCATCAGCCGATCTCATTTCCGGTCCAACGGAAACCACGGGGCAATGATTGGCGCAAAATGCCGCGGGCGCTGGATCACTACATTGACCGTACTATCGACGAAGTCAGTTGGAAGCGCGTCGGGCCGGGCGTCTGGCAGAAACCCATCGCACTGTCTACATCGGCGAAATCATCACTTCGTCTGTTACGGATTGCTCCGGGCAGGAGCGTGCCGGAACATGGCCATGGCGGACAGGAGATGACTTTGATCATTTCCGGTGCCTATGAAGATGAAATCGGCCATTTTGGGCCGGGCGACGTTGCCGACCTGGATGATCACGTCGAACATCAGCCGCATGTCGTATCAAGCGAAGACTGTATCTGCCTTGCTGCCACCGAAGCACCGACACGGTTCAAGGGTTTCGCCAGCCGGCTGCTACAGCCCCTCATCGGCATCTGAATCGTTGCCCGAATCCAGTACACCACGGTGGCAAAACGCCTGGATCATTGGCGCCAGCAGCGGGATTGGCGCGGCGCTTGCGAAACGTATTGCAGGTGACTGCAACTCGATCACGGTGTCGGCACGATCCGCCGACAGTTTGGAAACACTCTCCGCACAACATGACCGAATGCTGACCGCACCTGTCGACGTGACAGATGCACAAGCGGTCGAAAATGTCGCGCGCCAGCTCGGCGAAACGACACCGCTAGACCTGGTCGTCATTTCCTCCGGCGCTTGGCATCCGGTCAAACCGACGGAGTTTGATCCGGCTGCATTCGCCAAGGCTGTCGATGTCAACTTCATGGGTGTGATCAACGTGCTCAGCGCGGTGGTGCCGTTAATGATCGAGCGTGGCGGCGGCCACGTCGCTATCGTTGCCTCGGTATCCGGCTATCGCGGTCTGCCAAATGCAGCCGCCTACTCGCCGATGAAAGCCGCGCTCATCAACCTGACCGAATCCATCCGGCCGCAATTGCTGCGCATGGGCGTGCACGTGACGATCATCAATCCCGGCTTCGTCGACACGCCAATGACCGCGGTTAACAAGTTCCCGATGCCGTTCCTGATGAGTGCTGAAACGGCTGCCGACCGCATCGCCAAAGGCCTGATTTCGCGCCGTTACGAAATCGCCTTCCCCACCCGCTTCGTGGTTATGCTGAAAATATTGCGGATATTACCCAACCCGCTTTTCTTCTGGATTATCAACAAGTTCATCTTGAAATGAGAATCAATTCGGCAACGACCTGAATCAGGTCTTCAAGACCGTGTCTTGCGGAAAACCGCATTCACCTCACCAAGCCGAATGCCGAATTTGTACATCACCGCGCGATTGGAGATGGTTCGCTCGTCGATCCGGTACATTCGGTCATCGAACTGGACGGGAACCACGCGATTTCGAATGCGAAGATTAAACTGATACTGCATGACCAGCTCTTCGCAACTGACAAAACCGCTGCCCCATTTTGCCAGTTCATCGCAGCGGCCGGTGAACGCCCCACCAGGCTCAAAATCAAACTCCCAGATACGGTCGTCGATCTGGCCATCGGCGAAGGCGAACCGCTCAGCAAGCACAAGCCTGGAACCGGTCCAAGACCCGCTCATCTGCAAGGTGAATTTTCTCGGCGAACGGCCAAACCGCGGAACGACCAATCCCCACGCCTCAACATCACCGGTGAAAAAACCGGTCAACAGATTGGTCGGCATTCCGTGCGGCTTACGCGCAACAAGGTCGAGCATGGTTTCAAACTTTCCGGATCGGCGTTTCGGGAATTGCCATTCCTGGATCACCGTTTTTGTTGTGGCCGGATTTGCGCGCACGACGAAGCGGTCCGGGCGGGCGCAAACCTTTCATCCACAGTTTCAGCGCCTCAAAGTGAATTGCCGCCATAACCTTCAGCGTCATCAAAGGTATCGCCGAGACCAGCCGGACAATGTTTGTGTCCGTCAACTTCCCTTCGGGTCGAAGCGTAGCTCGTATTCAACACCGGCCTGCCGGATTGCCTCAGGGCGACACCGAGCACCAGCCTTTGGTCGTCGAAATCAAGTCGGAAACCGTATCGGCCGCATTCACCGTTGAACGGCGAAACGAGAAGTTGTTTGTTGGCGCTGCCGACCGACAACTGACCTGCAGTTTCACTGACGCGGCAGACATAGTGAGTTCGCCCGCCGAACGTGTTGTTGACCTCGTAAACGATGGCGGCCACTGCGCCAGAGCGATCAAGACAGAAGAAAACGGTCAGCGGATTGAAGACGTAGCCGAACACCCGCGGAAACGCGAACATGTAGACACGGTAAGCACCCAACCCCAGTCGTTTGCGAACAAGGTCGCGGACAAACCACGCCAGGTCCGGTGTCTCCCCATCGCCGTGATCGCGGTCGCAAAGCGACAACACGTTCCAGCGATTGTGCGAGAACAACCGGCTATCGCCGATTGCAGCAGTGATATTGTCGAGATCCACGAGCACCGAAAACGCCCGGTAACGGAGACTGTGGCGTATCGGATTGATCCGGCGATGCATGACTTTGCCGGCGTACAAGGCCGGCTTCGGGAAGGTCATTCGGCTGCCTCCAGAAATACCGGTGCGGTCTCGCCGATGTGAATTCGCCCGGATTCATCAGCGACGTTCCAAGGCCTGCGCAATCCGCCAAGCGCCTCAGCCACGGCCAAACCGCTTTGCAAGCCGTCCTCGTGAAAACCGTAGCCAAAATAGCTGCCGCAGAACCAGGTACGATTGCGCCCCTGCAGCGCCCAAAGCGATTTTTGGGCGGCGACAGCCGCACGATCGAAAATCGGATGCCGATAACGCGTTTCATAGTGTATTGCCGCCGGATCAATCTCCCTCAAGGGATTGACCGAGACAAACAGGTCCGTGCTGGTTTCCAGGCGCTGCAGACTGTTCATCCAATACGACACCGAAGAACGCTCTCCCGGCAGGTGACGGCATCTATCGGCCATGTAGTTCCAGCTCGACCACAGCCTCTTTCGCCGCGGCATCGCCGATACATCCTCATGCAGAACCACTTGATTGTCCGAATACGAAAACCGGCCGAGCAGTTTTCGCTCCGTACTGTCCGCATCGGCCAGCATCGTCATGCTGGCATCTGCATGGCTTGCCAATATGACGTCGTCAAACCGGCGCTCGGTCCCGTCGCTCTCGTGAATGGCAACAAAATCCGGTGTCCGGCGTACCGCGACGACCGCGCAACCAACACGCACCGTAAAATGTGCATCGTCGGCGAGCCGGCTCACATATTCGCGGCTGCCGCCCACAACGCTGCGCCATTTCGGCCGATTGCGCGCATTGAGCAGACCATGATTTCGGTAAAAGTCGAGAAATGAATGCGCGGGGTAAGCCATCATCGTTTCAGCTGGCGCCGACCAGATCGCCCCGGCCATGGGCAGGATGTGGTTATGCAGAAAGGAAGCCGAATACCCCTCAAACTCGAGAAACTCGCCGATTGAAACCCCGTCGCCGTAGTGGTTCACCCGGTCCGGCGCTTCGCGAAAAAATCGGAATATGTCCTTGATCAGCCGCCAGTGGCTTTGACGGGCAAGGTTCGATTTCTGCGTAAACCAGCCGTCGAGCCCCTTGCCACCGCTGTATTCGTAGGCCCCGCCATTGAGGGAAAACGCAAATGTCATGCTTGATTGCGAAGTCGGCACATCAAGATAATCGAACAGCGCGGTCAGATTGGGGTAATTGCGTCGGTTGTAGACGATAAAACCGGTATCGACCGGAATGGCACCGTCTGCGGTTTCGACCATGCGGGTGTTGGAATGCCCGCCCAGACGACCTTCTTTTTCGAACACCGTCACATCGTGGCGTTGCGATAGAAGCCAGGCGGCAGAAAGGCCTGATATTCCGGATCCGATGACCGCGATTTTACGTTTGTAGGGAAATTCCATGCCCGACCTTTCCAAGGCATTGCCTTGCTGAAAGGGTTACGGGTTTGCGGCATACGCGGATCACCGCAATTACCGCATTGGCAAATAAATAACTGCGCTGTTCACCAGCGGTGCCAAACCAGGGTGTTATTCGACATCACTGACCTGGTAGGTCGCTCTGTCCAACCAGTCAGGATTGATCTCAACGCCCCAGCCGGGTCGCTCCGTCACCGTCGCCTTTCCATCGGCGATATCGTAAGGCGAGTGGACATAAAGCGCCTCCTGCCACGGATAGTAATCCGCTCCCTCGATTGAAAACTCGAGGTACTTTCCGGCATTGGGGATCGCGCGCAACACGTGCATCGTGAACAACGTCACCAGGGAGAGATTGGCACAGTGCGGCGTTACCGGAATCCCGACCGCCTCGGCCATGCGGCAGACACGAAGCGTTCGCGCCAACCCACCCAGATAACATACATCCGGCTGCACGATATCGACGGCCCGCATATCGATCATGCGCTGCCAGATCGTCAGGTCGCAATCCTGTTCACCACCCGTCACGTCGATCTCGAGTGCCTCGGTCACCTGTTTGGTCTGCTCAAGTTCCCAATAGGGACAAGGCTCTTCGTAGTGGCAAAACCCGTTATCCTGAAGCATCAGCCCCACTTCGATCGCCCGGTCCGGCACGTAACAGGAATTGGCATCGATCAGCAGATCGACACCATCGCCAAGCTCACCTCGCATCGTCGGGATAATTTCTTCAGTCCGCCCCGGCCATTCATCTTGGTTCCGCCCGACCTCGGATCCGGCTCTGACCTTGAATGCGTCGAATCCCTTTTCATCGCGCAGACGTTTCAGTCGTTCCGCTTCGTCGTCCGGCGTGATATCGCGCTTCATCGAAGAGGCATACGCGCGGATGCTGCCGGGTGTGCCGCCGATCAATTCCGTAACCGGCTTGCCGGCCTGTTTGCCGCGCAAGTCCCAAACGGCGGTATCGAATCCGCACATGGCGCGACGCAGATAGGAGCCGGGAAACTTGTGCTCCCGCTCCGTGACGATATCCAGCAGGTCATCGAGATCGGTCGTATCCTTCCCCAGCACCCAGGGCGCTACCTGACGATGCAGCACCTGGGCAGTGATGTCCGAATGATACGTCGAGACCTGCCCCCAGCCCTGTGAACCGTCTTCGGCGGTTACCCGCACAAAGCCGACGAACTCGTTGGCAAAACTCTCGATGCGTTTGATTTTCATATGAACCCTTCGGATGAAATTCGATGGCCATCCGATCGGTTGGTAATTGATGCCGGCGCACGAAGCAATCAGTGAACCCGACAACTGTATCTCCGGTGAAACGACCGATACCAGCAGTGACGAAGCGCCAACTACACGATGGCACGCGCCAAAAGACGACACGAAGATGGCCGCATTTTCAGCTGCGCTCGCAATTCTGGATCAACATTATTAGACAATGGGCCGCTGGCGGTTACTCACACCGCATCGTGACGACCGAAGCATAGTTACCCGACGGAAAGGTTCCGGCAGTACGCGTTGCTATAAAATGCACCATCACCGTGGTCAGCCCTCGCTTGAGGTTGGTCTGGGCGGTTGTTTCACCGAACGTGCCGCTACCCGAACCCGAAAACGAAATCCCGGTCATGGTCGCAGAAAAGTTCGTGTTCGCTCCGCCACCGGGCGGTTCCAGCGTAAATGAGATCGGCGTATCGATCGACAGATCATAGCTGCCATTGGTGGTTTGCACGTCGATCATACCAGGCAGACCGCCGGGATTTTTGGAACTGAGCTCTGTCAATGCCGGGTTGGGGGTAAATATGCCCGGTTGCTGAAGCACGTTGATCAGGCAGTATTGCCGGTCGGCGAGGTTGACCGAGAATGGCACACCACTCGTGGCGGAATTTCCGGGTTTGGACAACACCGGCAATGTCAGGCAGCCGGCAACTAGGCACACCGACAGGCGCCGTACCTTCAATCGTCGCGACGTCCTTCTGGCGGGGAAATCCGCTTTCTTATTTATGCCAGCCATCATTCACACCTCAGCATGACTTCGGCCTGATAGTTGCCGGCGGAAAAGGCCGCGCCTTGAATCGTCGCGGTCAGATCGGCCTTGATGCTGGTCGTGCCCTTTTTCAGCTTGATTTCGTTCAGGCTGGGAATATTGAAGAAATTCGTCGCGCCAGTGCCGGAAAACTCGGCGAGAAACGTTACCGGGCCGCCAAGATTTGGGCTCGAAACAAATGCAGCCGGAGCGACAACACTTGCCCGGTAGCTCGAGTTTGTTGTCGTGATTTCCGCGGTACCCGAATAGCCGCCCGCAACTTTCGAGCTGAGCGAGGCATTGCCGATTGCCGGTGCGATCGTACCCGGATTACCGACAACGACCATGCAAAAATGCTTGTTGGCGGCAGCCGCCCACTCAATCAGGTTTTCAGCACCAATGGGTCCGCCATTGATACCTCCGTTTTGAGCGCCGGCTTGAGGAATTACGCCAGCGGCAAATGCCGCCAAAGCGAGGCAGGCAAGCCTGGTTCGGCGAACGCGGGCAGGCGCGCTGCGATGGACATCCAGCCTTCCCTGCCCGAATTTGCTGCCGAACCTCTGCTTCATTTACTCTTTGCCTTCAGTGCTCCAGCCCTCGTCGGCCCAATCGGCTTCCTTGGCTTTAGGTGCCGGTTGTTCAACACCAGTATCATTGCCACCGGTGCCGTCGATGGACGCAGTCTGGTCACCGAGGCGGCCCTGGCGGCCAAGTCCCATCTGCATCAGGCGAAGTTCCATCTGCAGCCGCTGGACTTCGAGATCGTAGAGACGCCCGCAATCAAGCCGACCCGGCTTCTTGCCAAGCGGGATCACGACACGGCCGTAGGCAGACAAACCCTTGCTGCCGCCGGTACTGTCCGGGTTTCCGATGAGACCGGCATCAAGATAAGCACCAGCGCCCGAAACAGCTGAGCGACAGGTGGTTCCATCAGCAGCGCGCACTTCGTCATGGCCTTGCGGCAACTGCACACCCGGCAAATTAAATCCCGTGACGTCCTGATTGACGATGTTCGTGTTCTGCGCCTGCGCACCGGATCCGGCCACACAGGCGACAAATGCGGCTGCAACTACAGACGCTCGCCGAGAAATTTTCCGCATACCTGAGCCTTGATCCGGGTCGTCTGGCCCGGGAATGGAATGGATTCGGTGCAGATGCGAACTTTGCGCTTCGTGACACCGTCGAATGGCACCATAACAGTGACCGGCCGCGAGAACCGCGCGCCGAGCGTGAAGACTTGCGGTGAGACCACCGCCCCTTTCACTTCACGGAATTTGTGGTCGTAAACTCTGACCTCAAGTCGAATCCGATGCTGATACGGATTGGCAGGATAAACCCTGATAGCAAAGCTATCGGTGAAACTGCGAACTTCCGCCCGCATCGGCGACATGGCTTGTGCTGCCGCCCCGGAGGGCAGCAGCGCTAGACATAAAGCGCCAGCAAGCAAACTGGTTGATTTTCTCATGATTGTTCCCTTTCCCCACTAACGCCTTCTTGGTTGCGAAGTCCCTTATTCGCAGCGAAGGACCACAGTTGCGGTGTATGTACCCGCCTGATAGCTGCCCGTCGGATGGGTCGCCGTCAGATCAACAGAAACGTTGGTCAATCCGTTGTTCAGGGCTGTGGTTGTGGCACCCGGAACATTCGAGGCCGTATTGGCGCCCGAAAGATCATACGTCGCAGCAAACGTCGATGCCGTGACAACCGGCTCGGTGCTAAATGCCGCCGGCGCATCAGCCGAAACATCCCAACCCGTGCCCGTAGCCATGATCGTGGCCGCACCGGCGGCACCGCCAGGATTGTTCGAGCTCAGCTGCGAGTAAGTTGCATTGGGGGTAATGGTACCGCTTGAGACAACAGTGATCGCGCAAGTGTCGGCGATGTTACCGTTGAACGGAATGTTGGCAGTGACAGCATTAGCCTGGACAGGTGCCAGAACTGCAACCGCAGCAACGACTTTAAATAGGCTTCTCATAAATGGACTCCTTTGACAGCCTTCATGTAATGCCCGCCGGTTTTTTGTGGCGGATCGTTGTTTTCGGCAGCAGGTTGTTATTGGTATCGACAAACGGAATGGCGGTAACCACCGCACATGGCCGCTGCGAGCAAGAACCCCCGTAGCCTGCGCGGCACACTATCCGCCAACGTTTAATCCCGGCTTTCGTGTGTTGGTTAGCAAATGCTAAATCAGCATTTCCCACTAGATTGGTTAATGATTTTCGACTGACCTAGAGCGTGTCCGGCTTAACTGGGAGCGGTTTGATGGCAAGCATTTTTCACATCAGCGAGGAGAACGCGATAGCGCGATGTTGCCATCGTGTGAGGATTTCGACGGTGCTGATGTGAAAAATGCTGCCAAGCGGGCGATGCGTCAAGCGCTTGAATGATATGGATAAACCGCAACCGTTTGAACTTGCTTTTTTGCGATCAACTCAATCGCTGGCAGACCCAATAACACCGCCCGCCGCTTTCAGCGTCTCCGGCGTGTCGACATCGATACTCGCAGCACTGCCGATTTCCAAGTCTACAACTGGGACATTACCGGATTCCACGATCGCCCGGGCGCCGGTATCACCCTCGATCTGATCCACCAGCGCAAACACCGATTTGGGCAGAATGACCGGATTTCCGCGCTTTCCACCATGGGTAGCACGAACGATCGACAAACCCGATGTCTCAGCGAACCTGCTGTTTAGGGCCCGAAAATCGTTTGCCGAGATTTCCGGCATGTCGGCCAAAACCATCATCGCTCCGTCGGCCGCACCGGCTATGGAACGAATGCCGGTTTTCAGCGAACCGGACAGTCCGTCGGCATAATCCGGATTATGGACAAATGAGACATCCAGCCCCTCAAGAACAGTCCCGATTTGCTCGCTCTGATGGCCCGTAACCACCGTCAGCGGCAGTCCGGCTTCCATGATTTCAACGGCGATCCGCCTGATCAATGGCACGCCATCGAAAGTCGCCAACAGCTTGTTCGGGCCTCCCATACGGCTCGAACGGCCGGCCGCGAGCAGGATTGCGTGTGTCTTCAAGGAGCTCTTTTCCTTTGCTTTTTCGCGCAGGCGCGGACGCACCGGAATTTCCGCCAGAAGTCCGCCGACACCCATCGATTCAACATCGCGGCCTGTCAGGTCGATCCCGGCCAGTGTACGATCGAGAATCCAGTCAAAACCATTTTCCTTGGGGCTTCGTGCGCAACCGGGAGCGCCGATTACCGGCTTCCCGGCGATCTCGCCAATTGTGATCAGGTTGCCGGGATCAACCGGCATACCGACGCGGATGACCCTGCCGCCGGCTGATCGAATGGCCGCCGGAATGACGTCGTCCGCGTCGCTCGTCGCCGACGCGCCAAAGATGATCACCAGTTCACTGCTCGCAGCCATCTCCTTGATGGTCGCGCTCAATGCCACGGTTTCATGCGCACAGCGGATTGCGTTGCCAATTCCGCTTCCCGACCTCATCAGTCTTGACGCCGTCACGCGTTCGGTCTTGTCGAGTATGGTCGGCTTCGTTCCGGGAAGCACCGTCTGGACCAAACCTGCGCTGACGGAACGATAGCGCTGCACGCTCATCATCGCGCCGACTGCACAGATGGCCGCTGCCTTGTCGACCAGCGCACCGGCGACCGCGAATGGAATGATCTTCACCGTCGCGATCATCTGACCTCGTGTCACCGGCGCATGATTTGGCAGGCTCGCAAACGTTATCGCCGGATCGACGCCATTGAGCCGGCCGACGACCCCGGCATCGATGGTAAAAACGCCGGCTGCATCAGCGAACAGATTGACACGGCCAGTCGAGGCGGTTCGCGCCGAAAATCCTTCGCCCGTGATTGCGTCTGCGATGCGTGCTGCAGCGTCATCTTCCCCCACATCGCCGGGTTCAAACCTGGCAACGACGATCCGGGAAACATCCGCCACACGAAGAGCGGCAATATCGGCGGAGTCGATGATCTTGCCCTTGGAAAGCGAGACGGTATCCAGCCTGACGCCATGCGCGAGGATCGCCCCTTGCGCATCGTCAACCGGTATCGGACCGAACTTCATCCCGCCGTCGCCCCGATAAGTCCGCGCCTTCGAAAGGCCTCGATGATCTCCGCCAGGATTGCAACGGCGATCTCAGAGGGGCTCTGCGCAGCAATATTCAGACCGATTGGCGCCCTGATCCTGTCCGTTTGCTCCTCGCTCACACCGTTTGCGTGAAGCCGCTCCAAACGCTTGCTGTGCGTCTTTCGGCTACCGAGCGCGCCGACGTAGAAACATTCCGCCTCCAACGCCGCGCGCAGCGCGTAGTCGTCGATCTTGGGATCATGCGTAATCGCCGCTAGCGCGCAGTAGCGGTCAAGCGGTCTTTGTTTCAGGACATCCTCGGGCCATTCTGCTGACACGCTGATACCGGCAAATCGTTCCGGCGTGGCAAATGCGGTGCGCGGATCGATCACCTCCACATCGAATCCGGACATCGAAGCCATCGGTGCCAGTGCCTGGGAGATATGAACCGCGCCGACGATCACCAGCCGCGGCGGCGGCAGGTGCGCATTGAGAAAGAATTCTTCGCCATCGGCGACGATCAATGCTGATTTGCCGGTACGCAGCGCCTGCTGGGCCAATTGCCCCAGTTCGCCTGCGATCTCATCGCCTTCGCGAGCAATCCGGTCACGGCCGTCGCGGAGCGACGTAATCAAAATCGCCGCCCGGCGCGCGCGGCGCTCCGCATTCAGCTTTTTCAGGACAAGCGGATCCATTCAGCCCAACCGCTCGACATAGACGCGGATCTTGCCGCCGCACGACAGGCCAACCTGCCATGCGGTCTCGTCCGCCACGCCGAATTCAAGCATCTTGGGTTCACCGCTCTCCAGAATATCAGCGGCTTCGGCCACCACAGCACCTTCGACACAACCACCGGAAACCGAACCCTCAAAATTTCCGTCAGCATCGATGACCAGGTGACTGCCGACCGGCCGGGGCGCAGATCCCCACGTTTCGACCACCGTTGCGATCGCCACGTCGCGTCCCTGGCTCATCCACGCTTCGGCAACATCAAGCGGATCGCGCGTATTTTCAGTATTCGGTTCCATCGACATCCCCAGACATCAGGCCGCAAGCCCTTCATGTAAGATCCGCATACGCCTCGGATCATATTCACCGGAACGGGCACTCGACAATGCTTCACACAGGCCGGTAAGGGCATTCAGTGAATGCACCGGGCGAAACTCGTCGACGTGCGGCAGCATAGCCCGAACCCCGCGCGCCTTGGCTTCAAAACCGTCGAACCGAAGCAGTGGATTAAGCCAAATCAGCCGCCGGCAGGATTTGTGCAATCGCTCCATCTCGTGTTCCAGCCCGCCAATATCGTCGCGTTCAAGCCCGTCGGTGATCAGCAGCACGACCGCGCCCTGGCCAAGCACCCTGCGCGACCAGTCGCTGTTGAATTCGTGCAATGTCTCGCCGATACGCGTTCCGCCCGACCAATCCTTCACCACCTCGGTGCACTCCGCCAGCGCCTCATCGGGATCGCGATAGCGCATCTGCCGCGTCAGGTTGGTCAGTCTTGTTCCAAAGACAAACGTGTGCACCCGCCGCCGCTTTTCGGTCAGGGCGTGCAGGAAATGAAGAAAAATCCTGGTGTATTCACTCATCGATCCTGAGATATCGGCGAGCACCACCAAAGGCGGATGCACCACCCGGGGCGAACGGAACTGCGGCAGCATCAGATCACCGCCGGTTCGCAGCGCCAGACGCATCATGGCGCGCGGGTCGGCCCGCCTGCCGCGCGTATCGGGGCGATAACGGCGCGTGACAACTTCATCGGCGGGTAAGCGCAATGCCGCGATCGCCTTGCGCGCCTCGGCAAGTTCGGCGGCGGTCATTTGCGCAAAATCCTTGTCCCGCAACACCTCGTTGCCCGAAAATGTAAACCGCGCATCGACATCCAGTTCGGGAATTTCGCGTGGTGGCTGGTTCTTGCGCTGACCCTCGAACAAGGCATCGCTAACCCGGTTCTCGGCGGCGCGGGGCTTTTGTTTTTCCCTGGTATCGGGTGCAACCGGCGAAAACATCGCCAGCATCTTTTCGACCAGCTCGCGCGACTTCCAATAAAGCCTGAACGCCTCGTCAAACGTCGCGTGGTCTTCACGCCTGTTCACCAGCACCGCGTGCAGCGTCCAGTAAAAATCATCGCGCGACCCGATCCCTGCCGCCAATACCGCCTCAATCGCATCCTTGACCGCGGCGGGCCCGACCCGCATGCCGGCTTTGCGCAATGTGCGGGCAAAATAGACGATGTTGTCGGCAAGTCTGCCGTCTTGTTGTGCGACAACGGGACTAAATTTGTGGCGCTTCATCGGCTGGCCTACTCCGCAGCGGCAAGATCCGCCTTGACCTCATCGAGGATGCGGGCGCCGTCGCCCTGCGAAATTCTCGCAATGTCATCCTGATACTTCAACAGCACACCGATTGTGTCCGATACGGTTTCAGGATCGAGCGCGACCTTGTCCAACTCGTTCAGCGCGCCTGCCCAGTCGATAGTTTCGGCGACACCCGGCACCTTGAACAAATCCATTTCCCGCAACTTCTGTACAAAAGAGACGATTTCGGCGGAAAGACGCTGGTTGGCCTGCGGCACCTTGCGGTGCACGATTTCCAGTTCGCGTTCCGCATCAGGATAATCGACCCAATAATACAGACAGCGCCGCTTCAGCGCGTCGTGGATTTCGCGGGTTCTGTTTGTCGTGATCACGACGATCGGCGGTTCCGCAGCCGAAATCGTTCCCAATTCGGGAACCGTGACCTGGAATTCCGACAAAATCTCCAGCAAAAACGCTTCAAATGCCTCATCGGTGCGGTCGAGCTCGTCGATCAGCAATACCGGCGCAGCACCTTTCAAACCTTCAAGCGCCTCGAGGATCGGCCGCCGGATCAGGTGCTTTTCGGAGAAGACGTTTCTCTCCATATCATCCCGTTCCGCCCCGCCAGTGGCTTCCTGCATGCGGATTTCGATCATCTGCGCGGCATAGTTCCACTCATAGACCGCCGACGCGACATCGAGCCCCTCATAGCACTGCAGGCGGATCAGCTTGCGACCGAGCGCCGATGCCAGCACCTTGGCGATCTCGGTTTTGCCGACTCCGGCTTCTCCTTCCAGAAACAGTGGCCGGCCCATCTTGAGGCTGAGATAGAGGACGGTGGCCAATGAGCGGTCCGCGACATAGTCCCCCGCCGCGAGCATGTCCAACGTATCGTCGATCGATTGCGGCAATAACTGAGGTGACGTATCAGCCATCAGGCATTATCCCGCAGAGAGCGAAAACCGCGGTCGTGATAGAGCAGCGGTGGTTCGTTTTCGCCGCACCGCACCGCGGCAACCTTGCCGAAAAACACGTAGTGGGTCGCCATTTCGCGAACCTCCATAACGGTGCAATCAAATACCGCTACCGCATCCTCCAATGTTGCAGCGCCGGTTGCCAGACGGTCCCAGCGTGCGGTCGCGAACCGTTCATCCTGGCCAACCCGTTCTATTCCCGAACACGCCTGCGCAAGTGCAAGGTGCTTCTCTGCAAGTGTGTTGACCGCAAAAACACCGTTTTTGAGAAACTGGCCGTTGGCCTCCACCGACAAATTGATGCAGGCAAGCACGATTGGCGGATTGTCGGACACCGAAGTGACCGCGGTTGCGGCAATCGCCCGCCGTCCGGCTTCGCCATCCGTGGTGATCACATGGATATGGCCCGCAAAACGCGCCATGGCGTCGCGGTAGGCCTTGCCATCAATGTCGGTCGTTTTCAGCAAAGATCCATCCAATCATTGTGAACCGTTATATAGGTTCTCGTGAACTTGCAGCAACAACCGCTGTTTACACTGAATCACCGTGTTGCGCAGCAGCCCACATCGCATTAGGGATAACGCCGTCCGGGTGTTCGCTACACCTCGTAGCGCGTCACCGCATATATGGAGTCTGCCTTGCAGGTGAAGCGCCTCGCCGCAATTTTGTTTTTGGTTCTGTCGGCTTTCGCTTCAGCTGCCGCCGATGCAGGCCAGGCGGTTGTCGGCATTGTCGCGCCCTTGAGCGGTCCGGCGAACCGGCTTGGCCAACAGATACTGGCAGGCGCCGCAAAGGCCATAGACAAGGCTGGCGCAGAGGCATTGACGTTGGACGACCAATGCAGTGCCGAAGGCGGCGCCATCGCGGCCGAACAATTGATTGCCGCCAATGTACGGATCGCAATCGGATTTCTGTGCACCGATGCGATTGAGGCAGCCCTGCCGATTTTGAGCGCGGCCTCAATTCCGGTCGTCACGCCCGGCGTGCGGACCGACAGCCTGACCGACAGACGGTCGCGAACCGGATGGCTAGTCTACCGCAGTGCACCGCGGGCCGACGCCGAGCGCGCGGCCATTTCCAACATCCTGACGAGGCGCTGGTCAGACAAGCTTTTTGCCATCGTCGATGACGGTACGATTTATGGTCGCGAACTGGCGGAGAGTTTTCGTCTCGCCGCCGAGCAGGCCGGCCTTAAACCCGTATTTACAGATACTTATCGACCGCAATTCGATAATCAGATTGGCCTGGCCGGCCGCTTGAAAGGCGCCGGCGCAACCCACGTTTTTGCTGGCGGTAACCGCGACGACATTGCCATTCTGGCGCGCGATGCCGGCGTCATCGGCTACCCGCTGACCATCGCCGGAGGCGAGGCGTTGCGCGCCGCAAAAGGCGAAGTCGACCTGGCGCCTGGCACGTTGATGATCGGCCTGCCGGAGGCCGGCGATGTGGCGACATCGGCATTTCTGCAAAGCTTCGAAGCCGACGGCATTGCTGCGGAAGGCTATGTGCTGTCCGGTTACTCAGCCGCCGAGATCGCCTTGCAGGCACTGAAACTGAACGCGGAAACTGAACAAGCCCTCAGCGCTATTCTCTCCAACACCGTATTTGCGACCGAAGCCGGTACACTTCGGTTCGATGCCAGGGGCGACCGCAGCGACAATCCCTATCGCCTGTTCCGCTACGACGGTGAAACCTTCAATGAGGTTCGGTGAATGCCATTCAAACCGGGCAAGAAAAACCTGATCACCGACATTGACGGCTTGCTGGTCGGCAATGTCCATGATGAAAAACTGAAATCCGGGGTGACGGCCGTTTTATGCCCGCCGCAGACGGTGGCCTCCGTCCAGGTGCTCGGAGGGGCACCGGGAACCCGCGAAACCGATCTGCTCGACCCGATGAATAGCGTCGAGACGATTGATGGGCTCGTTCTCGCAGGAGGATCGGCCTTCGGACTGGATGCCGCTTCCGGCGTTCAGGCGGCGCTGCGCGAACAGGGAAAGGGATTTGTCGTCGGCGATGCCCGGATTCCAATCGTGCCGGCAGCCATCCTGTTCGATCTGGTCAATGGCGGTGACAAGGATTGGGGTCGCTTTCCGCCCTATCGCGAATTCGGCTTTGACGCCGCGCTCAACGCATCGACCGATTTTGCCATCGGTACGGCGGGTGCCGGCTACGGCGCAACGACGGCCGGTTTGAAGGGCGGGCTTGGCTCGGCGTCGACCGAACTCGGCAATGGCACAATTGTCGCCGCATTGGTCGCGGCAAATCCGATCGGCGCAGTCAACATCGCCGAATCCCGGCATTTCTGGGCGGCAGCCCACGAAATGAATGATGAATTCGGCGGCCTCGGCATGCCCTCGCCCATTCCGCCGGAAGCCAAGCAAATCCAGCTGAAATTCCGGGAGATGCAACGGGCTGGCGCCAACACCACAATCGGTGTCATTGCCACCAACGCCAAACTGTCCAAAGCGCAGGCCAAAAGGCTCGCCGTTTCCGCCCATGACGGGTTCACCCGGGCGATCTGGCCGTCACACACACCGCTCGATGGCGATCTGGTGTTCGCTCTGGCGACTGGAGATCGCGCTGCGCCTGGCGACGGCGTCGCATTCTCCGATATTTGCGCCGTTGCCGCCATGACCATGGCCCGCGCCATTGCGCGCGGCGTATATGCGGCAACGCCCGAAGATGGCGATCTGTTTCCTGCCTGGTCGACATTGTCATGATCGGCTGATAGGCGGCAGGAATGTTTCGCCGTCTGCGCAATGCAACACCTCCGCTCTCAACCGCCTGTTTCGGCAGCCTCGCCTGGGCGGCGGCCATGGCGGCGAGCGCCGTCTTTTCACTATGGTTGGCCGACCGCTTGGGCGCGCCGTCGCTGCCGGCAATCGCGATCCTGTTCGCGATCGGAGGATTGGCCGCGTTCGTCCCGGCGATGACGCTTGCCAACCTGCTCGGCCGGAAGCGCGGAGAGAGGCGGTTTGCCGCGACATTTTTCTCGTTGAGCGTTGCCACCATCGGCATCACCGCCATGCTCTACGCCCTGCATTTCCGCTATTACTTCTCGCAATGGCATGCCGACCCCTTCACGGTGCGGTGGGCGTTCGAATTTGCCTTCACCATCGCTGCCGCACTTTATCAATTCGCCGTGCTCGGCATGCGTCTGTACTTTCCGCTGGGGTTGATCGCCCTGTTCGCTTTTTCGTTCTGGAATGCCAATCGGTCACGTTGAGCAATCCGCCCGGCTCTGGTACCACCAGCCCGATTCCATTCTCCTTCGTCAGGACGCCCAATGATCCCGCGCTATTCCCGGCCCGAAATGGCCGCCATCTGGTCACCGCAAACCAAGTTTCGCATCTGGTTCGAAATCGAAGCGCACGCCTGTGATGCGCTCGCTAAACTCGGCGTCATCCCGGCGCAGGCCGCCCAAACCATCTGGCAAAAGGCCGGAGACGCAGAGTTCGATATTGCCCGCATCGATGAAATCGAGCGCGAGACCAAGCATGATGTTATTGCCTTCCTGACCCATCTGGCCGAGATCGTCGGTCCGGATGCCCGTTTTGTCCATCAGGGCATGACCTCGTCCGACGTGCTCGACACCACGCTCAATATCCAGCTGGTCCGCGCTGCCGACATGCTGCTCGCCGATATGGACAAACTGCTGGCCGCGCTGAAAAAGCGGGCGTTTGAGCACAAGGACACCATTCGTATCGGCAGATCGCATGGCATTCATGCCGAACCGACGACGATGGGTCTGACGTTCGCCCGTTTTTATGCCGAGATGGACCGCAACAAGAACCGGCTGGAAAAGGCCCGCTACGAGGTCGCCACCGGTGCAATCTCCGGTGCGGTCGGCACCTTTGCCAATATCGACCCGTTGGTCGAGGAACATGTCTGCGACAAACTCGGCCTCAGGCCCGAACCGGTCTCCACCCAGGTGATCCCGCGTGATCGTCATGCCATGTTTTTTGCCACGCTTGGCGTCATCGCCTCGTCGATCGAGAATGTCGCCACCGAAATCCGCCACATGCAGCGCACCGAGGTTCTGGAAGCCGAGGAGTTCTTTTCCAAGGGTCAGAAGGGTTCGTCGGCCATGCCGCACAAGCGCAATCCGGTGCTGACCGAAAACCTGACCGGGCTTGCCCGCCTCGTGCGCATGACGGTGGTGCCTGCAATGGAAAACGTGGCCTTGTGGCACGAGCGCGACATTTCGCACTCATCCGTCGAGCGCGGCATCGCGCCCGACGCCACCGTGACCCTCGATTTTGCGCTCAATCGCCTGTCCGGCGTCATCGAAAACCTGGTGATCTATCCTGACAACATGATTGCCAACATGAACAAGTTCCGCGGTCTCATTCATTCCCAACGCGTGCTCCTGGCGCTCACCCAGGCCGGCACCAGCCGCGAGGATGCCTACCGGCTTGTGCAGCGCAATGCCATGAAAGTGTGGGAACAAGGCAAGGATTTTCTCGAAGAACTGCTCGCTGACGCCGAAGTCTGCGCAGCACTTTCAGAGGATGACATCCGCGAGAAATTCGACCTTGGCTATCACACCAAGCATGTCGACACGATTTTCTCACGCGTTTTCGACTGAGCACGCTCAGGCAATCGACGCCATGAAGAACACGGCGGACGTCACAAGAAACAGCGCCCACTGAAACAGCTTGATCGGCGCTCTTGCGATCCCCGAGCGCAGCGAAAACCACAAATGCACCGCGGCGAGCGCTGCTAAGAACACCGCAGCCGCGCCTGCAATGATGGTCACCAAGCCCGGCCCGCCATAAAATGCGGCTAATAGAGCGCCGGCGATGATCATGATGAATGCCACATCCGCCAAATGCCAGACGAAACTCATGGTCGTTCGGGCTTCGTCGTTACTGATGTCGGCAAGCGCCGGTTTCAGATACATTTTCTTGCCGGCGGTCGCATGCCCCATCTCGATGAACGCGGTCAGCGCCGTGCCAGCCAAAAGCCACCAGTTCATAGTCGTACCTCCATGAAATCGTGCAGGGCCGATCTTCTCACAAATTCGGCAAGTGGCCAATTTCTGAAATTTCGCGGCGCATATCATGTTGGAAATCCGGCCCCTGCGGGGTTACCTTGCGTTCAAAGCAAAAAAGGGAGATCGGCAATGGTTGCTCTGGCGGAAGTGAAAACTGGCTCGAATATCGAACACTGGCAGGAGCGCGTCGACCTTGCCGCCGCGTTTCGATGGACCGCACGCCTCGACATGCACGAGGCCGTGTCGAACCACTTCAGCCTCGCCGTCAACGAAGACGGTACTCAGTTCCTGATGAACGCCAACCAGGTCCACTTCTCCCGCATCCGCGCCTCCGAACTGCTGTTGCTTGACGCCACCGATCCCGACACGCTCGACGGACCCGATGCGCCCGATCCCACCGCCTGGGGTTTGCACGGTGCGATCCATCGCCACTGTCCCCATGCACGCTGCGCCATGCATGTGCATTCGATCTTCTCGACGGTGCTGGCAAGCCTTGCCGATTCCACACTGCCGCCAATCGATCAGAACACCGCCATTTTTTACAACCGCGTCGTCATCGACAACGACTATGGCGGTCTCGCTTTCGAAGAAGAAGGCGAACGCTGCGCCTCCCTGTTCTCCGATCCGTCCAAGAAGGTCATGGTCATGGGCAATCACGGCATCATGGTTATTGGCGAAACGGTGGCCGAAACGTTCAACCGCATGTTCTTCTTCGAACGTGCCGCCGAGACCTACATCCGCGCACTGCAGACGGGGCAGAAACTGCGGCTGCTCTCCGACGAGGTTGCCGAGAAAACCGCCCATGAGATCGAGACCTATCCCGGTCAGGACGAGAAGCATCTTGCCGAGCTGAAGGCGATTCTTGATGACGAAGGCACCAACTATGCCAGTTGAATCTCTGCCATCGGTACTACGCGCATCCACCTGATCACAAAGTGTTTTTTCGCGCCCGCACCATTCCGTGCTATGATACCGAAAGTGCCCGGGTAAGATGCTGATTGGCGATCGGTTCCCGGCTTGGCGCTTGACTGCATAATCGATCGATCGCAACCGGCTTCTCCGGGCGCTAACGCGCTCAAGGGAGAAGCCTGATGAAAGTTGCAGATATTTTACGCACCAAGGGCGATCGGGTGATGACCGTCCGGCCTGATGAATCCATTGCCAATCTTGCCCAGCGATTGCGAATAGAAAAGGTCGGCGCGCTGATTGTCAGCGAAGACGGTGTGTCAATTGGCGGCATCATTTCCGAACGCGATGTTGCGCACGGACTGGCCGAACACGGCGCCGGCCTGCCCGAGCTGGAAGTATCCAGCCTGATGACCAGAGGTGTTGTGACCTGTTCGCCGGACGATACGATTGCCGACATTTCGCGCGTCATGACCAATCGACGCGTGCGCCATCTTCCCGTCGAGAGCAATGGCCGTCTGGTCGGTGTCGTCAGTGTCGGCGATGTCGTCAAACACCGCATCGACGAGGTTGAAATGGAGGCCAATGTGCTCCGCGATTACGCGATCGCACGGCATTGAGCAAAATCCGATACTGACATGATGTTGTCAGGAGTGCTGTGGTAACTCATGCTCCGGTAATTGGAGTATGATGGAACACGATGAAGATCGATTTCAAGAAATCGCTCACCGCCTACCGTGCGCGGCACGGCAAGTTTGCGATTGTCGACATTCCGCCGCTTCAATACCTGATGATTGACGGGCGGGAGATCCGAACAACGCTGAAGAATATCGCGACGCGATCGCGACGCTGTTTCCGGTTGCCTATGCCCTGAAGTTTCTCAGCAAGAACGATCTTGATCGCGACTATGTCGTGCCTCCGCTGGAAGGCTTGTGGTGGGCGGACGACATGAAGACGTTCACCAGCAGGCGTGACAAATCGCAATGGAGCTGGACCATGATGATCATGGCTCCCGATTGGATCACCGCGCCGATGTTTAAGGCCGCGCACGACAAGGCGGCTACAAAGTGCCCAGCGGAACCGCTCGGCAAACTCCGGCTCCAGTCCCTGCACGAAGGTCAATGCGTGCAGACGCTACACATCGGTTCCTACGACGACGAGGCCCCGGTGCTGGCGGCAATGCACGATGAATTCATTCCGCAAAACGGCCTTCGCATGGTCGGCAGGCACCATGAGATCTATTTGAGCGATTTCCGTAAGGTTGCGCCTGAAAAACTGCGCACGATCTTGCGGCAACCGGTGGAACCGCGATAGGCGTTAACGACGCCGTCTTCAGGTCGCCTCATTCTTCACCGTCATGCGGTACAGATGCCAGGTCGAATGGCCCAACACCGGCAGCACGACCACAAGCCCGGCAAACACCGGCAATGATCCCAGCAACAACAGCACGGTAACGACAAATCCCCAGGCCAGGATCGGCATCGGATTGGCAAGCGTTACCCGCACCGATGTTTCCACCGCGGCAATTGCGCCGACATCCTTGTCCAGCAGCAGAGGAAACGCGATGACCGTGGTCGCAAGCACCACCAGCGCGAAGACAAAGCCGATGGCGGTTCCGGCAAATGCCAGGGTGAATCCTTCAGGCGTATTGAACACACCGTCCCAAAAATCCGAAAAACTGGCCGGAGGCGCGTCGCCAAACAGGCGGACATACAGCATGTTGGCGGTCAAAAGCCACGCCACGAACAGTGCCACGAGCATAGCACCCAGCACCGCGATCGATGGAAGCGCAGGTGATTTTCGTACCTCCAATGCATGGTGCCACGAACTGTCGAGACCCAGTTCGCGCCTGCGGCTGATCTCGTAAAGCCCGATCACCGCGACCGGCCCAATCAGGGCGAAACCTGTCGCCAGCGGATAAAGCAGTGGTAAAAGGCTACCGCCCGATGACCATGCCATCAGCACGACACCGGCAATCGGATAGATCAGGCACAGGAACACGTAGTGCGAAGGTTTCTGCCGGAAATCGTCAATTCCGAGTTTCAGGGCCCTGCCGATCTGGCCAACTCTGATATGGCGGATCTCAGGATGCTGCACTTTGCCCTCGGCATCCGCCATGACGTGATAGGCCGACATGCGCATTCCTCCTTGCCCGGTTTGGCGGGTCAAAACGGTTGTCGACTGGCAAGCCAGCAACAAACCGCCGCGCAAAATTCTTACACCTCGCATCCCGTTTCTCCCGATCACATCAGATCACATGTTAGGTAACGCAGTGCTTTAACGGCAAAGTGACTCACAGGGAAGCTCCATCATTCTCGCCATCCAAACGGGTAGCGCCGCAACTGTCCAGATAAAATCACGCTTCCGCGCAGCTATCCATCTGTTTGTATGTACTTTTTCCTGAGCACCGGAATATCTGGGGCGTTGTATCGACGCCCCCGCCTGGCACAAAACGAACAGCAGTTCGCCGACGTTGATAATCCGCGTGCGTCTTACCACATAGCGATTCGCAGGGGAGTCCGTCGTCATCACCATCACGCTTGCCATGACCGCAGACATTCAGATAGTAAGCCGCCTCTGCGCAGCTTCTCATCTGACGACAGGTCTTCTCAAACACGCAGCCGACAGCGGGAGATATTGCCAGAGGCGAAATCGCCAAAGCCAACAACAACTTTCGCATGATTAATCTCATTAGCCACAGCTTATAATAGCATGAAAGTACGCGACGCCGACATTTTCATCGTTCCCGGATACACCAACTCCGGTCCCGATCACTGGCAAAGCCGCTGGGAGGCGAAACTGTCGACGGCGCGCCGCATTGAACAGGCCGAATGGTCGAAACCCGTGCGCGAAGACTGGACGGCGGCAATCGCCAACGCCATCAACACGGCAACCCGCCCGCCCATATTGATTGGCCACTCGCTGGGTGTCGCCGCAGCCATTCAGGCGCTGCCACAGATTGACAAGAAGATCGCTGGCGGCTTTCTCGTTGCCCCGCCCGATGTCGCCAATCCGTCAATCAAACCAAAACACTTGATGACGTTTGGCCCCTACCCGCGCGATCCGTTGCCGTTTCCGTCGATTGTCGTCGCCAGTCGCAACGATCCGTTCTGCCCGTTCGACGTGGCCGAGGACATTGCCGGTGCGTGGGGCTCGCTGTTTATCGACGCCGGCGACGCGGGTCACCTGAACGCCAAATCGGGTTACGGGCCGTGGCCTGAGGGAACGCTCACATTTGCGAAATTTCTATCCCGGCTGCCGGGCTAGGGCCGACTACTTCAAACCGAAAATCAGCCGATCGATTTCGCGCATCGTCGCGATAATATGCTTTGCCCCGTCCGACATGTATCGCTGTTCGCTGCCTGTGGCGAAAAGCGTGTAGCCCATCTCAGCAAAGCGGCCGCACAGGCCGGGATCGCCGACATACATAGCTGCGACCTTTCCCGCCACCTTGGCCTTGCCGCCAATTTCGGCCACGGCAGGCATCATGTCTTCGAGGGTTGGATTCATCGCCTTGCCGTTCGTCCAGGCGATCGAAAAATCGCCGGGACCAAAGAATACGCCATCGATCCCATCGAACCGACAGGATGTCGTCCAATACGGCCAGTGCCTCGCGGGTCTCAACCATCGCCAGCGCCAATGTATCGCCATTGGCCTCGGCCAGATAACGGTTGTTGTCGAAGTCTTTTTGCAGCGCACGCGCCCTGAGCGGCCCCCACGAGCGCCCGCCCACGGGCGGATACTTCATCGCCGCCGCGAACGCCTCGGCATCCGCCCGGCTATTGATCATCGGCGCCGACCAACGCCTGCTGCACCGAAGTCAAGCGCACGGCTGGCCATGTCATTGCGGCCGACGGGGATCCGTACAAATGGTGTCGCACCGGCGCCCGTTACCAGCGTGATGCCGCCCAGCACGCTGCCGACGTCATGTCCGCCATGCTGCATGTCGAGAAGAACGGCGTCGAAACCGAGCGTGGCTATGCCCTCCGCTGCGAAGGCATCGGCAAGTTGCGACCATCCGCAAAATGCCGTTTCGCCTGCGCGCAGCTTGTCAACGAGCGCCATGGCCGTCCTCCCGATCGATATGTGGATGCTGACTGGTCAGCCTTCGCTTTGAACTTCCTCGACGGCCTGCGCCAGCAACTCATCCATGGTGCGGCGCAATTGGTGGTCGGATTGATCGACGCCTGCGGTGTCGAAATCGCCACGCACCTTGCGGAACACGTCTTCATCGCCGGCTTCCTCGAAATCGGCAGCGATCACTTCCTTTGCATAGGCCTCGGCATCATCGCCGGCCTTGCCGAGCAATTCCGCCGCCCAAAGGCCCAGAAGCTTGTTGCGGCGGGCCTCCGCCTTGAATTTCAGCTCTGCATCATGCGCAAATTTATTTTCGAATGCGTTTTCGCGATCCTTCATCGTATTCATCAGCTAGAACACCTCCGGTTTTGCCGATATCCTTCCCTTCAATATGGGCAACCGCGCAATAAATCAAAAGGCCGAATGCCGCGCTTTCGTCTTTTTTTCGTAAATGCCGGGCAATTTGCCGTAAAAGCCGTGCAAGACCTGCGGTATTCCATTGAGATCGGCTGCCAATTCGTCTACAGACCGGCTGAATGCGACGCTGTTTTGCTAGGTCGCGCGCAAAGCCTATCCAGCGGACGCGAAAATTGCTGTCCGCCAAGCCAGAGAACAATTCAATGAACCGTCGCCGCCGCATATACGAAGGCAAGGCAAAAATCCTTTACGAAGGACCCGAGCCAGGCACCCTTGTGCAATTTTTCAAGGACGACGCCACCGCGTTCAACAAGAAGAAACCACGAGATCGTCGACGGAAAAGGTGTGCTCAACAACCGGATTTCCGAGCATATCTTCACGCATTTGAACCGCATCGGTATTCCCACCCACTTCATCAAGCGGCTCAACATGCGCGAGCAGCTGATCAAGGAGGTGGAGATCATTCCGCTGGAAGTCGTGGTGCGCAATATCGCCGCCGGTCAGCTCGCCAAGCGCCTTGGCATCGAGGAAGGCACCGTCCTGCCGCGCTCGATCATCGAATTCTACTACAAGGCTGACGCGCTCGACGATCCGATGGTCTCCGAAGAACACATCACCGCGTTCGGCTGGGCCGCTCCGCAGGAGATCGATGACATCATGGCGCTGGGCCATCCGCGTCAACGACTTCCTGTCGGGATTGTTCCTCGGCGTCGGCATCCAGTTGGTCGACTTCAAGATCGAGTGCGGAAGGCAGTTCGAGGGGCGACATGATGCGCATCGTCGTTGCCGACGAGATTTCACCCGATTCCTGCCGGCTGTGGGATATCAAATCCAACGAGAAGCTCGATAAGGACCGGTTCCGCCGCGATATGGGCGGCCTCGTCGAAGCTTATCAGGAAGTCGCCCGCCGCCTCGGCATCATCAACGAGAACGGCGGTTCGAAACCGAAAACCGGCCCCGTTCTGGTCGCCTCCAAGGCCGACAACGACAGCATTCACTAGGGAGAATTCGGTCCCGTGATCAAGGCACGCGTCACAGTCACTTTGAAAAACGGCGTTCTCGACCCTCAGGGCAAGGCCATCGAAGGCGCGCTCGGCACACTGGGCTTCGACGGCGTCGGCCAGGTAAGGCAGGGCAAGGTGTTCGACCTCGAGATCGAGGGATCGGACAAGGCGAAGGCCAAGACCGACATAACCGCCATGTGCGACAAGCTGTTGGCCAACACGGTGATTGAAGATTACTCGGTCGAAATTGCACGATGAAATCCGCCGTCCTTCTCCTGCCCGGGCTTAACCGCGACCGCGACATGATCGCCGCATTGACCAAGATATCCGGCAAGCCGCCGGTCACCGTCTGGCAGACCGACACCGAGATCCCCGATGTCGACCTGATCGTCATTCCCGGCGGGTTTTCCTTCGGCGACTATCTGCGGTGCGGCGCCATTGCCGCGCGCATGCCGGCGATCCGTGCCGTCGCCGAAAAGGCCGCCAGGGGCGTTCGCGTGCTCGGCGTCTGCAACGGTTTCCAGATATTGCTCGAGGCCGGCCTTCTGCCCGGCGCGTTGATGCGCAACGCCTCGCTCAAATTTGTCTGCCGCCAGGTCCGGCTGGAGGTCACGAACGCAGAGACGGCCTTCACGAGGGCTTACAGCCGGGGTCAGGTCATCGATTGTCCGGTCGCCCATCACGACGGCAATTATTTTGCCGATTCCGAAACACTGGCGCGCCTAGAAGGCGATAGCCGAGTCGTCTTCCGCTATGCCGAAGGCACCAACCCGAACGGCTCGGTCAACGACATCGCCGGCATCATCAATGAAGCCGGCAACGTGCTTGGCATGATGCCGCACCCCGAAAACCTGATCGAGGCCGCCCATGGCGGTGACGACGGCCGAGCGCTGTTTGAAGCCGCACTGAAGGCGGCCGCATGAGGCCCGCCCTGGCTCTCGCGGCAGTTTCTGGCGCGCTGACGGCGTGCCAGAGCGAGCCGGTGGGCGGGCCGCTATCGATCGAGGTCGGCGCACCGACATCCGTTGCCATTCTCCAGACCATCAATCAGGCCGGGCAGCGCTGCTGGATGCAATCCGGCAACAGGCAGTTTCGTGAATATCGCATGATACCCGAATTGGATACGATTGCCGGCAATCCGCGTATTCTTCTGGTCAACCGTGCCGCCACCACCGGCAGGCCCAAGCTTGTCATCGAATCCACCGGAAAGCCCGTCACCGTGAATACTTATGGCCCACTGGTTCGGACCAAACTCGGCGGACGCATCAATGCCGACATTATCCGCTGGTCGACCGGTGACACGCGTTGCACTGACAAAAGCTAGAGTTGGAAGGCGTCTGCCATGGCCGTAACGATCTATCACAATCCAACTGCGGCACGTCCCGCAACACGCTGGCGATCATCCGCGAACACGGCATCGAACCTGAAATCGTCGAGTATCTGAAGACGCCGCCGAACCGCGACAAAATCGTCGAACTGATCGCCGCGACCGGACTGCCGGCCCGCGAAATCATGCGCTCCAAGCAAGACCTGTTTACCGATTTGGGCCTGGATGATTCAGCCAAGACCGATGATCAACTGATCGATGCGATGGCCGAGCATCCGATACTGATCAATCGGCCGATAGTCGTCACGCCGAAGGGTACCCGCCTGTGCCGGCCCAAGGAGACTGTGCTGGAAATCCTCTGACGCGGTATCCCAGGTTCGCGTTCTGATCGATTGCGGTGACATTAGAAAATACTGTAAGTTCCGATACTGCCTTGAATTTTCGGGCTCGCGAGGCTGTATTCGCGGGGCGACCGGTATTGGCAGTCTGGTTTGATGTGAATTTGCGGGTACGGGTCAATGGGCGACAAGGGGCAAGCGGAAACGGCGGCGGAAAACGGTGCCGCGCAGCCTGCCCCCGGGCACGGCACCGTCAGGTTCGGCGAATACACGATCGATCCCGGTCTGTTCGAACTGCGACGGGGTGGCGACTCCGTGCCCGTCGAGCCGCTGGTTTTCAATCTACTCGCATTCCTCGCCGCCAACCATGTCCGCACCGTCACCCGTGATGAGATTTTTGCCGAGATTTGGAGCGGAAGGATCGTCTCGGACGCGGCGCTGAGCAGCCAGATAAAGGCCGCGCGCAAGGCGGTTGGCGACGATGGCGCGTCGCAACACACGATCAGGACGATCCATGGACGCGGTTTCCGCTTTGTTGCGGCTATCGAATCGGCGACGCCAGGAGATGCCGAAGATTCTGCGCCGACGCACATCTCCTCCTGCATTCCCCACGATGTGGGCGGTAAACCGGCGATCGCCGTGTTGCCGTTTGCCAATCTCAGCGGCGATCCGTCGGAGGACTATTTCGCAGATGGCGTGACCGAGGACATCACCACCGCACTCGCCAAGAACAGGTGGCTGATTGTCATCGCCCGCAACTCCGCTTTTGCGTTTCGCGACAGCAATAAGGGTACGCGTCAGATCGGCAAGGAACTGTCAGCCGACTACATCGTCACTGGCAGCATTCGCAAGGCCGGAACCCGGGCGCGCATCTCGGTGGAGGTTGTCGACGCGGCGACGGCCAATAGCGTCTGGTCGGAGCGTTTCGATCGCGACATTGTCGACATTTTCGAGCTGCAGGACGACATCACCGAGACGGTCGCCGCCCGTTTGGAGGCCGAACTCGGGATCAGCGAACAGCGCAAGGCCGAACGGCGTCCACGCAAGAACATGGGCGCGTGGGACCTTTACCAGCTCGGTGTCGCCCAGTTCTACAAATTCACCCCGCAAAGCAACCAGGAAGCACAGGATTTGATGCGGCGCTCCATCGAGCTGGATCCCGATTTTGCACCTGCCCATTCCAGGCTTGCCTATGCGATTGTGTTGTCGATGGTCTATTTCGATGCACCGACCGATCAGGATCGACTGGATGAATCGCTCGTCGTGGCCAAAAAGGCCATCGAACTCGATGATCAGGATTCGAACGGATATTTCTCCATCGGGCGGGTTTACCTCGCGCGCCGCGAATACGACCTTGCGATCGAGTCTCTGGAACAGGCACTCGAGCTCAATCCCTGCCTGGCCGTGACCTATTGCGGGCTCGGCGACGCACTGGCCTATGGCGGACATCTTGAAGAAGCAATCGAGCAGTTCGACACCGCCATCAAGCTCAGTCCGCACGATCCGTTTCGATGGGCGTTTTTCTCCTACCGCTCAATGGCGCATCTGTTTCGCAGTGAATACGCCGAAGCGGCCACCTGGGCACGGAAATCGATCCAGATTCCCAACGCACAATATTGGGCATTCGCCCACCTCGTGGCCGCGCTCGGACATCTGGAGGACAAGGAAAGAGCCGAAGCTGCCATTGCCCAGCTGAAGGAGGTAAAACCGGATTTCAGTATCGAATACGCCAAGGAACGCCTGTTTTACCTCACACAAGCAAGCCAGATCGATACCTACCTGGAAGGCCTGCGCAAGGCCGGGCTCACCTGATCGAAAAAGGCCGCCGGTGCTATCCGGCGGCGTTTTTTGTTGCAAATTCGATGGGTCTTACGCGTCGTAACCGTCGAACAGGGCGGTCGACAGATAGCGCTCGGCAAAGCTTGGCAGAACCGTCACCACCGTTTTTCCTTTCATGTCGTCGCGAGCGGCCACGCGCATCGCCGACACCAGCGCCGCACCCGACGAGATTCCGCCCGGAATGCCTTCAACCGCCGCCAGTTTGCGCGAGGTTTCGATCGCATCTTCATTGCTGACAATCAGAATTTCATCGATCAGGTCGGTATCGAGCACGTCAGGAACAAATCCAGCCCCGATGCCCTGGATCATGTGCGGCGAATGGGTGCCGCCGGAAAGAACCTGACTGTTTTCCGGTTCCACGGCGATGATCTTGATGTCGGCATTGCGCTCCTTGAAGACTGATCCGACACCGGTCAGAGTTCCGCCCGTACCGACGCCCAGCACCACCGCATCGACGACGCCATCGGTATCGCGCCAGATCTCTTCGGCAGTCATCCGGCGGTGGACTTCCGGATTGGCCGGGTGACCGAACTGCCATGGCATCACCGCCTTGTCGGTCTCGGCGATGATCTCGTTTGCCCGTTCGATGGCGCCTTTGATCCCCTTTTCCTTCGGTGTCAGCGACAGTTCGGCACCAAGGAACTTCATCAGCTTGCGCCGTTCGATGGAAAAGCTGTCAGGCATGGTCAAAATGCAGCGATACCCCTTGGCCGCGCATGCAAATGCCAGTCCGATGCCGGTATTGCCCGATGTCGGTTCGACAATGACGCTGCCCGGTCCAATGGTTCCGTCGGCTTCCATCGCCTCCAGCATCGACACGGCTATGCGGTCCTTGACGCTGGCGATCGGGTTGAAGAATTCGAGCTTTGCCAGAACTTCGCCCTGGCATCCGAATTCTTCAGCGAGCTTGCCGATGCGAACCAGCGGCGTGTTGCCGATTGTCTCCAGAATGCTGTTGTAGACGCGGCCCCTGCCGGGTTTGTCGAACGAAAGGCGGGAGGATGCTTCTTGGTTCATCTAATTTCTCCTTGAAATGGCATGTCTCAGTTTTCGGGATTGGTGGCGCTGATGACCCATGAGGAGGAATCCATCACGATGCCATCGGCCGATGTTTTTTGTGCGTTGATCGCCTCTGCCAGCGCTGCCTCGATCTCGGCTCTCCTGGCTTCACCCTCGGCGCCGGCCTCGCGGAACACTTCTCCGGCCGGACCGATGGCCAACTGGAAATCGATGGCATCGCGCACATCATTGCCGACAAGCACGGGCGCATCGACGCGGCTGAACGAGATATCGGTGTAACCGGCGGCCTCCATCATCAGGGTGGCGGTTTCCTTGTTCGCCATCGAGAATGGACCCGGTCCACAGGTCAAAGCATCATCGCCTGGTTGGGGAAGGAATTGTAGCACGATGTCTTTTGCCATGGACAGCCACGGATTGTCGATGCGGTCGCGCCAAACGATATGAACCATCTTTCCACCCGGCCGCAGCGCCTTGCGCATATTGCGCAATCCGGCCACCGGATTGGCGAAGAACATGGTGCCGAAACGGGCAAATACGAAATCAAAACCACCATCCGGCAGGGAAACCTCCGCATCGCCGCGCATGAAACTGACATTGGTAATACCACGCTCCTCGGCATCCTTGACCGCTATTTCGAGAAATGCATCGCAGCAGTCGAGGCCGACGACTTCACCTTTCGGGCCGACGGTTTCGGCGAGTCTGATTGCGGTGTCGCCAAAACCGCAGCCGACATCCAGCACCCGGTCCCCCTCCTCAACCGGCAGGATCGGAAACACCGCCGTGCTGTGCTTGGCCAGTCCGCCAACCAGGACATGTTTGAACCGGATGAATTTCGGCGCAAGCACGTCATTCCAGAACTCGACAAAAGGGGTATCGGCAGGTTGCTGATCCTGTTTCAGGGTTTGTGCGCTCATCGTCATCTCCTCATTAGAGCGTATCCGCTCTAGCTCTGTTCCGTTTGGATGAACCAGCAATAGACGCGCTAAGCACATACCGCTTGAGGATTTCATGGGGGATATGTGGGGATTGTCTGGAATCGTCCGGAAATGGCAAAATTTTCCCCAATTCCCGGCCCATCCAAGGATCAACGATCCGCCCTCACGAACGCCCAACTGAGATAGGCCAGGTGAATTTGGACGTTGGCCCAGCGCTGCCACATCGCCCATTTCGGTGGAATAACGCAGCTTCAGCAGCTACGCTTGTTCATGCCTTACTAATGGAGCAAGCGGCATGGCCGATATCACAGTACTGCAAGCCAAGAAAATCATAACGATGAACACCTACGCCCCAGAGGCGACGCATATCGCCATTCGCGACGGGCGAATTCTCGGTGTCGGCACGGCTGAGCAGGTCGCACTGTGGGGGGATCATCAGCTCGATGACTCGTATGCCGACAAGGTGCTCATGCCCGGCTTCGTCGAGGGCCATGCCCATGCCATGGAAGGCGGTGTCTGGTCACATGCCTATGTCGGCTATCAGGATCGCTATGCGCCGGAGGGAAAACGCTGGCGCGGCGCGCGAACACTTGATGAGGTCATCGAGGTCCTGAGCGAAGTCGAACGCGGTATGAGCGATCCCGACGAAGTGCTGTTTTCGTGGGGCTTCGATCCGATCTATTTCGACAATGAACGCATGACGGTCAAACATATCGACCGGGTGTCGGCAACAAGACCGATCCTTGTCCTGCATTCAAACGGCCATGTGCTCAACGTCAATTCGACGGTTCTTGAACGCGCCGGCATCGACCGCTCGACCAACGTCCACGGCATACTCAAGGATGATTCTGGAAATCCGACCGGCGAACTCGCCGAGATGGCAGCGCAATATGCCGCCTACAAGGCGGTCGGCAACCCGTTCATGGAAGGTATCAGTGCCGACGCACTGCGCCGTTACGCACAGTCGGCCGTCAACGCCGGCGTGACCACCGCCACCGATCTCTACGCCAAGTTCGACGACCAAAGCCTGGCTGCCTATGCCGAAGTCTCCAAGGCTGCAGATTTCCCGCTCCGCCTTGCGCCGGCAATGAACACGCTGGATTTGCCCTTTGACGAGGGTATCGCCCGCGTCAAACACGCCATGGCCAGCTCGAACGACAAGCTGCACTACGGTCTCTGCAAGGTGATGAGTGACGGTTCGATCCAGGGGTTTTCGGCGCGCCTGAAATGGCCCGGCTACTTCAACGGCGCCCCCAACGGGCTTTGGAACATGCCGCCCGAACAACTGACGGCCCTCGTCGCCGCCTACCACGCCGCCGGCATGCATCTGCACATCCACACCAATGGCGACGAGGCATCGGAAATGATGCTGGACGCCATCGAGGCGGCACAGCTCGCCAGTCCCCGCCCCGACCATCGCCACACGCTGCAGCACTGCCAGATGGCCGACGAAAGCCAGTTCCGCCGCATGGCGGCGCTTGGCGTGTGTTCGAACATGTTCGCCAACCACATCTATTACTGGGGCGACCAGCACCGCGACATCACCATGGGGCCGGACCGGGCCATGCGCATGGACGCCTGCGCCACCGCCGAGCGTCTCGGCGTCAACTTCGCCATTCACTCCGATGCGCCGGTCACTCCCCTGGGACCGCTGTTTACTGCCTGGTGCGCCGTCAATCGTTTGACGGAAAGCGGCAAGGTTCTCGGTCCGAATGAGTGCATTTCGGTGGCCAGCGCGCTGCATGCCATCACGCTCGGCGCCGCCTTTACCCTGAAACTCGATCATCTGGTCGGCTCCATCGAACCGGGAAAATATGCCGACTTCGCCGTACTTGAAGACGATCCCACAACCGTTGCGCCAAATGCGCTCAAGAACATCGGCGTTTGGGGCACGATCACCGGTGGCGTGCCGGCAAAAGCAGCAGACAAGACCGATTGAACCCGTGGCAGCCAAACCGTTCACCGTCATCGGCGGGTTCCTCGGAGCAGGCAAGACCACCTTGCTCAACCACATACTGCGAACATCCTCCGGCATACGTTTTGCTGTCCTGGTCAACGATTTTGGCGACATCAACATCGATGCCGGCCTGATCGAAAGCCACGATGGCAAGACGCTGGCGCTATCCAATGGCTGTATCTGCTGTTCGCTGGCAAACGGTTTCATCAGCACGATGATCGACCTGATGAAAACACCGGAGCGCTTCGATCATGTTGTCGTGGAGGCGAGCGGCGTTTCCGAACCGGACAAGATCATGGATTTCGCCCGCCTCGACAGGGAACTCGCACCGGACGGGATCATTGTATTGGCCGACGCAGCAGGACTGCCGGAGCGGTTGGCCGATCCGAAACTGACTGAAATCCTGCAAATCCAGATCCGCGCCGCCGACCTGCTTGTCATTAACAAGGCAGACCTTGTCACACCCGACCGGCTTGCCTCGGTGCAGCAAACCTTGCGCGACATCGCAGGCGAAACGCCTCAGTTTGTCGCGCGGGAAGCCGACGTTCCCTTGGACTTACTGCTGGGTGTGGAAAACGGATACGCAAGCCCGGCAACCAGGCACCACGATGCCCATGATCACGCAAACCACTCGCATGGCGACGCCGGCGCAACGTTTCACACAAGAACTCTGCTCTTCGATCATCCGGTCGACCGCGCTGAGTTTGAAGAATTCGCAGCGTCCTTGCCCGCTCACGTGCTGCGCGGCAAGGGCACGGTCTGTTTTCGCGATGGACCGCATCTCTGGCAGAAAGTCGGCAGATTCTCGACCCTGACACCGCTGCCAGGCAAACCGAACACAACATCGCAGATTGTCCTCATAGCAACCAAAACCCTGGCCGAATTGAGCATTCCTCAAGCCTTTTGATCCGTTCATCGAAAAACTTTGCTGTGCAATCGGCAGTCGAACAGCACGGAAACCATTCGTGAACCATATCGATTGCGATTTTTTTGACCAATATAGCCTAATGTAATGAATGCTAATGGAAGCGCGAGGGTGAACACACCGGCCAAGCGGTGTCATCATCATTGCAATGTGGGATTGGATATACCCGGCAAATGCAGCGTATCGTCGTCGTATCGCAGGATAAAACATTTTGGTTGAACGCCCGCTCGGCGCTCGCCATTGATGACCGCTTCGACGTCGTCTTGGTCGAAAAGAACATATCAGAGCTTGAAAGCGAAACGCGCGACAAGAATACCGACGCTTTCATCATCGATATGGATGCAACCACACTGGTTGAACTCGAGGCATTACAGCGGATTGCCAGGCAACTCGCCGGAAACGTGCCGATCCTTGTGGTTCTGCAACGCCACAACGACGCCGCACTCCGGCTTCTGTTCCATCTCCAGATTTCCGATTTTGTCATCAAACCGGTGACATCACCGGATTTGATCCGCGCCTGCCTCGGCATGATGCGGAACGAGTCGCGCGCAGATGATCAAGAATCGCGCGTATACTCGTTCATGCCCGCCGCCAGCGGCAACGGCGCCACGACCCTGGCAATACAGGCGGCATTCCTGCTGCATAACCGGTCAGCCGCAAAGGCAAAAACCTGCATCGTCGATCTGAATTTTTTCGAGGGTACTTGCGCCGAATATCTCGATCTGGAACCGCGCTTCAAGCTGTCGGAAATCGCCGCACAGCCCGAACGGCTGGACCAGCACTTGCTCGAGGCGATGATATCGAAACACAGCAGCGGGGTTGGCGTTCTCGCATCTCCGGCAGCGCCGCTGGAAATACCGTCGATCGATACCGATGTAGTCCTGCGTATTCTCGATCTTGCCGCCGTCCATTTCGACAATGTCGTCATCGACTTGCCGAAAGCCTGGTTGCCGTGGACCAACACCATATTGATGGGCGCCAACGATACCTACATCGTTGCCGAAATGACGGTTCCGTCAATGCGCCGCGCCCAAAGGCTTATCCAGGCCATACAGGAGATGTCGGGCAACAACTTGCATCCGAAAGTCATCGTGAACCGGTTCGAGCGCCGCGGATTCAACGGCGGGATAAGCCCCGCCGACGTCGAAACACTGCTGGGTGACTATTTCGCCGGAGGGGTGGCCAACAATTACAAGCTGGTTCGCGAAGCGGTCGACCGCGGCGTCGCGCTGCATGAAATCGACCCAGCCGCCAATGTGATCGAGGATCTGAAGCGGATCATCCTTCCGGAGGAGGCTTCGGCCAAGAAGGAAAAAGCCGAAAGCACGATTTTTTCGATCGGACAAAATCTCTTCAAGAACCGCGCCTAGAGCCGTCAGCGCACCAAACCAAGTCCGACGCCGCCAACCGCCGCGACCAGGACGACGACCCATGGCGGCGCTTTCCAGGCCATCAGCAGCACGAAGCAGCCAAGGGCAAGGGTAAACGACTTCAAATCGGTGACCGCGTTGGTGAAAACCGGCGAATAAAGCGCTGTTCCAAGGATCCCGACAACGGCAGCATTGGTTCCCTGCATCACCGATTGCGCACGCGCCATTGCCCGCAAACGATCCCAGAAGGGCAGCGCACCTGTCAGCAGCAGGAAGCCCGGCAAAAACAATGCCAGAAGCGCGATGATCGAACCGGCGACGCCATTCGGCGGCGACCCGAGAACCGCACCAAGATAGGCCGCGAAGGTGAACAGCGGACCGGGCACGGCCTGCGCGGCACCATAGCCTGCGAGGAATTCGTCTTGCGTCACCCAGCCGGTCTGCACGACCTCGGCTTCCAGAAGCGGCAGGACAACATGCCCACCGCCAAATACCAGCGCGCCGGCGCGATAGAAGCTGTCAAAGACGGCAAGTCCCTGCCCCTGGCCCGCCATAATCGGCAGAATCAACAGAAGCCCGAAAAACGCAGCGATTGCCGCTGCAGCCATTTTGGCGGATACCGGCACATTCAGATGTCCGCTTTCGGGTACATCGGAACGCCGCCCGACAACCAGGCCGACAAGCCCGCCAAGCACGATCGCACTGATCATTCCGAATGCACCGGGCACAAAGGCCAGCACGGCGACCGCCGCAAGCGCTATGGTCGCACGTTCGCGGTCGGGGCACAGGTTTCTCGCCATGCCCCAGACCGCCTGCGCGATTATGGCAACCGCGACAATCTTGAGACCGTTCAGCACGCCGGTGCCGACCGGCCCGGCAATAGCGGTTGAAGTCAGGGCAAAGATGAACAGCACCAAAGCGGACGGCAGGGTAAAGGCCGTAAAAGCACAGAGCGCTCCCAACCATCCGGCGCGCATCAGACCAAGCGCGAAACCGGCCTGGCTTGAGGCTGGACCGGGCAGAAACTGGCACAACGCCACCAGATCGGCATATGCGCGATCGTCGATCCAGCCTCGCCGGGTGACCAGTTCGTCGCGGAAATAACCCAGATGCGCGATTGGACCGCCAAATGAGGTCAGTCCGAGCTTTAAAAAGACGAGAAAGACTTCCGCAGCGCTTCCGCGTTGCCGCTCCGTCTCGGCGGGTTCATCGTTTTTCGACATCTGTCGCCAACTTCCACCTTCGTATCGATCTCGAACCTCCTGTGCCCAGGTCATGGACCCAGTCGAAGGCCTTCTCCAGATACCGGCGCCCGTCGCTTCGTTGCCATTCCCCATGGGCCATGATCACGCGATCGGGATTCCAGCCGAGCACCCGCTCAACGGCCCTTCGCGTCGAGGCCCGCGCAAAAAACGTCATCCGCCACTCCAGAGGCGCATACCCCTTTCCTTCGACGATACCCCATAGCGGCGCGATCCAGCGCTGCCACCATTTCCAGTGGTCCAGAATGTATTTCTCGCTGAAGTTTTCCGACAGATCGGCGAGGATCGCCGTCCTGGAATGCCGGTGGAAAAAGACGATCTCGTCCATAACCGGTGAGCCGTTGAACCAGACCTGATCGAACGCGCCCTCCCAGTCGGTTGGGCATTCATCTGATAGTGCAGGCTGAAAATGCAAATCAGATCGCTTGTCGATGGTTGATTGCGGTCCCCACAATTTCGCTTGCGGAAATTCGGCCGTCCATTCGCCAAGAAAAAGGTGATGGATCTTGTTCGGGCTGACCAGATGTATCGGCTCGCCGAGATTATTGATCGCGCTCACAAGGTCGGGTGACAGGCGAACCGGCGACCAGATCCAGAGTTTTGTGCTCGGCAGGCGAACAATGACACTACGCGTTGGATAGGCAAAGCCATAGAAGCTGACGTTCTCGCCTTCGGCGATCCAGATATCATCAGCAACTTCGATAAGGTGGGTCAATGCGCGTCCCGGCTGCAGGCTGTTGGTCCCTCTCGGATACCATCGCAGTCCAATCAGTTCCACCAGATCGCAGGCGCAAAGACCAAATCGGATGGTCAAACCAGCGGACAACGGATTCCGTTTTCGGATACGGCAAGTCGAAACAGCCGCTTGACGTTGTTGACTCAGTTATATAACCACTAGGTTATGCAACTATCTCAACAATCCACCGGCGGCAAAAATCTCGACACAGTGTTTGCCGCACTCGCCGACCCGACACGGCGGTCGATCCTGACGCGGCTGGCGTCGGGAGACGCTTCGGTGAATGAACTCGTCGTCCCGTTCGACATGAGTCAGCCGGCCATCTCCAAACACCTGAAGGTGCTGGAACGGGCAGGTCTGATCGAACGCGACGTCGACCGGCAACGCCGCCCGGCGCGCTTGAAGGCTGAGCCGATGGCTGCAGCCGTCGAATGGTTGGAAGAATTCAAACGGTTCTGGGCGTCGAGCTTCGACCAACTTGATGACCTGCTCGAAGACATGAAACAAGCTGAAGCGAAAGGCGCACGCAATGACTGATTTGCCGACCTATGTGCTGGAGAGACAATTCGATGCGCCGCGTGCGCTCGTTTGGAGAACCTGGACGGAGCCGGAATTGCTGTCACGCTGGTATGGGCCGGGTGTCGAGACGATCATCCACGAGTTGAATGTTGAGCCAGGTGGACTGTGGCTCAACGAAATGAAGTGGGGCGACAACTCGCACTATCAGCGCGTTGAATATACTGAAGTTTCTCCGCCTTCTCGACTGGTCTGGCTGCATTCAAACTGCGATGCCGATTGGAACATTGCATCCAATCCGATGATGGCCGACTGGCCGCGCGTGCTGCTGACCACTGTGACCTTCGAGGACGCCGGCGGCAGTACAAAACTGCGCCTTACCTGGGAACCGCATGAAGCCACAAAAGCGGAAATCGCCTGCTTTGCCGGCGCCATTGCCGGCCTCGACAAGGGTTGGGGCAAGGGCATGGAAATGCTTGCCGAACTGCTCGCCGAAATGCAGGCTTGAACATCGGCAACAGATTGTGAGTCCGCGATGCATATTGGCCTGATCGGCGGGATCGGACCCGCCGCCACCGAGTTTTATTATCGAAGGTTGGCGGCAGCCCATGCCGCTGCCGGCAGAACAATGGAGCTGACCATCGTTCATGCCGACACGCTGGAATTGCTCGCCAATCTGGAGAGGGGTGCCGCCGAGGATCAGGCCGACATTTTCCTCAAATTCGTCAAACGGCTGCAGGCAGCCGGCGCCGATTGTGCTGTGGTCACATCGCTGGCGGGCCACTTTTGCATCAACGAGCTTAAGGCGATTTCGCCTTTGCCGCTCATCGATGCGATCCCGGTTCTCGATCGTTTCTTTGCCGGTCAGAATGTCGATCGGCTGGGACTGCTCGGGACAAGAACAGTGCTGGAATCCCGTCTCTATGGCGGGGTCACCTCTGTCGATCTCGTCTTGCCGCAAGGCGCTGATCTCGACGCGACCCACGACAATTACATCACCGTGGCCAAGGCCGGCCAAGCGACAGATCAACAACGCCGGTTCTTTGTCTCCCAGGGTCGGAAGATGTGCCGTGAACAGGGCGCCGACGCGATTGCCCTTGCAGGCACCGACCTGTTCCTCGTGTTCGATAGCACCGACAGTGAATTTCCGGTTTACGATTGCGCCCAGATCCATATCGACGCCATTGTTGAACAGGCGATCGGGGCGCAATAGCTATGGTCCGCAGATGATCGGAGCGGCGGGAGTGTCTACTTATTGCGAGCCTGTTTGACCGGAACTTCCAGGCGTCGGCCAAAGTTTTTCGATCGTACCGGCAAATTCGGGCCCAACAATCGCGGCAACCTGTCTGTCGGTCAGTTGCGGTGCGATACGGTAGGCTTGATTGACGGCTCGCTTCGCGCTTTCAACCTCGTTTCTCGCAAGGTGCGTGGCTGCAAGCACGATGTGGGGCACGTAGAGATTTCCGCCTGCGTGTGTGGATTTTTGCGCTTCCGCCAGCGCCGAGTCCAGATCGCCGGCAAACAGATGGGCGTTGGCGAGCGTTGCGCCCCATAGTGCTAACCGACCGTCCATCGGGCTCATCGATATGCCTTGCGACAAGTGCTTGATGGCCAGTTCGATTTCACCCGCCAGCATGTAGGCGGCACCCAGTGCGGTCTGTGCCTGGGCATTGTTGGGATTTGCCTCAATGGCGTTAAGCAGGATCGGAATGCCACGATCCGGCTCGCCGATATCGGCGAGAGCGCAGCCGACAAGGCCGAGCACGTTGGAATCCATTCGATCGAGATCCAGCGCGGCGTCGACTTCGCTGTACACCTCCTCCAATACCTCGCCGCTGCGCTTTAACATTCCGACACGCTGGCCAAGGGCCAATATCAGCGCAAGATAGGCGTGGCCGATAGCTTCGTTTGGATCGAGCTCGGTCGATTGGCGCAACATCCCGGCTGTTTGGGTAAAACTGTCCGGATTCCAGCCCTTCAGCGACAGAATGTTGATCGCCTGCAACAGTAACTGCCTGCTGGTGAGGCCGCCGTCCTGACCTCCGAGGTCCTTGAGCATGGCCTTGACCAGTTGCGGTTCCAGGCGCGGCAAGATTTCCTGCAGCAAAGCCTCAATTGCATTCTCATCGTCCGGCTGATCGAATTGCTGCGCCCAAAGGTGAAAACCCGAGCCTGTGTCGATGAGCTGCACGTTGATCCTGATGCCGTCTCCGACATGCTGAATACTGCCCTCGATCATGTAGCTGACGCCCAGCCTGTCGCGAACGATGTCCGGAGATACGCTTTTTTCGCCGAGCGAAGCAGCAGCCATGCGCGAAGACAGTTTGAGCAAAGGGATGCGGGTCAGAATCGTTGTCAGGTTCTCGACCAGACCGTTGGCGGTATTTCTCAGCCTGTCATCATCGCCATAGGCCTGGAACGGCAGGATGGCCAGCGACGGGTCCATCTTTGCCGCTGTTTCCGCCGGTGCCTGAGGCGCCTTTTGACGTGTGTCGTCACCTGCTTGGACGTCTGCGTCAAACCGGAATCCGCGTCCTCGAACGGTCGTCAGATATTTCTGATTGTCGCCGCTGTCGCCCAACGCCTTACGCATCGCTTTGATCGCGCTGGAGATGGTGGCGTCCGAAACGATTCGACCGTCCCAGACATTCTCAATGAGCTCGTCGCGGCTGACAACCCGCCCGGCTTCGCCCAAAAGAAAGCGCATCAGATCGAAAACCAGCGGTTCGACATGTATTTTCGCGCCACCGTCGCGAAGTTCGAACGCTTCGGTGTCCAATTCGAACTGGTCAAACCTGAATACGCCCATCAGCCCGCAAACCCGTTTTATCATTGCATTGCAGTTGATGTGTCGCCGGTTTCCGGCATGGCGGCATTCTCAACGCGTGTGCGGTGCGACCATAGCAGCAAACGAGCCGAAGCATCCAGATTGTCGGGTGAATCCCGGCTAGACAAAAAAAGGGGCGCTCAGCGAGCGCCCCAATTGCCAGGGAGGTAGTAAGGATCAGGAGTTGGGCAGCGCGGGCAGAACGCTTGCTGTCTGGTCGGTTGCCTGGTTTTCGGCGGTGACGGCTGCGGCAAAATCCCTATAGCCGTTGGAAAAGGCCAACATCGTCAAAATGGCGATCCCTGCGGCGATGCGGGTGATGGCGCTTGCGATGGTGTTCATGGCTCTGTTTCCTTTTGTCTCCGGCCGGTCGCCGGTGCGTTCCGTTTTGTTGAAGCCAATGTGCCTGATCACCTGCCGGACCGCTTGGGCCGGGTGTGGAGAGTTTGTGGGGATTTCAGGGGGAAATGTGGGGAATGGCCGCAAACATGAGGAAATCCGGGGGATTATCCTGGCTGAACCGCTCATTCCGTTCGGCGGTTTTCACAAACCAAGCCGTGGCGGGATCAAACCTGCGGCGATGCAAACACCGGCAATATGCGCCCGTCGCGTCTCGGGGCGGCAAGGTCCGGCGGGACAACGGCCGACCCCCGCCGCAACCACACCAGTGCACTGGTCGCCGTTACACAGTGCGCCCTGCTGACCAAGCGAGACGACGGTAGTCGTTGCAAAATAGCCGGCGTGCCGGCCTCAAACCGGCCATCTGCGGTGTGTCCCGTCACCCGGTTGCGGCTGCGCATCGTCGTCGAACTTCTTGCGTTCCCATTCGGCTGCGATTTCGCGCATCAGCGCCTCGACCATCGGGCGCAGATCGGTATCCGATGTGCGTTGCTCGGCAATGATGGCCTTCTGTTCGTTCCGGTAATGCAGCACCTGGTGGATCAAAAAGGCGGTGTAAGCGGGTATCGAAATCAGCAGCACTGTTTTTACCCAGTCGCTGGTCAACCGCCAGGTTTCCAGCAAATCGCGAAAAAAATTGTAGTCATCCAAGGTAGAATTCCCCATTTGGTGCGGGCGCTGTGCAGTATTCCCAAAACACGGGGTGAAGCTTTGGTCGGGCCGGCGGCTTTTACGCCGATGGAGCACCAAAAGATTTGCAGACACAAAAACGCAACCGCCGCCGGTATGCGGCTGCAGCTGATCATCACCAGGGCCCGCAGGCCCGGAGTTACCCCGCATCGGTTTATCCAAAAAGCTGCCGCATCCATGTGTTCGTCAAACCGCTCTGCCCCCCGAAATGGGAGAGTAGGTTTCGCACCCTTATCCTCACTCTCCACCAGCGCCTTGCTCACGCGAAAGCCCAGATGGAACGAACAGCCCCGGACACAGAATTGTTACTGAGTAATTGCAATCTGCCGTGGAAATACAACCGGTGTCAAGACAAAATGTGACTTATAGTATGTAGACTAATAAGCATCAAAACAGCCCGTATGCCGCATGGATACGCGGCAGATCGTTGGACGGAACATCAGGCGACGGCGAAGGGAACTCGGCCTGTCGCAGGAGCAGCTTGCCTTTGAGACCGATCTACACCGCACCTATATCAGCGGCGTCGAGCGCGGTGTCCGCAATCCCACGGTGCTAATCGTAGATCGGCTGGCAAACGCGCTCAAGGTCAAGCCGTACGAACTGCTGATGCGGTAGCACGGCCAGGCTTGCCGCGTCGGAAGCGGCCGTGTCGCCTTACAACAGGCGCAAATCAAAAGACGACAGGTCACATTTCCCCTTCCCCCCTGACCGCGGCTTGGCTATATGCCGCCCATGACTTCGACGCCGCTTTCCAACATCCGCAATTTTTCCATCGTCGCCCATATCGACCATGGCAAGTCGACGCTCGCCGACCGGCTGATCCAGATCACCGGCGGATTGCAGAATCGCGAGATGAAGGAGCAGGTGCTCGATTCCATGGATATCGAGCGCGAACGCGGCATCACCATCAAGGCGCAGACCGTGCGGCTGGCCTATACCGCCGCCGACGGCGAGGACTATGTGCTGAACCTGATCGACACGCCCGGCCATGTCGATTTCGCCTACGAGGTCTCGCGCTCGCTGTCGGCCTGCGAGGGTTCGCTGCTGGTGGTCGATGCGAGCCAGGGCGTCGAAGCGCAGACGCTGGCCAATGTCTACCAGGCCATCGACAACGACCACGAGATCGTCACCGTGCTCAACAAGGTCGACCTGCCGGCCGCCGACCCTGACCGCGTCAAGGAGCAGATCGAGGAGGTGATCGGCCTCGACGCCTCCGATGCGGTGGAGATTTCCGCCAAGACCGGCCAGGGCGTGGAAAACGTGCTCGAAGCCATCGTCACCCGGTTGCCCGCGCCGCTCGCAGGCGACGAAACCGCGCCGCTGAAAGCCATGCTGGTCGACAGCTGGTACGACGCCTATCTCGGCGTCATCGTGCTGGTGCGCATCATCGACGGGCGTTTGAAGAAGGGCCAGACCATCCGCATGATGGGCACCGACGCCAGATATCCGGTCGACCGCGTCGGCGTGTTCACGCCCAAGATGGTCATGGTCGACGATCTCGGTCCCGGCGAGCTGGGCTTCATCACCGCCTCGATCAAGGAGGTGGCCGACACCCGCGTCGGCGACACGATTACCGAGGACAAGAAGCCGACCGCCAATATGCTGCCCGGCTTCAAGCCGGCCCAGCCGGTCGTCTTCTGCGGTCTGTTTCCGGTCGACGCCGCCGATTTTGAGGACCTGCGTGCCGCCGTTGCCAAGCTGCGCCTCAACGACGCCTCGTTTTCCTTCGAGATGGAGACATCGGCAGCACTGGGCTTCGGTTTCCGCTGCGGCTTTCTCGGCCTGCTGCACCTGGAGATCATCCAGGAGCGGCTGGAGCGCGAATTCGACCTCAACCTGATCGCCACCGCGCCGTCGGTGGTCTACCGGCTGAACCTGATCGACGGTACGCAAAAGGAACTGCACAATCCGGTCGACATGCCGGATGTGGTCAAAATCGCCTCCATCGAGGAGCCGTGGATCCGCGCCACCATCCTCACGCCCGACGAACATCTCGGCGCGATCTTGAAACTGTGCCAGGACCGCCGCGGCATCCAGGCCGATCTCTCCTATGTCGGAAAACGCGCCATGGTAGTCTACGACCTGCCGCTAAACGAAGTGGTGTTCGACTTCTACGACCGGCTGAAGTCGATCTCCAAGGGCTATGCCTCGTTCGACTACCAGCTGACCGACTACCGCGAGGGCGATCTGGTGCGCATGAGCGTGCTGGTCAATGCCGAGCCGGTCGATGCGCTGTCGATGCTGGTGCATCGGGCGGCGGCGGAAAAGCGCGGCCGCGTCATGTGTGAGAAACTAAAGGACCTGATCCCCAAGCACATGTTCAAGATCCCGATCCAGGCGGCGATCGGCGGCACGATCATTGCGCGCGAAACCATTTCGGCGCTGAGAAAGGACGTGACGGCCAAATGCTATGGCGGCGACGTCACGCGAAAGAGAAAGCTTCTGGAAAAGCAGAAGGAAGGCAAAAAGCGCATGCGCCAGTTCGGCAAGGTCGACATCCCGCAGGAAGCGTTTATCTCGGCGCTTAAGATGGGGGATTGAGGAACCGGTTGCCGCGTTGCGGCAAGCCGATAATCCAGTGAATCATCGGCAGGTTTCGAAAGCTGGGACGCTGCGAAGCAGCGGGGGACCCAGCAGGCGCGATCCAGTGAATCGATGCGAGCGCAAGTCCGGGTGGGAGTTGCCGCGTGCTCCATGTGGTCCATTACTTCGCGCGGCTTACATAATCTGCTGCTGCCCAGACGAAATCCTGATACTCGAGCCCGTCAGGATCAACATCCAGCGGCTCGCATATCTGCGGTAGCGCGACGAGAAAATCGTTGTAACTGTCGCGAATAACGTTCCATGACGGCAATGGATGGCCGCGCTTGGCACTATTCAGAAACGCTCTTACGCGGGCAATTACCTCATCGACCTCATCATTGTGAGGCTCCACGTCCTGACCGGCGCTATCCGACATGAATTGTTGGTACCGGTAGCGTTCGCGATCCAGTACCAGGCTTTTTTTTGCGCTTCTGCCGGGAATCACCATACCGCTTGGCACCGAGAAAGAGCCCCAGCTCCAACGGCATGTTGAAGCGTGGCAAGCCGTGTTCATTGAGTTCCGTGCGCGAGATATCATGAATGCCGAGATTGCACTCTTCGATCAGTTTTTCGATTTTGGATATGCGCGTTTGCCCGCCATCAATCACCTCAAGCGCACAGCGCGGATGATAACCGCAACGGACCACAGTGAACACGATTGCCTCAAACATCGGTTTGTAGGCATCATCGAATGGACAGTTAATGAAAACAGGCTTCCTGCGCAGCGCCAAATACCGTCAGCCCGCTTTGGCTTCGGCTTCGCGCTTTTGCACGTCACCTACGGCCTTGCGCAATTTTTGAACCGTACAGCTCTTCGGCTTGAAGTCGGGACGTACAATCCAGGTGCCATCTTTTGCCTGGCCCAAAAACTTGCCGGACCGGGAGGATCTTGTCGTCGTCGTGGTTTTCGCTGGCTTGGCCATGACACCCATATTGGACAAAATTTCGTTTCAATCAAGTTGGCACGTAAAAATTGAACAATATTTCAATCTCGCGTCAAACCGGCGCAGTTCCAGCACGAAGCCACAATCGCCGATCCCCCCGTCAAACCGACAGATATGCGTCTCGAATCTCGGGGCTTGCCTCGAGTTCCTCAAAGGTTCCCTCGAACCGTGTCGTGCCGCCTTCGATAATCACCGCCCTGTCCGCCACCAGTTTGGCGAAGTGGAGATTCTGCTCAGACAGCAAAACCGTCAGTCCCTCTTGCTTCAGCCTTTGGATCGTTTTGGCCATTTGCTCGACAATGACCGGCGCAATGCCCTCTGACGGCTCGTCGAGCAGCAGCAGTTTCGGGTTGCCCATCAATGTTCGCGCAATCGTCAGCATCTGCTGTTCGCCGCCGGAAAGCGCCTTGCCGCGGTTGTTTCGGCGTTCTGCCAGGTTGGGAAACAGGTCGAACAGCATTTCGTGTGTCCATTTCGGAACGCCCTCGCGGCTCGGCTGCCTGCCGACCTCGAGGTTCTCCAGGATCGTCAGGTCTGTGAAAATGCGTCGTTCCTCCGGCACGTAACCCAATCCTGCCTTGGCCACACGGTGAGGCGCCCAGCGGGTGATATCGTTTTCGAGAAACCGGATCGATCCTTGTCTCGGGCGTACCAATTGCATGATCGACTTCATCGTCGTGGTCTTGCCGGCGCCATTGCGGCCGAGAAGTGCGACCACCTCTCCCTGGGCGATCTCGAATGACAGATCGCTCAGGATATGGGCCTTGCCATAGTAGCTGTTGATGTCGACAAGCGAGAGCATCAGGCTTCCCCCTCATCGGCGAACACGGTACCGCCGCCAAGATAGACCTCGCGCACACGCGGGTCTCCCCTGACTTCCTCCACCGATCCGTTTGCAATCAGTTCACCGCGGTTCAGCACCATGATCCGGTGTGCGTGTGCAAAAACGACATCCATGTCGTGCTCGGTAAATAAAACGCTGATATTCCGCTCCGCGACGATATCGGCGGTCAGCTTCATCAATGCGATACGCTCCTTCGGCGCCATTCCGGCAGTGGGCTCGTCCATCAGCAACAATGACGGCGCATGGGCCAGCGCGATCGCCAGTTCCAGGCGTTTCAGATCGCCGTAAGCCAGGATGGCCGCCGCTCTGTCGGCCTGTTCGGCCATGCCGACCAGGGTCAGTAGCGCGATTGCATCTTCCCGGTAGAGGTTGCGGGCATAGGCAAGAAACGAGAACAGCTTGCGATGATGTGACATCAGCGCCATCTGCACGTTCTCGACCACCGTCATGGTCGGATAGGTGGCGGTGATCTGAAAGGTTCGGCCGACGCCCTTTCGCCAGATGGTTCGCGGCGCCAGCCCGGTGATGTTCTCGCCGCCAAGCACAACCGAACCGGCATTCGGCTTCAGCTGCCCCATCAGCATGTTGAAGCATGTGGTCTTGCCGGCGCCATTCGGTCCGATCAGCGCCAGCAATTCGGCCTTCTTCACCTCAAAGGAAACATTGGATACGGCATGAATGCCGCCGAAAGATTTCGACAATCCCTCTACCTGCAACATCACGCTCATGGCGACGGCTCCCCGTTTTTGGCAAAGCCCATCCGCTCCCACAGTTTGCGCGCCGACCCGGCGATTCCCTCAGGCGCGAGGATCACCACGCCTATGATCAGCAAGCCAAGCAACAGGCGCCAATACTCGAAACGCGTCAGAAAATCTTCGGCGACTTCAAGCACACTGGCGCCGACCACAGCGCCCGAGAGCGTTTTCACGCCACCCAGGAATACGACAATGATCGCATCGAATGAGCGGGCAATTTCCAGTTCCGTTGGGAAGACGCTGCCCTTGGAGAAGACAAACAGACTGCCGGCCAAACCGGCCATCGCACCGGCAAAGGCAAACGCCACCCATTGCACCCGTTTGGTGTGGATCCCGGTGGCTTCGGCACGGCGCGATGAATCGCGCGCTGCACGGACCGAATAGCCAAACGGGGAATGGGCCGCGTGGCGAAGGATCAGGATACCTCCGGTGCCGATGATAAGCGTCAGGTAGAAATAGACGGTGGTGGACGACGCCCAGTCGGATGGCCAGATGTCGACCATGCCGTCGTCGCCGCCGGTAAATTCACCCCATTGATAGACCAGCGACCAAAGCAGTTGCGAAAAGGCGAGCGTCAACATGGCGAAATAGACGCCCGTCAACCTGATGCAGAACCAGCCGATGATCAGCCCGAGCATGCCTGCGACCAGAGGCGCGAGCAGTATCGCCAGCTCCATGGGTGATCCGGCATAGTGAACCAGCAACGCGGCGGCATAGGCGCCACCGCCATAATAGGCCGCATGGCCGAAGGACACGAGCCCGCCGAGCCCGAGAATAAAGTGCAAGCTGGCGGCAAATAGGCAAAAGACAATGATGTCGATGATCAGGACCTGCATGAAGTTCGAGCCGATCATGGGCACTGCGGCAAGAACGGCGAGCAGCGCTGCGACGACGATTTTACCGCGGATTCCAAATGGCGCAATCGGCTGTTCCGGTTCGCCGACCTGCCCGTGTTCGCCGGCAACCTCTTCGCGTCCGAACAGGCCATAGGGCCGGATCATCAGCACGACGGCCATCACGACGAACATCAGCACCAAAGTGCTTTGCGGAATGTATCGGACACCGAACACGTTGAGCACCGAAATGAGCACCGAGGCGACAAACGCGCCCGGCAGCGACCCCATGCCGCCGATAACGACGACGACGAAGATCGCAGCCAGAATGTTGAAATCCATCAGCAGATCGGCCCCGCCCTTGGGAAGCTGGATCGCACCGCCGATGCCGGCCAGCATGGCACCGAGGAAAAAGACGCCGGTAAACAGCCAGGCCTGGTTAACCCCCAGCGCGCCGACCATTTCGCGGTCCTGCGTTGCCGCGCGAACAAGAATACCGACACGTGTTTTGGTGATCAGATACCAAAGCGCAAACAAAACTACGGGCGTGATTGCGATCAACGCCAGATCGTATTGGGGAACCGGCTCTCCAAGTATCCGAACCACACCCTTCAAACCGGGCGCCCGCGGCCCGAGCACGTCCTCTGCACCCCAGACCAGCAATGCCAGATCCTGGATGACGAGGATAACGCCAAACGTGGCCACCAGCTGGAACAGTTCCGGCGCACGGTAAACCGGTCTCAAGACGCATATCTCAACGATTACGCCGATAATGCCGACGGCAACTCCGGCGACCAGAATTGAGGTCCAAAAGCCAAATCCGCCCGGCAACACCTGCATCGCCGTATATCCGACATAGGCGCCAAGCATGTAGAACGAGCCGTGTGCGAAATTGACGATGCGTGTCACGCCGAAGATCAACGACAGTCCCGAAGCGACGAAAAACAGCGCCGCGAGCGTTGGCAAGGCCAGTCAGAAGCTGTGCTATCAGCAAGCCCATGGCCGGATTTCCCCCTACTTTGTTGAATTGAATTTGCCTGCCGCCGGACCGGAATCCGGCGGCAGGCTCAGCACAATGCTAAGGCCGCATCGCCTTGACTTCCTCATCCGACGGGAAATAGTTCGCACCGTCCTTGTAGACCCAATCGACCATCACACCCTTGCCGTCCTTGAGCGCGATTTTGCCGACATAGGCACCCATTGTGGCCTGATGATCCAGCGCCCGGAAGGTGATCGATCCCACCGGCGTATCAACTTGGAGACCCTTGAATGCGGACACCATGGCATCCGTTTCGGTCGAGCCCGCTTTGGAAATAGCCGCGGCGATCGACTGCGTCGTCATGTAGCCCACCAGCGATCCAATGCGCGGATAGTCGTCGTATCTCGCCTGATAGGCGTCGACAAACGCCTTGCCGGGGCCTTCGGTGATGTCATACCAGGGATAGCCTGTGACGATCCAACCCTCAGGGGCTTCATCACCGAGCGGATCGAGATACTCCGGTTCGCCGGTCAACAAGCCGAGAACCATCCGACCATCGAACAATCCGCGGGTTGTTCCTTCGCGAACGAATTTCGCCAGATCACCGCCGAAGGTCACATTATAGATCGCCTCGGGTTTGGCGGCCTCCAGCGCCTGCACCTCCGCTCCCGCGTCGATCTTGAAAAGCGCCGGCCACTGTTCAGCAACAAATTCGACATCCGGGCGCAAAGCCGTCAGCGCCTTTTTGAACGCGGCGACGGCATCCTTGCCATAGGCATAGTTCGGCGCGATCGTCGCGTAACGCTTGGCCGGGTTCTTCGCCGCTTCCTCGGCCAGCATCGCCGCCTGCATATAGGTCGAGGAACGCAGGCGGAATGTGTAATCGTTGCCCTTTGCCCAGACCAACGCATCGGCCAGCGGTTCAGCAGCAAGATAGAGGTGCTTCTTTTCACCGGCATAGGACGAGATTGCCAGTCCGACATGGCTGAAGATCGTGCCGGTCAGCATCGCCGCGCCATCTCGCGTCATCAGCTCTTCGGCGATTTTCACCGCCTCACCGGGATCACCCTGATCGTCGCGGAAGATGAACTCGAGCTGCTTGCCGTTGACCCCGCCCGCAGCGTTGATCTCCTCGGCAGCAAGCTCCAGGCCCAGCTTATATGGTCCGGCAAAGGCCGCCATACGCTTGTAGTGGTTGATTTCGCCGATCTTGATCGTATCGGCTGCCAGGGCGGCTGTCATCGTTGTCGCCAACGCGACAGCCCCGCCAATGAATTTCCAGATTGTCATTGTTTATTCCTCCTGTTTCCATCGATTTTCAGCAGACATTCTGTCTGCCGATCTGCTTTTGATTGATGTTGCAACAGATTGCTGTTGCGACTTGCCAGGTCAAACTGACAAACCAGTTCGTGCGCCATGGACTTCGGCAGACCAGCCATCTCTTCGCCATTATCCGAAAACAACCCGCCCTCCTTTCAAAACAGCAGTGCCGCCCACATAGGCCTCAAAATCCAGTTCCCGGCCGTTGGTGCTGCAGGCCATGCCGATGACGTCACCGGGCAGCACCGGCGCTGCAAGTCGCGCATTGAGTTCAACCAATTCACAGGGATGCGCATCTGCCGCTCCAGCGATTGCTCTTGCGGCTATGCCGAGTGTGCACAGGCCATGAAGGATAGGCCGGTCAAATCCGTTCGCCTCAGCAACCTGTTGGTCGATATGTATCGGATGTCGGTCGCCGGTCAGCCGGTAGAGCGCAGCCTGGTTGGACCGCGTGGTGAACTCCGCGCTCCAGTCGGGCTCGCCCAATTCTGTCCGGTCCGAGGACGGGCCGCGCTCGCCGCCCCATCCTCCGATACCGGGCAGAAAAATCGAATAGGTAGCGTCAAAATACTCGGACGAACTCACGATCTCCACCATGGACGCTTTGCCCTTGTCCCAGACGGCCGCGACCTTGCCGGACATTTCGAACTCTGCCTTTGGCGGCAGCGGCCGGTTTATCTTGACGCCTTGTCCGGCATGCAAGGATCGATGGGGGTCATAGGCACCGGTGGCACCGCAGACCTCGACTGCCCAAAGACCCAATGCGCAGCCATAGCTCGGCAGAACACGAAGACCGCGCTCATAGACCAGGTCGGTTTGTTCGGCGGGAGCTCCAACGGCAAGCGCATAGAGAATTGCATCTCGCTCGTTGTAGGAAACAGTCCGGACTCCCAGATCGTGTCCAACTAACTTTCCTAACTCCATAAGTGGTCCCTTTGTTCTCTGCGTTATGAATTCGGCAATCCCAGCCGTGTCTTTATCTTGGCTAGGGCTTCGGAACGGCTTGAAGCCCCCAAAAGCGTTTTATAGGTCTCGCGCCATCCTTCGAGATCAGCAGGCGCCTCGTTCGAGATCGCGCAACAACGACTTCGTCGCGACGACGGCATCGCGGTCGTTTGCGACCATCATTTCGGCAAAATGGCTCATCCGATCTTCGGTTTGACCCCGCGGATAGGTTTCCGCCACGAGGCCGGAAGCGCATGCTTGCTCTGCGGTGAGCGGCTCGCCGAGGATGAACAGGCGAGCCAGGGTTTGCGGCGCCAAGGAACCCGCAAGCCGGCCAATGGCGTCCGGATTGTAGAGCAGGCCAAGACTGGTTGCCGGAATCCTGAAAGTTGCACCCGTCTCGGCAATTCGCATGTCGCATGACAGGGCAAGGTGTACGGCAGCGCCGAAACACGGCCCTTCGACAATCGCCATGACCAGGCCCGGAAATGCGCCAATGGCGTCGGCAGCGGCGGTCACGAGTTCATCATATCCGGTATCGTCCGCGGTACCGGTGATGTCGTTGAGATCCGCACCGGCGCTGAATATTCCGCCGGCGCCGCGCAGGAAGACGATTTTGATATCCGGATTCTCGTTTGCCGCGAGCACGGCAACAAGATCTCGCAGAACTTCTTTGGAGAGCGCGTTTTTATGTGCGGCGTTGTCAATAACAACGTGACAGACATGCCCCTCATTCCAGTGTTTCACGGTGCTGGCCATCACGACACCGCACTCTGACAAGATGTCATTGACCAGACCTGCTGCATAAGTGATGCATCAAACGCGAGCGCCTCTTCCATATCTGCGCAGAGATCCAGCAGAAAGTGGTCCGCATCGCGTTTCGCTATAATCTGGATGCCGACCGGCAGACCGTCGACCAGACCGCACGGAAGGGACGCGCCCGGCGTCCCGGCAACATTGAACTGGGGTGTGAACGGAAAGGCACCCCACATTTCGCTGACCGGGCGGCCGTCTACCGTCAATGGTCTTTGCCCCAACTTGAACGCCGTGGTCGCCGTGGTCGGCAGAACAATCGCGTCAAACTCGTCAAAAAAGCCGTCCATGCGGGACCTGGTCATCTGAAGGTCGTCCCTGGCCTTGTTGACGTTATCGGCCGAGAGCGATTGCGCCGCCTCAAGCGTTTCGCGCTCATAATCGGTCAGATGTTCCGCGCCTCGCGTTAAGAGATCGGCGCGTTCCTCGTATTCAACGGCCTGGACGAGCGGCCCAAAGATACTCTTCCAGTCCCCGATCGGCGGTTCTGCTGCAATGACCTCATGGCCCAACTCGGCCAACTTGCCAGCCGCATCTTGTACGACCTCGGCAACTGCGGGTGAGACCGGCCGGTTCTCCAGGTTGGAGCACCAGGCGATCTTAAGGCCCGAAGGCACGGTACGGCGGTTCAGTGTCTTGGCGCCGATGACTTCCATGAAACGTCTCGCGTCATCGACGGATCGTGCCAACGGTCCTGGACAGACGAACTCGGTCATGGCGCGCGCGCCGTTTTCATCGGCGCACAACCCATGCGTCGGCTTGAAGCCGAACAGGCCGGTAAATGCCGCCGGGATGCGAATTGATCCGCCGCCATCCGCACCAAGACCGATGGTCGCCAGTCCGGCTGCCACCGACGCTGCCGCGCCGCCACTCGAACCGCCAGGTGTACGGGAGGGATCCCACGGATTGCCGGTATCGGGACCAAGACGGTTGTCGGTGGTCGCGGATTGGCCGAACTCGGCCGTGTTGGTCTTGCCGGGAAACACGCCCCCCGACGCGCGCAGGCGCGCGATGAGACCGCTATCGGAAGCAGCAATATTGTCTCGATAGAAATAGGATCCGTAGGTGGTGCGGGTTCCGGCAACCGCAAAGGTATCCTTGATCGATATCGGCACTCCGCTCAGGAGTGCAGCATCACCGCTTTTGTATGCCTGTTCGGCAATCTGTGCCTGTTTGCGCGCCAAATCGTTCAGCGGCGTGATGTAGGCGTTCAATTGGCTGTTGAACAATTCGATCCGGTTGATCACCTCTTCCGCGACCTCGGTTGGCGACAACTCGCCACTTTGATACGCGCCGATCAGCTTCGAAGCAGACCAGAAGAGCGGGCTCTCACCGGTTTCGAATTGGTCAGCCATGCGGAAACACTCCGCCACTGATGCCATAGGATTCACCGGTGATGTAGCCGGCCTTGTCACTGGCAAGAAACGAAACCAGATTTGCCACATCCTGCGGTTCACCGACGCGGCCCACGTAAGAGCGCTCCTTGGCATAGCCATCGAAGAACTCCGGCGGATATATTTTACGCAGGAATTCGTTGTAGATCAGACCGGGGGCGACGGCGTTCACCCGAATGCCGAGCGGTCCGTTTTCGGCCGCGGCTACCCGTGTCAGCGCCATAACCGCCGCTTTGGCCGCGGCGTAGGCGGATCCATGCTCAACCGAACATTCCCAGGCTCCGATTGAGGAGATATTGACCACGCTGCCGGAGCCTTGTTTGATCATGTGCGGCAGCGCGTAACGCATGCAGTAAAACGTACCGTTCAAATCGATGTCGAGGCTGCGGTGCCAGGTTTCAAGCGACATTTCCGCGACCGGTTCGATCTTGTTGAAACCGGCATTGTTGACGAGGACATCCAGCCGTCCGAAACGCTCGGCGACGAGGTTCATCACCTGCTCAACCCGCGCAGCGTCAGTCACGTCAAGCGGGATACCGACGACCGTCTGGCCGGTTTCATCGGCAAACCGATTTGCATATTCCTCGGCCCGTCGCTCATGCGCGTCGGTCACGACCACCGTCATTCCGTCGAGCGCCAATTGGCGGGCAATCGCCGATCCGATCCCTACTCCGGCTGCCGCGGTGACCAAGGCAACTTTTACGTCAGACATAAGCTCGTTCCCTTCTGGCCGCTCAGGCCATGACCTGAGGAATGACGTCGTTGGCGAATGTCTCCAGTCGGCGTTCGCGGCCACCCGAATGCAGCGGGAACGTGATCCGATCGATGTCACACTTCGCCACGTCCTTGATGCGATTGACGCAATAGTCGACATCACCGGCGATCGCGACGGTCTGGGTCCACTCATCGGTCACCTTGCTTTGGTGTTCGGTATGAAGCGAAAGATGAGACTCGAAGTGATAGTCGGCCATAATCTCATCCCACAGCTTGCGGTATTTTTCCCACTGCGGGGGTACGACTTTCCACTCCGTGAAGGTGGCTGCCTGGGTTGCAGCCCACGAACGCACATCGTTGAGCGCCTTGTCCTGATCTTCCTGAACGCTCGTGGTGCAAACAAAATCGATATCGATCTCCTCGCGTTTGCGGCCGGATTTTTCCAATCCCTTGTAAATGAAATCCATTTGCCAGTTGATGAGATCTTGATCGGCCGCACCCATGATAATGGCGCCGTCGGCGACCTCGCCTGCCAGCTCGAGAATGCGTGGCTGCGTCACCGCAAGGTAGATGGGGATCTTGCGATCCGCTGTTGTCAGTCTGAGTTCATGGCCTTCAAATTCCGCCGTATCGCCTGCGAACCATGCCTTCATCGCCACAATGCCCTCGCGCAGCTCGGCAATCTTCGAAGGCCGCATTCCGATGGAATTGACCGCGATCCAGCCCGCGCCCAAACCCACTTGCGCACGGCCGCCCGAAATCTCGTCGAGCGCGGCGTGTCCGCATGCCGTGACCGTCGGGTGCCGGGTTTTCAGATTGGTGACCGCGGTGCCGATTTTCAGTTTTTCGGTTGCCATCGCGGTCAGGGTCATCGTGGCGTAGATGTCCTTCATCCCCAGCTGATGATCGATATACCAGACATGTTCAAAGCCAAGATCCTCGATCTTCTTGGCCATGGGACCGACCTTCGCCAAGGGCTCGCGGGGGCTCACTCCACGTGAAATTCCAAATCTCTTAACCATTATTTGCTCCTCGCCGGCGCGAAAGCGCCATTTCAATAGTTGATGCATAAAGCTCGGGTTGATCGATGCTCATCAGATGACCGGCATCGGGGATTTCGTGATAGACGGCGTCCGACAGGGATTCACAAAGGATGTCAGCCGCTTTCCTGGGGCAGAACGTGTCCTTGTCGCCGCCGATGATATCGACGGGCATTGTTATTCTATCCAGCAGCGGCATCAGCGGCGTTTCTCGAATGCCCGCCATCGCACGCGCCGCGTTGACGTACCCCCCGCCATCCCCAACCGCTTCCAGGCGGCGCGCGGCAACCGGTTCTAGCGCGTCGTGATTGCAGGCAATCTGCAGCGCGGTGTCGGATTTCAAGGCGGTAGCAAATTCGGAAAAATCGTTCCCGATCACCTCAATGCGCTGGGCGAAAAAATCCGCTGCCGCGCGCCCGACAATCGATGAGGTTCCAGCGACCACCGCATGCGAAACAAGGTCGGGACGATGTGCCGCTGCCCACAGCACGACGGTGCCGCCAAGGGAATATCCAACGCAGGACGCCGGGCCGGTGACCGTTTCCAGAAAGGCAATCAGGTCACGGCCGAGTTGTGCGAGCGTGCCATCGGAATCGCCGAGCGTAGTTTCCCCGTGGCCTCGGATGTCGTAGGCGAATGTGCGCCAACCGCCGATTTTTCGCTGAACATTCGCCCAGCTGCGTCTGTCCTCCGCCAGTCCATGGATAAGGACACAAGGCATGCCAACACCAGCCTCGGTGTAGGTAACTTCAATGTCGTTGAGGGCCACCTTCATGACTGGATTTCCTCAGCCGCCAGTTGCTCGGCCAGCCACTGCCGGACATCATTCTTGCGAATCTTGCCGGCCGGCGTCATCGGCATCTGGTCAATGTAGTAGACCGCCTCCGGCCAATACTGTTTGGCAAGGCCATGCTGCCGGGCGAATTCGATCAGGTCTTCCTTGTCCAGATGGCGTTTTCCCGGGGAGAGAACCGCGCAGATACGCTCTCCCAAACGTGCATCCGGAAGCCCGATGACCGTCACCGAATTGACGTCGGGATGCGCCGCAAGCGCATCCTCGATCGGAACGGGCGAGATGTTGACGCCACCACGAATGATGAGATCCTTGGCGCGGCCGACAATGCTCAGATAGCCATCCTCGTCGATTGTGGCGCGGTCTCCGGTATCGAAGAAACCATCTTCTCCGATCAAGCTGTCATTCAGTTCGGGTTGGCCGAAATATCCGTAAAACATGCTGGGACCGCGCACCAGCAATTCGCCTTCGGTCGATGAAGGCAGTTCGCTTCCGTTCTCATCGACAACTTTGATCTCCAGACCTGCCGAGGGCCGGCCCGCGGTCCGCAATCGCTTGTCGGCCGAACAAACCCCGGGAACGCATGTGGTCGCCCCACCTTCGGTCATGCCCCAAAGCACGGTCACAAACGTATTTGGAAATTCCTGCTCCGCCTGTTTCAATAAAGCCGGCGGAACCTGCGCCCCACCACACAGGAACGAACGCATCGAGCCAAGCTTGGGCGCTGATCCCGACCAATTCGCACCGATAAGGTCTTTGAGAAAGGGTGTTGCGGCGGCAGTGAAGTCACATTGGTGCTTCTCGATCATCGCCAATGCCTGCTGGACGTCCCATTTCTGCTGCAAGACCAGTGGCGCCCCAAGCCTCATGGAAAGCAGGCTTCCATGAATGGCACCGACTGAATGACCGAGCGGCGACACCATGAATATCGGCGTGTCCGCATTGAGGCCGAACCTGTCAGCGATAGCGAAATTGAATGATGCAAGACTATTGGAGGAATGCATCACCGCTTTCGGCATTCCGGTGGTGCTGGACGTGAACATGATGTGATCCAGCTTTGAATCGGCAACTGCGGACGCCGGGGCCGACCTGCCATTGGATTGCCAGGTCTGGCCGTCTTCGCCGACAAGCATGATGTCGATGCGGTGATCGCTCTGCGAGGCGGCCGTACGCAATATCTCGCCGCAATCAAAGCCGCCAAAACTGTCCGTGCCGACCAGGCAACGCGCGCAAACCAGGTCTACGGCATGGGCCATCATGGGAGCGGTTGTTCGAACCGGAATGTTTGCCGTGATCGCACCCAATTGGCGCACCGCAAGATGCGCGATGTGCCATTCCGCCCAGTTGGGCAATACGATCAGCACGACCTGTCCGGCGCCAATCCCGTGTTCACGCAAGTCGGCGGCCATGGCCTCGGCAGCATCCCACAAATCAGAGTGCGTGAACGTTCTTCCACGGTCGTCGACCAGCGCGATATCGTTCGGACAAGCCAACGCAATCTCGCGATATCGGTCAATCAATGGGATATCCGGCCACCAACCCTGACGCCGGTAGTTTTCTTCCCGTGCAGACGCACTCATATCAGAAGATGTCGCCTCTACCGGCATCATGAAGCGTGCCCGTTTCGTTCCCTGCGATGCGAAACTATGCAACAGCAAATGCTCATACGCAATAGCGATATCATTTTTTTTTGATAGTGACGTCGCTTTTTTGTGACATTGGTTTCATTTTTTATTGCAAACGCAGATTTCACCCTCTATCGTTGCGCTGGGTCCATGACCTAGGGAGTATCTGATGTCGGCCGAGCCCTTAACGCCAAAAGGAAGGCGAACGCAGCAAAGTATTCTTCTGGCCGCGCGCAAGGTGCTCGGAAGAAACGGCTACGTCACCATGAGAATGTCGGATGTTGCCGAAGAGGCCGGCCTTTCGATGGGTGCTTTGTACCGCTATTTCAATAACAAGGCGGAAGTGCTCGACAGTCTGGTCGGCAGCACGCACGAATATCTCTATCAGGCAAGTGCAGGCGGCAGCCATGATTTCGCCAAGCACCCTTACGAAGCGCTGTATGCAAGCAATCGCGGATACCTGAAACACTACCACGAACATCGCGACGTCCTGCGCGTGCTCATGGAGGTGATGACCGTCGATTCCCGCTTCCGGGATATTTGGTGGGAAATGCGTCAACGACATATTCGCCGTTTCATTTTGGCGCTGGCACGTCATCACGACATGTGCGGTCTTGATGAAAAGGATGCCATCCGCCGTTGCGAAGCAGTATGTTCAATGGTGGAGATGAGCGCCTATGCGTGGTTTGCCCAGGAAGAGAAAAATGAAAACCCACCAACGCTTGACGAAGCCACAAAGTCCATAACCGACATCTGGTACGCCACTTTTTTTTCACGTTGCGCCGACGAACCCGGCGCAAGAGACGGCTGACTCCCTGGCGGGGGTGTAATCCAGTGCTTGCAAGATCACCGACTTCCAAATGACCGAGCCTGCTGAATTGCGCGAACGACCATCCGTGCTGGCGCTGAGCGGCGGTGTCGGCGGCGCAAAGTTGGCGCTTGGCCTCTACCATGTCCTCGAACCGTGGCAACTGGCCGTCGCCGTCAATACCGGTGATGATTTCAGCCATATCGGCCTGCACATCGCGCCCGACATCGACACGGTCATGTACACGCTGGCAGGTGAGAACAATACCGAACTCGGTTGGGGCCGCGCCGGGGAAACCTGGAATTTCATGGATCAGTTCGGCCAGCTGGGTGGCGACACCTGGTTTAAACTGGGCGATGGTGACCTGGCTGTACACATGCGCCGTCAGCAATTGCTCGATGCCGGTTGTCCGCTATCGGAGGTAACCGCCCGGTTTTGCGGTGCAAAGGGCATCCACGCCCATATTTGGCCGGCAAGCGATGAGCCGGTGCGAACAATCGTTCATACCGCCGATGAAAGGAAACTACCGTTTCAAAACTATTTTGTCGAAGAGCAATGCAAGCCGAGGGCGCGCGGATTCAGCTATGAAGGCGCGGCCAGCTCCAAACCCAATCAAGGACTGGTTGATGCGCTTGCGGATCCTTCGCTGCGGGCAGTCATCATCTGCCCTTCCAATCCCTTTGTCAGCATCGATCCGATATTGAAGATACCAGGTACTCGCGATGCTCTTCGCGCTTGCAAAGCGGCGATCGTCGCCATCAGCCCGATTGTCGGCGGCAATGCAATAAAGGGACCGCTGGCAAAAATGCTCGGCGAATTGGGTTCGCCGGTCAGCAGCCGCAGCATTCTGGACCATTATCGGGATTTTCTCTCAGGCATCGTCATTGACGAAATCGACGCCGAGCTGGCCGCGACCATGGACCTGCCGACGCTGGTTGCGCCGACCGTCATGGTCGATCTTGATGACAAAACCAAACTCGCGAACACGGTGCTCGAATTTGCCGATCACCTCGCGATGAAAAGCAACTGATAGATTTGGGGGCGAACCATTCCCGAGCGCCTCAACATATTCGCAGTTGCCGGTCTGCCGCCAATCCGCAAGGGTGACGATCTGGCGGAAATGATCCTGGACTACGGGCCGCAAACCGGCGATGTCATTGTGGTCGCGCAGAAAGCTGTTTCCAAAGCCGAAGGCCGAACCGTCGAGCTCTCCGCCGTCACACCGTCGCGCGAAGCATTGGTACTGGCTGAACGTACCGGCAAGGATTCGCGGATAGTTGAATTGGTGCTAGGTGAATCGGCCAAGGTTGTCCGTGCGCAGCCCGGCCTGCTGATCGTCGAACACCGCCTTGGCTTCGTGATGGCGAATGCCGGCATCGACGCTTCAAATACCGGCGGCGATGACCGCGTGATACTGCTGCCCGAGAACCCGGATCAATCGGCACGGAAAATGGCCTCTGATATCGAACGTCGATCGGGTGCCAAGGTGGGCGTCGTCATTACCGATTCCTGGGGCCGGCCGTGGCGTCTCGGCACCGTTGGATTTGCCATCGGTCTGGCCGGGCTGCCCGGTGTTGTCGACATGTGCGGCGAGCCTGATCTCGATGGCCGGCCGCTGCAGGCCACGGTCATCGGTATCGCCGACGAAATTGCCGCCGCCGCCTCATTGTTGATGGGGCAGGCCGCCGAGGGACAACCGGTCGTGGTCGTCAGGGGGCTGCTGCCATTCGCCGACACACAGGATGCGTCAGACATCGTACGACCGCCACAGGAAGATTTGTTTCGCTAGAAAGAAAGAGGGCATGAATAGACCGGGGATTTGGGCCGTAATGCCCGTAAAGGCCTTCGACGGCGCGAAAACGAGATTGGCACGTGCTCTGCCGCCGCATCTGCGCCGGGAACTATGCAGTGCCATGATGCGCGATGTGCTCACGGCGATTTATCAGACCGGGATATTCACCGGAACGATAGTCGTCACCAGGGATCCGCAAGCCCGGGCAATCGCCAGCGAATTCGGCGCCGAGATCATCGACGATCCTTTGGAGGACGGGCCCAGCCATGCTGTGGCGGTTGCAGCACGCCGTCTTGAAAGCGAAGGCTGTAAGACCGTGATGGCAATCATGGCCGATACGCCGCTGACGAGCGCGGTCGAACTGAGAAAATTATTGGCACACCATCGTGCCGGACCCGCCGTGACACTCGTCCCCGCGCATGACGGGGTTGGATGCAACGCTGCAGTTTGCTCTCCGCCGCAGATCATTGATCTGACTTTCAACGGATTAAGTCTGGCGTTGCATCAACAGCGCGCACGGCAACAGGGTGCGGCGCTTAATACCGTTCACCTGCCGGGCCTCGCTCTCGATATCGACGGTCCGGATGACCTCGACGAACTGATGAAGCTCCGCTCGAACTCGCATGCGGCCAAGGCATGTCAGTTCTGGGATTTCAACTCGAAAAAGGTTTTCGCATGAACGATCTGAGCATAGCCCCGACACTCAAACGAACGGATCGCCGGCTTCCGGTCGGGGTCGCAGACGACCTTGTCGATGTTCATGGTGACGAACTTGCAATGTTGATCGGCGAAGCGTCGAAAACACGCGACGAAGGACATGGCAACCACATCACATTTTCCCGCAATATTTTCATTCCGCTCACCCAGCTATGCCGCGACGTTTGCCACTATTGCACATTTGCGCAGGTGCCGAGCAAATCCGGCAACGCCTTCATGAGCCGTGAACAGGTGTTGGAGATCGCCCGTGCCGGCGAAAGAGCGGGCTGCCGGGAGATCCTGTTTACCTTGGGAGACAAACCCGAAAAGCGCTATGCGCGGGCGCGAGAGGAATTGTCCGCCCTTGGACATGCGACCACAATTTCATATCTGGCTGAAATAGCCGGACTGGTAATGAGCGAGACCGACCTTCTGGTCCATGTCAATCCCGGCGTTGTGACGGATGAAGACATCAAGCTGCTGCGGACCGTCTCCGCATCGCAAGGTCTGATGTTGGAAAGCACCGCCGAAAGACTTTGCGAGCGCGGCGGACCGCATTTCGGGTCGCCCGACAAACACCCGGCCGCACGCCTGGAATCGTTGCGGTTGTACGGCGTCAACAAGGTGCCGACCACCAGCGGAATCCTGATCGGGATCGGCGAAACCCGCCGTGAACGGATTGATGCCCTGCTTGCGCTGCGCAATCTCAATGATCGCTACGGCCACATTCAGGAAATCATCGTCCAGAACTTCAAACCCAAATCGGGAACCCGGATGGCCAATGCACCGGGACCGGCACTGGAGGAACTGCTGTGGACCATCGCCGTCGCTCGCCTGCTATTCGGACCGGACATGAACATACAGGCACCGCCCAACTTGACCCGGTCGGCTCATACCAGCCTGATCGATGCCGGCATCAATGATTGGGGCGGGGTGTCTCCGCTGACACCGGATCACGTCAATCCGGAAGCGCCTTGGCCACAGCTTGAGGTATTGTCAGAACGGACCGCCGAGTGCGGCAAAATCCTCACGGAACGACTGGCTGTTTATCCGGCTTACATTGAAGACGCCGACATCTGGACTGATGATAAGATTATCGGAAAAACCCTGCGTCAGGCGGACAGTACAGGTCTGGCGCGTGAGGATTTTTGGTTTGCCGGTGCAAGCAGCAATGTTCCCGATATCTCAAAATTCATTGCGCCGACCAAGATCGACGGTGACATCGCGGCCATTACCGAACGCGCGGCAGCAGGTATCCGTTTGTCATCCGACGAGATCGTCAGACTTCTGCAAGCGCGCGGCAACGACGTCGCCCACATATTGTCGGTCGCAGATGATCTGCGTGCATCCGCCTGTGGTGATGACATTACCTATGTCGTCAACCGAAATATCAATTACACGAACATCTGCCTGTTCCACTGCTCATTTTGCGCATTCTCCAAAGGAAGGGCGCGCGAAGACCTTCGTGACAGGCCTTATGTGAGAGGAACCGACGAGGTCGTGCGTCTGGCGGCAGAGGCTGTCGAGCGTGGCGCGACGGAAGTCTGCCTGCAAGGCGGCATCCACCCCGATTACACCGGTCAGACATATATTGAACACACCCGGGCCATCCACGATGCGTTGCCGGAACTCCATATCCATGGATTTTCGCCGCTGGAAGTCTGGCACGGCGCCCAAAGTCTTGGTTTGTCGATCGCCGAGTTCCTTGGCCGCCTGCATGCGGCGGGCCTGCGGACATTGCCGGGAACCGCCGCCGAAATACTGGACGACGAAGTTCGCGCGGTCATTTGCCCGGACAAACTCGACACCCAACTATGGCTCGAAATTGTCGAAACGGCGCACCGGCTTGGGCTGAAGACCACGGCCACCATCATGTTCGGCCATGTGGAAAAACCGGTTCACGTAGCGCGCCACTTGCTGCACATCCGCGACCTCCAGGAACGCACCGGTGGCATAACCGAGTTTGTACCCCTGCCGTTCGTTCACATGGAAGCGCCCATTGCGCTGAAAAACCGGGCGCGCAGAGGGCCGACCTATCGCGAAGCGGTGCTGCTTCACGCCGTCGCGCGGCTGGCCCTCAATCCTTATCTAACCAACATTCAGACCTCGTGGGTCAAGATGGGGATTGCCGGTGCAAAGGCATGCCTGAATGCCGGATGCAACGACATTGGCGGTGTTTTGATGAACGAGAGCATTTCGCGTGCAGCCGGCGCAGATCACGGGCAGGAATTGGGCGAACTCGAGATGCAGGAGATAATCCGCTCACTCGGCCGCCGGCCGGTGCAGCGTCTGACGGACTACCGGGCAGCCTGACCGCTAAAAGAGAGACGCCGGCAGCAGCGGGTGCGAATTTCTGGCGAAAAGAATAATCCGCAAATCGCGACCTTTGGCAACAACGGCGCCGAAATCGTGGTTGTTGGCGATCCTTGCGCCAACCGCCATGCCACAAGTGAGACCATCCATCCGCATGTCGCAGGCGCCTGCACACCGGGTAATATAAACTGTTGCTAAAATACAACTGATTCGATCAGTTTCAGCTCCAGATACGTATGTCAACTCCCAAAATATAGCCGGTATGGCCGGTTAATGATAGGTTAACGGCTCGTATCCGGGCTGGGAGTAAGTAGCGTGAAAAGTATTCGGGCGGCATTTTATTCGGTCGCGTTTCTTGCGTTTGCAGGCGGCGCGCAGGCGGCGGACCAGATCGTGGTTCAGCCGGAGCGAGCGGATTGGACGGGGGCCTATATCGGCGCATTCATCGGCGCCGGCGGCATTGTCAACAATATCGAGTTACCGGGCGCGGGCCCAGGAAATTTCAACGGTATCGGTGGCGAAGGTTTCCTCGGCGGTATCTTCATCGGCTACAACTATCAGGCCACACCGTCCATCGTCATCGGCGTGGAAGGCGAGATCGGCTTCTCCAACCTAGAATCCGAACTCAACATCCCGCCGGTCTTCGCGCTTGATGCCAGTCCGCAGTGGACGGCGGCGCTTTCGGGACGGCTCGGCTGGTTGCCGACGCCGCAAACCATGATCTACTTGATTGGTGGCTACACCTATACCGACTATGATGTGGACATCACGCTCGTCGCGGCTGCTCCGTTGACTGCCAGTTTCAGCCAGAATTATCACGGCTTCCATATCGGCACCGGTATTGAGACCCATGTCAGCGACCGAGTGACGGCACGCGTCGAGTATCGTTACACGCATTTCGGCGGCCAGGACTGGGGCACTGCCGGCTTCCTCAATGTTGAACCCTCGTCGCACACTGGCCGTGTTGCTCTTGCCTATAATTTCCACGATTCCGGGCTCGGCGGGATCGCCGGCTTCGGCGGATCGGCCGACTGGACCGGCTTCTATGCCGGCCTGACGGTGGGCGCCGGTGCCATCGTCAACAATATCAAGCTGCCAGGTGCAGGCCCCGGCAATTTCGACGGCATCGGCGGTGAAGGCATTTTGGGCGGCGTGCTGGTCGGTTACGACCACCAGTTCGGAACCAGCTTAGTCGTCGGTCTGCAGGCAGAGGCCAATGTCACCAACCTGTCGACCACGCTCAACATCCCACCATTCCTTGCGCTCGACGCCCAGCCCGACTGGACGGCTTCGTTCTCCGGCCGTCTTGGCTGGCTGGCGCGACCCGAGACCATGCTCTACGCAATCGCCGGCTATACCCATGCCGACTATGACGTGGACATTACCCTCCTGGGCGCTCCGTTCAACTTCAGCCAGGACTATGGCGGTGTGCATTTAGGCGCCGGCATCGAGACCTGGGTTGCCGACAACCTGACAGCCCGCGTCGAATACCGCTACGCGCATTTCGGTGGCGAGAGTTGGGGCACCGGCGGCTTCCTCAATGTCGAGCCATCGTCGCACACCGGTACTGCATCCGTTGTCTGGCGCTTCGGCGCCGGCAACTGACCAGCCGCTTCGAAACACGAAATTTCACCGCCGGCAGTTCCCCTGCCGGCGGTTTTCGTTCGCGGCCAACCCGGCATCAATGACAATGCAGCTGGCCGGTCTTTCGGTTCATGTGGCAGCACTGGCCGGGCGGCGAGCTCTTGCGGCAACCGCCGCCATGCGCCTGGGCCATTGGCGGCAAGGCTAGCGAGAACAGGGTTGCCATCAAAACGATCTTTTTCATCACGCCCTCCGCGGGTTCTGTTGGGACAGTGACGATTATGCACGCATTACTTTAATAATTCAAAATATGCTACTTTTAAGAGATAACATTCTATCGCGTGTCTTAATCGACCGCTCAGTTCACCGCCGCATTGTCGATCATGTCGCGAACCTTTGCCGCCGGCACACCAAGATTCGAACCGCCGAATTCGGGCAATATCGCCGAATTCACCGCGATGACCTCTCCGCGCAGATTGACCACCGGTCCGCCGCTGCCGCCATGGGTGGTTTCGGCGTCATAGACGATGGCCACCTCGCCGACCTTGCCGACGATACCGCGGCTGGCCAGCGGCGATATGAGTTCGTTCGCCGCCAGGCGCGAGGCGACGTTCCAGAAGTCGGTATCGCCGGTTTTCTGCAATTCCTCGATGAACGCGATCCCCGACTGCGCCAGGATCGACCGCAGGCCGGTCGGATAGCCCATCAGGATGATTTCCTCGCCGGCTTTCGGCAGTTCCGAAGCCAGTTTCAGACCTGAAACATTCGCAGGGAGGGATTGCGGTCTCAGGACAGCCAGGTCTGCATCATCGCTGGCGCTGATCAGCTCCAGCGCCGTCGGCACCGCCTGCCCGGGCAGATAGGCGATCAGTTTTATAAGCACGGGTTCCAGGCCCTGCGACGCAAAAGCCTGGGAGCCGGAATTGGTTTCCCAGGGCAAGGCAACGTGGCGGTTGGTGATCAGGTCGCCGCCATCGAGAACAAAGCCCGTTCCGGTGAACTGGATTTCGGCGACCGGTCCGTCGCCCTCCAGCGACAGCAGCGGCTGTCCCCTCGGGGTGGTGAGCGGAATTCCGTCCGGGCCGATTACCTGCCGCAACATCCGGCTGGTTGAGCTTTCGCTATACCCGTACGATCCCTGGATAAAGGCGACCGAGGCGTTCACCTCTGCGACCACACGGGCGCCGGCACCGGACCGCCGCTCCAGCGCTTCCAGCCGGTCGATATTCGAGGACACCCGCAGGCCGAGTTCTTCTCGCAAGGCGTTGAGATCGCTCGGGCGCAGCGCCTCGTTGCGGGCCCGGTCCAGCGACAATGCAACACCTTCGAGTTGTTCGGCGCTCTGCACGAGCGATTCCTGCAACTGTCCGCTCACCCGCCACTGCTGGTAACTGAAGGCTGCGAGAGCGGCGATCGCGATCAGCACGGTCAGCCGGAAGATAATCGAAGTCTCTCTCGTCAGGCGCCGGAGCGCGTCTCTGGCAGCGCAAAAAAGCCGCGACGGCAACGGCTTGCGGCTGGTCCGCATATAGGCGACGCAGTCGCCGATGATCTGGTCGATCGTCCAGCGCATCTTGTGTTTTGTGTCATAGAGCCGGAAGCGTGACAGCGGCCCCTGGTCGCCGAATTCAACCACATCGCCATGCGCAAGCTCGACCTTGTCGACGCGCACGCCGTTCACCCACAGCGACTGTTCCGAAGCTGCTTCGATCTCGAACGATGATCCCGAACGGCGCAGGCGCGCGATAACTGCCGGTGCAGTATCGTCCGCCGTCGACAATGTCAGGCGCCCGGCCTTGAACTCGATGCAAACGGAATCGTCGTGGATCCACAATACCGCACCGCGCGACGGGCCGGTCAAATGCTCAAGCGCCGCGATCGAGTTTGGAAGCGGTGCCTCCGTCTTGCGGTCTGAAAGCTGTGTTTCTGCCATTGTGCGAAACCTCGGCCCTTTGTCCGAACGGCGAAGTCGGCGCATGCAATATCGATGCCGCCATATTCCATGACCCGCGGCCGAGTGGCACGTCGTCAATCAATATCGACCGGCAGGTCGGCGGCAAATTACCACGCCCGCAAGCCGGCTTGCTACCCAGCGCACCAAATTAGGTGCGTACTGTTGCAAGGGCGTTCAAGAGGTTACGTCACAAGTCGCCGTGATCGCGGGGTGAACAGGGGCGGACCGGCCTTTTTTTCTTTATGCCTGGTCCGCGACATGCGGCAAGCCAGGGCCGGTTCAATTCCGTTGCAAGCGGCCAAGTCCGTCCTGTTGCAAGACATGGTTTCGATGTCGCCAGGCTCCATGCCACCATGCGACAACGCTGAAAACAATGGATTCTGACCCTAGGCGCTGATCTGTCCGTGTGGAACGTCGCACATGAGGCGACCGAACTGGTCCCCGCTCATATGAACCAGGCTTTGGTGGTCACCGCCTTCGAAATATATCTCCGGCGGGTCGTCCAGGCGCTCATCGATGATTGAAGGAACGCCGTAAGCGCTGCCCATTACGGGGATTGCACCCATTTCACAGTCGGGGAACAACCGGCTTGCCTCTTGCTCAGACGCCAGTTCCACCTTGCCGTCGAGAAACCGCTCAACCTTGGCCAATTCCACTTGATGGGACGACGGCACGATTGCCAGCAGGAACGTTTCGTTCCACTTCAACACGACACCTTTTGCAAGCCTTTCGGCAGGCACATGGCTGGCTTCCACGGTTTTTGCGGAACAGTCGGTTTTTTTGTGTTCGGTCACGTCGTAGGAAACGTAACAATCTTCAAGAAACCGCTGCAATTCCATGGCGATGCTCATGCTCGTTCTCCTCTTCCAGCAGCGATGCTGCAAAGACCCGGCGAACAGCGACGAGGCGGGCTCACATCTTGCCAGGATGTGGCACAATCGACCGCATTGCGAAAAGACTCAAACCATCACCGTCTCGTTGGTCAGTCGGGTGTCCTGCACATGTAAATGCGGTCGAGTTGTCCGAATTGTACGCCTGCCGGGCGGTGCAGGCAAGTTGCGCGCGGCCGGTTGGCGGTCAGGCTTGCGCGGCGGCAATCCAGGCAATGGCGACGATCGCGACGGCGATGCCGCCGCACCTCCATTGCAAGGCGCGATCGGCGGGCCAGTCACGGTCCCATCTTGCCAGCAGCAACCCGCCGGCAAGACCGGTGAAAAAGCCCAAAACATGGGCCAGGATGTCGGTATTCTCTCCGCCGAATCCCAACAGCACCAGAAGCGTCAATCCGCCGACCAGCGGCGCCCAGTAGCGAAGGAAAGTGGAGCGTCGATCGGGTCGGCTTGTCTGGCCCATCGCGACGAGCAAACCCAATGCGGAGAATATCGCCGTCGACGCACCGATTGAAGTGTGCGTTGCAGGTTGCAGAAGTGCGTTCAATACGTTGCCTGCTGTGCCGGCGACAATCATCGAAAGCCATGCCAGACCCACCCCGGTAATCTGTGCCAGGAGAAGAAGAAACACAGCACCGAAGGCGAGATTTGCGAGAAGATGTGCAGGGTCCGCATGCAGGCACAACGCGGTGACGGCGCGCCACCACTCTCCCGCGAGCATCGAACCTGCCTGAGCCGCTCCGGCCTCGAACCAGTTGATCGAGAGCACGTTGTTGCGGGCGGCGGCAAAGAAGAACAGCAGGATCGCCCAATAGGCCAGAGCCACCTCGAAACGCGGCAATGCGGACTTCAATCGCCGCCTGATCGGCCGCCTTGCGCGGTTTTCATTGTCGTAGGCCATGAGTTCCTCATTGGCCCTGATCGCGTCGCCGGCGGCCACATACAGCATCGCCGATCTGCCTTCCTGCACAATCGACGAGGTCATGCCCATCGCCGACAACACCAGGGCATACTGCTCGGCATCGCGGCGTCTGAAGCACCGTCGCACCGCGACGAGTTCGCCATGTTCGCGTTGATCCACGCCTGTCGCCCTGTTCAGGTTTCGCCTTGCCGTTCGAGATAGTTGCTTGCCCGGCCAGGCACAAGAATTCGGCGCGAAAGAACTGCCGCAGCCGGTCGGGGATCGGCCAAATCAGCCGTCATTCGGCGTCGTCGAGGGCGTGTCGCATGTTCATGGCTTTTTTGGAGCTTGAATCACGTCGCCAGGCTCAAAATCAATGTCCGCTTCGACGGTCGGTACGATCATCTTATCCGAGAAGCGCGGTCGGCCGCAAAGAGCCCTTTCGCGACCTCGGAACATTGTCGCAATGTGAATAGCACACAATTAGTCCGGGTGGTTTTTTGCCCCAAAGGAGAAAAACCACCATTTTGAGGTCTTGTATTCACATGTTTTGGCACTCCCCAATAGCTAATAGCGATCCAGCGCGGACTAAATTCAACAATTGGGCGCTAGAGAAACCGCATATATTTGTGCCTAGGCGATGATTGGGCAGAAACTCAAATAATCCATCGTAAGGAACACATACATGGCTAAACCAGACCGCGTTCTCGATGGCCAAATAATTTCTCGCAAATGGGCTCTGGCTTTTGGCCGCCTCATACTGATTGGCGTCATCTGGGGCCTTGCATATTCGATTGCAAAGCTCCTCACCGAAGACGGCGCTCCGGCCATCGGAGTCGCCTGGCTATCTGCAATCACCAGCGCTGTGTTTCTGTCGATCTACTGTTTCGTACGGCAGCGGCCACCTCCCATTTCAACACGCCACCTAGAAGCTTATGCGATAGCCGGAACATTTGGCGGCGCGGCACCGGCTATTGTTCTGTATACGTCCGCAAGTCAGCTCCCTGCCGGTATCTTGGCCATCGTCAGCAGCCTCACATCACTTGTTACATATCTTCTTTCGCTTGGCGTCCGCCTTGAAACATTCAGTGTTCAGCGCATCATCGGTATTTTGTTTGGTTTTACGGCCATAGGAGCAATAGCACTGCCGAAGACCGGGCTTCCCGAGCCGTCGATGGCATATTGGGTGCTGATCACCCTATTGATTCCGTTGTTCTACTCGGTGGAAAATACGTATCTGGCGCTCCGTCGACCACAGGTTGCCGATTCCCTGGTATTGTTATGCGGTATGATGTGGTTTGTCGGATTGGTCATGACGCCACTCGTTCTGTCCACTGAGGCAATGTCTGTTCTCGACCACCTTACAATCAAATGGTCAGTTCTTCTCGTTGCGGTTTGCCTCGCCAACATCATCGCCTATGCCACATTATTGGACCTTATTGAGCGTTCCGGTCCGGTGTTTGCCGCACAATCCGGCTACTTGGTTACAGCCTTTGGAGTGTTGTGGGGGATAGCCATTTTCGGCGAACGTCACAGCTTGTGGGTATGGTCTGCATTCGCTCTTATGTTGGTTGGCCTTTCACTGGTAAATCCCCTCAGTAACAGGAAGATTGTGCCGTCACACGAAAATGAGAGCACTTGAATATCTGGTACGAGTTATTCGTAGGACAAAGTCTTGCAATTGTATCGATACAACATTGCTGGTTGCCTCTGAGATACCATCTCTTGTCGCGAGCTTGACATCTGCCTTGAACTGTCAGGACTACTTTGTCCGCGTTGCTGCCTTTCTTATGGAATTCGGCACTCATTCGAAACCAATGTCGACTCAGAGCCCTTAGCGGTCATTGTTTTTAAGACGCATTTAGGACAATCGCAAAGTCTATCCCAGCAGGCTGGCGGAGATCACACGAATTACGAAACCGTCGAATTTGCCCATGAGGCCGAACTACCTGAGGTGCTTTGCGCTGGCAGGCATAGAATTGCGGAAGCCCACAATCCAATTTCAAAAAATTGAAAAGGCCCACAGTGTATATCGTTAAAAAAGGCCGCCGCCTTTCGGCAGCGGGCTTCAGTTGATACGGGAACGGTATCAGGGAGCTCCAACCTCTGTACCGCAAACAAAGAGTAGCACGGTAATTCTTATCCTTGATTGTCGAGATCGAAGGACATGTCCAAAAAAGGAGGATGCCGAATATTGGCAATAGCTCTACGCAACCGGTGCAATTTCAAGGTTGGGGCCGAACAATGGTGTCAAAAATCTTCGCGACCCGAATTCACCAAATTGATTTGGCAGATACTCGGAATTCAGATGTTCAGGACCTTCAACCAGAAGCCCCCATCGGTAAACGAATTCGATTGTGGTTCAGCGCAAGGGATCTCGATCTATTTCACGACTACGCAGGTGCACGGTGAGATATGAATAAGCCTATTCGTTACGCCGCCAAGGAATAGCTCCGCGACATTGCCCAACCCACGGCTTCCAAGAAAGAGCATATCGACACGCTTCAACTTGGCAAACTCGGCGATGACTTCAGCGGGATTGCCTTCGGCCACCTTCTTTTCAACCGTGGTGCCCTTGAGCTCTTTAGCCTGTTTCTCCGCCTCGGCAACAATTTTGTCACCGCTCATTCGGCTCTGCCGGTAAAGGTCTTTTGCGGCATCGTATCTCATACCTTCAATTTCCGCGAACCGTTCGAGACCCTTAGGCATTGGCGCTTTGGGTACGACATGCAGAACCAAGAGCTCCGCTCCTGCTCCATTGGCTAGATCCACCGCCACGTGAAGCGCTTTCCAACCGTTGTCAGATCCGTCAACTGCCACGAGAAATTTCTTGCTCATCCGCGTCCTCCATTCTCGGATTGGAATGAATTTGGAGTTCAACCGCACCTTGCTACGGCAATTCCAACCATGCAATGAACCTGTAAGTTAGCGAAACGCTCTGTGCATTGAGTAATATCAAAAAACCGGATCGTTGTTGTCATTTCCCGCAATACTCCAGTTGCGGAAATGTCGATTCTAGCAACTTGAACACGTTGGGCTCAGTGTGATTTCCAAGCACAATATCCGCTGGCTCACAGCCCACAAAAGTTGCGCGATAATTCCAATGTTCCAGCGGCATTTTAAACTGGTGCCGAATGCGTTAGAATTGGACCATGAGTTGGATAACGAAACTAGCAATTGCTGCGCTCGTTCCGGGCTGTGTCCTTCTTTACTCCGGTTCGCCAGGCAGCACTGCTCTCGACGGTATTCACCTCGCCCAATCGCAAACCACTTCAGACTGCTATTGCGTCAATCGCGGAACGAAATACCGACTGGGAGAGATGTCCTGCCTGTCTGTTGGCGGGCGCAGCTTCACCGCGATCTGCCGCATGGTGTTGAACAATCCTGCGTGGCGCGAAGTTTCTGACGGATGCCAGGCCAAACCGATCTCTTAGGATAAATCAGAAGGCTACAACTGCCTCCATTCAATGCAGAATCTGACTGAGAAACAGCTTAGTCCGTTCATGCTGAGGATTGTCAAAGAACTCGTCCGGTTTGTTTTGTTCAACAATCTGACCCTCGTCCATGAAAATGACACGGTTGGCGACCTGCCTGGCAAAGCCCATCTCGTGGGTCACGCACAACATGGTCATGCCCTCTTCAGCAAGTCCGACCATGGTTTCCAGCACTTCCTTGATCATTTCGGGATCAAGTGCCGAAGTTGGCTCATCAAACAGCATGATACGCGGGTTCATGCAAAGCGAACGGGCAATTGCCACACGCTGCTGCTGGCCGCCTGAGAGTTGGCCCGGATATTTGAGGGCTTGTTCAGGAATCTTAACGCGCTCAAGAAAATGCATAGCAATATCTTCGGCTTCTTTCTTGGGCGTCTTGCGTACCCATATAGGCGCGAGCGTGCAGTTTTCCATGATCGTCAGATGGGGAAACAGGTTGAAGTGCTGGAACACCATACCGACCTCTCGCCGCACCTCGTCGATCTTTTTCAGATCGTTGGTCAGCTCAATGCCATCGACAACGATCTTACCCTGCTGGTGCTCTTCCAACCGGTTGATGCAGCGGATCATGGTCGATTTGCCCGAACCCGATGGTCCGGCGATGACAATACGCTCACCGCGCATGACCTTGAGGTTTATGTCTTTGAGGACATGAAAGTTGCCGTACCACTTGTGCATGTCGTTGATCTCAACCGCAACATCGGTTTCAGACACATGCATCTTTTTGCGATCGACCAGGATTTCCGAAGCATCGACTGCATTTTCGGTAACCATTTCGGTTCCTTTCGTAATTATTTGTGGCCGGTATCGAGCCGGTTTTCCATGTACATTGAGTATCGCGACATGCTGAAGCAGAAGAACCAGAACACAAACGCCGCGAACATGTACGCCGTCAGCGACTGGACCGGTGTTGCCCAGGTCGGGTCCGTGAAAGAAAACTGAATCTGGCCAAGAAAGTCGAACAAACCGATGATCAAGACAAGCGTCGTGTCCTTAAACAGGCCGATAAACGTGTTGACGATACCCGGAATAACCAGCTTCAATGCTTGCGGAAGAATGATCATTCGCATCATTTGCCAATAGGTCAGTCCAAGGGCCTGGGCACCTTCGTACTGTCCCCTGGGGATCGCTTGAAGACCGCCACGCACGACCTCTGCCATATAGGCCGCAGAGAACAGCGCAACGCCGATCAGTGCTCTCAGAAGCTTGTCGAAAGTTACCCCTTCGGGCAGGAACAGCGGCAACATGACCGAGGACATGAACAGAACGGTAATCAGCGGCACACCGCGCCAGAATTCGATAAACGTAATCGACAGGAACTTGACGATGGGCAAGTCGGAGCGGCGACCCAGCGCCAGCGCTATTCCCAGTGGGAGGGAAGCCGCGATACCGGTGACAGCGATCACCATGGTAACCAGCAATCCGCCCCAGTTTTCGGTCTCGACATGCTCCAATCCCAAGGGGACGGCAAACAGCATGATGATGACGGCAATTGCCGCCATGACGGCCAAAGCACCCTTCAAGCCGGGCATCGGGTCGGCGTCCTGACCGCGCGCAACCAATACAACAGCGCCTGCAACCACGGCTGTGACAATCAGATAGTCGATCCAGAAGCGAACCAGACCCGGAGCCATGATCGCATCAGGGATCAAAAAGCCGTTCAGCTCTATGTGACCGCCGGTCAGCAAAATGAAGGCCAGAACAGGGAACACCACCGCAAGGAAGACAATGTTCTCGCGCTTGAAGGGAGCAGCCGGGATCAGCATCGGGATCAGACCGCCGAAAAACAGGATACCGACAAGATTGACGCGCCAGATCTCGCCGTCCGGATAACGGCCGTAAATAAACTGCCCCAGATAGGTGTTCACATAAGCCCAGCAGCCGCCGAACCAGTCATCCGGCCTGATGCCGCCCTGGGCTTCGGTCGCGCAGACCGAACGGTCCTCTCCGGAAAACACACCGTTGAAAAACACAAAACTCAAGAATGGCGGGATGATGATCCATACTATGTACAGCGAAATCAGCGTCAGCAGCGTATTGGTGACGCTGGAAAACAGATTCTGCCTGATCCAGTTGATCGGCCCCTGTGTTGATATGGGGGCAGGCATCGACTGAACCATGTCGGTTCGAACGAACTGAATTGAATCCTCCATAATACCGGATTCGGGTGAATTGGTGGATTTCTTTGCCATCTTACCGCTCCACCAATGCCATTTTTTGGTTGTACCAGTTCATGAATGCCGACGTCAGCAGTGACAACGCCAGATAGGTCAGCATGGTCATCAGCAGTATTTCAACCGCTTGACCGGTTTGATTGAGCGCCGTGCCGGCAAAAACCGAAACAAGATCCGGATAGGCGATTGCCACCGCCAGCGATGAATTTTTGGTCAGGTTCAAATACTGGCTCGTCAATGGTGGAATGATGATCCGCATTGCCTGTGGAATAATCACCAGTCGCAGCGCGGGGCCTGGTCGCAATCCCAACGCGTAGGAGGCTTCTGTCTGCCCTTTGTTGACGGCCAGTATACCGGCTCTGACGATCTCGGCGATAAACGCCGCTGTGTACGAAGATAGCGCCAACAGAAGGCCAATCATCTCCGGATAGATCCTTGCACCGCCCTTGGGACCGAAGTTGCCCGAGACCGGGTATTCGAAACTGATGGGAAGACCGGCCGCCAAATAGGCAAGGATCGGCAGCCCGACAATCAAGCCGATGGATGTCCAAAACACCGGAAACTGCTGTCCGGTGGTCTCGCGCCGCTTACGCGCCCAACGGGCCACGCCAACGCTGGCGGCAATTCCAATCAGGAATGCCCAGACCATCCATGAGGCGTTGTCTGCAAATATGGGTTTGGGAGAGTACCAGCCGGATATATTCAACTGCCCCAAAAGACCCATATCGAGCGATTCACGCCGCGATGGCAAAAGCCGCAGGACAGCGAAATACCAGACGAAAATCTGCAAAAGCAGCGGGATGTTACGCAAAATTTCGATGTAAACCGCTGCCAGCCGGCTGATAATCCAGTTGTTGGAAAGCCGCGCGATGCCAATGATAAATCCGACGATGGTCGCCAGAAAAATGCCGATAACGGCAACAAGCAGCGTGTTAAGCAGACCAACGGCATAAACGCGACCATAGGTGGATATGGCCTGGTCGTATTCAATCAGCGACTGACTGATTTGAAATCCCGGCATTGCGACTTAGAAATCCAAATCCGGAAGCGATGTTCGCCGCTTTCAGATTAGCAAACATATTCTGGATGCCGACCCTAGTCGAGCCACACCACCACCGCCAGAAGGATTACCTGGAATACCAGGCCACGAATTTTCGGATCGTTCAGAAATGCGACTTTTGGAGCCGGCATGTCCAGCTTGCCGGAATCAACAGCCATCTGCGTCCCCTTCAGGATCTTATTTCTTTCGGTATCTTTCGAGCGGGCCTCCCGCAACCCGCTCCCGCCAATTCGCAATCGACTTCGAAAGAGCCCATGCAAACCGGCCGGGTATGAAACCCGGCCGGAGATAGTTACTGGTTAGCGAACGGGCGGTGCGTATTGCAATCCGCCCTGCGACCAAAGCGCATTTACGCCGCGCGCGATAGCCAGGGGCGTATCGGGACCAACATTGCGATCAAACGCCTCGGCATAGTTGCCGACTTGCTTTATGACATTGTAGGCCCAGTCGTTGCCAAGACCGATAGCGGCACCAAACTCGCCTTCTGAACCCAGAAGACGTTTGACCGCCGGCGCGTTACCGCCTTTCATCTCGTCGACATTTGCCGATGACACGCCGAGTTCCTCAGCGTTCAGCATGGCAAAATGAACCCACTTGACAATATTCAGCCACTGATCGTCACCTTGACGAACGGCAGGTCCAAGCGGTTCCTTTGAAATGATTTCCGGAAGGACGACATGCTCACCTGGGTTGGTCAGCTTCAGGCGTTGTGCATAGAGGCCCGATTGGTCAGTCGTATAGACGTCGCAGCGACCGGCATCATAGGCAGCAACAACTTCGTCTGCCTTCTCAAATGCGACCAGTTCGTATTCCAGGTTGTTGGCCCGGAAATAGTCGGCAACATTTAGCTCCGTCGTCGTGCCGGTATTAGTGCAGATTGACGCACCCGACAGTTCTTTTGCTGAAGCGATACCCATGTCGGACCGGATCATGAAACCCTGACCGTCGTAGTAATTGACCACTGAGAAATTCAGACCCAGCGATGTGTCGCGGCTCATAGTCCACGTCGTGTTTCGCGAAAGAAGATCAACCTCGCCTGATTGCAGCGCGGTAAAGCGTTCCTTGGCCGAAAGAGGGGTGAATTTAACGGCATTGGCATCGCCGAAGATCGCTGCGGCCAAGGCGCGGCAAAAATCAACGTCCAATCCGCTCCAGTTGCCATCTGAATCCGCATTGGAAAACCCGGGAAGACCTTGGCTCACACCGCACTGGACGGAGCCCTTGGCTTTAACATCGTCAAGCGTCGCAGCCGACGCTGTTGATGCAGCGAGCGCAAATGTGATCCCGCCAATGATACTGGTAATTTTTTTTCATGTCCTTTTTCTCCCTTTTTTAGACATGTTCGTCCTGCTGGGCTTAATCAAGCTCGCATGCGGCTTTTACCGATATCCCCCGAACTTTGCAGGCGCCTCTCGCCCACACCCAACCAAGATCACCCATCGAAATCCATAATAGAACGCAGGTCAAGCGCAGAAAGCTGTATTCCGATTGAGATGCGTCTACACCGTTATTTTGATCCATCAATCTTCGACAATCGTCATCGAGGATTTTGGTGGGCATTAATCGTGTCTCAAACTGAGTATTTGTTCGATCCGGACTTGGTCGATTTGTCCGCATAGCCGACCTTTGCAGTCGGTTAATCAGCCCTCGAGGCCATACCGAAAGCGGTCATCCGCTACCATCATTTATGAGTACATGCCCTGGCACAATCGTTGAGGCGCGGCATTCGGCAGGGGCGGAGCAACCCGTTCGCCCACATGGTGCGCAACAAAAAGGCCGGCGGAGTTAAAGCCCCGCCGGCCGAAACATGGCAGAAAAGGTCAGACCTTCACATGGCCTTTCGCCAGGGCGTGGTAGACAACGCCGCCGAGGATGGCGCCGACCCACCCAGTTGTATCCGGACAGGAACGAAAACCACGGAACCCAGACCGTTGCGACAGAGAACACTGCCGACAGTCCGAAGGCCTTGACCGCAGCGCCGTTCCAGCCGTTGTTGTAGTGATAGACGCCGCCTTCCATGTTGTAGAGGTCATCCTCGTTCAACTGTTCCTTCCGGTGGGAAGTAGTAGTCGACGATCATGAGTGCCGAAGATCGGGGCCATCGTGGCGCCGAGCGTGTTGACGAAACCGCTGATTCCGAACTGGCTGATGAAGCTGTTCCAGAACCCGCCGATGATCAGCGCGAAAAAGGACGTGATCAGGCCGGCCTTGCGGAAGCTGATCTTGTCGGGCGCGAAATTGGCGATGCCGTTGACCGCCGGGATGAAGTTGGCCACTAGGTTGATGCCGACCGTCGCCGCAAAGAAGGTGATCGCAGCAATGACGCCCAAAAGCACGCTGTCCGTGCGTTCGACGATCTCGGTCGGATTGATGATCTTCTCACCGAACACGACCGCCGCACCGCCGGTGGTCAGCAGCGGCCAGCGCGGAGAACAGGATCATGTTGAACGGCAGCCCGGCAAGATTGCCCAGTTTCAATCGTCGGCTTGTCCTTGGCGTAGCGCGAGAAGGCGCTGAAATTGATCATGACCGCGGCGAAATAGGCAACCATCGTGCCGACGATGGCGACGAACCCTGTAAATTCGGTCCACACCGTGCCTTCCGGATTGGCGAAGATCGTCGCCGTTGCCGACAGCAGTTGGCCGTCGGACCGGTGCCACAGAACGATCACAAGCCCGATCATCACCAGGTAGACGAACGGACCGGCGATGTTCAGAAATGTCTCGACCCAGTTCATGCCGCGCCAGAAGATCACGATATGGAAGCCCCACACGATGACGAAGGAAAGCCAGTCGATCCCGGTCAGGCCCAAAAATTCGGCGCCGCCGCCGGCGCCCGTGATCGAACGGATCAGAAGCGCCAGTGCGGTCGAGGCGAAATAGACCTGGACGCCGTACCAGAAGACGGCCACGGTCGCCCGCAGCACGGCGGGCAGTTTGGCGCCCTCGGTCCCGAGGCTGGCGCGGGCCAGGACGGGATAAGGTATGCCGTATTTCTCCCCCGGTGCGCCCGAAAGGTTCACCATCCACATGACGAACAGACCGGCAACGATCAGCGCGGCGAATGCCGTCCAACCGCCGACGCCGAACGAGATGAACAGCGACGCAACGAGCGAATAGCCGAACAGCGACTGCACGTCGTTCGCCCAGATGTTGAAAATGGCGAACCATCCCCAGGTCTTCTCGTTGTCGCCGACCGGATTGAGCGCATTGCCTTCGGGATCCAGCGTACCCCCGTGGACAACATGCGTTTCTTCGATTGTCGCCATGACTTCCTCCCTGTGGCCGCTCCGCAAGCGGCGGCTCGGCGTTTCGCTAAGCATCACCTAAATTAGAACTTGCAACTAACATTTTAGAAGATATGTTGGTTGGCAGGCTATTTAGAAAATTTGATAACACCTTAGCAAAAATGTTGAGAATGGCGGACAACAAGAGGCAGCGATGAACAAACCGCAAGACGCCCAGCTCATGGCCGACAAGGCACAGGAAGCACTGTGGCACGCGCTGCGCACCGGAAGGCTGCGCGACGGGCAGTTCCTGTCGATGTCGCAACTGGTCGAGACCCTGGAGTTCCCGATCTCGGCCATCCGCGAGGCGGTCAAGCAGGCCACGTCGCTGGGTCTGCTGATCACCCTGCCGAAGCGCGGCGTCCAGATCATGGAAGCGCGGCCGCAGACCATCCGCGAATGCCTCGATTTCCGCATGGTGTTCGATCAGGAAGGCGCCCGCCGCCGCATCGCAGGCACCGATCTCGCCGGTCTCGAAGACCTGCGCGAGCGCCACGAGGCGATGCGCGACAATGCCCGCTCCAATGCCGACGGGACCATGCCGCCCCGGGCCATCGAGGTCGATCTGTCACTGCACAACTATCTCGCCGGCGGTCTTGCAAATTCGCAACTGGCCGCCGCCTATGACGCCAACCGCATGCGCATCGCCATCATCCAGAATGCCCGCCCGTTCCTGCAGGACCGGATCGCCTCCGCCATGGAGGAGCACCTGGCGATCATCGACGCGCTCGAACGCCGCGACGCTAAAAGCGCGATCGACGCAATCGGTTATCACTGCGAACAGACGCTGCGCTGGTGGGGCGTCACCTGACAACCACCGCCTTGTTCCTGCCGCCTCGCCGGTCATAATCACTTTCTCAAGAACCGCCGCAGGGAGGAAGCGCGATGCAACCGGCAACACACGACCGTGGAAACTCAAGCTGCTGTGCCGGGCACGATCGCCCCGCTGCCAACACCAGGCGCGCCTTTTTCACCACCATCGGCGCCGCCGCGCTGCTGCCCGCGCTCACCGCCGCCGCGCCGGCCCATGACGATGTCCGCATCCCGATCCCGCAACCGGCCGAGCCGACCCCGCAAGCCTTCATGGAACGGGCATTCGCCATGCGTCAGGCGGCGATCGACCGCGGCGACCAGGCCTATGGCGCCGTCATCGTCCGCGACCGGGTGATTATCGGCCAGTCGTGGAGCCGGGTGATCGTCGATTCAGACCCCACCGCCCATGCCGAGATGGCGGCGATCCGCGACGCCGCCTGGTGGCAGCGCGACCGCGGCCTGCGCGGCACGGTGATGTATTCGTCCTCGCGCCCCTGCCCGATGTGCGAGGCCGCCGCCTACTGGGCCGGTATCGGCGAGATGGTCCATGGCCGCGCCATGGCAAGCGCCGGCGCGCCGGTGCTGTGCCGCTGACACGACCGCTCGGAAACCCTCCCCTTCCCCCACCAAGGAGCATTTTCATGAAACAGCTGATGGACGGCGTCACCATCGACTACACCTATTCCGGCGGACTGCATTTCATCGTCACCTTTGCCGACGGCCTGGCCTCCTACAAGGCGGTCGGCGACACCGGCGGGGTCAGCAACCAGAACGACAACATTCCCTACCAGTCGCGGCTGATCGCGCCCGGCATCGTCCATACGGTCTGGCATGAGGAGAATATCGGCGACATGGTCTCGCTGGTGATCGACCGCAACGCCATGACCATCCATTCCGCCGCCCTGCTCGGCTACTTGGCCGACGACCGCATGCTGCATTTCGAGGACGGCGTCATCAACGCCTGGAAGAAATAGCCGCAAACGCGCCCTCGCTTCAGCCGCGCGTCAGCCGCGCCGTCCCGCCCTCGTCGCTCAGTTTCTGCGGCATCGCCCGCGCCTTGCGGGCGCGCTCCCATTCGGCGGCGATGCGATGCATTTCGGCGCGCGTCAATTCGCGGATGCGCTCGTCACTCAACAGCGAACCGGCTTCGATCTTTTCCACCGCCCGCATGTCGGCCCGATGGCTCAGCACCAGCCAGGTGAACAGACCGGCATAGCCCGGAATGGCCAGCACCACAACGGCCTTGACCCAGTCCGATGTCGACCGCCAGGTGACGAGCAGGTCTTGCAGGAAGGAATATTCGTCCAAATTGGTTCTCCAGTTTGTTGGCGCTCACGGCGCAACTCCTTCGCCCCCCTTGAGGGGGGTGAGCAGCCGGTTCGCGCTACGCGAATGCGGCGTGCCGGTGGCACGGCGCAAGGCCAGCGAACGCCGGGACGCTGCTGCAAGCAGCGGGGACCCGGCAGGGCAAAGGCTCGGGCGGCCGGTCGTCGCGCTTACAGGAAGGGGAACAGTACCCCCCAACTGTCCCCCCTCCCGCTCTTTCCCGGCACCGCCACACGAGGGGGGACGGTGCAGAAAAAGAACCAAGGTTTCCTCTCCCGCCGGACCCTTGTGAGAGCCCGACGGCATGAACAGCCCCGGAAAAATGAAAACGGCCTTTCAGGCGGACCTGAAAAGCCGGGGAGTTGATAAACCGTCAGAGGACGATCGCATTGACCTTTAGGCCGAAGCCCTGAACATGCGCCAATGCCTCCCCGACCCTAGGAATCGAGGAGACACCATTATACGGCTGATGTCAGCCGCCTCTGATGGGGTTATCACGCCCCAGAGCAGGCGAGGCCTACTCCACTTGCGACTATAGCGTGTGTTTGGGTTGAGGGGAAGGGGGATTGTGGGAGAGAAATGGAGAATGGTGGTTTCGGCCCTTTGCGGCTGTCGAAAAACATCTACGCGTATGGCGACTATGCACCCAATCGAGACGTTACGTAGCACTATGAGCTGATGCCTTGTAGCAGATGGAATGACGACAATCTCTACAGGCGATGAAACAACGAGTGCGGATCACCTCCGGACCGCTAAGGGATAAGATAAATGTCAGGCTATCTCATTCGCCTGCGAACACCAGCTTGCGTGTCCTCACGGCTTGCTTCGAGCTCGTAAGTTCTCACCATGCCCATGAGAACTTTCGAAGACACGAAGGGGTGAGAATACTGGAGAGCTTCGGCCCATACACGATACTTGTCCGCAAGCTCGCGCTCCTGGTCGCCTCCTTCTCCTCGCCAGTGCACACCGCGAAGGTTGTAGAGGCCGGTGTGTATGCCGCTTTCCATATCATCAGACTGAATATCTTCGACTACCTGGCGAACAGCTTCGCATGGCCAAATGCCGTCTTCCCCGACAGGCGCATGGGCGAATAAATTCCCGATACAAAAGTTGCCGATTTCAAACCGGCTTAGTTCGCCGCATTTCGCACTTACGGTCTGCACCCACTTTGAAAGACGCCCGTAATCAAGAACCCCGAGATCATCGTGTCCGGGAACCCGTTTCAGACCATCAAGGAGCTTATGCCCTTTCTGCGCATAATGCGTAAGCCGATCGCTGGGCACTCTCCATTCTTCCGGATCGACACCACTATTACGCTTGTAGCTCCAGACGACGGCCTGGACAAAAAACTCCGGATGCTGCTCGACGTGCCTCTCAAGGTTTGGAATACTACTTCGTTCGCCCTCGCGCCAAGGCTTGGACAGGACGTCGATGTAGGCGAATTCCAAGCCTGCCTTTTGGTTCAGCGTGAAATCCGGGCTCTCGTTTACGATCCCGAATGCCGTCTCGATATCGTGTTGCTGGAGGCGGTAATGCCCCGGCCGCTCTTCGCTTTCCGTTGCCATGGCTTCGAGAAGTCGAAACAGGATTTTGGCGCCGACTGCCTCCTGCTTGAAGTGAGCAGCGGCAAATGCCGCTCGCGGACGCTTCGCTTCTAGCAAACGCTCGATTCCTTCCCGGTTTTCAGTCTCATCCTCGAAAATCCAATCCGGGGCGACATTGGCCCAATAATGCGTCTGATTTCCTTTGGTTAGCTTGCTAACGATACCCCAGGTCAACTTTCGGTAGGGAGCCAACAACAACACCCGCACAAAATCACTTTCTGTCAGCTGTCTCTTGATGGCTTTGAGCATGGCAGTGGAACCCGCCTCTTCAGTCGAACGCAGCAGGCCCGCGATCAGGCTCTTCCTCTGACCGCCCGAAGGATCGTCGGAATTTGGAAGCGCTTCGAGGATGATATCAACGAACGTACCGCTATTCAAAAGCTCCTGCCCGAGCAGGCGACCGATCACCCAGGAGGCGTTCCCCTTTTCGCAGAGTTCGATCACACCTTTCGTCCCTCGTTGTGTGAGGATTTCTCTCAGGGAATCGAGTCTTTGCGCAGCAATGCGTTCCTCACGGGCTCTGAAGTCGCTCTCCTCTTGATCCAGTTCATCGGCTGACTCTTCAACCCAATGCTCTTTGAACAACCAAGCATGCTTGTCCAAAAGATCGCTCGGTTCCAGGGCCTCGTAGACTTTCCTTGCTGTCGCTGTCAAACTGGCAAAGCGCCCGCCCTTTTTCGAACGCATCACGCCTCTGCGAGATAGAACGGTCACCCTGATTTTCTCCCGCAGTTTCGACTTTTCCTCATTCGAAACGCCAGATGCTGCCCATGTTTCTACGATGGACCAAATTCGCGATTGGTCTTGGTCGGAAAAATCATGAAGGTGCCCGACCAAATCGATGATCATGTCGCCGCTCAGGTCTGGCCAAGTCAGCACCAACTCCACAACGTCACGAACGAAGTCCATGATCGGGCCCCAGGTGGCGAAAGGCTCACCGAAACCATAGCCGTCGGGCCGGAACCTCGGTTTGTGACTGTAATGCCCGAGTTTCTGCCCCTGTTCCAACTGACTGATACAAACCTGCCACGCTATTTGCGGATGCCTCTCTTTGAGTAGTCGCAAGACGCTCAAGCGCTCTTGGTGACTTGCGGCCGTTTGTGGCATCCAAACGCAGAAGATTGCCTCAAGCGAGGCGATGGGTTTGTTCGACCAGTTGTCTGTGATCTCTACTTCGGCAAGGCGTGCTAGTATCAACGCCGTTGCGCTCAACATTTTGGGGTTCCAAGCCAATCCTTCGAGTGCCCACAAGAGCCCCGATCTTGCAGGGCCACCGCCGAAAAATTCGCTTGATGCAGGCCGCATCAGACCAAGCACGGCGGGCTCCTTCTCATTGAGATCACGCTGCAGGATTGAGAGAAACTCTTCCGGGGAGACCTCAGCATAAATGCGCAGATCGCGATCGTTCGCTTCTAACTTGCGGATGCTGAGTGGCGTGAGTAGTGTACGAACCAGACGGGCGGCCAACTGCTCCGTGTCGATCCCAAGCCGCGACAGGAACAAGTGCTTTCCGTGAACGGCTAGCAAGACGAGCGTCTCAGCAATGCCATTGCGAAACGCACTAGAAAACTCTCGCGACTTACCGTGAAACGCGGCGGACCACCAACGCTCGTCCTCGGGTATATCGAGCGTGGGATCATCCTCGCTCAAGACCATCTCCGCTACAGAGAAAAAGCGATCGAGGTCTGGCGCCGTGATTGAACCGGCGATAGCAAACAGCAGATCAATCGAAGAGATGATACCCCGTGCCTCGCCAATCGACCAAACAGGACTGTCATTTATCGTCGTCAGTTGTTGGAACACTTTCTCCAGCGCCGGGTAATCGGTTCCTCCGCTTAAGAGCGAAAGCGCTGTTTGATCGGCAACATTCTTATCGGCCCAAGCCCCAGCAAACAAGAACGGCACGAGTGCACCCGCTTTCTGGTTGTCGGAAGCCCACTCCGGTATCTTAAGCGCAGGGACGGTTGCCAGCTGTCGGCGCAGCACCGTGAGTGAGCGTCCTGATGCACCGTCCAGTCTTTGGATCGCGTCCCGGCCAAAGTCCATTTCCTCCAAAGCGGCCCGGAAACTTTCATGGCTTGCGGGTTCTAAAACAAGGTGGGGCTCCTCACTCATCGAGTTGCGAGGGACCAGCACGATGGTGTGAGTAACGTGGGTCAAGGGAGCCAGCTCGCGCTCAACTTCGGGCGAGGTCGCGACCGCGACAAAGTTGTGAGCACCTTCCGCCAGCTTCGGCAACACACCGGCTTTGTCGAAGATAAGGACGCGGTCGCGCAGGGCGTCCAATGAATCGCTGCCAGAATGACCAAACGCTTGCGCGAGGAAGGCTAGCGCCTCTTCCCTCGAATCTGCTGCGATAGTCGTGGGGCCACCAGGTTCCTTTGTAAGCCGCGATTCGAGGGTTCGCCGAGAGGCGGCAATGGCCGGTTTAAATAAGCTCCCGCTCAACGGCGGCTTCGTAACGCTCGACCATTGCGACCAGCACTTGTCGAGCGTGCGCACGTCGCTCAACGGATGATGCGTCTCGTTGGCAAACCAAGTCTGAGCGACCAAAGATTGTTCGAGCCACTGCTCCAAATCGCTTGCGTCAAGAACCACGACATCCTTCCAAAAGTTCTTCGCTATCGCGTCTGCGATCCATTGCTTCTTGCCGTGCCATCGCCTCGGTGTAACAAAAACAAATGTGATGTTTTGACGCTCATCCTTATCCGGATGAGCCTTCACGCTCTTCGCGAAATCACCGTCGGCTTTCTTTTTGATGTTCTTGTTGACCCCGAACTCCCAGCCAGACCGGCCTTCTGGAATCCAAGGCGTGCCTGCCGAGGCCTCGACGACTCCGTCCCAACCAGGACGCTCTGCGTCGTCGTTTCCGCCGAAATCGACTTTGGTCAGTCCAACACCACTGGAGTTGATCAACGTTCTCAGGAAGACCGCAAGGCGAAAGCGGGAGATCGTTCTGTCTGCCCACGCTTCAATGTCGGCAGCTCGTAACTGCAAGAAAGGCGGCACATAGGCCTTGACTGTCGTCGGCGCACCCTTTGATGCGGCTCCGGCCGCATCGAATGAGGCCTGCATATCTAGGAGTTCGCGTGAGGGTAACCCGAAAGCCCGTTCGATACGCTGAGCCATCTCAGGCGTTGTGGTGACCTTTCCGTTCAAAAATTTGGAGAGGTTCGGCCGGCTGACGCCGACAAGTTTGGCGGCGGCGGTAACCGAGATTTTCTTCGGCGTGAGAACTGTGTCTCGGATATGAAGGCCGGGATGCACCGGCGCGGTAGAGGATCTAGGTTTTTTCATGGCCAAATAATATCAAATTGTATTGTGTAATGCAACACATAACAATATTCTCTTATTGTTCCGCTATTCGCTGCGGAAATTCCTGGACTTGCAGCGCGATTGTTCCCTAAGTGCTCTCATTCAAGATATTTTCAAATGGCACCGGACCGTCGCCCATTTCAGCCTATGAGTTGAAGAGGAAGCAGGTACGTTCGGCGATCAACGATGCATGGGCCGTCCTGTAAGATTCAGTGCGGCGTTGCTCCGTTGAGGTTATGCGCGAGCAGCCGGTCCGTTTCCGGCCCAAACCGGTCGTTCGTTCAAACCGCAGCGAAAGCCAGCTTCCCCCCAAAAATCTTATCCACACTTCCCAAACCTGCCTTACCCTGTCCGGTTAAACGGAAAGGCGGGCATGGACTGGGAACTGGCGATTGAGAGGAACAAGCAGGCGCTGGCGAAGATCATCGCCGGTCTCACCGCCCTGGTCGACGGCGCCGAGATGCTGCCGCGGCCGCTGCACCGCTTCGTCTGCCGCGTTTTGCGGCCGGCGGAATCGGCGCTGCGCCGGCTGATCGTCATCGTCGCGGCAGGACTTCTGAAAAAGGCCGAAGCAGCCGCAAACGGCGCGGCGGACAAACGACCGCTGCCGGATTTTTCACATTTTGCCCGTGGACAAAACCGCGCTGCCTTCGCGCTGATCGATCCGCGCAAATCTTTCGGCGAATCCGGCCGCGCGTTTCGCGTGCCGGTACCGAAACATGCGCTGCCGCAGATTTCCGTGCCGGGGCTGACGGATCGCATTGAGTGGACCAAATCCGATGAGCGGCTGGAGGCGGCATCGCTTAGTCGCCGCATCGAAAAACTCGAGCGCGCGCTCAAAACCCTGCCGCGGCAGGCAAGGCGGCTGAACCGCCTGATGGCCAGGCGCGAAAAGGCAAAACCCGGCCCCGGACGGGTCGGGCCGATCCGCCCCGGACACCCGCCGGGCTACAAAAAACGCCCGCGCCACCCGGTCGACGATGTTCTGCGCGATTGCCACGGACTGGCGCGGGATTGCGGGCTGCCATAATTTTTTTGTTTTTTTCGCTCACGGCGAGTTCGCGTTGCTCACCGCCTGCGCGGGCGCGCCAAATGATTGGCGGGCTGCGGTCGCAGCCTCGGGCTTCGCCCGGTTTAGCGCCAATTTCCGGCGATAGCCGGCAAGGCCGACCGGCCGTCCGAGCTTTTGCGAGGCCCCCGCGGAGCCCAGTGCGAAGCGCGGTGCGGGCGTGAGCGAAAACAAATCCCGAAGGGAGAGAGAGCGAAAACAAATCACATAAAAAAACGCCGGGCGAGACCGCCCGGCGCAGTGTTATTTGTTCGGCCCTGATCAGGCGTACTTCTTGATCTCGCCTGATTTCAGGCGGGTCAGATAGCTGTTGAGCTCGCGCCGGACGATCGGCATCAGCACATAGAGCCCGACGATGTTGACCACCGCCATGGCGAAGATCGCCGCATCGGAGAAGTCGATGACCGGCCCGAGATTGGCGGCCGCGCCGATGACCACGAAGACGCAGAACAGCACCTTGAACACCAGCTCCTTGTTGCGGCCCTCGCCGAACAGGAAGGTCCAGGCCTTGAGCCCGTAATAGGACCACGAGATCATGGTGGAAAACGCAAACAAAATCACCGCGATCGCCAGGATATAGGGGAACCAGCTGAACGCGCTTTCGAACGCCGCCGAGGTCAGCCCAACGCCCGAGGCGCCGGTGGCGGTGACGATGGTGCCGTTTTCGACGACCAGCAGGCCGGTTTCCGGATCGGTGACCAGCTGGCCGGTGATGATGATGACCAGCGCGGTCATGGTGCAGATCACCACGGTGTCGATGAACGGCTCGAGCAGCGACACGAAGCCCTCGGTGATCGGCTCCTTGGTGCGCACCGCCGAGTGGGCGATGGCCGCCGAGCCGACGCCGGCCTCGTTGGAAAACGCCGCCCGCTTGAAGCCCTGGATCAGCGCGCCGACCATGCCGCCGGCAACGCCGAGGCCGGTGAACGCGCCCTCGAAGATCTGGCCAAAGGCCCAGCCGATCTTGTCGGCGTTCATGACGATGATGACCAGCGCCGCCGCGACATACATGATGCCCATGAACGGCACGACTTTTTCGGTCACCCTTGCGATCGACTTCAGGCCGCCGACGATGACGGCGAAGACCACGATCGCAAACAGCACACCGGTGATCCAGCCGGGGAAGTCGCCGACGATGCCGGCGATCTGCTGATGCGCCTGGTTGGCCTGGAACATGTTGCCGCCGCCGAAAGCGCCGAGGATGCAGAAGACTGAAAACAGGATGGCCAGCGGCTTGCCGCCGGGCACGCCGCGCTCGGCAAAGCCCTTGGTGATGTAGTACATCGGCCCGCCGGACACCGTGCCGTCTTCGTACTCGTTGCGGTATTTGACGCCCAGCGTGCACTCGGTGAATTTCGACGCCATGCCCATCAGGCCGGCCATGATCATCCAGAATGTCGCGCCCGGACCGCCGATGCCGACGGCCACCGCCACACCGGCGATATTGCCGAGACCGACGGTGCCGGAAAGCGCCGTGGCCAGCGCCTGGAAGTGGCTGACCTCGCCGGCGTCGTTAGGATCGGAATAGTCACCCCTGACCAGCGCGATCGAATGCGGGAAGGCGCGAAACTGGATCAGCGCGAAATAGACCGTGAAGATGGTCGCGGCGATGACCAGCCAGGCGACGATCCAGGGAAAGGAGGTGCCGGGAAACGGGCTGAAGATGAAGCTGACAAACCAGCCGGTCGATGACGCAAAGATCTGATTGATGGATTCGTCGAGAGACTGGGCCTGCGCACCGAAGGTGGACAGAGACAGCCCCGTCGCGGCTAATGCCGCGGTGGCTTTAGAACGATACATTGAAATTCCCTCGTGATTGTTATGGGACGATGGTGCAGGGTACGGGCGAGGTTTGCACCAGACTGCCTGCAACCGATCCGAAGACCCGCGCCGCAAAGCCGCTTTCCCCCTGGCGTCCGATGAATATCTGCGCCGCTTCATGTTCCTTGGCGATGGCACACAACGTGTCGACGATATGACCGTATTTGATGACGGTTTCGACGCTGACGCCGCTGTCTGCGATGGCCTTCTCCAACGGTTCGGTGACCGCGCTCTTTGCACGCGCCAGTTCCTCGCCACGCCGCTTGTGGCGCTCTTCCAGCTCCTCCGGCGTCAGGAACGAATAGGGCGACCATTCCAGAACATGGGCAACCACCACGGATGCTCCGCTTTTTTTGGCGCGGTCGAGCGCAAAGTCGACAGCACGCCTGGACGCATCGCTGCCGTCATAGCCGACGACGTATTTGTTGGGCATGAAATCCCTCCCTCTTTTGATCGGATAGTGCCAATCCGGCACATCCAAATCGTACCTTAAGCGAAATCGAAAGTATTATCTATTTTGCTTGATCTTCGGAAATTTTCTGAAAAAATGGTGGTTATCAAAGGTATTTTCAGGAAATTTTCTTATGGATGAGTTTGATTACAAAATTCTTTCCATCATCCAAGGCGATGGCGGTATCTCAATGGCCGCGCTTTCCGACAAGGTCGGTCTGTCATTGTCAGCATGCCACCGCCGGGTGAAACTGCTCGAGTCCGACGGTGTCATCAAAGGATATGCGGCCAAGCTCGACCGCCGGGCGCTGGGCTTCGAAGTGCAGGTTTTCATCGAGATCAAGCTCACCTCGCAACGCCGCGATGACTATGAGGCGTTTGAGGCCGCGATCGTGGCGATGCCCGAGATCCTCGAATGCCAGATGATTTCCGGCGACTTCGACTATCTCATGCGTGTGGCCGCCAAGAACACGTCAGACTATGAGCAGCTCTACCGCGAGCGGCTGTCGACAATCCCGTCCGTATCGCAAATGCGCACCCTGTTGAGCCTGTCGACGGTCAAGGAGTTCAACGGCTATCACTTGCAATAGGACAATATCGCAGAAGCGGGAGACGTTTGCGGTCAGCGCCCAAAATCGCTTCCTCTTCGGCAAAGAGACGGATAGGCTCTCCCCATGCGCGCACTAATCCAACGTGTCTCCGAGGCGTCCGTCACGGTCGACGGCAAGATTACCGGCGAAATCGGCCCGGGCCTGCTGGTGTTGGTCTGCGCCATGCGCGAGGACACCGATGCACAGTCCGAATGGCTTGCCCGCAAGGTCGCCAATCTTCGCATCTTCAGGGATGATGAAGGCCGCATGAACCGCTCGCTCACCGCCGTCGGCGGCGCGGCACTGGTGGTCAGCCAGTTCACGCTCGCCGCCGAAACCAAGGGCAACCGCCCGGGATTTTCAACCGCCGCGGCACCGGATGAGGGCGACCGGCTTTATCGTCATTTTTCCGAGCAACTGCGCAGCCACGGCGTTGCGGTGGAAAACGGCGTCTTCGGCGCCGACATGAAGGTGGCGCTCATCAACGACGGTCCGGTGACGATCTGGCTGGATACGGCAGGCTGAAATGCCATCCTGTCGGCTGCCGGCATGTCTCACCTTGCTGTGCATCGTTGCCGCCATCGCTGCCGCGCCGGCCCGGGCCGAACAGATCCCCGTCGAGTTGGAACTGGTGCTGACCGCCGACGCGTCGTCCAGCATCAAGGGCGGCGAGTTCGACCTCCAGGTTGGAGGCTATGCCAAGGCATTTCGCGACGATAGTGTGATTAGCGCCATCGAAAGCCTCGGCGGCGGCGGCATCGCAGTCACCTTTGTCCATTGGAGCGCCAGCTTCCAGCAGATCGTCGTCGTGCCATGGATGCAGGTGCGCGGCCGCGCTGAAGCGGCGACCTTTGCCGCGGCAATCGAGGGCCAGGCGCGCCGGTTCACGACATTCGGCACGGCCACCGGATCGGCGATGCAGCACGCTGCAGACTTGCTCGATACCAATGCCTTTGCCGGACGGCGTCGCGTCATCGATATCTCGTCCGATGAACGCGCCAATCAGGGGCCGCACCCGAAGGGGCGCCGCGACGATATCATTACGCGCGGCATCACCATCAACGGCCTGGTCGTGCTCGATGACCACGAGGACCTGATCACCTATTTCAGGAACAACGTGATCGGCGGTGACGGCAGTTTCGTCATGGACGTCGCCTCCTATGCCGATTTTGCCGACGCCATCAAGCGCAAGCTGATCCGCGAAATCAATTCGGCGCCCATCGCCGGAACCGATCGCGATGGAAAAGATGCCGGGCAGGTAACCATTGAGATTGCGATGCCGCGGTGACCAGCCAAATGCAGATTCGAGTGGCGTTAACGGATTGGTAACCTCCGTTAACATTTTCCGCAAAAGAAACAGTTTTCATCGCCCGGCCGGTCGAAAATGGCGGCCGCGATGCCGAATTGGCACGCAGAGTCGGGAGCAAAAATCAGAGAATCCAAAGACGGGCAGTCCCGCTGCATCAGCAGCAGGACAACGGCGAATGCCTGAGTTGCCCGCCGTCCAGCTCGTGGGTTGGACGATACTGTGCCCGCCGCGCCCGAAGGGACGCACGGGCCATGATTTTGCGAAACTTTGAAGGAAGTATTCCAGCAACCACTAAACTTCTAAGTACCGGCAATCACGTCTTAAAACCGGCGCGGAAGCCTATTCCGGATTTCGGGTTTTGTAGTAAGTGTCCTTGTGCGTGATCAGCCCATTGCGAAACGTCAGGATGTCGACACTGAGGAATTCCTCGACCATTCCGCTCTTATGTCCGGCCGTCCTGAGGTATTCGCAATATGCCTTGTCGCCTGCAATCCGCATATCAAGCGTTTCCCAGTGAACGCTCTCTACCTTGTCGAACAGGCCGGAGAAAACGGTACGGATAACGTCCTTGCCTTCGAACCGGATACCATGAGCGTCCGGGCCGGCCGCATGATCGAACACCGCATCATCGGCGAAATATTGCATGACCGCGTCAATGTCATTTGCGTTAAACGCATCACCAATAGCGTCAACCAGCTCGCAGGTCAGCTCAGCCATGGTATCTCCCTCATCATTTTGGGCGTCACAGGCCCGTCATTGAAAGCGTTTTCCGGAAGAACGTGCTGGCCGGATCTGCCAGGACATTCAGTTCATCGAAATGGTCGACATCTGGAACAATGAGCAGTTCCATCGGACGTTCCGCAGTTGCGTATGCGTCTACATACATCTGCGCCTGACGGTGGAACTCGGGTGTTTCCGCCCCGCCGACCACGACCATTTGCGGGGCGTTCGTCACCGGCGGATGATTGGTCATCGGGCTTTGCGCATCAGCCTCGGCTTCATCCATCCGAATGCCGGAATTCAACGCCTCGGTCAGACGCACGGGCTCAAGGTAGCTGAGCGGCGAAACCGGGATACCGGCCTTGATCAGATTTGCGGGCAATCCGTTTTCAAATGCGGGCCAATCGGTCGCCATCATCATCTGGGTGATGTGCCCGCCGGCCGAATGCCCCATCACTGTCAGCCGATCCCGGTTGATCCCCAGTTTCTCGGCATTGTTCCAGATATGCGCAAGAGCCTCGCGCGCCTCCCCTGAAATGCGGGTGATCGTGACCGAGGGGCACAGATCATAGCCGACGATCACGACATTGACGCCGGCAGCGACAAAAGGTGCGGCAAGAAAACTGTAGATCGACTTGTCGCCGCGCTGCCAGTAGCCGCCATGAAAATAGATCAGGGTCGGTGCCTCGAAATTACCGCATCGAAAGGCGTCAAGCTTCTGCTTATCGCCCTCGCCGTAGCGGATGTCGGTTTTACCGTCCAAGGTGGCGCGGGCGCGCGCGCTCGCCTCGGTCCAGGCCGGGATGACGGTTTTCTCATAGTCGGGGCGTCCGGCACGCAAATTGTATTGCGCGTCGAACTCTTCCGTTGTGAAGCGGGTATGGAAAGTCAGTACGTCATCCACGGACGGCCTCCTGCTGCTCTGCGGCGAAATAGACACCCCGGCAGTATGCCAATGGGGCGTGGATTGTGTGGTTGTGCTGTTCGACACGGCCCAGCATGATCTCATGATCGCCTGCATCAAGACGCGATTGTATCGAACAATCGAGCCAGGCGGCCGTGCCGGGCAGCAGCGGAGCGCCGCCGGGAAGGGCTTCCCATGGCATGCTCTCAAAGCGGTTTTCGGCCTTTCCGGCAAAGTGCAGGGCGACATCGCGCTGATCGGCAGCCAGGATATTGATGCCAAACCGGGTGCAGCGTGAAAAGGTCGGATAGGTTCGCCCTTTCTTGCCGATGCAGATCGATACGACCGGTGGCTCAAGCGAGACGGAGGTAAACGAATTCGCGGTCACGCCCCACGGCGCGCCGTCCTCGTCGAAAGCTGTCACCACGGTCACACCGGTCACGAACGAGCCCAGTGTACGCCGGTAATCTTGAAGTTCCATGACCTAGAGCACTCCTTCCGAGGCGCTGGCCCGTTCGAGCGCCTGCCATTCGTCCGGATTGGTGCCGAAGAACCGCATGACATGTTTCTTGTATTCCGGGCGCTCCGACAAGCGGCCATACCAGGCTTCGAGGTATTTCATCTCCGGGCGATCCACGTCGACATTGAAATAGCGGTAGGCCACGCAACCCAATGGTATGTCGCCCATGGTGAATTGGTCACCAGCAACGTAGTCGCGATCCGCCAGATGCCGATCGAGCAGCCGCAGCACCTGTGACGCTTCGTCGGCCAGCGCGCGTATCTTCGCTGCGTAGCGTATTTCCGGGGGCGGTTCGCACCGTGGCGAAGAAAAGCTGGATGACCGGGGCAAAAGCGCGCGTGCCCGACCATTCCATCCATTGATCGGCGATGGCGCGCATTCGCAAATCGTCGGGACACAGGCTTCCCATGCCGTAACGGCTTGAAAGATAGCGCACGATGGCGTGGCTTTCCCACAGTGCGAAGTCGCCGTCCCGTATTGCCGGAATCATCCGGTTGGGATTTATTTCCGCATACCCATCCGTGTCGAGCTTGCCGAAGCTGCCGCCTGCCAGTTGCAGAGTGTAATCCAGCCCCAGCTCATTGGCCGTCCAGATCACCGGAATCACGTTTGATGAATAGGGACGGCCCCAGATTTCAAGCATCTTCCAGTTCCCGCCTTTGCGCGATGGATTGCGTGCCGAATTTGGGTACCACATGCTCAAACAACCGGTCCCAACTGGCAAGGATCCGCGCGTACGGTACGCCGGTATATTGCTGCATCAACATCAGGTGATCCAGGCCGATTGTCTCCTGCTTTTCGGCAAATTTCTCGGCCACGAATTCGGCATCGCCCACGACTATGATCCCGCGTTTGTTGAGAAAGTCGAACCAGTCCATGGCTTCGTCTTCGGCTGTCATTTCTTCGCCGATATCGAGGTAGCCATGCTTCGTCCATTCGCCCTTCGGACGGGTGCCACCGAGAAATTCGTAATACGCATTGATGCACGGGCGAATGGTCTCATCGGCCTCCCGCATCGATTCCCCGATGTAAAACGCGGTGCAGACGCCGACGCCTTCGCCCAATTTCGCCTCGCGGCCCTGCCGCTTGGACAGCGCCTCACGATAGGGCTCCCAGCAGGCAAGCGTGCTCTTGGGAGCAGCCGACATCGAGATCACTCCCCATCCCTTGGATCCCGCCAGTTCGAATGTCGGCGGCGCATTCGACATCAGCCAAACCGGCGGATGCTCTTGCTGATAGGGGCGTGGATGCACATACATCGCTTTATATTCGCCGTCCTCGTCGTGATAGCGCGGATCGAGTGGTTCGAAAAAGCGGTTCGTCTCTTTCCAGCTGGGAACCGGAAACTGATAGAATTCGCCCTTGTGGGTGAAAGCCTCATTGGTCCACGCCTTCAAAATCACATCGAGCGACTCCAGATAGAGCCTCATGACCTTGGCGTTGTCCCGCCGGTCGGCATCGCGGTTGAACTGGATGGTCGAGCGCTCATTGATACCCTTGGCCACGCCAAAGTCCACGCGCCCCAGCGTCATGTTGTCCAGCATCGCAATGTCCTCGGCAACGCGCAGGGGGTGCCAGTCGGGCAGCACAATCGGACATGTCCCCACCCGCAATGTCGGACAGTGCGCAGCGACATGGGTGCACATCTGGATCGGATTGGGTGGCGCGTTCATAAAACCGTTGTGGGCGAAATGGTGTTCAGTGAACCAGGCCGTCGTGAAACCCGCCTGTTCGGCCAGAGAACACTGCTCGAGGATCATTTCCAGGGTCTTGGTCCAGGGAATGGTCTCGCCAGGGCTGAAATTTGCAATGAGGTCGAAACGCATGGTCGCACCTGCTCCCGGTCAGTTGAATTTTCACCGATTTTTCTACTGAGTATAATTTTTCTTAAAAAATCAACCAAAATCTTCTAGTGCTGCACCATGGCACAGTCCAAAAGCGATGAATTGACGGGTTCCGGGCAGCAGATCGAGGCGGTGCGCCTGGGAGACGAAATACGGGAAGTCCGCAAAGCGCGCGGCCTGACACTGAACGAGCTCAGCGAGATCGTATCATGCTCGACCGCCTATCTGAGCAGGATCGAGCGCGGCACGGCGAGGATATCGGCAGCCTTGCTGACCGAGATCAGCACCGCGCTCAAGGTCGATCCAAGCTGGTTTTTTCCAAAACAGCGGGGCGATGGCCCATTGGAGCGGCGCCATGTCGTCCGCACCGGGAACCGCAGGCCCTTGAGCGGCATGTACACCCGTTCGAAAGGTGAACTGGGATTTGAGGACGAGCTTCTCTCCAGCACGCTGTCCGGGCAGTGCTACCTGCTACTGTCGCGCTTTGCCCCGGGACGGGGCAATCCGCCGGACCGGATCGAAGGCTATGTGTTCGAAGGCGAACAGCACGGCATTGTCACCGGCGGCGAGATCCTCCTCATTCTGGACGAGGAGCGGATCGTGCTTAAAACCGGCGACAGTTTTTCTTATCCCTCGACCATTCCGCACCGGTTCCTCAACAATACTGAACAGGAAGCCACCATGGTGTGGGCCATGGCGCCGGTGCGAATCTCGTGGTGAGCTGCAGCTTATTTCGTTGCCCTGACCGCCGGGATGGAATGCCGATCAGCGCCGGCGTCCGCTCACTCGACGGTTATCGTAATCACATTCGACACCACCGGTGCTTTGTGCGGCACATGGTTCAGGTCGCCCAGGACGAGTTGCAGCGTATGCGTTCCCGGCGCCAGCTCCACCGTCGTCTCCGTCTGGCCACCGCCGAAATGCATGTGGTGCCCGTCGGACGGTAAGCTGAATTCCAATTCCTCCTCGCCATCTTCTCCCTCACCCAGCGGAGGACGGTCGATCAGCAAGTGATGGTGGCCGGTGTTTTCCTTTTCGGTTCCGGCAGGCGCGACACCCATACCCGACAAACCGAACACGACTTTGAACGGTGAGGTCACCGTTGCGCCGTCTTCAAGATTGACGAAATAGACGCGAGCGTCAGCCGGTGCCGGTGTTTCCTGGGCCAAGGCAGGCGCACTTGTGGCAACGCCAAGGCAAAATCCGATCAGTATCATGAACCTCATTGCATCCTCCTCTCGATTTCGATCACTCCGGTTTGGCGACCGCGGCCCGCCAATGCGCGACACGGCATATGGTCAACGCCCGGCATCGTGCTCGTTGTCCGGCCCAGGGCCGGCGCGCGCTTCATCATCCGGTTTTATCTTCCTAACGGCCATTCTGGATCGCTTTGTGGCGACGTCGGGCCCCTCATCCTCGAATTCGAACGCAATTCACCGATTCACGGACCGAGCATGTCGCGATAGGATCTGGTTTCTTCGGCATCCGCTTCCAGGCCAAGCTCATCGCACATAGTATCGATCCGCTCGCGCCAGCCGGCGAGTGCAGCTTCATCATCCGTCATCACTGATAATTCGGCAAAGTTGCCGAGGCCGGGCACGTCATCCAGCGTCACGTGGAAATCGCCGAGAAAATAGATGTCGCGGCGCTTCTGCAGCCGTCCGGTTTCGCGATAGCCGAGCGCTGCCAGCATGTCGCAAGCCTTGGCGAATTCTGGCAAATCGGTCGCCAGGCATGCATCCTCGCCGGGTCCCTTGATGATCCAGAGCACCCTGCCCGATGGCTGCATGTGGCGCACCACCTGTTGCAGCCCAGCCCGGTCGAGCCGTCCGTCCGGCGTATCGAAAAACAGATCGAGCTCGATATTGCCGACGGCAAACGCTTTGCCACCCAGGGAACAAACACGGCCGCAAAGCACTGCCGGATCACCAATCCTGAATTTGCGCTCGACCTCGAACCGGCCGGCGAAGTGCTCGCCGGGATCGCAAAGCATGCCCTTCTTGTTGAGTGGCAGGCTCTCTGTCATGGCCTATTTTATCGGCGCCACACCGATCGGCACGGAATATTTCTTGCACCAGATCAGAATTTCGGTCGCGCCCTGAAGCGCTGGATTGACCTTGATCGCATAGCGTTGTTTGCCGGTATTGGCGCCGAGTACGGCGACCAACCCGCCGTTGATGAGCTTGGATCCCTTACCCAGCGCGACATAGGGATCGGGAGCGCCGTCGTGGAAAAAATCGCCACCGAGTTCGATCACATAGCGGCCACTTTGTTCGCTGACGGTCACCGAACCGGAGGTGGTGTGGCCGGTCGCACCGGTGAACGAACCGGTTCCAAGTGGGGCCGCACTGGCGCCCCCGACGAAAATGACCGATGTCAAAGCTGTTGCTGCGGCCCATCTAGAGGCCCTTATTATCGGCTTCGCGCTGCTTGCCTGCACCCAAGTCTTGTCGATGCCCATGGTTTCCCTCCCGAACTCGTTCACGACTGTTGTCATGCCAGTATAGTGCCGACCTGTTGCAGCGCCAATCACGGGTTTCTGCCGCCACTTCATTTTATGCGGACGGCATCGTGAACCGGGCCATCGGCCGCACGCCGGTGCTCGCCGAAAATAGTATCGCGAAGGCGCTTGCCAGCGGCAAATCGCGTGCTATAACCCACGCGCTTTCGGCACGGAGCACCAACCCCGCGCCGTTTGCCCGGCAAGCAGGCAAAACCTGTCAATCTGCGATACGCCAGCGATCTTGGCGTGACGGGCGAGGCATCCACCGGCCGTTTCGTGCCGGTTTCGCGGTCCCGTCGTCGGGACGGCATGCCCAGGTAGCTCAGTTGGTAGAGCAGCGGACTGAAAATCCGCGTGTCGGTGGTTCGATTCCGCCCCTGGGCACCATATATCCCAATAAATTCAAATATTTGCTTGGAAATTTGATTTTCTAATTCCGCTAGCTTACCCTTACACAAAGGTTACACAGACTTCCACACGCTTTGGAGGCCAGTAGTATGGCTGAAAAGCACTCAGTCATGGGCGGTAAAGTCCATATTTATAAGCGACCGGGCAGTCCGCTTTGGCAGTGCTCGACTTACCTTGAGGGTAGAAACCGACGGGTTAGCACGAAAGAAGAAAGTCTCTCGAAAGCCAAGGACTTTGCAGAGGACTGGTATTTGGAACTTCGCGGCAAGGCCACCCGCGGCGAAGTGAAGAACGAGAAGACGTTTCGCGAGGCGGCAAAACGCTTCACTGATGAGTATGAGGTGATGACGGCTGGTGAGAGGAATGCCAAATACGTTCAAGATCACCAAAGCCGCCTTCGCAACCATCTGATCCCCTATTTTGGAAAGATGGGATTATCGGAAATCACGGCCGGCGCCGTACAGGACTACCGCATTCACCGCATGAACGGAGAAGACGGTTTCAAGGCCCCTTCGCGCAGCACAATGCAACATGAGATCGTCACGCTGCGGCAGGTGCTGAAGACAGCTTATCGGCATGGATGGCTCGAAGTGTTGCCAGACATTTCGATGCCATATCGCGCATCTAACAAGGTTGTTCATCGGGCGTGGTTCTCACCAGATGAATATAAACGGCTTTACATCGCCACGCGAGAAAACGCGAAGGCGGCCAGCGGAACTAATTGGCAGTGGGTGGCAGAGCAGCTACATGACAAAATTCTGTTCATGGCCAATACCGGCATACGGCCGGATGAAGCCAACTGGCTCGAATATCGCGACGTGCGGATCGTAGACGACGAGGCGACGGGCGAAACCATTCTGGAAATCGAAGTGCGCGGCAAGCGTGGCGTTGGGTACTGCAAGAGCACGCCAATGGCAGTGACACCCTTTCGCAGGATGGTCACGCGCAACGATCCAGAACCAGAGGACAAGCTTTTTCCTGTTGACCACAAGCGCCAGTTCAATCGTATTCTCGACGAGCTGAACCTAAAGTTTGATCGCGACGGTAATCGAAGGACGCTTTACAGCCTACGGCACACCTACATCAGCATCAGACTTCTTCAGGGCGCTGACATCTACCAGATTGCCAAAAACTGCCGGACGTCAGTGGAGATGATTGAGAAACACTATGCTGCTCATTTGAAGAACCAGCTCGATACTGCAGCCATCAACGTGCGTCGATAAACGCTGGCTCGCGGAGCGCTGGCGACCGAAGGTCGATTGCCTCGATGACAGGTTCCACCGTTCGTTTCTGAAGATTCCATTCGCGCTCCCGATCATCAAGATCGATCGCTGGCAACGAACACGCTTCCCCTGCTGTCAGGCAGGCATATTCAAAGTGGATTGGTGGTTCACTGCTGTCCATTTTTAATGGATCTGTCTGAGTATTATTCTCTAGATATTTTTCCATTGGGTATTCTTAGTGTGCCGATTTGGCATCCCTTGGCGCGCCAGTATGGCATGTCCAGACATGCCAATTTGGCGTGTCAGGATTTGCCACCTTTTCGGCGCTTGCGAACCATCAGGTTCAGCTCATAAACATTCACTCGACCTTGGCCGCGTTTGTGGATCTTGAGGAAATCCTCATCTTCCAGTTCGCGGATGTAACGCACGACGCTGCGAAGACCCGACCCCATGTCTTTGGCCAATGTCTCCTGGCCGGGGAAACAAAACTCATTTTCCCAAGCGTAGCTGAGCAGCATCGCGTAGGTCAGCTTTGCGCCAGGAGAGACCTTATCGGATTTAAGGAGCCCATTGGGCACCTGGGTAAATCCGCTTTGCGAAAGAGCGTCGGCTCCACGAAGAACGATATTGCGTTCTTTGACCAACGCTTCCATTGAATGAAACCCGTCACGGCGACGTACCCCCATACCTTCATTTTACACCATTCCTTGCGGCTCCCGGCTTAATTGTTGTCCACACCGGTGGACAAAGAGCCGGCCTATCGCTGATCACTTTCCAGCGGTGATCGGCTGGTTTCAGCATCGGCTCTGCCTGGCAGCATGCTGAAAGTTTTGGCGACCAAGCCCTGCAGTTCCCGAACGAGAATATTGGTCTCGCGATCACGCTCCAACATCGCTGCAATTTGCTCGTCTTTCACACGGATCTGATCATCCTTGACGCGGATCTGCTCACGATAAAACTGCTCCAGTTCCCCACCCGGCGCAGCTGCATCGGGCTGCATGCGGGTTCGTGCAGCTTCATGCCGGTTTGGATTTTCCCGTTCATGGTCGGCGGCCAAAGGACCATGCAGCAATATTGATTTCTCCTCGCCGTTGGATGCAGCTTCATGCAGCTGCATGCCGTTGGTTACATCAACATCCTGCAGCAGCGTTTCAATCAATGCGTCGACTGAATCTTCCGTCGCAAAATACCGTCGCAACATGCCAAGCTTTAGGCAGTTGAGCGTTCCTTCGCGGCAGTACCGCTGAATAGTATCTTTCGACTTCGAAATCCCAGCATCAAACAGGTGAGTGCGCACTTCTTCGACAGAAAGCTCATAATCGTCAATTGAGCACTGAGCAGCAGGGGATACTGCTGCAATCGGCTGCATGTCGGTTTGTGCAGGTCGATGCAGCTTGGTTTTGCTGCCGAAATTAGGACTCGGTCTTTGTTGTCCAATAGAGTTCTTTTCGGTCTGATCACTCATCCATACATCGTACCATGATCAGCAGTCTTGACCAGCCTCATCTGATTGGTCCGGTTTGAATGTTAGTTCATGGCGATCTCTTTGGGCAATGGGATGATGGTTTCCGGCGCGGGCGGACGATAACCCAAGGCGCTATGCGGCCGTTTGGTGTTGTAATGACGTCGCCAGTCTTCGATGATGATCTGGGCTTCCTTCAATGAGTAGAAGATCTCTCCGTTGAGCAGTTCATCGCGTAGCCGGGCGTTGAAGCTTTCAACGTAGCCGTTCTCCCAAGGTGATCCTGGCTCGATGTAAGCTGTCCGGGCACCGACCGCGCTGATCCACTTCCTGACGGCTTCAGCGACAAATTCCGGCCCGTTGTCGGACCGGACGTAGGCGGGCACGCCGCGCAGGATGAACAGGTCTGTCAGCGCGTCGATGACATCGGTTGAGTTGAGCTTGCGTCGGACACGGATAGCCAGACACTCCCGGCTGTACTCATCGAGGATGTTGAGCGTCCGGAAGGCTCGGCCATCATCGGTGCGGTGATGGACAAAGTCATACGACCAGACGTGGTTCACATGCTCCGCCCGCAATCGGACGCACGACCCATCATTGAGCCATAGACGGCTCCGCTTCGGTTGTTTGTTGGGGACTTTCAGCCCCTCACGCCGCCACAGACGCTCGATGCGTCCATCACTCACTGACCATCCTGCATCTCGAAGCAGAGCAGCAACCCGTCGATAGCCGTACCGACCGTACTGACGAGCCAGCTCGACCATGTCAGCAACTAGCCACTCTTCATCTTCTCTGCCCCTCGGCACATGACGCTGTGTGGAACGGTGCTGACCAAGCACGCGGCACGCCCGACGTTCGGATACACCCAGCTTGTCGCGTACCTGATCAATGCATCGCCGACGACGCGAAGGGCTTAGAAGTTTCCCCGGGCAGCCTCCGCCAAAATCTGCTTGTCGATGGTCAGATCGGCAACCGCACGACGAAGCTGTTCGTTCTCCTTCTGCAGCTTCTTCAGTGCTTTCAACTGATCCGTACCCATGCCGCCATACTGCTTGCGCCAGCGATAATAGGTCTGCTCCGTGATGCTCACATGCCGTATCGCATCCGGGCGGGGCATTCCCTGCCCAACAAGCACGTCAACCTGACGCAACTTCGAGACAATCTCTTCCGGTTTGTGACGCTTTCCAGCCATTCTCGGTCCTCCTTCTACTCACTTTTAGGATGGACCAATTCAGTTGGGGAGGGTCATATATTGATGGTAATTGGAAGTATGAATCATGGGAATTACCATCTCGTTTCCCAGCTATGATAGACGGTAAACAAATAGAAGATGTTTTGTCATCAGCGGATGACTATCAATTCGTGAATGGTTTAAGTCATGTATTGAAAGCACTTCGCCTGAGAAATGTGTATGTCGGCGTCGACGGTCGTAAATATGCGAGAGCTGCAGTACCGATAGATATGTCGACCGGTTTGAAGTTATGTGAGATTGGTCCAGCTTCATGGCGAGAGGGACTACAGTTACTAAATTCGGTCGCGCGATCCAGGAATGATATCCTACCCCAAGGTTGCCCAAATCCAATTCGTTTTAGCGAGTAGCACTTACACTCTCGCGATCAGTAATTGCAGATGCGCAAATGACCAGTAATCCAATATTGCCGCTTAAAAGTCATACTCTAACTCCAAAAAAAACCCCCGCCTTTGACGGGGTTCTTTCTGCGCTAGCGCTGAGATATGTTGGTGCGCTTGAACGAACGTCATTCGTTCGGTCGAGCCTTTCCCCGACTCTCGATTACCAATGTTCGGCCTCGCTTGTAAGAAGTGATGATGTGTGAATTAGCGAGCTTTGCTCAACTTGAGTGATTTTTGTCGATAATTTGCAGAGCTTTTTATGTCATGAACAAAAGAAGAACAAATAGTTGACGTAATTCCCACTCAGGGTAGTATCGACAACTCTCAATTTCTATCAGTATATCTTGGTCGGGAGAGAATTTCGAGGTGACGACGTGTCAGATTACGATTTTTATGATGCCCAATCAGAGGCATCGCAAATCAAAACGAGAATTGTAACGAAGTATTTCTGGTTTTGGTCTCGAGTGATGATCTCGCATGCGAGAAGGCAGAAGTGCAATTTGGCTTACTTTGACTTGTACGCAGGGCCGGGTCAGTACAAGGATGGCACGCCGTCGACACCGCTGATAATTCTCGAACAGGCAATTGCTGATCCGTCACTGCGGAAACTACTAGTCACGTACTTTAACGACAATGAACATGCAGAAACGCTGAGGGAGAACATTTACAATCTGCCCGGTGTCTCGACGCTGAGTCATCCCCCTATAGTGTCGGGAGAAGATGTTGACAGCCAGTTCGAACAGATCTTTTCGAGCATTCGATTGGTTCCGTCATTCACGTTCATCGATCCATTTGGCTACAAAGGCGTGACGTTAGCTCTAATGGAGGCTGTTCTCAAAGATTGGGGTTGCGAGCTCGTTTTATTTTTCAGCTATAATCGAATCAACGCCGCAATCGAGAACAAAACGTTCGACGAGCACACAGAAAAGCTTTTTGGAAGAACCAGACTACGGAACCTTCGTTCTGCTCTTGTCGGTCGTCGCCCATTTGAGCGAGAAGCATTGATACTCGATGCATTTGCTCGGGCGCTGAAAGAAATGGGTTTCGAATTTGTACTGCCATTTACGTTTAAGCGGTCGGACATGAAACGAACCTCTCACCATTTGATATTCATTTCGAAACACCCACTCGCCTACACGGTTATGAAAGAGATCATGGCCAAAGAAAGCACCGACTCAACGCAAGGAGTAGCATCGTTTTCCTACACAAAATCTCTTAGCCGAGACGAGACACCGCTCTTGTATGTGCTCGACCGCCCCATAGATGAGTTGGGTGAGGATTTGCTTGAAAAATTTGCTGGACGAACAATGTCAATGAAGCAGGTATTTAAACGACACCACATCGGCTCCAGATTCGTAGAGAAAAACTACAAAACTGCTTTGCTGCAGCTGGAGGCTGATCGGAAAATTCAGACATCGCCACCTCCAAGTAAACGAAAAGGCAATACGTTTGGCGACATGGTAAGTGTGACCTTTCCAAACCGGTGAGTCATGGCCACAAACTCAAAAATAGAATGGACAGAGACCACGTGGAATCCTGTTGCGGGATGTTCTGTGTTGTCGCCTGGATGCACTAACTGCTATGCGATGCGTCTTGCCGCCCGATTGGAAGCAATGGGACAGCAGAAATACATCGGAACAACGAGGAAAAGCGGCGGGCGGGCAAAATGGAATGGCAAGATTACACTCGACCTCAAAGCCGTTCATCGACCTAGGAAATGGAAGACTGGCAGGTTGGTATTCGTGAACAGCATGTCTGATCTCTTCCACGAACAAGTACCGCTTTCTTTTATACACAAAGTGTTTGTAACCATGAACGAGACACCGCAACACACATATCAGGTGCTCACAAAACGTGCTGAACGGTTGCTTGAGATATCAACAGAGTTGCCATGGACGAATAACGTGTGGATGGGCGTCAGTGTTGAGAATGACGATTACGTACACCGGATCGATCTATTGCGTCGATCGGATGCGAAAGTGAAGTTTCTAAGTCTTGAGCCGCTTCTCGGGCCGCTTGAGAATTTGCAACTTAACGGAATCGATTGGGTCATTGCAGGCGGTGAAAGTGGGCCGGGTGCACGTTCTATGGATCCAAAGTGGGTTCGAGAAATTCGCGATCAGTGCGTAACTGCTGGTGTTGCCTTTCACTTCAAGCAGTGGGGTGGCAAGAACAAAAAGAAGACCGGTCGGACCATCGATGGTCGGACGTGGGACGAGTTGCCTCGGACTAATCCAAGTGAAGAAAGTTGCCAGGTTTCCGTTTAGCAAATTGTCGAGATTTGCTCCAATTCCGCTATCCAGCTAGCCCGGTTCAAATTGGTGTCCAGCCAAGCACCGCTTCAATTTGCCGACGATAGGCAGTATCGATTTGTTTTGGAGTTCTCCGGACATATTGTTCGGCACCTTCAAGTTGATGGCCTCGTAGTGATCTCAAACGGTCAACTACTTGGTTTCGAGACGGCAGAGAGTACCTTCCGTCAAATTTCGGCTTCAGCCCAGTCCAAATCACCGCGTCGAGATTTCGCGCGGTAGACCAGCTTTCAAGACCGAGTATGGCGCGTGAACAAAAATTACCACCATTCCAGAAGTGGATTGGTTTGATCGTCTCGCACCCCTCTCGATCCATCAACGCTTTCCTTGCAAACGTCAAATCGGTGGTGTCCATGATTGCCCATTGGGACCTTACCGGATCAGCTTTTTCCGTAAGAACAAGGGTAATCCTGCCGTCGCGGGATTCCCGAGCGAACTCCACCCGCACAATCGGACCATCCGCGAACCATTCTGATTGGATAGGTAGGTCACGCTGGTTCCAAATGAGTGAACCCCATCCTAGGCATGCGATCGAAGTCATTCAGGCCTCCAAAGGATTAATCCAATTTAGTAACCGCACGAATGGCCGTAAGCAAAAAATGGTATTCTATCCAGTTCACAAATTTGGTGCCCTCAAGTCATTCAAATCTACATATTTGCCCGACCACGAAAAAACCCCGCCTGTGGCGGGGTTCCTTCCGCACTAGCGCTTAGAAGCGCTGCTGCGTTTGAACGAACGATGTCCGTTCGGTCGAACCTTTTTCCGAACTTCGAGTACCGAGGTTCGGCCTCGCTTGTAAGAAGCGAGGAGCTCGTCTTTTAGAAACGCTACCGCGTTGTCGACGGTTTCGGTGCCGTCGGCTACCTGCGCGAACATCTCGCGCAACCGTCGCTCGATGCCGGTGAGATAATTTTCACTCATGATGATGTGTGAATTAGCGAGCTTGTAAAACGGTCTTCAGACCGGACGAGCCGCAACTTCCCTGTTGGGGCGAGCCTTGCTCGTCGATCTGGGCGTCACTGGCAGAGTGGCTCGCGGGTCAACGCCTGAAGCGATAGCGGAACGGCTTTACGCGTGAGGGTGGCCAGTACAATGGATAGATCCAGAGGAGGCGAACTTAAATCCGATTCAAATGTCTTTGACATTTGAATTGCGCGCGAGCGCCGGCCACCGACACCCATCTTCGCTCCCCTTCCCCAACCGGCGCGAGCGATTGCGGATCCAATCGGATGGAGATCTGTCAGCCTCGGTACAAGAAATAGCCCCGCCAATTGGCGGGGTGATTTCAACCATCTCATTACCGATTACTGGTAATCGTGTACAATGGTTCTCGACGGCACAGGGGTTCCAATTCCTGGGCCTTTCGCATGGGTTTCTGACCTCGATTAGCGGTTGGTCGATATCAATTAGACCCGTCTGTTCTATAAACGACGGGGTAGCAGGCTACCGATCTCTTGGAGATTGGCCGGCATGTTATGCCGTTTCCCGCTTCTCTGCCAGTGATTTCAGGCAAGAGAAGCAATGGGCGGCGATCGCCGCCAAATCGACCGAGTTTGTCGCGAATTCGGGCAAATTCCTTACACAAAAAGCTCACACAAATTTCGCAGAACTTACATTTTTACTCATATTATCAGATGCTTAAGCGATATCGCGTTCGGCTGAGAATCCGCGAGTCGGTGGTTCGATTTCGCCCCTGGCACCATATATATCAATAAAATCAGCAAATTTCCGGTGAATTTGATTTTCCGATTTGTCTATTCGATGCTCCTGCTCATCTCGTAATCCGCAGAATTCAATTCGAAGACGCCGCTGCAATTTCCGCGATCGGATAGACCCGGTCAATGTAAAGATAAGTGAATCCCAAAGATAAAACCAAAATTACAACTCCTACTATTTCGGACGTTACCTCTATTCCGCCAGCTCCCATGTTTAATTTAATTGGACTCTTTGTCTCTTTATTAAATTCACGGTACGTTAAGAATAAGCCAAAAACCAAAATACACAAGAAGAGAACAAACATCAAAATTGCACTTATAGATTGCCACGCGATAATTCTTCCGCGAGTCTCCATCGACCAACGATCGTAATTGGCACGAAGATAACTTATATTATTACTGTAGGCAGTCTTACAACTAGTGCGCCATTCATCGTCCGCCAAATTTTCCGCTCTCTTAATACATTCAACTGGTTGGCTAATCTCGGGAAGGGTCGGAGAATAGAAAGCGCTGACCTTAAGCAAGACCATCGCAATCATAGTCGGCACAATAACCAATAGAACGGTTGCCCAGATCAATTTGTAGGAATTACTCATCACAATCATTTGGTAATGGATCAAGTCCTGAATCTATGCGGTCAGATTTGCCAATCGCCACTTCTTTGCAGGCGTCGGGTAACCGCGGCACCGCTCCCAATTCATCTCTAAAGGGATCGTCACCAAGGCGATCGCCGATTGATCCTGGTTCTCTCTCATGAAAAGTATCAATCATTTGATCGTCAAATGAAGGCGGCTTGAATTCTTTGTCGTCTAGTATCTGCGCAAATACCTCATGTTGCCCGCGTGAGGAAAACACGGCAATAGTTATTACGGTTATACCGCCGATCATCAATTTTGAGCTGATCATTTGAATACAATGAAACAAAATAACAAAAGTTGTCAATACATCAAATTGCATTACCGGTTTTTAACACTAAAACAGTTCAAATATTGTCACTAGCACAAGCATTTGTTTCACATCATGGTTCACAAATTGTGTGGAAATTTCTTAGCAGCCGCCTGTATTTGATCAAATACCACAGAGGTAATGCGAACCGCTCTATTTGTTTGAGTATCAAATCCATCGGTGTGAATACCCACAACTGTGCGCCTACCAGTTGGATCGGTATGAAAGACCGGACTGCCACTTTGTCCGACTGCGGTGTCCACGCTGTGATAGATGAAATTCTTGTCTGATCTTACAATTCGTCCTTCGGCCATCAGCTGATTAATGTTGCCGGCATCTCTCGGATAGCCGGCGCTTTTCACCAAAAGGTTCCTCAAGTGGTCGTCGCCAGCTTCGACAACTCCAAACCAGCCTGTTTGAAGGGCAAGAGATGAGTCCGGCAAAACGATCAATCCATAGTCAAATGCGTCATCGAAATTGTGCTTCCATCGATCATGAACGTACACTTTACTGGATGATTGCGATAGAAACGGAGCTCCGTTGCGATTCAACCCAGGTGTCACGTGCACAACGGAAGGTTCGACACCATCTTTATCGAAAATGCAGTGCCCAGCCGTTACTACAACACGTGGCGCTGCAAGCCAGCCTGTCCCGTTTGCAATGCTGCCATCTATACGAAGTGTCTTAAGCTGGCATATGCTTCGCCATGGCGGAAACCTAGTATCCGGAATAGCTTTCCTACTATCATCCGGATCAAAGATTACTCTCTCTTTTGTTGAATTCGGATCTCGACTAATTTTGGGATTCGCTGCCGCTTGCATCACAGATTGATACTGCACTTTCTTCGAACTAAAACTAACATCCACTTCGCGGACACCCGCCCCAAACATCTCTGTCATAAAGCAGGGAGAATAGCGCTTAACAGGGTTTCTTCGACTTCTCGGCCCAAACAAATCAGAGGGCGCAGTATCTTCAAGGTGCACAGGAAAATCCTCACACCATGCGCCGACCGCTAGATTAAACATACGAAAACTATACTTTTTCCGTCCCATCTGAACTATCCATCGGAATTGAGATTAAGGCAGTCTTCAGCGGAAGGATTGCTCGTACAGTCCGGCGTAGTTCGATCGGCATCTGACGCGGCATCGTCAGATTCAGTATCTTGATCGTCACTAATATCGATATTTTGAATCGGACTAAATACTTCTGACTTTCCACCTGTGCTAACAGACAAAAGAGAAACATTATTGACCTGATCACTTTCCTTTTGGGCTGCCGCTTTCTTTTCACTTAACTCCTGAAACTTTTGAATATACAGTAATTCCGCGTTAATTGCTTCGGTGCGTGACGTAAACGTGCTAGCTATCTCTGTGAAAAACGCGGATATAATTGCTTGTGGCAACAGCGCTATCTGCTCAGCCTCACTTGGTTTTTGGATAATCAAATTAGTAAGTACTCCGTCTGTATAGTCTGCATTGATTACTTTTTTCACGAACAGAGTTCGTCTAAAGTTTGTCGCTACAATCGGCCCGCCATTTGGCAACGGTACTATTGCTGAACTAATTACGCCCTTTCTCCCGACCTGAAAGCCCGCTGATATACGATATGGAATTGGTAGTCGGAAACATACGCCGACAGAACAATCTGGTACCCGTACCTGCTTTGGAAGATTCAAAACATCGGAATCAACGGCAATTCTAAACCCTTTTCTCTTAAGGCTAGAGTAGATACCACATAGTTCGATTTTTTCGTTTTCCGATTTGCCGCAATTGTTACGAACTCCCGCGCGAATTCTGTGGTTTGCAGCCGCAGATAGAGACTGAGAAGCCGCATCAATTGTAGTCAGATCGTCAGGGTCAATGTCTACCTCAGCGATTTTTGTTGCACCTGCAATAATATTGCTCTCCTTTCCAATAATACCCGCACCTTGTAACGCTGCAGCAGATCTAGCAAGATTGATCAATACAGCGCCCGATCGATCATCTGCTTCCATGTTAACTTGATCAAGCAGTCCGTTCGCGCCAATCGCAACATTAAGTGAATCTGAACTAAACGGACTTGGGTTGTAGTATCCGTAGTAGAAATGGGCTGGATCTCCCACATAGGTTACTGCCCCTGCATTGATGACAAATTGTCCCGCAAATTCGTAGAGCTCGATTGGAACAAATGCTTTCGGTAACATATATCCAAACGACGTCCCGCTTGTTCGATCTTTTGCCAATTTTGTTTTGCTACTCACCGAAGTGCAAGACGTTAATGCTATCATTAACATCAGTACGCATGCACAAATTGCCACCGAAGTACGCAATCCTCTTAAGAAGTGATCCGAAATATTGAATTGAACCATATCGCCACCTTATTTACAGCGATTTACGTTAAAGTATGTTTCTATTGCAATCAATAGGTCTGGAATTACAGAACGTATCGTAAATGACAATCGTGTTTGTAATGTACGATCAGAACTCTATAACCGACGGATTGATAACGTAGACAAACTCCTATTTTCGAAAATAATCAACGCAATAACTACAAACATCGATATGTCATTTCTACGGATAAAACAATTTTTATTGGAAATTCGTGAGATCTTGGACATAATTGTCCAATATCATTATTCGATGTGATATTATGAACATATTCTGCTTGGTCTAGTCAGATTCACCGAAAAAGAAGGCACAGGATTGTGAATCTGGTTCTGTGAAAACGCAAACTACTAGATGAATTTGTCTATTGTATTGCGCAGCCACTGGATGATGTGGGCTCCAATTGGTACGACCTGCGCAAGTAACGAAACGAAAACGAATATCCCGAAGGCGTACCGAAGCCACCGATTGAGATCGTTGAATTGGCCAAAGCTCTTGGTCATGCCAATTTCAGATCCGTTGATGAATCCACTTATCGCCGAAATCACATCGTCACTCAGATAATAGGACGCATGCCTCAATCGAGATTGCCGCCAAGCATCACGAATTTTTACCCAGTACAAGCGAGATTTTTTTGACGCAACTGTTTCGAGCTTTACCTCATGGGTGAGATACCAGGCCAACTTCTCTTCTCCGAACGCGAACCATTGCGTCCTGACAAACCAGGGTACAATCGCGACGACAGGAACTAGAAGCAGCGCCACCAACGACAGCAACAAGCTCAACAGTACGAGGCTTCCCCACAGCGCTATCCAGAAGTACTGGGTAATCGCGGACTCATTCGCGCTCGTTTTTGTTAGAGACACATGGTTCAGTACGGAGTGAAAAATACTCGCGAATATCGAATTTTGTTCCAGAGAGATAGCGCCGACATTCAGGTGTCCCATCACTGCAATCAGCAAAAGTGCAGTGAGACCGAAGTAAAATAGTTTTACTGAAAAATCTATTAGGATGTGCAGCGATTCACCGAACCAATGCCAGACCTTGAGCAATAGGCGAGCTTCATCCAGCAATGTTGTGATGTTGAGTATTGGAAGATCTAGGTCTTCAATGTCAGCGAAATGCGTGGCTAGCTCTGCTGCGACGGTCTCCTGGATGATTTGGGCTTTCGTCATTCCCTGGGAAACATAGAAAAGTAGCGCTGGAACCGCAAAAATCATCGTCCATCCTGGCAAATCCAAGTATAACCCGATCACAAAGAGGCTAGTGAATAGAGGTAGGATAAATAGCCAGAGAAAGGTGGCCATCTTTCTGCGTCGCGCAAAAATGAATGGCGTACCAAGCGTAACAATCCCGCCCGGTAAATTGCTCTTGTTCATTTTTCGAAGCGCATTTCTAAGGATGTTGCCTCCGTGGCTATGCGCGATGACATAGGTTGTATAATGCTCTCCTAGCTTGGTCTTCGCCAATTGTTCAGCGAGACACCTAGATGCATCGTGCCTTGCCTCGTGGCCGTTTTTTCCACTCCACACAAATTCGCTGAAGATAGGTGAAATGCCACTTTCATTAAGCTTCCTGTCAAGATTAATGCGGAAGTGTGAGCCCCTCCTGAACCAATTTGACTCTTGTCCAAATGTACCGTGCACAAGCACGATTTGGCATTCCGACATGGAATTCGCTTTCCTAATTCCTAATGTTGTGTAACCCGGTCCATCAGGTGGTCCAATTCCAGCGTTAGAGCCAGCTTCGGATCTAGGCGTCAGCAAGTTTGAGAGGATATCGTTTTCAATGAATGGTCTCCTCTTCAATGTGCACAATTTCAGGATTTGTATTCAATCGTTCTGGTTAAATCCAGCTCACCTCAGCAATAATCTCGTAGAAGTCTTGCAAGGGAAATTTCTCCCGCGCTTGATCCACCGAGTGTGTACCAGCGATCCCAGCGTCAAGCTCCACTAGTGTTGAATGCTTTTTTAAAAGAGCATTGCGCTTTTTTACAGAAATCAACTCTGGGCCGCTATAGAATTTCAACGGGTTACTAGCAAATAGTGCCTTATCAAATTCAAGACCCGTCCAAAATGAAACCTCTGTCGTTGTGACCTGCATATCCTTAAGGCGGATTCGCGCCCGACCTTTGGAGTTCCTAATGCTGAGTACATCCTGGAAAAATATATATGCTTGCGTTTTCAGCTTCTTGTCGGCGCTCACATAGGATACAATTTTCCAAAACGCCGACGGAATCCTTACAGGAAAATCCTCGAATTCCCTGGCATAAAACCGATCTGCCCTTGTAAAAATTGGACCGGTAACAACGTTGAGCTTGTCGGCGCCTTTGAACGAAGAAACCAGCAACTCAACCGCCCGCCAGTCGTCCTCATTAAAGTTCTTGTGCTGCATGCAGGCATTTGTGTAGGCGCAACTATCGTTGCTAGCCTTGGTAGCGTAGTCATTGTCTTTGCCCCATGTGACCGCGGTTCGCCGAGTTAAATGTCCACGATCCCACAGTGTACCTTGATAGGGATAGTTAGGGATTTGATTATCGGCACCTACACGTCTGTCAACAAACCAGTTGCGTCCCTTCCTACCCGGTACTTTTTTAACCTTAGTCAGATCGATATTTGCTGCAGAATAGAGGGCTTGCTTGGTGCTGCGGCTCATTAGAAGAGAATAGTTGATGTAGGGGACCACCACCTCGCCATCTGGCAGCCCTGGCGGTTGCAGGATATCCGAACTCAAAGCTAATCCGGGCTCAGGAAGCTCAATTTTGAAATCCTTTCCCAAAAAGTCATTTTTATAACCTTCACGCATTGAGATAATACTCCATTTTATTCGATGAATATATGGTAATATTTATGCGATACATTTATTAGTCAAGTGAAGCGTGAATGCAGGGTGGCCAGTACAATGGATAGGTCCGAGGAGTCGTACCCAAACTAATTCAGATGTCTTTGACTTCTGAATTGAGCGCGAGCGCCGGCCACCGACATCCATCTTCTCCCCCTGCCCCAACCGGCGCGAGCGATTGCGGATCCAATCGGATTGAGATTTTTCAGCTTCGGTGCACGAAAAAGCCCCGCCAATTGGCGGGGCGATTTCAACCATCGAATTACCGATTACTCGTAATCGTGTATAATGGTTCTCGCGGGCTCAGGGGTTCCATCTCCTGGGCCTTTCGCATGTGCTTCTGACCTCGTTTATATCCGAGCAGATACGCATCCATGATTTGGCCCTTGATTTCGTCAATGGCCGCATCAGCGGAAACTGAACGCTTATGGATGACGTCCATGAACAGCAGTTTCAGCCCCATATCCATGGAGCGGTATTCATCGTTTGTCATGATCCATGAGAATGATTAGCGCTTGTAAAGGTCTTCGACCGACAAGCTGCATAGTGTCAGCTCGTCTGCCATGAGAGCGACCGGCCTCAATGCGCAAAAGTCAACGCCCGCAGCGAATGCGCAGCGGCTTTACTTTTGCGGACGGCCGGTATCATGGAAAGACGAGATGGCATGATCTCCTTAAACCGTTCCAGGTCGACCGTTCGTCTGGAACATAATTTTTGCTTCTGGTCTTTGCCTTCGCAGACCAGAACCCGAGGGCAGCTTCCTGCCCCTGGCGCTGCTATTGCCAAGCGCGCGCCTATTCTGGCGCAAAACGTTCCCCCCCGTGTTGTCGAAGCCGACAGAGCAAGAGGCCCGTTCCGCGACGATCAGGAGCGGACGGGTCTCGCTCGTCGTGCGCTCGACCCCCCGCGCTCGGGTTGAGACCGCAACAGCTTTGCGCCATGTCCATGGTTGCGGTCGAGGCCTAAGCGGGCGACGCTCGCCCTCTAGGCTTTGCCTGGCGACGGAGCCACCAAGCGCAGCCCGACTACAAAATACCCGGTCTTTGTTCAAAGACAGTATTTTGACGAGGGCGAGCGCGGGGGGTCGAGCGGAGCGAAGACAACACGGGGGGAACGTTTTGCGTCAGAAAATATCGTTCGAAATATAAATCTATCTGCACCTGATAATGTTGGAGTTGTAATAACGTCCTTCTCGTTTTGTTGGAGATATAATTCGTATCTTAATGCGATATCTATTTCCTTTCAGGTGTATTAATTCAATTTTCGTATTTTTATTGAAGTAATTAAATGTAACATGATTTTCGGTTTTTCCTTGGTAAGTTTGATTGTGGCAAACTGTATCCAAGCAGACTAAAACGCGATTGGATTTTCCGAATTTTAAAGTAACATTCGCGCGACCGAGAGTTCCGCTACAATTCAAGGCAAGTGCCTCTGTATTCAGTGCTCCGAAGGCTATCAGAAAGGAAAAATAGTATAGCTTCCGCATCATAATTGTTACCGCTAAAATTGCTCAGAAACACTGAAAAATTGTAACAAACGATTTTCAATTTCATTGATGATCATCAATTTGCATTCAGGATGCAGGTTGGCACCAACTTGATTGACGGCGCGCAATACAAGTGACGCGGTGGGGAGCCTTCTCACGCGGGCCAACTTCTGTCGTTTACACAAGCCTCTCGAACCCAATGAGCACGATTGTAAAGTGCGCAAACTAGAGCATGTTCTCATTAACGAACGGGTAGCCGATGACGCTTTCGGAGCAGTTTACGAGGCTGAACCAACGGCCATGAATGACGGCTCGGCGGACAAAGCTAACGACGCGAGATGTCCCATACAAAAAATTCATTCGGTTTCCACGAAGTTGTTTAACGCATGCCGCAAAATATCCGGAGCAAGCCCGCGGACTGGAAACCAATCTAATCCTGCCGAGTTGGTGGCCAAAACATGACCGTAATTACCGGCTGCCCAACCCACCCTATCATTGCGAAAACCAATTGCGTACATTGTAAACGCTGAATCGGGAGCAGCAGTTTGAGGATACCAATTCCCACCACCATCCGTTGTAGCCAAGATCAGTCCATTTAGTCCGGCAGCTATGGCATTTCTATCATCAAAAGCGACAACTGAGTGCAAACGGGCATCTTCTTTATTGAAGTCTTTTGGCAAATGGACGTTATCAGTCTGAGATATCCAATCATTTCCGCCATCGATACTCTTCAATATTGTGTGGTTTGTACCTACTGCCCATACGACCACACCATCTGCCGAATGAACTGCGCGAAGTCCAGGAATGCTGAGCAAATTCCAGAAACCTGGCTTATGAACCACGGTCCAATCGGATCCACCATCGTCGGTCCGTAATATCTGCCCCGTGGCAACGGCGGCAACACCCTCCATCTCATCGATCATATGGATTGAACGAATGTCGGAGTGTTTAATTGAAGCCGACTTCTCCCAAGTCTCTCCACCGTCATTTGTGCGTAAGATATAGCCGTATGCTCCCCCAACCCAGCAGCGTTTTCGATCAAAACAGTCGATCGTTCGAAGTACCGAAGATCCGGCATTATACTGATTGCTCCAGTCTGATCCGCCATTCTTGGTGTGCAGGATTAAGCCATCGTACCCAACAATCCATCCGTATTCTTGGTCGACAAAATCCACTGCCATTAAGTTCGAGTTCGTGTTGCTGACCTGTACGTTCCAATGAATTCCATCATCTTGGGAGAAAAGGATTAGTCCGTCCCAACCCGCAATCCAGATTTTCGATGGCACGTCGTCATCCAATAACGACTGTATTCGGGGATGCCGTGGATTGACGACATCTAATCCGTGCAGCCACTGAGGATTATCGATAAGTTGTTTTCCAAGCTCAGATGTTTGCGCTTTTTTGATCGCTTTTGCCCGATCAGCAGAACTTAATCGCGCATTGATTTCTTCAAACTCATTCTTTGCTGATTCAAGGAGATGGGATGGTTCGGAAAGATCGAGCTTCACCTGCTGATTGACCCAATACTCCTTCCAAGAAGAATCTTCGCCTTTCTCTTCTGCAAAAACCAACGAAGCCCATAGCGCTAAGAGCGCTAACGAAACGGACTTTCCGATTGACATAAGCATCTCGACTTAACTTGCTGTTTCGACAGATTGCCACTTAACCAAGGATAGGTCGGCGCCTCCTTAACATCCATGACCTGCATCAATTGTGTGACGTCAGCGCCTATTGGACAGATTTGAGGGATTGAACAACGGAGGATTTCTGGTTCATCGAAGCCATCAAGGAGCGAAGATGAGACAGAAATCGGGAACATCGAAGGACGCCGCTGACAGGCTGGTCAGGGGCATCAAACGCAAAACCCGCAAGCACTACTCGGCAGAGGAAAAGATCAGGATTGTCCTGGCAGGACTGCGTGGTGAGGAGAGCATCGCTGCGCTGTGCCGGCGCGAGGGGATTGCCGAGAGCCTTTACTACAATTGGTCGAAGGAGTTTCTCGAAGCCGGGAAGAACCGGCTGGCGGGCGACACCGCCCGACAGGCGACGGCCCCTGAAGTCAAGGAACTGCGATCCGAGGCATTGGCCCTGAAGGAGGTTGTTTCCGAGTTGACCCTGGAGAACAGGCTACTCAAAAAAAGCATGATCGGAGATGGAGGCGACGACGAATGAGATACCCTGCTTCCGAGAAGCTTGAGATCATCCGCACAGTGGAAGGTTCCCATCTTCCTGTAAAGCGCACACTGGCAGAGTGGCTCGCGGGTCAACGCCTGAATCGATAAGCGGAACGGCTTTACGCGTGAGGGTGGCCAGTACAATGGATAGATCCAGAGGAGGCGAACACGAAACTGGAATCGGAGGTTCCAGAAGACTTAGATGAAGCGCCGGCTGTTCAGCGCGGCGCGAAAACGGCGGAGCGGTTCACCGCTCCCTTTTGCCGTTAGGCGTCCCGCCTTCCTTCGAAGGTCAGGGACAAATCGCGCAGCACATAAGTGCTGCAATACGGAAGCTGGAAACCTGTGTTTCCAGAAGTCATTGTCATCCGCCACCGGCGGCATCCGCGGGAGCTTCGCTCCCCCATTTGCGCTTGCTAAAGCGCGCGTCTTTTCTGACGCAAAACGTTCCCCCCGTGTTGTCGAAGCCGACAGAGCAAGAGGCACGTTCCGCGACGATCAGGAGCGGGCGGGTCTCGCTCGTCGTGCGCTCGACCCCCCGCGCTCGGGTTGAGACCGCAACAGCATTGCGCCATGTCCATGGTTGCGGTCGAGGCCTAAGCGGGCGACGCTCGCCCTCTAGGCTTTGCCTGGCGACGGAGCCACCAAGCGCAGCCCGACTACAAAATACCCAGTCTTTGTTCAAAGACAGTATTTTGACGAGGGCGAGCGCGGGGGGTCGAGCGGAGCGAAGACAACACGGGGGGAACAATTATCGAGCAATGACAAGCGGTTAGCGGTTGCTCGATACCAATCAGACCCGTCTGTTCTAGAAACGACGGGGCAACAGGCTACCGATCTCTTGGAGATTGGTCGGCATATTATGCCGATTCCCGCTTCTCTGCCAGTGATTTCAGGCATGAGAAGCAAATGGCGGTGTTCGCCGCCAAAACCGACCAAATTTGTTCCGAATTTGGGCTAGATCCTTACACAAAAACTTACACAAAACACAGATATATTTATAAAAACTGCTTTATTTCAATCACTTATATACATACACGACGGACTGAAAATCCGCGTGTCGGTGGTTCGATTCCGCCCCTGGGCACCATTTGTTTCAGGATCCGATCCGGGTACATAGGTTACACGCTATCCCTGACACATGGGTCACGCTTTCGCTCCGAGTGGGATATTGTGTCATCCCATAGATGCTGCAACCATCCGTAAAAATACTATATCCGCGGTGGATGGTGATCACATGAACACTTTTCGGTTTTCGGCCAATACCGGCTTTCTGTGGCAGGAACTGCCATTTGCCGATCGCATCAGGCGTGCCGCCGCTGCGGGCTTCGACGCCGTCGAGTTCCACGATGAAGCCCAGCGCGCCGACCGCGGCGAACTGATGGACGCATTGGCCGAATCCGGCCTGCCGGTGGTCGCCGTCAACAGCCGCATGGGCGACACGGCCGGATGTGCGGCCATCGCCTCGCAGTCCGATCAGGCCAGGCGCGACATCGCTGACGCGGCCCGCATCGCCGATGCCGTCGGCGCCGCCGCCATCCATATCGTCGCGGGAAAGGCCGGCGGCGGCGAGGCCGCGGCGGCATTCCGTGAAAATCTGGAATTCGCACTGGGCTGCACCGACCGTACCGTTCTCATCGAACCCATCTGTCGCCAACAGCTACCGGGCTATTTTTTGAACGAAATCGACCAGGCGGTCATGATCCTGAACGAGATCGGTCACCCGCGCCTGAAGATCATGTTCGATTGCTATCACATACACCGCGAGAGCGGCGATGTGCTCAAGCATTTCACCCGCCACGTGAATCGCATCGGCCACGTCCAGATAGCAGCCGCCGAGGGGCGTGGCGAACCGTTTCCCGGCGAACTGGACTACAGCCGGCTGCTGCCGGAATTTCAGCGCGCCGGATATGATGGCGCATTCGGCTGCGAATACCGGCCGAAAACGCGCACCGACGACGGTCTGGTCTGGCGTGAGCTGATGTAGGCGCAACAACACCCGGTTGGTGCCGTCAATACCTGCATTTACCGACACAATTCCGCAATGCTGAATGAAATGTATGGCGTTGGTGCGCGATCGGGCCGGCATCGGCAAAGATCGCCGCGAGCCGTAGCCGGATACGCCTTTTACAGGCTGCGCCCGTTCGGGTTGTTCATCCACAGTTTGCAACCGTTTATTCGCACATAAACGCGCGATGCGTTTGAATGAGTCGGTGGCCACCGCATCAATCGACAAGAAACGATCTGCGATGACCGCCGCATAAATCGACAAGAAGCGATCTGCGGTGGCCACTGTTTGCAGGAGCGTTCAGACAGCGCGATGTCCGACAAATGGGGGAAATGTCGCTGACATCGGCCGGGTCGGGTGCGCTGACCGCAGACGTCGAATTGGCGGGATATACGCCAAAACTTAAAGCCGGCCGGCGGCTTGAGCTGGAAAAATAACGGGACTGTTTCACCTGGCAAGGTGTGAAGCGTGACCGGTGGGTTCAACGTGTCGGTCAAGCGATTGGCGCGAAAGGGAAATGGGGAAATCAGTCATGACGAAGTCGCTGCAGTGCGGATGTCCGCTGCTCGGGAACACTCTCCGTGGCTTTATCGGCTCCCTTACCCTGTTGCTGGTTGCACTGCTGTCGCAGGTGCATGGCGCGCATGCCGCCTGGATCGGGGTTACTTCACCTACGAGTGGCATTTATTACATTAACGATGGCGGCGCGGATCGGTATGACAACATACCCGCGGGCGAAGCCCATACGGTGACCTATACAGTCTGGCACCGAAGTGGAAGTAGTGAAAGAAGCAATCTGACGCTTCAAAAGGCGGTGGCCAGCAATCTGGTGAATGTCACAGGCATTTCGATCACCGATCCGGGTTCGACGACGCTTGTGGTAGGCACCAGCACGACATTCACGGTGACCTATACGCCCAAGACGGTCGGTGCCTACTCCTTCAACCTTTCGATCCGCAACAACGATACCGATCAAGACCCGTTCAACTTCACCGCCAACGGCACGGCGACGTCGCCCGAGATCGAGGTGACATCACCGGAGACCGGCAAGGTCACCAATGGCGGTGCGGATGACCACGGCAATGAGGTGATCGGTGTCGAGAAAACGGTGACCTACACCATCAAGAACACCGGTTCTGCGGATCTGAGGCTTCTTGGGCCTGACAGTCCGACGGTCAGCAACAGCAATAACCTCAGGGATCAGAATGCTAGAAAATTCCGTGCCGTTACAATCGCCCCGAATGCCTCGACGACATTCGATGTAGTCTACACGCCGAATGGAGCCGGCCCGTTCTCCTTCGACCTGTCGTTCGGCACCAATGACGGAGACGAAAACCCGTTCAAATTCACCGTCAAGGGCACGGCGACGGCGGCTGCACCGAAGATCGAGGTCGTGTCGTCGGAGACCGGCAAAGTCACCGATGGCGGTGCGGATGCGCTGGGCAACCAGCCGACCGGCGTCGAGAAAAAAGTGACCTATACGATCTGGAATCGCGGAAATTCCGCTCTTGAGATTCGGGAAACGGTCGAGAGCGGGGCCAAGAATGTCAAGATCGGGGGCATTACCGCGCCGGCCTCCAAGGTCGATCCGGGCGGCCACACGGAGCTCACCGTCACCTACACAACTGAGGGGGACGGCCCGTTCTCGTTCGACCTGTCTATCCGCAACAATGACCCTGATGAAAATCCGTTCAAATTCACCGTCAGCGGTACGGCGGCGGCGAATCCGGCGATCACCACCGGCCAGATCGGCAGCTTCATGCAGGCGCGTTCCGAACTCATTCTTGCCAATCAGCCCGGGATCGGGCGCGGGCTCGACCGGCTGAACGGGCGCACCGGGGGCGCGACCGGGATTTCCGGCTTCGGCCTGTCGCTGTCCCATCCCGGCCTGCCGTTCAGCGCCCGGCTGGGTCGCAATGAGGGTTCATTTGCCTGGAGCCTGCGAAACACCCACGCGCAATCGGCCAAAACCAGACTTGAGGCCGATCTCGGCGCCATTGCCGGCGCATTGCGTATCCCGCGCTCCGACGACACGGCGCATAATGCCAATACGCCGACCAATGGGCCGGCCAACATCCATGCCCTGACATCGGCCGAACCGGTCGCCAACTGGAAACGCTCCGGCTCCGATGACAGCACCTCGTCAAGCGGCGTGCTGGCGCTGGGCCCGACCGATATCGCCATCGATACCGATCCCGCCGCCGATCCAATGGCGCAGCGCTTCGATATGTGGGCCCAGGGCAGCTATTCGGCGTTTTCCGCTTCCGGCGGCAAGGGACGCTTCGCCATCGTCCATGCCGGCGCCGACTATCTGGTCAATCCCAACCTGCTGATCGGCCTCGGCCTGCAGGCCGACTGGACCACCATGGACGCCTCCAAAGGCGCGCAGGTCAAGGGCTACGGCTTCATGGCCGGCCCCTATGCCACCGCCCGGCTGGCCGACGGCTTCTATGCCGATGCACGCATCGCCTGGGGCCGGTCGTTCAACAAGATAAGCCCGTTCGGCACCTACACCGATCCGTTCCGCGCCGAACGCTGGCTCGGTTCGGCAGCGCTGATCGGCGAGACCAGTTGGAACATGCTGACCATCCGGCCGGAACTGCGGCTGTCCTGGTTCCGCGAACGCTCAAAGGCCTATGTCGATACGCTCGGCGTCGCCATTCCGGCGGTTACCGTCGAGACCGGCACGCTGGAGTTCGGCCCGACGTTTACGCTGAAACCCTTCGAGATCGGCAGCGGCCTGTTGCTGACGCCGCATCTGACGGTCGAAGGCATCTGGACATTCGCCCAGACCAACACCGCCACCACCGTGTCGCAACAGCCGGGTCTCGGCGAGACCGGGGTGCGCGGCCGCGTCGAAGCGGGATTGAACCTCGCCGACGACAACGGCACAAGCGTCAATGCCTCCGCCTTCTATGACGGCATCGGCAATGCAGACTTCAAGGCATGGGGCGCAAAACTGTCCGTCCATAAGGCGTTTTGAGGCAATAGCGTGGATTTGTGCCGAAACCGGCGCGGATCGCCCGCACGGGAGCGTTTCCGGTGAACCGAGCGGTGTCAGGCGGTGCCGACAACCTGCTTCCATCTAAGGATGAGCGACACTAAATCTTGCGGTCGTCGATCAGCCTGTTGGGCTTGGCCAGCGTTTCCAACGACTTCAGGTCGGTCAACTCGATGCGGTTTCCTTTGACCAGGACACCATAGGGCTTCAACGTATTGAAGGCACGCGACAGGTTTTCAGGCGTCATACCCAGCATGGACGCCAGCGACCGTTTGTCATGGCGCAGCTGAATCACACCGCTGTTTCCCTGGTCGGCATGGTATTTGATCAGCCGGTTGGCAAGGCGCTCCACCGCAGTCCGCAGCTTGAGGTTTTTATGTTCCTTGACAACCGACCGGTAGCAGTTTGCCAGTTCGGTCACGATCGCCTGGGAAAAATTGCGATCTGCCCCAAAAGCACTGCGGATGTCGGCTGTGGGGATCATCAATATCCGCGACCGCTCGCTTGTCCGGGCCGACATGAGATACACCGCATCCTTCAGGACGGCGGCCAGGATAAACGTATTGACCGGGTGTACCATTGCCATCGTCGTTTCCCTGTCATTTGATCTGGCGAAAAGCTCGACACAGCCTTCCATGACGATATAGAGGAAATCGGCCGGATCGCCCTCGCGAATGAGCTCCGCATGGGCCGGGAACGTCTGCAGATAGGACGCCTTCAGCATTTTGCGGAAGACCACATCATCCATCGACTCAAACAATGAAAGCTCGCGGACCTCGGAAATCTGGTCTGGGCGCATTCGGTCTTGCCTTGATAATTATCAATTCACTTCTTGACCCCCTTATAAGCTGCACGCATCGTTTTCAAAGCCCTAAATTGACCAATCAGTCCCTTCCAATTGTAAGTTTGCCTCTCTGACGGGATTTGAGGGAAAACACCGAGACAATTTGATCTAGCGCAAAGAATGGAATGGCTCGTTTCGCTCCCTACACGCGAGCCATGCGCATTCGCGGCATGGTGGTTGCCCATAGAGGGGCTTTGGGAGCTAGACAATGAACACACTTGCCGGCGTTACGACCCGCGATCAGTACCGGGCACTCGGCCTTTCCACATTCGCATTCACCGTTTGCTTTGCCGTCTGGACGATCTTCTCGATCATCGGCGTCAAGATCAAAGGAGAGCTTGGTCTCAATGACACCCAGTTCGGCCTGCTTGTGGCGACGCCCGTGCTGACCGGCTCCATCAGCCGGATATTCCTCGGGGTTTGGACTGAACAGTATGGCGGACGGATCATGTTTCCGCTGCAGATGCTCATTACGGCAGTGGCGGTCTGGCTTCTCACATCCGTGCAGACCTATGAGATCTTCCTGCTGGCGGCACTTGGTCTGGGCCTTGCCGGCGGATCGTTCATCGTCGGCGTCGCTTACGTTTCGCAATGGTATGAAAAGGAAAAACAAGGAACGGCACTTGGCATTTTCGGCGCCGGTAACGTTGGCGCGGCGGTCACCAACTTCGCAGCTCCCTTCCTTGTCGTTGCCATTGGCTGGGAAGGCACCGCCAGGGTCTATGCGATGGTTCTCGCTGCGACTGCGGTGCTCTTCTATCTGTTAAGCAAGGACGACCCTGCACTGACCGCGCGCAAGACTTCCGGCCAAAAACCCCCGTCCGCAGCCCAGCAAATGGAGCCGCTCAAGGACATTCGGGTCTGGCGTTTTGCCACTTACTACTTCTTCGTGTTCGGCGCATTCGTCGCGCTCGCCTCGTTCCTGCCGCGCTACTATGTCGGCGCCTACGGTTTGGAATTGACGACGGCTGGCGTGTTTGCCGGGCTCTACTCGCTGCCAGGCTCGGTGTTCCGTGCACTCGGCGGCTGGATGTCCGATAAATGGGGTGCGCGATTCGTCATGTACCTCACCTTCATCGTCTCGCTGGCCTGCCTGTTCATCATGAGCTACCCGGACACGAGCTACATTGTTCAGGGCATCGACGGACCGATCGAGTTCAATATCGGCCTGAGTGTTGGTGTCTTCGTCGCAATAACAGTCGTCCTCGGTTTCGTCATGAGCCTGGGCAAGGCAGCCGTCTACAAGCACATTCCCGTCTACTATCCGCACCATGTCGGATCCGTTGGCGGGTTGGTCGGCATGATCGGCGGGCTTGGCGGATTTGTTTTACCGATCGCCTTCGGCATCCTGCTCGATGCGACCGGCGTATGGACGGCGCCCTACATGCTGATGTTCATACTGGTCGCCGTATCGACCATCTGGATGCACATTGCGATCCGGCGGATGGAAAGACAGCGCCATCCCGGTCTGGAACACGAGAAATATCTCTCTGACGTTCCCGAGCAGCCCGTGGCAAAGCCCGCATTGGCCGGCAATGAGAGTGCAGCGTCGGCTGCGATCCAGCAAGCAAAGTAATTTCTACAAACAAGCGGGCAGCATTGCTGCCCGCACGCAGATGACCTTCAAAGGAGAATGGCGTGGGACAAGACCTTAGAAACTGGAACCCGGAGGATGAAACCCTCTGGAAAGAGGAAGGATCGAAGATTGCCAACCGCAATCTCTGGATTTCGATCCCCAGCCTTCTTTGTGGATTTGCGGTGTGGCTCTACTGGGGCATCATCACCGTGCAGATGCTCAATCTGGGCTTCCCGTTCGCTAAATCCGAACTGTTCACGCTGGCTGCCATTGCCGGCCTGACCGGCGCTACCCTGCGCATTCCCTCAACCTTCTTCATCCGCATAGCCGGTGGGCGCAATACGATCTTCTTCACCACCGCCCTCCTGATGATCCCCGCCGCAGGCGCCGGCTTTGCGCTGCAGGATCCGAACACGCCGTTGTGGCAGTTCCAGATCCTGGCCTTCCTGTCAGGCATTGGCGGTGGCAATTTTGCCTCCTCAATGTCTAACATCTCGTTTTTCTTTCCCAAGAAAATGCAGGGTTATTCGCTCGGCATGAACGCCGGCCTGGGTAATTTCGGCGTTACCACCATGCAGATCCTGGTGCCGCTCGTCATGACGATGGGCATCTTCGGTGGCGAGGCGATGATCCTGCAAAACACCTCGGGCACATTGATCGGAAAAATTCCCGCCGGAACCGAGACCTATATCCAAAATGCCGGCTTCATCTGGCTTGTGTTTCTGGTTCCACTGGCATTCGCCGGCTGGTTCGGCATGAACAATATTCGCGACGAACATGTCTCGCCGGATGTCGGAAATCCGATCAGCGCCTTTGCGATCATCGCCTTCATGCTGATCATCGGATTTTTCACTGCCGCCTGCGGCCTGTGGCTGATGCTGCCGGCGAAGGTCGGCGGCTCGGGATTTGATGTCAGCAAGTGGATCGTTCTACCCATCGTCATTGCCGCCACGGTTCTTCTTCTTCGGTTGATCCCGGGCCAGGTCGGGCAGAACCTAGATCGCCAGTACCGGATCTTCGGCAACAAGCACACCTGGGCGATGACCGTAATCTACACGATGACGTTCGGCTCCTTCATCGGATACTCAGCCGCGTTCGCCCTGGCGATCAAGGTCATCTTCGGCTTTCAGCATTTGATGGTCGACGGCGTATTGACACATGATACGGCCAACCCCAATGGACCGAGCGCCCTCATGTATGCATGGATGGGACCATTCATCGGTGCGCTTATCCGGCCCGTTGGCGGTATGATCTCCGACAAGATCGGCGGCGCCAAGGTGACCCAGATCATCTCGGTCGTCATGGTCGCAAGCGCACTCGGTGTGGCCTACTTCATGAAGCAGGCCTATGCCTCGGCAACGCCGGAAGACTATTTCGTGCCCTTCCTGCTGCTGTTCCTGGTGCTGTTCACCGCGACGGGTATCGGCAATGGTTCGACCTTCCGTACGATCGCAGTTGTGTTCGACAAGGAACAGGCGGGACCGGTTTTGGGCTGGACGTCGGCCGTCGCCGCCTATGGCGCATTCATCATCCCCAAAGTACTCGGTGAGCAGATCAAACTCGCCACGCCTGAACTGGCGCTCTACGGCTTTGCCGCGTTCTACACGATCTGCATCATCATCAATTGGTGGTTTTATCTGCGCCCCAACGCTTACGTGAAAAATCCGTAGGCGAAACACGCAATGACACCCGGCAGGCGAATGGTCTGCCGGTAGAAATCTGAGAGGAAAACCGCATGAGCCACTTGCTGGACCGCCTGAACTTCCTGACCAGGAAAAACGTCGACACATATTCATCCGGCCATGGTGTCACCACCAATGAAAGCCGTGCATGGGAGGATAGTTATCGCAAGCGCTGGCAGCACGACAAGATCGTGCGCTCAACCCACGGCGCCAATTGCACCGGATCCTGCTCATGGAAAATCTACGTCAAGGGCGGGATCGTCACCTGGGAAACCCAGCAGACGGACTATCCGCGCACAAGACCTGATCTGCCCAATCACGAGCCGCGGGGCTGCTCAAGGGGCGCCAGCTACTCCTGGTACATGTACTCGGCAAACCGGGTGAAATACCCGCTTATCCGCTCGCGTCTGTTGAAGCTGTGGCGCGCCGAGCGCGCGACCAAGACGCCGGTCGGCGCCTGGGCAGCCATCCAGGAGGATCCCGCCAAGCGCAAGGACTACACCAAGATGCGCGGGCTCGGCGGCTTTGTCCGCTCCAGTTGGGATGAGGTCAACGAAATCATCGCGGCTGCCAATGCCTACACCGCCCGCAAATGGGGCCCGGACCGGGTTTTGGGCTTTTCTCCGATCCCTGCCATGTCGATGGTCTCCTACGCGGCCGGTTCGCGCTATCTTTCGCTTTTGGGCGGTACCTGCATGTCGTTTTACGACTGGTACTGCGATCTGCCGCCATCCTCGCCGATGACCTGGGGAGAGCAGACCGATGTTCCCGAATCGGCTGACTGGTACAATTCCGGCTTCCTGATTTTGTGGGGCTCCAATGTTCCGCAGACGCGCACACCGGATGCGCATTTCTATTCAGAAGCCCGCTACAAGGGCGCCAAGTCGGTCGTGGTATCTCCAGACTATTCGGAAGCGGCCAAATTCTCCGACATGTGGCTGCACCCGAAACAGGGAACGGATTCGGCACTGGCAATGGCTTTGGGCCACGTGATCCTGCGCGAATTCCACCTCGATCGGCAGGCGGAATATTTCGAGGATTACTGCCGCCGCTACACCGATATGCCGATGCTTGTGCGTTTGGTGGAAAAGGATGGAAAATTTATCCCCGATCGCCAGTTGCGTGCATCCGATTTCGCCCGCTCGCTTGGTGAAAAGAACAATCCCGACTGGAAAACCGTCTCCATTGACCGCAAGACGAAAAAGGTCGTTGTGCCAAATGGTTCGGTCGGATTCCGTTGGGGCGAACAGGGCAAGTGGAATCTTGAACCCAAGGACGCCAAGGGCAACGATGTCGAGCTCGAGATGAGCCTCATCATGGATGAGGATCACGACAGCATCCTGCCGGTTTCCTTCCCCTATTTCGGCAATCGCGAACACGATCACTTCGAGGGCACCGACCACGAAAGCGTGTTGGAGCGCTCGATACCGGCGAAGAAGGTCAAACTGAAAGACGGCAATGCATGGGTGGCGACAGTCTTTGATCTTTTTGTCGCCAACTACGGACTGGACCGCGGATTAGGCGGCACCAACTGTGCCAAATCCTATGACGAGAACGTGCCATACACCCCAGCTTGGGCGGAGAAGATCACCGGAGTTCCGCAAGAACAGATCATTACCGTTGCCCGCGAATTCGCGCTGAACGCCGAGAAGACGAATGGCCGTTCCATGGTCATTCTCGGTGCAGGCCTGAACCACTGGTACCACATGGACATGAACTATCGCGGCATCATCAATCTGCTGGTCATGTGCGGGTGTGTGGGTCAGTCCGGCGGTGGCTGGAGCCACTATGTGGGACAGGAGAAACTGCGCCCGCAGACAGGCTGGTTGCCGTTGGCCTTTGCGCTGGACTGGAACCGTCCGCCGCGCCACATGAACTCGACATCCTTCTTCTATGCTCACACCGATCAGTGGCGCTACGAATCTCTGGAAGTCGACGAGATCCTGTCGCCCACCGCGCCGGAAGGTCCCTGGGACGGAGCCATCATCGACTACAACATACGCGCCGAGCGGATGGGCTGGTTGCCATCGGCGCCACAGCTCAAGACCAATCCGCTCGAAATCGCCAAGGCAGCGGCCAAATCCAAGAAGGAACCGAAGGACTATGTCGCCTCGCAACTGAAGGCCGGCAAACTGCAAATGTCCTGCGAGGATCCGGACGATGAAGCCAACTGGCCGCGCAACATGTTTGTGTGGCGGTCCAATCTGCTCGGTTCGTCGGGCAAGGGACACGAGTACTTCCTCAAACACCTTCTGGGAACCAACCACGGCGTCCTGGGCAAGGATTTGGGCGAGGAAGGCCGTCAACGTGCCAAGGAAGCGGTGTGGCACGATGAGGCGCCGGAAGGAAAGCTCGACCTGCTTGTAACGCTCGATTTCCGCATGTCCACGACCTGTGTCTATTCCGATATCGTTCTGCCGACGGCCACCTGGTACGAAAAGAACGATCTCAATACCTCCGATATGCATCCATTCATTCACCCGCTGACGGGTGCGGCCGATCCAGCCTGGGATGCACGCTCCGACTGGGACATCTTCAAGGGCATTGCCGAGAAATTCTCGGAAGTCGCCCCCGAAATCCTGGGCGTCGAAAAGGATGTGGTGCTTGTACCGATCCTGCACGACACTCCCGGTGAAATGGCTCAGCCATTCGATGTCGAGGATTGGAAGGACGGTAAGACCGAACCAGTACCCGGCATAACCATGCCGACTGTGGCAGTGGTCGAACGCGACTACCCCAACCTCTACAAACGCTTCACCGCGCTTGGTCCGCTCATGGAAAAGCTCGGAAATGGCGGCAAGGGTATCAGCTGGAACACCGAAGATGAGGTTGATCTGCTGGCCAGGCTGAACGGCGTCGTGACAGAGGACGGACAAACCAAAGGGCGGCCGAAGATCGAAACTGACATCGATGCGACCGAGGTTATCCTTTCGCTGGCTCCCGAAACCAACGGCGAAGTTGCGGTCAAGGCTTGGGAGGCGTTGTCAAAGACCACCGGGCGCGATCACACCCATCTGGCCATTCCCAAGGAAGACGAAAAGATCCGCTTCCGCGACGTGGTTGCCCAACCCCGTAAAATCATTTCCTCGCCGACCTGGTCGGGAATTGAATCGGAGAAGGTTTGCTACAATGCCGGCTACACCAACGTTCATGAACTGATCCCCTGGCGCACGATCAGCGGCCGCCAGCAGCTTTATCAGGATCATCTGTGGATGCGGGCATTTGGCGAAGCCTTCTGCCTCTACCGTCCGCCGATTGACACCAAATCGGTCAATCCGGTGATCAACGAAAAGGACGACGGCAGCCCGCAGGTGGTGTTGAACTTCATTACCCCTCACCAGAAGTGGGGCATCCACTCCACCTACTCGGACAACCTCATGATGCTGACGCTTAATCGCGGTGGCCCCGTGGTCTGGATTTCCGAAGTGGACGCCGCCAAGGCCGCCCTCGTCGATAACGACTGGGTCGAGGTCTACAACGTCAACGGTGCGATTTCCGCCCGTGTGGTCGTTTCCCAGAGGATGAAGGAGGGGACGATCTACATGTACCACGCCCAAGAGAAAATCGTGAACACGCCGGGCGCACAGGTCACCGGTCAGCGCGGCGGTATCCATAATTCGGTAACCCGCGCAATCACCAAACCGACCCACATGATCGGCGGTTACGCACAGCAATCCTACGGCTTCAATTACTACGGAACCGTCGGATCGAACCGCGATGAATTTGTCATCGTCCGCAAACTCAAAAAGGTCGACTGGATGGACGGCCCCTACACTGGCGACAAACTGGAGGCAGCAGAATGAAAATCCGCGCGCAAATCGGCATGGTGCTGAACCTCGATAAATGTATCGGTTGCCACACCTGCTCAGTAACTTGCAAACATGTTTGGACCAACCGTCAGGGCGTCGAGTATGCCTGGTTCAACAATGTCGAGACAAAACCCGGCGTTGGCTATCCCAAGGAATGGGAAAACCAGAACAAATGGAATGGCGGCTGGGTTCGTAAGGCCAGCGGTAAGATCGAGCCGAAGATGGGTGCGAAATGGCGCATCCTGGCAAAAATCTTCGCCAATCCGGACCTGCCGGAAATCGACGATTACTACGAGCCGTTTGACTTTGATTACGGCCATCTGCAAACGGCCCCTGAAAGTCAGACGACGCCGACCGCCCGCCCGCGATCCCAGATAACGGGCGAGCGGATGGAGAAGATCGAATGGGGACCCAACTGGGAAGAAATTCTTGGTGGGGAATTCTCCAAGCGATCGGCAGACTACAATTTTGAAGGCATCGAAAAGGAACTCTACGGCGAGTTTGAAAACACCTTCATGATGTACCTGCCGAGGCTTTGCGAACATTGTCTCAACCCGACTTGCGTCGCCGCCTGCCCCTCAGGCGCGATCTACAAGCGCGAGGATGACGGCATCGTTCTCATCGACCAGGAAAAATGCCGTGGCTGGCGCATGTGCGTCTCCGGCTGTCCCTACAAGAAGATCTACTACAACTGGTCCTCCGGAAAATCCGAGAAGTGCATCTTCTGCTACCCGCGCATTGAGGCGGGGCACCCGACGGTGTGTTCCGAAACCTGTGTCGGCCGCATCCGCTATCTCGGTGTCATCCTTTACGATGCGGACCGCATTTCCGAGATGGCCGCCACGTCCGACAAGGAAGATCTCTACGAAAAGCAGCTTGAGATCTTTCTTGATCCGAACGATCCGGAGGTCATCGAACAGGCGCGCAAGGACGGCGTGCCGGATGCCTGGCTGGAGGCTGCCAAGAACTCTCCCGTCTACAAGATGGCCATGGATTGGAAGATTGCCTTTCCGCTGCATCCTGAATACCGGACCCTTCCGATGGTCTGGTATGTGCCACCGCTCTCACCATTGCAGTCGGCGGCACAGGCTGGAAAGATCGGCATGGACGGCGACATTCCCGACGTCCGCTCACTTCGCATTCCCGTTCGCTATCTCTCCAACCTGCTGACTGCGGGCAAGGACGAGCCGGTGATTTCCGGACTGGAACGCATGCTCGCCATGCGAGCCTACATGCGCGCCAAAACGGTCGACGGCGTGGTCGATGAAGCGATCGCGAAGAAGGTCGGCATGACCGGTCAGATGATCGAAGAGATGTACCATGTCATGGCGATTGCCAATTACGAGGATCGCTTCGTTATTCCGACAACCCACCGCGAAGTCAGCGAAGATGCCTATGACGTTCGAGGCTCATGCGGTTTCTCTTTCGGCAACGGTTGTTCAGGCGGCAGTTCGGAGACGGATCTGTTTGGCGCAAAGCGCACCAAAACGGTGCAGACACCAACCGATCTGTTCAAGGAGCTAAGCTGATGAACCGTGTATTGAAAATCATCTCGCTGCTTCTCTCCTATCCGACCAAGGAGTTGTGTGACGAGCTGCCGGCGATCATCACCGCGCTAGACGATGCTTCACTGACCGCTCCGCAAAAAGCGACACTGGTCAAGCTGGCGCAGAATATCGGCTCGCTTGACCTCTATGAGGCCCAGGAGCGCTACGTCTACCTGTTTGATCGCACGCGCGTCTTGTCACTGCACCTGTTCGAGCACGTGCACGGCGAGAGCCGGGAGCGCGGGCAGGCAATGGTCGACCTGAAGGAAATGTATGAGGCGCAAGGCTACGATATCGGGGCAAAGGAACTGCCCGATCATCTGCCGATGTTCCTGGAGTTCCTGTCGACACAGCCGATTGATGAAGCCCGCGAACTGCTTGGGCAGATAACGCATATTCTTTCAGCAATGCGGGAACGTCTGAGGAAACGCAAATCGATCTATTCAGGTGTTTTCGCCGTTCTTGAAGCGATTGCCGCAGGCAAACCGGAAAAAAAGCTGATCGATGAAATCCTCGGGCGACCCGATGACGACCCCGATGATCTGGAAGCGCTTGATCGCATCTGGGAAGAAGAAGTTGTCACTTTCGGTGGCAATGCCGGTGAAAACAGCTGCGGGCCGGATCGCCTGCAAAGACAAATGCGTGCCGCCGCCCGAAAGGTCGCGGATTCAGACGGCACACACATCGCGACGGAGGCTTAAATGGCCGCTTACATCAACACCCTGTTCTTTGGCATCTACCCCTATATCGCACTGGCGGTTTTGATAATCGGCACGGTGATCCGCTATGATCGCGAGCCTTATACCTGGCGTTCCGGATCCAGTCAGTTGCTTCGACGCAAACAGCTGGTTTACGGCTCAGTTCTTTTCCACGTCGGTGTTTTGGTGATCTTCTTTGGACACCTGATCGGTTTGCTGACGCCCATCGAGATATTTGACGCCTTGGGGATCAGTCACAGCGCCAAGCAGATACTGGCCATCGTGGCTGGCGGCATCGCCGGTGTGATGGCGATTATCGGGGCAACCATGCTTGTTCACCGCCGCCTGTTCGATGCTCGCGTCAGGGCTGCTTCAAGCACATCCGATACCGTGATCATCATCCTGCTTTGGCTGCAATTGGCGCTGGGAATTGCCACAATACCCGTATCGCTGCAGCATCTGGACGGGCACGAAATGGTGAAATTCATGTCCTGGGCTCAAGGCATCTTCACCTTCCGTTCAAACGCAGCGGTTTTCGTCGCCGACGCCTCGCCGATATTCAAGGCCCATCTGTTTCTCGGCCTGACTATCCTGCTGGTGTTCCCGTTCACGCGGCTTGTGCACATGCTCAGCGTTCCGGTCAGGTATTTCTGGCGCCCCGGCTATCAGGTCGTGCGCAAGAGAATGCCGTCACCCAACTCCAGTAAATCTTCGGCTGCGTGAGGAAAACCGGTGGTTACACTTGTTAACAATCTGACCGCGAAGAATACGGATCCGGCAACGGGATATGACAAGTATCTCGAGCCGGATACCCGGATTCCGCCGAAATCCAAACCGATACTGGATGCGGTTTCGGTAAACGGAGTGCCGATTCCCGAAGCCGAGATACTGGGTGAGGCGCAAAACCATCCGGCCGAAACACCCGGCGAGGCGATAGCCGCCGCAGCGCAAGCTCTGGTGATAAAACAATTGTTTGTCCATGAGGCCAAACATCTGGGTATCGACGAAGCGCCGCGCGAAGACGAAGCCGGCCGAATGGAAACCCCTGAAGATGCAGCAATTCGCGCGCTGATCGACAGGGAAGTTCAGGTACCGGTGGCCAATGAAAGTGAATGCCGCCGCTACTATGAAAACAACAAGGAGCGGTTTACCAGCGAAACCATTCATGAGGTCAGGCACATCTTGCTTCCGGCAAAAAAGGAAGACAGCAAGGCACGGGCGCAAGCGCAGGTAAAAGCCCAATCGATCATCGCCCTCGTCACGGAAGATCCGCATAGGTTCGAAGGTCTGGCCAAGGAGTTTTCGGCCTGTCCGTCTGCCGCGCAGGGCGGTAATTTGGGCCAAATCACTTCCGGTCAGACGGTGGCCGAATTCGAACAAGCTGTGTCGAAACTGACGTCAGGCGAGATAACGGCGCAACCGGTGGAGACCCGATACGGTCTTCATATTGTTGTTCTAGACCGGAGGATCGAGGGTCGCGCGGTTCCCTACGAAAAAGTCAAGGAACAGATTTCAAATTGGCTGCAATCTGCCAGTTGGGCGCGTGCAATCGCTCAATACATCGGCGTTCTTGCCGGGAAATACGAGATCAAGGGAGTCGAACTGGCCAGTTCCGATGGCCCCCTTGTTCAATAAGGGAGGAGACCATGATCCTAGGCGGCGAACATCGCGAACTTGAGCTTGAGGCCCTCCGTGAAGCCCCTCCTCCGTCGTTGTTGCATGATCCGATCGAGTACATTTTTGCGGATCACTTCCGCCAGAGAACGCTATGCAACGTGCTGGACATGATTGCGGGTGCTGATGAAGTCGACAGCGACTTGGTCGAAGCCTCTCTGGCTTTTCTAAAAGGCGATTTCGGTGTGCATGTTCTTGACGAAGAGCTGGATTTGTTCCCGCTGCTGCAAAAACTCGTGCAAACCGACACCGAATTTCTCGATGTGCTGAAACGACTTCACCAGGAACATGACCAGGATCGCATCGACGCCAGCAGAATAGTACAGGCGCTGGAAGATTGTCTGACGGACAAGAATCCGCCCAAACTTGGTTCCGAGACAAAGGCGCTGCTGCAGCGTTTTGCCGCCAATGAGAGACAGCACCTCATGACCGAGAATGCGATCGTGCTTCCAATCGCAAGAACTCAGCTTTCCCAGACCGATCTTGTGGATCTCGGCGCCAAAATGGCGAAACGGCGCGGCATCAGGCTTGAAGAGGCGGTTGATGCTGAGTGATCTGCTGAAACATAACCGAGTGTGGGCAGCCGAAAGAGCCCGGGAGGATCCCGGATACTTCAAGCGCCTGTCGCAACTCCAAAAACCCGACTACTTGTGGATTGGTTGCTCCGACAGCCGCGTCCCGGCCAATGTGATCACCGGACTGGAACCGGGAGAGGTGTTTGTCCACCGTAACGTCGCAAACTTGGTCCATCGTGGCGATTTGAACCTCCTCTCGGTGCTAGAATTCGCGGTCGAATCCCTCGACATCAAGAGCATCATCGTCTGCGGGCATCACGGATGCGGTGGTGTCCGAGCGGCAGTCGATGGCGACCGGCATGGCATTATCGACCATTGGCTTCAACCAATCAGGGATGTTGCGGAGAAACATGAACCGCGTTTGGCCGAGATTGACGATCCCGCCAAGCAACTCGACCACCTTTGCGAATTGAGCATCGCGTCGCAGGTGGAAAGCCTGGCACGAACGCCGATCATCCAATCGGCTTGGCGGCGCGGCAAGGAACTCAAGATTCACGGCTGGGTTTACTCGCTCGACGATGGCCTGCTGCGCGATCTGGATTGCAGTGCCTGTTCGTCTGAACTTCGGGTCCACCGACATGATCAAGCGACATGCGGCGCTGCAACCCCACCCGACAAAACAGCCTAGTAAACCAGCGGACGAAAACTCATGCATTCATCTGCGAATGACCACGACCAAAAGCCCGAATTCCCGATTGCAATCGTCCGCTACGCTGCGGGCGAAAATATCGATCAGGTCTTGGCGGACGTAACCGAAGAGCTCAAGCGTGACCGGTTGAACGTTGCCGGATTTCTGCAGCGTGAAGATGATAGCGGCAACAGCGCCTGCTGTTCTGACATGTATTTGGAAGACATCGGTTCGGGCGGCCGCTTTCGCATAACCCAATCGCTCGGCTCTGGTTCCGAAGGGTGTCGTCTTGATCCGAATGGATTGATCGAGGCGGTCAGCCACATGTCAGGACAGATCACCGGGGATATCGATCTGTTGATACTGAACCGTTTCGGCAAAGGCGAAGAGGAAGGTCGCGGTTTCAGGCCGGTGATCGAAGCAGCCTTCATGTTGGGCATCCCGATCCTGATCGTGGTGCGGGACAACTATTTCGAAGCATGGCGGCAATTCGCCGGTGAAGAATTTGCATCTCTTCCTGCAGACAAGAGCGCCGTACTGGCCTGGTGCCGTAGACGAAACACTCGGGCAAAACCAAGAGAAGCGACCGTCTAACATCCCGTCAACCGGCAGGAAAACGACCAATGACAAGGAATGGCAAGCGATCTTCACGCATTGATGCAAGCCAGCTTGCCCGCTTTGCGTTTTTTGATGATCTGTCAGTTTCCAAGATCAGGGATCTCACGGCGAACGCCTCCGTTGTTCGGTTTTCTGCCGGTGAGCAGATATTTCGTCAGTATGAGGATGCCGATCGGTTTTTCTTTTTGCTGGAAGGCAACATCAGAGTTGTCCGCGTCAATGAAAACGGCGAACAAATGATAATCCGGACAATCCCGGTCGGAGAGATGTTCGGGATCGCACCGGCGTTGGGTCGCACGACATACCCCGCGACCGCGGTCGCTGCAGTTGAATGTATCGCTGTTGCCTGGCCGGTGGAATCATGGGCAAGTCTGGCCGAGAGGTTTCCGCGATTTGCCAAGGCAACACAGTCGGCCGTTGGCGAGCGGCTTGAGGAAACCCACGAGAAATTCATGGATCTGGCAAAAGTGCAGGTTGAGTACAGGCTCGCCAAGGCGGTTCTTACCCTTTTGCGGCAAGCCGGCAAAGACGACCAAGGTGCTATCAAGATCGACATGCCGGTCACCCGGCAAAACCTCGCCGACATGATAGGCACCACACTGCACACCGTGAGCAGGATAATGAGTGACTGGCAATCGAAGGGCATTGTGAAAAGCGGACGTGGAACCGTAACTGTGGTTTTGCCCGCCAAACTGGCTGAAATCATAAAACGCTCCGGCAGCCCCTAAAGCGTATCCGGTTTAAATGGAATCGTTTGAACGCCGGGATTTTGTGTTCCGGCAAGGAGCGCGGGGCGACGCGGTGCGAGCACCGTTAGACCCGCGCGACGCAGACCGGGGCGCAAAAGGCCAAGTTGAAATGATTGCGGTTTATCCTTATCATTCAAGTGCTTGACGGTTCGCCTGCTTGGCAGTCTTTTCCCCATCAGCACCGTCGAAATCCTCGCACGATGGCAACATCGCGCTATCGCGTTCTCCTCGCTGATGTGAAAAATACTTGCCATCAAACCGCTCCCATTTAAGCTGAATACGCTCTAATCAACCGGTTCAGACCACAGTCCCCTACCCGATCCGGGATTTGCACTTGATCTGGGTCATGGACGTGTTGGCCGGACAAGGGCAACTGTCTGATTTTGGGATGGCCTGGTCCATTTTGTGAAGGATGGCGCAAGCCTCAACGAGACGACGTTGATGATCGATTACAAAGCAGTGCTCGAGCACTACCATCGACCGGTGCCGAGATACACAAGCTACCCCACGGCACCCCAGTTCACACCTGGTGTCGGTGCGGAGCTGTTTGACAAATCTCTCGGCAACCTCAATCCATCCGAACCGGTTTCCGCCTATATACACATCCCGTTTTGCGACCGGCTTTGCTGGTTTTGCGCCTGCCACACCAAGCATACGCTCAAATACGAACCCATAGCCGCTTACATGGAGACGCTGGCTGAGGAGTTTCGGCTGTTTTCCGAACGAATGACATTTCGCCCGCGTCTCGGGCAATTGCATCTTGGCGGCGGTTCGCCGAGCCTGTTGCGCGCGGGTGAACTGGCGTTACTGCGACAGGTGCTGGAGCGCGCGTTTGAGTTTGACGGCGACACCGAAATCAGCGTTGAGATCGACCCATGCGATGTTGATCCCGGAACGATCGAGGGTCTGATCGAACTCGGCCTCACCCGCGCCAGCATCGGCGTTCAGGATTTCCATCCCGAGGTTCAGGCCGCGATCAATCGACCACAGGGTTTCGAGATTACCCGCGATGTCGTCGGCGGTTTGCGAGATGCAGGCATCAAGTCGATCAATATTGACGCGCTTTACGGATTGCCGCTGCAGAGCATGGATCGCCTTGTCCAGACGATCGAGCAATGCATCAGCCTGAAGCCGGATCGCATGGCACTATTCGGCTATGCACATGTTCCCTGGTTGAAGAAACACCAGAAACTGATCAGAACGGACGATCTGGCGGGTCCGTATGAGCGGTTCGAACATGCGAAAACCGCCGCCGGGCTCCTCGTATCGACCGGCTATCAGGCGATCGGAATCGACCATTTCGCTCTGCCGCAGGACACTCTGGCCATAGCGGCGCGCACCGGAACGATGCACCGGAATTTTCAAGGCTACACAACAGACAGCCACGAGACGATGATCGGTTTTGGCGCGTCTTCCATTGGTCGGTTTGCAGACGCGTATGTCCAAAACACCGTGCCGACGAACAAATACCAAAGCGACGTGAATTCCGGCATTCTGCCAAAGGACAACGGCCTGAAACTGACTGCGGAAGACCGCCTGCGCGGCCATATCATCGAGCGGCTGATGTGTGATTTCTCAATCGATTTCGGATCACTCGGCGATCACGTCGCAAATCAGGTCGAGAGTTGCTTTGCGCAAGCGCAGACCTTTGTAGCAGAAGACCTTTTCGAACTATGCTCGCTCGACGGCACCATTTTGACTGTGCAACCCCAGGCGCGATCCTTCGCACGGATCGTGGCGGCGCAGTTCGACGCCTACTACCAGCCCGAACGCTTCCGGTACTCTAAAGCCGTCTAAAACTGTTCACGCCCAAACGTAAACAGTCATGTTGCCATTAAATATGCAATACGGTACGTTTATACGTGTTTTAGTTCAAATACCTGCATGGAGGCAAAAAGAGGATGAAACCAGGCTTCACCGAAGGCACTTCAGTAACCAGGACATTCTCTGTCAATAAGCCGCGAACGATCGATTTCATGGGAGAAGATTGCCGCGTCTACGCCACTCCATCGCTTGTCCGCGATATCGAGCAGACCTGCAGGGACATGATCTTCGAACAGGCCGACGACGGCGAGGATTCGGTCGGCTTCAAAATCTCGCTTGTCCACACGGCACCAACCCTTTTGGGAATGGATGTTGCCGTTACAGCAACGGTCACCGGTATCGAGGGAAGCAAAATCGCCTTCGAAGTGTCAGCCAGCGACCCGGTCGATCAGATCTGCAGCGGTGTGCATGAGCGTTTTGTGGTCGAAACCGAGAAAACCCGAAAGCGACTGGAATCCAAAGCCGCGAAAGCCGGCCAAACCTGAAAGCGCGCCCCGCGATGGACAAATCCGACAACAGTGGTCCCGATCAGGTTTCGACCTATTGCTACCAGTGCGTCGCCGGACCCGATCTGTTGAAGGTTGATATCAAGGACGGTGTTGCAACGCAGGTCCGCCCCAACCCTTCGGCTGCGGAAATCCATCCCGCCGGCGGCAAAGTGTGCGTCAAAGCCTATGGCCTGATCCAAAAGACCTACAATCCCAACCGTGTCCTGACCCCGATGAAGCGAACCAACCCTAAGAAGGGACGCGACGAGGATCCCGGTTTTGTAGCAATATCCTGGGATGAAGCGCTCGATACGATCGCCGGCAAGCTCAACAAGGTCCGCTCCGACGGTTTGAACGACGAGTCAGGCTTTCCGCGCGTCGCCGCCAGTTTCGGCGGCGGCGGAACGCCGACCTCATATATGGGCACCTTCCCTGCCTTTCTGGCGGCCTGGGGTCCGGTCGACATGAGCTTCGGCAGTGGTCAGGGCGTCAAGTGCTACCACTCTGAGCATCTTTATGGAGAGTTGTGGCATCGCGCCTTTATCGTGTCGCCAGATACGCCGCTGGCAGAACTGATTATCTCGTTTGGAACCAACACCGAAGCCTCCAGTGGCGTGTGCGGCATCAAGCGCCATGCCGATGCACGCGACCGAGGCATCAAACGCATACAGGTGGAACCGCATCTGTCGGTAACAGGGGCATGCTCGGCCCAATGGGTGCCAATTCGTCCAAAGACCGACGCGGCGTTCATGTTTGCCATGCTGCATGTCGTGCTGCATGAAGCAGATCGCGCCCGGCTCGACATTCCGTTTTTGAAAGAGCGCACATCTTCACCCTATCTGATCGGTCCGAACGGATTTTACCTGCGCCAGAAATCCACCGCCAAACCGCTTATCTGGGACGACAAGACCAACAAGGCCGTTCCATTCGACACGCCTGGTGCCGAACCGGCGCTCGAGGGAGAGTTTACGGTCTCCGGCATCGAAATCGGCGCCGACGAAGCCCGCTGGGAGCACAGCGACATTGTCTGCCGTCCGGCATTCACCCATCTTTCCAATCACGTCAGGGATTTCACGCCGGATTGGGCTTCGCAGGTTTGCGACGTCCCCGCCGATACGATCCGCAGCGTCGCCAACCAGTATCTCGACCATGCCCATATCGGCGAAACCATTGACATCGAGGGAATGACCCTACCGTTTAGGCCGGTCGCCATTTCATTGGGCAAAACGGTCAACAACGGTTGGGGCGGATACGAATGCTGCTGGGCCCGCACGTTGTTGGCCTGCCTTGTCGGAGCCCTTGAGGTTCCCGGCGGCACGCTTGGAACTACCGTACGGCTTAACCGTCCAGCCGATAATCGTTGGAGCAGCGTCAAGCAAGGTCCCGATGGATTCATGGATTATCCGATGAATCCGACGGCAAAGGGAGAGTGGAACGCAAATCCGCGCACCCGCCATGCGCATCAGACACTTATTCCACTTGCCGCCAACTCGCCCTGGAGCCAGGCGCTGGGCCCGACACACCTTGCCTGGATGATGCAACAGCAGGGATTTGAAAACCTGCCCAAGCCGACCACACCCGATGTCTGGTTTGTCTACCGCACCAATCCGGCGATTTCCTTCTGGGATACCAAGGCCGTGTCCGACGTGATGGCCAAATTTCCGTTCACCGTCTGCTTTGCCTATACGCGCGATGAAACCAACCACATGGCCGATATCCTGCTCCCGGAATGCACCGATCTCGAAGGGCTGCAGCTGATCCGCATCGGCGGTTCGAAATACATCGAACAGTTTTGGGATCATCAGGGTTTTGCGCTGCGCAACCCGGCATCGAAGCCACTTGGAGAAGCGCGCGATTTCACCTGGATTTCCACCGAGCTCGCCCGCCGTACCGGCATTTTGGAAGGCTACAACGCTGCAATCAATCGCGGCGCGGCAGGGGTCGGACTGAAGGGTGAGAACTATGATTTCTCCCTCGACGAGGAGACCGCCCATGGCGTCGAAGAAGTTTGGGACGCGGTATGCCGGGCAGCGAGTGCCGAGGTGAGCGACGGTGCCGAAAGCCAGGGTCTCGACTACTACCGCGAACATGGCTTCCGGGTGCGCAAGTTCTCACGGCAGCGCTGGTATCTTTATCCGGAAATGGTGGCGCAGGATTTGCGCTTTGAACTGCCATATCAGGAGCGGCTCTATCGCATCGGTCAGGAGCTGGGCGCGCGCTTGCACGAACATGGCATTACCTGGTGGGACCGGCAGCTGAAAGAATATGAGCCCATGCCCAACTGGCACGACCTGCCCGGACTCTGGGAACGCGCCTTGTCAGAACATTTCCAGATAGAGATCAATGATTTTCCATTTTGGCTGATCACCGCGCGGTCCATGCAATATGCATGGGGTGGCAACGCCGGCATCCAGATGATCCATGAGGTGGCCAGCAACATCGCCGGTCATGGCGGTATCATCATGAATCCGGCTGCGGCGGATAAGCTGGGCTTGTCCGAAGGCGACGTTGTGGAAGTGTCCTCACCGGTCGGCAAAACACAAGGCGCCATCGTGCTTCGCCAGGGCATCCGGCCCGATACGCTGTTGATGATAGGCCAGTTCGCCCACTGGTCGACACCCTACGCCAAGGATCTTGGCGCCCCCAGCATGAACGAATTGACACCGATGATACTGGAACTGACCGATGCCACCGGCTCGGGAGCGGATCTTGTCAGGGTCGCCGTTAATCGCGTCGGAGGAAATGCATGACCCGCTGGGCGATCGTCGCCGATCTCAACAGATGCGTGGGATGTCAGACCTGTACGTCGGCGTGCAAGCATGCAAACGCCACTGCGCCAGGCATTCAGTGGCGCAAGGTGCTGGATATCGAAGCCGGAGAGTTTCCCGACGTAACGCGGGCCTTTGTTCCGGTTGGATGCATGCACTGCGAGGAGCCTCCCTGCCTCGACGTCTGCCCGACGACTGCCACAGGCAAGCGGGATGATGGCATTGTCACAATCGACTACGATCTCTGCATTGGTTGTGCGTATTGTGCCGTGGCCTGCCCCTATCAGGCGCGTGCCAGGGTCGATGTACCGAACAAGGCATTTGCCGGCAAACAAATGCGGCATGAAACGGTGATGGAGCACCCGGACCGTCGCAGCGTGGCGCAGAAATGCACATTCTGTATCGACAAAATTGATGACGGATTGGCAAACGGCCTGACGCCGGGAGTTGACCCCGACGCGACACCGGCCTGCGTGAACTCGTGCATTGCAGGGGCGCTTCACTTTGGCGACATGGACGATAGCGGCAGCGTTGTCTCCAGATTGCTTGCCGAGCACAAGCATTTCCGCATGCATGAGGATTTGGGCACCGGCCCGGCAATCCACTATTTGTGGGAACACGGCACCAATCGAGGCGAACCGCCAGTGTCGACACCAATGGTTGCCGATCCTGTCGGCATGGGGGGAGTGTTGCCACAACTTCAGAAGAACTGGGACTGGCGGGCAGCGGCCAACTTTATTTTTGGCGGCGCCGGCACCGGGTTGTTCCTGTTTGCAGCAATTGCCACGTTTTTTACCGACCCGGTCTGGCAGGTGGCATTCGCTGCAATGGCGCTTGTTGCAACCGGCCTGTTCTTTGTGTGGCTGGAGATCGGCCGTCCGTTCCGCTTCGCCAATGTCTACCTTCATGCGAAGCGTTCATGGATGACCCGAGAGGCGATGGCGGCATTGCCATTCTTTGCGTTCGGCGCCGCATCACTAGTATCGGCTTCCGCTATTGTGTGGGCCGCCGCGGCAGCCAGCGGACTGGCGTTTCTGTTCTGCCAGGCAAAGATCCTGCAAGCGGCGAAGGGCATTCCGGCATGGCGGCAAGATGAGATTGTGCCCCTGATCATTTCGACCGGCCTGACCGAGGGGCTCGGTTTGTTTGCAGCATTCGCCGTGATTTCCGGCGCCAACAATTCCCTGCTGCATATTGTGTCGGTAGCATTGATGGCGTTTCTGGCTGTTCGCTATATTGTCTGGAGAAAATATCGGGGCGCATTGGGCAAGAAAGGTGCTCCGACGGGAACCTTCAGGGTACTGGATACCGGCATGGTCAAATTTTCAGCCGCCAATCAGATATTTACAGCGGCTTTTGTGGCCGCAGGACTGATGACGCCATCATTGCTGGCCGTCGGCGGGCTGCTCGCTGTTTTGACCGGCTGGAGCTTCAAATACACATTGATTGCGCGGGCCGCTTTCAATCAGGGCTACGAAATCAACCGGATGCCGGCGCGCGGCGCCGGTAGCAGTTCGCCGGGGATCAAGCCCGGCTGGATGGTGTCATGACCACCCATACCGTCTACGCCCAGGCCGGGATCGGCGGTATGGAGCGTTCCTTTTCCGGTGAGGTGGAGAAGCTCAAACTGGGCGGTGGTGATGTATTCGAAGGCGAGGCCATACTCGCCATCACCAAAGCGCTGCTGCAGGCGGGTGTCGCCTATGTCGGCGGTTATCCCGGCGCACCGGTTTCGCATCTCATGGATGTCCTGGCCGAAGCCCGGCAACCGGTTCTGGACCCAATGGGTATCGTTTTTGAGCAGTCTGCCAGCGAGGCCGGTGCCGCAGCTCTGCTTGGCGCTTCGATACACTATCCCTTGCGTGGCGCGGTGACCTGGAAGTCGATCGTCGGTACCAACGTCGCCTCCGACGCGCTGTCAAATCTTGCCTCGGCAGGTGTGACCGGCGGCGCGGTGATCATCATCGGAGAAGACTACGGCGAAGGCGCCAGCATCATCCAGGAACGCACCCACGCTGTCGCGCTGAAATCATCCATCCCGCTGCTCGACCCAAGATATGACATGGAGCGTTTGGTTGAACTGACCGAGCAGGCGTTTGATCTGTCAGAGACTTCAAGGCTGCCAGTGTTCATCAGCCTGCGCATTCGGGCCGCACACATGACAGGTTCGTTCAGATGCAAAGACAATGTCGAGCCGCAATTCAATGCCAACCGGCAATTGCCCGGAGCCAAGCAGGACTATGATCGCATCGTCTTGCCGCCCTCGACATACGCGCAGGAGCAGGACAAGGTCGAAGCAAGGCTGCCCGCCGCGCAAAAGTTCATCGTAGACAACAACATCAACGAACATTTTCCCGGCAGCATCGACGACATCGGTATTGTCCTTCAGGGCGGCACATACGGAACGGTTGTGCGCGCGTTGAACCAGCTTGGGGCGGCCGACGCCTTTGGCGATTCACCGGTGCCTCTACTTGTGCTGAACGCCATTTATCCCCTGGTCCCTGAACAGCTTGTCGATTTCATCAAGGACAAGAAGAGTGTGCTGGTAGTCGAGGAAGGCAATCCCAACTTCATCGAAACCGAGATCAGGGCCCTGGCCCAGAAACACAAACTTGGCTGCACCGTTCACGGCAAGGGCCATTTTCCCGAGGCGGGAGAGTACATTTCAGATGTTGTCTGCACCGGGATTGCGGAATATCTCCAAAAAGAGTGCTCCAAACCGGCAAAACTTGCCAAAGCAGTCGCCAAAAACACCGATTCCATCCGGGCCATTCGTGACAAAGCGTCAAAGGAACTGGTCAACATGCCGCCACCGCGGCCGCCCGGCTTCTGCACCGGCTGTCCTGAACGACCGGTGTTCACCGCTCTGGAATTGCTGCAGCGCGAAAAAGGCAAACTGCATGTCTCGTCCGACATTGGCTGCAGCACCTTTTCGACATTGCCGCCGTTCAATATGGGCTCCACAGTCCTCGGCTATGGCATGAGCCTTGCCTCGGGCGGCGCCGTCGGACCGCCACTCGGCCAGCCCGGTGTGGCGGTCATGGGAGATGGCGGATTCTGGCACAACGGCCTGACGACCGGAGCGATCAACGCCCAATGGAACGGCCATGATTCCATGCTCGTGGTGCTTGAAAACGGGTATGCCTCCGCCACCGGCCAACAACACCTCCCGTCCACCGGTTCAACGCCGTGGGGACGGAAAATGAAGGTTTCGATTGAGACCACTCTCAGGGCAATCGGAGTACGGTGGCTGGAGCGGGTAAACTCCTACAATGTGTCCGGTACGCTCAAAACACTTCGCCGGGCTTATGATGCCAAAGACAAGGGCTTGCGCGTCGTCATATCCGACAAGGAATGCATGCTTGCCAATCAGCGTCGTGAAAAACGCCGGCGCGCTGACCTTCTTGCCGCCAACAAACCGTATCCGGTTGAGCGTTTCGGCGTCGATGAAGAGGTGTGCAGTGGAGATCACTCCTGCATGCGTCTGTCGGGATGCCCATCGCTCACGCTGAGGCCGACCCACGACCCGCTGAAGGACGGTCCTGCTGCGATGGTGGATTCCAATTGCGTAGCGTGCGGTCTCTGTGGTGAAGCCGCCCACGCCGCCGCATTGTGTCCGTCGTTCTACCGTGCACGGGCAACCGTCAATGCGGGTATCGTTCAACGCACCCTGTCACGGTTCAGCCGGATGCTGACAAACGTCATGGGGGCGTCATGACTGCAGAACGGCCAATCTGTGTGCTTGTTGCCGCGCTCGGCGGACAGGGTGGCGGTGTTCTGATGGATTGGTTCGTAGCTGCCGCACAGCTTGAGGGTTTTCCGTCACAGGCGACCTCTACTCCGGGTGTTGCGCAGCGCACCGGTGCAACAACGTATTATTTCGAAGTGTTTCCTCAAACCGGACTGGCTCGCCGCCCTGTGTTCTCGATCTACCCTGCCCCGGGTGCTATCGACTTGCAGGTGTCGTTCGAGCCAACCGAGGCTGCCAGAGCGCTGTCAGGAGGCTTCGTCGGGCCCGAAACAACCGTGATTACCGCTTCGCAGAGGATATTCAGCACGTCGGAGAAAATTCGGCCGGGCGATGGAACGATTGCCCTGACACCCATTTTGGAAGCGCTCAGCTCATGCGCCGGCAAACTGGCGATTATCGATTTGGACGAAGGTGTCCGCGCCGCCCGATGCCATCCGAATGCAGTGATGTTCGGCGCCATTGCCGCCAGCGGCGTCCTGCCATTTTCTATCGAGACCTGTCGCAAGGCCATCAAACAGTCAGGTGTGGCGGTTGAGCAAAATCTTGCCGGTTTTGAAGCCGGCACCAGGCTTCCCTCACTGTCAATCGCGGCAACTCAAAAACCGCCAGCCGAGTTCTCACCGCCACCGGCAGACTTGAAAAACGAAATTCAGTCCCTGCCTGAACCGGTGCGCCCAATGGCTGGTCATGCAGCCACACATTTGCTCGACTATCAGGACAAGGCCTATGCGGAACTGTTTCTCAAGCGCCTTGGCAAAGTGATCGAAGTCGATCGGCAAGACATGGACTACCGGCTCTCGGTTTCAGTTGCCCGCAGGCTCGCGGCCTGGATGGGCTATGAGGATGTCATCCGCGTGGCCCAGCTTAAAACCAGACCGGGAAGGCTGGCGAGTATTCGCCGCGACCTGGCGATTGGAGACGATGTGCCATTGAAGGTGCACGATTTCCTGAAACCCGGCCGTGAAGAATTACTGGATCTGCTTCCGGCATTCTCCGGCGGAACGAAAAAAGGGGTGCAGACCGGTCGCGGCGGTGCCGGATTGGCTCTGAAGCTCAAGACCTCCGGGCCGTTTGGTTGGGCAACCATGCGCGCGCTCGCGTCGCTGAGGCGTTGGCGCCGAAGTACTCGCCGTTATGACCGCGAGCACAGGATGATAGATCGGTGGCTCAAGCCGGTCACCGACATGGCTGCCGATGACTACCAGCTCGCCTGCGAACTTGCCGATCTAGCGGTTTGGGCGCGCGGCTACGGCGACGTTCGAAGCCGCGGGTTTGCCGAACTCGACAAGCTTGTGGGCGACAACAAGCACGCCAACGCCGAAATGCGGCCTGCTTACGCTGATGAAATCCGCGCATCATTGGCGGCAGCCTATTCGGACACAGAAACGGGGCTGAGGTGATGAATAATCCGGCATTCGAGGATCAAACATCGGCTTCGGGCTTCATGTTCCAGCGGCAAATCGAGACCCTGCCAAGAAAGGCCATTGCGGAGATACAGGTCGAACACCTGCGCTCGACGCTGGATCACGCAAATAACAATATTCCCCACCACAAATCCGCCTTCGACACGGCGGGTGTCAAACCGGAGCAACTGAGATCGGTGGCTGATCTCCGGCACTTCCCGTTTACCGAAAAAACCGATCTTCGCGACAACTATCCGTTCGGAATGTTCGGCCTGCCGGTCAATCGCCTGTGTCGCCTGCACGCTTCGTCGGGGACGACTGGTAAACCGACTGTTGTCGGATACACATCCGCGGAAATCGAGAACTGGTCGATGCTTATGGCCCGCTCCATGGCCGCCGCCGGTGTGAGACCGGGCGATGTCGTGCACAACGCCTATGGCTACGGGCTATTTACCGGCGGTCTGGGAGCGCATCAGGGAGCGGAAAGACTGGGATGCGTTGTTGTGCCCGTATCAGGTGGCGGGACTGAGCGCCAGGTCATGCTCATGCGTGACTTCGGGGCCAACGTTCTTTGCTCGACACCTTCCTACGCCCTGAATATCGCAGAAGTCGCCGAGGCACAGGGTATTGATTTCAATGCATTGCCGTTGCGATGTGGCCTCTTTGGAGCGGAACCGTGGAGCGAGGAGATGCGCGGCGAACTCGACAAACGTTTGGGCATTACCTCGGTCGATCTATACGGATTGTCCGAAATCATGGGGCCGGGCGTGGCTTGCGAATGCGATGCCGCTCGCGACGGTCTGCATGGCTGGGAAGACCATTTTATCTTTGAGATCATCGATCCCGACACGCTTGAGCCGCTGCCGATGGGTGCTACCGGTGAACTCGTCATAACGACGCTGACCAAAGAAACCCTGCCGATGATCCGCTACCGCACCCGCGATATCACCCGGCTCAACGACGAGCCGTGTGTATGCGGGCGTACGCATGTCAGGATTTCGCGGTTTACCGGACGCTGCGACGACATGATGATCATTCGTGGTGTCAATGTATATCCGCTGCAGCTGGAATCGGTGTTGGCTCGCTTGCCGGAGTTGTCGCCGCACTACCAGATTGTGCTGGATAATGCCGGTGCAATGGACGCGATGACCGTTGAGGTGGAAGTTGGCGCTGAAGCGTCTTGCAACGATGACGATATGGCCTGCTACGCTACTAGTGCCCGCCAGCAAATCAAATCAATCATCGGCGTAACTTGCGATGTCGTGGTCAAGCGGCCCGGCGAGATACCGCGCTCCGAGGGAAAAGCCGCACGAATTCGCGATCTGCGAGAAAACAAATAGCGGCCCTCTGCGCCAATCTGCACGATCATAAATCAAGATCAGTTTTCGGGGATCGATGAGCCCAGCAGCGCCAGTGCCTTGTCGCGGACATCATCAGGCAACGAAACGCTTTTCCTGGCCTGCGTGTCGAGGCAGGTGGCAACCAGTTCGCAGGTCGCAACCGTCGCGCCAGATTCGCAGTCGATCATTTCGTGAATAAAGCGAATGGTTTTGCCTTTCACCTCGACTGGCCGCGAATAGATTTCCAATGTGTCGCCGGGCATTGCTTCGCGTTTGTAGGCAAGCCTTTGGTCCAGCGCCGCCATGCCAATACCGTCGTTGTTGAAACGCCTGGTTGTTAGCGCGACACTGGCAAACAACGCCCAGGTGGCTTCATCGAATTTTCCGACATACCACATAACATTCATGTGGCCCATGTGATCGCAATGCCAGGGATAGACGGTTCCCTTGTAGGTCAGTTGCCCGGTTGCCATTCCGTCAAATGTCCTTCGTTTACTCCGGCTCAGTACCGGGAGTGATCGAGACACCGAGCACGACTTTCGCAGAAACACTCATGCGCCGACGGTCTATATCATAAATTGGTCTTCGAGAACGGCGGTGTCGCCCCGCTCCTCGGAAACATGAGCCTCGTAGGGCTTGCGCTTTCCGCGGTACAGGATGCCGACATTCATACCATCGTCGGTCATGATGCGCCGTGCCGCCCTGGCCGGATCATCGGTCGCGTCAACCGATGCCTTATGGACAGTTTTTTTCCATTCCTTTTCATCAGGACGGAATGTCACACATGGGCTTAGAATCTCGACGAATGAAAATCCCGGATGCTTGACCGCTTCGACGATCGTACGGGTACTGTTCTTGATATCGCCGGAGAACTCTCGGGCAACAAAATTGGCGCCCGACGCCAAAGCAATAACCAATGGATGAAATGGGCTCAATCCGGTGCCGCCCGGAGAAAGCGCGCTATCCCAATCAGGTTCGGTGGTCGGTGATGGCTGACCCTTCGTCATTCCGTAAACACGGTTGTCCATGACAACATAGGTCATATCGACATTGCGGCGGCAGGCGTGCAGAAAATGATTGCCGCCGATGGAAAATCCGTCGCCATCGCCGCTCATCACCATGACGGTCAGATCGGGGCGGGCAACTTTCAATCCGGTGGCAAGTGCCAGTGAACGGCCATGCACGCCATGAAATCCGTAGCAATTTGTATAGGCCGGAATGCGCGAGGAGCACCCGATGCCGGAGATCACCGCAACATCTTGCGGTGGAGTACCGAGTTCGGCGAGAGCCTTGGTGATCGACATCAGGACATGGAAATCTCCACATCCAGGACACCAAACCGGATTGACATCGGATCTGTAGTCGGAGGCCTTGAACGGCAATGATTGTGGAGCGTTCATGAGTTTGTCCAATCGCGAATCTGTTCGCAAATTTCTTCCGGACCGATCAGATGCGGCCCCGGTCTGTGGAAATGTCGGATTTCGCCTGGCAGATCACATTGCGCCCTCAGGAACTGATGGAACTGGCCCGAATGGGTTTGCTCAATGATGAGCAATCGTCTCGTCCCATCCAACGCCGCCAGGAATTTGTCTTTCAGGAAGGGCGTGATCAGGCGCATGGCGACGAGCTTCACATCGATCCCCTCGCCGGAAAGTTTATTGATTGCCTCGCGCGCCGCACCAGCCATTGAACCCCAGGTGAGGATAACGGTGTCACCGCAGCCTTCAACATCGGCCCAATGATCGCCGTAATCGAAGTTGGAGATCTTGTCGCGGCGTTTGTCGAGCTGGTTTTGGTGATCGGTTTTCTTGCTTGAAGGTGTCCCTCGTTGCGAATGGGTAAGGCCGTCGGCTGTGTATTGCCCGCCTGGTGTCCCGGGAATGGCCATTGGAGAGACACCGTCCGCTGTCAGGGCATAGCGATTGTATATTTCATCACTTTCCGCGGAATAAACACTTCGCCTGGCCAGGAATGCGACGTTCGCCGGTTTGTCTGTCAGCACGCGCGCCTGTCCGAGTGACTGATCTGACAACACGATCGCCGGCGCTTGCATCGCCTCGGCAAGATGAACAGCCCATTGGGTGGTCAGCAAACAGTCGGCAACGCTCAACGGAGCGACGACGATGTGCGGCGCGTCGCCGTGACAACCGTAAACAGCGATGTTGAGGTCGGATTGTTCCGATTTGGTGGGAATGCCGGTCGACGGTCCGCCGCGCATCACATCAACAATCACAATGGGTACCTCTGAGGCTGCCGCCAATCCTATTGATTCGATCATCAACGCCAATCCCGGACCCGATGTCGCTGTTATTGATGCCCGCCCGCCGTAGGAAGCGCCGATAATCATGTTGATGGACGATAGCTCGTCTTCGGCTTGAACCAACGCACCACCGGTTTTGGCCAACGCCGGTGACAGCCATTCCAGCACTTCGGTTGCCGGTGTAATCGGGTAGGCTGCAGCAAAGCGCACGCCACCTCTGACTGCACCCAGGCCGGCCGCCTCGTTGCCGGTGATGATCCAGCGCCCGTCCCCGAGTGAAGCCGGTGGTGGTAACTTGAAGATCTTGCCACAACCAGCAGCCTTGTCCATGCCCGCTTCGATGCAATGGCGTCCGGCCTCGACAATAGCGCTGTCTTTCCCAGCAAACTTGGCACTGACAATCGCCATTAACTCATCGATCGGCAATCCGATGAGACCGGCCGCAATGCCGACTGCGATCATGTTCTCTCGGCCGCCGGAAATCTCACTGGCCATGTTTTTGATGTCGATGCCGAAAGTCGCAGCCCCGGTTTCGGCAATTGCACTCGGCACATCACCGCATTCCGGATCGGAAATCACCATTCCCTCTGCTTTGAGCGGCATTTCAGCAGCGAATCGCTCTGCATTGTTCCAATCAATTGCGACAAGAAGATCGTAGGCCTCACTCATGCAATCGACAGGGTGATTTGACAGACGCAGCAGCGCGGCCGCTTCTCCGCCGCGAATTTGCGGACCGACCGACCTGTTCATGATGCCGTAGAGACCTGTTTTTCCCGCAGCTTCAAGCAGGATCGCACCGGCAGTCAACGCTCCGGCGCCCCCGCTTCCAACGATGGCTATTGAGACGCTTTCAAGCGGTTTTTTTGGTGTCGACATGGCCTGTTCGGCTCCAGCTCTGCCCAGTGAAGTGAAATGCCTGGCGGTTTTCCTGTTGACGTTAAATAAGTATTAGCGTACCGTTTTACGGTAATAAGGTTTTGCACCGCTGTCAACACAACTCAAAAATGGCAAGGAAGCCTCAGAGGCGGCGAGGTAAAAACGGAGGATATAGCCGCATGGCGCAACGATGGATGATGACCGCACCGAACCAACCTTTAAAGGCAGAGGCGTTCGATCCCGGACAACTCGCCGATGGTGAGGTTGTCGTAGAGGTTGCCGGTTGCGGTGTATGCCATACGGACCTCGGATATTATTATGACGGGGTTCGCACCAACCATGCTTTGCCGTTAGCGCTTGGTCATGAGGTGAGCGGAAAGGTCGTCGCAACCGCAGCCGACAGCAAACAATGGATGGACCAGACTGTCATTGTTCCAGCGGTCATGCCCTGCGGTGAATGTGACGTCTGCAAGCGCGGCAAAGGCACCATCTGCCGCAACCAGAAAATGCCGGGCAACGACATCCAGGGTGGCTTTGCCAGCCATATCAAGGTTCCGGCGCGTGGTCTTTGTCCGGTCGATATGAAACGTCTTGAAGCCGCCGGCCTGGAGCTCGCCGATGTTTCCGTAGTCGCGGATGCGGTGACAACGCCCTATCAGGCCGTCGTACAGGCCGGTGTCGGCCCTGGCGATCTTGTGATCGTCAACGGTGTCGGCGGTGTCGGCGGATATGCCGTCCAGATCGCCGCAGCAATGGGCGCGACTGTTGTGGCCATAGACGTCGTCCCTGAAAAGCTCGAATCGGTTGCCGCCTACGGAGCATCTCTGACGCTGGACGCACGCACCCTCGACGGTCGGGAACTGAAAAAGGCAATCGGTGAGTTCGCCAAGCAGCAGGACTTGCGGCCAAGTGAATGGATCATTTTCGAATGCTCCGGCACGGCCGCAGGCCAGACAACTGCGTTTGGCTTGCTCAATCACGGTGCAACACTGTGCGTTGTCGGATTTACCATGGACAAGCTCGAGATTCGGCTATCGAACCTGATGGCCTTTCACGCTCGCGTCCTCGGCAATTGGGGGTGTCCGCCAGAACTTTACCCGGCGGCGCTCGATCTGGTTCTGGACGGGAAAGTCAAAATTTCTCCCTTTGTCGAGCAGCACCCGCTCAACGAAATCAATGAAATCTTTCAGGCCGTGCACGACGGCAAACTTGTCCGACGGGCAATTCTGGTGCCGGCAGGTTAAAGGAGACCAAACAGGATGGATGCCAAAGCGACAACTTCTTCCGGCGGATTTCAGTTCTTGCCGCACGATCTAGTTTCTGACGACGCCCGTGAAGCCGTTACCAGCCGCGTTCTTTATGAAAAACGCCCTGCCCGAAATCCCGACGGCTCGGTTGCCGATGGTCTGTTCAATGCGTGGATCACGCTCAACAATCCCGACCAGTTTAACTCCTACACCACCGACATGGTCAAAGGCGTCATCCTGGCATTTCGCGCTGCATCCAACTCGCGCGACGTCAACGCTGTCGTCTTTACCGCCGCGGGCGACAAGGCGTTTTGCACCGGTGGAAATACTAAGGAATACGCTGAGTACTACGCCGGCCGACCACAGGAATATCGGCAATACATGCGTCTGTTCAATGACATGGTCTCGGCCATACTCGGCTGCGACAAGCCCGTCATTTGCCGTGTCAACGGCATGCGCATAGGCGGCGGCCAGGAAATCGGAATGGCATGTGATTTCTCCGTCGCCCACGACATGGCGCGGTTTGGCCAGGCAGGTCCGAAGCACGGTTCGGCCGCGATCGGCGGATCAACAGACTTCCTGCCGGTGATGATCGGTTGCGAGCAGGCCATGATATCCGGTGTCCTTTGTGAGCCGTTTTCCGCCCACAAGGCCATGCGGTTGGGAATTCTCACAGACATCGTCCCAGCGCTCAAAGTCGACGGCAAGTTCATCGCTAATCCATTGGTGGAAACGCAAAAAATGACCGATGAGTGGGGCCGATTCATCCACGGTGAATTCAAAACCGGTGAAGATCTTGCCGAAGGCAAGGGGGTGCTCGCCAAGGGCGAGATGGATTTGAGCCTGCTGGACGGGAAGGTCGAGGAACTTTGCACCAAACTGATGCTGACATTCCCCGATTGTACGACCAAATCGGTGGAAGAGCTGCGCAAACCCAAGCTCAATGCCTGGAACATGAACAAGGAAAATTCGCGCGCCTGGCTGTCATTGAACATGATGACCGAAGCGCGCACCGGTTTCCGGGCCTTCAATGAAGGCAACCGCGAGGTTGGACGCGAAGTTGATTTCGTTGCTTTGCGCCAGGAACTCGCCGCCGGCACCAAATGGTCGCAGGAATTTATCGATAGCATGATGCCAGGTGCGAAAAAGTGAGCCAGCCGCTCAAAACATGGTTCGACCGTGATGGTGCTTTGCTGCGCCTAAGGCTTGATCGGCCGAAAGCCAACATCATCGACGCGCAGATGATAGCAGCGATTGATGCTGCATTTAGCGCGCATGTCGACAATGAGGGCATGTCAGCGGTTCTGCTTGATGCATCCGGACCGCATTTCAGTTTCGGTGCCAGTGTTGAGGAGCACCTTCCCGGCAATTGCAGTGCGATGCTGGAATCGCTGCACGGTCTCGTGCGGCGCATGCTGGGTTATCCGGTTCCGGTTTTGGTTGCCATTCGCGGACAATGCCTCGGGGGTGGGCTGGAAGTAGCTGCCGCCGGCCAGTTGCTGTTTGCCGCGCCCGACGCCAATCTTGGTCAACCGGAAATGCAACTGGGCGTCTTTGCGCCTGCCGCATCCTGCCTGCTGCCCGAACGCATCGGACAGTCCCGCGCTGACGACCTGCTTTGTTCCGGGCGCAGCGTGTCCGGCGAAGAGGCACTTGAACTGGGGCTTGTCGATCGCGTCGCCGATGATCCCGAAGCGGCAGCGCTTGAGTACTTTGAAAAGCATCTGGCGGGCAAAAGCTCAAGTTCCCTGCGCTTCGCGGTCAAGGCGGCACGCAGCGGATATGTTGAGCGGATGTTCGCAAAGCTTGATCTGGTCGAACGGCTTTATCTTGAAAACCTGATGTCAACCCGGGACGCCGTGGAAGGGCTTAAAGCCTTCATCGCAAAACGTCCGGCAAAATGGGAAAACAGATGAGTAAACCAACAACAGAGACAATCGTCGCCCGCTGTCAGGCTCTTTACGAGGATTTGAGCTTCTCGGCCGCGCGGGAGTGGAAAGATGCAGAGCCCGGACGCAAGGTGATCGGCTATATGCCGGTCTACATCCCCCGTGAGATCATTCACGCGGCAGGAATGTTACCGCTTGGGATCCTGGGTGGCGGAGACCAGCTCGAGGTGATCCACGGCGATGCATATTATCAAAGCTACATCTGCCGGATCCCGCGTTCGACCATCGAACTCGGCATCTCGGGCAGGCTCGACTTCGTCGACGGCATGCTGTTCCCGTCGATCTGCGATGTCATTCGCAATCTGTCGGGCATGTGGAAGATGTTGTTTCCAGAAGTCTATTCGAAATATTTCGATGTTCCCCAGACCTATGAAGATGAGGTCGGCGGAACATTCTACATCAATGAAATGGCAGAGTTTCGGTCCGATCTCGAGAAGATCTCCGGCCGCAAAATCACCGACGAAGCACTCAACAATTCCATTGATGTGTACAACAAAAACCGCCAGCTTGTGCGCCAACTCTATGCCTTGCGAGCACAGAAACCGTGGCAGGTACCGGCCTCGGAAGTTTATCTGGTGGTCCGTGCGGGTCTCGTGCTGCCGGTCGAAGAACACTCCGAGATGCTCAAGCAGTACATTGCGGCTGCCGAAAGCGAGGAGCGCCCAATTCGCGACAACAGTCGTGTTGTTCTGACCGGTCTGTTTTGTGAGCAACCACCGCTCAATCTTATCAAATCACTGGAGTTGGCAGGTTGCTACGTTGTCGACGATGACCTGATGCTGGTGACACGCTGGCTGCTTGATGACGTGCCGGCCGAGGGAGACCCGCTTTACAATCTGTCGCAGGCCTTCCTGCATCAGTCGGAATGCACTGCGGCCAAGTACCAGCCCGATGTCGAAGAGAAGGGAAAGTTCCTCGTCCGTGCAGTGCAGCGCACCGGGGCGGAAGGCGTGATCTTTGCATCACCCAGCTTCTGTGATCCGGCCCTGTTGGACCGTCCGATGTTACAAAGCGCGCTCGACGACGCGCGTATTCCCTACATCGCTTTCAAATACGCCGAAAACTCAGGCCAGATGCAGCCGATCCGCGAACAAGCCGGCACATTTGCAGACTCGATCAAACTTTGGAGTGCAGCATGAACACCGCCAGCAGACCAACGCCATCCACCGATATCATCAAGGACGCTTCCATGGTGAAGCAAAAGGAGATGATGGCAGCGCATTTTGAAAGGCTCTCCAATGCAAAGGAAAACGGCGACAAAGTCGCCTCGACCTTTGTGCCGGGCAATCTGAATGAACTGCTGATGTGCTTCGACCTGGTCAACAATCTTCCCGAGGTCAACGCCATTCAGAGCGGCTTGAGACGAAAAAGCGGCGCCTACGTCATGGAAGCCGAGAAAGCCGGCCATTCCGAAGATGTATGCACATATGTGAAATCGGATATTGGCATGATGGCCAAAGGTAACATCGGACCCAACGGGCGGGAACTGCCGAGCCCAGATGTCTTGATGCTCTCCTACACCGGCTGTTTCACGTTCATGAAATGGTTCGAACTCCTTCGCGAACAATACAAATGCGAGACGATATTTCTGCAAACACCCTATTTGGCCGACGGAAAAATTACACCGAACATGGTCCAGTACATGGTCAAGCAGTTCAAGGAGGATGTGATCCCCAAGCTGGAAAAGGTGTCGGGTGTGAAGTTCGACATCGATCGCTTGCGTGAGTACCTGAAGAAATCGGCGAAGGCCGAGGACGACCTGGTTTACATTTTGCAGAGTGGCAAGAGCAAACCGTCGCCGATCGACGCCTATTTCGGTGGCATCTATTATATCGGCCCGATATTCGGTGCTTTCCGCGGCACTGACGACGCCATCGAATATTACCGCTTTCTGCGCGAAGAAGTAGATCAACGTCTGGCTGCCGGCCTTGGCCCGGTGACCCCGGATGGACCCATGGGCGAGGAAAAGTACCGGCTGGTTGTCGAAGGGCCGCCCAATTACACGAATTTCCGCCAGTTCTGGAAGATGTTCTACGATGAAGGTGCGGTTGTCGTTGCCTCCAGCTACACCAAGGTCGGCGGCACTTATGATTTCGGTTTCCGACACGACCCGGACAGGCCGCTTGAGACGTTGGCCGAGTACTGCCTCGGTGTTTACACAAACCGTTCTCTGCCGATGCGCATCGATATGCTCGTCAACTACATCAACGAGTATGAAGCCGACGGATTGTTGATCAACTCCATTAAGAGCTGCAACAGCTTCTCCGCAGGCCAGTTGCTGATGATGCGCGAGGTAGAAAAGCGCACCGGAAAGCCCGCCGCGTTTGTCGAAACCGATCTTGTCGACCCGCGCTACTTCTCCGCCGCCAATGTCAAGAACCGGTTGGAATCGTATTTCCAGATGGTCGATCAGAAACGCACCGGGAGCGACAGGGGAGTTGCGGCATGAGGACCTTTATCGGCATTGATCTGGGATCGACGACCACCAAGGCGGTGTTGATGGACGAAAATGAGCAGGTGCTCGGTCGCGGCATTACAAACTCCCGCTCAAATTACGACACGGCCTGCAAGGTGGTCACCCAGGAAGCGGCAATCGACGCTCGCTTTACACTGTTCCGCCGTGAGTTTGGCGACGAGCAGGGAACCAAACAACAGGTCGAAGAGTTTCTCAGCGCACTCGAGCGCTCATTCCGGCTCGAGCAGTTCCTCGAACAACTGGCCGATTTGGAGCAGACCTGTATTGATCAGATCATAGGCGACCGTTTTGCCAAGGTCGGCGATGAAGTCAAAACCGCGCTGGAAGAAGTATTCCGTCGACTCCGGCTGGAAGCGCCGGATCTTTTTGCTCCCAATTCCAAGCGCAAATCCGACTTCTTTCGCGATATCGCCGGCTCGAGATATTTGGCGATAGCCGAGGAAGTCGCACGCGACGCTGACCTCGCCTATGAACTTTTGCTGAACGTTTACGACAAGTCGATCATCGCAGTTGAAAATCGCCCTCCCGCGGGCAATTTGAGCGAAAAATTCCGTACCGCTCTCGATCGCGTGAAAACCGAGATGTCCAACGTAAGCGGTCATATCCAGCAGGCCGTCGAGAAAGCGTTGGCGATCGAATTGGAAGAAACCTATCTCGTCGGCACCGGCTACGGACGCGTGACTTTGCCGTTTTCAAAGGAACACATCCGCTCTGAAATTCTGTGCCATGGCTTGGGTGCCCACATGATGTACCCGAAAACGCGGACAGTGCTCGATATCGGCGGTCAGGATACTAAGGGTATTCAGGTCGATCCAAAGGGCATCGTCGAGAACTTTCAGATGAATGACAGGTGTGCGGCCGGATGCGGGCGTTATCTGGGCTATATTGCCGATGAGATGAATATGGGGCTGCACGAACTCGGGCCTCTCGCTATGAAATCTGGCAAACCGGCTCGCATCAACTCTACTTGCACCGTGTTTGCCGGCGCTGAACTGAGAGATCGGCTGGCGCTCGGCGAAAAGCGCGAGGATATCCTTGCCGGACTTCATCGCGCCATCATCCTGCGGGCAATGTCGATCATATCTCGCTCAGGCGGCATAGCCGACGAATTCACCTTCACAGGCGGTGTTGCCAAGAACGAGGCAGCGGTGCGTGAACTGAAAAAGCTCGTCGCCGAAAACTATGGCGAGGTGACAATCAATATCGACCCCGACTCCATTTACACCGGGGCACTTGGCGGAGCCGAGTTTGCCCGGCGTGCCGGAGAGGGAAGAATGGAGGGACTGGAGGCATGACGCTTTCTGCAGGAATCGATGTCGGCACGGGAGCCGTCAAGGCCGTTGTTTTCAAGACCGAGAATGACAATGAGGAATGGCTATCCCGTTCCGTTCTTCGCATACGCCAGCGCGATCCGATGGAACTGGCAAGGGAAGCTTTTCTGCAGACCCTTGAAGACGCCGGCCTTGATGAAGATGAACTGGATTATGTCGCCACTACAGGCGAGGGCGAAGCGATACCGTTTCACACCGGACACTTCTATTCAATGACATCGCATGCCCGTGGCGGGCGCTTTCTCGATCCGCGGGTTCGTGCGGTGTTAGACTGCGGCGCCCTGCACGGCCGGGCGATCATCACCGACGATCGCGGCAAGGTCTTGAACTACAAGATGACCAGTCAATGCGCATCCGGGTCTGGGCAGTTTCTCGAGAACATTGCCCGATATCTGGGCATCGCCCAAGATGAAATCGGCAAACTGTCCTTGCAAGCCGAAGATCCTGAAGTCGTATCGAGTATTTGCGCCGTCCTGGCCGAGACAGACGTGATCAACATGGTATCACGCGGAATTTCGGCACCGAACATTCTCAAGGGAATACACTTGTCGATGGCCATACGGCTGGCCAGACTGCTCAAATCAATCGGCGTCACTGACAATTTGATCATGATGACCGGCGGGCTGGCGCAGGATGAGGGCCTCGTCGCGGCAATGGGCGAGGAACTGGGAAAAATGAAAGGCGTTACCGCCAAGGTCACCAGCCACGCTGATTCAATCTATGCCGGCGCGATCGGAGCGGCTCTCTGGGGTTCGTTCCGGGCCGAGAAACTAGCCGCCACTAATCAACTGCTCAAAGCTTCATAATCTCTGTGACGGAGGAACGATATGGCACTTATGATAATTGATCCCTGCACGGCGTGCGATGCTTGTGAACCGGTTTGCCCCAACGATGCGATTACTGAAGGCAGTCCGTTCTACATTATCGATCCGATGAAATGCACCGAGTGCGTTGGCGCCGAGGATGAGCCGCAATGCAAATTGGTTTGTCCCGAAGCCTGCATCGTCCCCAATCCCGATTGGGAAGAAACGCAAGACGAGTTGATGCAGAAATTCGAACAGTTGAACGGTTGACCGCCTCAGGCAGTCAACCTGCGATTCAGTACGATTGTCTGGGCCGGCGCGAATCCCGTCTTGTCGAGATAGGCTATAAGGCCTGTATCGTTCCAGCCAAGCTCCGTGCGAACATAATCAACCTTCAGGACTGACAAGTTCGCCATCAGTTGTGACATCAGGGCCTGCCCGATACCTTGGCCCTGCAAACCCGGGTTGACGCCAATCGCATCCATCACGGCTCCCCGGCTGGTGCGACCAAATTCACCGAGATCGACTCTCGCCATGATGAAGCCAACCGGAAATCCATCCTGTTCGGCAACCAGCGAGATGCGTACACCGCTTTGATGTAGAACTTCGTGCTGTTTGCGTTTGTAGTACGCAGACCGATCGCGGCCTGATGTCTTCCGGTCTATGGAGACGATGGCATTGATGTCCTCGTCGGTCATCGAGCGAACAGGGACAATGTCGCGCGACAGCGCGTCAAAATCATCTCCCTCAGGTGAGCTGTGATCAATCTCAACCGGATCAACTTCGCGGGACGTTTCCGGAGCGGATATCTCACCGGTATCGCGGCTTAGAACAATCCGTCCAGCAAGCGAAAAGCCGGCTTCGCGCAGAAAACTTAAAAGCGATTGATCCGACCAGTCCACCTGACTGGTCAGCGAAGAGACACCCTTGTGACTCAAGACCTGTTCGATTTCATCGAGCAACCGGTGACCGGCACCCTTGCCCTGGTGATCCGGATCGACGCCCATCGAATCGAGGGCAGCCTGTGCACCCGGCTTACCGAACTCACCGTGCACCATTTTTGCAAGAGCGAATCCGATTAGTCCGTTGTTCTCCTGCAAGCCGACATAGACATAATCACCCGGATGCTCGAGCGCGGCGGCGAGACGTTTCTCGAAGAACCCGCGCCGTGAGTTGCCGGTAAGCTGTTTGTCAAGCGTGATGACCGCTTCCAAATCATCCGCCCGTAGCGGTCTGATCTGGCCCGCAGAATTCTGTACTTTCTTGTTCATTGGCAATTCTGCCTCCCGGATCTTATTGGTTCTGTGAATGGGATTCCGCCAATTGCATATCCGTTTCGGGATCAAGCAGATCGTCCACAAGAGGCAACAGCGCCGCATCCTCTTTCAGAATATGGGCCTGCAGGTGTTCTATGAATTCACCTGCCATTGCTCTGAATTCGGACCAGCCCTCCTCCGAAAATCCGACCGTAAGTGCTGCTTTAGCCGACGCCGAAATCTGTTGGCCGATCGGCAACATGATCTTGTGTTCTTCGAGCAATAGATCGACGATCCCGGATTCACCGTCCTCTTCTAGCCTGGTAAAAAGCTCGTCTTCTTCGAATGCGAAATGATCACGCACTTCGTGGTCAATGGCGGTCGCAGTTGTCTCCAGCACTTTACGTATCTGAGCATCACCAATATCCGGGACACTTCGACCGGCGCCGCCGATCATGTTTTCCAACGCTCCCAACATGACGGTGGTTGCGCAATGATCTTCGTACAAAATCTGTGTCGTGCGGCGAGAAAATTCCATGGCATCCGGTTCTTTTGCGGTAAGTTCTTGTTTAATTACCTATTCCGGTACTATAATACTAATTTGAATGTCGTCAAGGGGATTTGAGATGGTGACGTTGGATCTGGAATGCCGTCGCGCATTGGTCACCGGTGGAGCGAGGGGCATCGGCAAATCCATTGCCGAGGCGCTCGCAAATGCAGGCGCGGATGTCCACGTTATCGATGTTGGCGAGCCGGATGGAACAGGCTCCAAAGCCATTACCAATCATTCAGCCGACATCACCGACGCGGCTGCAATTCATGAATTGGTAGATGTCATTGGCGGACCAATCGACGTGCTGATCAACAATGCCGGTATCACCCGCGACCGCACTTTGATGAAAATGACAACACAGGAATGGACCGATGTGATCGGGATAAACATGACCGGTGCCTTCAACATGATCCACGCGGTCGCTCCGGTGATGGCTGCTCACGCGGGCGGGTCGATCGTCAACATTACTTCGATCAACGGCATCAGGGGTAAAATTGGGCAGGCCAACTATGCGGCTTCGAAGGCCGGGCTGATCGGGCTGACGAAGACCGCCGCGCGGGAACTTGGGCGCAAGTCGATCACCGTCAACGCTGTAGCGCCCGGCATGGTGTTGACGGATATGGCACGCCAGCTACCGCAAGATATTCTTGACCGCGCGCTGGCAGAAACCGCGCTCAACAAACTGGCGGAACCGACCGATATTGCAAATGCCGTGTTGTTTTTAGTGTCTGACGCGGCGCGGATGATCACCGGTCAGGTGCTTCAGGTGGACGCAGGGCAGCTCATCTGATCCACGGAGATCGTGCCGAGTTCATCAAACCAAACTGATCACCCGCGGGCCATTATGTTTCGCAAATTGAGGCCCGCATAACTTGCGGTGTGTATTCTCAGGCGGACCACAATTGTCTTGCCAGGCGGCTGGCCATGGTAGCAGCCGACAATCTTCGATAGTGGGCCGCAGTGGTGCTGGTGCGCTGTGGCGAGACATTCTTTTGCACCAGTTTATTGAGATTGCTAAAAAACGCGTCTGGATCTTGGTCCTCGCCAAGCGTGTCCGGCACATCGATTGCCACTGGACATGAATTTGTGCCGGTAACAGCGACGACAAACCGGTGACTTGATGCATCGAGCTTTTCACAAGCCACGGCAACGCCCGCTAACGGAAAATCGATGGCGCCGCGGACACGGACTTTAGCATAGGCTGACACTCCGTTGGCCGACGGCAGATGGGCGGTAGTTACGACTTCATCAGGTGCCAAGGTGAGGTGATCGGCTCCGTCCTCACGATAGAAATCCGCTAGTGGTACACGACGGGGTCCGCCCGGACCGGCGATTTCGAGGATGGCGCCATGGACCATAAGGGCCGGCGCAAGATCACCGCTGAACGCGGCCCGGCACCGGTTACCTTGGGGCGCCACATGGCAGATATCACCCTTGTATTTAAGGCAGAAGTTATTGGCCTTCCGCCACCAATGGCTCTGATTGTAATAAAGGCATCGCGTATCCAGGCATAGGTTTCCGCCAACCGTCGCAACATTGCGATGTGTCGGACCTGCAATCGTTTGAGCCGCCTCGGCAATTGCCGGGTAGCTTTCCGTGATCAACGGCAACTCGGCAATCTCCGCAAGCGTCACGCCGGCGCCAATGTGCAATCCATCCGCGTCACTTTCAGTACGCTTCAATTCGTCAACAGCGGTAATATCTATCAGCGTTCCGGTCTCGGACAATCCGTGGCGCATATTGACGATGATGTCCGTACCTCCGGCGCATATCCTCGCGGATGATGAGGCATTTCTTGCCGCTATCACCTCCTCGACAGTCGAGGGGCGCAGCATTTCAAATTCCGGCATAACCGCGCTCATGACACTTTCCTGCGTTTCATATCTCGGCGAGCCTTGATCAAGGCTTGCTGCACGCGATCGGGGGTCAGTGGAAGAAAACTCAAATCGAGACCAATCGCATCGGCAACCGCGTTAGCGAGCGCAGGTGGAAAGCCAGACAATGCTCCCTCACCCGCTTCCTTTGCGCCAAACGGCCCCAATGGATCGTTGCTTTCAACAATCTGGACATCGATATCGGGAGATTCGACAATCGTTGGCACGCGGTAATCCAGAAAGTTGGCGTGAACCGGCAAGCCGTCGATATAGTGGGTTTCCTCGCTCAACGCCTGTCCCATTCCCATCCAAACAGAACCTTCAATCTGGCCTTCGACAGCCAGAGGATTTATGGCAAATCCACAATCCAGAGCCGCCCAAACCTTTTCGACAGTGATCTGCCCCGTATCGATATCTACCGAGACTTCCACGACCTGGGCCGCATAACTGAAACCCATTGTCGAGCCGACCGCACCGCCACGGTGTTTGCCGCCCTGTGCTTCCGGCGGGCAGGTGAATGTACCCTTGGTGGTTATCGTGCCGTCAACAGCCAATGCCGCCTGAACAACTTCGGCAAACGACAAGATCGACTGTCCGCTGCCACGCACCGAAAACGCCTCACCGGCACATTCAATATCTTCGGGATCGGCATCGAGTTTCGCTGCCGCGGCCTTGACCAGTATTTCACGAAGATTGCGAGCCGCTTCGATGGCGGCGTTGCCAACCATGAACGTCACTCTGGATGAATATGACCCGTTGTCCTTGGGGGTGATAGCGCTGTCGTTGCACACGACCTGGATGCGCGCGAGATCAACACCAAGCACTTCCGCCGCCGCCAGCGCCACCATTGTGGTCGAACCCTGACCGATGTCGGACGCGCCAGTCAGCGCTGTAATCCCGCCGTCAAAATCAAGCTTCAGTGTCACCACGGCGTGCGGTTCGCCAGTCCAGTGGACCGGCTTGGCGGCGCCGCTGACATAGTGCGAAGCGGCCATTCCGAGCCCTCGCCCAGATGGCAGTTTTCCATGACGCTCATTCCATTTACTTGCTGCTTCGACCTTGTCGAGGCACTCCGGCAAACCATAGGAGTTCACCATCAGATCGTTCAGCGTGCGTGTCGGAGCTTTCAGGAGATTGGCGCGACGCAGTTCAAACGGATCAAGCCCCAACTCCCGCGCCATGCGATCGATCAGCTGTTCAAAGGCGTGTCGCACATCCACAGTACCATGACCGCGCATGGCTCCGCAGGGTGGCAGGTTGGCATAAATCCTGTATCCGTCATATTTGATTGCAGGGATGTCGTAGATACCGTGCAGCAGAGCCCCGGCATAAAGGATTGTCACCAGTCCGTAGCCGGCATAGGCGCCACCTCGCTGCAGTACCTGACATTGCACCGCGGTGATGCGCCCGCCATCATTCATCCCGATCTTAATCGTCACGTGGTGGTCGGGGCGTCCGCGATGGGTAATGAAGCTTTCCTCACGCGACAACCGCATCATCACCTTGCCGCTAGCAGCACGCGCCAGAAGCGCGGTAATGATTTCGAAATTCAATGTCTCGGTGCGAGCGCCAAAACCGCCGCCAACAAACGGTTTGACCACGCGGATGCGCGAAGTGTCCATCTCGAGGCATCGCGCAAGTGTTAGATGGACGTAAAAAGGCACCTGGGTCACGGAGTGGAATGTCAGGCGGTCGCGCTCGCGATCATATTCTGCGAGCGCTGCGTGCGGCTCCATTTGCGCGTGATTGACCTCAGCACAGGTGAATACTTCCTCGCGCACCAGATCAGCCTCGGCAAATGCTGCTGCGACATCACCAAATTCGTGATGCACTTCACGCTCGACGTTTCCTGCCTTGTCGTCGTGCAGCAATACGGAGCCGGGCGCACGGGCCTGTTCGGCGTTGTAGTAGGACGGCAATTCTTCCAGTTCGATGTCGATAAGATCCAATGCCTGGTCAGCCGTGCGGGCATCGCGAGCAGCAACGGCAGCAATTGGTTCCCCACGATACCTGACCTTGTCGCGAGCCATTGGATACTCGTTCATCGCGATGGGGATCACGCCGAAGGTATGAGGGCAATCAGCACCGGTCACCACGGCAGCAACGCCATCCAGGCGTTCGGCCTTGGAAGTATCGATCCGAACAATCCTTGCATGGCTTACCGGGGAACGCAGGATGCGTCCTGTCAAGCAGTCGGATGTCTCTAGATCCGCCGTGTAGACCGCCTTGCCGGAGACTTTCTCGATACCGTCAACAAGCGGAGTGGGTCGGCCTGCGACCCGGTCTTTCACCGGCGCGTTCACGGCGAAACCTTCGCTGCGGCCTGGACCGACTTGATGATTCTGACATATCCCGTACAGCGGCACAGATTGCCACCCAAAGCGGTTTGTATCTGTTCCTTGCTTGGATCCGGCACATCGCGCAAAAGCCCTTCCGCTGCCATGATCATGCCTGGCGTGCAAAAGCCGCACTGCGTCCCTAGATGTTCATGAAAAGCGCGCTGCAGAGCCGACAATCTGCCATTGGCCATCTGGCTTTCGATGGTTTCAATCTCTGATCCGTCACAGGTCGCGACCAACGTCGTGCAGGATAAGCGGGATTTTCCGTCGACGAGTACCGTGCAGGCCCCGCATTCGCCTCCATCACATCCCGTTTTGGTGCCCGTTAAGCCCCTATTCTCGCGAAGATAATCGACGAGCAGCACATTGTCCTCGATGGCGTCTTCACACTGTTTTCCATTGACTGACAATTCGATGATACGCTTCATCAACGTCGGCCTTTCATCATCGGGACTTCAATAATCTTATTAGAGTACCATTATACCGATTTTAATGTTATGGTACAGAGGACCGGTGTCGATTTCTGTTGCTGATCCGATTTATGGACCCGGCGTAATGTTGTAAGACTGGCGGCTGAACGTCTACATAAGTCCGCCAGAGCGGATCAGATTCGCCGAATCGGCGCCAGACCGAAAAGCGGCAACTAGAGGGCAGAGAGTGGGCATGGACAAACAGACGAATCCGTGCGGCGCGGCGCAGGTCCGCCAGATCGAGATCCGAAGGGTGAGACAAGATGATCTTGTCCATGTGACCACGCTCGACGAACGCGTCACAGATATTGCAAAGCCCGATTACTGGCAGGACATTTTTGAACGATATGCGCAACGGCGAACCGATGAGAGGTTCTTTCTGATCGCCGAAGACACTGCAGAAACGCCGGAATTTGCGGTTTTGGGTTATATAGTTGGTGAGATACGTGCTTGGGAATTCGGATCTGCACCGTCCGGCTGGGTGTTTGCATTTGCGGTAGAACCGGGGACGAGGCAACAGGGTATCGGCGAACAATTGTTCGAAGCCATCTCGATCGAATTTAGGAATGCGGGAATCAGGACCATGCGCACAATGGTTCCCAGGCACAATCAACTGCATATGGCTTTTTTCCGCAGTGAAGGAATGGTCGCAGGGCCCTATATCCAACTGGAAATGGACCTGGACGAGTAACCCGGATTTGACCAGATGGTTGCACTGAAGAAAGGCATTTCATGAAGTTGCAGATATCTAGCCGATTGGCGATTTTCGCTTTGATTGAGTTGGCTTCGGATCCGGAGCGACAGGTATCAGTCTCCGAGATCGGCGACAAATATGGCGTCTCAGCGCACCATCTTGCCAAGGTCATGCACACATTAGGTAGAGCCGGCTTGGTCCGCTCGATAAGGGGTGTCGGCGGCGGATACAGTTTTTGCGGCAATGCACGCCGCACCACCCTGCTCGACGTCATTACGCTGTTCGAAGATACTTCTCTCGGCGAAAGCGAACCGGAAAGTGATGCTGAATCTACCTCGGCTGAGTGGGCTCTGGGCAGGGTACTCTTCGAGATCGACGACACCGCCAGGGCGACATTGGGATCAATCACGATCGCGACAATGCTCAAACAGATCGCACGACGTAAAGCCGCCTCTGATTTGAAGACGGCTGTCGGGTGAACCCGTTCGATCTCCTCGGATCGGATTGGCCTGCACAGTCAACTCACATTTGATGCCAGTACAAGGAACGGGCAAATGGAGCATTTCCAGAAACAGCTGCTACCAATAACCGAGACCATCGCCAATTCGCCCATTGATGAGACGCTTGAGCAAAAGCTCAATCAGCGATTTCCTTCCGATGGAGAACTCTTTGGTCAAATCGAAAGCGCCTGCCATGAAGCCATTGCCTCCGGCTGGATGTGCACTCAAGGCAGCGAAGGCCGTCGTTTTGGCCGGGTCATCGAGCCCACCGCCGAGACAGCAAACCTGTCGGTCGATGTCGTACAACTCGACGATATTGCCGGACCGCATCACGTCCACCCGACCGGCGAAATCTGTATGATCATGCCGCAGGACAAAGACGTCACCTTCGATGGCAACGGCGCAGGCTGGTGTGTCAATCCACCAGGATCCGCCCATTTTCCAACTGTAAAGGGCGGCAAGGCCATCATCCTCTATCTGCTTCCTGGCGGCCACATTGAGTTTACCGGCAGGAAGCCGGATTAAGTAAACAAGCCCGTGGCGATCTGAGCGCCTGCATCGTGGCATCGAGTGGTGCTACATTTGCGATTCCTTATTTTTCGTATAATAGTACCGTAATGCTTGTTTAATGGTTGTTCCATGGAGGCCACGCTCTTGGAGGTGCCGCGGCAATACAACGCTGTTCATGATTTCCTCGACCGGAACATCGCAGATGGTTTCGGTGACAAACCTGCATTCGTCGACCCCCACCGAGAATTGACCTATCTGGAACTGCAGACGGCGACGAATCGAATCGCCAATGTCCTCACGGACCTGGCGATACGGCGTGAATCCCGCGTAGCGATGCTGATGTTGGATACTGTCGATTTCCCGATTGTCTTTTGGGGTTCGTTGCGGGCTGGAGTAATCCCGGTTTGCCTGAATACGCTGCTGACAACCGACCAGTACGAGTATCTTCTGTCAGACAGCCGAGCCGAAGCGCTGTTCATATCGGCCGAACTGCTGCCCACCGTCGCCCCACTGCTCGATAGTCTTGAATCTCTGAAACAGGTCGTTGTCATTGGCGGTGATGACGGCCACCAATACAAAAGCTTCGGCGCATTGTTGCGAATGGCCGACGCCGATTTTCCAGCCATTGATACTTGTTCAGACGAGATTGCGTTCTGGCTCTACTCATCTGGCTCCACCGGCAATCCCAAAGGCGTCCGGCATGTGCATTCCAGCCTCACCCATGTCGCTTTATTTTATGGCAAAGGCGTCTTGGGCATTGAGCCTGATGATACGGTTTTTGCGGCCGCCAAACTGTTTTTCGCATACGGGCTCGGAGCCGGCATGGCTATCCCCATGTCAGTTGGAGCCACGACGGTTCTGCTGCCCGATAGGCCAACACCGCAATCAGTGCTCGACATCCTGCACACTCACAATCCGACGCTGTTTTTCGGTGTGCCAACGCTATTTGCATCCATGTTGGATGAACCAACCTGCCTTCCCGAAAACAGCTCTGCCGGACTGCGCTTGTGTATCTCCGCTGGCGAAGCTTTGCCCGCAGACGTTGGCAAAGCCTGGAAACAGCGCATGGGCATCGACATTGTCGATGGCGTCGGCTCGACCGAAATGCTGAATGCGTTTCTGTCCAACAGACCTGATGACGTCCGATATGGCACGTCCGGCAGGGAGTTCGATGGCTACAGGCTTAAATTGGTTGACGAAGACGGCGCTGAAGTTGGCGACAATGAAATCGGTGAATTGCTCGTATCCGGCGGTTCTGCCGCAAACGGATACTGGAACCAGCGCGAGAAATCCCGCAATACATTCGCAGGAATCTGGACCCGTACGGGTGACAAGTATTACCGGGACACGGAAGGGTACTATCATTATTGCGGCCGTAATGACGATATGTTCAAGGTGGGTGGTCGTTGGGTTTCGCCGTTCGAGGTGGAACAAGCACTTTCCTCTCACCCTGCAATATCGGAGGCCGCCGTCGTGGCTGAAGAAGATGGCAATGGTCTCATCAAACCGAAAGCTGTTGTCGTGCTTGCTGAAGGAGCATCAAGCGACAGGCTCTACACCGAATTGAAAAATCACGTGAAATCGGCAGTGGGGGCTTGGAAATATCCGCGTTGGATTACCATTGTCGATGAATTACCAAGAACAGCGACCGGGAAAATCCAACGCTACAAACTGCGCCGGCAACCTGATCTTGTGCCCGGGCGAGAAGGGATTGAACAAAGGCAATGTTGAGAAATCAGATCCGGGTCAGGGTTGAGTGGGGTGATTGTGATCCGGCCAGGATCGTTTTTTATCCGCGGTATTTCTCGTGGGTAGACGCTTCCGGTCACCACATGCTGGAAAAAGCCGGTTTACATCACGATGTCCTTGCCAAAGAACATGGAGTGCGTGGATTGGTTTTGGGTCATGTCGAAATGGACTTCACGACAACCGCGGTTTTCGGCGACCTGCTCAATATCGAAAGTTCGGTCTCGCGGATCGGTAATTCCAGTTTTGATATCTCCCACAAAGTTACCAGAGACGGATCTCCTGTTCTGACGGGGCGGGAAACACGAATTTGGGTGGTTGAAGATCCGGACAGTCCGGTAGGGATTTCCGCTCGGAAAATCCCTGAAGAAGTGCGCCGATTGCTCGAGGCCCGAGCGCTGACTTGAGCTCTTACCCATTTCTTTGCACCGCCGGCAACCGGCTTGTCAGGTATCAAGGAATCCGTGTTTCGCAATCGCCTCGGTAACCTGACGAGTGCTTTCATCTACCGACATCCCGGAGGTGTTCACAACCGCCTGAGCCCGCACATATAGCGCTTCGCGAGATGTGAGGATGGTGCGCAATTCCTCCAATGCTGCAGGATTTCCCGCCATGGGACGCTCATCTCCCTGAGCTCTCACGCGTTCCAAATGCTCCTCCGGTTCAGCCCTGAGCCAAATCGTGTGGTAGTGCCGCAACAAGAAAGCAAAGGTCTCCGGTTCTGCAACGATGCCGCCTGCCACGGCCAGGATAACGCTATCATGAATTTCGACAATCCGCTCAAGCGATTGCTGCTCCAGCTTTCGGTAGCCTTCCTGGCCATATAACGCGATCAGTTCGCCGACCGGCATCCCGCTTGCGCTTTCGATTTCCTGATTGAGCTCGAGAAACGGAATCTTGTGAGCTGCACCAACCAACCTTCCCAGCGTCGATTTTCCGGCACCGCGCAGACCTATAAACGCGACACGCTGCGCACGCCGAAGTTGTGGGTTTTCACAATCAAGGACCTCAAGCACAATGCGGCGTTGTTCGGCTGTGGCCATCCGGTACAAATCTGTCACCAGAGCGGTTTCGGAAGTCCAGGGATCCTCATCGCTGACCAGCCACTCGATCCGATGGTCGAGCGCATTTGCAACCTTGCGCAGCAAAGCAATGGAAATGTTTCCGCTTCCCGTCTCCAACTGTGCGAGATAGCGCTGCGATACGCCTGACAATTCCGAAAGGACACGCCGGGATATCCCCTTGCGGTCTCTTGCATTGCGCACTCGCTCGCCGACCTTGGTGATAAACGAAGCCAACTCGTCAGCGGTGAGGCCATCGGTGCCGACCTGGGTTCGGTGTCCGCGGAAGTCGGTGATCTCGTTCATGGCTTGTTGCCTGCCAGCATGGCTTCATTCCGACTTCGCGTATCAGTATGTTTCGACGTGATACCGACCGGCCTCGCGCATTGCGTCACGCGTATCCTTCCAACTGATGCCAATTTCCTGCGCGATGTCTTCGAATGCCTGTTCAACACCCTCTTCCATCGCTTTCAAACCGCAGATGTAAATATTGGTGTTGGCATCCTTCAGATATTCGGCCACGAACTCCCGGTCATCGCGCAGACGATCCTGCACATACTTTTTCGGCTGCCCATCCGCCCGGCTGAATGCGAAATTCTTGCGCAAGAAGTGGTCGGGAACTTTTTCCAACGGCCCAAAATATGGCAGGCCCTCCGGTGACCGGGCACCGAAAAACAACGCCATCGTATTGTTCGATTCCGGAGTCGTCCTTTGACGGCGCATGGTGAATGCGCGAAACGGCGCAGATCCCGTACCCGTGCAAATCATCAAAAGTTTCGCCTGCGGATCACCGGGCAAGAGGAACGTGGAGCCATAGGGCCCGGTCATCTTGACCTTGTCGCCGCGTTTCAGGTCACACAAGAAGTTCGAGCAAACGCCATGTTCTTCGCGTTTGACCGTCAATGACAGATTGTTGTGATTTGGACGCTCGCCATCCCGTGGACTTGAGACCGAATAGAGCCTTGGAAGGTGCGGATCGCCTTTGTCGTCGACACCCGGTGCACAAACACCGACGCTCTGCCCCTCAAGTACCGGAAACGGTTGGCTTCCCAGATCAAGGATGATGTGGCGAACATCGGAGTCGCTGTTTTCATCCGTCAAGCGGTAGTTGCCCTGCACCAACGCCTCTGCGGGCTTGGAAATAGTGAAGATGTTGATACTCGGCTTTGACGCAGAAACGGGCGCTTTTGCCTTGCCCCCTGCTCCCTTGTGAGCCTCATTGAGCAGTGCGATTACCGATGCGTCAAATGCCTCAATCGAGGTGTCCGACTGCGCCTCCGTGCTGGACAGTTCCTGCTGCGCCGGAAGCTCGCTCCATTCGAGTTGTTCCACCAACGTGTATGGCGTCTCGACCACACGCCACTCATCAATCGATCCTGTCGGGCACGGAGCGATGCAATCCATGCAATAATTGCACTTGGAGTAATCGACGACGACATTGTTGTCGTCATGTGATATCGCATCTATTGAGCACGTCGCCTCGCATGTGTAGCAGCGAATACAGATTTCCGGATCGATAAGGTGCTGTTTGATCGGTGTCGTCATCGAGTGCCCTTTTGGTCGGCGCACGGTCGCTTTCAGCCCACGCGGTTTACGCCATGTGTAGTTGCACGTACTCGAAATCGCCTGGTTTGTTGTTGATCCCGACGCGTGGTGGTGCAATCCAACTGGCATATTTTCCAGATTCCACGACTGGCACCATGAGCGACTGAATGAAGTCGCCATCCGCGTCGGTAGGCAGCCAGTCAACCTTACGCTTTTCCCATTCATCGGCCGAAAAAATGTTGCCGTTCGGATCGACAGATACATCGGCAAACAACCCGATCTTTCTGTTGAAACCCTCATGCGGCAATGCGAGCCTGAAGCCGATTCCCGCCTTTTCAATGATCTTGTTCCAGCGATTCACCCCACCGGAGGCATCCCGCGTGTAGTCGTCGCGAAGGCGTGCGTTGACGGCTGATAATGCAGGCATATCGATTGTTTTCATACCGCCATTCGACAATTGCAAAACGGGATATGTGCTGTCCTGCAATCGATGGTCATCCTCGATCTTGACCTCTTGGTACCTGCCCTTGATACCCGCATTGAACGCATTTGCCGCGTTGGTGGAAACTTCCTGACCAAACAGATCGAGCGAAAGCGAGTAGTGCAGGTTCAGTTTTTTCTGGATTGTCGGAAGATCGATGACGCCCAGCGCCCGAACTTTGGCGATGTCGTGGGCATCTTCTATTCCAGCTTCGTTCATGGCCTCGACGGTGCGCTGAACCGTGCGCCCGACGCCCGTCTCGCCGACGAACATGTGATGCGCTTCTTCTGTCAACATGAACCGGCAGGTACGGGATAGCGGATCAAAACCCGACTGAGCAAGGCTCTCCAACTGCATCTTGCCGTCGCGATCAGTGAAATAGGTGAACATGAAAAACGACAGCCAGTCGGGTGTTTCTTCATTGAATGCCCCGAGCATGCGCGGTGCCTCGGTTGATCCGGACTGGCGACGAAGCAGATCATCGGCTTCTTCGCGACCGTCAGCTCCGAAATACTTGTGCAGCAAATAGACCATTGCCCAGAGGTGACGGCCTTCCTCGACATTCACCTGAAACAGGTTGCGCATGTCGTAGAGCGACGGCGCTGTTTTGCCCAGAAAGCGCTGTTGTTCAACCGAAGCGGGCTCGGTATCACCTTGTATGACAATCAACCGCCTCAACATCGCACGGTACTCGCCAGGCACTTCCTGCCAGGCCGGTTCGCCGACATGTTCTCCACATGGTATCGTGCGCCCCTCGACTTGCGGCGCAAGCAACACACCCCACCTGTACTCCGGCATTTTTACATAGTCGAATTTCGCCCAACCTTTCGGATCGACGCTCACTGCCGTTCTGAGATACACGAGGCTTTCCTGGAAGCCGTCCGGTCCCATGCCGTTCCACCAGTCAAGATATCCCGGATGCCAGCGTTCAAGCGCCTTGAGCACGCGCCTGTCGCTGGAAAGACCCACATTGTTGGGGATCTGTGTATCGTAACTGACATTGATGAGATCAGACATTGTTTGCCTCTTGTTGGAATTGTTTCAAACTCGCCGCATATCGTATTTGCCGCGCACTCCAGTGCCGTATTGGCGAAGCGCACCGCTCTCGCCGACAGCATTGGGGCGCTGGAATATCCAGTTCTGCCAGGCTGTAAGTCGGCCGAAAATGCGTGTTTCCATTGTTTCCGGCCCCGCAAATCGCAGATTGGCTTCCATCCCGGTCATGGCATCGGGAGAAAAACTCGCCCGCTCTTCCAGAAATATCCGAATTTCGTCTTCCCAGTCGATGTCGTCATAGGCGAACGTGACTAAGCCCAGACGGCTGGCATCTTCGGCTTCAAGCGGTTGTCCGATTTCAGCCTTGGCCGCCACGACATTTTCCGGATCCCCGTAAAACCGGGTTTCAAGCCGGCTAAGATCATTCGACATTGGATATAGGCCGAAATTGGATTCCGTGAGCGTGATCACAGCGACGGGGCGATTGTCACCTTCAAACTCGCCATCCATCATGTAGGTGCGGTCTACCGAAAAAAGAATTTCGGCCAAAAATCCGGCAAAGCACGAACCGTTCTCAATCAGTGCCGTTAGCGAACGCGATGTCAGGTCAAGGCGCTTCAGTACCCGCTTCCAAAACAGGAGAACCTCATTGGCCAACCAATGGTCGCGGTTATCCAACAAAAGCTTCTCATGCGCGCCAACAGCGGCGGGGTCACCCTGGGCCTTGAATATAATCGTACCGATCTCCAGCTCATTGAATCGCAGATGAAGCAATGCGTCATCAAGCTCGCGCGCAAGTCTCAGCATGTAGGATTGAGCACCCTCGCCCTCAAACGCTTCCATTGTGGCGGGAGCTTCCGCCTGAGGACCGGCAATTGTCACCGTGGCAGTCCGCCCCGCCCGATCAATGGCGACATCAACGGTCGAGTAAGTGAGCGATCCATCTTCGCCGACTGTCCGGTCGAGAGGCGTCAGCGGGATTCCATTCACGCCCTGCGGACGTTTGGACTTTGCAGCGAAGTTTTGCGCACTAGCATCGACGGCCTCGTCATAACTTGAATTGGGCACCACTTCGTCGACGAGACGCCAGTCGAGAGCGCGCCTGCCCTTTACGCCTTCCTCAAATGTACAGAACACATCAGCTAGATCCCTGCGCACCTTTCGTTTGTCAGTAACCCTGGTCAATCCTCCAGTGCCAGGCAGAACTGCCAACAGAGGAACTTCCGGTAGGGCGACATTTGAAGACGCGTCGTCGGCCAGTATGATGTGGTCACAGGCGAGCGCCAGTTCATAACCGCCGCCTGCGCACGAGCCCTTAATCGCGCAGATATAGGCCTGACCGGATTCGCTACCCGCTGCCTCAAATGTATTTCTGGTCTCATTGGTAAACTTGCAGAAATTGACCTTGTGCGCATGTTCGGCACCGGCGAGCATTCGGATATTGGCGCCAGCGCAAAATACCCTGTCCTTACCCGACTGCAGCACCACAGCTCGAACTTCCGGATGCTCGAACCGCATCCGCTGAACGATATCCGCAAGCTCAATATCCACACCAAGATCGTACGAGTTCAGTTTGAGTTCGTATCCTTGGAACAGCCCCCCCTGCTCATCCACATCCATGTACAGCTTCGCGATCGGGCCTTCATATTCCACTCGCCAGTGCCGGTATTTTGAGGGTTCGGTTTGAAAATCAATCATGGTGCTGAAAACTCTGTCACGTTGGCGCATCGACGAATTCTGCATTATAGTGCATTAACTTGGATAATCAAGCAATCAAGCCGTTAGTGAACTTGTTCATTTTTATTATGTAATTCAACGCCATAATCTCTCTCAATCCAATTCACGATTTTATGAATTATTATTCCACTCTGCTCAATCAATAGAATTTCAACAGTCGAACATTGGTCGCCGGCGCATCTGATTGGGTATATTCGCCGGGCGATAGATCGGGTTAAGCTGGCGGTATTGTCACAAAATATGTAATATCGTACTCTTATACGTAATTAGGGTTGGCAATAAGATCAAGGGAGAGAAAAGCATGTTGAAAACAATCGGAACGGTCATTTCCGCTGGCGCCATCGCCATTCTTGGCGGCATCACACCGGCGATGTCCGATGAAACAACACTGACGGGAGCAAGCTGCTTTCCGATTGGAAGTCCTCCGGGGAAACCATTTGAGCATGTTGTCGAAGAAATCAACAAGCGAGGGAAGGGTGTCGTTCAGATTGACCTGAAGGGCGGCGCCCCTGCGATCGGCAGCCCCTTTACTCTTACGCAAAAAATGTCGAAAGGCGTCTATGACCTTGTAGGATGTACCGAGGCATATTTTGGCAACGTCCTAGATGAGGCGCCTGTGTTGAGGTTGACCGAACACCCCTATTCCGTTTTGCGGGAGAACGGCGCGCTGGATCTTGTCGGCGAGCTCATGAATGCCAAGGGCATTCAGTATCTGGGGCGTCATCATGATTTTGGCCCGTTCCATCTGTGGCTGTCGCAGAAAATCGACAAACCTGACCTGACCGGGCTGCATCTTAGGGTTTCTCCCGTCTACACCGCGTTCTTCAAATCGCTTGGTGCGACGGTTCAGACTTCGAATATCTCGCAGGTCTATACGTACATGGAAAACGGAACGGTACAGGGCTACGGTTGGCCGGCGCTGGGTTGGGTGCCCGCTTGGGTCAAGGTCACCAAATATCGGGTGGAGCCGGGCTTCTACAATTCCACGCTGCACACGCTTGCCAATCAGAAAGCGTGGGATGGCCTTTCGGAAGAGCAACAGAACTTGATAACGACGGTCGTTATGGAGTTTGAAGCCAAAGCCGAGCCCAGCAGCGAAGGCTTTCAGGCTCTGCTCAAGGCGCAGAAAGACAAAACAGCGGCTGAGGGATTATCCGCCATTACCTTCTCGGAGGATGACACGGCAAAGTGGCTTGTAGCAGCGCGCAAGGCCGGCTGGGATGAGGTTCTGGAGAGGAGCCCTGAGCACGGTCCCAAGTTGATGGAACTGTTCACCAAATAACGCGAAATGAAAAGTTGGAGGCGAGCCTGGATCAGATTTGGAGTCTGGGCTCCCTTCCTTCACAATCGCTGCCATGACAGATGAATTCGGGGAACCATGAGTTTGTTTCTGGACGTGATCGAAACCGGATTTAACCGGTTTCTTCGGTTTCTGATTTTCGTTGTGGCCGCTTCCATCGGTTTGTTCGCTGTTCTCATCCCCCTGAACCTGCTTCTTATCAAGACGAATTTAGGTGCGATCTGGTGGCTGCATGAGGCTGTCGAATACGCCCTTTACGTCGGCGTTTTCATCGGAGCGCCATGGGTGTTGCAGCAAGGCGCGCACGTCAGGGTGGATGTATTTGCTTCCGCATTGCCGCGACGGGCAGCGGTCCAACTGGAGCGTCTGCTCGATTGCTTTGGTGTCAGCCTTTGTGGGCTTCTGTGTTTTTACGGCGCCCGCGCAGCACTGTGGGAATTTGAGGACGGCACGCTACCCGATAAAGATCTGCGCATCGCCAACTGGTACATGCTGGCAGTTTTCGCCGGGTCGTTTTTCCTGCTGGCGGTTGAGTTTCTGTTTCGCCTTCGCAGAGCGCGCGCCATTGTCGATCAAGACGCATCGGATCCCGTGAGAGCATCGTTTTAGTATGGAGTGGCAATACGCATTGATTTTGCTTTTGGGGACTGTCTGCACCCTCATGTTCATGGGTTTGCCGGTAGCTCTGGCTTTTTTTGCCGCCAATGTTCTTGGCACTGCGCTGTTCATAAACGGTGACATCGGTCTGGTTTTCATGCCGATCGAATTCCACAATGCCATCAAGTTCAGCCTTGTGCCGATTGCGCTGTTTTTGCTGATGGGTGAAATCCTTCTGCAAACCGGTGTTGCCTTCAAGGCAATCGGAGCAATCGACAGGATGATAGCGCGGATTCCGGGCCGCCTGTCGGTGGTGTCGGTGGTGGGAGGAACCGTGTTCTCCTCGCTTTCCGGCTCAACAATCGCCAATACCGCCATCTTGGGATCCGTATTGCTGCCCGACATGATGAAACGCGGTTACAAGCCGGCGATTGCCATGGGGCCGATAATGGCGGTGGGCGGAGTCGCCATGTTGATTCCACCGTCAGCACTTGCCGTGCTTCTGGCCAGCCTCGCCGAACAGTCTGTGGCGCAGTTGCTGATCGCAGGAATCGTGCCGGGAATCCTGATGGCAATTCTGTTTTTCGCCTATGTGATGATCCGCTGCTCCATCAATCCGTCTCTGGCACCAGCTTACGAACCCGACGACGAAAATCTTGATGACGCGGTCTCCATGGAAATTCATATCGGCGGGCGCATGCGCTGGTCCGGTTCCTACGACGGATCCATGAAGCGCACCGTCAACCGCATTCTGCCCTTTGTCCTCTATATCTTTCCGCTGGGAACGATCTTCATTGTCGTGGTTGGCAGTATTTTCTTCAAGATCGCCGCCCCGACCGAGGCGGCCGCACTTGGATGCCTTGCTTCTCTGGCGGCGTGTTACCTGTTCCGTCTCTTCAAGAACGGCATCAGGATCTCCGGCATAGACGGCGCCGACTTCGGATTTTCTGCAATCTGGCGGGCGCTGATCGAGACGGCGAAGATCAATACCATGATCCTGTTTATCATCGCCGGCTCTTTGGTGTTCAGCCAGGCATTGGCGAACTCAGGAGCAACAGACGGCCTGTTGCAGGAGGTTACGTCGCTTGATCTGACACCGCTTGGTGTCGTCATCATCATGATGTGTGTTCTGCTCTTTCTCGGCGCCTTCATGGATCAGGTGAGCATGCTGTTGCTCACACTGCCGTTTTTCCTGCTCGGTTCGACATCCCTGCAGGCGACTTTTAATATCGACGTCATCTGGCTGATGGTGCTGATGCTGATCACCATGGAGATCAGTCTGCTCACCCCACCATTCGGGTTGCTGCTCTATGTGATGAAGGGAGTGGCGCCGTTTGATGTTTCGCTTGGCCAGATCGTCCGGTCCGCTCTGCCGTTCATTTTCATCGAACTGGCGGTGCTGATCTTGTTGATCGTGTTTCCCGAAATCGCTACCTGGTTGCCCGGCAAGGTCCGCTAGAACCTTTTCCGCAAAGACGCCAAGCTCCCGCTACTTGCGGTTTTCCAATCCCTGGAAGGCAAAGAGAAAGTAGGATTCGATGATCTCCTCGATGGGGGTTCCCTTGCCAGGGTCGAACCATCGTGACAACCAGTTGCACATGCCCAAAATGGCATAGGCGATAATCTTCGGATTGTGTCCGTCGCGAAACTCGCCGCTGGCCTGACCATCGGCGATCATCGCCGTCCACATGTCACTATATTGTTTCCACACCCGACGAAGTTCGGTGAACTTCTGGTCAGCACCAAAGAAATGATCTTCGCGCAGCGCCACCGTCATCTCGAGGTAACTGGGATTGAAACTCTGCAGATGGTTTTGAATGGCATCATGCAGTTTGTCGGCGAAAGGGCGGTTCGATTGGTTGATATTGCGCAAACCAATAAGCAATGAATGGCTTTGCGGTAGGATGATTTCAGCCAAAATCTCCCTGCGGCCCTTGAAATAGTAGTAGACCGCCTCCCGCTTGATACCCACCGCCTTGGCGATATCTTCTATCGAGGTCTGCTTGACGCCCTGTCTTTCGAAGACTTCCGTGGCGCGCCGTAGAATTTCATTGCGTCTACCCATTCAATCCTTCCAGGAAGCAATTTCGCCACCAGCCAGATCAAATTGTCCGACCGGTCTGGCAATCCGCGCACCCTATGGCCAATGTCATAGCAAAGCAACCGGTTTTGCCGGAGCGTGACGTATCTATTTACACACCTGTAAAATAGTTTTAGCATCGGCTCGAACATTCGCCGCGAGCGGCTTCAATCGCCGAAGGCAACTGGCAGATCGGTCTGAAATCAGCGTGTGAAGGAGGCACCCCAACAGTGGATACACTGAAAGAGAGATTTCTGGGCAAGCAATACGATCCCTTCACCGTCGATGTTGAGAAGGGGCGGATTACCCAGTTTGCCAATTCCATCGGCGAAGAAAATCCTATCCATTTTGACATTGATGCAGCAAAAAGCGCGGGATACAGGGCAATACCGGCACCTCTAACATTTGCCTACAGCATTACGATGGATGCGGGACAGTCGTTCAATGTGCTTGAAGACATGGCTGTGGACAAGAACAAGGCCGTTCACGGCGAACAAGGATTTACCTATCACACGGATATTTGCGCAGGCGACACGATTACCGGTCAGCAGACGATTGTCGATATTTACGACAAGAAAAACGGCGCCCTGATCTTTGTTGTCACCGAGACGAAATTGAGCAATCAGAATGGCGAGCCCGTCACTGATTTACACTCTGTAATAGTAATACGGAATAGCTGAACCATTAAAACAACGACCAACTGAACCGAATTGGCCCCATCAATGACAGACAATGACAATTTTGCCGATATCGAAAATGGTGCGTCGATCCCGCCACTGTCCAGGGGACCGATCAGTCGAACGCAATTGGCGCTGTTTGCCGGGGCATCAGGCGACCATAATCCTATTCACCTAGACGATGATATCGCGCGGGCCGGCGGACTTGACGGCGTTATCGTGCATGGCATGCTGATGATGGCCGTTCTTGGGCAAATGCTCACCAGCTGGGCGTCGCAAGCGCGTGTCAAGAAGTTCTCAAGCCGCTTCGCCGCCATGGCCTTACCTGGTGACACGATTGTCTGCTCTGGCGTTGTCAAAGGCAAACGCGAAGAGAACGGAGAAAGACTGGCGGACTTGGAGATCAAAGCCGAGAACCAAAATGGCGACGCTCTCCTCAAAGGCACCGCTACGGTTGTTATCGGCTAAAGGTTGGAGATTGCGGTGGCTGAAGGGCAATAGGACGTACCAATGAATTACAAGGCTGAAATTCCCTATGGCGCCTATTGGAGCACTCCGTTTGCCCGATGGCAGGGTTCGCTTGCCAATCTCCATAGCGTCGAATTGGCCGCTCATGTCGTCCGGAGCGAACTAACAAAACGAAACATCCAGCCGGAGATGATAGATTTCGGTGTACTCGGGGTCAGCATTCCGCAGAAACACTCGTTTTATGGCTTCCCCTGGTTGGCGGCCATGGTTGGTGCAAATTCGGCAACCGGCCCCACAATCGGGCAAGCCTGCGCCACCAGCGTGCGCTGCCTGTCCGCCGGAGTACAGGAAGTCGAAACCGGCGCCACCGAGACAGCCTTGCTGGTGACATGCGACCGCACGTCCAACGGACCACACATCTACTATCCCAATCCAAGGGGTCCAGGCGGCACCGGTGCCCATGAGGATTGGGTCATGGACAATTTTTCCTGCGATCCAAATGGCGGGCATGCCATGGTTACGACGGCTGAAAATGTCGCGGCAAAACATTCGATTACCACCGAGCAACAACATGAGATCGTGCTGCGGCGCTGCGAACAGTATTCCGCGGCGATTGCCAACGATCGGGCTTTTCAAAAACGCTACATGGTCTCACCGATGGACGTACCGGCACCAAATTTCCGCAAAACCGTCTCGGTACTGGATGGCGATGAGGGTATCACGCTTTCGACCGCCGAGGGATTGTCCGCCCTGTCACCGGTGGCCAAAGGCGGCACCGTCACATTCGGCGGACAGACCCACCCGGCGGACGGAAACGCCGCTGTGATCCTCGCCACGGCAGACAAGGCCCGGGAAATGAGTTCAAATCCCGGCATACGGGTGCGGATACTCGGATTTGGGTCGGGCCGTGCCGACAGCGCCTACATGCCCGAAGCGACAATACCGGCGGCACAGCGTGCACTCGCCGCCGCGGAACTGGGCATAGACGACATGGATGCAATCAATTCGCACAATCCGTTTGCACTCAACGACATCGTATTTGCAAACGAGACCGGTGCCGATGTCCTGAAGATGAACAACTACGGTTGTTCGCTTATCTGGGGCCATCCCCAGGGCCCCACCGGAATGCGCTCGATCATCGAGCTTATCGAGGAACTGGCGATGCGCGGCGGCGGCTATGGTCTGTTCGAGGGTTGCGCCGCCGGCGACACGTCGATGGCGGTGGTCATCGAAGTGAGCGACGGCTGATGGATATCTCCGCCTGGATCGACCGGCATGCGGCGTTTTCGCCGGACAAGACGGCCATTCGGTTTGCGGATGAGGAGATTTCATACATTCGGCTTGCGCAGCGCATCGGACAGATTGCCGGGGTGTTGCGCCACCGGCTGGACATTGGCCACGGCGATCGCGTCGGATATCTGGGGCTCAATCATCCCGATTTCATCGCGCTGCTTTTTGCCTGCGCCCGATTGGGAGCCATCGCCATGCCGCTGAACTGGCGGCTGGAAGAAAACGAGCATCGGCTGCTGCTGGAAGACTGTTCGCCAAAGGCGTTGCTCGTCGAAGCCGACTACGAAGCGCAGAGCGTCAAGGCATGCGCCGGACTTGATATCCGGATCACCTGCCTGACTTCCTCTGATAGCGGTCAGCCCAACCTGCAGGAGCTGACTTCATTGAGCGAGCCGGTGTGGGAGAGAGATGCAGCCGGCAGCTACGGCGATCCGGTGTTGCTTTGTTACACTTCGGGAGCCACCGGAAAACCAAAAGGTGTGGTGCTTGACCAAAACGCGCTGTGCCTGAATGCGGTCAACAGCACCCACATGCACGGAATGACCAGCAAAGACGTGGCCTTGAACACCCTGCCGCTGTTTCACGTAGGTGGAATCAATATCCTGTCATTGCCGGTTCTGCATTCAGGTGGCGAGCTCGTGCTACACTCTGCATTCAACATCGCGGCGGCGTTCCGCGACCTCGTACGATTTAATGTCACGCTGACGGTTCTGGTGCCGACGCAGATTACCGCGATGATGAATGACGGGCGTTGGAATACAACCGATTTTGGTGCATTGCGGATGATCACCACCGGTTCCACCATCGTTCCCGTCAATCTTGTCAAGAGGGTTCACCAGCGCGGAGTGCCGCTTGTACAGGTTTACGGATCAACGGAGACTGGGCCAGTCGCCACTTATCTCACCGCCGAAACAGCTATGAGAGCCGAAGGGTCAGCGGGCAAGACAGCAATTCACTGCGAGATGCGTGTTGTCGACGAGGCGGGCGAAGACATTGAACCGGGGAGAACCGGAGAAATCCTTATCCGCGGCGGCAACGTCATGCGCGGCTATTGGAACGCACCGGAAACCACAGCGCAAGCACTTCAGGATGGATGGTATCATACCGGCGATCTGGGACATCTCGACGAAGACGGATTTCTTTTTGTCGATGATCGCAAGAAAGACATGATCATTTCAGGCGGAGAGAACATCTATCCTGCGGAACTGGAAAATGTCCTTGCGGAATGCCCCGAGATCGCCGAGATCGCCGTTATCGGCCAATCCGATGACATCTGGGGAGAGATCGTCGTCGCGGTGATCGTTCCGTCCGCCGGCACGAGCCTGGCGGTTTCCGACGTAACCGGTTTTCTCGATGGGAGGCTTGCGAGGTACAAACACCCGCGGCGGGTTGTATTCCTCGACAAGCTGCCGCGTAACGTGATGGGCAAGGTGGTGAAAGACGAACTACGCGAATTGGTGTCCTCGCTCGGTGAAGATTCCGCCGAACCAAGAATGAGGTCAGCCCGGTGAGCAGCAAACTCGGCATAGATGTTGGCGGCACATTCACCGACTTTTACTACGTCGCTGACGGGGAAGCGCCCGCAATATTCAAGACGCTGTCGACGCCGCATGATCCGTCGCTCGCTGTGATTACCGGACTGCGTGATATCGCTGCTGCCTGTAAGCCCGATCTCAGTCTTGAACAATTTGCAGCCTCGATCGAAACGATCGTGCACGGCACAACCGTGACGACCAACGCGACACTGACCCGGAAAGGGGCGAAATCAGGGTTGATCACGACATCTGGATTGCGCGATGCGCTGGAAATGCGTCGCGGTATTCGCGAGGAGCAATACAACAACCACTACACTAACGTGAAACCGCTCGTGCCTCGATACCTGCGCGTTGGCGTGGGCGGACGATTGGACCGAATGGGACGCGAAATCGAGCCGCTCAATCTGGAAGATGTTCGCGCGGCGACAAAGCTGTTCAGGGATGAGGATGTCGAATCCGTTTCAATCTGCCTGATAAACTCGTTCGCAAATCCGCAGCACGAGAGGCAGGTGGCGAACCTCATGCGCGAAGAACTTCCCGGCGTCTATTTGACCGTCTCGAGCGACCTGCTCCCGACAATCCGGTTCTACGAACGCACGAGCACGACAGCCCTGAACAGCTATGTCGGTCCCATACTGAGCCGCTATATCGACCAGTTACAGGCTAATCTCACATCGATTGGCTTTGAAGGCGTATTGCTCATCATGCAGTCGAACGGCGGTGTGATGTCACCGGAGGTTGCGCGTGAGAGCGCGGCCCTGACACTCCTTTCAGGGCCTGCGGCCGGGCCTGGTGCGGGCCTTGAGTTCACCCGGGCGCACGGTCAGGAAAATTGCATCGTAGTCGATATGGGCGGCACAAGCTTCGAGGCTGCGCTCGTTGACGGCAGCCCGGTGATGGTCAACGAGGGCAGCATCGACCGCCACCGGCTGGCGCTTCCCATGTTGGGAATTCATACAATCGGCGCCGGTGGCGGCAGCATAGGCTGGATCGACGAGGGCGGGCTGCTGCGCATGGGTCCGCAAAGCGCAGGCGCCGCGCCCGGTCCGGTCAGCTATAGCAAGGGTGGCACAAGACCGACCTGTACCGATGCCGACCTTGTTCTCGGTTATCTCAATCCCGAATTCTTTGCCGGCGGCAAAATGGCGCTGGATATCGAAGCCGCAAAGGCGGCAATCAAGGAGCACATTGCCGGTCCGCTCGGTCTCAGTATCGAAGAGGCAGCCGCGGGCATGTACCGCGTCGTCTGCAACAACATGGCTCAGGGTGTTCGCGAGATATCAATCAAACGGGGGTTTGACCCGCGCGAGTTTCCCATGGTTGTCGCCGGTGGTGCCGGACCGATCCATTCCTGCCTCATTGCCGAAGAGCTCGACATGCCGCTTCAGATCGTGCCGCGATCCTCGTCGATTCTCTGTGCCGCCGGCATGCTGATGAGCGATCTCGTCCATGATTTCGTGCGAACTTTTGTTTCACCGTTGGATCACATGGATTGGGATCAACTGGCCGGACTTGTCGACGGTATGATTGCCGAAGGCAGCAGGATGCTCGGTGAAGAGCTCATTCCAGCCGAAAGACAGGAATTTTCGATAAAATTCGATTGTCGCTACCTGAAACAATACCATGAGGTTTCATTCGAGGTTCCGGAAGGGTCGTTTGAAAATCGCGACGTGGATGCAGTCAAAAGCGCGTTCCACGCTGAGCACAACCGGCTTTACGGCTATTCGCTTGATGACGACGAATCGCAAATTGAGATCATCAATGTGCGTGTTCAGGCGCTCGGCAGCGTCGACAAGCCACCTTTTCCGGAAGGCAAGCACAGCGGACGCGATCCGTCAGCTGCAGCCAAGGGCGAACGTTCGGTCTACATACCGGAAGACGGCGCATTCAGCCCGGTTTCCGTTTATGATGGCCACGGGTTGGCACACGGCAATCTGATCGAAGGTCCGGCCATGATCGAGGAAGCGACGACCGCGATCTTCGTCAGCCGTGCCTACTCGTGTGTTTGCGACAAGTTCGGTTCGTTCGCGCTCTATAAGAAAGGCCGCGAAGACCTGGTAGCATCAGCCCTGGAGGAGCCTCGATCATGAACGAGATCGATCCTGTATTGCTGTCGGTCTATGCGCGCACCTTCAAGTCGATCACCGATGAGATGAGCATTTCGGTGGAGAAAACCGCGCGGTCGCCGATCCTGTGCGAGGCCAAGGATTTCGTTACCGGTCTCTACGACGCCAAAGGCAACATGCTCGAGCAAACCGAGAACCTTCCCATTCTGGCGTTCTCGCTCGCACCGGTCTGCCGCTACATCATCGACTATTTCGGCTCCGATATTCATCCCGGCGACGTGATCTTCCACAACGACGTGTTTTCCATGGGAAACCAGAACAACGACGTTGCTGTCTACAAGCCGATCTTCTTCGATGACAGATTGGTGGCATGGTCGGCGGTCAAGGGTCATCAGGCCGACATCGGCGGCAATGTTCCCGGCGGGTACAATCCAAACGCCACAGAAGTCTGGCAGGAGGCGCTACGGATTCCACCGATCAAGGTTTACGAAAAAGGCGAGCTGAGGAAGGACGTTTGGGATCTGATTTTTGCCAACATCCGACTCGAAATCGTTCAGCACGACATGAAGGCGCAGATGGGCGCCTGCACCGTTGGCGAACGACGCATGGTGGAGTTGTTGAACAAATATGGCCTTGAGAGTTTCGAGGCCCACAAGGCAGCCCTGTTCGCCGCCACCCGCAAGATGATGGAAGCCGAAATCGCCAGCATTCCCAACGGCACTTATCAGGGCGAAGGGCAAATCTACTACGACGGTCATAATGAAGGCAGCGAGTTCACCATCCGGGTCAAGATCACGGTCGCGGACAAGAGCATTGTCTTCGACTATTCGGACACCGACCCGCAGACCGACGGATTTGTAAACGGCACTTATACCTCAAGCGCCTCGGCAACCATTCTGACATTCCTGCAGATGGTCAATCCCGACATGCCGCACAATGAAGGCATGGTGCAGCCGATCGAGATGATCATTCCGGAAGGCACCGTTCTCAACGCCTCCTACCCCAAGGCGACAACCTTCGGAAATCACCTGTGTCCGCCCAACGCCGATGCGATCATCCGGGCACTGGCGCCGGTCATTCCCGATCGGGTGACCGCCGGCTGGAACAACCTTCTGTGCTCACTCACCACCGGCATTGATGAGGAGAAGGACGACAAGTATGTCGACATCGGCTTCATGGGCCTCAAGGGCGGCTCGGGAGCAATGCGGGGTACCGATGGCTATGATCACATCGGCATGATCGATGCGTCGGGCGGCGTTCTCGATCAGGACTACGAAATGTTCGAACAGCAAACGCCGCATCTGCTCATCCAGCACGAATATACCGAGGATTCGGCGGGTGCCGGACAATGGCGCGGCGGGCTGGGCGTTGAAACGAAATACATCATTGGCTCGCACGACACCCAGTTTGTGACCTTTGGTGATGGCGACTTTGAGCCGGCATTCGGGCTTTTTGGCGGGCATGACGGGACGTTGAACTCGATCACTCTGACCTACCCGGACGGCACGGTGAAGGTTCCGAGAAACAAGGATCTGATTACCGGTGTACCGAAGGGCACGCTGTACCACCAGCTTGCCGGCGGTGGCGGCGGTTACGGAGACCCGAGGAAACGTGACCACACAACGCTGATAGACGAAATCCGTAATGGCGTGGTCTCACCAAAGGCGGCGTCTGACATATATGGTTTTGACGGAGGCGAACACTAAGCCCATGGATTTCTCGCTCACGGAAGAACAAAAGGCGGTTCAGGAGACCTTTGCCCGGTTTTCCGATGAGCGCATCGCACCCAATGCGGAAGCGCTTGACGAAGCGCACGCCTATCCGCGCGCGCTAGTCGCCGAGCTTTGCCAGCTCGGATTTGCCGGTATGCGTTATCCGGAAGAAGATGGCGGTTCAGCTGTCGATCTTGCCACTTTCTGCCTGGCGCTCAGCGAAATCGCCCGTGGATCGATGTCGGTCGCAGGCTGCATCGCCATGCAGTCGCTGATGGGCACCAAGTTCCTGCACATGCTCGGCAATGACGATATCAAGCAGCGTTTGTTCCAGGCCGCTTTGAATGGCGAAAAGATTGGCGCAATCTGCATGACCGAACCGGATGCCGGCAGCAATTTGGGCGCCATGTCCAGCCACGCCAGCAAGGTTGACGGTGGCTACCGCCTCAACGGCCAGAAGATGTGGGTGACGGCTGCTCCGGTTGCCGATTTCTTCACCGTTTTCGCCAAGGCCGGCGACGAGGACAAGATCACAATCTTTCTCGTCGAACGCGACTTCGAGGGTCTCACCATCGGCCGGTCGATCGAAAAGATGGGGGTTTGGGCCTTGCCCACCTCCGAGGTCTCTTTCGACAATTGCTTTGTTCCCGACACACACAGGTTGAGCAAGGAAGAAGGCGACGGCGAATCCCACCTGCACAAACTGCTGGCGGAAATTCGCATCATCACCGGAGCCATGGCGCTCGGCGCCGGAAGGGCAGCTTTGGCGGAGGCTGCGCGCTATGCCGGTGAACGTGTGCAGTTCGGCAAACCCATCAATCGCTTTCAGGCAATCCAGCTGAAACTGGCGGAGATGGCTACTGATATGGAAGCCGCCGGTCATCTTGTTTCATATGCCGCCTGGCTGAAGGACGCGGGGCAGCCACATGCCAAGGAGGCTGCGATGGCCAAATTGTTTGCCTCTGAAGCAGCGGCCGATGTTTGCGACAAGGCCGCCCGCATATTGGCCTCCTACGGTTACGCAATGGAGTTTCCCGTGCAACGCCATTTGCGCGATGTACGTTTTACGCTGATCGGTGGCGGCACCAGTGAACTGTTGAAGCTGGGTATTGCCAGGGAGCTGTCGCAATGAACGCGCAGAATGAACGCAAGATACGGATTTTACTGGCAAAACCCGGCCTCGACGGTCATGATGTTGGAGCAAAGGTGGTGGCCCGTGCGCTCATCGATGCCGGTTTCGAGGTGCGCTACACCGGCTTACGTCAAAGTCCCGAGGATATTGTCACCGCGGCTCGCGACTTCAAAGCCGATGTAATTGCATTGTCGATCCTGTCCGGATCACACATCCCGATCTGCACGCGGCTGAAATCCCTGATCGACGAATATCAACTGTCGGATCGGCTTTGGATCGCCGGCGGCAACATTCCCGCAGAGGATCACGAGCGACTTCGCGAAATCGGTGTTGATGCCGTATTCAACACCAGCAGTTCGCTCGAGGATATCGTCGCCGCTGTTCAAAAGAAGGCCCTTGAACATGCAAGATAAACTCAACCAAGACCGACGGTTCAACGAATCCGGCATCGAGATAAAACCACTCTATACTGCAGAGGATGTAGCGACGTCGCATATCGGCGACGGCGACGGTATTGGCGAACCCGGCGCGTTTCCCTTTACCCGCGGCATTCACCGGGAAATGTATCGAAAACGCCCGTGGACAATGCGCCAGTACACCGGCTTCGGCAATGCCGAAGACACCAACGAACGGTTCAAGTACTTGATCCGTACCGGCAATACCGGCCTCAACGTGGCCTTCGATCTGCCGACGCAGTGCGGATACGATTCCGACGATGAGATGGCGAAAGGCGAGGTAGGTCGTGTCGGCATGGCCATCGATACGCTTGAGGATATGGAAATCGCCTTTGACGGGATCGACATCGAAAACATCACGGTCAGCCTTACGGTCAACGGTTCCGCCGCGATCATGATTGCCATGTATCTGGTCATGGCCGAAAAGCGCGGCTTTGACCTCGCCAAGCTTCGCGGCACTTGTCAGAACGACATACTGAAGGAGTTCGTCGGTCGCGGCACCTGGATATATCCAGTCGAATCCTCGGTTCGGCTGGTTGCCGACACCATCGAATACTGCGCCAAGAACATGCCGCTCTACAGCCCGGTTTCGGTGTGCGGTTACCACATCCGTGAATCCGGTGCGACGCCGACCGAAGAGATGGCGCACGGTTTCTGCATCGCCAAGGCCTATCTGGACGAAGGATTGAAACGCGGTCTGGATATTGACGAATTCGCCTACCGCATGTCCTTCAACTTCAACATTTTCGGCCAGTTTTTCGAACAGATTTGCAAGTTCCGCGCCGGCCGGCGCCTGTGGGCAAAAATCCTCAAGGAACAGTACGGCGCGAAAAACCCACGGTCCATGTGGTTGCGCATGATCGCCGGCGGCGGCGGCTCGGGTCTGACCATCGAACAACCGGAAAACAATATCGTTCGCGGCGCATACTACGCCTTGATCAGCGCCCTTTCCGGCGCCCAGACCATCGCGCTTTGCTGCTACGACGAAGCCTACACGATCCCGTCTGAGAAGGCGCAGCGCCTATCCTTGCGCACGATGCAGATCCTCATCGAGGAAATGGGCCTGACCGACACGGTCGATCCGCTGGCCGGCTCCTACTTCGTCGAAACCCTCACCAATCAGATGGAAGACGAGATCGTCCGCATCATGGGGGAAGTCGATGAAAACGGCGGTATCGTCAAGATGATCTCAAAGGGCGAGATCCAGGCTCACGTATCGAAAGGCGCTTACGAGCACCAAAGAAAACTCGAAAGTGGCGAGTTCCGCAAGGTCGGGGTCAATTGCTATCGGGTGGAAGAAGATGAGCCGTCGGTGGAGATGCACCCCTACAAGGCTGAAGATGCCGACAAACAGGTTGATCGCCTGAAAAAGATCAAAGCCGAGCGCGATGATGCGGCTGTCGACAAGGCGCTTGCAAGATTGCGTGAGGCAGCCACGGGTAGTGAGAACATGATGCCGGCGATCATTGAGGCGGTCAGGGCCTATGCAACGGTCGGCGAGATCAGCCAGGTACTCAAATCCGTGTTCGGCAAATACGCCGAACCGGCAATTTTCTGAAGGACGGCCATATGCTGGCGCAAAACAAAATACCACCGGGTATCGACGAATACATCAACGCAACAACGTTGCCGATGGCGCTGGAAGCCCTGGCCGACGGCAAGGGCACGCCGTTGGCCGGTGGAAGCGATTTGTGGGCACAGAAGGACAGCGGCACCGGCAGAATCGGTTCCCGACTGGTCAACATCAATCACGTTCAGGAACTGCACGGCATCACACAAAATGATAAAATGACCCGCATCGGAGCCCTGGTCACGGTCAGTGAAATCCTGGAAAGCGAGTCGCTAAGGGAAACCGTTCCGGTATTGCCCGCGTCCGCAGACCGGTTTGCCAGCGACCAGATTCGCAACGTGGCGACCATTGGCGGCAACATCGCCAACGCCTCGCCGGCCGCCGACATGGTTCTGCCATTGATGGCTCTTGATGCGATTATTGAAATCCAGACCTCGGCTGGTGAACAGAAGAAGCGGACACTGCCGTTAGCGGATGTTTTCACCGGCCCCGGCAAAACCAGCCTCCAGCCAAACGAATTGATAACAGCCGTCGAATTCGAAACCCCAAAAGCCGGTTTCCATTCGGCATTCTGCAAATCCGGCCCGCGGCCAGCGCTGGAAATCTCGATGGTGGCGATGAGTATCGCCGGGACCATGGAGGACGGCGGCCTGCGGGACCCGCGCATATGCTTCGGTGCGGTAGGGCCCACGCCGATCCGATGTCGCAGAACAGAACAGCTGATCGACGGGCAAGCGATTGATGACGATCTCATCAACAGGGCACTGGAGGCAATGGAAGGCGAAATCTCGCCGATTGACGACTTCCGCGGCAGCAAATGGTACCGCGTTCATATGGCCAGGACCTATCTGGAACAGGAGTTGATGGCATGTCGCTCAATGTAGATTTCACGTTCTCGCTGAATGGAAAAAATGTAGCCGCGGTTGTCGGCGTGACGGAATCGGCGCTCGATCTGTTGCGGCGCGAATTCGACCTTGCCGGTGCCAAGCTGGCCTGTGGCGAGGGTGAATGCGGCGCGTGCACGATCATTGTCGATGGTCGCTCGCGCAATGCCTGTCTGATGCCGGCAGTCGATCTGGAAGGTCGAACGATTTTAACAATTGAAGGGCTGTGGACCGAAAAGGGCGTCGATCCGATTCAACAGGCATTCATCGACGAGGGAGCCGTACAATGCGGATTCTGCACACCGGGCATGATCATGCAGGCGCGCTATCTCATCGACCGAAATCCTCAATTGAATGAAGCCGATATCGTGCGCGGATTGGAGGGAAACGTCTGCCGGTGCACCGGCTACAAAAAAATCATTGCGGCGGTTTCCGCCGCCAGTGAAGGAGCCCGATCATGACCGTTGCGGACAGGATTATCGAGAAGAAAAGCGTAATCGGCGATCGGGTTGCAAAGCTGGACGCGCCCGACAAGGCGACCGCCAGGACCCGCTACATCAATGATATGGTGTTGCCACGCATGCTCTTCGGCAAGATACTTCGAACCGACCGAGTGCATGCGAAGATCGTATCCATCGACACGTCGAAGGCAAAGGAACTACCCGGCGTTCATGCGGTCATCACGGCAAGCGACGCACCCGACGGAAAGATCGGCGTGTTGGCCGACAACCCGCCACTGAAAAGCGATCATGTTCGCTGCATTCGAGACGAAATTGCCGCGGTAGCCGCCGACAGCGAGGAGATTTGCGACGTAGCGTTACGCCTTATCAGTGTCGAGTACGAGGACCTGCCGACCGTTTTCGACTGCACCGAGGCACTGTCGGAAGGAGCGCCCATAATTCATGAGGACAAGCCCGACAACATCGCCATGCAGAAGAACTTTTCTCATGGCGACATCGAAACCGGTGAGCGGGAGTCGGACCACATCGTTGAGGGCAATTACAATGTCCACTACGTCACGCATTGCAATATGGGTGTAAGTTGCACGCTTGCCGACTACGACATGGATGGCCGGGTGACGATCTACACCCAGACCCAATATCCCTTCAATGTGAAGATGGATATTGCGCCTTCGCTTGGCGCGCATCCGGGTGATGTTCGTATTTTTCAGCCGCCCATCGGCGGCGCTTTTGGATCCAAGCTCGATGTGTATCCCTATGAACCCATTTGCGCGATTCTAGCCCGCAAGACGCGCCGTCCGGTCAAACTGATCTTCTCGCGCGAGGAGGAATTTGTTGCGTCGCCGACGCGGCAGCCGGTCGAATTCCGTGTCCGTGCAGGCATGAAGAAGGATGGCACGCTGACATTCCGGGATGTCGACACGTTGCTGAACAATGGCGGCTACACCTCGTGGGGAGCAACCACGCCATATGTGACAATGCGGACAATTACGTCGCACTACAAGGTTCCGCACCTTCGCTACCGCGCACGCGCCGTCTATACCAATAATCCCTTTGCCGGATCGTTCCGCGGCTACGGTAATGTTCAGGCGACCTGGGCGATCGAAACACACATGGACCGGATGGCCGAAGTAGCCGGTCTCGATCCGATTGCGTTCAGACTAAAGAACGCCAACGAACCGGGCGAGATAACTCCGCAAGGGGCAAATCTGGGGAACATCGACCTCGTCGGCTGCATCAAGCAGGCTGCCGAGAAATCCGACTTCCTGGCAAAATGGAAACGCAACAATCAGAGCTGGAGCAATTCGGAACGGTTCAAGCGAGGAATTGGCATTGCCGCATCACTGCACAATGCCGGGGGCGCAAAGATCCACAAATCCGACGGCTGCGGCACAATGCTGAAGATGGATGACTACGCCCGTGTCACGGTGATCACAGGCGCATCGGAGATCGGCCAGGGATCGGATACCGTCATTGCCCAGCTCGTTGCCGAGGAGCTCGGCGTTCCGATGCGCGATATCACGATCATCAACAACGATTCAGCCACCAGACCCTGGGATGTCGGCGTCCATGCCAGCCGGACGACATTTGTCGCCGGAAATTCCGCAAAGCGCGCCGCACGCAAGGCACGCGACCGAATTCTCCGTGCCGCCGCGTCGCGATCCAATGTCGCTGCCGAGAAACTCGATCTGCGATCCGGACATGTCGTGCAGGCCGAGGATGGTGTGGTGATCATGCCCCTCGATAGACTGTTACGGCAGATGCATTTCGCCGGCGAAGAGTCGGAACTGGTCATGGAAACCGACTACTATGAACCGCCGAGCGAACCCGAAGACGAAAACCATGTCGGCGACATGTCGGCCGCCTATTCGCACGCCGCCCATGTTGCGGAGATCGTGGTCGATACCAAACTTGGGTTAATCAATGTGGAGAAGGTCTGGTCGGTGCAGGATGTTGGCCGGGTCATCAATCCGGTTGGGCTTGAGGGCCAGATTGAGGGCGGCATTGCCATGGGTCTCGGTTACGCGCTTACCGAAGAGCTCAAGATTGTCGAGGGCCGCGTACTCAACCCGTCATTTCGCGATTACCACGTGATGACCGCACCGGAGATGCCCGAGTTCGACCTGACCTTCCTCGAAACGGATGATGCAGAAGGTCCGGCCGGCGCCAAGGGGATCGCCGAGTTGCCGACGATTGTCATTGCGCCCGCAGTCGGCAACGCGCTTTACAATGCGACCGGCGTTCGCATTTTCGATCCGCCCATGACGCCTGAAAAAGTCGCCCGTGCCATTGCCGAACATGCAAGACAGTAACGGATGAAGCGGCGCACCGTCATATCGCTGGAACAGGCGCTGTCGATGCCTTATGCCACTTTGCGCTTTGCACAGTTGGGCTGGCGGGTGATCAGGATCGAAGCCACGCCGGCGGGATCGGGCCTACCCGGCGATCCCAACCGCTACATTGGAGGCGTTGTCGCCGATGATGACCGGCGCAGTTACTTCATCGCGCCCAATGTTGGCAAGGAGGCCATTGCGCTCAATTTGAAATCGGCCGAGGGGCAAAGTGTTCTCGGCAATCTCGTAAAAAGCCTTGAAGCTGATGTTTTCTGCTGCAACACGATACCCTCGCGCTACAAGCAACTCGGCATTGATTATCAGACACTCGCGGCCATCAAGCCTGATCTGATCTGGGCCGGCATATCGGCCATGGGGCCGGAATATCCCGATGTGCCCGGCTACGATCCGGCCATTCAGGCGATGGTAGGATACATGGAGCTGACGGGACCAAGCGATGGACCACCAACACTTGCCGGCGTACCGCTGATCGATCTCAAAGCGGGAGATGAGGTTTACGCTGCGGTCATGCTGGCACTGATGAACCGGGCAGAAACCGGCGAGGGCGCCGAAATACATGTATCCATGCTTCAAGCGGCGGCGAGTTGGCTGATCACGACTTTGCCACTGCTCGATTTCGATTGCGACTATTCGGAGATCACCCGATGCGGCAACGAGCATCGCAAATTCATACCCACCAATGCCTATCCCACCGCCGACGGTTTTGTCTTCATGGCCATCGGCAGCGACGTTCAATGGCAGCGCTTTACGACGATTAATCGATTCTCGTCTGTCGGCAACGACATACGCGTGACAAACGAAGGACGCCACGAACAGCGTGCCGCCATACACGAGGACATTGCTGGGATCACCGCCAAAGCCACCTCGAGTGAAATAATGTCGGATCTAAGCGTCGCCAAAATTCCACACGCGCCGATCCAGACCATTCCGCAGGTTGCCGCCATGGAGGCAGTGGCCAGCAGGTTGACCACGACAAAAATGCCGGACGGACGGAAACTGAGAATGCAGCCGCTCGCTGTTGACGGTGCAAAGCGTGAACTCGGTTTTGCGCCGAAATACTCCGAGCACACCAGTAAGGTTTTGCAGGAAATCGGTTATTCGGCAGGGCATATCGGCGAACTGGCGGAACAGGGGATCATCCCCAATATCGAAGCTTGAGGAAGGCAATTAATGACGAAACTTCAAAATAAGGTGGCCCTGGTCACCGGTTCAGGGCGCGGGATCGGACAGGCAATCGCCTTCAAACTCGCCAGCGAGGGTGCGCGCATTGTCGTCAATGATCTAGATAAGGATATTGCGGCAGCAACGGTCCAATCCATTACGGATATGGGCAGCGATGCGGTCGCCTGCGTCGGCGATGTAACCGTTCAGGATTTCGGCCAAAGGTTTGTCGATTGTGCCGTCGAATCATTCGGCGGGATCGACATCATCGTTAACAATGCAGGCTATCCTTGGGATGCGGTTATCCAGAAAATGACCGACGAACAGTTTCAGGCGATGCTCGATGTCCACACCGTCGCTCCTTTCCGTATCCTGCGTGCCGCAGCTGAGTTCATCCGGCCGACCGCAAAGAAGGAAACCGAAGATGGTGCACCTGTCTATCGAAAGGTCGTGAACATCTCGTCGATCGCAGGGCTTTACGGCAATGCCGGGCAGATGGGCTATGCAGCAGGAAAGTCTGCTCTCGTCGGCATGACCCGCACATTGGCGAAGGAATGGGGCCGATACAACGTCAACGTCAATTGCGTCGCGTTCGGATACATCAAAACGAGGATAACCGCGCCGCTGGGCGAGGAAGAAGCCGTTGCACAGGTCGGCAATAGGACCATCAGCATCGGTATTCCGCCGGAGATGATCAAGGGCATGAACCGGATGATACCGCTCGGGCGCGGTGGAACGCCAGAGGAAGCAGCAGGTGCGGTCTATATTATGTGCAGTCCTGAATCCGACTACATCAGCGGACAGGTTCTGCTGGCATCAGGTGGTCTGGTCATGTAGCGCAGTCGCATTTCATCCGACTTAGCGTATCTCAACTTCGGCATGCTCAATCCGGTCAAGACGCTTCACGAAATCGGAAATCGCTGCCAGTGTTTCTTCCTGTTTTTCGCGATGCGGCAGGTGTTTGCAATCATCCAGAATGACGGCATCAAGCGGTGAGTAGAGACGATCCTCCAATGCCTTGATCTGGGCAAGTGTTCCGTACTGGTCGTCTGCTCCCTGAATCGCCAGGACCGGAATTCTAAGGTAATCGATCACCTCTTCGATATTCCAGCTTTTGAATGCCGGATCCGTCCACGCATCATTCCAACCCCAGAATGCGTTGTCGGGATCCTTGTGGCTTTTCTCAAGTTTGGCGCGAAGATCGCCGTCGGTATAGACGCTCCGCGCGGCAACGATCGATGCAAGGCCCATTTCCTCCGTAAAAAAGTGCGGGGCGATCAGCACGATGCCCCGAATTCGCCTATCTTCCACACTTCCGGCATAGATGGCGGCAATGGAAGCGCCGTCGCTATGGCCGAGCAGAACGCCGTGTTCAACACCAATCGCATCGAGCACGTCGGGCAGCACGTCCAGCGCTTCGCGTGTCATATAGTCAATCGGCCGCGGTAAATCCGCCGGTTCCGATTGACCGTACCCGGCCCGCGAATAGGCGAACACGCCATGCCCGGTCTCTTGCGCAAGCTTCTGCGGAAAATCATTCCACAGTTTGACGCAACCCAATCCTTCATGAAGCATGACGATTGTCGGCGCTTCGCTGGGGGTCGGGCCGAAACAGGCCCCTTCCAGCATGGCGCCCCCTGCCCTGATCGTGACCTTGGCGCCATCTTTCCACACGAAATCGTTCATTGCTGCTGGTCTCTCAACTTGAAGCGTTGGATTTTCCCGGTCGCTGTTTTCGGCAGGTCCGGAACAATCTCGATCCACCTCGGATATTTCCATTTGCCGATCTTATCCTTCACATGATCCTTGAGTTCATCATCAAAATTGTCCGGAATCTGATCCTGCTTCAAAACCACAAATGCCTTCGGCTTTTCCAATCCTTCCTCGTCGCGCGCAGCCACAACCGCGGCTTCGAGGACCGCCGAGTGCGACACCAACGCCTGTTCGATTTCGAACGGCGAAACCCAAATCCCACTAACCTTGAACATGTCGTCGGTACGGCCACAGTAAATATAGCGGCCATCCGACCGCCTTTCGTACTTGTCACCGGTTCGCGTCCATATCCCCTCAAACGTCGCCCGGCTTTTGTCGCGCTGGTTCCAGTAGCAGTCCGCCGCCGATTGCCCGTTCACCAGCAGTTCACCGACCGTGCCGGCTTCGACATCGTTTCCAGTCTCATCGACCAGCCTCAACTCATATCCAGGAACGGCTGTGCCTGACGTACCGTACACCACATCGTCAGGGCTATTGGACAGGAATATGTGCAGCATCTCGGTTGAGCCGACGCCATCGAGAATATCGGTACCCAATAACGCTTTCCAGCGTTTGCCCACTTCTTCCGGCAACGCTTCGCCGGCAGAAATGCAGCGCCTCGGTGGATTGGAGATTCGAAAATCGCCCGCTTCCAATCCGGCGACCATCGCTGCGTAGAGCGTGGGCACACCGCAAAACACTGTCGGCTGCGTCCGTTCGATCACGTCAAATACGCTTTCAGGCGTTGGCCGTTCTCCGAGCAATATCGTCGACGCACCTACAGACATCGGAAACGAAATCGAGTTGCCGAGGCCATAGGCAAAAAACATCTTTGCAGCGGAGAATACCTTGTCGTCATGCTTGATGCCGAGCACTTCTGCGCCATAGGTATCCGCAGTCGCCTGCATACTGCTGTGGACATGACACACGCCTTTCGGCACACCGGTTGAGCCGGAAGAATAAAGCCAGAATGCGCATTCATCGGCGCTTGCATGAACCGTATCGCGAGGATTGCTGATGGCAAGTTCCTTGGCAAATGCGTTGTGGCTATCCGTATTGTCTCCGCCGATCACAAACACAGACTCTAGATAAGGATTGTCAGCCAGCACCGGTTCGACAACCGGCAACAGTTCGTGCGAGACGAACAGTGCACGAGACCGGCTGTCGCGTAAAATCGCGTCATACACGCTGGTTGAAAGCAGGGTGTTCAGCGCAACAGGGATTACTCCTGCTTTAATGCAGCCCCAGAATATGATCGGAAATTCGATGCGGTCGAGAACCAGTAACGCCACACGATCCTCGCGCGCAATCCCGTGGCGCTCGCACAGTTCCGCCATGCGCCCGCCTTGCTCTGACAGTTCCTTATAGGTGATCTGGCGACATTGGCCTGTCGCCTCGATGAAGGCCGGCTTGTTGCCGTGCGAACTTTCTGCATTGCTGTCGACAAAGAAGACTGCAGCATTCCCGTTCGTGTCGGCCATGTTCACCTCCTTGGCTTCAAGCAGCCTTTGAGCCGCAATTTTGGAACGCTCAAACTCCCAAATAGCGGTGCAGGGCGCTCTCGTCCTTGCGCAAAGCGTCGGACGCACCGGACCAGACAATCCGACCGCGTTCAATGACGAAGTTGCGATCGGCTATTTTCAGAAGATCGGTTAGGTTCTTGTCCACGATCAAGATGGAAATATTCTGTTCTCGAATTCGATTGAGCGCCGCCCAGATCTTCTGCCGAACCAGGGGCGCAAGGCCTTCCGTTGCCTCATCAAGAATAAGCAATTTCGGATTGGTCATCAGCGCACGGCCGATTGCCAGCATCTGCTGCTCGCCGCCAGACAGCAGATTTCCCATCGATCTTCGCCGTTCGCCAAGTTCGGGAAACAGACCGAACACCCGCTCCACTGTCCAGGGATCGACAACGCGCAGATGATTGCTCGCTGTCGCTACTAGGTTCTCCCACAAGCTCAGATTCGGAAATATCTGGCGGCCCTCCGGCACCAATCCAATCCCGAGATTGGCGATCTTGAATGACGAACGGCCCACAAGCTCCGCATCGTCGAAACTTATCGATCCTGCGCTTGGTGAAACGATCCCCATGATCGAGTTGATGGTCGTAGTCTTGCCCATCCCGTTTCGGCCCAGCAGTGTGGCAACTTCGCCGGAGCCGATTTCGATATCGACGCCGAATAGCGCCTGGCTGCTGCCATAGTGGGTCGTGAGACCGCTGACCTTCAGCATCAATCAATCCTCACCCAGATAGGCATGACGAACCTGATCATTGGAGCGGATGTCCTCTGGAGATCCGGTTGCGATGATCTTGCCATAGACAAGCACCGATATGCGATCAGCCAGCGCGAACACCGCATCCATGTCATGTTCGATCAACAGGATCGTGCAACTGCCTTTCAGAGCCTTAAGGAAATCGACCATTTTGGTCGATTCCTCCGATCCAAGACCTGCCATCGGTTCATCGAGGAGCATCAGCTTTGCCTTGGAAGCCAGGGCAATAGCGATCTCAAGTTGCCGGTGTTCGCCGTGGGAAAGCGCTACGGTCGGATCGTTTGCCCGGTTTTCCAATCCCACCTGCTGGAGCGTGTCCACCGCCTCCTCGCGGATATGTCGGATTGTGCGCGCCGGCTTGATAAAACGGAAGGAATGGCCGTTGCGAGCCTGCACCGCAAGGGCAACATTGTCGAGAACCGACATGGACATCAGCAGCGAGGTGATCTGGAATGATCGGGTGATTCCAAGCCGAGCCCTGGCATGCGCGGGCGTCGCGGTGATATTTGCTCCGTCGAAGACGATCGATCCGCCATCCGGCCTCAGGGCGCCCGAGAGCTGTGAGATCAGCGTTGTCTTACCCGCGCCGTTTGGACCGATGATTGCATGCAATTCGCTCTCCAACACATCCAAAGTGACATTGTCGGTAGCGTTTACGCCGCCAAAGCGTTTTTGAAGTCCGGCGATTTGCAACAGGCCAGACATGTCATTCAACCTTGCTGCCGATAAGGCCCATTATTCCGCCTCGAACAAACAATACGATGACAATCAGCATGATCCCGAATGGCAGGTGCCAATAGGTGGTGAAGTGCGACAGGATTTCTTCGACCACAATAAATACCAGCGAGCCTAGCACTGGTCCCAAGGTCGTTCCCGCGCCACCGAGAATTACCATGAACATCAACTCACCCGAACGCGTCCAACCCATCATCTCGGGTGAAATGAAGGTAGTGAAATTTCCCAGCAAGGCTCCAGCGTATCCACACAGTCCACCAGAAATCACATAAGCAGTCAGTCGATACAGATACGTGTTGTACCCCAGCGTGACGACGCGCTCATTGTTATCTTTGGCACCTTGCAAAACCATACCGAAACGCGAACGGGTAATGGTACGAACGATGAGCATGGTCGCAATGAGCGACAAGTAGCAAAGCAGATACATCTGCAGGGGATCATCGAGATTGACCAGCGGAAGTTCGGAACGCACATCGATGACCAGGCCGTCATCGCCGCCATAGGTTTCCAACGAAACAAACAGGAAGAACACCATCTGCGCAAATGCCATGGTGATCATGATGAAATACACGCCCTTTGTACGCAGACAAATCATGCCGGTAATCAGCGCAAACAGGCTGGCAGCTCCCACCGCAAGCAGGATCTGAAACAGACCACTATAGGATGCGATGGCATCGAACTCACCGTAGGTGGCGTGGTATGCTGGTATCCCGACACAATAGGCGCCAATTCCGATAAAGGCGGCGTGACCGAACGACACCAATCCACCAAAGCCCAATATCAGGTTGAGGCTGACAGCAGCGATCCCCAGAATCACGAGCCGTGTCGCGAGGTCCATATAAAATGCCTGGCCGTTCCACAGGAATACCGGTGGTAAGATGCCAAGTGCGACGACGACGACAACGGTAATCCAGCTTGAGGTGATGTTTCGCATCGCGGGATCAACGCACCTTGGGCGGAAACAATCCCTGCGGGCGCAGGGCGAGGATGAGAGCCATCAAAATGTAGATCAGCATAGCGGACACCGCCGGAGCCGACGTTTCCGCAGCTTCTGTGCTCATCACGATCTTGAACAAATCGTCGAGATAGGAGCGGCCCATCGTATCGATCAGGCCTATGATGATCGCACCGATAAAAGCTCCTTTGATCGAGCCGATTCCGCCGATGATGATCACCACGAAGGCTGTGATGATGATATCGTTACCCATGCCGATCGATGCCTCGGTGATCGGTGAGATCAGCATGCCGGCAAGGCCAGCCAAGACCGCACCCAGGGCGAAGACCAGACTGAACAATGTCTGGATATCGATACCCAGTGCGGAAACCATGGTTCGGTTGGATGCTCCGGCGCGGATCAACATGCCTAGGCGTGTGTAGTTGACAATCCAGAATAATCCGCCGGCAATCGCAAGGCCCGCGCCAATGATGAGAAGCCGGAATGTTGGAACCACAACACCACCGAATATGTTGACCTGGCCATCAAGCCAGGCCGGAAGCGGTACCGCGATGCCTGCAGGGCCCCAGATCAGATGCGCACTCGTATCAAGCACCAAGATCAGGCCGAACGTTGCCAATACTTGATCCAGATGGCTTCGCTGGTAGAGATTGCGAACAACGACCCGCTCAATAAGATATCCGACAATCGCGGTAGCCGGCAACGCGAGAAGCACTGCCAATAGAAAATTTCCCGTGATGAAGGTCAACGATGCGCAGAAGAACGCACCGATCATATAAAGCGCGCCGTGCGCCAAATTGACAAAATCCAGTATTCCGAAAACGAGCGTCAGACCGGATGCAAGCAGAAACAGCAACAGGCCCAGTTGCACGCCGTTGAACATCTGGATGAATAGGAGTGCTGTGTCCACTGACCCGGATCCGCAATTGTTGCCTGGTGGAACCGGGGCAGGTTTGCCCCGGTCACCGTGGATTTGAGAAGCGCAGTTACTTCAGCGGGCAGTCCTGGGCATAAGGATCCTGATGCGCCTCATAGACTGTCTTGACGACATTCGTGGTCCAGTTGCCGTCGCCGTCCTTTACGACTTCGCGAAGATAGAAATTCTGGATCGGCATGTGGTTGTTGCCATAGCTGTATTTGCCACGCACTGATTCATAGTTGGCCGACTTCATCGCGGCGCGCATGCCGTCCATGTTGCTCAGATCTCCGCCGACGGCTTCAACTGCCGACTTGATCAGGAACATCGAATCGTAGGCCTGTGACGCGTAGAAGGTCGGGTATGAACCGTACTTGGCCTTGAAATCGGCGACAAAGCGCTTGTTTTGAGCATTGTCCAGCGAAGGACCCCAGTGTTGGGTAATCTTCGAACCGAGCACTCCTTCGAAATTTGCGGCTTGCAGCTTCGGCAATGAAATACCGTCAACCGTGAACACCGTATAGAGCGGCAGGACATCCTTGAGACCAGCCTGATTGTATTGTTTGATGAACGCGCCACCCGCTTTTCCGGGATAAAAGGCAAAAATGCCCTGCGCACCGGATGCCTTGGCTTTCGCCAGTTCAGCGGAAAAATCAAGCTGTGCGTCAGCTCCCCATTTTGTGAAATCCTTGCCCTTGATCTCGCCTTTGAAAGTGCGCTCGACGCCGGCAACCATATTCTTTCCAGCCGCGTAATTCGGCGCCATGATGTAAAGCGAATTGACACCCTGCTGGTTCAGCACCTCGCCCATCGCCATGGGCGTTTGGTCATTTTGCCACGACGTCGAGAAGAAGTTCTCGTGGCAAAGCTTTCCGGCAAGTTGCGATGGTCCTGCGTTGGCAGAGATCAGAAACTTTCCGGCATCCAGGACGGATTTGCGCGATGCGAGCAACACATGGCTCCAAATATAGCCGGCTACGAAATCAACGTCATCCTGTTTTACCAGCTTGTCGGTGGCCTGTTTCCCGGTCTCCGGTTTAAAACCGTCATCACCAAATATGACATTGACGTCCAAATCACCCATCTTTCCGCCCATATGTTCAATGGCCAGATTCACGGCATTTTGTTGATCCTTACCGATAACCGCGGCGCCAGTGGTCAAAGTGGTCACAAAGCCAATCTTGACCTCGGCGGCCTGGACCGCGGTTCCTGCAAGCAGCAGGGCTGCCAGAGTTGCAGACAGTTTCTTTTTCATGGTTTTCCTCCCGTCGGATTGAACTATGAATGGCAGACTTTTCTGCCATTCTTGTAATTCATATTGAATTTGCAGCGCTTAGCTGGAAAATTCAATCATTAATCCCATTGGCACCTTGATGCAGCGTTTGTTATTTCGCCATCATCATTCCCAATAAACCTATTTATGTACCAGAATACGTATTTTTGCAAATATGCGAGTTGAGGCACACTGACGCTACTCAATTGGGCACAACAGCCGTTGCCTCGATTTCCAACTTTGCGCCCACTTCGATGAGCCCGCTAACCTCGACCAAACTCATGGCCGGATACACACGTCCAACAACATCCCGGTAGGCTTGGCCGACCTGCGCCAGTTCGTCGAGATACTCTTGCTTATCGACGACATACCACGTCATCCGAACGATGTTTTCGGTCGTCGCGCCAGCCGCTTCAAGACAGGCCTTGATGTTCAACAGCGCCTGGCGCGTCTGACCGACAAAACTGTCCGTTTCGAATTCTTCTTTGGCATTCCACCCGACCTGGCCAGCAATAAACACCATTCTTCCGCTCGCTGATATCGCATTGGAGTACCCTTTCGGGCGCAACCAGCCTTCGGGATTGAAACTCTCGCTCACCTTGAATACCTCCGCTTGAAGTTCTTGTAGAATTGATTCCGGTTGAAGATGCAGGTTAGCCGCTGTGGTGCCGCCTTCCAATTATCGTTGTCGAATTTCTGCCGGTCGATTTAACCGTCTCTTGAAATCGTGAAACGGGAAATACCGATCATATCTGGATCACGCCGGCGCCGCCCGAATAAAGCCTGTCCACCAATTCCGCCCGATGCTCGAGCACCGCGCGCTGGTTGATATAGCCCTTATCGGTAATTTCATTGGCGTCCAACTGCGGTGGCTGTTCCAGGATAAGCAACCGGCCGATGCGCTGACTCGAGGCTGAATGGTCACCATTGTACGTGCCAATCGCCTCCTTGAGCGCCGCGACGACCTTAACATCGGCTGCGAGGTCAGCAATCGGAGTGTCCGGGGGCAGGTCGGCAATCTGCGCCATTCCAACCGGGTTGGGAAACACCAGAAGGCCGATTTCATCACGGTCGTGACCGGTCACAACGGCATCCTGGATCATCGGTTCGCCTGCCGCAATCGCGGCCACCCGCAAGGCACCGACGCTGACCCAACTTCCGGTCAGCAGCTTGAAGTCCTCGGCAACGCGCCCATCGAACACCAGCCCCTGCGCCGGGTCGTCACTGGCTGCGAGTTTCACCGCATCACCGATGCAATAAAAACCGTCACCGTCAAACGCCTCATCCGTCAGGTCGCGGCGCTTGTAGTAGCCCGGTGTCACATTCGGACCGCGCACACGGATTTCAAGCTTGTCGGCATTCGGTACCAGCTTGACGTCTGTACCGGGCACCGGCAGACCAATCACACCCGCCCGGTCAATTGCGAAATGCACGCTGGTTGCCAACGGAGCGGTTTCCGTCGAACCCCACGCAGATGTCATCGTGATCTTTGATCCACACGCAGCAACAGACAATTTCTCCAAACGCTCCCAGAGATTCTGCGGTAGCGCCGCAGCGGCGTAGAACACCGTGTCCAGATTGGAGAAGAAGTGGTCGCGAAACTCAGCATCAGCCTCCAGAAACGGAATCAGCTGATCATAGCCGCGCGGCACGTTGAAGTAGATCGTCGGCGCCACGTCCTTCAAATTCGATACGGTCGCATCGATCAGTCCGGGAACGGGCTTGCCGCCGTCGATGTACAAAGTGCCACCGTTGCGAAGGACGAGATTGAAATTGTGGTTGCCGCCGAAAGTATGGCTCCATGGCAGCCAATCGACCAATACCGGCGGTCGCTTCTCGATAAACGGCCAAACCTGGGCGAGCGCCTGCTGATTTGAGCACAACATGCGGTGTGTATTAATCACCCCTTTCGGCATTCCCGTCGAACCGGATGTAAACAATATCTTGGCGATATCATCCGGCTTCACCGAACCGGCGGCACCATCGATCGCCGAAGGAGCGCCGTTGTCGCATAGTGCCTGAAACAGGGTGGCAGCTTGATCCGATGGCTGGTTGTCCGATACCACCACCTCTACTCCGGCAAGGTCGAGAGCGCCAAGCGCTTTGGAAAACCGCTCGCCATCGGGAACGTAGATTATCGAAGGATCCAGAATGCCGAATACGTGCTTGAGCTTGCCGTGGTCCGCCGACATCAGGGCATAGGGTGTCGAAATCGACGACACCGGAATACCGGCATAGAAGCCACCGAGCATCATCAGCGCGTGGTCAATTGAATTGTCGCCGATGATCATGATCGGCCTGTCGGCAGAAATCCGGCGATCGTGGAGGCTTCCGGCGATCGATCGCGCGGCATTGCGCGCCTGCGCGTACGTCATCTTTTGCCAATCGCCCGTTGCATCGCGTTCGGCTAGAAACAGGCGATCCGGCGCTTCGTTGGCCCACCGATCGAGATGCTCGATCAATGTGTCTGGATAGTCAGCCAGCGATATCGGTGACCGCAATATGAATGCGCCATCACACAGCTCTTCCCGTTCCACTCGTGCCGGTGCCATTTGCAAACGTGTCATTGGGTCGATCCTGATTTGGCTGCCTTCGGTCGCGGCAGGCGGCTTCAATCAACCTAGGTCATGGACCCACAAACAGGGTCAAAATGGCGCCGAAACCGCATAGCAAAACAAGGAAAAGGCCAAAAAGCGGGGCCAATCCCCCGGTTGAGGCCTTTGACGAAGGTTTGGCAAGCGGATTCGAGCGTCCGAAGGATATGGCAAATTTGCCCGGCTATTGCGTCGCAAGCTTTTGAAAACCGGACGGTTTCCTGCAAGCTCGCTCCTAATATCCAACCAAATTTGCGCATACCATTGTTGATCCTGTTTATGGGTCCATGACCTGGTCTGTGATATCGGCAATCGGTACCGCAACCCCCCCGTTATATCGGCTTGGCGATACGGTGTCATTACGATCATGCCGCCGAGCGTAGTGCGTCCGACTATCCGCCGATGGCGAAATCAGACGTCCATCCAGCCATCATCGGTTTTCATGCGATGACGAATAGTATTGGTCTGACTGAGCGTTTGCTCGATGAAGCAACCCTTTTTCGCGGCCTGGATCAGCGCGATAACCGCATCATCGTCATCGTCGCTCTCGATCAGAATATCGATATCGAACGCCTTTGGTCCGGTCTCGTAGATCCTGCCTTTCGCTTCCCAGTCCCACTGCACCCTGGTTTCCACATTCAGATCTTTCAGGGTGACGCCCATGCGTTTCGCGAAGGCCCTGATCTGGGTCATAATGCATCCGGTCAATCCGCCAACGAACAACGCCAGCGGTGGTGGCGCGGTGGCATCGCCGCCGTGGAACGATCCCTCATCGGTTGCAAGCTCGAACGGCCCTTCCTCAAAAGGTCGGATCATGTTGATGGCCAATTCGTTTCGCATCTTGCCGACGGCTCTTCCCGCACAATCGAACTGTACAACAGTGTTTTGCGAACTGCCTTTATTGTTATTCATTGGTTTTGCCCTCATTCCAATGGACCATGGGCAGCCCTGCCACAGGAGAGCGGAACCACGGAATATCGGTACCGCGCAGACTACCGACATAGACGTTTCTCAAATCTGGTCCGCCAAATGTGATGCTCGCCATCCAAGGTGCAATGGAGCCACCGCAGGCCATCATCAGGTCAGGTGTCGCCTTTCCTTTGGCAAACGCATCCAGCAGCGCCCTTCCGGCCTCGGATCCGTTGTCGTCATCCAGCAAGACGCGCAAATCACCGTCTGGTGTGATCGCAAACACCCGGTCGGTCATCACATGGGTGCCCCACAAATTGCCATAAGAATCAAATGCAATGCCATCGATGAAGGCACCATGATTTTCCGGACCGTATGTCTCACGGCCTGAAAGAGACCCGTCCTCACCCACACGGAAACGGGTTACTTTCATCGCGGTTGTTTCGACGACGTACAGCCACTCCTCGGCCGCATCCAGTCGGATCTCGTTGGTAAAGGCAAAGCCGTCAGCGACGATCCGTAATCCCTTTTCGTCAGCCAGCGCCACATAACCGTCAACGATCTTGGAGCGCGCCGCATCCATCCAGTTCGGAACCATGGTCGAGACAGTCAACCAGATACGGTCGCGGCTGTCCCGCAACACAAAATTGACCTTGCCGATCGGTTTGCCGTCTATGGTGTCGTACAGAATCCTGGTTTCACCGCCACGGCCCATCACCTCGAGTCGGTCGGTACCGAAGTTGGAAATCAGAATGTCGCCGTTGCGCGCAAATGCGAGGCCATTCGGCAACGTGCCTTCGGTGAAGCGGGCCGCCTCGTCGTCGGCGTTCGCAAATTCTGTTTGCTCGCTCTGGGCGATCAACTGTTGGCTGCCATCCGTGCGGATATGCATCACTCCACCGCGCGCATCGGCCGACCACAGCGAACCATCCGGTTCGGCCAGTATGCACTCGGGGCGCTGAAGGTCGTGACCAATCGTGTGAATGGTCGCCGGATCGACTTCGAAACCATCTATCGGATTGTGCTGTGCCATCAGAAATTGACCATGTCGCCACCCTTGAGCTTAAGCACATCACGGGCGTCCTTCGGGGTTGCGATTTCAAGCCCCAGTTCCTCCAGAATCGTACGGATCTTCGTCACCTGTTCGGCGTTGGACTTGGCAAGTTTGCCTTTGCCGACAAACAACGAATCCTCAAGTCCCACACGGACATTGCCGCCCATCATCGCTGCCTGGGTAATGAACGGCATCTGGAAGCGTCCCGCCGCCAGCACCGACCAGACATAGTCATCGCCAAACAGGCGGTCCGCTGTCTGTTTCATGAACATGACGTTTTCCATCTCGGCGCCGATGCCGCCCAGAATGCCGAAAATCGACTGCACCAGAAACGGCGGTTTGACCAAACCGGCATCGACGAAATAGGCCAGGTTGTAGAGGTGGCCGATATCGTAGCATTCATGTTCGAAGCGGGTACCGCAGCCTTGGCCAAGATGCTTCAGAATGTAGGCGATGTCGCGGAATGTGTTGCGGAATATGAAGTCCTCGCTCGCCTCAAGGAACGGTTTTTCCCAATCGTGCTTCCACTCCTTGTACTTGCCCGCAAGCGGATGCAGGGCAAAGTTCATCGAGCCCATGTTGAGTGACGTCATCTCCGGTTCTGCCTTCAGCGGACCTGCGAGCCGCTCTTCGACGGTCATACCGAGACCGCCGCCTGTTGTGATATTGATCACCGCATCGCTCGACTGTTTGATGCGCGGCAGAAACTGCATGAATACGTTGGGATCGGGTGTCGGCATGCCCGTTTCGGGATCGCGCGCATGAAGATGAATGATCGATGCGCCGGCTTCGGCAGCATCGATTGATTGGCGGGCAATCTCATCGGGCGTGATCGGAAGCGCATCCGACATGGTCGGTGTATGTACGCCGCCCGTCACAGCGCAAGTGATGATCACCTTTTTCATTTTCTGTGCCATTGCGGAAGCTCCTAGTCGTTGAAAATGGCGACGGCGCGCGTGAAACCCGCCGATGCGCCCTTGATTTTCCAGGGGAAACAGGAAATCTCGAATCCGGTCGCCGGAAGCGTGTCCAGATTCGACAGTTTTTCGATATGGCAGTAGCCGATCTCCATACCGGCACGGTGCCCCTCCCAGATGATCGATGGATCGCCGGTTCTGGCAAATTCCTGCGCGGTGAACGCAAATGGCGCATCCCAGCTCCACGCATCCGTCCCGGTAACGCGCACACCCTGCTCCAACAGATAGAGTGTCGCCTCACGGCCCATCCCGCAGCCCTTCATCAGATAATCCGGCTCGCCATATCGCGCGCCGGCAGAAGTGTTGACGACAACGATATCGAGCGGCTTCAATTCATGACCGACGCGGATTAGCTCGGCTTCTACGTCGTTGGCTCGCACCACGTATCCGTCATCTAAGTGACGGAAATCCAGTTTGACACCGGGATTGAAACACCATTCCAGCGGCACCTCATCAATGGTGATCGCACGTTCACCGTTGTTCATCGTCGAATGGTAGTGATAGGGCGCATCCAGATGGGTGCCGTTGTGGGTGGCGATTTGCAGCATCTCCACCGCCCAGCCCTCACCACCCGGCAGTTGATCCTTGGTCAGGCCTGGAAAGAACTGCATCACCTGTTCGGCCGATTGCTGATGATCGATGTAATCGATCTTCGGCAGCATCGGTGGCGGATCGGAGATGATGTCAGCTTCAAGGGCGACGGAAAGGTCGACAATTCGGCGTGGCATTGTTGTTTTCCTTTCTTACAGAAGCGCAGTCGCCAGGGAGGGAAAGGCCAGAACCGCAATCAGGACAACCAGCATCATCAACGCGAAAGGCGCCGCGCCCGCGAATATGTCGCCGAGCGTGATTGATGAGTCATCCAGAGAAGATTTGATGACGAATACCGAAATTCCGAATGGCGGCGTCAGCAGGCCTATCTCGACTGCCAGCACCGTTACGATCCCAAACCAGACGAGGTCGACTTGCATCGATGAGATCACCGGTAGCATGAGCGGAACCAGGATCAGCATGATCGACGAGGAATCGAGAATGGTACCCATCAAAATAACCAGCGCGACATAGGCAAATATCACGCCCCAGAAACCGATATCCGCTGTGGCGACGAAAGAACCGAAACCCGCCGGTACGCCGGACAGCGCCAGCATGCGCGAATACATTTGCGCGGCAATAATCAGAAAACAGATCGAGGCGGTTACCAGCCCGGTATCGTTGAGAACCTGCCAGAAATCCGCCCAGTTCAGGCGTCGCCTCGCCAATGCGATGACAACCGCTCCAAGACACCCGACGGCACCGGCTTCAATCGGTGTGAACCACCCGCCATATATGCCACCGAGTACGAGCAAAATCAGACCCGCGATCGGCAATCCCTTATTGGCCAATTCCGCAAAAGACAGATCATCGTCGTCCGACAGCGGACCGGATATGTCTTTGCCGACAAATGCCGGCCAGAGCGTCGCCATCGCCACCACGCCCATGCCGAACACGATCGCAAGCAGCAAACCCGGAAGTATCCCGGCGATGAACAGATCGCCGACGGACTGCTCCGTTAGCAGGCCGTACAGGATCAATAGAAGGCTCGGCGGAATCAGCATGCCGAGGACCGACGAACCCGCGACAACACCGACGGAAAACCGCTTTGTGTAGCCGTGGCGCACCATTTCCGGCACCGCGATACGCGTGAAAACCGCCGCCGAAGCAATGGATATGCCGGTGATGGCGGCAAATATAGCGTTGGCGCCCACGGTTCCGATGCCCAGACCGCCGCGCAATCTGCGGAAAACCTGGTTGGCGACATCAAACGCGTCCCGTCCCATGCCGGTGACCGAAACCACGTATCCCATCAACACGAACAACGGCACGACACCGAAGAAGTAGCTGGATATGGTTTCCGAAGCCGCCAACGCCAGCAACTTGCCGGCCAGCAGCGGAGAGCCCTTGATCAGCCACACACCGCCAAACGAAGTCAGCATGAGTGCAAACGGCACCCAGAAGCCGGCGTAGACAAGCACGACCATGACGGCAAGCGACAGCAGCCCGATCTCGAACCCGCTCATCGGTCTTCCTCACCAAAGCCCAATAACTGACCGGCAGCCGAAAACCCTGCTGCCACAATCTGAACGATCAGCGCAACGCACCCGATCAGGATGACCAGCTTCACTGGCCAGATTGGAGCAGTAAAATCGCCGATTGTACCTTCGAAGGTGTTGCGGACCCATGATTTTACGAACAGCGGCCAACTGGCGGTCAGCAATTGAACCATGATTGCTATGGCGCCGGCGCAGAAGATCAGTTCGGCCAGGGCCCGCACTTTAGGATAATGCTTTTGCAGCATGCCCAGCAACGCTTCGGTACGCGTCAGGCGACCCATGCGGAACGCTTGGGCAACTTGCAGGAAAACGATCGCCACGATCGACATCGACACCATTTCCGGGACACCGGATATCGGCAGGTTAAACACACCGCGACCAATCACATCCGCGTTGACCAAAACCATGATGCCGATAATCAACAGGGTCCCGATCACGTTGAGCCCGGTGGTGATCAGATCGATGAGGCGACGGATGGTCCTCATGACGCGCGATCCGCCGCCATGAAGTGACCGCAAGCGCACCGGGTCCGTCGACGGGTATCAGCCATTGCCCACCTCGCTGACATATCGCTCCAGTTCGCCGACAGGTTTTTGAAGCAATTCTGCTGCCGCCTGAAGTCCGCGCTTGGCGATCAGTCCGCGAATGTGGACCTGTCGCGCCTCATCGCGATGTTGCCGATGCAGGTTGCGGCATGCGCGGCAGTATTTGGCCGTGGAATTGATGTCACCCTTTGCGATCTCGTACCACCATTTCTGCTGCTTTGCGGTCCACAGTTCATCGCTTCCGCAGCCAGCGCAGCGAAAGGAAAGATCGACATAGAAATGCGGCAGCGGGCCGTAGGTATTGTTGTGCGCGAGCTCATCCCAGTTGGCTGCAACGGCTCCGGCAGGCGGCGCCTTCGGGTTTCTGGCTTCCTCCCAGGGAAAGTACCCACCGCCCCGCGCCGCAAGCGTTTCGGCTTTGCGCGCCTTGCGCAGCCGCTCCGCGCGAATTTCCAGCCGCCTCTGCTTGACGCTTTTTTTCATGATCGAAATGCCGGGCCGGTGTTGCGTTCAGTGGCCATGCCCCGAAACCTTTTGCAGGGAATTTGCTCCCGAATGCATCGAAAGTACCGATGCATCCGGTCTGCAGTCGCTTGATTGCGGACCGGTGACAGCCCGCCAAACCGTAGCTATTCCTTGTCCCAATCGCGCACAGGCGTTGCTCCGGCCGCACGCATGGTATCCATGTAGGTCTTCAGCACGTCCGTACCCGGTTTGCCATCGCCGTCGAGCCTGGCGGCCCAGTCCTTGGCGACATTGTCCATGCCATCGGCCCACTGCTTGCGGAAAGCCTCATCGACTTCCTTCACCGTCGCGCCCTGGGATTGCATGATGCCAAGGAACTTTGAGACAGAAGCATCGAGATCGGTGTGATAGGCAATGCGATCGGCCACCGCGGCTGATTTAAGCGCCTTTTGTACTTCCTCGGGCAGGCCGTCGAACCACTCCTTATTGGCCGCCAGCCCGCCAGCATACTGCGCGCCGAAGCCGACCTTGGTGATGTGCGGCGCCACCTCGTGCAGCTTGCCCGGCAGTGCAGCCGACGCAAACACGATCACGCCGTCATAAACACCGGTTTTGAGCTCGTTGTAGTAGGTGGTCAAATTGCCCGAGACGCCGACTGCACCCGTGCCCTTGAGCCAGTTGACCGCAGGTCCCGGTGCACCGATCTTCTTGCCGTCGAGATCGGCAATTGAATTGACCGGGAAGTTCGTCATCAAAAGATAGTCGTCGATTCCGATGGCTCCACCCAGATATTCCAGGCCGTTTTCCTCCCACGATGCGCGCAGCTGCGCATTGGTATCGTGCAGTGAATCCATCATTTCCGATACCAGCGTGGAATCGGATTGCACGAAGGGCGTAAAATAGGTCACGTTTTGGACCGACAATTTGGCCGGGTCAAACAGGCTGGAGACCAGTCCGACTTCGGCCAGACCTTCCTCGACCGCTTCCAACTCATCGCCGACTTTCGCCAGTGAACCGCCATACTGCTCGGACCAGGTGATCGAGTGTCCGGTTCCTTCCAACGCTTTATTGACCGCCGGGATAAATGTTTGGCTTGCATGCTTGACCCACCTGAACACCGGCGGATGACCCGCAACGATCGTTGCGTTTATCTCGTCCGCTTTCGCAACCGTCGCTCCTCCCGACGTGGCCGCCGCGATCAGCGCTGTTCCAAGCACTGCAGACAGAATTTTGTTTTTCATTATTTCCTCCCTGTTGGAATTACCGTTTTTCCGATTTTGATTTCGCGATCATCGCCCGTACGCCACCGCAGACGTAGACGACGATTTCCTCCAGCATTTCCTCGATATTGCTGTCATCACACAGGCCGCTGGAAAGACGTGTCGAGCGGCCTGTCCGCGCCATCATCGTCATGCCAACCCCGATCGAAAACATGTAGGCCCACACCGCATCCTTGCGGGTCAACTCCGGCTCGATCAGGCAGAACGCGTCGATGAACCGGTGGGCGATCGGATCGTAGTAAGTCTCCGCCAGTTTCTGGTCGCGCGCATCCGACGAGTTGGCGATCGACACGAGAATACGTGAGAATCCGCCTCCGTCGGTGGCCAGCGAGTGGCCGACCTCAATGGTCGGACGAAACAGCGCCTCGACCACCTGTTCCAAGCGGATCGGCACATTCGATTTCAGGATGCTATCCAGGTTGGCAGCCCGCGCGTCGTTGATCTCGGCCGAACGCCTCGCCGCAATGGCCTCGAACAGTTTTTCCTTGGTGTCGAAGTGGTAGTGGATGAGCGCCTGCGCTACGCCGGCCTTCTCGGCGATTTCGCGTACGCTAGCCCCGGCAAAGCCGTTCTTGGCAAAAACGATCTCGGCGGCATCAAGGATCGCGGCAAAACGCACGCCGGCCGGTTTCGCCTTGCCGCCCGCCTCTTCCGCCGTTTTCACCGCGCCTGCCTGCGTCACTCCATTCAGCCCCGGGCTTGCTCTTCGTGTCATGCCGCATGCACGGCTAATTACTGACTGATCGATCAGTTAGTATCAGCATTATGGGACTTTTTCAATCGGACTGGTGATACGGCATCGTCAGTGACCAAAGCCACCGCATCCTGAAGTTCGATTGCCGACAGCGAAACGCAAAGAAATCCGCCGTCATGGCGGGTTTGATTGCTCAATATTTTCAATAAGTTATATTGTTATAGCCGACTCGGTCACGCTTTACACGTCGCCCGGGGACACAGTTCCGCTTTTGCGGCAAACCGCCGATCGGCTACGAGTTCCAGCGTATTTCCGGCCAATTGGACGTCTTCGCTAGCGCACCCTCCCCGGGCGACGTCAACGACATTTCCCCGATTTATCGGATATCAAGCTGTTTGGACGCTGCAGTATACGGTGGCCACCGCGGATCGCTGCTTGTCGAATCGCACGGTGGCCACCGCATTTACCCCCACCTCGTTTGAGCGCATCGCGCATTTATGTGCGAATAAGCGCATGTGCAAATAAACGGCAGCAAACCGAGGACGAACAACCCGAACGGGCGTAGTGTGTAACAGGCATATCCGGCCGCGCTCGCGGCAATTTTTACGGATACCGGCCGGCACCGGATCAATCGCAAACCGACTGATCCATTATGGCCGGCCTTTTGCCTCAAAACGCCTTATGGACGGACAGTTTTGCGCCCCATGCCTTGAAGTCTGCATTGCCGAGGCCGTCATAGAAGGCGGAGGCATTGACGCTTGTGCCGTTGTCGTCGGCGAGGTTCAATCCCGCCTCGACGCGGCCGCGCACCCCGGTCTCGCCGAGACCCGGCTGTTGCGACACGGTGGTGGCGGTGTTGGTCTGGGCGAATGTCCAGATGCCTTCGACCGTCAGATGCGGCGTCAGCAACAGGCCGCTGCCGATCTCGAAGGGTTTCAGCGTAAACGTCGGGCCGAACTCCAGCGTGCCGGTCTCGACGGTAACCGCCGGAATGGCGACGCCGAGCGTATCGACATAGGCCTTTGAGCGTTCGCGGAACCAGGACAGCCGCAGTTCCGGCCGGATGGTCAGCATGTTCCAACTGGTCTCGCCGATCAGCGCTGCCGAACCGAGCCAGCGTTCGGCGCGGAACGGATCGGTGTAGGTGCCGAACGGGCTTATCTTGTTGAACGACCGGCCCCAGGCAATGCGTGCATCGGCATAGAAGCCGTCGGCCAGCCGGGCGGTGGCATAGGGGCCGGCCATGAAGCCGTAACCAGCGACCCGGCCGTCGTTTGATGCGGCGTCCATGGTGGTCCAGTCGGTCTGCAGGCCGAGGCCGATCAGCAGGTTGGGATTGACCAGATAGTCGGCGCCGGCATGGACGATGGCAAAGCGTCCCTTGCCGCCGCTGGCGCTGTAACCTGCATAGGTGCCCTGGGCCCACACATCGAAGCGCCGCGCCATCGGATCGGTGGCGGGATCGGCATCGGCAATACCGGGGTAGGAAACGTCACGGCTTGTCGGACCCAGCGCCAGCAGGCCGCTTGATGAAGGGCCATGGATGTTATTGGCTGCCGTGTCGTCGGAACGCGGAATACCCAGCGCGCCGGCAATGGCGCCGGGATCGGCCTGCAGATTGGCCTTGCCCGATTGCCCGCGGGCGTTTTGCAGGCTCCAGGCAAATGAGCCCTCATTGCGCCCCAGCCGGGCGCTGAACGGCAGGGCGGGATGGGTCAGCGACAGGCCGAAGCCGGAAATCCCGGTCGCGCCCCCGGTGCGCCCGTTCAGCCGGTCGAGCCGGCGCCCGATCCCGGGCTGGTTGGCAAGGATGAGTTCGGAACGGGCCTGCATGAAGCTGCCGATCTGGCCGCTGGTGATGCCGCGTGAATCGAGCGCATCGATGGTGCAGGTCACGGCAACGCCGGAGACCAGCACGATCGTGCCTTTCTTGGTCTCGGCGTCGAGCTTGCTGCTGTCGGGCGAGCATTGTGCCGCGGCGATGTTGCTGTTGTCGGCGGCGGCAAAGGACACGTCATAGGAGCCGGGACGGATCAGGACCTTGTCCGATTTGCCGCTGCCGCCCTTGGCATTGATCGTGATGTTGAGCGCCGGTTCCGGCGATTTGAAGGTGAAGGCGCCGTCCTTGGCGGATTTGACGATGAAGGTTACCGAGCCGGGCGGGATCTGGCTGACATTGACCGTAAAGGAACGCTTGAGCGGATTGTCGGCCGCATCGCGCGCCTCATAGGTCACAGTCGTCGAACCGATATCGAAGGTGGAACCGGAGGCCGGTCCGGCAATCTGCGTGACGGTTGCGCCGGGCGCATTGTCGCTGACCTGAGGTTCGTTCCACGTCGCCACCGCGCCTTTGTTCGGATAATCCACCTTGAGCGTGATATCGGCGGGGAAGGAAGTGAATTTGGGCTTTTGTCTGTCCTCCACCGTCACCGTGAAGGATTTTTCCGCCTGGTTGCCGGTGCTGTCGGTGGCCCTGTAGGTCACCGTGGTGATGCCGATCGGGAAGTCCGACCCGCTCTTCAAATCGAGCGTCGGGCTGGAGGAAACCCAGACAGGCGTTATGGAACCATCCGTGGTGTCGTTTGCCGTGACGGTGAAGGTCACCGTCGCCGTCGCCTTGCCGTCCTCGGCATCCACGATGATGTTCGGAGCCGTAATCACCGGTTCACGGCTGTCTCGCACCATCACTTTGAAGGATTTCTTTGCGGTGTTGCCGACGCTGTCGATCGCCTTGTAGGTCACCGTGGTGGTGCCGACCGGGAAATCCGACCCGCTATGCAGGTTCGGGGTCTGCTCCGACGACTCCCAGGCAAGGATGACGGGCTCACCGGAATTGTCGCTCGCCGTCGGCGAAAAGGTGACATTTGCAGTGTCCTTGCCCGTATCGGCATCCACGGTGATGTCATCGGCGATGATGACCGGATACTGCTTGTCCTCGACAATTACCTTGAAGGATTTTTCCGTCTTGTTGCCGGCGCTGTCGGCGGCCCTGTAGGTCACCGTGGTGGTGCCGATCGGGAAGTCGGAACCGCTCTTCAAACCAGCCGTCGGGCTGGAGGAAACCCAGACAGGCGTGATGGTCTCGCCGGAATTGTCGCTCGCCGTCGGTGCGAAAGTGACCGTCGCCGTCGCCTTGTTGTTCTCGGCATTCACGGTGATGTCATCGGCGATGATGACCGGATGCTGCTTGTCCTCCACAATCACCTTGAAGGTCGCCGTCGCCTTGTTGTTGTCGCCGTCGGTGGCCGTCACGGTCACCGTGGTCAGGCCGAGCGGGAAGTCAAAACCGGAGGCCGGGCTGTAGGTCAGCGTCGGGGTGTTGCCGCTATTGTCGGTCGCCGTCGCCGCATTTGCGCCGGTAAACTCGACCCTTGCCGTCGCCTTTTTGTCCTCGGCATCCACCGTGATGTCGGACGGGACGTTGATTTCCGGCTTTTGTCTGTCCTCCACCGTCACCGTGAAGGATTTTTCCGCCTGGTTGCCGGTGCTGTCGGTGGCCCTGTAGGTCACCGTGGTGATGCCGATCGGGAAGTCCGACCCGCTCTTCAAATCGAGCGTCGGGCTGGAGGAAAACCAGACAGGCGTTATGGAACCATCCGTGGTGTCGTTTGCCGTGACGGTGAAGGTCACCGTTGCCGTCGCCTTGTTCGAATCGGTCTGCCTGGTGATGTTCGGAGCCGTAATCACCGGTTCACGGCTGTCTTGCACCGTCACGGTGAAGGACTTTTCCGCCTGGTTGTTGGCGCTGTCGGTAGCCCTGTAGGTCACCGTGGTGATGCCGACCGGGAAATCCGACCCGCTCTTCAAACCGGGCGTCGGACTGGAGGAAAACCAGAAAGGCGTGACGGTCTCGCCGGAATTGTCGTTCGCCGTCGGCGAAAAGGTGACATTTGCAGTGTCCTTGCCCGTATCGGCCCGCCTGGTGATGTTATCGGCGATGATGACCGGATCCTGCTTGTCGATCACCAACACCTTGAAGGATTTTTCCGCCGGGTTGCCGGCGCTGTCGGCGGCCCTGTAGGTCACCGTGGTCGTGCCGATCGGGAAGTCGGAACCGCTCTTCAAACCAGCCGTCGGGCTGGAGGAAACCCAGACAGGCGTGATGGTCTCGCCGGAATTGTCGCTCGCCGTCGGTGCGAAAGTGACCGTCGCCGTCGCCTTGCCGTTCTCGGCATCCCTGGTGATGTCATCGGCGATGATGACCGGATGCTGCTTGTCCTCCACAATCACCTTGAAGGTCGCCGTCGCCTTGTTGTTGTCGCCGTCGGTGGCCGTCACGGTCACCGTGGTCAGGCCGAGCGGGAAGTCAAAACCGGAGGCCGGGCTGTAGGTCAGCGTCGGGGTGTTGCCGCTATTGTCGGTCGCCGTCGCCGCATTTGCGCCGGTAAACTCGACCCTTGCCGTCGCCTTTTTGTCCTCGGCATCCACCGTGATGTCGGACGGGACGTTGATTTCCGGCTTTTGTCTGTCCTCCACCGTCACCGTGAAGGATTTTTCCGCCTGGTTGCCGGTGCTGTCGGTGGCTTTGTATTTGACCGTGGTGGTGCCGATCGGGAACTCCGACCCGCTCTTCAAATCGAGCGTCGGACTGGAGGAAACCCAGACAGGCGTGATGGTCTCGCCGGAATTGTCGTTCACCGTCGGTGCGAAAGTGACCGTCGCCGTCGCCTTGCCGTTCTCGGCATCCCTGGTGATGTCATCGGCGATGATGACCGGATCCTGCCCATCGATCACCGTCACCTGGAAGGTCGCCGTCGACTTGTTGCCGTCATTGTCTTCCGCCGTCACGGTCACTTTTGTGGGGCCGATCGGGAAGTCAAAACCGGAGGCCGGGCTGTAGGTCAGCGGCTTGACGCCGTCATGGTCTGTGGCTTGCGCCGCCCGCGTGCCGGTGAACTCGACCATGGCCGTCGCCTTGTCCAAATCGGTATTCACGGTGAAATCGGCCGGCACCACCGTGAACTTCGGATCGGCGGTCCCGACACCTTCGACAGTGAAATTGAACGGGGCCTCGTCGGCGTCATTGTTGCCGAATGTCAGGCCGAAGGAGAACGGGCCATCATGGTCAGGCGTGTAGTTGACCGTGAACTGCGTCGTCTCGTTGGACACAAGCCTCAGCTTGTCCGGCGGAGAGATCGTGCCGACCGTGACATTGACGGGCGCGCCGGTCTCAGCCGCCTTGACAAGCGTCAGGTCGGCATTGCCGGTGTTTGTGATCTCATAGGTCGCGGTCCTGGCCTGACCCGCCGGCACCGACCCCAGATCATGCCTGCCGCCATCGGCAACCTCCGTGCCCGACGACGCCACCTTGATCTCGGGCTCGCCCGTTGCCGTGCCGCTGACGGTGAAGTTGAACGGATTTTCATCGGCGTCATTGTTTTTGAATGTCAGGCCGAATGAGAACGCTCCTATATCCGTCGGCGTGTAGCTGACCGTGAACTGCGTCGTCTCGTTGGGCGCAAGCGTCAGCTTGCCCGGAGCAGAGATCGTGCCGACCGCGACTTTGACGGGGGTGCCGGCCATAGTCGCCTGTTCAAGCGTCAGATTGTCAACACCGGTGTTCTTGACCGTGTAGATCACCGTCTTGGCCACACCTGCCGGCTCGTCCCCTTGCGCATCCGTGAGGCCATCTGTGAGCGCACCAGCCTCTGACGAGGTCACCTCGATCTCGGGATCGATAGTCTCGAGCACCAAAACCACTTGATTTCCGAGCATTGACATTTTTTGTGTGGGATTATCAGCAGTAAAACCCACCAAAAAACGCGTCTGGGTATTAAGGCCTGCGACTGCCGTAATGCCGGCAATTGCAGCGGCATTCAGCGTTACCTCAAATGTAGCTGCGCCGGTGGCAGCCGAACCTGCATACGTTTGGCTGCCATAGGCGGTGCCGCTGCCCAAGTCGTTGAAAATGGCTGGACTCTCAGAACCGTTACCAAAACCGCGGCCCTGATTCAGCTCCAAATAAGAAGCTGTAACATCCCAGAGTCTGGTGGTCTGGGAACTTCCGGCCGGAGTTGACTCACTGCTAACGACCTTCAGCTTTGCTCCAATCACCGTGCCGGTTAGATGCGGTATCAAAAAGGCAGCCCAACCTCTCCACGGGGCGTTGCGCCAATTTCCCACAGGGATATACGTAGTGCCAGATGGGAAAGAACTACCGTCATTCTGGTAAGCGGCACCGCCGCCGCCAATGTTGAGTGTGGCCGCATGGACCCCCTGCGCCTGCAACAGCAGTGCAGCCGACAAAACCAGGAATGTATGGAGCAAATTGCGGGCAACCGCGCGCCGACAAGCCTCGGCACACCACATCAGACGCGTCATGATCGTTTCCCCACTCAAACTGTATCCATTGGCCCGTGATGCAATCCATGCCGAATACGCGCACTCAGCCGATCGGCAGAGATGATGTTCACTCTGCCAATCAGCTGAGCAGACAGGCCGCTTGCCGCGCATCACCCCCTGCGCGACCGACCCGTCCCCTACGCGACCGACGTGGTTGTGCTGCTCACAGGCCGATATCGCCTTTGCAGCGCAACGGCTGCTAATGTGCAAATAAGCGATCACTTCGGTGCTGGAATAGCCGGTCGCCTTTCGCTTGAGTGGCAGCCGTCGAATATGGAACCGGCGCAAAAGCCCGCACCGACAAGATGCACGGAAGTACCGCCATCGGCGGCACGGAAATCGCACGTCACCGCTTGTTCGCGCCGACGGCGAAGCGGCCGATTTCCGTTTCATCTTCGCTCCCCGACAGGTTGCGACGTGCCGGAAATCCTCGATGAGGGCGACTCAGTTTGCCCAGTAAGCACCGATGGTTAGACGGTTACGTCTGGTGCTCGCTGGGAGCCGCAATCTCAACTCAGCGAAAAGTTCTTTTCGTCGCCATCCTGGTGACGGAATATCGAACGCAAATGCGGGCGAGAGCCCTTTTGACCCATTCGAAGCCATCCTGGCGGAGCACATTTGTGACAGGATCAAGCAAATTACGAAGAGCGTATCGCGAGACGGTCGAGAAAACTGCGCCCCGGTCTGCGTCGCGCGGGCCTAACGGCGCTTGCACCGCGTCGCCCCGCGCTCCTTGCCGGAACACAAAATTCCTGCGTTCAAACGATTCCATTTAAACCGGATACGCATCAGGCGTCAGAATCCCGGAATGCGGCCGAATTGAAACGTTAGCCAATTGCGCCGGCAAACGTCTCGAACAGATGAGATACTTCGGATGCTTTTGTGTCTTTGTCACGATGAAACAAAGCAAATCGTCCAACTATTTCATCGCGCAACGGTTCTATCAAATTCTCATTTAACAGTTTGAGACGGTCTATACTGAATTTCGGCATGACTGCGAATCCTATTCCGGAATTAATAAGCGATGTCAGGGATTCCAAACTATTCGCTTCTGCCACTACCGAGTATTCCAAGTCTCTTTGCATAAGATAATTGCGGGCTATTGTTGAGTACGGCGTTCCTTTTTCCTCCAAAATCACCGGGATTGAGGTGTTTTGAAAATCCCCACCGTCCAATACAGTGCCGACCCATCGAAATGGTACATCGACAACAAATTCCAAATCATTCTTTCCGTTACTACAAATTGGACAAAATAATAAGTCCAACTCACCCCTTCCATATCTATCAATTAGCTTTTTCGGTTGGTCCAGAACAATTTTATATTGGTGAATTAACCAACCAATTCCACCGTTATTAACAAGTTTGAAAAAGAAATCTGGGCATATACCAAGAGTCATCCTCTTTTCCCAGCTCTCCTCAAATAACAACTCAATTTTTGATTGAAGGTAGTACATTCGTTCAAATATATCCAATAGCTTCAATCCGTCATCGCTCACCCGCAATTCGTTGCCCACACGCCGAACAATTCGGCGGGAGACAGTTTTTTCGAATTTCTTTACGTGAAATGAAACCGCGGGTTGCGTCATATTCAAGTCAGTCGCCGCTTGCGTCAGACTGCGCTTTAACAAAACCTGCTTGACAACACGAATGTTGTCTAAAGTTAGTAGACCAGTATTGCTGCTCATCGAGGCCCCCAGCCGATGTAAGTAATGTCAGTTGAATAACCGCTTTGTAGCCGAAACTTCGTGCTTTTTCGCCACAAATGCCAAGAGACTTACTTCGATTGTATGCACATTTCCTTTGCGGCGCGTGAACCGAAAGAACATTGCTTTGCAATGCGAAGCCACTTTCGATTCCAGCACAACATATGTTGATGTGCAAATAAGTGATCGTAATTGAAACGTGGATTTGTACGACTTCGCGATACACATCCACTGACCTTCATTTGAGAGAAGGATGGTATTTTCGGTAACCGCGGATCAGCTCCGGTGATCCGGAACCATTCCTTCCTCCGTCGTTTATGAGAGGCTGCCGGTTGGTGAAGCATTCGAGCGGAGAACGCCGAAACAGGTGTGTTGGACCGGTCAAATCTTGATATTGGCAGCATGAAACCTAATCCTGTCACTTCTGAGATGTCCGTGAATGGAGAACCGCTTCAGCGTCTCCAAACAGGTTTGTACCCTGGGCATCAAACAACATCGGATTCTTGCAGCATATTTTCAGACCAACTGCGTCACCGGTCTTAAGCGCTTGTTGCCCTGATAGCTGCACGGTTGCATTCTGGCCATCTGGCAATCTGGTATACAAAAGCGTGGAATCGCCGAGATGTTCCACCACCTCTACAACAGGTGTGAGGTCGGGATCGGAGTTGGCCAACTCGAAAAAGTCCGGCCTTAATCCGATCTCCTGCGGTTCGCCTTCGGTGGATGGCAATGGCAGTTCGATTTCTGCCCCGCCAATGGTAACGAACAGCGCCTTTTGGGTCCGCCTGTGTTTATCAAGCCTGACAAAGATCGCGGGTGGCTGCCCCAGAAATCCGGCAACGAACTTGTTCTTTGGTTTGTTGTATAACTCCAGGGGCGGGCCGACCTGCTCGATGACGCCTCCATTCATGATCACGATACGGTCAGCCAGCGTCATCGCCTCAACTTGGTCGTGGGTCACATAGATCATCGTGGCGCCGAGTTGATTGTGCAGCCGTGCCAACTCGACGCGCATTTCCACCCGAAGTGCTGCATCCAGATTTGACAACGGTTCATCGAAAAGAAAGATCTTCGGATTGCGCACAATGGCACGGCCGATCGCGACGCGTTGGCGCTGTCCGCCGGACAGTTCTCGTGGCTTGCGGTTCAGCAGATCTTCGATCTTCAGGATTTTGGCGGCGGCTGTAATGCGCTGCATCATTTCAGGCTTGGGTGTTTTGGCTATCTTCATGCCAAACCCGATATTCTCGCCGACCGTCATATGCGGATACAGTGCATACGACTGGAAAACCATGGCGACATCGCGCTCTTTGGGCGGCAGGTTTGTCACATCCTTGTCGTGGATGCATATGTTGCCGGAGGTTACCTTCTCCAAACCCGCAATTGCCCGCATAAAGGTTGACTTCCCGCATCCCGACGGGCCAACCAGAACAACAAACTCCCCCTCTTCCACGGTCAGATCTACATTGTCGAGCGCATGAAAATCGCCGTAGTGTTTGTGTAGATTGCTGGTAGCGAATGCGATCATGCTGACGGATCCTATTTAACCGCGCCCATTGTCATGCCGGATATCATCTTTTCCGAAAGCACTGCGTAGACCAGGATTGTGGGGATGATGATGATTGTGACACCCGCGAACAGACCGGGCCAATCACTTGTGTATTGCATAGCGTTTTGAAGTGAATAGAGACCGAGTGGCAGTGTCCGGTTATCGGGGCTATTCAAAATAACCAGAGACAATTGATATTCATTCCACAGCCATATGAAATTCAGAATAGCCGCTGTCGCAATTCCCGGCACGGCCATCGGCAACATCACATATCTGAAGATTTGAAAATCGCTGCAACCATCCAAAAGTGCGGCGGATTCGAGTTCAGACGGCAGCGATGCGAAAAAGCCCGTAAGCAAATAAACGGTAAAAGGGATCGAAATCGCGATGAACACAAACGACAGACCGGTCAGGCTGTCAGAAAGCCTCAGCCAGGCGAGAATTCCGAATATCGGAATGAACAACATCGGAATTGGTATTCCCATTCCAATGACGAACAGGTTTGTCAGTGCTTCGCGGCCTTTGAATTTTGCACGGCTCAAAACATAGGCAGCCGGTGTGCTGACCAAAAGGATCAGGAAGACCGATATGCCAACGACTACCACCGAGTTGGAAAAGTACTCTCCCAGGCGGCCGATGTTCCAAGCTGTCGCAAAATTCTCCCAGTGCATTTCCGAAGGCAGATTCAAACCCGACCGCAAGACTTCGCGCTTGGATTTGAACGCACTCATTACAATCCAGAAGATGGCGACAATGGTGAAGGACACCCACGCCCAAACGAGGATATATGCGGGTAGCCGTCGCAATGTTTCTGCTGAAATCTTCAACGGCCTAAAACTCCAATTGATCCCGGCGCAACAGGCGACGCGTCAGTAAAATCAAGACAAAAGCAAGGACCAGCATCACCACGCCAATAGCGGTCGCATAGCCCAGCTGATAGATTGGATCGCGCTTGCCGAAGCCCATGATGTAAAGGTAAATCCCCAAGGTGTAGAGTTGTTGCGGGACCTGCAGAAATCCAAACGCAAACGGGAATTCAAAGATTTTAATCGCATTGATGATCCAGATCACAAATGAAATTGTCATCACATCCCGAATCATCGGCAGCGTAATGAATCGAAACTTCTGCCACAGGTTGGCGCCCTCAAGATCGGCGGCCTCGTACATGTCGGCAGGAATCTTATCGACGCCCGCCATCAGCAAAATCAGGAAGAACCCGGAGAACACCCAGACCAAGGCCGCCATCATGGCCCAAAAGATATTGTCGGGCGACGTCCACAATGTGCTGCCCAACCAGTCAAGTCCGACAGATTTGAGGCTGGTGTTCAACAACCCGTATCGCGGATTGTAGATATAGGCCCACATCGCTGAAAGTGCGACGACCGAAACGACATTCGGCAGAAAGAACACCAAACGGAAAAACTTCTTTCCCCAAATTCCCGAGTTAATCAGGATGGTGTAGAGAAAAGCCAATGCAAAAATAAAAAACCCGCCAACCACTAACAATAAGATCGTATTGCGTAAGCTGAGCCAAAAAGTTGGATCGGACAGGAGCCGCTCATAATTGCCCAACCCAATGAACTTCATTTCAGTTCCAAAGCCGGACCACTTAAAAATACTGAAGTAGAAAGTAAAGCCAGCTGGAAGAAGGAAGAATAATAGATAGATCGCTAATGCCGGTGCGATAAAGCAAACGATCAGCTTTTTGCCAATCATGGAGAACGACCTTTCATAGATAAATTCCGAGGGAATTTCACCCTCGGATTCTATAGTTACTGGAAATCAGCGGTTCTTCCAGTAATTGATCGTTTGTTCCACCATCTGATCAACAAATTCATCGGCTGTTATTTGACCAAGGAAAAATTTGTTGTGCGTGGCTTCATAGACGTTCTTTGAATAGTCCGTATAGGCCACTTTCAAGCCGAGATTCTCTGATAGAAGCACATTCGCTCCCGCAACCGCCTGCTGACTTTCAGCGAGCACGCCGGGCCAATCAACGCCTGCATTTGCCACACCGATATTTGCCTCATTTGCCATTGCGGTTTGACTTTTTTTGCTAAGTGCAAATCTGATGAAGTCTTTCGCAATTTTCGCATTCTCTGCGTCTTTGGGCACCACGTAGCTGATTGCGTAAATTATCATGTCATCGACGTTGCCGGCTCCGTCCTCGACGGTTGGGAAGTTCATTGCACCCCACTGGAAACCGTCATCAACCTTGTCGGCAAGTTCAGTTGGCAGCCAGGAACCAACCAGTTCAGCGGCTGTTTCGCCGAAAGCGACTGTTTCCTGTGCCGCCGGCCATTGATACCCTTTGCTTTCTGCTGGAATGAGACCGTCAGACCACAAGGCTGTCTCGAACTCCAACGCTTTGCGAACAGCAGGGTCGCGCCATGTTTCGCCAGTCTTGTCTTCGACCGCCTTAAGCAGGAAGTCGGGACCGGCGATGCGCGCAATCAGATAGTTGAACCAGTTGATGTTATAGAATGCGATATCCCCTTCAACGGCGATGGCATTCTTGCCGCTGTCTTTAACCGCGGTCATTGCGGTAACGAATTCTGACCATGTAACGGGAACAGAATTCACACCGGCATTCTTCAAAACGCCCTTATTGTAGAAAATCTGATAGGTATTAAACGCGTATGGCACCTGGCTTGTAGCGCCATTTATTTTGGCGTTCGCCAATAGCGGCGCGTACAATTCGTTGGATAATGCGGCTTCGCTATCAGCAGAGGCAGAGGCAAGCAGATCGTCAAGCGGCAACGCCGCACCCTGACCGGCAATACCGCCATTCAAACCATCCATGTCGGCATCCATCAGGTCGATATTCGCTCCTCCGGTGAGCGCATTTCGAACCGTGGTTTGGTTTTCTCTTCCGTTCCATGCAATTTTGAACTTTACGCCCGGATTAGCGGCTTCGAATTCAGCGATAAGCGCCTTGATTACCTTCGCCTGGGGCTCTGGTTCGTTCCAAAACGACCAATAATGCACTTCCGTTGCGGCAAATGATGCGCTGGTCCAGAGGCTCGCAGCAATACCGATTCCGATTGTCTTTAATTTTCCCATTTCCCATTTCCTTATAGCTTGCCCACCAGGGGCCGTTTCATGAGCCCCAAACGTCATTAAGTCTAATAAAGAAATTTTGCAACAAAAAAGTAGTTTGATGTAAATTTTGTCAATTGCACTCCAATGCCCACCCACAATTTCGGGCGTGCTCTGTCAATTTGACCCATGCACGCGCAGCAAATTGGCATATTTTCAGGGGCTTCGGATGCAAGGCGATTTCAGCTTTGACCAAATGTAGTTTCGTGTATATCTAGGACTTGTCGCATACGAGTTAGGGTACCATGCCAAGCGCATTCAATATTGTGGAAAAAATTCAACGTGAACGAGACGATCTCTCACGCGCATTTAGAGCTGTCGCCGATTTCCTGGCTGCGGAACCAGAGAAATTCATCCGCAGTCCGATACGGGAACTTTCCGTCGCGATTGGTGTGAGCGAGCCAACACTAATTCGTTTTAGCCGACACTATGATTATAGTGGATTTCCAGACCTCAGGCTGGCAATTGCAATGTCGCTTGCCGCAGCAGACAAACGAATATCAGATCAGCTTGAGCCAAACCTAACCGACAAAGAAGGAGTAAATCCTGATACGAAGCGGGCGATTGCCAAATCAGCATTGTCTTTGATTGAGACCGATAATTCTATTCTTCTGGATTCTGGCTCCACCGTTCAATTCTTGGCAGAATTGCTTCAGGATGCCGCTGGTTTAACGATATTCACGACAAGCGTTAATACTCTTCTTCTACTCAAAGACAGCAGGCAACACCAATTGATGCTTCCAGGTGGCGTGTTGCGTCCCGAAGCCATGTCGTTAGGAGGGCGTATGACAGAAGGTGCCCTGGACGGAATGTCATTTGATACAGCTTATGTAGGTACTGATAGCATCCATCCGGATTTTGGCCTGTCGACATTCAGTGAAGAAGAAGCACACCTGAATCGCGCGATGTTACGCGCAAGCCGCAGAGTTGTTGTCCTCGCTGATGCGAGCAAATTCGGATCACCTGCGCTCCATAAGATCTGTGATCTTTCTCAGGTCGACATCTTGATTACTGACGATCGGCTGCCGACGGAACTTCGTGAACAAATAGTCGCCCAGGGTCCGGAGGTTGTTTTGGCAAACAGTTCAAAGATTGAGCTACCATATGAGAAGGCTAATTGATGACCCGCGACGACTGGCAAACAGAATCTGAAATTGCGGCGCAGCCGGCGATATGGCGTAGTTGGGCTTCAAAACTGCCTCGGATAGCCGCGGAGATCCGTACATGGGTAGAGCAAAGAAAGCCCGATGAGATTTGGCTTTGTGGGGCAGGATCGTCCGCATTCATTGGCGACGCTATCGCAGTTAGCGTAAATGGATGCCGGAGAGGTATCCCGGTAGTCGCCATTGCCTCGACGGATCTGGTCGCCTACCCGGGTGATTATTTCAAACAGTGCAAACGGCCACTTGTTGTTTCATTCGGGCGCAGTGGAAACAGTTCGGAATCGATCGGGACACTCAACCTGCTCGACCAATACGCTCCCGACGCCGACCGACTGAGTATCACATGCAACGCTGAAAGCGCCCTTGCACGTTCGCATACTGCCAGCGCTGGCGAACAACGCATCATCGTCCTGCCAGATGAGTGTCACGACAAGAGTTTTGCGATGACATCCAGTTTCACCACGATGTTGCTGACTGCGATTGCCTGTCTTGACGATAAGCCGGTAGAACAAATCGAAGGTCTTTTGCAAAAACTGGCCGCAGGTGCGGATGCGCTCCTGGGAATTGACCTTGCTCCGGCACGCCCCGCGCGCGTTGTTTTTCTCGGATCCGGTCCATTCAAAGGAGCAGCTCGGGAGTCGGCCCTGAAGGTGCTGGAATTGACGGCGGGTAGGGTCGTCACCTCATGGGACAGTACGCTTGGATTTCGTCATGGACCAAAGGCGATTATGGATGATGAAACCACGGTAATTGTCTTCCTTTCCGCACAAAGTTTGGCCCGCAAATATGATCGGGACGTTGTCGACGAAATCCGATCCCAATTCCCACGGTCCAAGGTGACGACCATCGGATCAAATATCGACGGAGCAACGCCCGCTGACATTGAAATTGTTGGAGCCGATGACGACCTTTGGAATGTTGTGCTTTGCATGATTATTAGCCAACGGCTTTCTGTCCAATGGTCCAAATCACTATCGCTGAATGTCGACAATCCCTTTACTAATGGGAATTTGACGCGCGTTGTATCGGGTGTTCGTCTCTATGCCTGAGCACCATGAGGCGCTTTGCGGCGGGATTGATCTGGGCGGAACGAAAATCGAGGCGGCTTTGTTCGACTCGCTGTTTCAGCCCATTGTCAGACGGCGAATGACAACCCCGGTCAATTCATATGAAGCTCTCCGTGATGCGTTGGTATGTGAGGTGGCCTGGTTGCGAGACCTGGCTAATCAGCCGGAACTGCGGATTGGAATCGGCCTGCCTGGTTTGGTTGATCCGGTGTCCGGCATCTCAGTCACTTCCAATTTACCGGCCAACGGGCACACCTTGGCACAGGATCTTGGCGACATTTCCGGTGGCAAAATCGTTGCAGCAAATGACTGCAAAACATTCGCGCTTTCGGAAGCGAATGGCGGTGCCGGTAAAGATCATTCGCGGGTTTTCGGCCTGATCATTGGCACTGGATTGGGTGGAGGGCTGTGCAGAGATGGCGTGCTCGATCTTGGGGCGAACGGGCTTGTCGGGGAAGTGGGACACTATGGTTTACCCGCACATCTGGTTGCCGAATTCAACCTGCCGATCCTGCGATGCGGTTGTGGTCGGTCTGGTTGCTATGAGATATTTGTCTCTGGTCGGGGCATTACAAGACTGGCGCAGGAGGTCGCGCGCGTTGATCTCGGTGGTCGGGAAATCTCTCAGCGTGCATTGTCCGGTGATCCTAACATGGTTCTTGTTCTGGATATCTGGATGAGGCTCGCAGCCGAGTTGATTCACACCATTCAACTGCATTTGGACCCGGATTGCATCGTGCTGGGAGGAGGACTGTCGCAAATCGAAGACCTCCCGGAAATGTTGAATCAAAAACTGAGCAAGGTTCTTCTGCCCAGTGTGCATGCACCGAAAATACTGAAACCCCGCTTTGGCGACAGCAGCGGCGGTCGCGGCGCTGCTCTTCTTGCAATGCAACATCATGGTGATGAAATACAATGACTGCATTGACCCAGATCGTGGCGCAGAACCGTGCGGGAAAGGGATCGGCAATTCCCTCCGTCTGCACGGCCCAACCCGATGTGATAGTGGCTGCGATGTTGCAGGCCCAGTCCTTGGAAACGGATATTCTCATCGAAGCGACCAGCAACCAGGTCAACCAATTCGGCGGATATACGGGCATGACCGCTCCCGATTACATCGCATTCGTCACCACGCTTGCAGGGAAAAACGGTGTAAGTCTTGATCGGGTTCACTTCGGCGGCGATCATCTTGGACCACAGGTCTGGCGTCACAAGAGCGCAGAAGTTGCCATGGGCCATGCCGGCGAACTGGTGCGCAGTTATGTGGAAGCTGGCTTCACAAAGATCCACCTGGACTGCTCTGAAGGCTGCCTCGGCGAGCCGGCTCAGCTAGATGATGAAACATGCGCAAACCGTGCCGCAGAACTTGCCGCTGTTTGCGAGCGCTATGCGCCCGATCGAACACGCTTGAACTATGTAATAGGAACCGAAGTGCCGCCTCCAGGCGGGGCGAGAGCCGAAGAATTGAACGTTGCCGTTGCCCCTTCAAATCCGGAACGGGTCAGACACACTTTGGTGTGCCACGCGAAGGCTTTTGTCGATGCAAAAGTTATGGATGCCTGGTCGCGCGTCATCGGACTTGTTGTTCAACCCGGTCTGGAATTCTCGCCTACCCAAGTGGACAGATTTGATATCGCGTTGCCTAACCATCTATCTGCGGCGTTACGCGACGAGCCTCATATCTGTTTTGAAGCACATTCGACCGACTATCAATATGAAGATGTCTACCCTGAGCTTGCGCGCCGCAACTTCGCGGTTTTGAAAGTAGGGCCGGCGCTCACCTTCGCCTACCGTCAGGCGCTTTATGGGCTGGATCACATTCGCGGTTGCCTGCAGCCGGAGCACACCGGCACCGAATTGGCCGATGTGATGGAACAGATCATGCTGAACGCTCCAGAAAACTGGGAAGGGCACTATATCGGTGACGGTACCAGCCTCCGGCTTCTGCGCCATTTTAGCTATGCCGATCGTATAAGATATTACTGGCCGAATCCAAAAGCCCAGGAAGCGATAGCCGCGCTCTACGCGGATCTAGGTACGCAAGGCGCGCCACCGCCGTTGCTGGAGCAGTATTTCTGTGCGCCCGTCATCGACCGGGCCGCCAAGCTGAAAGGCAAAGCCGAAAATTGGGCGCATGCGTTGGTTTTGGCCCAAATTCAAGTGTCCCTCGCGCCTTATTTTGTTGGGAATGATTGACGGGATAGATAAATCCCAGGCTGCAAACGATCGACAACTCGTTCGACACGAGGTTGTTGTCCTTTAAGCGCTCACGCCAACACCGAGAAGACATCGCCGGATGTGAGGTCTTTGACCTGAGAAATTTTGGCTCCGTCCCAATAGTACGAAAAGTGCTGGCCTTGTGTTGGGATACCAGCAACATCTGGCCAGAAAAGTGCGATCGCCGTTCCTTCCGGATAGCGGACGCTTTTATAGATGATGCCGTTCGAATTCTGAGCTCGAAGCTCAATGGCAAGCGCCTGTGACGCAGCATAGTCGTCCGGGTTGTAGATTGCGGCAAATACAGACGTGTCCATCACTTCATGAAGCTCTGCATCGAGGGTTCCAACGAGCTCGCGAAAGTCTGATGCCCAACCGGCCGGTTCCTTGGTTGCCGTCATGAAAATTCCGTGATGATGAATCGTTTCGAACAACGCCACTTCAAGACGGTCACCGGCGTAGTAGACACCAAAGCTGCCGTCGCTGAACCGACTTGGCCGGTCCACGGAAGCATGGACGAATGGAGCCATCGCCCAAGAGGCGCCCGCTCCCGACACACGCCGCGCCGCCGGCACGAGATCAAGCATCCCAACACTCTCGGCTAAACGTGGATTGGTCTTGGCTTCAGCCGAGAGGATCGCGTCCCAATCAGCCGGATCGGCGATGTCTTCGAAAAGATCGATTGGTGGAAATCGTGAGCGAATGATCCTGTGGGTTCTTTCCCAAAAGACCCGTTGTACAGAAGGGGCGTCCAAAGCTTAGCCACCTCGAACGCTGTCAAGATAGCGTCGAACCCGCATGATATCGGTAAGCTCTCCGCCCAGCATGATATCGAGTGCCGAGGCACCACCAAAGGCATCATTGGGCCGTTTTATCCAACCATAGGCACGGTTCGTCTCGGTAAAGATAATTCGAAGCGCTTTGTGAATACCCATCAAGTTTGACAGACGGCTTTTTAGATCTCGGGGGATACGTCCAATGGTACCGGTTTTCCAACGTGCCCAGGTTCGAGCCGACAAGCCCCCAAGCAGGACCGACGCTTGAGCATCGGTCAACTCCCACTTGCCAATAAGATTCACAGTAGCACGGGCCATAGCTTCACCTTCCGCATCCGATATTTCTGGAACGCTTGGCTGAAAAGCTGTTTTTTCAACAAGTTGCAGTTGAGGCATAACGAAAACCCTCTTTTGCCTTTTGGCATAATATAGGTTGTTTATTGCCATTTTGCAAACTTTTAGCTAAGCCGATGTGCCACATGCAATCCTAAGCTTCGTATCGGAATTGGTGACGGTAAAGGCGGAACTTCGATGGCCAAAGCCCCTGATGATCACAATACTCAATGTTTCAGGACTAATGAGCGCGTAGGGCGCCAAACCGTTGAGGGGCGCACGAGACCTGCAATGCAACTGAAATAAACTTAAAGTCATTAGGTACTCATTTGGTACCCAAGCCAAGAAATGGCGCGTTCTGGGAATCAAAAAACCCGCTAACCAATTGGTATAGCGGGGCTAATTTGGTTGCGGGGGCAGGATTTGAACCTGCGACCTTCAGGTTATGAGCCTGACGAGCTACCGGACTGCTCCACCCCGCGTCACCAAGATCGCGCGACTAAATCGCGCTTGCAGACCATTTGCGGCTTCGACACGACAGCAGCTCACTGTGCGACAGGATCCTGCAGACCCTCAAAAATCCGGCCCGGTAACATAAGGCAACAAAAAAAGCCGCTTGCGCGGCCCGTGCCTGACACCGGTTCATTAACCGGCGGGCCTTGTAATCGAAAACAGAAGATCAATAAAAACATGCGCTTGGCAGACCTGGCAGCGACCTACTCTCCCACGTCTTGAGACGAAGTACCATCAGCGCTGGGGCGTTTCACGGCCGAGTTCGGAATGGGATCGGGTGCAGCCACCCCGCCATAACCACCAGGTCAGCCAAGTGCATATTTTTCTTGAGAAGCTGGAATTTGTCGGCGCCTTTGGGCCGAGTCCGTAGACTGCCTAAGCAATCTCGCGTGAACACCAAAAATGGCGGACACAAGCAATGAGAACAATCAAGCCGATCGAGTTATTAGTACCGGTAAGCTTCATGCGTTGCCGCACTTCCACACCCGGCCTATCAACGTGGTCGTCTTCCACGACTCTAAGGGAATACTCGTTTCCAGGCTGGTTTCCCGCTTAGATGCTTTCAGCGGTTATCCATTCCGTATATAGCTACCCTGCTATGCCCTTGGCAGGACAACAGGTCCACCAGAGATACGTCCATCCCGGTCCTCTCGTACTAGGGACAGATCCTGTCAATATTCCTACACCCACGGCAGATAGGGACCGAACTGTCTCACGACGTTCTGAACCCAACTCACGTACCGCTTTAAATGGCGAACAGCCATACCCTTGGGACCTGCTCCAGCCCCAGGATGCGATGAGTCGACATCGAGGTGCCAAACAACCCCGTCGATATGGACTCTTGGGGGTCATCAGCCTGTTATCCCCGGCGTACCTTTTATCCGTTGAGCGATGGCCCTTCCACACGGGACCACCGGATCACTATGACCGACTTTCGTCTCTGCTCGACTTGTCAGTCTCGCAGTCAGGCAGGCTTATGCCATTGCACTCAGCGAACGATTTCCGACCGTTCTGAGCCCACCATCGCGCGCCTCCGTTACTCTTTAGGAGGCGACCGCCCCAGTCAAACTACCCACCATACACTGTCCCGAACCCGGATAACGGGCCGCGGTTAGATATCCATATCGATAAGGGTGGTATTTCAAGGGTGGCTCCACACCAGCTGGCGCCAGCGCTTCAAAGCCTACCACCTATCCTACACATGCCGATACGAATACCAGTGTAAAGCTATAGTAAAGGTGCACGGGGTCTTTCCGTCTAACCGCAGGAACCCCGCATCTTCACGGGGAATTCAATTTCACTGAGTCTATGCTGGAGACAGCGGGGAAGTCGTTACGCCATTCGTGCAGGTCGGAACTTACCCGACAAGGAATTTCGCTACCTTAGGACCGTTATAGTTACGGCCGCCGTTTACCGGGGCTTCGATTCAAAGCTTGCACCTCTCCTCTTAACCTTCCGGCACCGGGCAGGCGTCAGACCCTATACGTCGTCTTGCGACTTCGCAGAGCCCTGTGTTTTTGGTAAACAGTCGCTACCCCCTGGTCTGTGCCACCCCCACCCGGTTGCCCGGATAAGGGTCACGCTTCTTCCGAAGTTACGCGTGCAATTTGCCGAGTTCCTTCAGCATAGTTCTCTCAAGCGCCTTGGTATTCTCTACCTGTCCACCTGTGTCGGTTTAGGGTACGGTCTATAAGGAGGAGCTATTTCCTGGAACCGCTTCGCCGCCCATCCAATCCAATAAGGATGAACAACTTACGCGATCCGTCACTACCTCCAGGCCCACGAATATTAACGTGGTTCCCATCGACTACGCCTTTCGGCCTCGCCTTAGGGGCCGGCTAACCCTGCTCAGATTAACTTTAAGCAGGAACCCTTGGACTTCCGGCGAGGGGGTCTCTCACCCCCTTTATCGTTACTCATGTCAGCATTCGCACTTCCGATACCTCCACCATCCCTCACGGGTACGGCTTCATCAGCTTACGGAACGCTCCGCTACCGCGCACATATGTGCACCCACAGCTTCGGTGTATGGCTTAAGCCCCGTTACATTTTCGGCGCAAAGACCCTTATTTAGACCAGTGAGCTGTTACGCTTTCTTTAAATGATGGCTGCTTCTAAGCCAACATCCTGGTTGTTTTGGGATCCTCACATCCTTTCCCACTTAGCCA
>CAXXSI010000022.1:0-380000 GCA_963669285.2 Rhizobiaceae bacterium | reverse complement strand
GGGCTTATGATGGAATCTATCGCGCTGCTTATGCCTATGGCGTGTCCAAGAAGATGACAAAGCGGCTTATCAAGATGCTTGCCGCAGAGGTTGATTTTCAATCCAGGCTTCACCCCTCCGACCGGTTGGAACTCTTTTTCTCCCAGCCGGATGATGAGGGAAATGCGACGCCTGAATCGGAATTACTGTATGTGAAGGCAAACTTCGGCAATGCGGAACGCATTTTGTACCGGTTCCAGATGTTTGACGGGAAGGTCGACTACTTCACGCCGGAAGGTCGAAGCGCAAAGCAGTTTCTGCTGCGCAATCCGGTACCCAATGGCCGGTTCCGTTCCGGTTTCGGCATGCGTCGCCATCCGGTTTTGAAATATCGCAAGATGCACACCGGAGTTGATTGGTCGGCACCGCGTGGCACGCCGATCATTGCTTCCGGCAATGGTACGGTGAAAAAAGCCGGTTGGTCATCAGGCTACGGCAAGCAAACCGTGCTCAAACACGCAAACGGCTATGTTACCTCCTATTCGCATCAAACTGCCATCGCCAAAGGCGTGGTTCCTGGCGCCAAAGTGAGGCAGGGCCAGGTTATCGGCTATGTCGGATCGACGGGCTTATCGACGGGAAACCACCTGCACTACGAATTGATCGTCAACGGCACCAAAGTCGATCCAATGCGTGTGCGCCTGCCGACCGGCCGTGTGCTTAAAGGCGAGGAACTTGCCGCATTCGAGCGCGAACGCGATCGCATCGATGCCCTGCTGCGCGACGAAAACGATCCGCCATTGAAGGTGGCAAGCCGCTAGAAATCGACATTCTTGTTATTTGGACGCGGGTTGAGTTGCCCAGCCGATCGCCGCCGCTACAAAGCAGAGACCCGCGCAGCTCGCGGCGATAACCTGAAAGGCGCGGTTGGTTGCGGCCATGTGCATAGTCAAGTCGGAGGCCGTTGCTCCGTCCGGCGCAAATGCACCAAACTCAAGGCCAGGCACACCGTCGGTTGCATTCGTAAACACAATTCCGGCAATCGCACCGAACGCAGCAACCGCCATCATGCCGGCTGATCGCGCAATCGCATTGTTGACGCCCGAAGCCAACCCCGCGTCTTCGTCGGGAGCCGCCTGCATGACAGCGGTTGACAATGGCGAAATCAGAAAGCCCATGCCCAAACCGTTGAGACACATTATCGGGAAGGTGACGGTCCACAATTGCTTTAACGGCATCGTCAATGCCAAGGCGGCACAGGACACGCCGAGCAGCAGCGCTCCGACGGTCACCGGTACCCGCGGTCCGTACAGATCGGAAAACCGGCCCGCCGCACGCGAAAAGCCACCGATGAATATCGATAGCGGCGCCAGCATCAAACTCGCTTGCCATTCCAGCGCGCTCCAAGCCGTTACCAGCGTCATCGGCAGGTAAAACAACACCGCATTGAAGGCCAGAAACAGAACCAACGTGTAGACATTTGCCCCCGCGAATGCACCCGATCGAAACATTTCCAGTTTGACCATCGGTTGCGGTGCGCGTCGCTCCCACCACAAGAACAGCAGCGAAAGACCCACACCGGTGGTCAGCCAGACAACGGGGTGGACTTTATCGGAGGCTCCGTCAGGGCCAAACGCCGTCAAGCCCCAGGCGAACGCGCCCAACGCCAGTGTTGCCAAACACGCGCCGGGAAGATCCAGTCGCCTTCCGCCGCTGCCGCGATCTGCTGGTACTTTCACAAAAAGCATAGCCAGGACGATCAGGCCGATCGGCACATTGATTGCGAAGATCAAGCGCCACATCCAATCTGCCCCGTATGACAGCACCAGACTGCCAACGATGGGGCCCAACGCCGTTGTGATCGAAGAAAAGGCTGCCCACGTACCGATTGCACGGCCGCGGATCTCGGTTGGATAAGACTTGGCGATGATAGACAGGCTGCCCGGCACCATCAGACCCGCGCCGACCCCCTGCGCCCCGCGTATGAGTATCAAGGTGTCTTCATCGGGCGCCAGAGCGCACAGCGCCGAAGTAACGACAAAGACGGAAATGCCGAGCGTAAAGATCTTTCTTACACCAAATACATCTCCCGCAGCACCGCCCACCAGCACAAGCGAAGCAAGAAATAGCAGATAGGCGTTGGTGATCCATTGCGCGTCGATCAGCGAAGCGCCGAGATCAGCGCGCATGGCCGGTACGGCGAGCGAAACGACAGAGCTATCGATGAACCCCATCGACGATGCGAGTATCGCCGACATGAGCACATATTTGCGCGCCTGCGGCGGGCAGATGGCTCCAGCATCATCTTGCGGTGACATGACGGATGCTGGTGTTTCGTCCATGTGCCGATTGCCTGTTCAACACGAGTGAAGATGTTGCAACGACCGCGCATCCGTACAGCGCACCTCGTACATTCGATGCGCAACCTGTTGCATTTGTCGTCGTTCAAGACAACAGTCCAGCCGGCAACCAAAACGTTCATATTCAAGCGATAGACGCTCTGGTTTCTACGACTTCAATGCGATGGTATGATCCGCTTGACGGCCTGGCAATCGATAGCGTGCAAGCCAACTGGGGTAAGCCATGAGACGAAAGGGGCGTACCGCGACAATTCTATTGGCCGTGATCGTATTTGCGATCGGGCTCTCGCTGTATCTTTCGGATGTCAGGTTCGGCAATAGGACTGCAACCGTCATCCCCGAAAAGCACATACCGGCGCTCGAAACCTATGCCCAAGGCGGATATGCAGGCCCTCCCCTCACCATTGAGGGATGGATACGCGACCAGACGGGAGCGCCAATTGCCGGAGCCATGGTGAGCGCGTCCGTGGCCGATGGCGCCTATCGCTACACGACCTACAGCAATGCTGAAGGACGCTACGCGATGAAGGTTTCCGTTTCAGGGTCAATCGAATTGCGGGCAAGAGCGCCGGGCTTCGGCGATCAAGTCGATGAGATCGGCCATGGAGCCGGCAACATCCTCCAAGATTTCGATCTAACCAGGCTATCGCCTCCGGATGAACGCGCGGAAATTCTGACCGCGTCGGCTCATGCCGCCCTGCTTGAGTGGCCTGATGAAGCGATGCGAAGCACCTTCATCAGTCAATGCCACTTCTGCCACCAGATCGGCAACGAGCTCACACGTGCGCCCCGTGAGGTCGAAACCTGGACGGAAGTTGTCGAGAGGATGGAAGGGTATCTGGTGATGATCACCAACGCCGAAAGGCGTACGATCCGCGATACCCTTGCCGCGACATTTACGGGTGATCCGGTCGCTGATAAGCAAACACACAACTATTCCCCTGATCTCGACATCGCAGCCACCGAAGAGTGGGCAGTCGGCGACGGCCAGTCATTCATTCACGATGCAGATGTGGGACAGGATGGCCGCATCTACGGCGTCGATGAAGGTCATGATGTGCTTTGGATCCTCGACCGGCAGACTGGCAATATCGAAAGGGTTCCATTTCCCGCGTCCGACTTGCCGGTTGGCGGAAAATTCTCCGGTCTTGCCCTGCCGATCGGCATCTTTACTGGCAAACACGGCCCGCACAGCCTTGCACAAGCCGCCGACGGCCGTTTCTGGATAACCAATGCCCTTTCCTCGACCCTGATGTCCTACCAACCCGCGACCGGTGAGTTCGAGGTGTTTCCCATTGGCGGAGATGCGCTCTATCCCCACACGATCCGCATCGACAACAAGGGCATCGTCTGGTTTACGCTTGCCGCCTCCAACCAGGTGGCGCGATTTGATCCCGACACCGGGACCTTCACGATCATAAACCTGCCTTCCAACGGATTGGCCCGCTGGATTACCGACCTCTATTTCCCCCTGATATTGAAGACGGCGGCACTGTTTCCCCGATCGAACCTGCACTTGGTTCTGTCTCATCACAAATGGTTCGGCATCGGCAAGAAGGCGATGGCGCTCCCTTACGGCATTGACGTGCATCCACTGGACGGAAGCATCTGGTACGCCAAGCTCTATGCCAACAGGATTGGCCGGATCGATCCGGAAACACTGGAAATCACCGAATTCGAAACGCCGTTGAAAGGTCCCAGACGTCCACGCTTCGATGGCGATGGTGTTCTCTGGATTCCCTCATTCGAAAACAGCGCCCTGATGGCTTTCGACACCAGGCAGAACGCCTTTCGATCCTACAAACTGCCGCTGCTTGCTCCCAATGAGTACGAAACGCCCTATGCGCTGAACGTCAACCGCGAGACTGGACGTATCTGGATAACATCGAACCAGTCCGATCGTGTGCTCCGATTCGATCCGGCAAATGAAAAGTTCGTCTCATATCCGTTGCCGACGCGAGTAAGTTTCCTTCGTGACCTGGTGTTTACTGACGACGGCAAGGTCTGCTCGACCCAGTCAAATTTGCCGGCTTACGCCATCGAAGGCGGAGTCCCCTCGTTCATCTGCATCGACCCAGACCGGCCCCGGTAGACTTCAGCCGGTCGCAATCCGGTCACATGGTCATTGGCGCGGTGCCTCGTGTAGCAACGCCAGTCCCAGTTCGCTTCGGGTTTTCTTTGTGAGCTTGGCGACAACGAGCCGGTGCGACTCGCGCAAATAATCCTGAAGTGCGGCGTCGTCCATCGCCTCAGCGCTCTGGCGCTGGATCCATTTCATGCCTCGCGAAGCCAGATAAGGCGCCGGAAGGCAGCCGGGCTGTTCCCGCAATATGTTATACGCCAGATCGGAGACCTTGAACGTCACTGCGAGTTCTTCTCCGTCCGACCATCCGGCGATGGCAAACACTTTTCCCCCCACCTTCCAAACATTGGCACCACCCCATTGCACCACATGGGTGGTCGCAGGCAGCGACGCGCAAAAGGCGTTGTACTCTCCCAGATCCATGTGGTCAGATGACAGGAGTTCCCAAACCTGGTCAATGACCCGGTGCCGGGTTCTTGTCAGGAGAGATCACGATGATGCGAATTGTATTCACTCCCCTTGCCGCTATCGTCGCATCGACAATTCTGACAACCGGTTTGCTCGCCAGTCCGCTTGAGCCATGGCTGGCGAAGGGATGGACGCAGTTGTTTGCCGCCACCGGTGATCTTAACCGCGATGGTATCGACGATCTCGCCGTGATCATCGAAGCACCTGAGGGCGAAAACACACCGGACAATAGTTGCGACGAGATGGACGATTACTCCGACTCTGAAACTCGGCGGCTGATCGTTGCCATAGACGATGGCAACGGCGGGGAATCAATTTCCGTCAATGAAGCAAAAGTTGTCTTGCGGCGTGACCAGGGCGGTGTTTTCGGCGATCCACTGGAAGATTTGTTCATTGAGCGGGGCGCCGTTGTGGTTCGCCACTATGGCGGCTCGCGTTGGCGTTGGGGTAACACGCTCCGGTTTCGACTGGACGGCGATGATTGGCAACTGATCGGTATGACCGACTTCTGGTTTGATTCCCTGTCGGGAAACAATGTCGAATACGACTACAATCCGCTGACCGGCAAGATGGCGAGGACGGTGGCGATCGAGGAAGAAATCGACTCAGATCCCGTTTGCGTCGCCTGCCGCATCGGCGAAAACTGTCCCGAAAAGAGAGGCTGCCGGTCGGGAACGCGCAGGGCAAAACCCGGGACCCGGTGGTTTGATATCGGCACAAAACCGAAGATCGAGATGGTCGACTTCGCATGTTGGCAGGAAAAAACCGGTCTGCTTCGTCATCTGGGATTTCAAGACGGCCGATAACGCAAAAGCCGGGCGATATCGCCCGGCTCATTAGCACATATTGTCAGGTTATTTGGTAAAGCGTTATGCCGCCTCTTCAGCCTGCTCGGTTTCACCGCCAAACACCAGGCGATCCGATCCGGCTGACACGTCCACAACGGAGCCGTCGAGGATTTCGCCGCCGAGAATCTTCTCGGCCAACGGATCCTGTAGTTCCTTCTGGATCACCCGTTTCAGCGGTCGCGCTCCATAGGCCGGGTCATAGCCTTTGTCGGCAAGCCAGGCGATCGCCTCATCGTCCAGCGTCAGCGTGATCTTCCGGTCTGCCAGAAGCACGTCGAGACGTTTGAGCTGAATTCTGACGATCGCACCCATGTTCTCCCGGTGCAGTCGGTGGAACAGGATGATCTCGTCGACCCGGTTAAGAAATTCGGGCCTGAACGAGGCCTTGACCGCCACCATCACCTGATCGCGAGCATCCGAGGCATCCTCGTCTTCTCCGAGATTCACCAGGAACTCAGAACCCAGATTCGAGGTCATGATGATCAGCGTGTTGCGGAAGTCGACCGTGCGACCCTGACCATCGGTCAGCCGTCCGTCGTCAAGCACCTGCAGCAGCACATTGAACACATCTGGATGAGCCTTTTCGATCTCGTCAAAAAGCACGACCTGATAGGGCCTGCGGCGAACCGCCTCCGTCAGCGCACCGCCTTCTTCATAGCCGACATAGCCGGGAGGCGCACCGATCAACCGTGCAACCGAGTGCTTCTCCATATATTCGGACATGTCGAGACGGATCATGGCGGTTTCGTCGTCGAACAGGAAATCAGCCAGAGCTTTGGTCAGTTCTGTCTTGCCGACACCGGTCGGACCAAGGAACATGAACGAACCGATCGGCCGGTTTGGATCTTGCAGTCCCGCCCGCGCACGACGTACAGCCTTGGAAACCGCTTGCACGGCTTCGCCCTGACCGACGACACGAACGGCAAGTTCGTCTTCCATACGCAGAAGCTTTTCGCGTTCGCCTTCGAGCATCTTGTCAACCGGGATGCCGGTCCAGCGCGAGACGATATGCGCGACATGATCCGGTGTAACGGTTTCCTCGACCATCGAGGTGGAATCGTCCTGCCCTTCGGCCTCGGCCAGCTTTTGCTCAAGCTCCGGAATACTGCCGTATGCGAGTTCACCGGCCTTCTGGAATTCGCCAGTCCGTTGGGCGATCGCCAGTTCGTTGCGGGCTTCGTCAAGCTGCCGCTTGAGATCGGCAGCAAGACCGAGCTTTTCCTTTTCCCCGGCCCAGGCTGCTGTAAGGCTGGTCGATTCCTCTTCCAGCCCGGCAAGTTCTTTTTCGAGCTTGGCCAGGCGATCCTTGGATGCATCGTCCTTTTCGACCTTCAACGCCTCGCGCTCGATCTTGAGCTGCATAATCCGCCGGTCAATCTCGTCCAGAGCTTCGGGTTTTGAATCAACCTGCATCCGAAGCCGTGACGCCGCTTCGTCGACCAAATCGATTGCCTTGTCGGGCAGAAACCGGTCGGTGATATAGCGATTGGAGAGCGTGGCAGCCGAGACCAGCGCCGAATCCGACACCCGCACCTTATGATGCTGCTCGTATTTCTCCTTGAGCCCGCGCAGAATTGAGATCGTGTCCTCGACGGTGGGCTCATCGATGAATACAGGCTGGAACCGCCGCGCCAGGGCTGCGTCCTTTTCTACATGCTTACGGTATTCATCAAGCGTGGTGGCGCCGACGCAATGCAGTTCACCGCGCGCCAATGCCGGTTTCAACAGGTTCGACGCATCCATCGCGCCATCGGCCTTGCCGGCACCGACCAGCGTATGCATCTCGTCGATGAACAGGATGATTTCACCAGCCGCGTTCTGAACTTCCGAAAGGACGGCTTTCAATCGTTCTTCGAATTCGCCGCGATACTTTGCGCCGGCAATCAGAGCACCCATGTCGAGCGCCATCAACTGCTTGTCTTTCAGCGATTCGGGAACATCGCCATTGACGATGCGCAATGCCAGGCCTTCAGCGATCGCGGTTTTGCCGACACCCGGTTCACCGATCAGAACCGGATTGTTTTTCGTGCGTCTGGAAAGAACCTGAATAGCACGACGAATCTCTTCGTCCCGTCCGATGACAGGATCGAGCTTGCCTGAGCGGGCGTCTTCGGTCACGTCGCGTGCGTATTTTTTCAGCGCATCATAGCCCTCTTCGGCCGAGGCTGTGTCGGCGGTTCTGCCTTTGCGCACTTCATTGATGACTTGGTTCAGTGCCTGTGCGGTCACACCGGCTGCGCTGAGTATTTCGGATGTCTTGGCCGACTTCTCAATCGCCAATGCGGTCAGCAGACGTTCGACCGTGACAAAACTGTCACCGGCCTTGCTCGCTGCCTTCTCGGCTGTCGCAAACACCTTGGCCATCGGCTGAGCCATATAGAGCTGTCCGCTTCCGCCCTCGACCTTAGGCATTGCGTTGAGCGCCGCTTCGACACCCAGCCGCACGTCAGCAACCCGACCACCGGCGCGTTCTATAAGCGAAGCTGCCATGCCGTCCGGATCGTCGATCAGAACTTTCAAAAGATGTTCGGGTGAAAACTGCTGATGGCTTTCAGCCAGCGCATAGGTCTGTGCGGCTTGAAGAAATCCGCGCACCCTCTCCGAGTATTTTTCCATATTCATGGATCATGTCTCCGCTTCGTCACCGGCCCGCTTCTGCAGCTCCGGATCGGTTGGCAAATGACAGGCTCCTCCTCAATTGGAGCAAGCCTCGTTTATGGCAATTATATGGGAATAGTTTCTTGAATGCGCAAGAGACTGCTCCAGTCGCCCGATTTGTCTCAATGCGGTGTGACAAATAAAAAAACGGGCCGAAAGGCCCGTCTTGTTTCGTTCCAGCTTACTGCCGGTGTTAGCTGCCGGCAGCAGCAAGCGCCGGGCCGTCCTCGCGATCTTCGCCGTCTTCGGCCGGGGTTGGCTTTTCGGCCTGATCCGGTTTCGCGCCGGCAGCCTCGGTATCTTGTTTGCGAGGCCGTCTCGGTCGCCGGCCTGTCTTGCCGGCAGACTTCCGTTCGCCATCACCGCCGCCTTCGGTAACCGACTGCTCTTCCAGCGCCACCTCGGCCGGCGTTCCGTTGATTACCGGTTGCGGCCCGGAACCATCCTGAGCGCGTGCATCCGAACCCTGATTCTCTGGCGCTTGAACCGATTCCTGCTCTTGCTCGTCGGTGTTGCTTTCCTGTTCTTCGCGGCTTTCACGCTGCGCCTGCTGTTGGCTTTGGGCCGCGGCAATTATCCGGTTGTAGTGCTCTGCATGCTGCAGATAATTTTCCGCCATGACTCGGTCGCCCGATGCCTGCGCGTCACGGGCCAGAGTCGTATATTTATCTGCCACTTGCTGCGCTGAACCTCGGATTTTCACATCCGGTCCATTGCTCTCGTAGCTTCGGGTTAACGGATTCGGGCCCTTGCGATTGCCCCTGCCCCGCATGCGGCGATTTTGCTGATTTGGCCTCATTCGATACTCGTCATTTCGAGTTGCTAACGACACATCCGCCGGCAAGCCCTCATGGCAGCCGCACGTTCTGCGTTTCCAAAGTGTCCGGCACCTAAAGCGCCGTCACGAATTACCGTCCTGTTTCCGGTTTCTTATGTCCTACAAGGAATGCCCCAATCAGCGCCTCGACCAAGTCCGCGCTCTAAGGCAGATTGCAATTACGGGAACCGAATCGATAACCGTACTGCCCAGTTCTTCCTATCCGGTGGCCGGAACCTAGCTGCAATAACGTCAATTGCCAAGCATTTTTTCACAAAGCCCATAACCGTTTCTTAACTGGCAAATTTCAGTGCCCTGTCCCTGCCGCTCAAGTCAGTGGCCGCACCGGTTCTCACAAAACCCTCATGCGCAAACAATGCCTCTACAGACCGTTTTTGATCATACCCGGTTTCTACTGCTAAAACGCCATTGGAACACAGGAAACGCCGGGCACCACCGGCTATTTTTCGGTAAGCATCCAGCCCATCCTCTCCGCCATCCAGCGCGATACGTGGATCATGATCTCGAACATCGGCTGCGAGCGTTTCGATGATCTCAGACACAATATAGGGCGGATTGGCGACAATAATATGAAAACGCCCGGTAACATTTTCGTACCAGTTCGACAGAACCGCCTCAAATCGCGCATCAAATCCAAGATCGAGCGCGTTTTTGCAGGCCGCAGCGATAGGAGCCTCTGCAATATCCACACCGACCGCTGTCGCCTCCGGAACCTCGCTCAGCAGCGCCAATGCAATTGCACCCGTTCCCGTTCCCAGGTCGAGAACGCGGCACTCGCCCAGTTCCTCGACAAAACGGCGCGCTTCCGGCAATACCAGTTCGACCAGACATTCGGTGTCCGGACGGGGCTCGAGTGTACCTTCGGGCATCGCCAGTTTCAGCCCGTAGAACTCGCGGATACCGAGGATGCGATGAACGGATTCCCCTGCCGCACGCCGATCGATCAGATTGTCGAAAACTGCTGCCATTTCCTCCGAAACCGGGCAATTGGGCTGCGTCAACAATTCAATCGCGCTCAGACCGGTCGCCCTTTCCGCCAAAAGGCGGCAATCAAGTGCCGGATCGGCAATCCCGGCTTGCCTTAGCTTTGCCCGCGCTTCGTTCAGCAGGTTTTGCAATCCCGGCATTGCGATCGCATCAACCATCGTTGCCCAACTCCGCCAGAAGTGCGGATTGATGGTCGGCAATCAACGCATCGATCACCTCATCCAGATCGCCCTCGATGACCTTGTCGAGCTTGTAGAGCGTCAGCCCGATCCGATGATCGGTAATCCTGCCCTGCGGAAAGTTGTAGGTGCGTATCCGCTCAGACCGGTCACCCGATCCCACCTGCAATTTGCGCGCCTCGGAACGTTCCTCGGCCGCCTTGGATCTTTCCTGGTCATAAAGGCGCGCTCTTAGGATCTGCATGGCGCGCGCTCTGTTCTGATGTTGCGATTTTTCCGACTGAAGCACCACGGTTCCGGTCGGAATATGCGTAATGCGCACTGCCGAGTCGGTCGTATTCACATGCTGCCCACCGGCCCCGGACGCCCGCATCGTATCAATGCGAATGTCTTCGGATTTGACTTCGATATCGACATCTTCAGCCTCGGGAAGCACGGCTACCGTAGCCGCCGACGTATGGATGCGCCCGCCCGCCTCGGTTTCCGGCACGCGCTGTACGCGGTGAACACCCGATTCGAACTTCAATCTGGCAAAGACACCCTTCCCGGTCACAGAAGCGATAATTTCCTTATATCCGCCAATTTCGCCTTCGCTCGCCGAGACAAGTTCCATTTTCCAGCCGCGGGACGAAGCATAGCGTTCGTACATGCGAAACAGATCGCCGGCGAAAAGCGCCGCTTCATCCCCGCCAGTTCCGGCCCGGATCTCGAGAATGGCGCTGCGATTGTCTGCTGCATCGCGTGGCAACATGAGAATCTGGATTGTGCTTTCCAAGCGGTCGATCCTGTCGGTCAGATCCGGCAGTTCGGCTTCAGCCAGTTCACGCATTTCCGCGTCGGTATTTTCGTCATCAAGCAGGTGATTGAGATCGTCATGCTCTGATCGAACGGCATTTAGTTCGCGGATTTTTGCGGCAAGATCCTGAATATCCGAATACTCGGATGCCAGTTTGACATAGGTTTCCGCATCTGGACCTTCGGCCATCTGCGCCTCAAGCATCTCGAAACGCTTCAATACGGCGTCGAGCCTTTGTTGCGGCAATTCCACCATCAGTCGAGCCTCACAATGAAATGCCTTTGTCTGCGGCGAATTCTGACAGATTTTTATCGACGTCCTGGCGTGAATCGCCTTTAGCGAGCATGTCTTCCAGAACCGATTCCAGTTCCGATACCGGCAGATTGGCCAGCATTGCCTTGACCGGGCCAATGGAAGCCGGCGACATGGAAATGGATCGGTAGCCGAGACCGACAAGTGCCATGGCGGAAATAGGCCGTCCGGCTAGTTCGCCGCATAGCGTTACCGGCGTATGTGCGGCTTCACCAGCATCGACGATCTGTTTCAGCATTTTTAAAAAGGGAACAGAAAGCGGCTTGTATCGCCCCGCCAGTTGCGAATTCCCTCTGTCGGTTGCCGTCACAAACTGGAACAGATCGTTCGAACCGACCGAAACGAAATCGACCGCATGCATCAGTTCATCCAGCTGCCAGAGCAGCGCCGGCACCTCGATCATCGCGCCGAGTTTCAAACTCGTGGGAAGCAGGTGGGCAAACTTTGACAGGTGCCGCACCTCCCTGTCGATGACATCGCGAGCCTTTCTGATCTCGTCAACCTCGGTAACCATCGGCAGCATGAGCTTCAGTTCACGTCCGCCCGCCGCCTTGAGCAAGGCCCTGATCTGGGTGCGCAACAGGCCCGGCCGATCCAACGTTAACCGGATCGCGCGCCAGCCCATTGCCGGGTTTTCCTCATGAAGATCGTTGGAAAAGTAAGGCAGCACCTTGTCGCCACCGATATCCAGTGTGCGGAATGTTACAGGTCTACCACGCGCTTCATCCAATATCTCGCGGTAGAATCTCTCCTGCGCCTCCGCCCTCGGAAATGTCGCCGCGACCATGAACTGCAGCTCTGTCCGAAACAGACCAATCCCGGAAGCACCGGAATCGAACAGTTGCGGCAGATCGACGGCAAGGCCCGCATTCATGTTCAATTCGACTTCGATACCGTCCTTGGTCACCGCGGGCCGGTCACGCAGCTCGCGGTAGTGTTCCTGCTTCTTGGCCCTGAACCGCACTTTTTCGGCATAGGCCGTCTGCACATCGGTTGGAGGCCTCAGATGAACCTTGCCCTCCTCCCCATCGATGATGAGTGCGTCGCCGTCCTCCGATACCGATACGGCGCCCTTCATCTGACCGGCCACCGGAATGCCCAAAGCGCGCGCAACGATGACCACATGGCTGGTCACCGCCCCGCCTTCGAGGACGAGTCCGCGCAGTTTCTCACGCGGATAGTCGAGCAACTCGGCCGCGCCCATAGAACGGGCAACAAGAATGGCGTCCTTTGGCAGTTGAGCGCCGATTGCCTCCGGGCTTTTGCCCATCAATTGCCTGAGCAGCCTGTTTGCCAGGTCGTCGAAGTCGTTCAGCCGCTCGCGCAGATAAGGATCGGTGATGTGGACCATGCGCGCACGAGTATCGCTTTGGACCTTCTCGACTGCGGCTTCTGCGGTAAGACCGTTGCGGATGGCCTCTTCCAGGCGCCGCACCCAGCCGCGGTCATGCGCAAACATGCGGTAAGCCTCCAAAACGGCGCGATGTTCGCCTTCGAACGCCACATCACCGCGCGATAGCATGTCGTCGATTGACAGCCTCAACGAACTGATCGCTTCTTCAAGCCGCTCCAGCTCGGCCTGGGTATCCTCGTTAAACAGGTTGGTGACAACAATCCGCGGCTCATGAAGAACGACGTGACCCAATCCCACGCCCTCGTTGAATGCAGTGCCCGAAATCGTAATCGGACGGGTCAGGTCAAGTTCGAGACCAGGTCTGCTCAGCCGGGCCAGTTCACCGGTGGCGATCACCTCCGAAACCACCATCGCGGTGGTTTCCAGTGCCTCAAGCTCATCCTCGCTGTATGATTTCCGTGCCTGGTTCTGAACGACGATGACGCCCAGAGTCCGTCCCGCTCTCAACAGCGGAACACCCAGGAAGGAATGATAAATCTCCTCGCCGGTCTCCGGCAGATACTCAAACGCGGGATGATTTTGCGCATCAGACAAATTGAGCGGGCGGGCGCTGGCCGCAATTGTTCCCACCAGGCCTTGGCCGATACGTAGCTGTGCGTGGTGAACCGCGTCGGGATTCAGGCCTTCGGTGGCATAGAGCTCCAGGGCCGAATCCGCCCGCAACACGTAGATGGAGCAGACTTCTGCGACCATATTGCCGGCGATTTCGTGCACGATATTGTCCAGACGCGCTTGCGGTTCAAGCGCTTCCGCCATCAGTTCGCGCAAGCGCTTCAGCAAGACACGTGGGCCGCCAGCCTGTTTTGGCATAGTCTGTTTCTCCAACAGCCCCTTGCGCCGCCGGTAAACCGGCGCGCCAGAAACCGCAATGTCGGTTAGCTATTGCTTATCGAGACCGTAAGTCGAATGCAAAGTCCGGACCGCCAGTTCGGCATACGGACCATCGATCAGTATCGAGATTTTGATTTCCGATGTCGTGATCGCGCGAATATTAATGTTGCGTTCGGCCAAAGCCTTAAAGGCGGACGCGGCCACACCAGCATGGCTGCGCATGCCGATACCGATCACTGAAACCTTTACCATTCCGGCTTCCGATTGAACGACGTCAAACCCGATATCGTCCTTGATCCCTTCCAGAACAACCAGGGATTTTTCCAGATCGCCGCTCGGCACGGTAAAAGTCATGTCCGTTGTCGTGCCATCCTCGGATATGTTCTGCACGATCATATCGACATTGACGTGCGCATCGGCAAGCGGTCCGAATATGGCCGCAGAAACACCGGGCCTGTCGGCCACGCGGCGCAATGATATCTGCGCTTCATCCTTGGCATATGCGATACCGGTGACGACCTGTTGTTCCACGATTTCATCCTCGTCACAAATAAGTGTTCCTGGCGGATTGTCCACATTGCCCATATCGGGTGCATCGGGCTCAGCGAAAGACGATCGGACAAATGTTCGCACATTGTGTACCATCGCCAATTCCACCGAACGCACCTGTAGCACCTTGGCGCCTAGCGATGCCATCTCCAGCATTTCCTCGAAAGAGATTTTCGCCAGCCGCCGGGCTTCCGGCACGATTCGCGGATCGGTGGTATAAACACCATCCACATCCGTGTAGATATCGCAACGATCAGCCTTGATGGCAGCGGCAAGCGCAACCGCGCTGGTATCTGAACCGCCACGCCCCAATGTGGCGACACGATTGTCAGGCCCCAAACCCTGGAATCCCGCAACAACGGCAACCTGCCCCATACCGAAGCGCGAAATCAGCTCGGTGCCGTCGATTTCGATGATTCGGGCCGCCGCATGTGCATTGTCGGTTCTGACCGGTATCTGCCATCCCTGCCATGAACGCGCATCGACGCCCATTGACTGCAGTGCAATGGCCAGAAGGCCGCTTGTTACCTGTTCGCCTGATGCTACGATGGCGTCATACTCGCGCGCATCGTAAAACGGGGCATTCGCGCCGGCGACCAGCGGTATTTTCTGCACCCAGTCAACAAGCTCGTTGGTCTTGCCTGCCATCGCGGACACAACGACTGCGACCTCGTTGCCGGCATCGGTTTCCCGTTTGACATGCCGCGCAACATTGTGGATGCGGTCGAGATCGGCGACGGAGGTGCCGCCGAATTTCATCACGATGCGCGCCATTCTGGGCTGACTTTCCTGCGAACGAATAAGCCCGGAATTGTTCCGGGCGAAATCGCCGTCTCCATAGCGAATGGCCGCCAAATTCGCAAGGTTTGCGACGATACCCTTGACTTTCATCGGCTGCGGACCGAATTCGGGTTCGACAGGAGCTCCAGATGACAACCGCCGACAACATGACGATCGATGAAGCCGAGGTGGATCGGTTTTCACGCATAGCTGACGAGTGGTGGGATCCTGCCGGGAAGTTCCGACCGCTGCACAAATTCAATCCGGTCAGGCTTTCCTATATCCGCGACAAGGTGGCTGCCAGGTTCGACCGGGACATCAATGCGAAATCGCCCTTTGAAGGGCTGCGATTTCTCGACATCGGTTGTGGCGGTGGCCTGTTGTGTGAGCCCATGGCAAGGCTCGGCGCCGAAGTTGTTGGTGCTGATCCTTCAGAAACCAACATCGAAGTTGCTCGTCTTCACGCCGCAGGGTCCGGCCTTGATATCGACTACCGCGCCGCATCGGCGGAGGAATTGGCGGCTGCGGGGGAAACGTTCGACGTTATCCTCAATATGGAAGTCGTCGAACACGTTGCCGATGTCGAGTTGTTTTTGGCCAAATGCGCCAGCATGGTCAGGCCTGGCGGCCTGATGTTTGTTGCCACCATCAACAGGACGTTGAAAGCGCTCGGCCTGGCGATAATCGGTGCAGAGTATATCCTGCGCTGGTTACCGAAAGGCACACATCAGTTCGAAAAGCTTGTGCGACCGGAAGAAATCGAAGGTCCGTTGTCCAAAGGCGGCATGCGCATCATCGATCGCAGCGGCGTCAGCTATAATCCGCTCGCAGACGAATGGCGTCAGTCACGCGATATGGGCGTCAACTACATGCTGCTTGCCGAAAAATCATAGCGCTGCAGGCGCGGTGATCGCATGCGCCAGATGTCCTTCCTTGACCCAGACACGGCACCCGTTCGGTCCGCTTCTTGCCTTCAGCAAGCCGCCATCAGGCAGACGCAGCCACGACCACCGGGAAAATGCTTCACCGCCTTCTTCAAATCCGCCGTCAAGAACTAAGAACTCCGCTCCACCGGTTGGTGCATAGTCAATCGGCGTATCGGCAGCCCAGCGTTCGAGACGCACGGTTTCCCGACTGTCGGCATGCAACTGCTGAACTTCAACGCCGGGGCGAATTTCATCGGCTTTGAACGCCAACACATTCGTATCACGTGAAAACTGGTTCCTGTCAGCGGTATCGAACTGCCAGAGTTTCACGAGTATCGTGCACCCGTCTTGTGAACCTGGCGTGTGGCTGGTGCCGGGAGGATTTCGGACATAGGTACCGGCAGGATAGTCACCGTGCTCGTCCTGAAATACACCTTCCAAAACGAGGAACTCTTCACCACCGTCATGATTGTGAGGTGAAAAATGGCTGCCCGGGGCATACCGCACAATGCTGGTTGCGCGGGCGACCTCATCACCAATTCGATCGAGCATGCGCCGATCGACACCTTTCATCGGCGACGCTACCCACGGTTCGTTTGCCGCGTGAACAACCGCGCGGCTGGAAAAATCCGCATTCAAATGCATGGGTTATCCCATCTCAATTCTGGTCTTCGGGAAGTGTCGGCAATGGGATGAACTCGACGCCTTCTTCTGCCAGTCCCTTGGCCTCCACCGGTGTCGCCTTACCGTAAATACCGCGGGCTTCGGTTTCGCCATAGTGGATTTTTCGTGCTTCCTCGGCGAACTTGTCGCCGACGTTCTCCGCGCCCTCGCGCATTTTTTTGGTCAGATCGCGGATCTGGTCCATCATCTTTGTCTGCTCGGCGTCCATTGCCATCGGCACGGTTTGCTCTTTGCTGCGCGACGTCGACACCGAAGGAGCCATCAAGGCCTTGTCCACCGACTGGTCGCCGCAGACAGGACATTCCACCAGTCCCCTTGCCTTCTGCGAGTCAAAATCGTCGCTGGACGAAAACCAGCCCTCGAACTCATGGGCATTGCTGCAGACAAGCGAAAAACTGATCACGACGCTTTCCTGTTCTGATCCGGGATCGCAGATACTGTGCTTACCATAAAATCCCCGGCATTTTTCAGATTTGGTACTTTTTGCCTCGCCGCCGCCGACGCAGCGATGTCGATTTCGGCAACAGCAATACCCGGCTCTTCGCCTTCCACCTCAGCAACCACCTTGCCCCAGGGATCGACGATGAGCGAGTGACCATAGGTTTCCCGCCCGTCCTCGTGCACACCGCCCTGTGCCGCAGAAATCATCCATGCACCGTTCTCGATGGCCCGGGATCTTTGCAAAACATGCCAGTGCGCCTCTCCAGTCTGGCGCGTAAAAGCCGCCGGCGCGGTTAATACATTGGCGCCTGCCTCTGCCTGAGCACGGAATATCTGCGGGAACCTGACGTCGTAGCAGATGGACAGGCCGATTGCCGCGAATGGCAGTTGCGCCACCACCGATTGCGAACCGGGTTGATATACCGCCGATTCACGCCAACTTTCACCATTATCGAGATCGACGTCGAACATATGAATCTTGTCATATCGCGCGATCTCGACGCCATCCGGTCCGAATAGATATGCCCTGTTGGCAAGGCGATCGCCAGCCGGTTTGATCGCGGTCGATCCGATGTGAAGGTAGATTCCAAATTCGCTGGCCAGGTTCGAAGCCGCCTCAACGACGATGTCGCGATCTTCCGGCTTAAGAACAGCAGCCAGCGCCCTGCGATCCTTTTGCACCGCGCCGGTCATCTCGGGTGTTTGCACGTAGTTCGCGCCCTGGCCCGCAGCTTCCTGTACAAACTCGCGCATCACGGAGATGTTGCTTTCGGGATCAGTCCCGGAGCGCATTTGAATTACTGCTGCGACAAACTTTGCCATTATCGAAACTGCCCGTTTTTCACGTCAGTACACCGGTCTTTAAAAGTCCTTCGAGCCGTCCATCCCTTTCCAGCATATGTAGTTCATTACATCCACCAACGTGAACGTCGCCGATGAATATCTGCGGAAAAGTTCTGCCGCCGTTCGATTTCTCGACCATTTCCTGCCTGAGCTCGGGCGAAAAACTGGCATCATGTTCGACATAGTTGGCGCCCTTGGAATCAAGCAAACGTTTGGCGGCAGTGCAAAATCCGCACATCATTCTTGTGTATATCGTCACATCAACCATACGATTTTCCCGGTTATCGTAGGCTTATATAGTTTTCCGAACCTATGTCGAAAAGTCCCCGGGCAGAACGCGCGCAAATGTGAGAACATCGACATTTGCAGCGCCGGACCGTTTCAATGTTCGGGCCACCGCCGCAACGGTCGCGCCGGTCGTGTAGACATCATCAATAACGAGTACTCTTCGGCCTCGTACGATGATATCGGCCTTGTCCGGCACGTTGAACGCTCCGCGCACATTGGCCTCACGTTCACGCAGATCCAAACCCACCTGCTGACGGGTCAACTTCACTCTCACGACGGCATTGGGTTCAAATCGGCAGTCGACCAGTGCGGCAAAACACCTGGCAAGCTCAGCCGACTGATTGAATCGCCGGATCAGGAAACGCCGCCGGTGAAGTGGAACCGGCACCACGATGTCGGCACCGTCAGCAAGATCGCCGCCGACACGGAGCATCCACCTGGCCATCCATGGTGCCAAATCGGTTCGATCATGGAACTTCAGCCCTTGAACGAGGCGGCGCGCGATCCCTTTGTAGGCTACCGCCGCCCTAGCGCGGGCAAATGGCGGTGGATTGGCAATTGCGTCGGCCGATAAAATCTCTTCGCCCATATCGCGCGAAAACGGGATTCCCAGCACACCGCACCACGGTTGTTCAATGAACTGGACTTCTTGCCAGCAATTGGCACACAACAATCCCGTTTCGCCTACGCGCCGCCGGCAACCACTGCACACATTGGGGAAAAGAACAGCGCCAGCCGCATTCAACACCGATTGGGCAAAACCCTTGACCGTATCCATCGAAACCGCCACCAAACAAACCAGTTTTAGTATAGCATCGGTCTCGCAAGATTCTATGAGAGGTTGAATGAACATCCTGTTCGACCGTAAATTGATCGCCAGCCGAAAGGTCCGTGCCTCGAACAATGCTGTAGAGGGGAGCGACTTTCTGATGCGGCGCGCATGCGAAGACCTGGCTGACCGGCTTTCACTGATAGAGCGCCGTTTCGAAAACGCTTACTGCCTGTTTTGCAACTCGAACCTGCCCGCCGAGGTTCTGCGCGACAGCGGAAAAGTCGACCGGGTAACCCGAATCGAAATCGACAGTTTGCTGTTGGACCGAAAAGACGGGTTGGTGCATGCCGAAGAGGTATTCCCGGTCGACCCTAGCCAGGCGGATCTGGTCGTCTCCATCTATGCACTGCACGAGATCAACGATGTCCCGGGATTGCTGGCGCAGATTCAAAGAGCACTCAAACCCGACGGTCTTTTTCTGGCGGCTTTTGCCGGCGCCGGTACGCTGGCCGAGCTTCGTGATTGCCTGCTGAGCGCCGAAGCCGAGTTGACTGGAAATGCTGCGGCGCGGATTTATCCGTTTATGGATGTCCGCGATGCCGGCGCCCTGTTGCAGCGCGCTGGATTTGCGCTGCCGGTAACCGATGTGGATGCCGCGACCGTCCGCTATCCGTCGTTACAGGCCTTGTTTCGCGATCTACGGGCGATGGGCGCTACCAACGCGATGGTGGCGGATACGAGGCGCCCGCTCAATCGCGGTGTTGTGGATGGTACAGCAATTCGCTACGCGCAGCGCTATGCAGACGATGACGGTCGTCTCAGGGCAACGTTCAACACGATTTGGATATCTGGTTGGGCTCCGCATCCATCTCAGCAAAAGCCTTTAAAGCCAGGCACCGCTTCCGCATCGCTTGCCGAGGCGTTGAGCAACGTTGAGAAAAACGAGTAGCCAAAAATGGTTCGAACGCGGTCGGTCAGACCGGAAATGGGTTATTTCAGCGCCTGCACCATACGCGAATTATTGTCCGACCAAAGGAACTTCAATGAATTGCCGAATGCCGACGCGCCGCTGACAATTGCGATGGAAATGAGACCAGCGATCAAACCATATTCAATGGCGGTGGCCCCACTCTCGTCCAGGAGAAACTCTTTCAACATCTGACAACTGCTCCGGTTCACGACCCGATTTCTACCATTCGCCTGTTAATAAAAGTTAACGACGTACGATTAATGCGGGGTTACGGATTACCGGCAAACAGTCGACAACTGCCCGTCAATAGCAGTCGCCGGAGCGTGTGCCGTTGTCACGTATGACGCAGATGGAACCGGCAGAACCCTGCAGAACGCTGCGGCGTATCGTGTAGCTGCCATTGTAACCGATTGATCCGGTTTGCGTGTAATCGATTCCGGAAGCATTGCTCGCCATCGTGCGATCAGGGTCTGAAAGGCGCGACAAAAGCGGTGTGGCAAGCAGCGCAAATGCTACTGCGGCCGAACCGAACAGCAACGTAACCCTAAGAACGCCGATCCCGGCCGACTGGGTCAATTCCGCAATCGGGCCACGTGTTTCGTCCCATTCCTGTTCCGGTGTCATCGAACCACTCCCAAGCCAAAACAACCAACTGGCCACGATTACCCTGGCCGAGCTTGAAACATCAAAATGTCATGATTGGCTAAACGTTCCATTAACGCTGACAGGCAAATTCGCGCCCACAAGCGAAGTTTTCAAGCATTCGCGCGATCAACCGCAGCCCGAAATCCGATTGGCGAACCGTGCTATTCTCGAACGACCAACACCGAGCGCTGCGAATGTCTGACCACCCGCGCCGCATTCGGGCCAAGCAAATAGTCTTTCAGTTCCGGTCTGTGCGAGCCGACCACAATCAGATCCGCCGAAACCGTCTTGGCGGCCTTCAAAATCTCTTCATAGACGTTGCCATGCGCTATGATGTGCTGGACTGGCACACCCTCAGGTACATTTTCGGCCGTGAAAGCATGTAGGGCTTCGGAAGCCTTTGCCAGTGCCTTCTCCTCGTGATTTGCGGGAAAGAACGAGCCGACGACACTCATCCCGTAGTCGGGCACCACACAAACGACATGTAATGTGTCACCGTCGGTGATCACTTCAAGTGCCGCATGGACCACCCGGATCGAAGACCGCGGATCACCGAGATCGACCGTCGCAAGCACACGGCGAAACAAGTTGGTAGCCATTATGCCTCCTCCATCGCGGGTTTGGGTGTCGCTTCCATCGGGGTTCGACGCCTTCGTTGCAGTAAATAGATCACCAGCAGTAGACCAAGCGCTGGAATGTAGAACAGTTGCTTGGGCGGTTGATCGATCGGAACCAGCAATTTTGAAATCACCTGGTCAAAATCAAATCCCGCATTCTGCGCAGGGCTGTCGAACACAGCGTTGTCGACAATAACCTTGCCGTCCTGCTCGAGGATTTCGAGCCCGTAGGCGTCAAGGCGCTCTTGCCCCGTCGGCTCATCACCGACCTTGATGATCATTGTCAGCGTAATCGGATCACCCACATCATCCAGACCTTCGACGATCACACGCATTTCCGATCCGGGTTCCGCCGCGCCCATCGCCTCGACGATGCTCGCCGGGTTGGCCTCCTGATAGGGTGGCGAGACCATGTCCATCCAAAAGCCGGGGCGGAAAAGTGTGAATGCGATCAAAATGAGCACGGCCGATTCCCAAATGCGGGATTTCGCAATGAAGAATCCTTGCGATCCTGCGGTGAACACCAGAATCGCCGACGTTGCTATGACAAACACGAACGCCCCTTGCAGTGGTGTGACGTCGATCAGCAGAATGTCAGTGTTGAAGATGAACAGGAACGGCAGCAATGCCGTGCGAAGCGAATAGAAGAACGCAACGAAACCGGTTCTGATCGGATCACCGCCGGAAACGGCGGCGGCCGCAAAGGACGCCAACCCAACGGGTGGCGTCACATCCGCCATTATTCCGAAATAGAACACAAACAAGTGCACCGCGATCAGCGGCACGATCAGGCCGCTTTGCTGGCCAAGAGCTACAATCACCGGAGCCAGCAGTGACGACACGACAATGTAGTTTGCCGTCGTCGGCAGGCCCATGCCCAGTATCAGGCTCAAAATGGCCGTGAAGATCAGGATCAGCAGGATCTGACCCTGGCTCAAAAATTCCACAAGCGCCGCCAGCACCGCTCCGACACCGGTCTGGGAAACCGCTCCAACGATGATGCCGGCGGCCGCCGTGGCGATACCGATGCCAATCATGTTTCGGGCACCCGAGATCATGCCGTCGATCAGTTCATTGAATCCGCGCGCAGCCGTGCCGGCCTGATCCTCGCCACGGAAAATCGCAAATAGTGGACGCTGCGTCAGAAGGATGAAAATCATCAGTGCCGTCGCCCAAAATGCCGACAGCGACGGAGACAGCCGCTCCACCATGAGGCACCAGATGAGCACGCCAACCGGCAACAGAAAGTGCAGGCCTGATTTGATCGTTGGTCCGGGCGCCGGCAGATGAACCACCGGTTCGTTCGGATCATCAAGCTCAAGTTCCGGATAGGCGGAGCAAAAGCGCACCAATGCGGCATATGCCGCGATGAGCAGCGCTCCTATGACCCACGGTGCGGCGTCTCCAGAAATCGAACTGATCAGATCGATCAGGTAAAAAACTCCGAATGCCGCAACAACGGCAGTCCCGAGAACCAGTCCACCAGCCGACAGGGTCTTGATCCTTGTGTCCTCGCCCACCTTGCTATTCAGAAGCATCGCGAACGCGGCGATGATCGCCAGAACAATGGCGACCGCCAGCAACCGGCTGCCGGATGAACCAAGCGCTTGAAACGCTTCAAAAAGATAATAAATGGCACTGGCCGCAGCCATGATTACCGCCATCGTAATTCCGAACGAAAGCAATGCCCATTTCATCGGCTTGGGCTCGCCAGCCCGGGGCAAGCCGGCCATGCCTTGCTTCATCGCTTCCAGATGCACGATGTAGACGAGGGCGATATAGGAGATCACTGCCGGGACGAAAGCGTGTTTGACCACTTCAAAGTAGGAAATGCCGATATATTCGACCATGAGGAAGGCGGCTGCACCCATCACAGGCGGCATGATCTGCCCGTTGACCGAAGATGCCACTTCGACTGCGCCGGCCTTTTCAGCTGTGAACCCGACCCGACGCATCATGGGAATTGTAAAAGTTCCGGTCGTCACAACATTGGCGATGGACGATCCTGAAATAAGACCGGTCATGCCGGAGGCGACCACTGCCGCCTTTGCAGGACCGCCGGAAAAGTGGCCCATCAGCGAGAATGCGACCTTGATGAAGTAGTTGCCAGCACCCGCCTTGTCGAGAAGCGCACCAAACAGCACGAACAAAAATACCAGGTCGGTCGACACACCAAGTGCGATACCGAACACACCCTCCGTTGACAGCCATTGGTGGTCGGCCACAGCATTGAAACTTGCGCCTTTCCAGGCGAGGAATCCGGGCGCGTATGGACCAAGGAACGTGTAGCCGAGGAACACGATGGCGACGATCATCAATGGCGGGCCAAGCGCGCGTCTCGTAGCTTCAAGCAGAAACAGGATGCCGGCGACTGCGATAACGACATCAAGCGGATTTGGATTGGCTGGCCTGTCGGAAAGCCGTGATCCGGTAATTTCCTTGATCAGGCTGGTATCGAAAATAAACAGGTAAAGCGCGCAGAACGTACCACCGATGGCGAGCACCCAGTCTGCCAGCGGGATATATTTGCGCGGAGAGTTTTTGAATGCCGGGAAAACCAGATAGGCCAGGAAAATCGCAAAACCGAGATGAATTGGTCGTGCCTCTCGGCTGGAAAACACGCCGATTCCCGTCGAGAACGGAAGCGGAGAGGCAATCCATACTTGAAACAACGACCAGATAAGCGCGACTGCCGAAATCAAAAGCGCGATCTGTGTATTGGTAGGCGACCGTCCGCCTGTGTCGGTCGACGCTACAAGATCCTCAAGTTCTTGTTCGCTGAGCTTGGCTTCAGTTTCGCCGCTGGCCATGCTGTCTCTCCCCGTTTTGGCGCACTCTTCACAAAATTCCGAGTGCTCCTCCTCCGATTGACCGCTCCCCCGAGCAAGCCACCGATGGTCATATTATTGTCAATGCAATTCCGGCGCGGCCCCGAAGCCGCGCCGGTTTTTTCTGGATTGCTACATCCAGCCTTTTTCTTTGTAGTATTTCGCTGCACCGTCATGAAGCGGTGCCGACAGATTGTTCTTGATCATGTTGGCTTCCTCCAGGTTGTTGAAAGCCGGATGCATTTTCTTGAACCTGTCGAAATTGTCGAAAACGGCCTTGACGATTGCATAGACCACATCTTCCGAGGTTTTGGTCGAGGCAACGAATGTCGCGCCAACACCAAACGTTGTCACTTCGTCCGGGGTGCCATTGTACATACCGCCCGGAATCGTCGCCATCGCATAGTAGTCGGCTCCGTTCGCCAGTTCCTTGATCTTGTCATTGTCGACGTTGATCAGTTTGGACTCACAAGACGTGGTTGCTTCTTTGATCGTGCCGGCAGGATGTCCGACCGTGAACACGATCGCGTCGATCTTGTTGTCGCAAAGTGCAGCGGCCTGTTCGGAAGACTTCAATTCTGCGGCGAGCGCAAAATCGTCGGCCGTCCAGCCCATCTTTTCCATCACGACTTCAAATGTGGCGCGGGCGCCGGAACCGGGATTGCCCAGATTGACGCGCTTGCCCTTCAGATCTTCAAACGTGTTGATGCCTGAATCGGCGCGCGCCACCACTGTAAACGGCTCAGGATGAACCGAGAACACGGCACGCAGCTCCGGGAAAGCTCCATCAGGGAACTTGTCCGGCGCGGTACCATTGTAAGCATGAAACTGCCAGTCCGACTGGGCCACACCCAGATCGAGATCGCCAGCACGGATGCCGTTGATATTGGCAACCGAACCGCCGGTAGTGTGCGTGCATTTGATGTCATGGTCAGCCGTACCGCGGTTGACCAGACGGCAAATTGCGCCACCAACCTGGTAGTAAACGCCGGTCTGGCCGCCTGTTCCGATCGTGACAAAGGTCTCCGCTTTCGCGCTAACCGATGCCACCAGCGATCCGACAAGCGCCACGCCGAGGAGTTTGAACAATTTGATACTCACCATTTTTCTCCCGTTATTTGTTCTTTATAAACCTTGACGGGTTTTGACCCCGTTGCTTGACCTTGTCCCAAGGCTCCTGGCGGCAGTTTTGCCTTTAATGCGCTACGAAGCAACCCGGCAGCGGATTTATCCTTGATTTGAAGCTCTTGGCGGTCGTTTCCTTTAGGTCAGCAGTTAACCTGTTGAAACAAGCCAGTTTCCTGGGAATCTGGTTATACCCGCTCGCCTCGACGGAACGGCACCAGCAGCGCCTGAGGGTATTTCGTCTTCCGCGCCATTATGATCATTGCGATGATCGACATGACATAGGGCAGCGCAAGAAAGAATTGGTAGGGAATGAAAGCGCCAGCAGACTGCTGTGCCCGCACCTGAAGCGCCTCCAGGCCCGCAAATATGATCGCGCCCACGAGAGCCGGGCCAGGCCGCCAGGACGCGAAGATGACCAACGCAACGCAGATCCAGCCGCGCCCATTGATCATGCCAAAATAAAACGCGTCAAACCACGACATGGTTATGAAAGCACCGCCGATTGCCATCAGCGCGCTACCGGCCATGACAGCTCCGGTTCTGACCGACAGCACATTGATACCCTGGGCTTCCACGGCAACCGGATTTTCCCCGGCCATCCGGACGGCAAGGCCGAGCGGGGTTCGGTAGAGCACGTACCAGACCACCGGAACTGTAATAAACGCCAGGTAAGTCAACGGCGATTGCGTGAAAAAGGATTCGCCAAGCAACGGCAGATCGGAAAGACCGGGAATGGCGTATTCCTGAAATGGTTCGATTTTAGGCGGTGTGGTCGCTGACGGCAGCAGCATGCGATAAACAAAATAGCTCAATGAAGAGGCAAACAGCGTGATCCCTATTCCGGTGACATGCTGAGACAGGCCGAGATGCACAGTGAATCCGGCATGCAACAATCCAAACATCGCACCCATCGCGGCAGCAAAGATCACGCCGCCCCAAAGCCCGCCGCCCTGATAAACCCACATCCAGCCGGCCATCGCACCAACCGTCATGATGCCTTCGATCCCGAGATTGAGAACGCCGGCCCGTTCACAGATCAACTCGCCGAGCGTCCCGAAAATAAGCGGACTGGCAATGCGGATCGTTGCGGCCCAGAAACCAGCGGTCAGCAGGATTTCAAAAATGTCACCCATCAGCGTAACCTGATCCGGTATTGTGAAAACAGGACGCTGCAAAGTACCGCCAGCACGGAAGCGCCGACGAGCACATCTGCGATGTATGTCGGGATATTGACTGCCCGGCTCATGGCGTCGGCGCCGACATATACCGCAGAAAGGAAGATCGCCGCCGGGATGACGGCAAGGGCGTTAAGCTGTGCCAACATGGCCACGGCAATGCCGGTGTAACCAAACCCAGGCGACAAATCGAGTGTGAGATATCCCTTGAGACCCGCCGTTTCGCTCACCCCCGCCATGCCTGCAAGTCCGCCGGAAATCATTGCCGTGATAACGACTGTGCGCCCAACATTGATGCCGGAAAACTCCGCCGCTCCCGCATTGTACCCAACTGCTCGGATTTCATAGCCGAGAACCGAAAACCGCATCATCGCCCAAACCAGAATTGCCATGGCGACGGCAAATCCAATGCCAAGATGCAGCCTGCCCTTTGCTAGCAGCGCCGGCAAAACACCTTCGTCGATAATCGGCGCCGCCTGCGGCCAACCAAGCGACATCGGGTCTTTCCACGGTCCCTCGATCAGGTACCCGACCAGCAGCAGCACGACGAAGTTGAGCAACAGCGTCGTGACGACTTCATCGACCTTCATGTGGGTTTTGAGCAGCACCGGCACCAAAAGCAGAAGACCGCCGGCAACAGCGCCGACGATCATCAAAAACGGGATCATGATCACCGCCGGCAAGGTGATCAGTCCGGTGCCGAAGAAAGTCGCAGCAAGCGCGCCGGCATAAAGCTGACCCTCCGCACCGATATTGTAGAACTTGGCGCGGAAAGCGACCGCGGCTGCCAGCCCGGTGAAGACAAGCGGAATGGATCGGGTCAGTGTTTCGTTTATGGCGAAGGCCGAACCGAACGCTCCCTTGAGCAGCAGCCCGTAAGCGGAAAATACGGAGGTGCCAGTCCAGATGATGAGCACCGAACAAACCGCCATCGCCGCCAGAATGGCCCACACCGGTGCCAGACCGGCCCTCAGCCATGATACCGATTGCCGTGGTTCGATAATCATCACGCCGCCTCACCGCTTTCGTGCTGGCCCGCCATCATCAAACCGATCTCGGCAATACTCCTGTCACCGGCAGGCAAAGCCTCAGACAAATGCCCGTGCGACATCACGGCGATTCTGTCCGACAGCGCCATCAGCTCATCCAGATCCTCCGAAATCAGCAGAATCGCGGCGCCGCGAGCGCGAGCTTCCAACAATTGTTCCTGAACATAGGCAATGGCGCCCTCATCGAGCCCGCGAACCGGTTGATTGGCAAGAATGAAGGAGGGTTCTCGAGACAGTGCCCGCGCAAGAATGAGCTTCTGCATGTTGCCGCCGGACAGCAGTTTGGTCTCGGCGTCAGGCCCCTCGCAGCGAACGTCAAACGCCTCGATCTGGTTCAGCGCCCGTTTCGTGGCCTTGCCGCGATCGATGATCAAGCCGCCATGCGCGATTTCTGTCGAGCGTATATCCTCGGAAATCAGGTTCTCCCACAATTGCATTTCGCCGACCACGCCACGGGCATGACGGTCTTCTGGAATGCGTCCGACCCCCGCAGCCACGATACCGCGCGGATCGCCGGCAGGTAGCGACCGGCCATTCAGTTGAACGGTCCCGGAAAACTCGCGACGTAGCCCCGAAAGGATGTCAGCGACGGTGCGCTGACCGTTGCCGGCCACGCCGGCAATGCCGACGATTTCGTGGGCCCGGATTGTCAAATTGGCTTGCTTGAGAGCATCGGCTCCGCTGCCGGAAGTGGATAGACTATCGATTTCCAGGACCGGTTCGCCGGCCGCTATCGGAACCAGTTTGGGCCTCGTCACCGTATGCCCGACCATCATTTCCGCCAGCTTATGCCGATCGGCCTTCGCGGTTTCGATTTCACCGACCACCTCACCCCTTCTGAGCACCGCGACACGATCGCTGACGGCCAGTATTTCATGCAGCTTGTGCGAGATGAAAATGACCGAAAGACCCCGTTCAGTCATTGATTTCAGCGTTACGAACAGACTGTCGGCCTCTTGCGGCGTCAGAACCGCTGTCGGTTCATCAAGGATGAGAATACCGACATCGCGGTACAAAGCCTTCAGGATTTCCACCCGCTGCCGTTCTCCAACAGACAGCGTATTCACCAGTGCGTCGGGATCCACCGCAAGCCCGTAGTCACGCGCCAAGTCGGCCAGCTTTCGTCTGGCCGCTCCCGTTTGCTGGCGCCAGGCAAACAGAGGTTCCGCGCCAAGCACGATATTCTCAAGAACAGTCAGATTGCCGGCCAGTGTGAAATGCTGGTGAACCATTCCAATTCCCGCGTCGAGCGCAGCCTGTGTCGACCCGGGAGACAAAACCTCGCCTTCCACAAAGATATCACCCTCATCGGCCTGATAGTGGCCGAACAGGATGTTCATCAAAGTGGTTTTGCCAGCACCGTTTTCGCCCAAAAGGGCAAGGATTTCGCCGCGGGCGAGCGACAGCGAGATGCTGTTGTTGGCGGTGAGAGCTCCGAAGCGCTTGGTGACGCTCCGGAACTCGAGGACTGTTTCCGTCATCCGACTGAATTCATTCAGAACGAGGATTTCGGCTCTTCGTCATTGATATTGACGACAAACTCGCCGGACATGATCTTGGCAGTAACTTCCTCGACTTTCGCCTTGGCCTCGGCAGGAATCCTGTCTTCGAACTCATAGTAAGGCGCAAGGCTCGCTCCGCCCTTCTGCATCATCGTCCATTCCTTGTAGTTGGCCGCCGTAAACGTGCCGGCTTTAACCTCGGCAATGGCGTTGGCTATCGCCGCTTCCATGTGCCAAAGCGCGGATGTCACCACCACATCGGTGCCGTTTTCTTCCTTGTTCATGTCATTGACGTTGCCGAAGGCCAACACGCCCTTCTCGCGTGCCGCATCGACCACGCCGGCGCGTTCGGCATACATGATGTCGGCGCCAGCCTCGATTTGCGCAAAAGCTGCTTCCTTGGCCTTTGGCGGGTCGTACCAGGAGCCGATGAAGGTGACTTTGTACTGAATATCCGGGTTGACCGATTTCGCGCCATCGATAAAGGCGTGGAAAAGTCTGTTGACTTCGCCGATCGGATAGCCACCGACCATGCCGAGCTTGTTCGTCTTGGTCATCGATCCGGCAATGATACCCATCAGGAAGCAGGGTTCGTGAATATAGTTGTCGAATACCGCAAAATTGGTTCCGTGCGGCTCGAACGGATCGCCCATCAAAAACGCGATATCGGGATATTCGTCAGCGACTTTACGGGCTTCGCGAGAGATCCCGAAAGCCTCACCAACGATCAGCTTGACGCCGCTTTCGCAATACTCGCGCAGCACGCGAATGTAGTCGGTGTTGGCGACCTTTTCGGAAAACACGTACTCGATCTCGCCTTTCGCCTTGGCGGCTTCCAGTCCCTGATGCAGACGTGCGTCCCATTTCTGCTGGATCGGTTGCGTGTAGATGCCGGCGACCTTGATCGTGTCGGCAAATGCCGGCCGCAAACCGGTCAACGAAGTCCCGGCCATTGCGCCCGCAAGCAGGTTGAAGGTCCTGCGATTGATATTGGTGACCATGATGATTCCTCCCATTTGTTCCGTTCGACTCCCGGGTTGACCCTAGGTACGGCGGGCGGTTGAGTCAAATTTTTTATCAAACGGTCAAATATGGTTCTGCATGCGCTACCGGTGCATATTTCAATGTTGTCGTTGATTTTCCTGCCACCCTCCTATCATATGAAAAGAAAAATGTGGGGACGTGTTGGGTACCGAACTGCTGAGTGCCTGTTTTCCGTGGCGCAGGAGGAGCGTTGCGGATGATTGAGGTCAGATCTGTTTCCAAATATTTTGGCGGCGTGCGCGCGGTCGACGATACGTCTTTGTCGATTGAAAAGGGTTCGATCACCGGGCTCATTGGTCCAAACGGAGCCGGAAAAACCACACTGTTCAATACGATCGCCGGCCTCTACGCGCCGACATCCGGACAAATCCTGCTGGATGGCGAAGACATTACCGGCCTGAAGCCGCACGAGTTGTTCAAGAAAGGCCTGTTGCGCACCTTCCAGATCGCCCACGAGTTTTCCTCGATGACGGTCACCGAGAACCTGATGATGGTCCCCGGTGATCAGATCGGCGAGACCATCTTAAATACCTGGATTCGACGGTCGGCCATTCGTGACCAGGAGACAAAGGTTCGCAGCCGGGCCGAAGAGGTGATCGACTTCCTGAAAATCAGCCATGTCGCCAACGAACGGGCAGGCAATCTTTCTGGTGGCCAGAAGAAACTGCTCGAGCTCGGACGCACCATGATGGTCGATGCCAAGGTCGTGCTGCTTGACGAAGTCGGCGCCGGCGTCAACCGCACCCTGCTGGCGGAAATCGGCGACGCCATCCTGCGCCTCAACAAGGAACGCGGCTACACATTCTGCATGATCGAGCACGACATGGATTTCATCGGCCGCCTGTGTGACCCAGTCATCGTTATGGCCGAAGGCACGGTGTTGGCCCAGGGAACCGCGGAAGAAGTCAAGAACAATGAGGACGTGATTGAGGCCTATCTCGGCCACGGACTCAAAAACAAACCCGACAAGGCGGTCCCATGAGCTATCTCGCCGGAAACAACATGGTCGGGGGATATGGCGGCGCCGACATCCTCAAGGGCTGCACCGTGGAGGTCGACCGCGGCGAAATCGCTGTTGTTGTCGGACCCAATGGGGCTGGAAAGTCGACTGCCATGAAGGCCATGCTTGGTATGCTCGACCTGCGTGAGGGCAATGTCGTTCTCGACGGCAAGGACATTACCAATCTTTCCCCGCAGGACAGGGTGGCCGAAGGCATGGCGTTCGTGCCGCAGACCGACAATGTATTTGCCGGAATGACCGTTGAAGAAAACCTCGAAATGGGAGCGTTTTTGCGCGACGACGACATTTCGGAGACGATGAACCAGATCTACGATCTGTTCCCCATATTGAGGGAAAAACGCCACCAGAGTGCCGGTGAATTGTCTGGCGGCCAACGCCAGCAGGTCGCGGTCGGCCGCGCCATGATGACCCAGCCAACCGTCTTGATGCTGGACGAGCCGACCGCCGGCGTTTCTCCCATCGTCATGGACGAACTGTTTGACCGCATCATTGAGGTCAAACATACCGGTGTGGCTGTACTGATGGTAGAGCAGAATGCACGCCAGGCGCTCGCCATCGCCGACCGCGGTTACGTTCTGGTCACCGGAGAAAACCGGCATACTGATACTGGCGAAGCCCTGCTCGCGGATCCCGAAGTCCGCCGATCGTTCTTGGGAGGTTAAGCGATGATCGACCTCCTCAATGCGCTCGTGCTTTTCTCCAATTTCGTGCTTGTGCCGGCGATCGCATATGGCTCGCAACTGGCGTTGGGCGCGCTTGGTATCACCCTGGTCTTCGGTATCCTGCGCTTCTCCAACTTTGCCCACGGAGACACGATGGCGTTCGGTACCATGGTTGTCGTCTTGACCACCTGGTGGCTCCAGTCGGTCGGCATCGGATTGGGTCCTCTGCCCACAGCATTGCTGGCACTACCCGTCGGCATCGTTGCAACTGCGCTGATGGTGCTCGCCACAGACAAAGCGGTTTACGAACACTACCGCCATCGAAAGGCGAGTCCGATCACCTTTGTCATCGCTTCGACAGGGGTCATGTTCGTCATGAACGGCCTCGTCCGTTTCATCATTGGGCCTGATGACCAGAAACTGACCGACGGAAGCCGTTTCCTTTTCACCGCGCGCGAGTTCAAGCAGGCGACGGGTCTAAACGAAGGTCTGGCAATCAAGACATCGCAATGCCTGACAGTCGTTCTCGCCGTCGTCCTGGTTGCAGTACTTTTCTGGTTCCTGCAGAAAACCAAAACCGGCAAGTCGATGCGCGCCTATTCGGACAACGAGAATCTGGCGCTGCTTTCAGGCGTGGATCCGGACAAAGTGGTCCGCGTCACCTGGATTATTGCGGCCGGACTTGCCACCATCGCCGGCGCACTTTACGGCCTCGACAAATCCTTCAAACCGTTCACCTATTTCCAGCTGTTGTTGCCGATGTTCGCGTCCGCCATCGTCGGAGGACTGGGTAAACCATTTGGTGCAATCGCAGGCGGTTTCATCATCGCGTTTTCAGAAGTCACCATCACCTATGCCTACAAGAAATTCCTGACCTACCTGGTTCCGGAAAGCTGGGCGCCGGAAAACCTCGTGCAGCTCTTGTCAACCGATTACAAATTCGCCGTTTCCTTCGTCATTCTGGTGATTGTGCTGTTGTTCCGGCCAACCGGCATCTTCAGGGGGAGAGTGATATGAGCAATACGGCGCGCGCAATTGGCGTATTTGCCATCATGGCAGCGCTGCTCGTCGGGGTGGGCTTTGGCCAGTCATGGTCGGTGTCGCTCGGCCTGCTCAATCTCTGCCTGATCTCGGCGGTCATGGCGCTTGGCGTCAACATCCAGTGGGGTTATGCCGGACTTTTCAACGTCGGCACAATGGGCTTTGCAGCGCTTGGAGGGGTCGCCGCACTTCTCGTGTCCAAATCGCCTGTTGGCGGCGCCTGGTCGGCGGGCGGAATTGATCTGCTTCTATCGGCAGTCGTCCTGGCAATCGCAATTGCAGTGATCTTGTTTTTGTATCGCCGGCTGGAAGGTAACAGTTTCCGCACGCCCATTCTGATTGCCGCAGGTTTTGTTTCGTTTTTCGCCATCAGGCTGTTTTTCGATCCTGCCGTAGAAGCGATCGAGACCTACGAGGCCAGCAAATACGGTTACCTTGGCGGCCTCGGCCTGCCGATCCTGCTGTCCTGGATCGTCGGAGGTTTGTTTGCCGCCGGGGCAGCGTGGCTGGTTGGCAAGATCGCACTCGGGCTGCGAGCCGACTATCTCGCCATCGCAACGCTCGGCATCTCGGAGATCATCGTTGCCATTCTGAAAAACGAGGACTGGCTGACGCGCGGAGTCAAAAACGTCACCGGCCTGCCGCGCCCGGTACCATACGAGTTCAATCTGCAACAGTCCGAATGGTTCAGAGGCTGGGTGGAATGGTTCAACTCGGGAACGCTGGAAACGCTGTCAGCGGGCAATCGCGACACCGTGCTGCAATCCCTTGTCATCGAGAGCTCGAGCCTGTTTGTGAAACTGTGTTATGCGGGCCTTTTCACGGTCGTTTTGATCTTCATTCTGGTTTTATGCGTACTCGCATTGCATTCGCCATGGGGCAGGATGATCCGTGCCATCCGCGACAATGAAGTCTCGGCCGAGGCGATGGGCAAGGACGTGACAGGGCGGCACCTGCAGATATTCGTACTCGGTTCGGCAGTGGTTGGCATTGCCGGAGCGATGCTGACCACTCTTGACGGCCAGTTCACCCCCGGCACCTACAATCCGTTGCGGTTTACCTTTTTGATATGGGTCATGGTCATCGTCGGTGGTTCCGGCAACAACCTTGGTGCTGTTATTGGCGGCTTTTTGATCTGGTTTCTGTGGATCGAGGCCGAGCCGGCCGGTGCCTGGCTGCTCGATGCGGTCACAGGCTGGTTGGACGACGACAGCCCGGTGCGAAAACACTTGCTTGACAGCGCCCAGCATATGCGGGTCATCATTATGGGGCTGGTGCTGCTACTGGTTTTACGATTCGCCCCCGGTGGTCTGCTGCCCGAGCGGTTGAAGCAACACTGATACACCGGAAACCAAGCAGGCATTGCTGATGCTGGAACGCCGCGACACCTACGACGCGCTCTACCGCGATTTCGTCTGGAAGATCCCCGACAGGTTCAACATCGGAACAGCCTGCTCCGACGCCTGGGCCGCGCGCGAGCCGGATCGCGTCGCACTTGTCGAGCATGCCGATAGCGGCGATTCACCAGCTCTCACCTATGGTGAATTGACGCAGAAATCAAATGCGCTTGCGGCCTGGCTCGCCCAAAACGGTATTCGGCGCGGCGACCGGGTTGCATTGATGTTACCCCAGGGTTTCGACACCGCAATTGCCCATATTGCGATCTACAAGCTCGGTGCCATCGCGCTACCGCTTGCCATGGTGTTCGGCGCCGAAGCCCTGGAATACCGGCTGTCCACGGCCGGCGCCAAGGCAATCATCGCTGCAGCCGAAGCCTTGGAAAAACTTGAAACCGTTCACCACAAGCTTCCGAACCTGCAAGTTGTTATTTCGGCGGACGGTGATGCCGGATCCGCGGTCGGATTGGACAGGATTCTCATTGAAGCCGCTTCAGAATTCACACCGATCGACACCGCCGCAGACGATCCCTCAATGATGATCTTTACCTCCGGCACAACCGGTATGCCCAAGGGCGCACTGCATGCCCATCGCGTGCTGCTCGGGCACATGCCGGGCGTGCAGATGCACCATGAGTTCATGCCACAACCGGAAGACCGGCTTTGGACGCCCGCCGATTGGGCATGGGCCGGAGGTTTGCTGAACGTTCTTCTGCCCGGCCTCTATCTTGGCGTGCCGGTTGTCGCCGGCCGCGCGACGAAATTCGATCCCGAAGCCGCGCTCGGGCTGGTCGAAAAACAGAGAATCCGCAACATGTTCGTCCCGCCGACCGCGTTGCGCATGTTGCGTACCGTAGAAAGGATTTCCGACCGTTTTGATCTGTCGATTCGCACCATCGGGTCTGGTGGCGAGGCACTGGGTCGCGAAACGTTCGAATGGGCCAACGCCGAACTCGGTATCTCGATCAACGAGTTCTATGGTCAGACCGAGTGCAATCTCGTGCTGTCCGCCTGCGCCGAAATCGGCGTAGCAAAGCCGGGCGCTATTGGCTTGCCGGTTCCCGGTCACCGGGTTGCCGTTATCGACGAAACAGGCAAGTCGGTCACCGCCGGCGAGACCGGCCAGATCGCCGTTGCCCGCCCCGATCCGGTGATGTTCCTGAAATACTGGGACAATCTCAAAGCGACCGAAGACAAGTTTATCGGCGACTGGATGACCACCGGTGATCAGGGTGTGATTGACGAAGAAGGCTATGTCCATTTCTTCGGCCGTGATGACGACGTCATTACCTCCGCCGGTTACCGTATCGGACCTGTTGAGATTGAGGATTGTCTGACCGGCCATCCTGCCGTCGCTCTGGCGGCGGCTGTGGGCAAGCCCGATTCCCTTCGCACCGAAATCGTCAAGGCCTATCTCGTCGTCAAACCGGGATACAAGCCTTCCGAAACACTATCCTCGGAGATCCGCGACTGGGTTAAGGAACGCCTCTCGGCGCACGAGTATCCGCGCGAGATCGAGTTCGTCGATACCATGCCGCTAACCACGACCGGCAAGGTGATCAGGCGCGAATTCAGGGAAAGAGCTGCTGCGGAAACTGATGTCAGCTAGCTATCCTCGCCCCAATAACCCTTTGACACGATCACGCACGATGCGCGCCATATTGCGGGTTTCACGGTAGAGATGAAGTTGTTTCGCGGCTTGGCGTGCTGCACGATCGGATCCGGGTGTCAAACCGATCACCAGCGCTCCCATTTCCCGCTGCTCGCTCCAGATTCGACCCATTACCGGGTGATCGGCCTGTGCGCATGAATCCGTCATCACGATGTTTGGATCATCCAGGTGATTTTTCGTCACCTCGATCGCCAACAGGGTTCCCGGTGAATAGTTGCGCCAGGTTTCGTCGTATGCGGTCTTCCAGGTATAAGCGATACCCGCTTCGACAAAGACGATCAGGCTGGCAATGGTATGGCTGTCGAGCTGCAACGAATGCACGCGACACAAGCCCTGTTCAGACAGCCTGTGAACCGCCTCGCGCGCAAACGCCGCGCGGTATCGGTCGATCACCATCGCCGTGCCGGCCTTGCCCTTCCAGCCTTGCGCCTCAAGCGTCAGGAAGGTCTCCAATCCAAGTCTGATTTCTTCCGGTTGGCGGGCGACATGATAGACAAGGTTGCCGCGTTCACCCAATCGCCGCTTCAGGCGCCGGAACTCACGGTAGTGGTGCGCGGACAATGCATTGCGCAGATAGTCTTCCGGCTCTGCTGAACTCTCCAGAAACGGTCTTTGGCTCCGTGTCGCCACCTGCACCGGAAGGTTGCGATCCATCGCCACCATGCGAACGAGGCCTGCAACCTGTCCGTCCAACCGCATGTCGGGAAGGACCAGCACTTTCGGCAACTTCAGGTGCGGTCGGGCCAACATATCGAAGAAGTCCTGCAAGACGCCGACTGGTTCATCGCGGTCGATCAACGGCGTGCCAAGCGGACCAAATGGGCTCGACCAGGTGCGCATCACGGTTACACCGAGCGAAATCGCCGGCATTTCGATCGAAAACGGCATCAGCAATCTCAGGCGGCTTTGCGTCTCATCACCATCGCGGATAACCGCCAGTTTCACCTCCCGATCCTCGAGCCGCGGCATGGCGGGTGCGAGAAAACGGGGATTGAAGAAAACGTTCGGTTCAACGGTCCTCGCTGACAGATGATCGAGCTCTTCGATAAGATCGAAACCCGCCGACGAGGCGTAGATCGACAAGCGGCGTCCGGCGCTGATCTGATCCGTCCAGCCCGCGTCAGCCGGATACCCGGGATCCGGCGCAAGCCCTGCCAGGTTTGCGATCATGGTCCCCGATGGGCCTGCAGCAGTTTCTTCAAGGATCGGGACAGCCGCCATCAGCTGTTGGCCTCGCTGATAGCCGCTGCCGGAATGAATATCGCCATGACAATGCCAAGGCGATGCCAGACAACGGCAGCTAGAGCCAGGGCCTCCACGGACATGGCAATGGCGGTCGCGATTGCGGCACCCCAAATACCGTAAGCTGGAATCAGCAGAAAATTGAGTCCGATATTCAGCGCCAGCGTCACGGCATATACAGCGGCGCAAACGTTCTGGTTTCCGCTCATGGTCAAAACGCTTTCGGCCGGCCCGACACAGGCGCGCGCCAGAACACCGGCAACGAGCACGAACAACAACGGATAACCGGATTCAAATCCGGGACCGAACAGGCCGAGCAGAAACTCTCCGAGTAACAGCACCGCCACAGCCATCAGAAGGGATGGCCAAAACGTCCAGTTGGCGGTCTCTCTTGCGAATTTTGCCAGGCCTTCGGAGTCTCCCGAATGGGCGTAGTGGGCATAGCGTTGTGCCACACCGGCCTTCACGGCAAAGTAGACAAAGTGAACAACAGCAAGGGTTTTGACCGTGGCAAAATAAACTGCAACATCATCCGGCGCCATGAACCACCCGACCATCAGAACATCCGCATTGGTCAGCAGGAAGAAAAAGCTCTCGACCAGAAAGATCGGCATCGACACGGCAAGCCAGATTTTCGGCTCGTAGGCGCGTGGTCCGGCAGGAACCCGGTTCTCGGCTCTCGCCGAAATTCCGGAGAGCTGCAAAAGCGTCGTCACATAGGTGGCGATGATGGCCGCAATAACCGCGGTCTCTGCGCATGGCGGATAGCCGAGCAACAGAGCACCGAGCATGAAGACCAAAATGAGAACAGGACGGATCAGATAGGTTGGCGACAACGCCGTCACAACCCATCCATTGGCGCGCGCAATACCTTGCAGCACATCGGAAAGCGCCAGCATCGGAATGCAAATCAGACCGAGATAGAACGGCAGCACATAGTAGTTCTCGATCGACGGTGTGAAATGCCAAATTCCCAAGACGCCAAGGACGGCGCACAGCGTCGATACAACCAACCCGAACAATCGCGATGCCAAAAGAATGCCGCGCAGTTCGGCGTATTTCTTCTTTTCCAGATACTCCGGAACGTAGCGCACTACCGATGTATGGACGCCCAGGCAGGACAGGTTCCCGACAATCACCATCGTGACCCAGACCAGAACGAAAATCCCGTACTCAAAGCCGCCCATGAAACGGGCCAAAAGCACCTGGGAAAAAAACGCGATAATCGCGCTGACCACGCGGATGACAAACGCCGCCAGCGACATACGACCGGCTTTTCCGCTCTCACCGGGCTGAAACAGCGCCGAATCGACACGGTCGAGCAACGGACGCGACTTCTCGGCCAGCGGCCGAGGCAGCAGGCGTTCGGCTGTCAATGCAGCAGAAAAGCGCAATTCCACTCTTCCTCATCGATTTCGGTCGCCTCTGTCATAGCGCCGAACGCTTAAAAAACGGTTCGGAAACACGTTCATCGACGGGCTTGGTATTTACCGGCACAAATCAAGCCGATAAGCGTGCCAGTACAAACGCTTACAGGCAGGACCATGTCGGAGCAGACGCATAACGGCGCAACAGGGCCGTCGCGCAGAAAGGCCATTGAAGTTGCAGTCGTCCTGGGCGTTACAACAACCGTCAGCTATGGCACGCTCTACTATGCGTTCGGTGTTGTGGCCCGTGACATGTCGGCCGATACCGGACTGTCGCTGACATCGGTCTACGGTATTTTCTCCTTCGGACTGTTTGTCAGCGGTTTTCTCGCCACACGCGCCGGTCGGCTGTTTGACAGCCACGACCCTGCGACGATCATGACAGTGGGATCAGCGCTCGCCGCCTTGCTTCTGGTTTCGTGGACACAATTGCAAGGCCAATGGAGCTACGCACTGCAACTCGTCGCGCTGCAAATGGTATCCATGCTGGTCCTTTATGAAGCGGCATTCGTGGCGGCCGCCTACTATGCCCCATCGGCAGCACGCCGGACAATTACCGGCATCACGCTGATCGCAGGTTTCGCTTCGACAATCTTTTGGCCGCTCACAGATTGGTTGCTTGGCATATGGTCTTGGCGTGAAATCTACCTGCTGTACGCATTGCTGCATGTTCTGTTCGGTGTGCTACCGCATCTCTGGCTTGCCAACCGCTACGCCTCCCGGAGAACGCGGATCAGCAAGGTTGTCGAAAAACCAGCATCTGCAATCAGGGCCCGGCTGTCCGGCGATCGCGAAAAAAGGCTCGCCCTGATCCTGATCTGCACTGGTTTCACCGCCAAAGCTTTTGTGATCACGTCCCTGCATCTCCACCTGATCGGGCTGCTTGAGGGCGTCGGGCTGGCCGCTTCAGCCGCGTTGATAGGAGCACTGATCGGCCCATCGCAGGTTGCCGGAAGGGTTGTTGAGTTTGTGATGTCGGATCGGCTTTCCGTGTTTGCCGTGACGCTGTTTTCAGCCGCAGCCCTGCCCGCGGCACTGGTCCTGCTGATCCTTGCTGCTCCCTGGTCGGTAGCCGCCATCATATTCGCGGTCATGTTCGGATTGGGCCAAGGACTGTCCTATATCGCCCGCGGCGTATTTCCGCTGGAACTGTTTGGAAGCCAGGATTATGGAGCGCTAACAGGGCGGATTAACGCCATCAGGCTCTATGTATCGGCCGGGGCACCATTCGTGACCGCGGCGATTTTCGAACGGTTTGGTGTCACTGCCACCATCTACGCCATCATCTTTGCCGGCATGTTGGGGCTGATTGCATTTATCGCAATTGCGCCGCTTTTGCGCCGGTCACCATGATGAACCGAAATCAGACTTAATTGAACGCGCCGTGGCAGTGTTTGAATTTCTTGCCTGAACCGCATGGGCACAGTTCATTCCGGCCAACCTTGCCCCACGTCGACGGATCGTCGGGATTACGATCCTCGGCGGCAACATTCCGGCTCTGGATTGTCTGAACCATGACATCGGTGTCGCCGAAATCATCTTCGCCGGTCGTCGCATCGATATGGTGGCCCTCGCCTTCGGGAGCCTCCGGCGGTGGAGCATCTGCAGCCTCGCGCACGATTTCAACGCGCATCATCTGCGCGGTCACCGCCTGGCGCAGATTGGCGAGCATCGCCTGGAACATTTCGAAGGATTCGCTCTTGTACTCGTTCAGCGGATCCCGCTGCGCAAGGCCGCGAAAGCCAATCACCGACCGGAGATGATCCAGATTGACCAGGTGCTCGCGCCAAAGATGATCCAGTGTTTGCAGCAGGACCGATTTCTCGACATAGGTCATGACCTCCGGCCCGAACCTCTCCAGCCGGTCATTGGCTGCCTTGTCAGACGCCTCGGTCAGTCGCTCACGGATATCGTCCTCGGCAATTCCCTCTTCGGCCGCCCATTGTTCGACCGGTAGATCAAGATTGAGGTAAGCTGCGACTCCCTCTTTCAGACCAACCACATCCCATTGTTCCGCATAAGCTTTTTCGGGAATGTGACGCTCTACGAGATCACTGATCACGTCTTCGCGCATCTCCACCACGGTCTCGGACAGGTTTTCGCCGTCCATTAGCTCAAGACGTTGCTCAAACACGACCTTGCGCTGGTCGTTCATCACATCGTCATATTTCAAAACGTTCTTGCGGATATCGAAGTTGCGTGCCTCGACTTTCTTCTGCGCCTTCTCCAGCGCCTTGTTGATCCACGGATGGATGATGGCTTCGTCTTCCTTCAGACCAAGCTTCTTGAGCATGCCGTCCATGCGCTCCGATCCGAAGATTCGCATCAGATCGTCTTGCAGCGAAAGGAAGAATTTGGAACGTCCCGGATCACCCTGCCTGCCGGAACGGCCACGCAACTGGTTGTCGATGCGGCGGCTTTCATGGCGTTCGGTTGCCAGCACATAAAGGCCACCAGCTGCAAGAGCTTCCTCTTTCAGGCGCTGCACATCGGCACGGATCTCTGCTTCTTTTGCATCGCGTTCCGCGCCTTCGGCCATGTCGGCAAGTTCGGCTTCAATGCGCATGTCGGCATTACCGCCAAGCTGGATATCGGTACCGCGGCCGGCCATGTTGGTGGCGATGGTGATCGACCCCGGTTTACCCGCCTGGGCTACGATTTGGGCCTCGCGCTCGTGGTGGCGGGCATTGAGCACCTCAAATTCATTGAAGTTCTCCGCGCGCAATCTCTCGGCAAGTGCTTCCGATTTCTCGATCGAGGTCGTGCCCACCAGAACCGGCTGCTTCTTGGCCGCCGCGTCCTTGATCTCGCGAACGATAGCGCGGAATTTTTCTTCCGTCGTGCGGTAGACCTCATCATCTTCATCGGCGCGCATGATCGGCAGATTGGTCGGGATTTCCGACACTTCCAGACCGTAAATGTTGCCAAACTCCTCCGCCTCGGTCAGTGCCGTACCGGTCATTCCGGAGAGCGTGCCGTACATGCGGAAATAGTTCTGGAACGTGATCGAGGCCAGTGTCTGGTTTTCCGGCTGGATTTGCACGTCTTCCTTGGCTTCCAACGCTTGATGAAGGCCTTCGGAAAAGCGTCTGCCCGGCATCATGCGGCCGGTAAATTCGTCGATGATGACGACCTCGCCATTGCGCACGATATAATCGCGGTCGCGCTGATAAAGCGCATGCGCGCGCAGTGCAGAATTGACATGATGCACAATGGCGACGTTTTCGACATCGTAAAGGGATTCACCCTTCAGCATGTCCGCTTCCCGCAGCATGTTCTCGATCTTTTCGGTTCCGTCTTCGGTGAACGTCGCCGATCGCTGTTTTTCATCCAGTTCGTAGTCGTCCTTCGACAACCGCGGAATGAACTTGTCGATAGCCACGTAGAGGTCGGATTTGTCTTCCAGCGGACCGGAGATGATCAGCGGCGTACGTGCCTCATCAATCAAAATGGAATCGACTTCGTCGACGATCGCGAAATTGTGACCGCGCTGCACCATCTGGTCGCGCTCGTATTTCATGTTGTCACGAAGATAGTCGAAGCCAAACTCGTTGTTGGTCCCGTAGGTAACATCGCAATTATATGCGGCGCGACGTTCCTCGTCGTCCAGCCCATGCGTGATGACACCCACCGTAAGCCCGAGAAACTTGTAGATCCGCCCCATCCATTCGGCGTCGCGGCCAGCAAGATAATCATTGACGGTCACGACATGAACGCCCTTGCCGCCAAGAGCGTTCAGATAGACCGGCAAGGTGGCCACCAACGTCTTGCCCTCGCCGGTGCGCATTTCGGCGATACCGCCGTTGTTCAGCACCATCCCGCCGACCAACTGCACATCAAAGGGCCGCATTCCCAGTGCCCGCTTGGATGCCTCACGCACGGTGGCAAAGGCTGGAACCAGCAAATCCTGGAGTGTTGCGCCCTCCTCAATCTGTTTACGAAATTCGTCTGTGCGGCCACTAAGCGCATCATCAGAAAGCGCTGCGAGTTCATCTTCCAGGGCGTTGATTGCCTGAACGGACGGCTGCAATGCCTTGATGCGGCGGTCGTTGGCCGAACCGAAAACTTTGCGTGCAATTCCACCGAGGCTGACCATAAAAGGTCCTTTCAATCCAGGGCCCTCAGCCAATTCGCTGGCAGCGAAATACCGCCATGACGGTTAAAGCAGGCCGGAGCATCAAAAATGCGTCCGGAAAACGGTTCTGGACGCAAAGATTGAGGACAGATAAGAGGGGGCCAAGACGTTGTCAACGCTACAGCCAGGCTTGCCTATGCACGAGGCTCGAACTGGCGATCCCGGCTGACGGCAGCCGGGTAGTGCTAATTGGAGTAAGCTGCATGTTTCAACGAACAGCCCGCACTTTGGCTGCTGCTATTTTGGTGTTGTCTACCGCCGGTATATTGTCGACCGGAAAAGTTTCGGCCGCCCCCCGAAGATGTGTTGGCCAACGTCAACGGCAAACCGATCACCGAAGCCGAACTTGATCTTGCGGTAAACGACCTTGAGCAACAACTGACAAACATCCCGGCCGAACGGCGACGTGCTGCGGCCCTGTCGTTCCTGATAGAGGTTCGTCTGCTCGCATCAGCGGCTGAAACGGCCGGTCTGGACAAAAAACCTGCATTCGAGCGACGGATGGAACTGCTGCGCCAGCGCGCGCTGCACACCGGATATGTTGAAACGGAAGTCGCAGCCAAACTGACCGAAGAGGCGGTACGCAAACGCTATGATCTGGAGATCGCCAACACGCCGCCGGCAAATGAAGTAAAAGCGCGCCACATTTTGGTAAAAACCAAGGAAGAGGCCGAAGCCATCATTGCCGAGCTTGAGGGTGGCAGTGATTTTGTTGAACTGGCCAAACAGAAATCGACCGGACCGTCCGGCCCTGGTGGTGGCGATTTGGGATATTTTGGCCAGGGTCAAATGGTACCCGCCTTCGAAGAGGCCGCATTCAAGTTGGATGTCGGTAAATTCACCAAGGAGCCGGTCGAAACCCAGTTCGGTTGGCATGTGATTCTGGTCGAAGATAAACGCGCCCAGCAACCTCCGGCATTCGAGGACGCAAAGGAACAAATCCGCAGCGTGCTGTTCCGTGAAACCTATGCCAAGCTGGTCGACCAGCTTCGCGAGGGCGCCAATGTCGAAATCGTCGATCAGGATTTAAAGACGCAAGTTGAAGAAATCGGTCGTTAGCAGCGACCTGCGGTTTGCGGGGGCGATTCAATCATGCAATCAGCCAAAGTGTCACCACTGGCGCCTGCCACCATTGCCAAGCTGCCGGCAATTGATGGTGTGAAATTGGCCACGACTGCGGCCGGGATCAAATATGCCGGCCGCGACGACTTGATGATCATGCTGTTCGAACCCGGCACTGCCGTTGCCGGCGTATTCACTAAAACCAAGTGTCCCTCAGCACCGGTCGATTTGTGTCGAAAAAACCTGGCCGGTGGCAAGGCGCGTATACTGGTCGTCAACTCGGGTAACGCCAATGCTTTCACCGGAAACAAGGGGGCCGAATCTGTTGACCAAACCGTGAAGGCCGCAATACGGGATGCCGCTTGCACCGAAAGCGAGGTATTCGCTTGCATCAACCGGTGTCATCGGAGAGCCGTTGGATGCCGGCAAGATCACGGCGCCTATGGCGAATCTGGTTGCGAGTTCGCAACAAGGCCAATGGCGCAAGGCCGCCGAAGCCATCATGACAACCGACACTTTCCCAAACTCGCAACCGTAAGCACCGAGATTGACGGAATATCTGTCACCATAAACGGTCTCGCCAAGGGAGCCGGCATGATCGCACCGGACATGGCAACGATGCTGTCGTTTGTCGCGACCGACGCTCCGATCGATGCGAACGTTCTTCAATCGCTGCTTGATGAAAAACGTTGCAGCGACGTTCAATTCCATTACCGTCGACACCGACACCTCGACCAGCGACACTCTTTTGGTGTTTGCCACCGGAACCGCACAAAACCGCGGCGCCCCGAAGATTACCGAGACTGCCGATCCGAAATTGGAGGCGTTCCGCGACGCATTTGCAGCACTGATGAAGGATTTGGCGATTCAGGTTGTCAGCGATGGCGAGGGTGCAAGCAAGCTGATCGAAGTGACCATCACCGGTGCCGATTCTGATCAGTCGGCAAAGACAATCGCGCTATCGATCGCCAATTCTCCGCTGGTCAAGACAGCCGTCGCAGGTGAAGATGCCAATTGGGGCCGCGTTGTCATGGCGCTTGGAAAAGCCGGCGAGCCGGCCGATCGCGACCGGGTTTCCATCTGGTTCGGCGAAACCAGGGTTGCCTTCCAGGGAGAGCGCGATCCCGACTACGATGAGCAGGTCGCGTCCCGCTATATGAAAAACAACAAGATCGCGATTCGCGCGGATGTGGGTGTTGGTAATGGAAACGCAACCGTATGGGGTTGCGATTTGACAAAGGAATACGTTGCAATCAACGGCGATTACCGTAGCTGAAGATGACGTCCAAAATGGTGAAACTGCCCCATCTGGCTGATGTACGCCGCTTCGAGGCGGCCGGATTTCGCGCATGGCCCGCAACGTCCGTGCGTTATGACGGCACGTGGGTCGTGCGACTGACGGCCGGTCATCCGGCAAAACGACTGAACTCGGTCAATCTGCTCGATCCGGGGGACACGCACAATCTCGATGAGAGGATAGCCAGCGCAGCCCGTCGTTTTGAGGCGTATGGACGCCCGATGACCTTCCGGATATCGCCTTTGGCGGGCGATACGCTTTCCAAACACCTTGATAAGAACGGTTGGTCGCAGTTTTCGGAATCGCTGGTGTTGGCGCTCGATCTCGAAACTCTCGACCTCGAAGGCGTTATTGATCAGATCCCGATGCGCGATCTGAGCCGGTTCATTTCAGCGGCGATCGCGGTCAATGCAGACGATCCGGCGATACGCCCTGGTCTGCCGGAAATCATCACAGCTATACAGGCTGAAGCCGGACTATTCGTTCATGAACGAGACGAAGAACCCGTATCAACGGCAATCTGTGTCCATGACGGCGATTTGGCGGGCCTGTTTGAAATTGCTACCGGGGAAAAAGAACGCGGCAAGGGATACGGGCGGGCGATCGTGCGGTCGGCGCTCAAATGGGCCCGGCTTCGCGGCGCCAAATCGGCCTGGCTGCAGGTTGAGGCAGACAACGAACCGGCCTTGAAGCTGTATCGCCAGCTCGGATTCCACGAAGCCTACCGCTATCATTATCGCAGACCGCCCGGGGTTGAAACGGGATGAACGGGAGCGCCGACAAGCCGCTTCTGCTCGTTGCAGCCTGTGCGTTGGTCGATGCTGATAATCGCGTGCTGTTGGCGCAGCGGCCCGAGGGTAAATCGCTCGCCGGATTATGGGAGTTCCCCGGCGGCAAGGTAGAGAGCGATGAAACGCCGGAGGAAACCATCATTCGCGAATTGCATGAGGAACTTGGCATCGACACCAAAACCGCCTGTCTCGCACCGATCACGTTTGCCAGCCATTCCTATGAAGACTTCCATTTGTTGATGCCGTTGTTCGTATGCAGGCGGTTCTGGGGCACACCGCGGCCAAACGAAGGTCAGGCGCTCAAATGGGTGCGGCCGCGCGATATGCGCGACTATCCCATGCCGCCGGCCGATGAACCGCTGATCCCGGTTCTGATTGACCTTTTGTGAGTAAGGAATTCGTCATGAGCACGAACGAGCCCAAAACACAGTATTCCGGTCCTGAATTGTGTCGGCTAACAGCAACCCAGGCGGTTGGCCTTCTGCGCAAGGGTGAAGTCAAACCGTCGGAACTGCTCGAGGCCAGCCTGACACGGATCGAACAGGTCGAACCCCAAGTCAACGCTGTAGTCACCGTCTGTGCCGACCGAGCGCGCGACAGCATCGCAAGGTTGGATGAAGTCGCCCCGAGTGTGCGCGAGAAGGCGGGCTGGCTGGCCGGCCTTCCGATCGGCATCAAGGATTTAAGTAACGTCTCCGGAGTACGAACGACCTACGGAACCAAGGGTTTCAGTGACTTCGTTGCCGAGACAAACGACCCACTTGTCGATCGGCTCGAAAGCAACGGCGCCGTCATCGCCGGCAAGACAAACACACCGGAAATGGGCGCAGGCGGCAACACTTTCAATCAGGTCTTCGGCATGACCCGCAATCCTTGGGACATCACCAGGAACGCCGGCGGTTCATCCGGCGGCGCTGCCGTTTCACTGGCGACCGGTGAAGTCTGGCTAAGCCATGGTTCGGATCTTGCCGGATCGTTGCGAACGCCGGCCGCCTATTGCGGTGTCATAGGCCCTGCGCCCTTCACCGGGCCGCGCCGGTGGCGGATCACCGATGGGCCGCATTTCAAAATGCCGGCGTCCAAGGCCCGATGGCCCGCGATGTTCTCGATACCGCGCTCTTCCTCGATGCGATGGTCGGTTACGATCCCCGCGAGCCGTTGACGATCGAACCGCCACTTCAGCCGTTTCAGGAGGCGGTTCACCAGGCCAATCACGCAATCCGCATTGCATGGGCACCCACATTGAACGGTTTTGCACCCGTCGAATCGGAAATCGAGCGGGTAATGCGGTCCGCATTGGACAAAGCGGAAAGAAACGGCGCAACCGTGGCGGAAGCCTGCCCCGAATTGCCGGAGCTCAAATCCACCTACATCACTTTGCGCGCGTTGGTTTGGGAAGCCGGTCCCGGGCGCCTGCCTCTTGAAATTCAACGCCACTTCAAAGCAACACTTGCTGAAAACATTGATCTTGGTCGCAGCCTGTCCGCTGAACAGGTCGTCGATGCAGAGCGCAATCGGTCAGCTCTTTATGACAACTGCCGCAGGTTTCTCGAACGCTATGACGTGCTGGCGACAGCGGTGGTCGGGCTCGAACCGCAGGCGGTCGAACGCGAGTATCCTCTGGAAGTCGCTGGTGAAAAGATGCGAACCTATGTCGACTGGCTGAAATTCTCATTCCTGTCGACCACGACGTCATTGCCGGCCCTGTCCATGCCTGCCGGTTTTACCGCAAGCGGCATGCCGGTTGGCATACAGCTGATCGGACCACCGCGCGGCGAAGCCAAGCTGTTGGCAGCAGCCAAGGTTTTGGAAGACGCCGTCGGATTTGTCGGCAACACACCCATTGATCCGCGTTAGGGTAATCAATCGCTAATCGGCAGCAGCTCGGATTCCAGCTGTGCCCGTAAATGGGCGTGCTGGCTTGGCAGACGCAGTTCTTCGCCGAGATGAGCGCCGGTCCTCATCGCGGTCGAAGCCGGGTTCGCCGGTTGCGACTTCAAAGAGTACGCCTCCCGGCGATGTGAAATAAATCGCCCAGAAATAATCCCTGTCGATCACCGGGGTAACCTCGTACCCTGCCCCGAGCAGCGCTTCGCGAACCGCCAGTTGTGCCGACCTATCGTCGACAGCAAATGCGACATGGTGCACGGAGCCGGCGCCTTGCGTTGCCGCTTCCATTGAAGAATTTACCTCAAGGTCGACAATTGACGCGCCATTGCCGTTGGCCACGCGCATTCGTGTCGCCCCGCCGCTGCGATCAACCGTTTCGTAGCCCATAAAACGAAGCAGTTCCTCGCTCTCCAGGGCATCGGCCACACGCAGAGTGACCGAATGAAATCCGGTGATGGCGACATCGGACTGTATGTCGGTTGTTTCCCACGGCGTCCGGTTATCGTCTTCAACCTCGACCAGCGCCAGTTCGTCGTCATCGGGTCCTGAGAACATAAGCCGACGATCACCAAACAGGCATTCCGAGATTTCCCCATCCATCGATTGGCCAAGCCTCTCACGCCAAAAGCCGAGCGCGCCCTTCGGCACCGCAAAGGACGTTAGACCGGTCTCCCCGGTTCCCTTTGTTCCGGGTTGCCGGCCGGGAAACGGAAAATAGGTCATCACCGTGCCGGGAGCACCGATCTCGTCGCCATAGTAGAGATGATACACTTGCGGACGATCGAAGTTGACCGTCTTCTTGACCCGGCGCAATCCAAGCGTCCTGGTGAAAAAGTCGTTGTTTGCCTGTGGATCGCTGGCAATCGATGTGACGTGGTGCAACCCCTTGATTTGATCGATCATCCCGACACCCTAAGAATTGCTGTCGTCGTCATCACCACGGTTCTCATCATAAATCTTGAGCGCGATTAGCCCCACAATCGGCATCAGCACGCCGGCAATACCGGATCTTGTTTTCAGCAATCCCGGCAGGGCGGCAATCAGCGCGGTTGCCGCAAGTGCTTTGATTTCATCACCCCTTTGCGCCTCGCGCCGCCGCCGCCAGGCTTTCGCCTGCATCGAATTGACGGCGAGAAACAGCATAGCCATCACCAGGAAGCCGACGCCGAACCCGATTGCCGCATTGAGCGTGCCATACCGGCTTGAGGCGATCACAAATCCCGCGCCGACAAGAAACCCGACGCCCACGACCGCCGAAACACAAGCCAGCGCATACAACAGCAAGGCGCCCTTGGCCCTGCCGGTCAGCTCTTTCATCTCGCCAGCTATCAGTGAGCCGATCAGTGACTTCAGCATCGTCGGGTACCCTAACGCCTGGCTATGAGCGCGAGCAGAAAACCCACCCCGGCTGCGATCGCCAACGACGTAACGGGCTTCTCGCGCACGTGTTTGGCCAATTCGGCCTCCAGTTCATCGGCATTTTCACGCAGCGATTCCAGCGCGACCTCGCCTTGCGCTTTCAACGCTTCGATACCGTCGGAAGCGGCTTTTTTGGCCGCGCCGCCCGAACGCTGCTTCGACTGCTTCAATTCGTCGGAAAGATGAGCGACCTCGCGTTTGAGGATTTCAATCTGTTCGAGAAGATCCTCATTGGCGGCTTTGGCGCGTTGGGAAGCCGATTGTTTGGTGGTTGCGGCCATCGTTCGTCCCCGGAATTTTGATCGAGTATGCATGAAAGAGCGTTTGGCACACGATGTCCAGTGCGGGGATCGGAAACCACCGGCTTAGCGGTGTGACGGCGCGCACAGCGACTTTCAGCCTCGCCGGTTAGTGTTCTCGTCAAGTTCAGCGCAGCCGACAACGTACCACACGACGAGAGGACCGGAACAATGGAACATATCGCAGCAATTCTTCTTCTGATCGGATGTTCAGATGACATGCTGGTATGTCGCGAATTGCCCGCTCCGGCGCCTGTTTACGAAACCGTCGAGGAATGCGAAAGCGAGATCGAAGCCTCGATGATCTCATTGTCAGACCGCTTTCCGCAGGTGCTCGGTCAGTGCGTCAACGTTGATCCCGCTCTTGAAGAATCCGACGCCGAACTGGTCTGGAGCATTGCCGCAGACGGAACCTTTCTGGCTTCCTTCGAGCAACCGACCATCCAGGTGGCTTACCGCTGAAAATTGGCAAAAGCGCCGCATAGAAAATCATAAACAAACTTTAACCATATTTGCCGAATTTTCGCCTTGTGATCGTGTTTCTTGTCGAAATGCGATTCTCGGGCGGGGTGCATTTTTTTAGGCGGCAGGAGAATATTATGAGATTGACGATTATCGCTCTGGCTTCAGTGGTCGGCTTGGCCGGTTGTGCCACGGCAGAACAGGACGCCTCCGTCGGCGCGCTGGCCGGCGGCGCTATCGGTGCTTTGGCAACGGGCAGGGTCGGCGGCACTCTGGCAGGCGCTGCGATCGGTGCCGGGGCCGGTTACCTTCTCGGGCGCCATACCCGCAAAGGTTATTGCCGCTATCGCAATCCACGCACGCTGAAAATCTACGTCGCGCGCTGTCGCGCGGGTAGTATCTGAAGCTTGCATTTGAGGTTACCGGAGCCGAAGATCCCGGCTTCGGTGAACCGACTTTATTCCCCGGAATCTGAAGCTGGAGGGTTCAGCACCTTCTCAAAGCATGCGTAATTGGGCTGACCCTGAACTGAGGTTGAGCTCCCGATAGGATCACAGGACGTCTGTGAACATGGGAGATTTCGAATGGAGTATTATGCTGGCTTAGATGTATCGCTGCGATCCTGCGCAGTTTGCGTGGTCGACAACAAAGGCAAGGTCTTGTGTGAGCGAGAACTGCCTTGCGAGATTGAGGAGATTGCGGGATATCTGACCGCACTTCCCATTCTAATCGAGCGCATTGGCTTTGAATCCGGCACCTTAAGCCAGCATCTTTTCTACGGTTTGACAGCGGAAGGCTTCGATGTTGTCTGCATGGAAGCGCGGCAGGTGAGTGCCGCGCTGTCAGCGATGCGCAATAAGACGGATCGGAATGACGCCCGTGGAATTGCACAGATCTTGCGGACAGGTTGGTTCAGCCCGGTCCATATGAAAAGCCGGGAGGCACATGGCGTCAGAGCTCTTCTGAGCACGCGTAAGGCCTTGCTGAGCAAAACAATTGACCTGGCCAACGAAGTACGCGGTCTGCTGAAGATATTTGGCATACGGCTGCCCAAAACGGTGAAGCATGGCAGCTTTGACGGTGTTGTCCGGCCGATGATCGAGATGGACGAGGTTCTGGCTCATGCCATGCTGCCGCTGCTCGACGCCCGGCTGGTTTTGTATCAGCACTTTTTGGAACTCGATCGTCGGGTCAAACGCGTGGCCAGTCGGGATGAGGTGTGCATGCGCATGATGACCGTCCCCGGTGTTGGGCCAATTGCAGCTTTGACCTTCAAGGCTGCGGTCGATGATCCCGCGCGCTTCAAGCGGTCTCGCACCGTGGCTGCCCACTTTGGCTTGACGCCTCGAAGATACCAGTCTGGTGAGCACGACAACCCTGGCCGGATATCCAAAGCCGGGGATCGAGATGTCAGGGCGACGCTCTACGCTGCCGCCAATGCCTTGCTCATGCGAACAATGGCCGGGTCGCAGATCAAGTCTTGGGGTATGCGCCTTATGCGCAAAAAAGGACGTCGCCGCGCCGTAGTCGCAGTGGCTCGTAAACTGGCCGTCCTGCTTCACCGTATGTGGGCCGACGGCACGGAGTTCCGTTCAGAAAAGGTGGAGGGCATGGCATGATCTGACGACCAACACCAATCTGAATGGGATAGTCCTCACCGGACGAGGTTCGTGGGCAAAGCCGAAAATGTCTGCTGCGCAACGAGAAGCGCGTCTCAAAGCAAGGCTCCCCACTGCCAATCCGACACATGCGTGCAGCGGTGTCCCTCGTGGCATCAACAAGACTGCGAAGAGAAGCGTGACCCGGATGAGCGACAATGATCCCAAACAACCAAGGAAAACGAGCTTGACCCTAACGCCCAATTAGAGAAGCAGATGTTACCGCCGTCGCGATACTGCAGACTTTCGTAGAAAGCGCCTGCTGCCTGATTATCTCTGCGCACCAGCAGGTTGACCTTCGCAATCCCGCGTTTTGCGAGCCATTCCTCGCTGGCGGCGACAATCGCCCGGCCATATCCCTGCTTTTGTTGTTGCGGATCGACGGCGACGTAATAAAGCCAGCCACGATGGCCGTCTTCGCCAACCATGGCGGTCGCAACCAAATGCCCGCCCGTCAAAAGCATCAAAATCACGCAATGCGGGCTTTGGCGCGAGCGCGCAACATCGGAAAGCGGATCATTCCAGGGTTTGGTTACGCCCGTGCGCTGCCAAAGATCGACAACCTGGCTGATGTCGGACTCTTGAATTTCACGAATCTCAAAATCGCCCATAATGTAACCAACTGAATTTCTGGGATCAGAACCCTGATTAGCGCGAGGAGGAGAAGATAGCACAACGGTTCGCAATTTCGGCGTCGGTATCGGCCACCACCTTCCGGTTGACGGTGTGCTTGTTGCTGCCGGTATTTCCTGCGGATCTTGCAGCACAAACCACGGAACCGCCTTGGGAGGAGCGAACCATCCAGGCCCATGTCGACCAAAAGAACCTGCGCGGTGAACTGCCGCCGCTCGTGCTTGAAGAGCTGCGCCGCCGCGGAGAGCAGCTCTTTACGGCAAAGTTCACCCCGTCTGATGGAGCCGGGCGCCCGGCGGCGACGCAGGCGGCAATACCGACAAAACGAGATATACCGGCAGATCAGCTTTTCCACCGCGGCGGCGGGCCGGATGCCAATGCTTGCTCAGGATGCCACAATCAGCCGGCAATCGGCGGCGCCGGCGACTTTGTAACCAACATCTTCATCAATGAATCGTCCAACGATGAGCGGGCGCCCATGCCCAATCCATCATTCGCCAACGAGCGCGGCACAACACACATATTCGGTGCAGGATTGATAGAGCTTCTGGCCCGCGAGATGACTGCCGATCTGCAGGCCATCAGGCGGGAGACGATCCAACGGGCGGCGCGCGATCAGACCGAAATCACGGCTGAATTGGAAACCAAGGGCATTGATTTTGGAACGATCGGTGTTTCTCCCGACGGTGCAATCGACACCACCAACATCGAGGGCATCGACCCGGACCTGGTGATCAAGCCGTTCGGGCAGAAGGGCGTTTTTTCGTCACTGCGCGAGTTCACCGTTCATGTGCTCAATCATCATCACGGGATGCAGGCCAACGAACGCTTTGGTTTCGAACAGACCGGTGAGCTCGATTTCGATGGCGACGGCGTAGTCACCGAATTCTCCGACGGCGACGTATCGGCCATGGTTGCCTGGCAGGCCGGGCTAACTCCCCCTCGCCTGCTCGATCCGGACGATGAACGGTGGAAGACTGCCGCGCTAAATGGCGAAGTCTTGTTTGGCAGGCTCGGCTGTACATCCTGCCATGTTCGGGCACTGCCCCTTGAGAATCTGAGGTTTTCCGATCCCGGTCCGGTTGGTTCCCAGGGAACGCTGTCGCGGGCGGATGTTCCGGAAGTCGCCACTTACGACTTGTCAAATCTGACATGGGCATCCGGGCTGCCGCGGGACGATCAGGGTCGCGTGCTTGTGCCGTTGTTCGGAGATTTGAAACGGCATCGCATAGCCGTAGGAAAAGAGCCGTTGGGCAACGAGCTGCTGCCGCAACGCGGTGTCGAACCTGGTGTGTTTCTGACCGCCGAACTATGGGGATTGGCAAGTACCGGCCCGTATGGTCACAGGAACGACTATGTCACAATCGATGGAATTATCCGTGCGCATGGCGGCGAAGCGTTAGCGGCCGCCAAAGCCTACGCAAAAACCACCGGCGATGAACGCAGTGCTCTGATCGCTTATCTGAAAACACTCATCATCTCACCGGGGGAATAAAGCGGCCCTTCTGGCAAAACAAAAAAAGCCCGACGGACGTGCCGCCGGGCTTTCATCATCGTACTGTCAAATATGATTACTGAACCAGGTAATCGTATTTGCCGCTCTTCCATTCATAGAAGACATAGCCGGGCAGGGTTACGTCGCCCTTGTCATTGAAGGACAACTCGCCGAGAACCGTGTTGAATGTACCCGCGTCCAGTGCCTTTACGACCGGGTCGAAATCAACGGAGCCAGCCGTGCCGGCAGCCTGTGCCCAAGCCTGAATGGCTGCATAGGTGTAAAGCACGTAGCCTTCCGGCTCGATACCGGCAGCACGGAACTTGCCGACAAGATCCTGTACATCAGGATTTTTGCGCGGATCAGGCGAGAACGTCATAAGCGTGCCTTCGCCGGCATCACCGGTGATCGCCCAATATTCGTCGGTCACCAACGCGTCACCGGAAACAAGGACCGTGTCCATGCCCTGCTCGCGCATCTGGCGCGCCATCAGGCCGGCCTCGGTGTGATAGCCACCGACATACAGAACACCGACGCCTTCAGCTTTCAGCTTCGACACCAGTGCGGTGTAGTCCTTTTCACCCGCCGTATAGGCTTCATACATGGCAGGCTTGCCGCCCATACCCTCATAGGCAGCCATGGTAGCGTCGGCCAAGCCCTTGCCATACGCCGTCTTGTCATGAACGAACGCGACTTTCTTGTCGCCGAAATTCTTGACCAAGAACGCGCCGGCCACATCACCTTGTTGGTCGTCACGTCCGCAAACACGCATGGTGCCGGGACCGGGACGCTCGTCGGTGAATTTCGGATTGGTCGATGCGGGCGAGATCTGGATGATGCCCTCTTCCGCGTAGACAGCCGATGCCGGGATCGAGGAACCAGAGCAGAAATGTCCGGCCATGAACACGACACCCTTACCGGCCATCTGGTTGGCCACGGCAACTGCCTGCTTCGGATCACAGGCATCATCGCCGATTTCCAGCGTAAGCATTTCGCCGTTCACGCCGCCAGCGGCATTGATGTCGGCAACCGCCTGTTCAGCACCTTGCCTTCATCTGCGCACCAAACGATGCATACTGACCTGTCATTGGACCCGCTGTGGCGATTAGAATCTCAGCCCAAGCAGGGGAAGCGAGAGCGAAGCTGAGTGCTACGCCAGCCAATAGAGCTTTTTTCAATTTTTTCTCCCAATGGACACCGAAAACTCATCACTGCATCCGGAAAAGGTGTCCGGTTTTCGGATGCGTTTTTGATGCGGCAAGCGCCGCGATATGGGCATCAAAGCAGCCAAATTCCGGGCGAAATAAAGGGATTTCGAAATCAAGCCGATATTCGCCGTCAATTTCCCTTTTCGCTGATTGACAAAAAACCGTACTGCGTCGCGATCTGCTTTCTGCGGGTAACTGCCTTGCCGATAAATCCCATGATGAGAAGAACGATCAGATCAACGCAAAAATACCAAACCGATATCAGCGTCCCTTCAAACAGTGCGAAGTGGATGAACCGCGTCGCCGCTGTCAGCAGCACGACATAGATGACGAGCTGATGGTTTGCCAACCAGGAGAGCGCCACAGCCCGGCCCGTCAGGAATGACGCTCCGCCGCCGAGTATGACGGTTACAAACAGGAACTCCGTAAAAGAGACTTCCCAAATTGGGTTGCCGCTCATGACCGCTTGCTCCATCAGTGTCGTCCCCCTTCAAGATAGGCTGCGCGCACATCCTCGCGTTTGAGCAGTTCCGCGCCGGTTCCGCTCATCATGATATTGCCATTCACCATCACATAGCCGCGGTGTGCGAGCTTCAGTGCATGAAAGGCGTTCTGCTCGACCAGGAACACCGTTAGTCCCTGGTTGGAATTCAACTCGCGAATAACATCGAAAATCTGTTTGACGATCAGCGGGTGCCAGGCCAAGCGAAGGCTCATCAAGAGCAGCAAAAGCTTCGGACGCCCCTATCAAGGCCCTCGCAATGGCGAGCATCTGCTGTTCACACGCCGGAAAGCGTCCCGCCGCGCTGTTGAGCCCTTTCCTTCAGCCGCGGAAACAGATCGAATACCCGCTTGAGGTCCTCGTCAAAGTGGGTGTCGTCCACCAGCATCGCGCCCATCAACAGGTTTTCCATCACCGTCATGCGTGGAAATATCCGTCGACCTTCGGGCGACTGCGCGATGCCGAGCTGCATGATTTCATGGGTCGGCATTCCGGTAATTTCATTGCCGTTGAAGTGTATTTCGCCGTTTCGCGCCTGCGGGTTTCCGCAGATGGTCATCATCAGCGTGGATTTGCCGGCGCCATTGGCCCCGATCAGCGTAACGATTTCGCCGTCGTTCACTTCAACATCGACGCCACGCAGGGCGATGATTTTGCCGTAAAAGGTCTCCACGCCGCGAATGGACAGCAAGGGCTGGTCTGTCGTACTCATGCCTTGCCTCCCTTGGGTGTGCTTTTCTTCACCGCAGCACCGGATTTTTGCTGCCTTGGCGGTTTCTTTCGCCAGCGCCTTGGCCTGTCTGACCCAGTCGTCCCGCTCAATGCGGCCCTTGAAATTGAGATGGTCGTCAACCCAGTCGCGTTCCGCTTTCTTCCACGCCGCGACCTGCTCGAACTTGTAGATACCGAGCCCGTTCAAGACGCCTTCCAGCTTTGGACCAACACCCGATATTCTCTTCAGATCGTCCGGTTTTGCCGGTTTTCGCATCCTCGGAGGACGTCCGTCCGCCTTGGCCCGGGCAGGCTTGGCTGCGACTGGTTTCGATTTGCTGGTTTTGGACCGAGCGGTTTTTGCTGCTGCAGACGCTTTGGTCCGTTTGACCGGAGCTTTCGCGGCCACTGACTTCGTTGGGTGTTTTTTCGAGGCCGGCTTTGACTTCCCCGCCGGTAGGATTTCGGCGACATCCTGTCGAACCTCGGGAATGTCGACCTCCTCCTCATCATCGACACCGAGATAGGCCGCGATCACCGCGGGATCATTGCGCACGAAATCCGCATCACCGTCGGATATTTTCTCGCCGTAATCCAGGACAACGATGTGATCGGAAATTTCCATCACCACGCCCATATCGTGCTCGATCAGCAGCACCGAAGTGTCATCCTCGTCGCGAATACGCTGCAAAAGCGCGTTCAATTCCGCTGATTCCCGCGGATTGAGCCCGGCAGCCGGTTCGTCAAGGCACAGAATATGCGGTCCCGTACACATCGCCCGGGCAATCTCCAGGCGACGCTGATCGCCATAGGGCAGATCCGATGCGGGATCATCGGCACGGTCGATCAGATTGGTCCGCTCCAGCCAATACGTCGCCTTGTCGATCGCCTCGCGCTCTGCCTTTCGATATCCCGGTAGGCCCAAAATTCCACCAATCGTAAACGCCGAGGCTGCCATCAGCGAATTGTGTTGCGCGACAAGCAGGTTTTCCAGCACGGTCATGCCGCCAAACAGCCGGATATTCTGAAACGTCCGCGCGATGCGCGCCTTTTCGGCAATCTCCGAATCCGCCATGCGCTCCAGCAGGAACACCGCGCCATCGCTCCCGCGCCGCCACTGGTCGCCGCTACGCGTTACCTGCGCGACCAGATCATCCTTGCGCGATTGTCCGTGGCGCATGACGATGCGGCCTTCGGTCGGTTTGTAGAACCCGGTAACGCAGTTGAAGACGGTCGTCTTTCCGGCACCATTCGGCCCGATCAGCGCCGTGATATCGCCGCGGCCGACATCAAACGAAAGGTCGTTGATCGCCACCAGGCCGCCAAAGCGCATGGTCAGGTGCTCAACACTGAGCACCGGCTCGTTTTCCCAGTTGTTCACGCTTGCTTCTTGTATCGCTGCAACCGTCATGTCAGTGCCCCTCCCCCTGGGCCACCATGTCGGCGCCAATGCGTTTCTTCTCCTTGAGCACCGCGGATGGTTCGCGCGTCGATATCAACCCGCGGGGCTTCCAGACCATGATCAGCACCATGGCGAGCCCGAAGATCAGCATCCGATATTGGGTCGGGTCAAAGCCTTCACCGAAGATCGCCTTGAGGAAATCGAGGTTTCGCAGCAACTCGATGCCGCCGATCATTACGACAGACGCAATGACGACGCCAATCTGCGAACCCAGACCGCCAAGCACGACAATCGCCAGGATAATTGCCGATTCGAGGAACGTGAAACTTTCGGGCGAGATGAAGCCCTGTCTCGTGGCGAAGAAGGATCCCGCAAATCCACCGAACATTGCACCAATCGCAAAGGCGGTCAGCTTGGTGTTCGTCGTGTTGATACCAAGCGAGCGGCAGGCAATCTCGTCTTCGCGCAGGGCCTCCCAGGCGCGGCCTATTGGCAGTCTTCTCAACCGGATCGTCACCAGATTGGTGACGATCGCCATAACGAAGATGATGTAGTAGAGAAACACGAAGCGGTGAACCCCGTCATAGGGTATCCCGAAATACTCGGCAAAACCGCCAGTTCGCTTGAATTCGAGACCGAACAGCGATGGTTTCGGAATTCCCCGAAATGCCATCCGGCCCGTTGGTGAATTCGTACCAGTTTAAAAGCACGACGCGAATGATCTCGCCAAAGGCGAGTGTCACGATGGCCAGGTAGTCGCCGCGTAATCTGAGAACCGGGAAGCCAAGGATAACCCCCCAAAACGCAGCCAGCATGCCGGCGAGCGGCAGAGCCATCCAGAAGCCGAAATGGAAATACTGGGCCAACAGCGCGAAGGAATAGGCCCCGACCGCATAGAAGGCGACGTAGCCAAGATCGAGCAAGCCGGCCAATCCGACAACGATGTTAAGTCCCCAACCGAGCATGATGTAGGTCATGATGAGGATAGCCAGATCGATATATTGGCGATCCTGTTTGGGGAAAAACGCCATCAGGAAGAACGGCAGCGCAACCGCGACGGCAAATAGAGCCCCGCCAAACCATTTGCCGGTACCCGCGAACGCCCCCGTTGAGCCGGCAAACGCACCGGCAAGCCGGCCGGTAATGGGTTGTTCGGCCTTGAAAACAAACAGGTTCAGCGCCAGCCTTCCGGCAAACACGATGGCGATTGCCGCGAAATAGAGACCCCAGCGCGTAGACAGAACCAATCCGCCAGTAGCGATATCGGTCTTGAGCGCCAGAAAGTAGAAGCCAAGCGCAGCCGTCAGACCGGCGGCCCAGGCCGCATCCTTGACGGAGCTCGCGAAAGTGCTGTTCTGCGTCGCCATCAGACCTTCTCCACTTCAGGTTTGCCCAGCAGACCGGATGGCAGAAAAATCAGCACGATTGCCAATATCGAGAACGCGGCAACATCTTTGTACTCCACAGTGAAATAGCCCGACCAGAACACTTCGATCAGCCCTATGAGCAAGCCACCCAGCATTGCGCCTGGCAGCGAACCGATTCCGCCCAACACCGCAGCGGTAAAGGCCTTAACTCCGGCAAGGAATCCGATGTAGAAATCGATCACGCCGTAAAGCAGCAGGAACATGAGACCCGCCACGGCAGCCAACGCAGCGCCCATTACAAACGTTAGTGAAATTGTGCGATCGACATTGACCCCAAGCAGTGCCGCCATCTTCTGGTCCTGCTCGCAGGCGCGTTGCGCACGACCCAGCGGCGTCTTCGCAATCAGCAGCGAGAAACCAATCATCAACGCGAGTGTCATAACGATAATGATCATCTGCATGTAGGATAGTTGCACCGTGATCGGACCGTTCTCGGTGACCCCCTCCATGACCGTCACACCACCCGAAATCACCGGCTGCAGAGGCTTCACGCGGGCGCCTTGCGTCACCTGGACGAAGTTCTGCAACACGATCGACATGCCGATTGCCGTGATCAACGGCGCCAGCCGGAACGATCCTCTGAGCGGCCGATAGGCCAAGCGCTCCACGGTCCAGCCCCACGCTGCTGCGAACAGCATGGCAAGGATCAGCACGACCAGCAAAACCAGAGGCAGGAAGGCAAAGCCGAAGACCGTTGTCAGCGCCAGGAATGTTGCCAGCGCGATGAAGGACCCAACCATGAAAATATCGCCATGGGCGAAATTGATCATGCCGATGATGCCGTAGACCATGGTGTAGCCGATGGCGATCAGCCCGTAGATCGAGCCGAGAGTCAGCCCGTTAATGAGCTGCTGGACAAAGTATTCCATTTATCTGATGGCTCCCCTGGAATGCCGCAAATTCCGCTGCACTCCTGTCTCCCGTTGCAGTGCGGACTTGCTGCCGCTTATTAGTATTGTCTTACCTTGCGGCTGCCGATAGCGTTTTTGCCGTTGAGCTACAACCCCAACTTATGCAACGTAGCGTTATCAACATGCCTACACAATGTCCGTGTAAATCCTCCGGTAAATTCGCAACTTCCGTGCGAGTGCAGATCCGCATTATGCGTCCGGTCGATGCAACTCAAATCTGTCATTTCACAGTAAAACCTCTTATGAACGGATCCCGGTCGTCGAGAAAGATCGTGTTGAGGCCGGTCATTCGCGCCCATCCGCCGATTGAAGGGATGATCCCCGGTCTGCCGCCGACATCAGCCTCAGTCTCCACGCGCCCGTCAAACGTCGAACCAATGATCGATTCGTGTACGAACCGATCACCGGTTTTCAGTTTCCCCTTCGCATGAAGCTGAGCCATGCGAGCCGATGTTCCGGTCCCACACGGACTTCGATCGATCGCCTTGTCGCCATAGAAGACTGCGTTCCGCGCATCAGATCCTTCCTGTGTCGGCGCGCCGGTCCAAAGGATATGGGTCAGCCGGTTGATCGCCGGGTTTTCCGGATGCTCGAAGCGATTGGTTTCGTTTAACCGATCGCGCAATACCGGGCTCCAGGAAATCAACTGACTTGCTGTGTAGTCTGCCATGTCGCCAAAATTGTCCTGCGCATCGACGATGGCATAGAAATTTCCGCCAAAGGCAACATCCACCGACAATTCACCAAGCTCCGGACAATCGACTGCAAGCGCCTCCTCATAGAGAAAAGACGGCACGTTGGTGATGCGCACAGATTCGACATGGTCACCTTGCTGGTCGTATTCCGCCCTGACCACACCAGCCGGTGTGTCGAGCATCAATACTCCCGGTGTTTTAGGCGTTACGATTCCGTGCTCAAGCGCAAACGTTACAGTGCCGATTGTTCCGTGTCCGCACATGGGCAGACAGCCGGAGGTTTCGATGAACAGAACCGCGACATCACAATCGTCCCGGGTCGGCGGATAAAGAAACGATCCCGACATCATGTCATGGCCGCGCGGTTCAAACATCAAGCCTGTCCGGATCCAGTCATACTCGGCAAGAAAATGGGCGCGCTTGTCCATCATGGTCGCGCCCTCAAGCGACGGCGCGCCGCCGGCAACCAACCGCACGGGATTACCGCAGGTATGCCCATCGATACAGAAAAACGAGTGTCGCGACATCGGACTCAGAATTCAGGTAGTGCGGGCCTTGAGTCAAGCGCTGTTCTGATGATCGCTTCGGCGGCGGCACGCCGTTCACCGGCCAGCGGCTGGCGCGGCAAACGCACCCGGTCATTGGTTCCGATGGCGTGAACCTCGGTCAGTTTGATATTCTGCACCAGATAGCTCGAGACATCCAGGTCCAGCAGCGGCCGGAACCAGCGATAGATCGAAAGTGCTTCGGCCTGCCGGCCCTGTTTCATCAATTGATAGATTGCCACCGTCTCGCGCGGAAAAGCGGTTACAAGACCGGCAACCCAGCCGATCGCGCCAACCGCAAGTGCCTCAAAGGCAAGATTGTCGACGCCGGTGAACAGATCATAGCGATCGCCGAGACGATTGATGATCTCGGTCGAACGCCGAATGTCGTCGGACGATTCCTTGACCGCAACAAAGCGGCTGTCCTCGGCCAGTTCCTCCATCATCTCGACCGTTACGTCGACACGGTAGGCGACCCTGTTTGAGTAGATCATGATCGGCAGGTCGCCGGCTTCCGCCACAGCCCGCAGCGAGGTTAGCGTCTCGGCGTGATTGGTATGGTAGACCATGGAGGGCACCACCATCAGCCCGTCAGCACCTGCTTTCGCTGCCAGTCGAGCAGACAAGCAGGCCTCCCTGGTTCCAGCCGCGTTGATGGTCATCAGCACGGGTTTGCCGCCGGCAGCACTTTGTGCGGTCTTCATCACCGCCAGTTTTTCATCGTCCGACAGCATCGGTCCCTCACCCAGCGAGCCGCCGACGATGATACCGTCACACCCGGCATCCATCTGAATGCCGAAGCAGCGCTCCATCTCGGCATGATCGAGCGTATCGTCATCATTGAACTTGGTCGTAACCGCGGGAAAAACACCGGACCACATTGCGAATTCCTCATAGTTGATATATCAATGGTATATCAACGGTGCTCGAATAGTGTCAACCGGCAATCTGGGAACCAGGGAATTGCAAGACGGATCCGGTCATCAAATCAGCAGTACACCCCGTCCCGAGCCGGCAGCAACCGCCGCCTATCGCGCATTGGAACGCATGATCATCACTCTTGAATTGCCGCCATCCGCCAGCGTTTCGGAAGTCGACATCATGCAGCATACCAAGTTGGGGCGTACGCCCGTTCGCGAGGCTTTACAGCGCCTCGCCTGGGAGGGATTTGTCACCATCAGGCCGCGCGCCGGCATCACGATTGCCCCTTTGAACGCATCCGATTGGCTCAAGGTGATCGATGTACGCCGTGGACCGGAAGTGATCCTGGCGCGATCGGCGGCCCGTTTCCACAATCAGGATATGGCCGCCCGCTTCCGCGACGTGTCCCGGGCGATGCGCCAGGCTGTGACCAGCGGCGATGTGATGGCGTTTCTGGATGCCGACAGGCAGTTCGACGAGGCATTGGCAATCGCCGCGGACAATGTCTTTGCAGCGCGATTGGCCGCACCTTTGCAGACGCACTCCAGGCGGTTCTGGTTTCGCTTCCAGAGCAAGGACGGCCTTGCAGCCGCCACAGACCATCATTTGGAGCTTCTCGCGGGAATTGTCGAAGGCGATGAGGAAAAAGCGGCGGCAGCGGCGAATAAACTGATGGATTTGCTGCGCGCCTATGCCGAAACTGTGGCGACGCGCTGATTGTAACGTCGCCATACTGCGAAAAAGAATGGCATCAGCCGCCGGAATTCAGACCTCGTGACCTGCCACTTCGATGGTTCTTTCCCAGTCGGTTCCCGCGGCAATCACGCACGACATTCCGTTCGAGCGGGTCACGATTATGGTCCAGGAACCTTTCTTGGACGCATAGATTTCCATGATCGCCTTGTTGCCGATCAGGCCGTAACCGAGCTGTTTCTCCTGAAACTTGCCTTTCAGCTTTTCAACGATATCTTCGTGTTTCGAGCAGGCCTGCGCGACAGCCGGGCCGGCGGAAAGACCGATTGCAACGACGGTTGCCAGCACGGCGCCAAACAGAGTTCTGCCAGGATTTCGAATAGTCATAGCAAATCTCCTTCGCCTTGGTCCGGCAAGGCGAAGGCGGATTGCTACCGCACAGAGGCCTTGCCCGACAGTTGGGTTTTACCCTTTATGATCAACGTCTTGCGCCTCCGTTCGCATCGGCTGTTCATGGAATCGATATGGGGTTTGGAGACAGTCGCGGCAAGATTGGCGCCGGTCACTACCAATCACGGTGTCGGGATTGCCCAAATAAAAACCGCCCCGGGAAGGGCGGTTTTGCAGGCATTCAAGCGATCAGTTTGATCAGTCCATCGCCTTGAAGTGGAATTCACCGCCTTCTTTAAGGCCCGATGGCCAACGGGCGGTCACGGTTTTTGTACGGGTATAAAACCGGAACGCGTCCGGTCCATGCTGGTTCAGATCGCCGAAACCGGACTTCTTCCAGCCGCCAAACGTATGATAGGCAAGCGGCACTGGGATCGGGACATTGACGCCGACCATGCCGATATTGATCCGGTTGGCAAAGTCGCGGGCCGTGTCGCCGTCCCGGGTAAAGATCGCGGTGCCATTGCCGTATTCGTGGTCCATGGCCAGCCCGAGCGCCTCTTCATAGGAGTTGGTCCGTACCTGGGACAATACGGGACCGAAGATCTCCTGCTTGTAGATATCCATGTCCTTGGTCACGTTGTCGAACAGGTGCGGACCGACGAAAAAGCCGTCTTCATAGCCCTGCATTCTGAAATTGCGCCCGTCGACCACCAGTTTTGCACCCTGTTCGACGCCTGAATTGACCAATCCGAGGACACGTTCCTGGGCCTGCTTGGTGACCAAAGGACCATAATCGACATCATCGCCGGCCGTGTAGGGGCCGACCTTGAGTTTCTCGATACGGGGCACCAGCTTTTCAACCAGCGCATCGGCGGTCGCATCGCCAACCGGAACCGCCACGGAAATGGCCATGCAGCGTTCGCCGGCCGCGCCATAGCCGGCACCCACCAGCGCATCGGCCGCCTGGTCCATGTCGGCGTCGGGCATAACGATCATGTGGTTTTTTGCGCCGCCAAAGCACTGCACGCGTTTGCCGTTGGCGCAGCCGCGCGAATAGATATACTCGGCAATCGGCGTGGATCCGACAAAGCCGATACCCTGGATGACCGGATTGTCGAGGATCGCGTCAACGGCTTCCTTGTCACCATTGACGACGTTGAGAATGCCGTCCGGCAGCCCGGCTTCCTGCAACAGTTCGCCCAGCATCATCGGCACCGATGGATCACGCTCTGAAGGCTTGAGGATAAAAGCATTTCCGCATGAAATCGCCGGTGCAAACTTCCACATCGGTATCATGGCAGGGAAGTTGAACGGCGTGATACCTGCGACGACACCGAGCGGCTGGCGCATCGAGTACATATCGATGCCGGGTCCGGCAGAATCGGTGAATTCGCCCTTCAACAAATGCGGCGCGCCGATACAGAACTCGACGACCTCGAGACCACGCTGCACGTCGCCCTTGGCATCGGGAACGGTTTTGCCGTGCTCGCTCGAAAGCGCCTCGGCCAGCTTGTCCATGTCACGATTTAGAAGCCGGACAAATTCCATCATTACCCGCGCGCGACGCTGCGGATTGGTCGCACCCCATGCCGGCTGCGCCGCAGCAGCATTGGCTACCGCGGCTTCCATCTCTCCGGCACTCGCCAACGCCACCTTGGCCTGCACTTCCCCTGTCGCCGGATTATAGACGTCGGCTGTCCGGCTGCTGCTTCCGGCAACCATCTTGCCACCGATAAAATGCCCGATCTCACGCATGATCTGCTCTCCCTGAACAATTGTCTCAAATCATTGTTTCGTGACTCTTGCCCGAACGCAATGCCGCCAGAAACGTAACCGATGTGCGGAAATAGACATTGAGCCAGCATCGCACTTTAAATGGTGCACCATAACGGTTATCAGAAAGCATGAACTGGGATGATCTGAAGATATTTCTGGCAGTCGCCCGCGCCGGACAGTTTCTGGGTGCCGCAAAGCGCCTAGGATTGAATCATGCAACGGTGGCCCGGCGCATTACCGCTTTGGAACACGCCTCCGGTGGTTTGCTGTTTCATCGGCAAACGACGGGATCGGTGATGACCGAGGCAGGCGAGCGACTGCTGGAGATCGCCGAGCGCATCGAGGCTGAAATCAACAGCGCCAAGGCAGTGGTCGCACCGGAAAACGCCTCTGTCACCGGCACTGTTCGTATCGGCGCACCGGATGGTTTCGGGGTTGCATTTCTCGCACCAAGACTATCCGGTCTGACCACACTGCATCCGGCAATATCGGTGCAACTGGTTCCCGTCCCGCGGTCTTTCTCCCTGTCACGCCATGAAGCCGACATCGCCATCACCGTGGAACGGCCGACAGAAGGCCGGTTGGTCGCCAGCAAGCTCGTCGACTATACGCTGCAGCTCTACGCCTCGAAGGCATATGCAGACGAATATGGGTTGCCGCGCGAAGCCATTGAATTCGCCGACCACAGACTGGTCGGCTATGTCGCCGATCTCGTGATCAACCCGTCGCTCGATTATGCCGACAGTTTCAGCCGCGACTGGAAAGCCGCCTTCCAGATATCATCGGCGCTCGGACAGGTCGAAGCGGTTCGTGCCGGCGCCGGCATCGGCATCCTGCATACCTTCATCGGCAGGATGCACGACGACCTCGTACCGCTGGAAACATTCGCTCCGATACGCCGCGCCTATTGGATGGTCTTTCACCAATCGGCCCGGCCACTCCCCCACGTGCGGGCCGCAACACAGTTCATTCGCGAAGTTGTCGACGAAAACCGCGCCATATTTGCCTGAGGCGCAAATCTAGTGCCGAAAATGGCGCATGCCGGTAAACGCCATCGCAATACCGTGCTCGTCCGCAGCCGCAATCACCTCGTCGTCGCGCATCGAACCGCCGGGCTGAACGACAGCGGTCGCGCCGGCCTCTATCGCCGACAACAGACCATCGGCAAACGGAAAAAACGCATCCGACGCAACCACGGAGCCGATTGTCGCCGGCTTTTCGGCACCAGCCGCCTCCGCCGCATCGACAGCTTTGCGGGCGGCGATCCGCGATGAATCCACACGGCTCATCTGGCCGGCGCCAATGCCGACCGTAGCACCATTTTTGACATAGATGATGGCGTTCGACTTGACGTGCTTGGCCACCTGAAAAGCGAAGATCATGTCGGAAAGCTCAGCCTCGCTCGGTGCGCGTTTCGTGACGATCTTCAGGTCGTCCGCACCGATATGTCCGTTGTCGCGCGACTGGACCAACAATCCGCCCGCCACCGACTTGACGGCAACGCCTGGCGCAGCCGCATCAGGCAGTCCCCCGGTTACAAGCAGGCGCAGATTTTTCTTGTTGCCGACAATCGCCGCCGCCTCGGCGCTCGCCGACGGCGCGATAATCACCTCGGTAAACACCTTGACGATTTGCGAAGCTGCCTCCCCGTCCAGTTCCCGGTTCATCGCGACGATGCCGCCAAAGGCCGACACGGGATCACAGGCAAGCGATTTCTGGTAGGCCTCAAGCAATGTCTCGCCTGTCGCCACACCACACGGATTGGCATGTTTGATGATCGCCACGGCCGCAGTCTCCGACGGATCGAATTCCGCTGCCAGTTCAAACGCGGCATCCGTGTCGTTGATATTGTTGTAGGACAGTTGCTTTCCTTGCAACTGGCGGGCAGTGGCCACACCCGCACGCGCCTCGCCGGTGAGATAGAAACCGGCTTTTTGGTGGGGATTTTCGCCGTAGCGCATGACCAATTGCAGCTTGCCGCCAAACGCGCGCCAGTCCGGCGCATCGATTTCCAGGTGCTCGGCAAACCAGTTGGAGACCGCAGCATCATAGGCCGCGGTGCGCGCAAAGGCTTTCGCAGCCAGGTTTTGCCTATAGGCAAGTGGCAGCGATCCGTCATTCTTTGCCAAGGTATTGATCAATTCGTCATAGTCCACAGGATCGGTCACCACGGCCACATAGGCGTGGTTCTTGGCCGAGGCACGGACCATGGCAGGACCGCCGATATCGATATTCTCCACAATCGTCGCGGCATCGCCGCCCTGGTTCCGCACCTCTTCGAACGGATAGAGATTGATCACCACCAGATCGATCGACCTGATCCCGTGCGCCGCCATCGCAGCGGTGTGTTCCTTGTCGTCGCGGATCGCCAGCAGGCCGCCATGAACACCGGGATGCAGCGTCTTCACACGTCCGTCCATGATCTCCGGAAATCCGGTGATATCCGACACGTCGGCAACCTCGACACCGGCAGCGGCAATTGCTTTCGACGTACCACCGGTCGAAACCAACTCGATGCCCCTGTCCGCCAGCGCTTTCGCGAGGTCAGTCAGACCGGTCTTGTCGGAAACGGAGATCAATGCGCGGCGTACCGGCACAAGGTCGGGTGCCGGAATGTTCTTCGATGCTACGGCCATGGTGGTAAAACTGTCCTGCTGAACCAAATTTGCCCGCGCTCTATCACGCGGAAGACAGCGCCGCCACCGCTACGGAGGTTTAGTCCTCAACTGATTGCTTTTCAGGCACGACCAACCGCCCGATCGCCGTCCGCGTGAAGCGCCACGTTGCTTCCGACATCTCCGACGCCTTGAATGACAACACCAGTTGCATCGCTTTCTGCGGTCCTGCGATACCGGCAAAGAACAGCGATTCCTCCGCCTCGACGTCCTTCTGTGGCGTTGTGAAAACCCAGGTGTCGGCACCCTGCCCGGTTATGACAAACCGGTCGGCCTCGTCTCGATACAACGCCACGTCGGGATGAAGGTGAAAACGCACGGTCACCCGGTCACGGTTTCCATCCTTGGGCAGAGCACCGCCTGGGCGGGTAAATTTGTCCCTGCCTTCAATCACGCTGCCGTCGTGTGACAAAATGATCTCGCGCTCGTGAACCAGACCGTAACGGGATTGATAGCCATCATGCGTCGCCCGGAAACTCTGCCAACCCTCTGCGTCGTACCGGTCGCAGGTTACGCGACGCGGTCCGGCGACAAGCGGCGTGCCGATCAGTTCCCCAGTACGCGACGATGAATTGAACCGGCAAGACGATGCATCGTTCAACGTGGCTGTAGAATGGGCGGCGGTCACCCGCGCAAGCGCGCGATAATCTTCCGGACCATAGGCGTCGACACCGGCATTGACGATGAACTGCTGTCTTCCGGATGACATTTCGAATGACAGACAACCGGCGTGGGCATCGGCTGACACATCGGTTGGTGGCGGTGCACCGGTATCGGCAATAACCGTGGTGCCGCCCGAAACCATGCGCTGATATCCGGAATGGGTCGCATTGAGCAGTGGCGCGCCCGCTGTGTCGTCATGGCGAAGGATTGCCGCCACGCGGTCGGGAATCGTTGCACCCATCCCGTTGAAATGAGCCAGGTTGCCGTCCTGATGCCGAAAAAACCGCAAGGCCGGCAACATCCTCTCCACCGCACCTATTAGCGCGGCAGGCGTTTCAGCGCCTTGGCTTGTGTAGGTCTGGCGCAGCGGCAGCAGATCCGCAAGCAGTTCCAGCAGTATCTGCGGATTGCGCGATATGTGCCCGCCATCGGGAAGTATCTGACGGTCCAGTTCGTGGGCCAGGTGGCGTGATGCCGTTCTAAGCGTGGAATTTGCCACCGGCAGCGACAGGGCTGCAAAGGCCAGTGCAATGCGGGCGCGCAGGCGCTCGTCACCACCTTTCATTTCCGGCGTCATGGATCGCAGATAGCGGATTTGAACGGATATCGATTTGAGGTAACTGCGGTAAAACGGGAACTCGGCGCCCTGTAACACGGTTGTGGAATGCTGCAGCCAGGCGATGATCCGCTTTGACGTCACCTCCGGCTCCCATGCGATCCCGTCAATCCTGCGTCCGTGAGTCTCGATCCAATCACTCGTCAATGCCCTGGCATTGGCAGAGGCGAGTTCGCTGTCGGCTTCGCGCAGATGGCGCAGCCAGCGAAAGCCGTGCAGTGCTTCCAGCCAAGGACGATTGTACACTTCGACCATGAAAGGTGAGGAACTGCCGGTGTCGACGAAATGACCGGCAAAAGGAAACCTGCCGGCATAGATTTCGGCTGCGATCTCCCTATCGGCAAGCCGCAAATCGGGTGGGGCAATCAGAACGCGTTCCGGCGTACGTCCCGAATACCGCCAGCGATAAATCGGTCCGGCGCGCAAGCGCCGTCGCGTCCGCCGCCAGTACTCGCGAATCAAAAGCGCCCAAACCCGGGACGTGTCGGCCGCCGCATTAGCCAAACAGGTGATCCTTCCCAATTTGTTGCCCGGCACAATGTAGTGCACTTGATGATTCGCGCGAAATTATACTCGGGTTGGAGCCATCAAACAGCAATCCCGGTGTAAATACCGCCTGTCCGGATTCTTCCTCAACTGCGCCGTGCAAAACGGGCCGCAAAAAAACCGTCCATGCCAGACGTCTCCGGATTTTCCAATACCATGTCGGCTGGTGTTGTCCGAAGATATCCCTGTTTCGTTATATAGGGATCGATCCCCACGACATCTCCGGTTGATAGCGGTGTCAATTCGATATCTGGAGAAGTGTCCAGGAAGCGATCGATCACGGCCTCGCCTTCGGCCGGATCGAGCGAACAGTTCGAAAACACGATAATGCCGCCCGGCTTGACCAAACCGGCAGTAAGGCAAAGCAGTTCCAACTGCAGTTCCGCCAGCTTGTCGATATCCTCGATTGACTTCGTCCACGGGACATCAGGGTGCCGCCGCACGGTGCCGGTCGAGGAGCAAGGTGCATCAAGCAATACGCCATCAAAGGATTGATCCGGTGTGAATTTCCGCAGATCGCAGGTCACAAGGTCAGCCTCCAGCCTCAACCGCTGCAAATTGGCTGCCAGCCGCTTGAGCCGATTTTTCGAGATGTCGACCGCGGTTACTTTCGCACCTGCCGAGGCCAACTGTGCCGTTTTGCCACCGGGCGCCGCACACAGGTCAGCGACCCGCATTCCGCTGAGGTCTCCGAACAGATGCGCCGGCAAAGCCGCTGCCGCGTCCTGCACCCACCATTGCCCGTCCTCGTAACCCGGCAAACCGGTGATTGGCCCATCAACCTTGGCAAGCCTGACGCTCCCGGTCGGCGTCACGATCCCGCCGAGTTTTTCGGCCCAGATTTGCGGATCTGATTTTACCGTCAAATCAATCGGCGCCGTCAGCCGGTGCATCCTCAATATGTTCTCGGCACGCTGCGCCCCGTAGACCGCAACCAGGCGATCGGCAAACCAATCCGGCGCATCAACGGTCTTTTCCAGAAGAACCGGAAGGCGGCTATCCTTGCGCCGGCCGATCGAACGCAGCACACCGTTCACCAATGCGGTAAACCGCTTGGTTCTGGGATCGCTGCCGGCATGGGCGACGGCAAGATCGACCGCTGCCCGGTCGGGAACATCCAGAAACAGCATTTGTGCGAGTGCGACATGAAAAATGTGGTTGAGCGTCTTGGCGTTGGCCGGCAGCGGCCGGTCGAGACTTTCACTCAGCATCTTGCCGATCGTCACGCGAAAGCGGAGCGCAGTTGCAAGAATGGCTCGCACCAAAGCACGGTCACGCGTCTCGAGCGCCAGAAACTGCGGATGGCCATGGCGATCATCCGTCAGACCGTCAGCTGACGTTTTCTTGTCGATAATCGCCGCCAGCAGGCGCGCCGCGGCGATACGCGATTGAAGTCCCGGACGTTCGGTATCAATGGTTTTCATTCGATTGCTGATCCGCATTGCGGTTTGGCCGAGACGGGAAGGCTTGGATTTCCCACGCCATGCCTGTCGGCGTCAGCCATCCGTCTGTCAAGCTCCAATGTCGCGATTCCACGTGGTGAACCGGACACATTCTTCTCGCAACAAGCTGGACTGTTTTGTATATGCAACGCAACAACCGGGAGCCGGCAATGGCCAGACAAAATGAGCAACGACGACATTCCAGACGAATCCGCACCAAAACGGCAGCTCTCACCAGCCGCCAAACGGGCGCTTGCCGAAGCTGAGCAACGCCGCGCCGAAATCGAACGCCGCGCTGCAGAATTGCCACCAGAAAAAGGCGGCCGTGGCGGGAAGGAACCGGTGAGATACGGCGATTGGGAAGTTAAAGGTCTGGCGACCGACTTCTGATCGGTCGAGAGGATTGTCGGCGCCATCTGGTTGCGACACACATGCGGACTTAGCCGGGCATACCGGCGGACGACCGTTTGTCCTGCTTCGCGCCCCGCAAGCTGACGTGTCCGATCTGTTTCGTTGCGGGACACAAGCATTGGCGTGAACTGATGCCGTCCCCGCGCCTGAATTGCCATGGTTTACAAACAGTTAATTCCGCCGGTTGAGGTCGATGACGAACAACCAATTGTTAACCATAACAAAATCTGAAAATCGCACAGTCCTGCGGTTGTTGTGAAACATTGCGCCCTCCTGTTCATCAACCCGGTTAACAGGCATTCAGCATGCAGATCTTCTGTCAGACAGCGCGGTGGCTGTCCCGACTGGAGACACTGAAGATGCGGAACCTCTTTACCAAAGCAAACATCAAATCGTTCGCCAACAACTGCAACGGCAATTTCAGCATCGCTTTTGCTGCCCTGTCGGTCACATTGCTGGTCGGCGCCGGATTTGCCGTCAACTACACCCAGCTTTCGATGGCTCGTTCAAATCTCGCCAATGCGGTTGATGGGGCAGTCGTCTCGACAGCGCGCGACATAACGACCGGTGTCATCAAGGAAAAGGACGCGCAAAAAATGGTACGCGCCTTTATCGAAGCCAATGCGGACACCGGATATCTGCGCGCTGCGACGGTCAATATCGACAGCTTCAAGATCGACCGCACCGCGAAAACAGTATCGGTCACCGCCAGCGCCGATATTGCAATTGCATTCCCGATGCTGAGCAATCAGCGCGTCATGCGTGTCTCTACCGAATCCAAATCGCTTTATTCCGACAAGCGAATCGAGGTGGCCATGATGCTCGATGTCACCGGATCGATGCGGGGTCGCAAGATCGAGGATCTGAAGTCCGCGGCCAAAACCGCTGTCAGCACTTTCCTCGACGGTCAGAACAAGAACAATCCGCGCGTTCGGCTCTCGATCATTCCCTATGCCGATGGTGTCAACGTCGGTTCGTTGGCCAACACGGTGGTACACGTAGAGACAGGATTTGAGACCGGAGAACCGCCGAGCACCAGCGATCCGGTCCTGGCTGCGACCGCGCCTGACAAATGTTCAACAGAGCGCAAGGGCCGCTACCAGTTTTCCGACGTGGGTCCGGACTACGCCAAGGTCAATCGCGACTACCGGCTTGAGTTTTGCCCGCATGCGCAGTTGAGGCCGCTGACCGCCGACATCAACGATCTGGAATCCAGCATCAATGCCTTCAGCGCTGGCGGCTTCACAGCCGGACATATCGGCGTACAGTGGGCCTGGTACATGCTGTCGGAACGCTGGGCGAATTTCCTTCCGGTTGAATCACAACCGGCAAAGCAGAGTCCAAAGATTGCCAAATACGCGATCCTGATGACCGACGGTCAGTTCAACACTGCATTTGCCGATGTCGGTAAAAACGAGAAGATTCGCGGATACCAAGCCAACAAATCGCGAAGCAAAGCAGAACGTTTATGCGCGGAAATGAAGCGCGAAGGCATCGAGATCTTCACCATCGGGTTTGAGCTCAACAACGCCGCCGCTCGCAACGTCATGCAGAAATGCGCGTCCCCCGACCTCGGATCCGTTCAACACTACTATGAAGCGGCAAATGGTGCCGCCCTCGAAGACGCCTTCCTGAAAATCGCGGCAAATATCGAGCGGCTGACCTTGGTCAAGTAATTCCTCACCGACACCTCGGGAGGTAATATTGGGGAGCCTCCGGGCTCCTCTTTTTTGATTGCTAGAGCTCCGGGCGATAATGCTGCGCCATTCTATTTCGCACCCGTTGCGCGCGACTGGACGTGATCGCACCGCAGCTCGATGCCAAAGCATCGTGCGAGGATCGAGCGCGATCAGGCGCCCAACGGGGCGAAACCCTTCGGGCCGGGCCATATCGCGCCAATCCACATCAGAAAAATGCTCGACCGATGCTTCCGCATCGCCCCGCGCTTTTTCCTTGATCTTGTCGCAAAATGCCCTCGGTAGAATGATGCAGCATTATCACCCGGCGATCTAAACGAAAGAGCCGGAGAGACTGGCTCTCCGGCTCGATTTCGTGATGCTTTGCTGTTGTGCAGCTCTTATGGCGACGACATGCCGCCGGCTGCGTTATTACGCACTAACGAAGAGGTTGCTCCCCGCCAAGGCAATCCGCAGAGCCTGCACCAAAACAGATAAGATCACTCGACATCGGATCACCTCCTTTCGTTTGTTGAACACATGTGCAATGTGGAGCCGGTTTGCGCCGATGGCAAGGGGGTGGCGCATAAGTGTGCTTCTGGCGGAGCCGGCAAACCCGGTGTAGACGGGATGCGGCGGTTTCATTCTGGTATCGGAGACATTGAGTAATGGGTGCATCGGGTCGTCTGAAAACCTTCCGTAAACTGCTCGCGCACGCGCGCGACATACTCGATCTCGATATCGGATTTCACCTTTGGGATGGTTCCACCGTTCCCGATGACCTTGGCGCCGACGCTTTTGCCATCAGCTTCGCCGACGAGGGCGTTGTCGCATCCCTGGTGCGCAAGCCGTCTATGGAAAGGCTTTTGAACCTGTGGGTGTCAAAGCGCATTGATCTGAAGAACGGCGACATTTTCGACCTCATCGCCCGGCGGCCAAAGGTACGCACCCGGGAAATCAGAAAATCCCTGAACAAGTTTCTGGTGTTGAATTCGGCGCGGAAATTCTGGTTCGTCAACCGCGGCGGTCCTTGGCCTTTGGAACAGCAGCCGGACGAAAAACCCAGCGACGGGGGGCGCGAGGAAAACGAGAAGAACATCCAGTACCACTATGATGTTTCCAACGAGTTCTACGCGCTCTGGCTCGACGAAGACATGGTCTACACCTGCGGCTACTGTAAGGAGTGGGACGACGACGTCGCCACCATGCAGCAAAACAAGCTGGAGATGATTTGCCGCAAGTTACGTCTGAAACCCGGCGAACGTCTACTGGACATCGGCTGCGGATGGGGGGCGCTTTCCTGTTACGCCGCACAGCACTACGGCGTCAGCGCGCTCGGCGTGACGCTTTCGACCCAGCAGGTCGAGTTTGCGAAAGCCAAGGCCGAGCGCCTCGGGCTATCGGACCAAGTCGAGTTCAGGCTTGCCGACTATGCAACCATCGAAGGCCAGTTCGACAAGGCCGCCGCCATCGGCATCCAGGAACATATCGGCATCGACAATTACGCCACCTACTATGCAACCGTGCAGCGCGTGCTGAAACAAGATGGCCTGTTCCTGCATCATGCCATCACCCGGCCGGCCAAGAAGGACACCAAAACCTTTCGCAAGAAGAATGAGGAGTTCGCTCTTCTGACGAAATACATCTTCCCCGGTGGCGAACTCGACCATATCGGTAATACCGTGACCATGCTGGAACAGCATCAGTTCGAGGTTCACGATGTCGAAGACTGGCGAGAACACTACCAGCACACCTGCAAGCACTGGCATGACCGTTTGCTGGCCAAATACGATGCCGCCGTCGAGGAAGTCGGCGAGGTCAAAACCCGCATGTGGCTTTTGTATTTGGGCGGGTGTTCAATTGCATTTGAGCGCAACACCGTCAGGCTCTATCAGACGCTTGCCTCGCACAAGCGAAAAGGCGCGAGCGGCTTGCCGCCGACCCGCGCAGATCTCTATGCATGAATTGCAATGGATTGATGATCCGAGTCAGCAATTCGCTTTCAGCGGAACCCAGTTGGAGAACTTGTAGCCTCCGGCACCGCGCGCGGCGATCCGGTACTTTGCATCGATTGAATTGTGGATGACGAAATTCTTGGAGATTTCAGCCACAAACTTTCCGTTGACCTTCTTCGCCGTTACCGTCTTCACGGTGCCGGCGCCTTGGCCGTGGCGGATCATCATGTAGCTGATCTTTCCGGCCTTTGTCGTGTAAATCCAACCCTTCATCTTGGCATTCGCGGGACAGCCGGGACCGGCCGGTGACTTAATAGCCAGCATGGCCGAATTGACCAGCAGCGGACCCGTGCCGCCAACCTGGAAATTGCCACCGGCCCATGCAGTTGTCGTCAGTGCAGCTGACATTGCTGCCAAAATAAAGCGCTTCATATTTGTCTCCATCAAAGATTTGCCGCTTCGTGCTCGAAACGACCAAAGAACGTCCCTAATGGAGGCGTCATGACATAAGCGCGTTTGACCGCCTGTGTTTACGATCACATCGGCGACAATGGATTGCCATTGGTTACGACTTGAAAAAGGCTTCCGCGGCGCTTTTGCTGGCATCCTTGCTGCCAGTTTCCGTTTCCAGGCGTGCAATCTCGGCTTTCAGCATTTCGATCCGTTCGTGCAATTCGTCGACGGAGAGCTGAGACAGATCCTGCCCGATTTCGTGGATGGGTGTTTTTTTGGGTTCGTCTTCATCCATCAAACTCATCGTCATCTCCCGTTTGCACGCAGCGTCGCTCGATAATACATTTGCCTGAAGGAGAATTCCAATGACCGCTGCGAGATCGATTCGATGAGTTTGCCAAACAAGATGACCGCAATCGCGATAAGCGAGCCAGGCGGGCCGCTGGCGCTGAAACCGGAACAACGCGCCCTACCCTCACCCGGACCCGGCGAAATCCTGATCAAGGTCAAGGCAGCCGGCGTCAACAGACCGGATGTCCTGCAACGCATGGGCGCCTATCCACCGCCTCCCGGTGCATCCGATCTGCCAGGTCTCGAAGCCTCGGGCGAGGTGGCGGCGATTGGTGAAGATGTCGACCGCTGGATCGAGGGCGATAAAGTTACCGCACTGACACCGGGTGGCGGCTATGCCGAGTATGCTCTTGTCCACGGCACCAACGCACTTCCGGTTCCGCACGGGTTCACGTTCACCGAGGCCGCCGCCATACCGGAAACCTTTTTCACCGTTTGGCACAATGTGTTTCAGCGCGGCCGCCTCGCCGACGGCGAGACATTGCTAGTTCACGGCGGATCATCAGGGATCGGCACAACCGCAATTCAGCTTGCCAAGGCATTTGGCGCCACGGTCATCGCCACCGCCGGATCCGATGAAAAATGCGCTGCCTGCGCCGATCTCGGCGCCGATCGGACGATCAACTACCGCGAACAGGATTTCGTTGCTGCCGTCAAGGATGAAACCGGCGGCATGGGAGCCGAGGTGATACTCGATATGGTCGGCGGCGACTATATCTCGCGCAACTACGAGGCCGCGGCGATCGATGGCCGTGTGGTGCAGATCGCTTTCCTGAACGGCTCCAAAGCCGAGGTCGATTTCACCAGGCTTATGATCAAGCGCCTGACCCACACCGGCTCGACACTTCGACCCAGAACCATCGCGTTCAAAGGGCAGATAGCAGCAGAACTGGAAGAAAAGGTCTGGCCGCTGCTGGTCGAGCGAAAGATCGCGCCCGTCATGGACATGATTTTTCCGTTAAAGGAAGCATGGCGTGCCCACGAGCGCATTGAGGAAGGTGATCACATCGGCAAGATCGTTCTTGATGTCGCCTGATCAGGCTAAATACCTTCCAGCACCAGGATCGTCGGCCGCTTTGGCAGGGTGGCCAGCGACACGGTAAATGATCGGCCTTCCTTGAATTCGGTGGCAAATCCGTCGCCCATCATCGCAATGAAGCTGCTGATTGCCATGCCGCGCCGGTGCATGGGCAGCACGATGGACGACTGCATTCGGCGGGTGATCTCCGTCATCCCCTCATGGCTGAGCGTCAATCCTCCATCGACCGGCACCATGACGATGTCGAGCCGCCCAATCGCCGCAAAATGCTTGTCTTCAAGCCGGTGGTGCAAATGGCCCAAATGACCGATGCACAATCCCGCAACCTCGAAAATGAAGATCGAATTGCCATCCGCCTCCATACCGCCTTCCCAGGAACGGATATCGGTGGTGACATTGCGGACATAGACGTCATCGACCTTCAACCGATGCTTTATCGGCCCGCCATCGGGATTCCATCCGGTCAGGACATATTCGATCAGCGGATCGGGAAAGCTGGTAAAGTGCGTCGAATGCGCCTTGTTCATGGTCACGATCCGCGGTCTGACGCCCGAACCGGCCCAGCCGTTGAAATCCGTGGCAATCGTTACCCCCTCCGGCGTCTCGATCACATAGGTCGAGTGCCCGGCGAAGGTGATCTTGACCTCCGGTGCCGAGATCCCCGCGCTTTGCCCGTGGGGCGTCAGATTGGCGTAGACAACATTGGGCAGCGCCTGCGCCATGGCGATGCATGTGGATGGAATTTCGTCGACTTGAGCACGCGCGGGCGAAACATTGGTGACCAACGCCAATGCCAAGACTATGACAATTCGCAACATGGCTTTCTCCCCGGGAGCCGGACCATTGACCGGAAATGCCAATATTGCCAGCCTAGGCGCGGTTCAGGCTTCCGGCAAGCGACGATGCCGGATATTTCAGTCACAAATGCGCTATGGCAGTGTTTCAAATAAACTGAAGATTATTTCATGTAAAAATGATATGTATCTACACAATCATGTAATGGTAAATTGTTATGTCAATATCGAATGTGCTATCTTTTACTGTTGTTGCAATCCTGCTGTCATCACCGGCAATTGCCGATATTGTCGAAATCGAAACGGTTGCGATAGTTGACCTACGCGAAGACGCGGACATGAGCGCGGTCCACAATCACGGTGATCTGTTCTTGATCGGCGTCGATGAGGCCATCGGCAAGCGAAAGAAAAGGCGCAATTCGCTCCAGATGTTGGCGCGCAAGCCGGATCGCATTGAATTCATGCACGAAATCAGGCTCTGCCGGCTCGACGATGATGAAAACTGTATCAAATCGCACCGCGCGGAGATGGATATCGAGGCAATCGCCGCCGATGAAAGCACCATATTCGTAGTCGGATCGCACGCCGTCGCCCGACAGAAAGTAGACAAGAAATCCAACAGCAAAAAACTGAACCGGGCCATTATGTCTGCACACGGGTTGCGCGACATCACCGGTTTCCCCGACAGCGGCTGGAACAAGGCAACCCCGCGTGAACGGCTCATCCGCCTTGAAATTGACCACGACGGCAATGCCAGCGCCGCACAAGAGATCTCACTGGCGCCACTGCTCGATAATCTTGCAACGCTCAACCCGTTTCGCCGACTGCCGTCTAAGGAAAACGGCGTTGATATCGAGGGCATGGCCTTCAAGGATGGACACCTGTTCATCGGCTTGCGTGGTCCCGTGCTCAATGGCGGATACGCCATTGCCGTGCGCTTTGATTTCGAGGCGGTCGCCAACGGAACCAACGTCATTTCCGACAGGGATCTTCGCTATGTCGATCTTGGCGGACTTGGCATCCGCAGCATGACTTCTGTGTCGGATGGTTTTCTGATCATCGCCGGCCCCGTCGGCAATGCGCCGGGACCCTACCGGCTGTACTATTGGGACGGCAAGGACACGACGCCCGGCGCCGGAGTCTCTGCGGGAATTACCATTTCGCTCGGCGACATAGCGACATCCAATGGTGCTAAGCCGGAAGGTTTCTTCGTCGCCGAGGAAACGGCGGACGGGTACAGGATCGGCCTCGTCGAAGACAGCGCCGATCCACCACAACTAAGGTACTTCCAGGCCGATAAGTCGCCCTGAGCGATCAGCCGGTCATTTCGTGCCACCGTTCCTTCAACGCCGCATATCCATCGTCAGGCTGCGCTTCGAAGACGAGCTCATCGGACGCAAAACGCATGAATCGCTGCGCCGAACCGGTCCAGATATGACCGGCCGGCCAAAGCCAGGATGTGTCATCGAGCGTTCCCGCCTTGATATTGACTTCTTCGGAGCCGTCCGAGCCGTGCACCAAGCGCACGCCGCAGTCAGGGCAAAAGTGGCCAAACCTTCGTCTTCCTGATTCCGCCAGGCGCCATGACGTCGATACATCGCCGACGATCTCGACATCGCCGGAACTCACGCGCAGTGATTCTCCGAAGGCGCTTGAGGTGTGGCGCTGACATTCCCTGCAATGGCACAGATAGAAGACTATCGGCTCGCCGGTGACCTTGTAGCGTACCGCTCCGCATTGGCAGCCGCCTTCAAGCGGTAATTCCGGCAATACAATCCTTTGCATCCAGACCTCGCAGCGCTTTGACGTGAACGGCCAAAATACCTATAAGCTGCGGCCAATCCAGCACGTATTTTCCAACCCGACAGGGGCGACATGGCCGGCCATTCACAATTCAAGAATATCATGCACCGAAAGGGCAGGCAGGACGCCGCCCGCTCGAAAATGTTTTCCAAGCTGGCGCGCGAAATAACCGTCGCCGCCAAGATGGGCACGCCTGATCCGGCGATGAACCCGCGTCTGCGTCTGGCCGTGCAGAACGCCAAGGCGCAATCGATGCCGAAGGACAATATCCAGCGCGCCATCAACAAGGCGTCCGGCGGTGACGACGAAAACTACGAAGAAGTCCGATACGAGGGCTACGGACCGGGCGGCGTTGCCGTCATCGTCGAAGCATTGACCGACAACCGCAACCGTACCGCATCGACGGTTCGCACCGCATTTACGAAGTCCGGCGGCTCACTGGGCGAAACCGGCTCGGTTTCGTTCATGTTCGACCGCGTCGGCGAGATCCTCTACCCCGCCAGCGCCGGTGACGAGGACAAGATCATGGAAGCAGCGATCGAAGCCGGCGCCGAAGACGTTCAGTCCACTGATGACGGTCACACCATCATCTGCGGTTTCGAGGATATCGGTGAGGTGTCATCGGCATTGGAGGCGTCGCTGGGCGAGGCTGAATCGGTCAAGGCTATCTGGCGCCCGCAGACCGGTACGCCGCTTGACGAGGAAAAGGCACAATCCGTCCTGCGCCTGATCGATGTGCTGGAAGACGATGATGATGTGCAGAACGTCTATGCCAATTTCGAGGTCAACGACGAAGTGATGGCCAAGTTGAGCGCGGCATAAAGATTCCAGCCTGTCGTTTCGGCTATCCCGCAAGCACAGGAAACATTCCTTTCAATCCCGCACCGATCATCCCGGCTGCAATTGCCATCAGGATCATACCCATAACTCGGGATACCACGGCCATGCCACTGTCACCGAGTCGCTTCGCCAATGGCCCGGCAAAAGAGAACATCACGCCCGTGAGAAGGCAAATACTCAGTGCTGATACCGAGAGTTCTACCTTGGCAACGACACCGGCATGATGCTGGGCGGCGACCAGGACGGTAGCCATTGTTCCCGGTCCGGCGACGAGCGGAATTGCCAACGGGACAACGGCAATTGACTCACCTTCTTGAGATGGTGCCGTTTCGGCAGGGCTGGTTTTATGATCATTCTTGTTGAACAACATGTTTAGGCCAATCAACAAAACGATCAATCCACCGGCAGCTCGGATTTCATCAACGGTAATTCCAAACATCTTCAACAACTCGCCACCGGCCCAAACGACAATCAGCAATGTCGTTGCTGCGGCGATTGCACAATTCCGCGCGATGGACTTTGCTTCTTCCGGCGACTTTTCGGCGGTCATTCCGGCAAAAATCCCAATCCCGCCAATTGGATTCATCATCGAGAAAAGAGCAGCAAGAAACGCCAGATTTTCTGTCCATGTCATGGTGTCGCCTTTCTTGCCGCATCAGCATCTATCCACCCGCCGCGATGCAATCTCGTGCACACCACAGGGTATGGAAAATCAAGCCCGTCAGCAACGTCACCAATGCCGCGACTCATACCGTCAGCATTCCCGCAAATTACCGAGGCGCAAATCGTCAAAACAAAAAAACCGCCATCGCTGGCGGTTTTTTCAGGTGCCGGTGAACCCGGCGTATAAGTTGGTCTGAGAGCTAAATTCCCAGATTTGCAAATTTGCTTTTGAAGCGCGACACACGGCCGCCGCGATCGACGAGGCCTTGCTGGCCGCCGGTCCATGCCGGATGCGTGGTCGGATCGATGTCAAGGTTCATCGTGTCACCTTCCGAACCCCAGGTGGAGTAGGTGGTGTATTCGGTTCCGTCGGTCATCACCACCTTGATCATGTGGTAATCGGGATGGATATCGCTTTTCATCGTCTTGTCCTGCGAAATCTCGGGCCACGGCCCTTTAAAAAAAACCCAAAGCCGCGGCCTTTGTCCGGCTACGGCTTTTAAAACGTCGGCAGAGCCTATACATCAGCTGGCGAGCATGCACAAGTGCGCATGATCGGCATATGCCAGAAGAACCGGAATATACATGAGCGATATATTTAATGCGGAACGCGAGGCAAAACGGCGCTCCCTGAAACCGTTGCGACGGTTGTTTCCCTATCTGATGCGCTATCGCGGCATGGTCGCCGGTGCGGTGTTCTTTCTGCTTCTGGCGGCAGTAACGACACTCACCTTGCCGCTTGCAGTGCGCCGCATGATCGACAAGGGGTTTTCGGCCGCCGATTCCACCTTTATCGCCAACTATTTCACCATGCTGATCATCATCGCCTCGGTGTTGGCGCTGGCGTCCGCATGCCGGTACTTTTTTGTCATTACGATCGGCGAACGTGTCGTCTCCGATCTGCGCCGTGATGTGTTTTCACATGTCACCAACCTCTCGCCCGGTTTTTTCGACACCACGCAATCCGGTGAGATCGTCTCCAGGCTTACCGCCGACACGACACAGATCAAATCGGCAGTTGGTGCAACCGCCTCCATGGCACTGAGAAACACAATCCTCGGCATCGGCGCTCTTGTGATGATGATCGTGACCAGCCCGAAACTTTCCGGATTGGTCATTGCAGCAATTCCCCTGATCGTGCTGCCGCTGGTGGGATTTGGCCGCTCTGTCAGGCGCAAATCGCGTTTCGCACAGGACACGCTAGCCGATGCGACCGCCTACGCCTCCGAGCAGATCGGTTCGATACGAACCTTGCAGGCTTTCACCAATGAAAAACTGGTTACCGGAAAATTCGCCGGCGCTGTGGAAAAAGCGTTTGCCGCGGCACGATCCTCCGTGTTCGCCCGCTCGATTCTGACCTTTTTTGCCATTTTCACGATCTTCTCCTCAGTTGTCGCTGTGCTGTGGTTCGGTTCGCGTGACGTACTCACCGGTACACTTTCACCTGGAACTCTTGGTCAGTTCCTGCTCTACTCCGTTTTTGCCGCGGGCGCTCTTGGTGCGTTGTCGGAGGTCTGGGGAGAATTGTCCCAGGCAGCCGGCGCCGCCGAGCGCCTGACCGAGATATTGGCCGAAGAACCAGCCATCCGCGCGCCCGAAAAACCGATTGCCCTGCCCGAGCCGCCGATCGGTTCGATTCACTTCGAGGATGTGAATTTCGTTTATCCCGCAAGGACGGACCAGCCTGCGCTGAATGATCTGTCCTTCAATGTCGAGCCTGGCGAGACCGTGGCGATTGTCGGCGCGTCGGGAGCGGGTAAAAGCACGGTCTTCTCGATGATCCTGCGTTACTATGACCCGCAATCCGGACGGGTATTGGTCGACGGCGCCGACGTGCGCGAAGCCGATCCCCTAGCCGTGCGAAGCCGCTTGGCGATCGTGCCGCAGGACACCGTCGTTTTTGCTTCAAGTGTCCGTGACAATATCGGTTTTGGCCGCCCCGGCGCATCCAACAGCGACATAGAAAATGCCGCAAAAGCAGCGCTTGCCAACGAGTTCATCGAAAAACTTACCGACGGTTACGATACACAGGTCGGCGAACGCGGGGTCACGCTGTCCGGTGGGCAGAGGCAACGCATCGCGATCGCCCGCGCCATATTGCGCGATGCGCCAATCCTGCTGCTCGATGAAGCCACATCATCTCTGGATGCCAAAAGTGAAACGCTGGTGCAGACAGCGCTCGAGCACCTGATGGAAGGCCGGACAACCATCGTGATCGCCCATCGGCTGGCGACGGTCTTGAGGGCCGATCGCATTCTCGTCATGGACGGCGGACGCATTGTCGAGGAAGGCACACATTCAAGCCTCGTCGCAAAGGGCGGGATATATGCCAAGTTGGCCAAACTTCAGTTCGATACCGGAAGCGACCCCGTCTCCAGAGCGGCCGAGTGAAGTTGTCCAGCGTCTTCCAACCCATAAATACCCTGTAGGCAACGGCAAACCGCCATCAGGCAGGCTGACCGGTGCCACAACGGGAATTATTAACCATCGCTCACACACCGAAACAAACTGTTCCAATTGGTGATGTGTGGTCACATTCCTGCCGTTTTTTGCCCCGGTTCACGCCTCATTCCGAAGCGACCATCCGATCGTTGCCTGAGACGGTTCGGTTCGGCGTTGGCTCCGTAAACCCCAAGCCCCCCGCCCACGGGTCAAAGTTGGACCGAACCACTCCAGTGCGTATCCCGCAAACGCGATGTATCGTGTCGTTTCGGGAATCTGGCTTTGGGTGACATTGCAGACGATCCCAAACGTATTGCACCGGCGCCATGGCCTTAGGGTCTGGCGCCGGATTTTTATGTGCGGTTTTTTCAGGTTGCGGCATCCTCGCCAACCACACCTTACCCGGGACCATTCATCAGTGCTCGAGCAGCGCGGCGCCAAGTATCGCGCCCGGAGAACCATCCTTGCTGACCACCTGAAGCAGAACTGCACAACCGCCTGTGCCTCGCTTGGATATCTCGCTCATCGGCATTTCAAATCGGAATTCATCTCCGTGCCACATCCCTGCAGTCTGGATGCCGGTGACGATATTGGCATAGGTGATGGTCTTGCCGCGATTTTCGCCGCGCTTGATCTCCACGTCCTTGGTCTGATCGAAAAATACAAGAACCAGATGGGCATCACCCAGTGTGGAATCTCCCGCGCCGGCCTCAATGATCAGGCTGTCACTGGATTCCTCAACCGAAATGTCGACCGGTAGGCCCTGACCCGTTGATGCCATCCTGTTGATATGGGATTCGATGGATCCGCGGTCCGATCCGTTCAGATGCAGCCTACCATTGATCACGGCCTGGGGGGTGTAGACCGAACGCTCGGCAAATGACCGCGCATAGCCGTACTGCCGTTCGGTATACTCGGCGCTGCCGAGCGTGTCTTTCCAACCGAGATAATCCCAGTAGTCGACGTGATACCCGAGAGCGATCACCTCACCTTCCTCGGCGAGATCGACCAATACTTGGTCGGCCGGTGGGCACGAGTTGCAGCCCTGGCTGGTAAACAGTTCGACGACGCCCGAAACCGACCTTGCCTGACCAGCTGAAGCGGGTCCCGCGGCGACCATTGCTAGCAACGTTGCCGACATCATCAATTGCCTGATCACATTCGATCTCCGCGCCAATTTCGTTGTTTGTCCGTGGCCAAGCCCCGGCGCACCAGCAATTAGATACGCCGCGTGCCATTCAATCACCAGTCAACTAGGCGTGAAACAGTATTATGTGATCGATCGCTGCTCAAACGATAATCCGGGATCTTTGTAGCCAGATCACCGGAACCATTCTGTAAAGGCGGTGGACCAAACGCTCGGCAGGAAGGAAGGATTTAACCAATTTCAGCCAAACTTGGCGATCGATATTGGATCGGAGGGTATGGCGGATGAAATCTGTGGCAGTATTTGGTGGTATTGCAGTATTGGGCGGCGTGATGGCGGTCAGCGGCGGTCTGGACCTGGGTCGGCTTTCCTCACCGCCATTCAACTACGAAACCGCAACCAAGCAAGAGCGCACAACGTTTCTTCAAGGCGAAGCTGAGCCATTTGGCAAGGCACTGAAGATCGGCCTGGTCAACCCGTCAGGAGTCGGCACAACGATGCGCCTTGCCGAAACCAAGGTTCACACTGGAAAGCGCGAGATCACCTATGTGATCAGGGTGCAGGGGAAAATGGAAACCGGAACAAAGTTCAACCAGGCGCGCGACCGGTTCCTGAAGAACATATGTCCCAAATATCTTCCAAGCCCGCTCGGCAAGGCCAAGGTGCGCATGGTGCAGAAATTTGTCGATAAGAAAGGTCAGACGCTGAGATCGATCGCGATTTCGGTATCCAAGTGCAAGCAATATGTCTGATCCCACAGGTCAGAACAAAAAACCCGCCGGCTGATCACCGGCGGGTTTTCTTTGACATCTCTTATGTCCTACGCTGCCAGGTCGCGCAGCACGTACTGCAGAATACCGCCATTCTTGAAGTAGTCGATCTCGTCGGCTGTATCGATGCGGCAGATGATCGGCACATCCTTTACCGATCCATCGGCGTAGGTGACCTTGGCGATCATCTTCTGGCCCGGCTGGATATCGTCGATGCCATCGATGGCCACTGTTTCTTCACCTGTCAGTCCGAGCGATTGCCAACTCGTACCTTCTTCGAGCACGAACGGGATCACGCCCATACCGACCAGGTTTGACCGGTGGATACGCTCGTAGGATTTGGCAATGACAGCCCGCACACCCAGCAGGTTGGTCCCCTTGGCCGCCCAGTCGCGCGATGAACCGTTGCCGTATTCACCACCGGCAAACACCACCAGCGGCACCTTCTCGGCTCGGTATTTCATCGCCGCGTCGTAGATCGGCATTTCTTCCTTTGACGGATAGTGGATCGTGTAACCACCCTCACGGCCGTTCTCGCCCATCATGTGGTTCTTGATGCGGATATTGGCGAATGTGCCGCGCATCATCACCTCATGATTGCCTCGGCGCGTGCCATATTGGTTGAAGTCAACCACGTCCACGCCGTTGCCGGTAAGATACTCGCCTGCCGGCGACGCCGCCTTGATCGAACCGGCCGGAGAGATGTGGTCGGTGGTGATCTTGTCGCCGAACAGACCCAGAATACGGGCGCCCTTGATGTCGCCGACCGCGCCCGGTGCCTTGCCCATTCCAGCAAAATAGGGTGGGTTTTGCACATACGTCGATCCGTTGTCCCAGGCATAGGTCTGGCCTTCGGGTACTTTGACCGCACGCCAGTTTTCGTCACCGGAGAACACTTCCGCATATTTCTTCTCGAACAGATCGCGGGTGACATGCTCGGCGATAAACTCCTGGATCTCGTGGTTCGACGGCCAGATGTCTTTCAGATAGACCGGTTTGCCGTCTTTTCCCTTGCCAAGCGGTTCCGTGGTCAAATTCTTGGTGACCGATCCGGCAAGCGCGTAGGCCACGACCAGCGGCGGCGATGCCAGGTAGTTTGCCTGTACATCGGGCGAAATACGGCCTTCGAAATTGCGATTCCCCGACAGAACACCGGCGGTAATCAGTCCCTTTTCGTTGATGGTTTTGGAAATCGGCGCGTTGAGCGGGCCGGAATTGCCAATACAGGTCGTACACCCGAAGCCAACCAGGTTGAAGCCGATCTGATCGAGCTCCTTCTGCAAACCGGACTTGTCCAAATATTCGGCGACGACCTGGCTTCCCGGTGCCAGCGACGTCTTTACCCACGGTTTCTGCCTCAGGCCGAGCCGGTTGGCATTGCGCGCCAAAAGGCCCGCGCCGATCAGTACCGACGGATTGGACGTGTTGGTACACGAGGTAATCGCTGCAATCGCCACATCGCCGTGGCGCAACTCGTAATCCTCACCATCAACCGGGTAACGCTTGTCGGCGGTCGCCGCGTCCTTCTTGTATTCGCTCACCAGCGAGTCCTGAAAGCTGGAGGCGATGTTTTCCAGCGCGATACGGTGCTCCGGCCGCTTCGGCCCGGCCATTGACGGCACGACTTCGCCGAGATCAAGCGTCAGCGTGTCTGTGAACACCGGCGCTTTACTTCCCGTCTCGCGGAACATGCCCTGTTCTTTGCAATACGCTTCGACGAGCGCGATACGATCGGAAGCACGGCCCGAAGTGGTCAGATATTTCAGTGTTTCGGAATCAACCGGGAAGAAGCCACAGGTCGCACCATATTCCGGACCCATATTGCCGATGGTCGCCGCATCGGCCAGCGTCAGGTGATCCAGTCCCGGACCAAAGAATTCAACGAATTTGCCGACGACACCCTTCTGCCTCAGCATCTGCACGACGGTCAGCACCAAGTCGGTCGCGGTAACGCCTTCCTTCATCTGCCCGGTCAGTTCAAACCCGATCACTTCCGGCAGCAGCATGGAGACCGGTTGACCGAGCATGGCGGCTTCCGCTTCGATGCCGCCGACGCCCCAACCGAGCACACCGAGACCATTGATCATCGTCGTATGCGAATCGGTACCCACGCAAGTGTCGGGATAAGCGACGGTTTCGCCGTCGTCTTCCTTTGTCCATACCGTCTGGCCAAGATATTCCAGGTTCACCTGATGGCAGATGCCGGTGCCGGGCGGCACCACGCGGAAATTCTCAAATGCCTGCTGGCCCCATTTCAAAAAGCGGTAGCGCTCGCCATTGCGCTTGTATTCCAGTTCGACATTGCGTGCGAACGCGTTCGGATTGCCGAATTCATCGACGATAACCGAATGGTCGATCACCAGATCAACAGGTACCAACGGATTGATTTTCTGCGGGTCACCGCCAAGCGACACCATGGCGTCGCGCATCGCTGCCAGATCGACCACGGCCGGTACGCCGGTAAAGTCCTGCATCAAAACGCGTGCTGGCCGGTAAGCGATCTCGTGGCCCGCAGTTCCCTTGTCGTCGAGCCATTTGGCGACGGCCTCGATGTCTTCCTTCTTAACGGAGCGCCCGTCTTCGTTGCGCAGCAGATTTTCCAGCAACACCTTCATCGAATAGGGCAATCTGGAAACGCCGGTAAGCCCGTTCTTTTCGGCTTCCGTCAGGCTGAAATAGACATAGTTCTTGCCGCCGACATTGAGCGTCTTTTTGCAGTTGAAACTGTCGAGTGATTTGGTCACGTGCCACCTCTTTTGGGTCTCACCGCCGAACGAGGGAACGGACGCCTGTGGCACAGAAACGCGCGATAGGTGCGGGTGCGGCCATTTCCGCTGTCCGTTTCCCGGCTGTCTTTTGGGAGAAGACAACGCTTGGGTTCGGCGCATATATGCGTTTGCATGACCGGCCGCTGGCCATGGCTGCCGGGCTTTTAGCGGAGTTTACCGGAGAGCGCTAGTGGGACGAATGGGGAAGGTGAAATAAGTCGGCTTTTTGGGAATTCCGTTCTCCAAAACGGGAATTGCGGCTGGAAAGCGAAACGATTATTTGCTCGGACAAATACGCCCGGCACGCAATCAGGCGCTGAGTTGCTCTACGCGCCTTGAAACCGCAAACGGCAATGCCTGCTCGATCGGCATTGGTCTTTCGAACAGAAACCCCTGCACATAGCGGATGCCCTGGCTCTTCACGAAAGACAGGTCATTTACGGTTTCAATACCTTCAGCGATAAGTCTGAGTTTCAGGGCGCGTGCCGTTTCAACAGCCGTGGTGATGAATTTCTGCGAAACCTCATCGTCAAAGCCGGACTGAATCAGCGTATGATCAAGCTTCAGCTCATTGAAGGGACACCGGCGCAGAAGGTCGTGATTCGAACCGCCTACGCCATAATCGTCCAGCGAGATGTGATAACCCGCCATGCTGAGACGCGTAAGAACCTCCAAAAGCCGCAAATCACTATGGGGCAGCGATTTCTCGATCACCTCGATCGTGATCAGATGCTTGGGCACTTCATGGCGTTCGACCAATTCGAGGAATTGGGCCATGGCTGCTTCATCCTCAAGGACACGCGCATCGAAGTTGAGTGACACACCGGGGAATCCGGTGACCTTGCGTTTCGCGAAAGCCAGATCACGAAGAACAAGATCGGCGATGGCAATAGCGGCTGATACCCGCTCCTCGTTGTTGCGCATGTGTGCGAACAGAGCGCTCGGCCCGACCAGCGGTCCGCTCGGAAGCTGCACCCGTATCAAAGCTTCAAAACCGACAACCGATCCGGTCTCCAGATCGAATTGCGGCTGGTAGTAGGGAACCAGCGTTGCACCGGAAAGATCGGTGGCTTTCGGCAATTCTGCCGGGTTCGGTTCTTGAATGCTTGGCGCATGGTTGGCGAGAATGCTGCGCAGTTCCGACGGCCGGTAGGGCTTCTGCATGACAGCAATGACCGAAAATCCATGAATTTCGGCAAAATGTTTTGCTGAATTCAGTACGGTCTCGCTGTGTCCGGAAGCCAGAATGATTGCGCCGGTAAACGCCCGTTCGGCCAGGCGTCTCAGAAACTCCAGCCCGTCGAAGTCCGGTAAGGACAAATCAAGAATGATGACATCGAAGGGCACGTCAGCCGTGGCGATTGCCAGCAGGCCATCGTAGCCGTTCATCGTACTTTCCAAATCACATCCGTCGATCTTGGATGTGGTCCGTCGTGCGAGATCTACGATCTCCCGGTTGTCCTCAACAATCAGAACCCGCATTCGTGTCGCCCAGCCCCGCGTTACAGTTGCAGGATCAAGTATTTCATAAAGTACTTAAGAACCAATTATCATCAAACAACGTCGCAAATGGTCGTCAGGCACTGCTGTTCGGCGCCAATATTGCGGTCGGTGCCAAACGGTTCAACATCAGCCGGTATCCTAGGTCATGGACTCATAAACAGGATCAACAATGGTATGTGCAAATTTGGTTGGATATTAGGAGCGGGCTTGCAGGAAACCGTCCGGTTTTCAAAAGCTTGCGACGCAATAGCCGGGCAAATTTGCCATATCCTTCGGACGCTCGAACCCGCTTTCCAAACCTTCGTCAAAGGCCTCAACCGGGACAATGGCCCCGCTTTTCGGCCTTTTCCTTGGTTTGCTATGCGGTTTCGACGCCATTTTGACCCTGTTTGTGGGTCCATGACCTAACCCGGTTATTCGCCGATCATGCTTTTTTTGGATGAAAATATGGAAAACTGACCGTGTGCAGTCGCGACCAGATTGTCCCCGTTCCAAATTTCGGATTCCAACGTCGCGATAGTTTTACCGCGGTTTGTGATTTTCGAAAGACACGCCAGCATTCCTGAATCGACCGGTTTGAAGTAGCTGATAGCGCAATTGATCGTCGCGCACAGCTCGCCTTTCGCCAGCATTTGATATAAGGCGGCGCCCATTCCGGTATCAGCCATGGAAAACAGCACACCTCCGTGCACGACATTGTGCGGATTGAGCAATTCATCGCGGACGGAGATTTCCAGCCGGCTTTCACCCGGTGACTGTCTGACTATTCTAAAGCCGATAAGGTCTGCGTAATGATGCAACATGTTTCTTCACCAATAGCTGGCGTTCAAGGGCGTTTGTCGCCGATGCCTGTTCGCCGCAAGATTTCGTGCCCGGTTTCGAACCGCCATCGCCACAGAAAACACCCTGACGCTCCTTTGACCAACAAAATTTTCAAAAAACGGCCCTGCTTGTTCGCACAAGGCAGTGACTTTCCCGGCGCAATAACCGTGCTATAGCCGACTGCACCGATTTGGGGATTTCACGCATGCAGCTCATCGCCGAAAATCTGGCCGCCGAACGTTCCGGCGAGATCGTCGTGTCGGACATATCGTTTTCGCTTTCCGATGGCGACGGCCTGATTGTCACGGGAGCGAACGGATCGGGCAAATCCACACTGCTGCGCGTTGTCGCCGGATTGCTGCCGCCGGCGGAAGGCACAATCAGGCTTGAAGGAGCGAACGAGGAAACAAGCGTTGCCGACGCCAGCCATTATCTCGGCCACAAAAACGCGATGAAGCCGGCTCTTTCGGTCGTCGAAAACCTGACCTTCTGGCAACAATACGCGCAAGAACCGCATTTGCGCGTTGTTGAGGCGCTTGAGATGGTCGGACTGGAAGCAACCGCGGATCTTCCTTTTGGCTATCTGTCGACCGGGCAGCGCCGCCGCATCGCGATTTGCAAATTGTTGGTCAGCTATCGGCCGATCTGGCTGCTCGACGAACCGACCGCCGGTCTGGATGCCGATTCCGAGGCCGGCTTTGCCGATCTCATGGCCGCCCATCTGCAAGACGGTGGCATCATCGCTGCTGCGACACATCAACCGCTGGGGCTGAAGGGCTGCAGCGAGCTGAAGTTGGAGACAACGCGGTGATCGCCCTTTTTCTACGCGATATCAGGCTTGGCATCCGCGCCGGAGGCGGAGCGCTGGTGGGCGTCCTGTTTTTCCTCGCCGTTGTCGCGGTCATACCGTTCGGCGTCGGTCCCGACCTTAATCTGCTGGCCCGCATCGGCCCGGCCATATTGTGGATCGGAGCGCTATTGGCCTCGTTGCTTGGTTTGGACAGACTGTTTCAGGCTGACCGGGAAGATGGTTCACTCGATCTGATGATCATGGCATCCAACCGCCATATGCTTGCCCTGACCGTCTTCACCAAATGCGCCGCCCACTGGGTGACATCGGCGCTGCCGTTGGTTATCGCCACGCCGTTGCTCGGTCTGTTCATGAACGTCGAACCACTTGGCATTGCCGCCGCCTGTCTGACGCTGCTGGTTGGGACGCCGGCAATCACATTCATAGGTGCCGCCGGCGCCGCGCTTGCAGTCTCATTGCCGCGCGGGGGGCTCCTGGTCTCGGTCGTAATCCTGCCGCTGGTGATCCCGGTGCTGATTTTCGGTGTTTCGGCAACGCGAGGTGCCGTCGCCGACCCAGACCCGTTTCTGCCGCCGTTTCTCATTTTGTCGGCGCTGTCGATGGCATTCGCCGTCATCGGCCCCGTCGCAGCAGCGGCCGCACTTCGATTTTCGTCGGATTAGGGCCTGTTCGCATTGAGCCTCAAACGACCCTTCAGCGCTCTTTGCCGACGCTAGGGTTCTAACCCTAACCGCTTTTGAGTGTTTCAGATTCGCTTTCGCCAAGCCATTTGGCAATCTTGCCATGTAGCGCGTCCGGGCTGATCGGTTTCGACAAATAGTCGTCCATTCCGGCTTCCAGGCAACGTTCCCGATCACCCTTCAGGGCGTGCGCGGTCACACCGATGATCGGGACATGACGGTCGGACCCGGCCTCGCTATCGCGGATTGCAGCTGTTGCCTCCAATCCGTTCATTTCAGGCATCGAGACATCCATCAAGATCATGGCGGGTTCCAGTTCGGCCATTGCTTCAACGGCCAGATTGCCATTGGCGACAATTTTGTAGCTGTACCTGGTCTCATCGAGTATCTGCGTGAAAACGATCTGGTTTACATCATTGTCTTCGGCGACGAGGATATCGAGTTGACCGGTCTTCCCAGACGCAATTTCCGCCGATTGGGCGGTCGCAGTCGTTGCAACGGCTACCTCCGCTTCTTTCAGCACTTCGTCGGACGCTTCGCTTGCTTGCGCTGTGACGTCGGGCTGGTTGATTGCTGCCGGTTCAGCCGGTTGATCCGTCTCGATCTGGTCATCTGCCATCTCGTCATCACGGCCGCGGTAAGCCTGGATTGTCTCCACCAGGGTTTCGAGCAGCTGTGACGATCGCGCCGGCTTGACCAGATGTGCATTGATGCCCAGTTCGCGGTACTCACTGGTCGACAGCGCCTGATCCACCGATGTCAGCATGACAATGGGCGTGTCATCGAGGTCATGGTGGCTGCGCACTGCTTTCGCCACATCAAATCCCGTCATTCCGGGCATTTGATAGTCAAGAATGATGCACTCGACCCTCAAATTCTGCTGCAAGGCGGCTTCGAGCACCATCAGACCAACTTCGCCACTCTCCGCGGCGCAGGAATCAAACGACCACGAGGCTGTCTGCTCTAGCAGGATGGAACGATTGACCGCATTGTCGTCGATGATCAGGATTTTCGCCCCGGTGACGTCGACAGGCGCAACCTTGTTGTTGCTTTGGCTGCCCGAGTTTTGAAGATCGACCTCGAACCAGAAGGTCGAACCCTCACCCATCTCGCTTTCGGCACCAATCGTCCCGCCCATCAGTTCGACCAGCTTGGCGGTGATCGTCAAACCCAGTCCCGTCCCTTCGTGACGCCTTGTGGATGAGGCATCGACCTGGCTGAATTTCTCGAAGATCGTTGCAATCTGATCTTCGGGGATGCCGATGCCGGTATCGGTGACGGCGAATTTCAATCGCGTCGATTCGCCCAGATTTTCTCCCGTGACTTCAACGAGCACATGGCCTTTTTCGGTAAATTTGACCGCATTTCCCATCAGATTGGTAATGATCTGGCGAATGCGACCGACATCGCCAATCATGTTTTCCGACAGGCCGGGCTCGACACGCACAATGAGCTCGAGATCCTTTTCCTTGGCCCTCGTCGATACCAACGTCGCCACGTCCTCAATGGCTTCGGCGAGCTTGAAGGGCGCCGGATCAAGCTCGAGTTGACCGGCATCGATCTTCGAGAAATCGAGGATGTCGTTGATGATGGTCAGCAGCGCATTGCCCGATTTGACGATGATATCGGTGAATGTCTTCTGCTTGGAATCGAGTTCCGATTTGGCGAGCAGTTCCGCCATGCCGAGAACTCCGTTCATCGGCGTCCTGATCTCATGGCTCATATTGGCCAGGAATTCGGATTTCGCGCGATCTGCCAACTCAGCCTTCAGTTGTGCATGCTCAAGTTCGGATTCACGCTGTTTTTGCTCGGTGATGTCGTAGTATGTGACAAGCCGCTTGCCACCGCTGAGCGTGGTAACCGAATAGACCAGGATTTTTCCGTCTGCGCGGATGAATTCACGCGGCGCAACATCGCCGGCCCGCAGTTCATCGCAACGGCCCTGGACATACGTTTCCCAATCTTCATCGGCGACGTCGTATATCCCGCTGGACCGATTGATATCCATGAGATCCCGGAACTGACATCCGTCCTTGATATCTTCGGGTGACATCATCCAGATGTCGCAAAATGCACTGTTGACGACTTCGGCGGCAAGGTTCTCGCCAACCAGAACGACACCCATATCCAGAGTATCGACCAGGGTCCTGAAATCGGCCAGCAGGCGCTCGCTTTCGGTCCGCGCCGCCTCAAGTTCGATTTCACCCTTTTTCACATCGGTAATATCAGCCCGGATGCCGACGCGTTCGCCGGTCTCGGTCTCCTGATCGCGCCGCATGATCCAGCGACCATCATGTGTCTCGAATACGATTTCCTGGCCAAGCTCCTCTTCGCGCTTGTCCAGCAGCTCCTGGACCCATTGCTCTTCGCGGCCCGCCGCATCGGCGACCGCCCCTGAAGCAACCAGATCGACGAGCAATTCGCGGTAGGAGCGGCCAGTTGCGACCTTCATCTGTTCCGGGACCTGGGTTTTGAACGCCTGGTTGCAGACCACCAATTTGTCGTCCTTGTCCCAGACGACAAATCCGTCCTTCATTGCATCGATGGCGCTCTGTAACCTGGCTGTTGCCGCAGCAGCTTCCTGTTCACGCTTTTTCTGTACGCTGATATCAAGCCTTACGCCGATATAGATCCCGTTTTCGGTGCGTGTGTCGATTGTCTGCACCCAGCTTCCGTCGGGGTTCTGTCTTTCGCCGATGGCCTGATCGACATGGTAGCGCTCTGAATAACGCTCAATCCAGGCTTTCTTGTCGGTGCGGTAGAGTTCGTCGAGCTCGTCGTCGCCACTACAATCCAAATAGCCGACATCATGCGCCAGTTCGAGCGACATCCTCAGCGATTTTCCCTGCCGCATCGCCGGTGCCATTTCCGGCAACGCTTCCTTTATCGCCTTGTTGGCAAACACAAACTCATCATTTCTGTCGAACACCAGAATGCCTGCCGGCACGGAATCGAGAATGTTCTCGTAACGAGATCTGGCTTCCTCGATGTCAACTTCCTTGCCTTCGGGTATAGCGGTATTGGCTGGTTCGCTACCTTCTTCATCCCTCACACTGGAAATATTGCGACCTATTCCCCGGTAGCCTTTGAACACACCGTCGACAAACACCGGAATACCGCTGATTGACATCCTGGAATATGCCGGATCCGCATCCGGCACATCATATTCAAAGTTGTTGAATGCGCGATAAGCCAGCAGATCTTCCAGATGCGCCTCGGCAGCGGAATTTCCTTCGGCAAGTTCCTTGATGAAATTGATATGGGAACCGCCAATCAGGTCTGCTGCAGGTACGCCGGTGATCTTTTCGACATTGTCGGAAAACCAGTTGGCGCAATGCTCGGCATCGGTTTCCCAAATCCAACTGCCGCTTGCGACGATAAGTTCCTGTAGCAGATCCGCATCGCGCGTTTCCGCCATCTCCGCCGCTCCGCTATCAACTGAGACTTCACTTGCACTCGATTGTTCTTTGTCCATCCCACCCAATTCCGGTCTGCGGGACGTATATCGCCCCGGTGAAATCCCGAACAAATGTGACGCACAACATTTGATGATTGATTAACCTTAAAAACCGCGGCGATGATCTTGAATTCAATTTTCAATCTAAACAAGAATGCGAATTTCAATACATTACAAGATTGTGGTGATTTAATCGTTAGTGAACACTATGAGTGTATATCGTTGGGGGAGCCATCAATATCCGGACGGGGAAATACATGCGGTCGACGAAATTTGTTTTGGTTGCAATTTTGGCATCGATTTCGAGCCTGTTCTGCACGCTCTCATTGCAGGCTACAGAAAACACCTTTTTGGGCGGGATTCAGATCGGCAAGCACGCATCACGCTGGGAAGCGCGATTGGGCGGAGCAGTTTTCGATACCGGACCGTTTACCAGCCAGGAGCTTTCAGGCGGCGTGATCAACGGCGAAATTGTTGCGCCCTCACCTGCATTCCTTGGATTTCTGGGTTCGCCGCGTCCCTATATCGGGGCTGACCTGGCAATATCCGACAATCCGGTTCACGTCATCTATGCGGGTTTCAACTGGGAAGCCCACCTGACGCGGAGTTTCTATCTCGGTTTCAGCGCCGGCGGCGCCTGGAACAGTTCACCGCTGACAATCAACGCTGCTGGAATGCCGAAGAACCTCGGATCGTCGCTTTTGTTCCACCTGCAGGCCAGTGCCGGTGTTGACATCACGCCGAATCTGACTGCGCAGGTTTTTCTCAATCATTTTTCGAATGCCGGTATCCGAAAACCAAATCATGGTCTTGAATCGGTCGGCGCCCGGCTCGGTTATCGATTCTAGCGGGTAATGCCGCTGCCGCGCTTAAACTGATGCGACAATCATTCCCGGTGTGAAAACCGGGTTCGCGCGTCACACATAGCGGAACACGAACACTGCCCATATTGCGCAAATTCCAAGCGGCCACCAAAGCGGAGTGCCGAACAGGAACAGCCAGGCAATGAATATGAAGGCGCTTCCCAAAAGCGAAATGAAAAGCCGGTCACCGCGCGTTGTATCGATCGCAAAAATGCCCCGACGCGGCGAACCACCGGGCACGAAATACTCCCATACGGCCATTGAGCTGATGCACAGCAGGATGAACAAAAAGAACCCTGTCGTTGCCCGGGTCCATGCCATCCATGTGCCCAGCGGTTCGGTCCACCACTGAAAGCTGAACATGACGGCGTCTTGCATGACCGCCTCCTAAACCCTGCCCAGGGCAAAACCCTTGGCGATATAATTGCGTACGAAATAAATAACGATTGCGCCGGGTATGATTGTCAGCGTCCCTGCCGCCGCCAGCAATCCGAGTTCGTATCCTGAAGATGATGCCGTCTTGGTCATCGTCGCCGCGATCGGCTTGGCAGCAACCGCCGTCAGAGTTTTCGCCAACAGCAGTTCGACCCAGGAGAACATGAAGCAGAAGAATGCCGCCACGCCTATGCCGGCGGCAATGGTTGGGATGAAGATCTTTACGAAAAACGCAGGAAACGAATAGCCGTCGACATAGGCTGTTTCATCCAACTGCTTCGGCACGCCGGACATGAAACCCTCGAGGATCCAAACAGCCAGAGGAATGTTGAAAAGCGTGTGGGCAAGCGCCACTGCCAGATACGTATCGAAGATACCGATCGCCTGATAGAGTTGAAAAAACGGCAACGCAAACACCGCTGCAGGCGCCATGCGATTGGTGAGAAGCCAGAAGAACAGGTGCTTGTCGCCCAGGAACCGATACCGCGAAAACGCGTAAGCCGCGGGCAAAGCGACCGCAACTGACAGCACGGTGTTGATCGTCACGTAGGCAATCGAATTGACATATCCCATATACCAGGTGGGATCGGTAAAAATGACCCGGTAATTGTCCAGCGTGAAATTCTGCGGCCACAGTGTGAAAGCACCGAGGATTTCGTTGGTCGTCTTGAACGACATTGAAACCAGCCAGTAAATCGGCAGCATCAGGAACAGGATGTAGATCGTCGGTATCAGCCAGCTCACCCGTTTCATCACTGTTCCTCATTCCGCGTCATGACTGTGTAGAAAATCCAGCTCATCAGCAGGATCACCAGGAAGTAGATGAGTGACATGGCCGCCGCGGGACCGAGATCAAACTGGCCAAGCGCGATCTTGACCAGATCGATCGACAGCAGCGTTGTGGAGTTACCCGGTCCACCACCAGTCAGCACCGAGGGCTCGGTGTAGATGTTAAAGGAATCCATGAACCGCAGCAGAATGGCGATGGTCAGCACACGCTTCATCTTCGGCAACTGAATGTAGCGGAAGATGGACCACGAACTGGCGCCATCGATTTTAGCGGCCTGGTAGTAGGCGTCGGGTATGGACACCAGGCCCGCATAAGCCAGCAACACGACCAGCGACGTCCAGTGCCAGACATCCATCATGATCAGCGTGAACCACGCATCTCCGGGCTGTCGGGTATAGTTGTAGTCGAACCCGAGAGCATTCAGCGTTTTGCCTAGCAGACCGATCTCCGGCAGGCCGAATATGTTCCACATGGCGCCGACAACGTTCCAGGGAATCAATAAAGGCATGGCCATCAGCACGAGGCACACCGAAACCCAGATACCTTTCCGCGGCATGGCAAGCGCAATGATGACACCCAGAGGGACTTCGATTGCCAGGATTGTAAATGTGAAAAATAGCTGCCGGCCCATTGCATCGTGAAAGCGGCTGGAGCGCAACACGTCTTCGAACCATGAAATGCCGGCCCAAAAGAATACATTGTCGCCAAACGTTTCCTGGACCGAATAGTTGACGACCGTCATCAGCGGCACAATCGCATTGAATGCTACCAGGATCAGCACCGGCAAGACAAAGAACCAAGCCTTTTGGTTCACGGTCTTGTTCATACCGCTGCCTCCAAACCTGCCATCCGACCGCCACAGTAAATCCTCGTGCGGTCGGCCCTGAACTGCAGTCTCGCGGATTCTGAAGGAATGGCCTCGCCTTCCCGGACCAGCAGCTTGATCGTATGCCCCGCGCATGTCGTATCGACGATGTTGAAGCGGCCGGAATCACTGACCTTGATCACCTTGGCCTCCAGCCCCGTCTTGCCGAAGCTCACATATTCCGGCCGGACGCCGATCTCCGCCTGCGTTGCGCCCGCGGCTGCCTTGTTGGCCGTCTTCACCTTGGCATCACCCAGATAGGCGACGCCGCCGTCGATTTGACAAGGAATGACATTCATCCCCGGGGAACCGATAAAGTGGCCGACAAAGGTATGTTGCGGCGCCTCGAACAGTTCCTCAGGCGTTCCGATCTGGACGACTTCCCCGACATTCATCACCACCACACGATCGGCGAATGTTAGCGCTTCGGTCTGATCGTGGGTGACGTAGATCATCGTGTTGGACGTGCGCTGATGGATTTCCTTCAACTTGGAGCGCAGTTGAAACTTCAGATGAGGATCGATCACCGTCAATGGCTCGTCGAACAGGATGGCGTTAACGTCGGTTCGGACGAGGCCACGACCGAGCGATATCTTCTGTTTGCCGTCTGCGGTCAGACCCGAAGCACGCCTGGTCAGCATGTCGGTCAGGTCCGTCATTTCGGCAATTTCACTCACTCGCTCGCCAACGGTTGTTTCGTCTACGCCGCGATTTCTGAGCGGGAATGCTAGATTGTCGTACACGCTCATCGTGTCATAGACGACCGGAAACTGGAAAACCTGAGCAATATGACGCTGCTCGGGTGGTAGGTCTGTCACGTCCTTATCGTCAAACAATACGCGACCATGGGAAGGCGCAAGCAGGCCTGAAATGATGTTGAGAAGTGTGGTCTTGCCGCAACCCGAAGGGCCCAGCAGTGCATACGCTCCACCATCTTCCCACTGCAGATCAAGCTGCTTGAGCGCCCAGTCTTCTTCAACTGTCGGATTCGGATAGTAGCTGTGTTTGAGTGCCGGTAATGAAATTCGCGCCATGTCAACCAGCCCCCGCTGCAAGACCGCCGGCAACCAGCCGATCGGTCTGATCGAAATAGAAGCACTGCGAGATGTCGGCATAGAGTGTGGCACTCTGACCACTTTCAAAGGGGTGGACCCCATGGGAAAGCGACACCCAGTCATCGCCATAGGCATCAAAGTGGATCATGCTTTCTGAACCGCTGAGTTCGGCGACCTTGACGGTCCCAGTCACCGCAACTGCATCCTTGGCTTCTTTTACCGGCACCACGTGATGCGGGCGTATGCCAACCGTGTAATCGCCGTCATCAAGATCAACCCGGGCTGTCCACTGAACTTCATCATTCAAAATGATGCGGTTACCTTTCTTCACGACACGTGCGGTGTTGATCGGCGGCTCTGAAAACACGCTCGCACTGACAAGCGTTGCGGGATTGCGATAAATTTCGCTCGTAGGCCCGAAATCGGCGACCCGTCCTTCATGCAGTGCTGCCGTCTTGCCACCGAATAACAGCGCTTCGGTGGGCTCTGTCGTGGCATAGACAACAATGCACTGGCGCTCTTCGAAAAGTCTTGGAAGCTCGTCTCGCAGTTCCTCGCGCAGTTTGAAATCGAGATTGGCCAGTGGCTCGTCGAGCAGGATCAGATCGGAATCCTTGACCAGCGCTCGCGCCATCGCAGTTCGCTGTTGTTGCCCGCCTGACAGCTCTGAAGGCCGACGATCGAGCATGGCTGAAATCTTCATCAGTTCGGCCATTTCGCCGACGCGTTTTTTCAACTCAGTTTCCGGAATTCGCGCGACGCGCAGCGGAGAAGCAATATTGTCGAAAACGCTGAAATTCGGATAGTTGATAAACTGCTGGTAGACCATCGACACATTGCGTTTTTGGACCGGTACGCCGGTGACATTCGCTCCGTCAAACCAGACTTCACCCGATGTCGGTTTTTCCAGTCCGGCCATCAGCTGCATCAACGTGGTTTTTCCGGCAAGAGTCGTGCCCAAGAGAATATTAAAGCTGCCCGATTCCATCGTCAGGCTGGTCGGATGGATATGAACCGCACTGCCGACAGTTTTGCCGATATCCCTGAGTTCAAGCACCTCAAGTGCCCCCGAAACAATTCCGCTTGCCTACGGCATCAGCGGATTCCAACATGAAATGTGGGTTTGGTGAACCCGGCGCTCAAACGCGCCGGGTTCGGATTAATTCGGTCGCTCGACCTACTGGTTCCAGCGGGCGATCAGTTCGTCATAGTTGACGGTCTCGCCCTGCGGCTTCTCGTTGTCGAGTTTGGCTTTCGGGCCATCTTCCTTGCCAAGCCATTCGGAAGGATCCTTGGGTTCGTTCAGGCGTGGTCCGCAACCGCCGTAAACGTTACCCGCTTCGTCGGCACGCTGCATGCGCGCCATCGTCGTATCCATTTCCTCGGCCAGGCGGTCCATGGCTTCCTGCGGCGTAAACGCACCGGAATTCACGTCACCGATCTGCTGCCACCAGATCTGCGCCAGCTTGGGATAATCGGGTACATTGATGCCCGTCGGCGACCACCGTACGCGATCAGGTGAACGATAAAACTCCACCAGACCGCCCAACTTTGCCGCGCGTTCCGAGAAGCTCTCGTGACGAACCGTTGAATCGCGGATGAATGTCAGACCGACATGGCTTTTCTTGGTGTCGACCGTCTTGGAAACGGCAAACTGTGCATAAAGCCAGGCTGCTTTTGCCCTGTCCGCCGGTGTTGACTTCAGGATCGTCCAGGAACCGACGTCCTGATAGCCGACTTTCTGGCCGTCCTTCCAATATGGGCCATGCGGGGATGGAGCCATTCTCCATAGCGGATTGCCGTCATCGTCAACCGTGTTGTTGCCTTCCGATTTCGGCGCGACCATGTTGGCGGTAAAGGCCGTGTACCAGAAGATCTGCTGAGCGACATTGCCCTGGCTCAGGGCCGGCAGCGACTGATAGAAATCATAGTCCGCGGCACCCGGAGGCGCGAAATTGCGCAGCCATTCGTCCCACTTCCTGATCGCGTACACGGAGGCCGGGCCATTTGCCTCGCCGCCGCGGCTCACGCTGGCGCCGGCAGGATTGCAAGAGCCGGCCTCCATGCGAATTCCCCATTCGTCGATCGGCACGCCGTTTGGTTCACCAACCGTACCGGTACCCGCCATGGACAACCATGCGTCGGTCATGCGCCAGCCGAGATCGGGAGCGCGTTTGCCGTAATCCATGTGACCATAGATCTGGACACCATCGATCTCCTTGACGTCCTTGGAGAAGAATTCGGCGATATCCTCGTAAGCCGACCAATTGACCGGAACGCCCAGATCATAACCATATTTGGCCTTGAAAGCGTCTTTCAGATCCTGCCGGTCGAACCAGTCTTTGCGGAACCAGTAGAGATTGGCAAATTGCTGGTCCGGAAGCTGATACAGGTCGCCGTCCGGTCCGGTGGTGAACTTGGTGCCCATGAAGTCACCGAGGTCCAGCATCGGATTGGTGACGTCCTTGCCCTCACCGGCCATGAAATCGGTCAGATTAACGGCAAGCTGAAGGCGGGAATGGGTCCCGATCAGATCGGAATCGTTCACATAGGCATCATAGAGGTTACGTCCGGTCTGCATTTGGGTCTGCACCGCCTGGACAACCTCGCCTTCACCGAGGATCTGATGGTTCACCTTGATGCCGGTAATTTCCTCAAATGCCTTGGTCAGGGTTTCGGATTCATAGGAGTGTGTCGGGATACCTTCCGACAACACGTTGATTTCCATTCCGTCGAATGGTTTGGCAGCGTTCACGAACCATTCCATCTCTTTCATCTGATCTTCCTTGGAAAGAACGGATGGCTGGAACTCGTCATTAATCCACTTTTCCGCCTCGGCCATTCCGGCCCAAGCGGGTACGGCAGCAAGATTAAGGGCAACGGCTGCCGCCGAAGCCATGAGCAGCTTCTTCATTATTATCTCCTCCATCGATACAACGCTCGCAGGGGGTTTCCGCAGCGAAGCGAGCGCTAAATTAGAAAAATAGGAAAAATAGCGAAAGTCAATAGGTTCGTTATTGATATTTACGAAAAAATTCGCAAATATACGAAAGTCGCATGGGGAATTGAGATGCAGCCGCTGATACCGCGCCAACAGGACATTCTTGAGATCGCCCGCCGGGACGGCCGGGTGGACGTGGAATCGCTTTCAACGCATTTTGATGTTACGCCGCAGACAATTCGCAAGGATCTCAACGACTTGTGCGGAATGGAGAAACTGCACCGCGTTCATGGCGGCGCGGTATTTCCCTCAGATACCGTCAACCTCGCCTACCGCGCGCGCAGAGGAATAGCCTCCGACGGCAAGGCGAAAATCGGGCGGGCCGCTGCGGATCACATACCGGACGGCGCCTCGCTCATTTTGAACATCGGCACCACGACCGAACAGGTCGCCCAGGCACTTGGGCGCCACCAAAGACTGATGGTGATTACGAACAATTTGAATGTGGCAAACATTTTATCCGGTGCTCCCGGCGTCGATCTCGTGGTTTCCGGCGGCATGATTCGCAAAAGCGATGGCGGCATCGTCGGCGCCGCAGCAATCGATCTCATCCGGCAATTCAAGGTTGACTACGCGATCATCGGCACGTCGGGAATTGACGAGGAAGGTGCGCTTCTCGACTACGACTATCAGGAAGTTCGCGTGTCACAAGCCATATTGGGACAAGCAAGACAGAAAATCCTTGTTGCCGATACCACGAAATTTGAACGGCGTGCACCAGTACAGATAGGGCACCTGAGCGACATAGATACCTTTGTCACCGATACGCCGCCGCCAGAAGACATCATCGAACTTTGTAAATCCGCGAACGTCGAACTGGTTGTCGCGGGCGGTGCCGAGCCATTCACGCCGGAGAACGATTACTGATGTCCGACGCCGGAAACAAAACCAACATGTCGCCAATCCCTCATTTCGACATGCTCATCATCGGTGGAGGCATCAATGGTGCAGGTATTGCGCGCGATGCCGCCGGGCGTGGTTTTTCCGTATGTCTGTGCGAAGCGGGCGATTTCGGTGGCGGCACCTCGTCGGCGTCCACCAAACTCGTTCATGGTGGTCTGCGCTACCTGGAGCACTACGAATTCCGTTTGGTTCGCGAAGCACTGATGGAACGTGAAGTGCTATGGGCGATGGCGCCGCACATAATCCGGCCGCTCCGATTCATCCTGCCTCACCACAAGGGCCTACGCCCCGCCTGGCTTTTGCGGCTCGGCCTGTTTCTCTATGACCACATCGGCGGGCGGAAACTCCTGCCCGGTACGAAAACACTTGATCTTCGAAGCGATCCTGTTGGCAAACCACTTAAACCGGAATTCCACAAAGCCTTCGAATACTCGGACTGTTGGGTCGAGGATTCCCGATTGGTCATATTGAATCTTCGCGATGCTCAGCAAAGGGGGGCACGGATCCATCCCCGCACAGCCGCAGAACAGGCGCGATTCGAAGACGGCAAATGGCACGTCACATTGCGCGACACGACCACTGGAAGCACTGACGATGTGTCCGCAAACCTGATCGTCAATGCCGCCGGTCCGTATGTCGATGAAGTCTTGAAATCAGTGTTTGGTCGCAACGATGCTCACAATGTCCGTCTGGTCGGAGGCAGCCATATCGTCGTGCGTAAGATGTTCGAACATGATCGCTGCTACATTCTACAAAACGACGATGAGCGGATTATATTCGCCATTCCATACGAGGATGAGTACACGCTGATTGGTACGACCGACGTTGAGCAGGCTGATATTCGCGAGAAACCGAAGATCACGTCGGAAGAAATCGATTACCTGTGCACGATGGCGAGCAAGTATTTCGTCGAACCCGTGACCAGGGACGATATCGTCTGGACATATTCCGGCGTCAGACCGCTCTTCGACGACGGCGCTTCAAAGGCTCAGGAGGCAACCCGCGACTATGTCATTCGCCGCGACGAGAAGCTCGGCAATGGCTCGCTCATTAACATCTTCGGCGGCAAGATAACGACTTACCGTCGCCTGGCTGAAGCCATGATGGACGAGATCGAAACGGTGGTTGGCAAACGCGGTTCTGAATGGACCAAAGGCGCAACGTTTGTTGGTGGCGATTTCCCGGCGACTGGCCTTGCGGACCTGATTTCAGGCTACCGTCGGCAATATGATTTCGTCGCGCCTGAACTGATGAACAGGCTGGTGCGCACCTACGGAACCGAAACGGCAAAAATATTGGGCGATGCCAAATTGATGTCGGATCTCGGCAAGGATCTGGGCGCGGGACTGCACGAGATTGAGGCAAAACATCTGATCGAGCATGAGTGGGCTGCAAGTGCAGAAGACATTTTGTTCCGCCGCACCAGGCTCGGCATTCGTTTGTCTGCCAATCAAATCAAACAAATTCAAAGCTGGGTTGAATCAGCACTGAAGGCCGCAAATCCCGTCCGATGAACTGAAAATGGACGCAAGGACCGGGGAAGTCCTTGCGCCCAGGGAGGAGAGCCTGGAGGAGTGCTCGGGGATCAGTAGCGGTAGAAGTAGTCGTACCGGTTGATGCAGCGGTCGTACTTTTTCCACCAATAATGCGAACCGGTGCGGCGCGCCTTGCGGTAGAAGTAGCCACAACCATGCGGCCGGTATTCGATGTGGCCACCGCCCCAATGGCGGTGATGGCGGCGGTGCTTGTTGCCACGGTGCTTGTTCTTGATCTGGATCACCTCGAACGTATTGTCGGCGACGACAGGGCCGGTGCGCATGTTGTTGGCTTCGGCCGTTGAGGCAATGCTCAGAATACCGACTGCAAACGCGATCGTTGTCAGGAGTTTCTTGGTCATTTTGATGTCTCTCACTAGTCTTGGGTTGGGTGTGGTTGCTTTCGACGGGGTGAGTTATGACCTGTCTGTGTATCCCGCTGATGTCGCGCTCGTAGGTCTCGTGTTTCTTTTGTTTCGGTTCGTTTTCAGAGCGGCCATTTTCTCGCGTGAGTCACGATAAAATATTCAACCATATGGTTGACTAATGATTCGAATTAGATATATTCACCCAAATGGTTGAACAAAAGTTCGATGACGACCAGCTTTCAGCGGTGCTTAAAGCGACCAGTGATCTGACCCGCCGATCCATCCTGACCACGCTGGCGCAGGAGGGACCGACCCGGGTTACCGATCTGGCAGCCTATTTCGACATGAGCCTCAACTCGGTGTCGAAGCATATAAAGGTGCTGGAATCGGCCGGTCTTGTCAGACGCAAAACGCTCGGACGTACGCACATCATCAGCGCCGAGATGGGCCCCGTCTCGCTGATCGACCGCTGGTTTCACGATCTGCGTTCAACCTGGGAAAAGCGTCTGGACAGGCTGGACGCCGAATTGACCGGAGAACGAACCGATGAATGACATGACCGTAACCGTAAATCGCAAGATCAGCGCCCCGGTGGAATCCGTATTCAATGCCTGGCTCGATGCAGAGATGCTGGCCAAGTTCATGATCCCTGCCGCCGGTGTGTGTGTGCCGAAGGCAGAAGCCGACGCGCGGGTTGGCGGCCGCTTCACAATCATCATGGATACCGGAGAAAACGAAATCCCGCATGGCGGGGAGTACAAGGCAATCGACCGCCATTCGAAGCTTGTATTTACGTGGGAGTCACCGTTCTCCATCGAAGGCAGCACTGTCACACTGAATTTTGCCGACAGCGGCGATGGCGGAACGGACCTGGAGCTGATCCACGTCAAGTTTCCCAACGAGGAAAGCCGCAACAACCATGAAGGCGGATGGACGTCCATCACGGCCAAACTCAACGAAGTGCTGGCCTGACGGAGGTATCCATGAGCAACGAGTTGGCAAACCTCAATTGGGTTGCGGTTGTCACCGGTGCTGTTGCCGCATTCCTGTTCGGATGGATCTGGTACAATCCCCGGCTCTTCGGCCGTCGCTGGGCCGAAGGGTCGGGAATCAGTCCTGAACCGCCCGAGCGTTTTCCTGTGCTGGCCATGGCAACGCAGCTCGCGGCCCTGTTTCTGCTGGCACTCGTTGTTGGCATCACCGCGCCTCTCAACGCGCTGGCCGCGGCGATCATCGCCATATTGGCCGCCGCGATGTTTGTCGTGTCGGCCGGTGCGTTCATAAACAAATCCGGATTTGCGCTGGCCGTCGACTGTGGCTACATCGCGTTGGCCGGCGCAATCATGATCATCTGTCAGGCGCTGTTTTAGGATCGGTTCAGACGATCTTTTACAGATACTGCCTTATAGACCGGCATATTTCGCGGGGAAACGGCGCGTAGACAATTGATCATTTGCCGATCAGGGCCTACACGCCACCCATGACAACGACCCCGCATCCCGACACGGTATTGATCATCGACTTTGGCAGCCAGGTAACCCAGCTGATTGCCAGACGCGTACGCGAAGCAGGGGTTTACTGCGAAATCGTCCCGTTCCAGTCGGCGCAGGACGGATTCTACCGTCTGAAACCCAAGGCAGTGATCTTTTCCGGCGGCCCTGCGTCGGTCCCCGATGCCGATTCACCGCGCGCTCCGCAATCCGTGCTCGATTCAGGTCTTCCCATTTTGGCGATCTGTTATGGTCAGCAGGTCCTGTGTCATCAGCTCGGCGGCACGGTTGAGGGAGGCCACCACCGCGAATTCGGCCGCGCCGACGTGGAGATTTTGAAACCCAGCCCGTTGTTCGAAGGCATCTGGGATGTCGGGCAAAAATACCCGGTCTGGATGAGCCACGGCGACCGCGTGACGGAACTGCCCGATGGTTTCGAGGTCATAGGCACATCGCCGAACGCGCCCTTCGCCATCGCCGGTGACGAGACGCGGCACTATTATACGACCATGTTTCATCCGGAGGTCGTTCATACGCCGGACGGCGCGAAACTATTGTCGAACTTCGTTCACAAAATCGCCGGGCTGAAGGGCGACTGGACGATGGCCGCCTACAAGGATCAGGCCATTGCCGCGATCCGCGAGCAGGTTGGTTCGGGCCGTGTGATCTGCGCTCTGTCCGGTGGCGTCGATTCGTCGGTCGCGGCACTTCTCATTCATCAGGCAATCGGAGAACGGCTCACCTGCGTTCTGGTCGACCACGGATTGATGCGCAAAAACGAGGCCGCCGATGTCGTCGCCATGTATCGCGAGCACTACAACATTCCGCTGATCCATGTGGATGCCTCCGACACCTTTATAAAAGGTCTGGAGGGCGTTGCCGACCCCGAAACCAAACGCAAGATCATTGGGCGCTTGTTTATCGAAGTGTTCGACGCCGAGGCAAGAAAGCTGGCGGACGAGGGAAAGCCGTCGGAATTTCTCGGCCAGGGAACACTTTATCCGGATGTCATCGAAAGCGTCTCGTTTACCGGCGGCCCATCCGTCACCATCAAGTCGCACCATAATGTCGGCGGCTTGCCCGATCGCATGAATATGCAACTGGTCGAACCGTTACGCGAACTCTTCAAGGATGAAGTGCGTCTGCTTGGCCATGAGCTCGGCCTGCCGGACAGCTTCATCGGTCGCCACCCCTTCCCCGGTCCCGGCCTGGCCATTCGCTGTCCCGGCGGGATTTCGCCCGACAAGCTCGAGACACTTCGCGAAGCCGACGCCATCTATCTCGATGAAATCCGCAAGGCCGGCCTTTACGACAAGATTTGGCAGGCTTTTGCGGTTTTGTTACCGGTCCAGACAGTTGGCGTCATGGGTGATGGCCGGACATATGAATATGTCTGCGCGCTGCGCGCGGTAACCTCGGTCGACGGTATGACCGCCGACTTCTATCCTTACGACATGGATTTCCTCGGCCGCGCTGCCACCCGCATCATCAACGAAGTCCGCGGTATCAACCGGGTTGTCTATGACGTCACCTCGAAACCGCCGGGCACGATCGAGTGGGAGTGACCTGCATCTCCCTCATTCGGTAATCACCGAGATATCCCACTCGTCAAGATATTGCATAATATCCTCATCCGGATGGGTATCGGTGACCAGATAATCTGCGTTTCGCGAATTGCGAAGCTGGGCAGACGCGATTTTGCCGAATTTGGTCCGACCTGCGACCATAATCGAGGTGGCGGAAATGTCGATCATGGTGTCACGCAGCTTCGCCGCATCGCGGGTGAAATCGGTAAATCCGTAAATGGGGTGAAGCCCGCCAACGCCAATCAACGCAAAATCCACCGAGTAGCTTCGCAGCATGTCGATGGCGTCATATCCCTGCGTCGAGTGTTCGTCTTTGCCCAGCAATCCACCAATAAGGTGCACCTCGCGCACAGCGTTCAACAACAGCATCGCGATCGGAACATCGTTGGTAAAGACTCTGAGTCCCGACTTCGCCACCAAATGCTTCGCCGCAGCCACAGTTGTCGTCCCCGAATCGATAACCACCGTGGCATTGTCCGTGATCAGTTCCGCTGCCAAACGCCCAATCTTCGCCTTGCCGGCGGGATTGATGGTGCTGCGCGCATCGGCAGACATCTCCGCCTGGCTAACAGCAACGGCGCCACCCCTGACCTGTCGGACCAGATTTCTCTTGTCAAGCAATGCAATATCACGGCGCAGCGTTTCGCGCGTCACATCCAGTCGCTTCTCCAATTCTGCGATTGAAACCGACGCATTCCGCTCGATTTCTTGCAGGATAAGCGCATGTCTCTGTTCAGCTATCACGACGCCTCTCTCAATGCCAATCTTCAACCGTACTGAATTATAGCTTGCAAAATATATAAACAATTTGCAAATTTTTGCAAAATGCGATATCGTCTAACATCATTGCACGGGGCGCCACAATGCGACTAAAGCCGATACCAACCTGACCGCATTGTTTCGAAAGAGCGGCGGACCTGCCCTGACTGATGCGAATCCAGCAGTTGGTATCGGTTACGGCAAGCCCGCCGCTTGCATATCTGCCCAGCAGGATTTGCGACAGTTGAGCCATCCCACAGCGCGCGCGGCTACAAACCACCAGCCCCAGAACCCATCATACCATTGCGAGCAACGATAGCTTGCAACCGGTCACGGCCATTGAGACAGTTTGGGTTGTTTCACTAAGCTAATGTTTTTGGCTCATCGTCATCCTTGAAGGGATACGGGATGGAAACGAAGACAGGGCCGAATGGATTGGCTGACCAACACGTAAGAGAGATCAAGCGTAAGACGCGCCGGATGTCAGTTCAGTCCGGCAACTTCAGCCGACAGCGAAGCAATCGCCGATTTTGGACAGATGAGCAATAATGCCAGCGTCAAATGCATCTCCGGCTCCAACCGTATCGGCGGCTTTCACGTTCTTCGCCGCAGCAAATAATCACGACAAATTTCTCCTGTTGCGAGGCCACGGATTTCCAGCGTCAACGCGGATTATCGCAAACCGGCGGATCGATAGGATCAATCCTTCAGATAGGTGTATATCGTCGCCTCCAATCCGTCTGAATAAATTTTGCCCAGCCATGTCGCGAAAGAATCGGAAAAACGCGACTGATCGGCCAGGTCACCATAGAACTTCCGCATCAAGAGCCACTGCAGGGGCTCGTTCGTTGCAGCTTGGGCGATGGTATTCAGTTCAGGCCAATTCGGATCATTCGGTTCTATTCTGCTACCGTCTTCGCGGGTGCCTTTGCAGTATCTGGCCCAAACTGCCGAGACCAGTGCAAGACCATCCACGGGTGTACCTGTATCCAATCCGTCGAGGATCGAGGGTACGATAAAGACAGATTGTCGGCTGGATCCGTCAAACGCTACCCGGCGGGTTGTGTCGGCAATTTCCGGATTGGAGAACCGGCGATCGATGAGATCGAGATACTCCGATGATGTGGTCCCGGGCACCGGATCCAGGTGCGGTGCGATTTCCTCCATCACCACCTTGCGAAGCAGCTGCCGGATGGCCGGGTGCGCCATGGCCCCGGCAATCGTGTCGATACCCAGCAATTCGCCCGGGAGCGCGACGATCTGGTGGCCTCCATTCAGGATGCGCAGTTTCATCGTCTCATAGTCATGAACCCTGTTCGAGAACACCGCTCCGGCCTTATCCCAATCCGGGCGACCCGAACAGAAATCGTCCTCAATGACCCACTGGCGAAAGTTCTCATGTGTCACCGGTACGAGGTCCTGGATACCGAACGCCTGCGCAAGCGCGATCTCACGCGGCCCGGTTGCAGGTACGATGCAATCGACCATCGAATTGGGAAAGCTGCATTCGGCCTCAATCCAATCGGCAAGCTGCGGATCGGACAAGCGTGCAAGAGAGACGACGGTGTCGCGCAGAATCGTACCGTTGCCCATCAGATTGTCGCAGCTCTGTCCGGTGAACGGACCGCAACCGCTGTCGCGGCGGCGACGCAGGGCTGCAACCATGGCACCGAAGGCGGTGCAGGGTCGATCCGGGTTTTCTGCATCGTGCAGGATTTCCGGATGATTTGCATCGAAGCTGCCACTTGCCGGGTCGATAAAATAGCCGCCTTCGGTCACGGTTAGTGAAACGATACGGATTGCAGGGTCCACCATTTGCTCAATCAGTTTGGCATTGTGTTTTTCGACCGGAATGTAGTCGATCATTGAGCCGCAGATTTCAGCGGATTTACCGGAGGGATCCAGTTCGATCAGCGTGGTCAGGCAATCCTGCGTCAGCAGTTTCTCTCGCAAAGCAGCATCGTTGGGTTTTACCCCTGCACCGATGATGGCCCAGTTGTGACAAAGTCCCTCATCAAACAAACGATGGAGATACCAGGCCTGATGAGCACGGTGAAAATTGCCAAGACCAATATGCACAATCCCCGGCCGAAGCGCTTTGCGATCATAGCGCGGCGTACGTACGTTTTTCGGCAGCATGCCGACGGCGGCATCCGAAAGAGGCATCAACTCATCCATTGGCCGCCATCGACATTATAGGTTTGTGCAACGATGTACTCGGCTTCGTCGCTTGCCAGGAACACGGCCATTCCGGTCAAATCCCTGGCCCGCCCCATGCGCCCAAACGGAACCGCAGCGCCGACTTCCTTCTTTTTCTGCCCAGGAGCCTTGTTTTCGTATTTGGCAAAGAACGCATCCACACCATCCCAGTGCTCACCATCGACAACACCCGGGGAAATGGCGTTCACATTGATGCCATATCGGATGAGATCGAGCCCGGCCGATTGGGTCAATGAAATGACCGCCGCCTTTGTCGCACAGTATACTGCGACGAGGGGTTCGCCACGCCTGCCGGCTTGACTGGCCATATTGATGATCTTTCCGCCGCCACCGCGTTCGATCATGTGTCGGGCAACGGCCTGCATGGTGAAGAGGGTACCGGCGACGTTGACATCGAACACTCGTGCATAGTCATCATGTTCAATTTCGATAATCGGTGATGCAGTGAAAAGCGCGGCGTTGTTGACTAGAATGTCAATGCGCCCGAACGCCTTCACCGTCTGTCCCACTGCTCGATCAATGCTGGCCTGGGCTGTGACATCCATTTCGACCGCGATTGTGTCTTCGCCGATTTTCGCAACTGTCTCCCGGGCTCTCGCAATGTCGATGTCGGCAATGGCGACACGGGCACCTTCGAGTGCATAGGCTTCGGCAAAAGCACGCCCGATGCCGCGCGCCGCTCCGGTGATGAGCGCTGTCTTACCATTCAAACGTTTCACGCGACCCGCAATCCCTGTGCATCGAAACGATGGATCTGATCTTCCCGCGGAGCCAGATGCACCGGATCTCCGTGTTTCAAGCTGACCTCGCCGGGCGCACGTACCGTAATGGTGTCGGCGAGTCCTGTTTCATGTATGTGGAAGAAAGTGTCCGATCCCAAATGTTCTGCTACGCCGACCGTACCCTGCCATGCGCCTTTCGATTTCGTCACATCGATATGTTCAGGACGAATACCGATCGTGTGGGCATCGTGCTTTGCAGCTTCCTTGCCCTCGATGAAGTTCATTTTCGGAGAGCCGATAAATCCGGCGACAAACAAGTTGCGCGGCGTCTGGTAAAGCTCAAGCGGCGATCCGACTTGCTCGATATAACCGTCGCGCAAGACGACGATCTTGTCGGCCATTGTCATCGCCTCGACCTGATCATGCGTGACATAGATCATCGTCGTGTTCAGGCGCTTGTGCATCTCGCTGATTTCCAGCCGCATTCCAACCCTCAAGGCGGCATCGAGATTTGACAGCGGCTCATCAAACAGGAAGGCTTCCGGTTCGCGAACAATCGCACGACCAATGGCGACGCGCTGCCGCTGCCCGCCCGACAACTGGCCGGGCCTGCGGTCGAGATAGTCAGTCAGATTGAGCGCGGCGGCCGCCTGCTCGATCCGGCGGTTCTGCTCTGCCTGATCCATTTTTGCCATGCGCAAAGGAAAAGCGATGTTCTTTCGCACGGTCATGTGCGGATAAAGCGCATACGATTGAAATACCATCGCCAGGCCACGTCTGGCGGGCGGAAGATTTGTCGCATCATTGCCGTCGATCTTCACGATGCCGGATGTGACATCCTCCAATCCCGCTATCAGGCGAAGCAATGTGGATTTGCCGCAGCCAGACGGTCCAACGAAGACCGTGAACTCGCCGTCTTTGATGTTCAGGTCCAGGGGCGGAATGACAAGTGTTTCACCAAACGACTTGGTGACCTGTTCGAGCGTGATCTGTCCCATGAAATGTTCCTCTATTTGACGGCGCCGAAGGTGAGGCCGCGTACGAGTTGCTTCTGACTGAACCAGCCAAGGATCAGGATGGGTGCGATGGCCATGGTTGACGCCGCGCTGAGTTTCGCGAAAAACAAACCCTCTGGGCTGGAATAGCTCGCGATGAAGGCTGTCAGCGGGGCGGCGTTGACCGCGGTCAGGTTCAGGGTCCAGAACGCCTCGTTCCAGGCCAGGATGAAGTTCAACAGCAATGTTGACGCGATGCCCGGAATGGCCATGGGGGTGAGAACGTAGAGCAGCTCTTCCTTCAGTCCTGCGCCATCCATTCGCGCGGCTTCGAGGATCTCACCGGGGATTTCCTTGAAGTAGGTGTAGAGCATCCAGACGATGATCGGCAGGTTGATCAGCATGAGTACGATGACAAGACCCATGCGGCTGTCAAGAAGACCCAACTGGATGAACAGCAGGTAGATCGGGTACAGCACGCCAACCGCCGGCAGCATTTTGGTGCTGAGCATCCACAGCAGGACGTCCTTGGTGCGGCGCGAGGGTACGAAGGCCATCGACCATGCGGCTGGCACTGCGATGATCAGGCCCAGAATCGTGGATCCCCCGGCCAGAAAGATCGAGTTCCACAGAAAGCGTATGTAGTTCGAGCGTTCCTGCACCACCGAATAGTTTTCCAGCGTCCAGTCGAAGAACAGGAAGATCGGTGGATCGGCGATTGCCTGGGCTTCTGATTTGAAACTGGTCAGGATCGTCCAGAGGATCGGAAAGAAGATCAGCAACCCAATCAGCCAGGCAACCACTGTGTTGACTGTTTTTCGGTTTTTTGTAACTGCGCGAGCCATGTTTTTATCTCCTCACGCGTCCAGGTTTTTGCCCACGATGCGCATCAGGAAGATGGCAACGATGTTGGCGAGAATGATTGCGTAGACACCGCCCGCGGAGCCAAGGCCGACATTTTGACTTTCCAGCACGCGCTGGAAGATCAGGTAGGACAGGGTCTTGGTACCGAAGGCGCCACCCGTCGTGACGAAGATCTCTGCAAAGATCGCCAGCAGAAAGATGGTTTGGATCAGTAGAACAATCGTGATGGCTCGGCCAAGATGCGGCAGGATGATGTAGAAAAAGCGCTTGTGCACCGGCGCGCCGTCCATTTCCGCGGCCTCAAGCTGTTCGCTGTCGAGCGACTGGATCGCAGTCAGCAAGATGAGCGTTGCAAATGGCAGCCACTGCCAGGAAACGATCATGATCAGTGAGGGCATCGACGCCTGGCTCAGCCATTGTAGCGGCTCGGCTCCGAAGAATTTCCACAGATGCGCCAGAATGCCGTTCGTTGGATCCATGAACATGTTCTTCCACACCAGGGCGGAAACCGTTGGCATCACGAAGAAGGGGGCGATCACAAGGATACGTACGACACCCTGGCCCCACATCGGCTGGTCAAGCAGGATGGCCAATGCGATCCCAAGGATGATGGTGATGGCCAGAACGCCGCCGACGATAATCAGTGTGGTCTGAATGCTTGGCCAGAATGAGCTTGAGCCGACGAACCGCACATAGTTGGCAAAGCCGACCCATTCGAGCCCGTTTCCCAACGAGTCGCCACGCAACGGCAGGTATTTCTTGAAGGAAAAGAATAGCGTCATGCACAAGGGCACAAGCATCCAGCCGAGAAGCAGGATTACCGCTGGTGCCATCATAAAGCGAGCGGCGCTTCTGGAATGTTGGGTCGCCATGACAAGCTCCTGGTTCGGGAACGTTTCAGTCTTGCAGAACGCGACAAGAGCGCTCTGCCACCTGAATTTTCAAAAAGACACCCGTTCTGCAAATCGCGGGATTGCAGCGTCAAAGACATCGCTTTGAGAAAATTGGGGGAGCGGGCCGATTACTGACCGACCCGCTCAAAAGGAAGTGGCTTAGCGGTAGCCAGCTGCTTCCATTGCGTCGTTGGTCAAAGCCTGAGCCTTGGCCAGCGCATCGTCCACAGTCTGTTGTCCCTGCATAGACCGCAGAGAACTCCTGACTGACCTCAGTCGCTATGCCGGCGAACTCCGGAATGGCGACGAACTGGATGCCGACATAGGGCACCGGCTTGACAGTCGGATTGTTCGGATCGGCTGCGTTAATGGAGTCGAGTGTCATCTTCGCGAATGGCACGTCCTGGTATTCCGGAGTCTCATAAAGCGAGGTCCGGGCACCCGGCGGCACGTTGGCCCAACCTTCGTTCTTAGCAACCAGCGCGATATAGTCCTTCGAGGTTGACCATTCGATGAACTCACTTCGCAGCACCTATCTTCTGCGAGCCGGCCGGAATGGCCAGAGCCCAGGCCCAGAGCCAGTTAGAGCGTTTGCCAAGGCCGGTATCAGGCGCCAGAGCAAAGCCGACCTTGTCAGCAACAGTGGAATCGTTTGGGTTTGGTAACAAAGGACGCAGCCACCGTGGCGTCAATCCACATGCCGCACTTGCCTTGCTGGAACAGCGACAGGTTTTCGTTAAATCCGTTGGTAGCGTAGCCGGGAGGTCCGGATTCGGCCATCATACCAACGAAAAAACTCAAGCGCTGCTTTCCACTCGGGCTGATCAAACTGGGCGTTCCAGTTTTCATCGAACCAGCGGGCGCCGAACGAGTTCGCGGTGACGGTGATGAAGGCGCCGCCCTCACCCCAGCCGGCCTTGCCGCGCAGGCAGATGCCGTTGATCTCGTTATCGCGATCGGTCATTGCCGCCGCGGCTTTACGGATGAACTCCCAGGTCGGTGCCTTAGGCATTTCCATACCGGCTTTTTCCATCAGGTCGGTGCGATACATGACCATCGAGCTTTCGCCGTAGAAACGGGGCGGCATAAAGCGTGCCGTCATGGCTCAGACCGCCGCGCATCGCCGGCAGTATGTCGTCGACATCGTACTCAGCTGACAGATCATCCAGAGCAATGAGCCAGCCATTGGCACCCCAGATCGGTGTTTCGTACATGCCGATGGTCATTAGGTCGAATGCACCGCCCTTGGTCGAGATATCGGTGGTCACGCGCTGGCGCAAAACGTTTTCCTCCAGCGTTACCCACTCGACCTTATGGCCGGTCTTTGCGGTGAAATCATCGGTGAGACCCTGCATGCGGATCATGTCACCATTGTTGACGGTGGCGATCGTCAGAGTCTCGGCGAATGCGCCGGGGGCAGTGAGAACCGCAAGCGCGGTCGATAAGCCAAGCACTTTCCTGGAAAGCATCCTATTCCTCCCTTGGTTGGATGTGCCGGCAGACTAGTAGCATCGCTACGCGGTGTCAATAAAAATTTTACGCGCGTAATTTATGCTGATGCTCGCATCACAAGATTGCCCTCAAACAGCTTCTCGATCCGCGCCTCCGATCTGTCTCCTCCTTCGATCAGGGCAAGAAGCGTTCTCGCTGACTTTTTCGGAGATCGCTTCGTAGTCGTGTGCGACTGTGGTCAACGGTGGGCAAGTGAACCGCGAGAAGGGATGGTCATCAAGGCCGGCGACACGCATATCGGAATCTTTGGTTATGCCGACCTGCAATCCCTTCTTGAAGCATCCTGACAGAAAACCGATGGCCAGCCGATCATTGGTGCAAAGAACGGTATTGGTCTCCAGCAGTTCCTCTTCGAGGACCTGCAGACATCCTCGATAGCCGATATCCTCCAGCTTCCAACCCTCGCCATCGACGCTGACGATATGCGGTTGTTGCCAAGCGCCTCCATTGCCGAGATGTATCCATCGCGCCGTTTCCTGGTATTGGATTGGGCGGCGTTTTCATCTCGAAGTAACATGGCGGTTCGCCCGTGCGGCAAAAGATACTCAACGATTTGCGAGGTGAATTGGGGGTTGTCCGATCCGATGAACGCATGACGATACCCTCGATATTGCTGTCGAACAGGACCGTGGGTACTTCGGTGCAGAATTTTTCTATGCGCGAGCGATCGGAAGCCCGTCCCAGCGGTGCAAGCAACACACCGGCCGGCTTCATGGAGCGCAGGCTGTCCAGAATATCATTCTCCAGCTCCAGGCGACCATGGGAACTGAACAATGTCGGCGAAAATCCTGCATCGATGCAATGATGTTCGATCCGGCGCGCGATTTCGGCAAAAAAGGGATCGGCAAGATAGGGCACAACGATGCCGATGTTCTTGGTCAACCGCCGATTTTGGTTGATAGCATAGATGTTCGGACGAAAATCATACTGCGTCAGCGCGTCTTCAATGCGTGCACGCGTTGACGCTTTGACGCTGTTGGGATCATGGAAGTATTTTGAAACAGTCGGCCTGGAGACGCCGCATTTTGCAGCGAACTCTTCCATGTTCTTGATCTTTCTTCCGTCCATATGCTCCGCCCCGAGTTTTTGCCCGCGATCCTGCAGGCAAACTTAGCGCTCCTTGTTAACGCGCGCAAATTTTTAATATTACATTGCGAGGCAACGTCACCTTTTGCGTCAATTGGGTGATTGTAAGAAACTGGGGTAGCACCGCTGGAGTCTCACGCACCCCCAATGCGCAAGTTCACTTGGGCAAGCTGCTATTTTTGGCAATTGTAGGCAGGAATTGCATCGAGTAATTGTCGAAATGCAGTCGTTTAATCCGTGCCTTGAAGGCCCGCGAACGGCTGATGGTGTTGAAAAACTCTGTGCACTCACATTCCCGAAAAATTCTTAGAATGTTGTTTCGGAATACGCGACTTCGCGCAACACAATTTCACTCAAAGGTGTAGTTGGGAATCGGATTCTACGAATCCGGGATGTGACACGCTCGACACGGAGTTTTTCAACGGAATAGGCTCGGAGCTGCCGTTAGGGACCTCCGTCAGCCGAATGCCTTGCAAAAACCCGAATGACCGGTCAGAGCCCATAGTTGCGCCAGTTTCCGTGATCGTATTGGCTGAAAGCGCCAACAACGGACATGACGCTGATGTATGCGGACGAACCCGACATACAATGGCATTCGGGCTTAAAGCGCAAATGTCACGGAAGCAGAAATGCCAGGCTGTGGAGCCGTGCGCTCGCGCCGGCCACCGGAGCGCGCTGCTATTCCAATACAAGCGTCTTATCGATGTCTTTCATCAATATGCTAATTTCGTGAAGAGTGCCTTTGCCCACTATGCCATCAGCATATTTGTGACACTCTGCAAAGTCGCTTTTTTCACCCTTGTCGCTTTTTCCACCATTGTGAATGTATCGTATGCAGAACGCGCTCTGCGCACGCATTGTTGCGAGCACGAATGCTGCGTTTACCTTGCCATCCATATCACCTTTATAAAATCCCAGCGTTGCCAAGGCCTGTTTGATTGTCGCCACGTGGGGGTGAAAAACACTCCAGATAAACCCGCTGTAATAAAACCGTGGTAGTGTATCGTGACTGGACTTGGCGTGCTCTTCCCAACGTGTTTGGACGTCTTCATCCATAACACCGATTTCTGCGAGGGTGCGGAATGCACTCACCACATTTCGATTGTCATTGGTGTCGTGTGCCAGCAGTTTCAAAACAACATCAGATTGAAGGCGCTGCTTGTTTTCAAACCAAGAGCCGTAAATGCTTAAGACCCCCGCTACAACAGCGGCGACTACTGCACCGTTGAACAAGACGCCCACGAAGAATGAAGGCGCTCCTTCCTTGCCGAACAGTTTTTGCATGATACTCATAAGGGTTTCCCTCCCCAACCAAATTGACGGAAAGCTTGCGACGCAATGCACTGACAGAAGTCACCATATAGATTTCGTGAACAGAACAAATCCATCATCCAGAAAGCACCAAACTCGCGGCACAAAAGGATTGTAAATAACCGACTATCAATGTGCCCCACGCGCGCCGCCGTCAGGCACTGTTCATTCTAACATTTGGCAAGTCTTGTGCCCCTCGTTAGTAACGGGCTTGAGTGTTCCTGCCTCCATCATTCGCACTTTGCGTCGTGGCTTTTATGTCCTCACTGGGGATCAATAGGCCTCGAATAGAATGGGCATCAAATGGCAGCTTCCCCTGCCTTTTTGAACACAACAGTGCCTTCGGCGATCAACTGAATCCATCCCGCAAAGCTGCCATTTGGAAACACTTATAAGCTGTTCGAATGGAAGCCCTCAGGGTTGGGCGGCTTAAGGTGCGATATTGTTCGGGATGCTAGCGTGAAATCTCGCAGCAGGTGTTGCAGGCACTTGAATTTGAACATTCTGCCTGTTCACCCAACGAGATTTAAACTGACGAATATCCGTGTCAGCGCAAGATGTAGACAGAGCATGGCGCACGCCGGGTTACGCGCGATGCCGTCGATCCCAGGAAGTAGTCCCGCGCTCCAGGGTGATGCGAGCCAACGACAATCAGGTCGACGCTGTTTTCTTCCGCGAAACCTGTAATGCGGAGTCCGGCCTTGCCCTTCACAACCTCCGTGGAAATATCAGGGGCATCACCCGCCACGGCATCGAGATTTTCCTTGATGCGCTGCGTGAGGTGATTGACGGGTTTCAGGTCCACGAACTCTGCGACGAAACCGGGCACGTCCTCAAGCACGGTCAGTAGCGTTATCCGGCCACCGGGATTGAGCAGATGACGCGCCAACTCGATTTTCTTGGGCACAAAGGTTTCATGGTCGAGGGCAACGGGTATCAGAATGTGATTGTGCAAGGCGATCTCCTTTCCTTGGGATCGGGTGGCCGGAAGTCGGAGCCATGTCAGTCGCTCGCCGAGAGATCGAAGGTTTCGCCGGGAAAATACTTCTTCAGCCGGATATCCGCCGTCCGGGCATGGCCTTCCATCCCTTCCAGCCGCGAGATTCTGGCGGTCGCCTCGGCAATCGGCTTGGCGCCGTCCCGTGTGGCGCGTTGCCAGGTGACAATCTTCATGTATTTGTGGACGCTGAGACCGCCCGTGTAACTCGCCGCACCGGATGTGGGCAGCACATGGTTGGTGCCGGAAGCCTTATCGCCAAATGCGACCGTGGTTTCCTCGCCAAGAAACAGCGAACCGTAGCAGGACAGTCTTTCCAGCCACCAGTCCAGGTCTTCGGCCTGAACGGTGAGGTGCTCGGGTGCATATTCATCCGACGTTGCCGCCATCTCCTCACGATCGCCGCAGACAATCACCTCCGCATAGTCCCTCCAGGCCGCCGTTGCATTCTCTCGGTTCACCTCGGGCAGATCGTCAATCAGCACCGGAACCAGCCGCATGACCTCCTCGGCCAGCGGTCGATCCTCGGTAACAAGCCAGACCGGCGAATTGTAGCCATGCTCGGCCTGACCCACGAGATCGGCCGCAACAATCATCGGATCGGCGGTTCTGTCCGCCAGGATCAGGCTGTCCGTCGGCCCGGCGATCATGTCGATCCCGACCCGCCCGAACAGCATCCGTTTCGCTTCGGCGACGAACTGGTTTCCGGGCCCGACCAGTATGTTCGCCTTGGGTAGGCCGAACAGGCCGAACGTCATCGCCGCAATCGCCTGGACCCCGCCCATCGCCATTATCTTGTCGGCGCCACAGACCTTCGCCGCATAGACAATGGCCGGGGCGATCCCGACACCGGGCCGCGGCGGCGAACAGGCAACGATATGATTGCAGCCAGCCACCTTGGCGGTTGTCACGGTCATGATGGCGCTGGCGACATGGCTGTAGCGCCCTCCGGGGACGTAGCATCCGGCAGCCGCGACGGGGATGTTCTTCTGGCCGGCAATCAGGCCCGGAACAACCTCGACTTCGACATCGACAAGCGTTTTCTTCTGCGCCTCGGCAAATTTGCTTACATTGGCATGGCTGAAATCGATGTCGCGACGCAATCGTTCGGGCACTTGCGAAATCGCAGCCTCGATAGCCTCCGGCGACAACAAGATGTCACCATCATACTCGTCGAACTTCCTTGCGTACTTCAAAGCCGCTGCATCGCCGCCGGCTTCGATCTCGTCCAGAATACCCTTGACGATTTCACGCGTTTCAGAGGCGTCACTACGCGAATGAAGCTCGGCTTTTTTGAGATACTCTCGCGGCATCGGATAACCCTACTTGTAGATGTCCGGAAGGAACGTGGTTGAAATCGCCGGAAAGTAGGCGATGAAGAGTGTAAACGATCAGCATGAAGAACACGAAGGGTATAGCCCGGTAGGCGATTTTGAGGATCGATTCTCCGGTCAGCCCCGAGACCACAAACAGATTAAGCCCCAATGGCGGCGTGATGAAGCCGACGCCGAGCGCCGTGATCATCATGATGCAGAACTGGATCTCGTTCATGCCGATATTGTCGGCAAGCGGCTTCAGGATTGGCGCCAAAATCACAATGTTCGGCGTGGTCTCCATGACACATCCGGCCGCGATCAGAATGCAGACCATCATCAGGATCAAAACCCACGGTTCGTTGCTGACGGAGGTTGCCGCGGCAACGAAGCCCTGCGGGACGCCAAGGATAGCGAGCGCCTGAGCGAGCGGCAGCGAGAACGCGATAATGGGCAGGATCACACCGTTCACCTTTGCCGAACTCACTAGCATCGCGGGGAAATCTGACAGTTTCAGCGTGCCAAGTATGAAACCCATGACGATCGTCACAACCACCGCTGTCGCACCGGCCTCAGTTGGCGTTAGACGACCCGAGAAGATTCCATAGAAGATGATTCCCGGCACGATGAACGCATACCAGCCGGACTTCAGCGCCGTTGCCAGATTGCCCGCCCATTCGCTCAGCGGCATGTTGCCACCGCCTTCCCAGCCATTGAGCCGGTTCATGATGATGTTGGTCGCCAGTATGGAGAGCAGAATAGCCACACCGGGGATAACAGCGGCGAGGAACAGCGTGGAGGCGGAAATGCCGAGGACGAGGCCGATGATGATGTAAGCAATCGACGGCGGGATCAGAATTCCAGTACAGGCGCCGGCGGCGACCAGCGCACATGCATATGGACGCGGATATCCCGACTCAACGAGGCGATCGATCGTCATCCGTCCAACGGCGGCAGCACCGGCAGCGTCAGAGCCCGAAATCGCAGCAAACATGCCGCAGACCAGAACGGTCGCCGATCCGAATCCGCCCTTGGCGAACTGGGTCAGCGCTTCGGCCACGTCGAGGAATTTGCGACTGAGACCGGTTCGGACCAGGACATCACCGGTAAGAATGAAAAGCGGTACGGCGGTCAGTGCAAAATGGTCGATCCCGTGAAACAGGCTTTCGCCGACAAGCGAAAGCGGCAGAGCACCGGAAATGACCAGCATAAGAATTGCCGCCGAGCCGATGGCCGCCCAGACGGGAACCGCAAGCGCCACGAGGCCGACAAAGAGAAGAACGGGGCCGTAGAAATCCCAGCCCAGTTCAACGGTCTGGTTCTGTAAATTGTTCCAAAGCATGATCCGCCCCCTCAATCGAACAGTTTGTCGCCTTCGAACACGGGACGGCCGTGTCGAAGATCGTTGACGTCGCGGATGAAGGACTGGATCAGCCGGAAAATCATCACGGCAAAACCGATCGGGACTGCCAGCAAGAACCAGACTTGGGATACACGCAGGCCATGGGTGACCGATCCGAATTTTGCCGAAACCAGCACTGTCTCAAAAGACCAATAGAGCGCCACCAGTGCGACGGCGAACATGACGAGATCGCCGAAGATGTAGAGCAGCGCTTTCACCCGGGGTCCGACATATTCGAGGATCACATCGATGCGGATATGGCCGCGTTCCCGCACAGCCGCTGCCGCTCCGATCCACGCCAGGTAAATGAACGAGTAGCGAACGATCTCCTCGCCCCAGATGGACGAGTAAGCCATGACTTCCCGCCTGAGAACCTCAATGAACATTGTCGCGACGAGCATCACGTAGAAGACAAGGAGCGCCCATCGCTCCGCGTTCCGGTTCAGGGCATCGAGTATGCGTGGCATGGAATCCTCCCCTCGTCAGACCCGGAGCACATCGGCTCAATCCGATTTGTTCGGGTTTGTTCTTTTGCGCTTATTGACAGGCCGGCGCCGATGGCGCCGGCCCGCAAAGACCTGCTTTAAGCGTCGTGGACGTAATATCGTCCCATCGTCCCGGCAGCCTCCTCAAGTTTGGAGAAGGTATCCATTGATCCGGCGAGTTCGACCTTGAACTCGTCCCATTCGGAGCGCTGATATCCGCCTGCTGCCTGCCACTCAGCGAGTTGGTCGTCAGACAATGAATGGAACTCGACACCCGCTGCGCGAAGTTCAGCCATGGCATAGTTCCGCGCGGAGGGAACTTTAGCCAGGTTCTGATGCGCGGTCAGTTCACCGGCAAACTCGATACCTTCCTGGACGTCGCCCGGCAGTCCGTTGAACCATTCCAAATTGACCGAGTAGACCTGACTGTCCGGTACGGCCTGCGTGAATGTGACATGGCTGAGGATGTCCTTAAATCCGAACACGAACAACGCGCCCACGGCAGGATCGAGCGCATCGGCCACGCCCTGCTTGATCGCGGAAGGCGTCTCGCCCCAGGCCACCGGTGTCGGATTGGCGCCAACCATCCTGTAATACTGCTGGAGCATCTTGGAACCCGGCACGCGGAACTTGATCCCTTCGAGATCGGACGGTGACAGCACGGGGCCGGCACCGCCGGCGCGAACCGCGACGACGCGCGGATCGATCACGACGTAGAACAGCGCCTTGAAGCCTGAGCTTTCGATCTTGGGGTGGACTTCATTTTTCCAGGCGTCAGACGTCACAAGGTTGGTAAACCGTTGATTGGCACCGCAGAAATAAGGCAGGTTGATGAGATCAACGGCGCTTGCGAAGGGGGCGAAATTGGACAGTGAGTGTTGTGCGCATTGGATCGTGCCGCCCTGTACCGCTTGGGCGAGTGCGCCGCCTGCGCCCAGCTGGCCACCCGGCGCCAGCTTAACATAAACCTTGCCATTCGTTGCGTTCTGGATGTTTTCCTTCAGATCGAGCTGCATAATCGGGTAGCTGCGCGACGCGCCGAGCACATAGGCTGTTGCCAGCGTCATGATGTGTTCTGCGGCGGCTTCGCGCGCCCGCTCTTCCTGCTGTGTCTGAGCGGCTGCTTCATCCGACCACAACGTTCCGGCCGCTCCGGCGACGACGGCCGCTGTGAAGCCTCCCGCGCCTACCAGCTTCATAAAATTTCGGCGTTCGGCCGATTGCAATTCAGTGTGTTCGGATTTCATGAGTTTCTCCCTATTGAACATTATTGATTGTCGGCAGACTGTGCGTCCGCTTCACGGCGTAAAATCACCGCGACGAAGCAGATCGACGCGGCGAACAAGATCAGCATCTCGGAAACATCGCCAAAGATGGGGGAACCGGTCACGGCTCCCAGAACTACATTGGCAAAAAACACGATGAACAGCGCTCCGGCTGCGATAATTGGCACGATTCCGTCCTCCCTAAACACCGCCAATTTGCTGAGTGTAAGCCCTTACATCAAAGAATGCAAGCGCTTACATTGCATCAGCGGTTGTGTTGTGTTCCGTCATGTGGATTCAATCAGGATTACAGGGCTCGGAAGGGCCCATCACAAGAGGTATCGATACCTTGCGCACCGATCGGTCTTCCGCAAACAACAGCCTTCCGACGCTTGAGGATGTTGCCGCCCGCGCGGGCGTCTCGACGGCGACGGTATCGAGGAGCCTGAATGAGCCGGATCGGGTGTCCAATGATACGCGGGACCGCGTGATGTCAGCCGTTCGCGAACTTGGCTATGCACCCAACTTCGGTGCACGGGCGCTTGCCGCAAAGCGGACCAACACGTTCGGCGCAATCATACCGACAATGGAAAACGCCATCTTCGCGCGCGGCCTTCAGGCCTTTCAGGAGCAACTCAGCTATGAGGGGATTACACTTCTTGTCGCCAGTTCATCCTATAGTGCCGACGTTGAAGAAAAACAGATAAGGGCGCTTGTCGCCCGCGGTGCGGATGCTCTTCTCCTGATTGGCCACGATCGCACGCCCCAGATCTATTCTTTTTTGGAACACCGCAAGATCCCGTATGTCGTGGCGTGGGTATATGACAGCTCAACGCCGCGCCTATCGATCGGCTTCGATAACCGCAAGGCAATGGCAGGGCTTGCTCGACGCGTTTTGGATCTCGGGCACAGGTCTATCGCTGTAATAACGGCAAACTGTTCCGAAAACGACCGGGCGCGGGAGCGTCTTTGGGGCGTGAAGGAAGCAATGCGGGAACGGGGCATGGATCCGGACCGTATGCGCGTTGTCGAAACACCGTATTCCATCGCAAACGGCGCCAATGCATTTGCGGAGGTCATGCGCGAAGAAGAACGGCCGACTGCGGTGCTCTGCGGCAACGACGTGCTGGCGGTCGGAGCACTGAAGATGGCACGATCGCTCGGGATTGAGGTGCCTGGTGACGTGTCGATTACCGGATTTGACGACATCGAGCTTGCCGAAATCGTGTCTCCGGCACTCACGACCGTGCACGTTCCGCACCGTGAGATGGGGCGCGGCGCAGCTCGGCTGCTAATCGCACTTAGAGATGGGGAAGATCCCGGCGAAAGTATCGAGCTTGAGGCTAATGTGCAGTGGCGCGAAACTCTCGGAGCGGTCCGCAAAAAAGGCTGAGCAGGAGTTGGTCTCAAATCGCAACGGAATAGAATTTCGTCTTTTCCCGATTCGGCTGTGTTCAAAAAACTTGAAAGTCGATTTTTGGACTTCGAAAGTCATCGACACGCCTCATTTCTGAATGTCGGCTTTGGGCAGACGAACTCCACCTGGTATCAGCTCTTGAATTGGCAAATGGGCTCAAAGCATGCGTAATTGGGCTGACCCTGAACTGAGGTTGAGCTCCCGATAGGATCACAGGACGTCTGTGAACATGGGAGATTTCGAATGGAGTATTATGCTGGCTTAGATGTATCGCTGCGATCCTGCGCAGTTTGCGTGGTCGACAACAAAGGCAAGGTCTTGTGTGAGCGAGAACTGCCTTGCGAGATTGAGGAGATTGCGGGATATCTGACCGCACTTCCCATTCTAATCGAGCGCATTGGCTTTGAATCCGGCACCTTAAGCCAGCATCTTTTCTACGGTTTGACAGCGGAAGGCTTCGATGTTGTCTGCATGGAAGCGCGGCAGGTGAGTGCCGCGCTGTCAGCGATGCGCAATAAGACGGATCGGAATGACGCCCGTGGAATTGCACAGATCTTGCGGACAGGTTGGTTCAGCCCGGTCCATATGAAAAGCCGGGAGGCACATGGCGTCAGAGCTCTTCTGAGCACGCGTAAGGCCTTGCTGAGCAAAACAATTGACCTGGCCAACGAAGTACGCGGTCTGCTGAAGATATTTGGCATACGGCTGCCCAAAACGGTGAAGCATGGCAGCTTTGACGGTGTTGTCCGGCCGATGATCGAGATGGACGAGGTTCTGGCTCATGCCATGCTGCCGCTGCTCGACGCCCGGCTGGTTTTGTATCAGCACTTTTTGGAACTCGATCGTCGGGTCAAACGCGTGGCCAGTCGGGATGAGGTGTGCATGCGCATGATGACCGTCCCCGGTGTTGGGCCAATTGCAGCTTTGACCTTCAAGGCTGCGGTCGATGATCCCGCGCGCTTCAAGCGGTCTCGCACCGTGGCTGCCCACTTTGGCTTGACGCCTCGAAGATACCAGTCTGGTGAGCACGACAACCCTGGCCGGATATCCAAAGCCGGGGATCGAGATGTCAGGGCGACGCTCTACGCTGCCGCCAATGCCTTGCTCATGCGAACAATGGCCGGGTCGCAGATCAAGTCTTGGGGTATGCGCCTTATGCGCAAAAAAGGACGTCGCCGCGCCGTAGTCGCAGTGGCTCGTAAACTGGCCGTCCTGCTTCACCGTATGTGGGCCGACGGCACGGAGTTCCGTTCAGAAAAGGTGGAGGGCATGGCATGATCTGACGACCAACACCAATCTGAATGGGATAGTCCTCACCGGACGAGGTTCGTGGGCAAAGCCGAAAATGTCTGCTGCGCAACGAGAAGCGCGTCTCAAAGCAAGGCTCCCCACTGCCAATCCGACACATGCGTGCAGCGGTGTCCCTCGTGGCATCAACAAGACTGCGAAGAGAAGCGTGACCCGGATGAGCGACAATGATCCCAAACAACCAAGGAAAACGAGCTTGACCCTAACGCCCAATTAGAGAAGCGGGAATTAGCTGCGACGCATGTAGCTCGGTATCCGATGAGCGAAGAGTGGATGACCCCTCGGCGGACAAAGCTACCAATTCGATATCTCAAGCCTATCCTGGCTGCGATAGCGAAAAAGGCCAACGAATAGCCGTCACATGGCGCTGAAAAACTAGAGAAGGGGAATTTGTTGCCGCGTCGCCAAGAACGCCCAGATCTTTCTGGTCACAATGTTCGTGTGCTCTTTGTTTCGGAACAGCCTGATATCAAGATCGATTTTCCACTCTTTGTTTCCGGTTACCACCAATAACCCCGCATCGAGGTCCGGTGCTACCAGGCTATAGGGGAGCCATGCCACTCCGGTTCCGTCGCGGGCACGAATTCGCAGAGCACCTGCCATGGAATTCTCGTACACGACCGACAACCGATCCCTCAGGCCTTCGGCTTCCAGCAAGGGATCGATATGGCGTGTAATCGGCGCGCTTTCGCCAAATCGCAACCAGGGAATTCTGGGACCATCTTTGGCATCGAACGCGAATAGCGGTTTTTGATCGACATCCGGCTTGCAGACAGGAACCAGGGCGTCCGTCCCGATGTTGATGGCTTCGAACGCTGGAAGCGCTGTTTTGTCCCTGCTGTGGGCACTTTCATAGGCTATGACAAAATCGATTTCTCGCTGTCGCATGGCCTCCAGGCAATTCGGAAGATCATCGGCCCGCAATCTCGAAATTATTGCTCCGTAGACATCTTCAAATGCTTGTAACCAGGCAGGAAAAAACCGCCAGCCAATCGAATGTTGGGCACCGAAGGTGACCATATATTTATCGGGAAGTGCTTGGGCCTCAATAATCTGAGATTTTTCATACTCCAATCGATCCAACGCTTGTTTGCTTGCTTCCAGCATCTGTTTGCCTGCGGATGTCAGGGTCACGGGATGCCTGCTTCGTTCGACTAGTTTTGTGCCAACCCATGATTCCAGTGCTTTAATGCGCCTGCTGAACGCTGGTTGGCTGATATTCCTGATCTGTGCCGCTTGGGAAAAATTGCCTGTCTTCGCAAGTTGCTGGAGATCTTTAAACCAGGTCAGGTCCATAGTTAGCCACCTTATGCGTGATTTGCATAATGTTAGAAGAACATAACATTTGATGCAATGCTCCTGTGTCCGTAGGCTTCGACCACGCAATCTTTGGACACCGGGTAAAAAACATGAGCGTGGCAGCATCCGAAAAAGTAGCAACACCGGCCGTCGACTTGGGGCGTTTCGCGAAAGTTGCACTTTGTCATCAACCCACTGCCATCGAACCGATGACCCGGCTGGGAGCCGAGCTCGGTGGGCCCAGCCTGTTTATAAAGCGCGATGACTGTACCGGCCTTGCAACCGGCGGCAACAAGACAAGAAAACTGGAGTTTCTTGTTGGAGAGGCAATTGCGCAGAATGCCGATATGCTCGTTACTCAAGGTGCGGTTCAATCCAATCATGTCCGCCAGACTGCAGCTGCAGCATGCAAAGTGGGAATGAAATGTCACGCACTTCTAGAGCGACGGGTGCCCGGTAAATCCAAGGAATATGAGCAAACTGGAAATGTCTTCCTTGACAGGATCTTCGGCGCAAGTCTGGAATATCGCCCAGCCGGGCTGGATATGAATGCCGAGGCTGAAGTGGCGGTCGAGAAGCTGAAATCTGAAGGACACCGTCCATACCTTATTCCAGGCGGTGGTTCCAATCCGACCGGCGCTCTCGGTTATGCCTCATGTGCAATGGAAATTGCGCAACAGGAGCAAGACAGCGGGACATTCTTTGATTGGCTTGTCATGGGAACCGGCAGTACCGGGACACAGGCCGGACTGGTGGCCGGATTCCAGGCTTCTGGCCGTGAGTTGCCGGTCATGGGCATTAGTGTTCGCCAGCCACGCGAGCGCCAGATCGACGCTGTTCACAAACTGACAAACGCGACGCTTGAGAAACTTGATCACCCGACAATTGCCGCCAGCAAGATACATGTCGACGATGGATATGTTGGCGAAGGGTATGGAATCCCGGCTAAATCAACACTCGAAGCAATCTCCATGACCGCGCTTGCCGAAGGTATTCTTCTGGACCCGGTTTATTCAGCAAAGGGCATGGCTGGGCTTATTGGTCTGGTCCGGCAGGGATACTTCAAACCGACGGACAATGTGCTCTTTTTGCATACCGGAGGTTCGGCCGCCCTATTTGCCTATGAGGACGTGCTCATAAATCAATAATCTGAATCCAGTATCGACCATTGAAAGGGAGGAAATAATGAGAAGGTCTTTGAAAACACTAACGATGGCGACAGCGCTCAGTCTTTTGGCAAGCGCTTCTGTTGCCGCTGAAAAAGTGAACATTGGTGTGCCGTCGTGGACAGGCGCCCAAGCGATCGCTCATCTGTTGAAAGAGGTTGTCGAAAGCCGGATTGGTGGTGAAGCTGGACTGGTGCCGGGAAACAACGCCACGATCTTCCAGGCCATGGATCAAGGCAATGGTGACATCGACGTTCATCCGGATGTCTGGCTGCCCAACCAGGAAAGCTTTACAAAGAAGTATGTCGATGGCGCCGGTACCGTAAAACTCTCAAGCAATCCATATGAGGGCAACCAAGGTTTTTGTGTATCCAAGAATTTTGGTGAGGCAAACAACATCACTGACATAGCGGACCTGGGCAGGCCGGACGTGGCAGCCAAAATGGACAGTGACGGCAATGGAAAAGGCGAAATGTGGATTGGCGCTCCGGGCTGGGCATCTGCCAACGTCAATGAAGTCAAGGTGCGTGACTATGGTCTACTCGACTTCGTCGAGCCGGTCCGTGCAGAGGAAAGTGTGAAGACCGCCCGCGTAAAGGACTCGATTGCCAAGAACGAAGGCTATGCATTCTACTGCTACAAGCCGCATGCCATTTGGTATCAATTCGAAGTCAAGATGCTGACCGAGCCGAAATTTGATCCGGCAAATTACGTCATGGTTCAGCCGTCCGATGATCCGGACTGGTACGACAAGTCGAAAGTCGCGACGAAAGATGCGTTGAAAAACGTTCAGATCGCCTGGTCAAAGTCGCTCGAAGAACGTTCTCCTGCGATCGCGGAATTTTTCGAACGTTTCAGCCTTGAAGCGGATGACGTTTCAAATTTCGCCTACGAGATTTCCGGCAAGGGGCGCGAACCGGGTGAAGTGGCTAAGGAATGGATTGCTGCGAACTCTGACCGGGTTGACGCCTGGCTTGGGCTCTAATCGACGGTAAAAAACTGGTATGCGGTATCGCCATGATCGGCGTGCCGCATACCGTTATTTCTCAGTTGATTTGTATGGTGAACCTCAGTGGTTGGAACGGGCACACAATACGCACCGGACTGCATGATTAAAGTCTCGGGCGTTTGGAAAATATTCGGTGCAGAGGCGCAGGCCGCACTAGCTGCGGTTAAAGACGAGGGGTTGGGTAAGGCTGAAGTCCTGGAGCGGTATAACGCCGTTGTTGGTGTGGCTGATGTAAACCTTGATATCACCCGTGGCGAGATCTTCTGCATAATGGGTTTGTCCGGAAGTGGTAAATCGACGCTGGTTAGGCATTTCAACCGTCTGCTGGAGCCGACCGCCGGTAGCATCGAAATCGAAGGAATCGATGTGATGGGCCTTGATCAGACGCAGTTGCGGGAGTTCCGAAACAGCAAGATCGGCATGGTGTTCCAGAATTTTGCATTGCTACCGCATCGCTCAGTACTGGACAATGTTGCAATGCCCCTGGATATTCGCCGGATAAGCAAACACGAACGCATGCGTCAAGCTGCCAAAATCCTGGATATCGTCGAACTCAGTGCCTGGGGCAACAAGTTTGCCCATGAGCTTTCTGGTGGCATGCAGCAACGCGTCGGCCTCGCAAGGGCACTGGCCGCCGACCCGGATGTGCTGTTGATGGATGAACCATTCAGCGCCCTCGATCCGCTGATCCGGCGGCAGTTACAAGATGAGTTCATTGGCCTTTCGAAGGTCATGAACAAGACGACGGTTTTCATCACCCATGATCTGGATGAAGCGGTGAGAGTTGGCCACCAAATCGCGATCATGAGAGATGGGCGGGTCGTACAAATCGGCACTGCGGAAGATATCGTCATGAACCCGGCAGATGACTATGTGGCCGACTTCGTTGCGGGTATTTCAAGATTGAAAGTAGTCCGGGCGCACGCTGTCATGGAGCCTATCGATAAGTTTAGAGCTAGCGGCGGAAAAATCACCAAATCCAACTTGCGGATCAACGAAAGTGAGTCCCTGAGCACGATTATACAAAAGGCAATTGATGACGATGCTCCGATCGTGGTGGAGGACGCTGGAACTGATGTCGGCGTCATAACCCGTGCAGATGTATTGCGAACGGTTATCGAGGGAACGGAAGTCTCATGAACCAACTCCCCAGCAACCCTGCTCTTGATACTAGAAACGCCGCCGCCGATGCGTTGGAGGCTGACCGTCGCAGTCATGTAGAGACGTTTGTCAGAACAAATCCGGGGTACTATGCGGAACAGTTCGATAAGATCGGAAGGCAATCAAACTTTACGCCGACCTTCAACGCGATGGCTGGCTTGTTCGGTCCAATCTGGTTTGGCGCGCGCGGCTTGTGGAGTTGGGCAGTTGCGTTTCTGATTTTGGAAGCAATCGGATTTGTTCGAATCGCATTAGGCATGTTTGGTGACCTGGCGGCGGAAGCAAGGGAACGAATAGCGTCCATCGAAGGCACGCTGGAATTGCGCCGCCAGCAACTTGCGTCTGCAATCGAAAGCGGCTCTGACAAAATAGACGTCTACAAGCGGACGGTTCAATCACTTGAAGATGCAATAGGCGGTATTCGTGCGGAAGCGGATCAACTTCAAGAAAACGGCATCTGGATTGCGCTGTCCGGACTGCTGATACTGGTCGTCGTAAAGCTAGTTCAAAGCGTCATGGCAAATACAGTTCTCGAGACTCGTTTTTCGGAATGGCTCTCAGACAAAAACATTCGGCATGCGATGCCTACCAGAGATATTGTGTTGAGCGCCGTATTCATGATTACAATCGTTGGCGCGGCGATGCTGCATTACAGCTTCCCGGGCACCTATTCAGTCTTGAGTGCTTTCCCAACCGTACCGGAAATCAGGCTTACAGCTATTTCCTGGGTCGAAGCATTTTTCACATTTGCGGTCACGAATGGCGATGCGTTTTTTGACTTCATCACCTACGGTATTCGCCTGATGCTGGACGCGTTGGAGCTGATCTTCGTCCAAACGCCCTGGATTGTGGTGGCAAGCTTCATCATTCTCCTTACCTGGTTGTCTGCGGGACCAAGAACGGCGATCTTCTCGGGTGCTTTCCTTGCTTATATGGGTCTGCTCGGCTTCTGGGAAAAAGCGATGACTACCTTGGCGTTGTTGGGAACGGCAGCATGCCTTTCGATCATAATCGGTATTCCGTTGGGCATGTTCTGCGCCAGACGGCCCCGGCTGTATTCTGTGGTCCAGCCGATCATGGATTTCATGCAAACCATGCCAGCATTTGTGTTCATGATTCCCGTGATTGCGTTCTTTGGCACCGGCAAACCTGCGGCGGTTGTCACAACAATGATATTTGGAGGAACGCCAGTTGTTCGGTTGACGGTTCTTGGCCTTCGTGGCGTACCGGAACATGTGCGCGAAGCAGCAATCTCGTTTGGCGCCAACAAATGGTATCTGCTTCGAAAGGTGGATCTGCCGCTGGCCGGACCATCAATACGTGCGGGTATCAATCAAACAATCATGCTGTCGCTTGCCATGGTCGTGGTAGCATCGCTAATCGGAGCCAAAGGCCTGGGTGAGGATGTTCTGGAAGCCCTGCAATACGCAAACGTCGGCCAGGGCATCTTGGCAGGATTTTCCATTCTTTTCTGCGCCATGATTCTTGATCGGATTGTTCAGGGAAAACGCTAGCGATCTCACGGCGCCGCCGCGGCGTCAGATGCGGTGGTGCGGGTGTTTGCGGAAAGAGCCCCGTAGCATGATGGCGAACCTTTGGCGGACCACCCAATAAGTAATTGATATTAAAGAATTTTGGTGGGCCCGGAGGGACTCGAACCCCCAACCAAGCGGTTATGAGCCGCCGGCTCTAACCAATTGAGCTACAGGCCCCACGCCGCGCGTGATTAGGCTGTTTTGACTTCTCGCACAAGCCCGATTGCCCCATTCACCCCACAATCGGCGCTACTGTCACAGCCATTGCCAATCGGGAGACCAAATATGAGGTCCATTACCAGTTCCATCGCCATTGTTGCCGCGCTGACATTGGCGGCGACCGCGACTGTGCGGGCGCAAAACGTCCAGCCACCGCCGCCGCATGTCGCCGTCACCGGCGAAGGCGAGGTCGCCATCGCGCCGGATATGGCAGTGCTCAGCCTGGCCGTCGTCAGCGAGGAAAAAACCGCCCGCGCCGCACTCGATGCCAACAACGAGGCGATGGCCGGCGTCCTCGCCGCCATGGCCGAGATGGGAGTCGCCGAACGCGACCTGCAGACCGCCGGCTTTTCGATTACGCCGCGCTACGTCTATCCGAAGAATTCCAGTGACAACCAGCAGCCGCGCATTGTCGGTTACCAGGTGCACAACGGCCTGTCGGTTCGTGTTCGCGATCTGTCGAAACTGGGTGCAATCATCGACCGTTCGGTTTCGCTCGGGGTCAACCAAGGCGGCAACATCACCTTTACCAACGATGATCCGTCTGCGGTGATCACCGAGGCGCGCAAGCAGGCCATGATCGATGCCATCTCGCGGGCTACCACCCTGACCGAAGCCGCCGGGATCGCTTTGGGAAAGGTGCTGTCGATCACCGAACAATCGTTCAATCCGCGACCGATACCGATGGCGCGCGCTGAAATGGCCATGCGCCAGGCCGATGCCGTTCCTGTTGCTACCGGGGAAAATACCTACCGGGTCCAGGTCAACGTGACGTTCGAGCTTGATCAATAATCGAAACGAGAAATGCGCCCGGCGGGTCAAGCCGTAGGACGCATTCCCTTTTTGGGCAGACGGGCCCAATCTGTGGCGCGTGGTCAGTAGCGCAGAACCGGGCAGCCCGGAGCGCGCGAAAACAGGATGCGCACGCGATGGCCGTGCGAACGACCCTTGATCTTGATCACGCGTTCATTGGCAAACCTTACGCGCGGCCGGTTGACACCCATGCGATGGGCTTTGTTGATGGCGCGTCGCACGCTGCAGCGACGAACATGACCGTGGCGGCGATTATGATGGCGCTTGTCCCAGTGACGATGACGGCGATGGCCGTGGCGCCATTGCGAATGACCGCTGTCGCCGAACCAGATGCCAAATCCGGCACCGCCGCCGCCGACCTGCACCTGATGGGCCTGTGCCGTGGCGGGCACGGAAGCCAGCACGCTGAGGCCGACAACGGCCGAGACGGCTATTTTCTTGAGATTTGCAAACATGACGATTTCTCCAGGGTTGGGGGCTCAAGGGGCACTTTCGCCGAAGCGATGTACCGATATTGGCAATCCGGCCCTGAACCTGAAGAGAACCCGGCATTCATCTACCGTTCATGTCTAAATTAGCGATCTTAGATGATAGATGGTGCGGCCCTACCAGCCGCCCGATGCGCCGCCGCCGCCCGACGAGCCGCCGCTTCCCGGCGAGGAGCCGCTTTTGCCCGTGCTGCCGCCGGTTCTCACCCGGATTGAACCGAAGCCGAGCACAGCCCCCAACACTGCGAGTATGCAAATCCCCAATATGATGTAGCCGAAAAGGCTGTCCAGCGTCCGCTGGTAGGCCTCGCGATCAATCTCGGCCTGCTGCACTTCGACCGCGGTTTGCGTCGCTGCGGGCGCGGCGGTGAAATCGGGTGCCGATGCAGTGCCAAACAGCTTCTCGTCTGCGCCTATTCGCTCCAGTTGCATGGCGTAATACGGATGATCAGACCGTCCTCGATGGCAAAGAACATGCCGGCGGAAACCGAGTAGCGGTCACCGGTATTTCCCATTTTACCAGCCATTCTCATTGTACCGCGGCGGGTGAACTCAGCCGCCGCCCGGGTTCCGTCACGATTGACCATTACGACGATGTCGCCGAGCTGCTCGTCGGCCTGTTGAGCCCGCCTACCGAGATGAAAACGGAACGCCGCGTGGCCGAATTGACGCGCCTCGCTAACGTCAAGAACGACATCCTCGTGCAGGCAGCCAAGCGCAACATCTGTGTCGGCGGCGTTGAGCGCGTCCAAAAACCGGGTGATCAGCCCGATGCTTTCCCGCGTTTCCATCAGCATGTCTCCCATTATGCAATCAGGGTTCGGCGTCCAGCATATGCGCCAGATAGTCTTCTTCGGTCGCCATGTCGGTCTCAAGGCCGGTCAGCTTGCCGCGCATCGATATGCCGGCCTCATGCACGGTCCGGGCGTTTCCCGAAACCAGTGGATGCCACCAGTGCAGATCGTTGCCCTCCGCCACCAGCCGATAGGCACAGGTCTGCGGCAACCAGACGATATTGCCGACATTTGTCGGCGTCAGCCGGACACAATCGCCGACTTTCTCCTGCCGGTTGTCATAGTCGCGGCAGCGACAGGATTTTTCGTCGAACAGGCGACAGCCGATACTGGTCCAGTGGATTTCACCGCTAACGGCGTCCTCGAGCTTGGCCAGGCAACATTTACCGCAGCCATCGCAGAGGCTTTCCCACTCTTGGTCGCTCATCTCGGCAAGCGATTTGGTTTTCCAGAACGGTTCGGTCATGACCATTGTGTCGCGTGCACAAGGCGTGCGGTCAAGAGCCAAACCCGCAGGCACTTGAACCGCGCCTGATTCAGGTCAAGGATTGCGACTTCCACCGCTGACAATCTGCGGACATGAATATGGAACAAGACCATGTCGACGATCTCCGGCGCCACGCCTCTCGCCGCCCTTGAGGCGGTCGCAATCGACACCGAAACGACCGGCCTTGACGTGACATCAGCCCGGATCGTCGAATTTGGCGGCGTGAACCTGTCGCATGGAAACGTCGTTGATGCTGAAACTCTTTCGGTGCTGACCAATCCGGGCATGCCTATGCCGGCCGATTCCGAAGCGGTTCACGGAATCTCCGATTCCATGGTCACCGGAGCGCCTGAATTTGCCGAAGCACACGCGCAATTCTTCGATTGGTGTGGAAATCGCCCGCTAATTGGCTATTCCATCGGCTTCGATCTCGCCGTGCTCGAACACGAGGCCAAGCGTCACCGCCTGCCCTGGCAAAGACCGCGAACCCTGTGCGTTCGCCTGCTCGGCACCATTGCCAATCCCAATCTTCCCAACAACGCCCTGGAAACACTCGCCGCGTGGCTTGAAATCGAGATCAGCGACCGGCACCGCGCCGTCGGCGATGCGATTGCCGCCGGCGATGTCTTTGTCGGGCTGCTGCCGTATCTGAAAGCCAAGGGCATCCGAACACTGGCGGAAGCCGAGCGCGCCTGCCTGCGGCAGACATCCGAACTGGAGACGCATGTTCGCGCCGGCTGGACCGAACCGGTTGCCCGACCGGGGTCGATGGCGTTCGGCAAGGTCGATCCCTACGCTTACCGCCACCGCATCGCGGACGTGATGAGCGCGCCACCGCTGACGATTTCCGCCGGATCCACACTCAAGCAGGCGATCGACCTGATGATCGGCCGCAAGGTCAGTTCGTTGTTCGTCTCGGATGATGGAACGCCCGGCGGGCCGCTGGACGATTACGGAATTCTGACCGAGCGTGACGTCATGCGCCGCATTGCCGAAAACGGCGCCGGCGCATTCGACGAAACCGCCGGTGCCAGCGCGTCGGGACCGCTGGCCTCCATCCGCGACCAGGCTTTCGTCTATCGCGCCATGGGACGGATGAGCGATCTGAAGATACGCCATCTGGCGGTAGACGACGGGCACGGCAATCTGATCGGTGCGATATCGGCGCGCGATCTTCTAAAGCTGCGCGCCGGTGCAGCAATCTCGCTGGATGACCGCATCCAGAATGCCCGCTCATCAACGGAGATGGCGGCCGCCTGGGCGACGCTACCGGAGGTTGCAGATCGCTTGATCGCCGAGAAACTCGAAGCCCGCACGATAGCCGAAATCGTCAGCGACGAGTTGCGCGCCATGACCCGCCAGGCCGCTCGCCTGGCCGAAGCGGCGATGGAGGCCGAGGGTCACGGCAAGCCGCCCTGCGCTTACGCGGTTCTGGTGCTCGGCTCCGGCGGGCGTGGTGAAAGCCTGCTCGCCGCCGACCAGGACAACGCCATCATCTACGAGACCGGCGAGGCGGATGGACCGCAGGACAAGTGGTTCGCCGCATTGGGAGACCGCATCGCATCGATCCTCGACGAAGCGTCGATCCCGCTGTGCAAAGGCGGCATCATGGCGAAAAACGCCGACTGGCGCGGCAACGCAGATCTTTGGCGCGACCGCATCGCCGATTGGGTTCGCCGGGCGTCACCGGCCGACCTGCTCAATGTCGATATCGTCTTCGACCTGATGCCGGTGCATGGCGACGGCCGCCTCGGTCAGCAGCTGTTTTCCGACGCGTTCGCCATCGGCCGTGAACACGTGCCGTTCGCCAAACTGCTCGCCGCTCAATTGGAGAACCGCGAAAACCCGTTCACCTTCATCGGCAATTTCAAGACCGAGAATGGCCGTATGGACTTAAAGAAATTCGGCCTGTTTCCGATAGTCGCCGGCGCCCGCGCGCTGGCCATCCGTCACGACGTCCAGGAGCGTTCAACCGCCGCCCGGCTGGCCGGCCTGATCGAAATGGATATCGGCGGCGATGCCGACATGAAGGAAATCCTCGACGCCCACGAGATTGTCCTGTCGGCGATGCTCGGCCAGCAGGCGCGCGACCTGCGCGAGGGCCTTCCGGTGTCAAACCTGGTGGAAATCGGCGCGCTTGACCGTGACCGGCAAGCCGACCTGAAGGATGCGCTCAAACACGTCCAGATCATTCCCGACATGGTCAGGGACCTGTTGTTCGCATGACCGGCCGAAAGAAATAAGGATTCAAGCTCAACGGGTTACGCGCATCCGCGGAATCAGAATGCCAACGACTTGATTCATCACCCGATGGCGCGCATCACCTTGGTCGGCGAGTTTTCAAACACCTCGTCGGGAACGAAGAAGTCGGCCACCAGTTGGTCCTCGCCGCCGGGCGCATAGGTTGAGAAATCGCTCACGCCTTCGGCCCGCAACACCTCCTCATCGATGAAGAAATTGCCACTGCATTCGCCGGCCGGGCGGGTGAGGATGGCGTGCGCCGCATCGGCCATGATCGTCGCCGAGCGGCTCATTTTGGCGACCGCCTCGCCGCCCAAGAGATTGCGCACCGCCGCCGTGTCGATGGCGGTCAGCGGCCACAGTGAGTTGACGGCGATGCCGTCCTTTTCGAACTCGGCGCTCATGCCCAGCGTGCACATCGACATGCCGAATTTGGCCATGGTGTAGGCGACATGGCCCTTGAACCATTTGGCCTCCATGTCGAGCGGCGGCGCCAGGTTGAGGATGTGCGCATTGTTCGATTTCTTCAGATGCGGGATGCACAGCTTGGAGACGAGAAACGTGCCGCGCGTGTTGATCTGGTGCATCAGGTCATAGCGCTTCATGTCGGTAGCGAGCGTGCCGGTGAGTTGGATGGCCGACGCATTGTTGATGCAGATGTCGATACCGCCGAACGTCTCGGCGGTCTTGGCCACGGCGTCGGCGACCTGCTCCTCCTCGCGGATGTCGCACAGCACCGGCAGCGCCTTGCCGCCGGCCGCCTCGATTTCGTCGGCCGCCGTGTAGATGGTGCCGGGCAATTTCGGATGCGGCTCGGCAGTCTTCGCCGCGATGGTGATATTGGCGCCGTTGGCCGCCGCCTTCAGCGCGATCGCCAAGCCGATACCCCGGCTGCCGCCGGAGATGAAAATCGTCTTGCCCTTGAGTGTTCTTTTATCGGTCATCGCCCCGGCTCCTTGCAACCTGCGGTGAAAAGCCAAGTTTAGGGCGGATGAAGCCGGAAGGAAATGGGGTGGCGGTTTACGGCGGGTTAGACAGCTACCCGCAACGCCGCTCATGAACCGACGGAAGGTCGGACAGCTGATCAGACGTCATGTTTCGCAGTGCCGGGTGGCCCAGCGGATCGCACCGCCAATCTTGCATTTCACTCCGGGGATTACCGACGATTGCTCGTATCATACGGCGCAGCCAACTTTCAGGTATTTTCCGATGTTCTATCATTCCTGAATAATGCCGAATAAATGGCACAAGAAAAATCGACTTCTTCTAAAATCGGCTTTAGAAAAACTATATGAAAAATTTGAACCGGATACACTTGTCGGGGTTGCGCGCCGTAGAGGCAGTTGGCCGTCTTGGCAACCTGCGCGAAGCAGCTTCCGAGCTTGGTGTTACCGCCGGAGCAGTCAGCCAGCAGGTGCAGAAGATTGAGAGCCAATTAGGGCGAACGCTGTTCGACCGGCATCCAAAAGGATTGAAACCGACGCCTCTCGGTGCGGACATTGTCAAACGGCTCACTTCCGGCATGGTTGAGTTGTCCGCTGCGGTCTCATTGGCGGAGACTGACACCACCAAATCGCTCACAGTTTCTGTTGCACCGGTGTTGGCAGGAAAATGGCTGGTCTGGCGTCTGAACCGCTTCAACAAGGCACACCCCGACATCCAGATCCGGGTCGAGGCGACCGTAGCTCTGGTTGATCCCAACACATCTGATGTTGATTTGTGTATCCGTGTCGGTGACGGCGGCTGGACCGGTGTCAATGCATCAAAACTGATCGGTCATCGGGTATTTCCAGTATGCAGCCCCGATTTGGCCAAGCAGCTAAAAAAACCTGATGATCTGAAAATCATGCCAGTCATACGCGACCTGGGTACGACATTTGGCTGGGATACCTGGCTAGTGCCGGAAGGAATAGACGACAGGATTCTTGGCAGTGGTCCGGAGTTTTCCGACGCCATGATGTGTCTGGATGCAGCGATCGCTGGCCAAGGTGTATTCCTCGCCTGGGACACTTTGGCCAATGATCCGATAAGCCGCGGTCAGCTTGTCGCTCCATTTCCTGCGCGCCACCCATCTGGGCTCTCTTATTGGTTCGTCACTGCCAAGCACGCACCACGTTCCAGGAACGTAGAAGCATTCAGACGGTGGTTGAAAACTGAACTTGAAGAGACCGTGCAGAGTAACTGAGATTTTCCAATGGTTCCGGCAAATTGCTCTAAATCACCCGCAGGATCTGAAATCCGAACAGCACGACAAAGCACAGCGCCCCGGCGAACAGCGCGCGTAAAAAGCGCTGGCGTTTGAGTTCGCGCAGCTGCGAAACCTTGAGCAGTTCGAATGCGATCTCCTGTTCCGGGCGGCATTGCTCGGCAGCCTCGATCACTGCGTCCGGTCCGGCAAACCGATCGGGTACGACGTAGAGCACGCTGCTGAAATGTTTGTCGGGCCCGCCGATTCCCATCATCTTGCGTGTCGGATAGAGCACGAATCCGAACAGCACGATCGGCAGCACCACCACGCCCCAGGCGACGATCACCTGGGTGAGGTCGACTTCGTTCGTAGTTGGAAACCAGTTTTGAAACTGGCCGATGATGCCGAGCGCGAAGATGTAGCCGATGCCGACAATCTGCGCCTTTGTGTCGTAGGCGCGCACGGTGGCCTGCGCTTCGGCGAGCGCCGATTTCAATAGCTCAAGCGATTTACCGTTGCCGGCGCTCATAGTGCATCTCCTTCAGGACCGCACAAATCGTGTGCACCATTTCGACCGCGCGTTCCAGTCCTTGTGCTCAGGCCCTGGCCAATCCGTCAAAAAAGGTTCTCGTCAATTCATCGGCTGGAAAAAGCAATTCGATCCGCAGATCGGCCAGGGTCAAGTCTTCGGCGGTGCCGAATTGGGCAATCGTCGAAAACAGCGACAGGGTCACTTCTCCAGCGCGGTATCTTGCAGGGATCACCGCCGGCACGATGGTATCGTCGCGACTTGAGTGCTGGCGGTATTCCGGCAGCGCCTCGATCCGCCCGACAGCCTCCTCGAGAATGCGATCGCCGCCCAAATGCGATATCTCGGTGCGCAGACGTGCGCGCAAATGTACGAGCATGTCGCCGAGATCTTCGATAGCACCGCGCAGCACAGGGTCCGAGATCAGCGCATCGAGCATGCTTGAATCCTCCGCCAGGCCGGCGCCGCCGAACAGCATGGATGCCGGACGGTTCAGCCGTTTCAGCACCCAGTGCCTGTCGATCACAAATGCCGGGTAGGGTTCGTGGCGCGAGATCGTCCAGTCGATTGCGTCCATCAGCGGCTTGAGTTCATCGGCATCACGCGCGCGCGCCGCATAGGCCGGTGCGAAGCCAGCCGCCACCAGCATGGTGTTTGATGCCTCGCGCGGCACTTCCAGCACGTCCGACAGATGCATCACCATCTCGCGGCTCGGACGCGACCTGCCGGATTCCAGAAAGCTGATGTGCCGGGCCGAAACATTTGCATCGAGCCCCAGTTCAAGCTGGCTCATGCGGCGGCGGCCGCGCCAGTCTTTCAGTACCGTACCAAATGTCTGCTGCATGGCGGTTCTCCGTTCCCGCGAAGCATATTCCAGTGTCGGCATGCTTTCACTTACCTGCAAGGTAATTGTTTTGCGACACAGGGCCATGCAGTTTCGGCCATCGCTTCTCAAGGAATGGAGACAGGAAATGACCGAACAATTCTGGATCAACGGGCTCAAGGCGGCTTGCGCACTGGTTATCGGCTTCGGTTTCATGATTGCCGCGGCGGCGCATCCCGCCGGCGGTGGATTGACCATATTCTTTGCCGATCTTCTGATCTGGCCCTATGACGGCAATCCCGGCGAGCTGGATCAGGTAACCCGCTTCATCTCGGCGATCAGCGGCGGGATCATGATCGGGTGGGGTCTGCTTTTGTGGATGACCGTAACCCAGGTGCTGCCGCGTGCGCCCGAGGTCGCCCGCCGCATGATTCTGATCAGCATCGTCACCTGGTTCGTCATCGATTCCGCCGGATCCTTCGTCTCGGGCGTACCGTTGAACGTTATCGGCAACTTGCTGTTCGTAATCGCGTTTCTTGTACCGGTCAGGGCCCTTGGCAAGACCAATGGCGGGACCGCTCTGGCCTGACACATATGCCCGAATATCGTCCACCCATGGCGGCAAGCTCATCTTGCCGCCATTTTTCTGACTGTTGGAGCGTATTCGGTTCAAATGGAATCGTCTGAGCGCCGGGATTTTGTGTTCCGGCTAGGAGCGTGGGGCGACGCGGTGTGAGTACCGTTAGACCCGCGCGACGAAGACCGGAGCGCAAAGGATCAAGTTCAAACGATTGCGGTTTATCCATATATTTCAGGTGCTTTTTGTATCCCCGGCTTCGCAGTCTTTTACGCATCAGCACCGTCGAAATCCTCGCATGATGGCAACATCGCGCTGCGGTGTTCTCCTAGCTGAGGCGAAAAATACTTGCCATCAAACCGCTCCCATTTAAGCCGTATACGCTCTAGATTACCTGCGGTAACAGTTGTGGCCGCGTGGCATATCTCAGGGGTTGGCATGACAAACTTGATTTCCCGGTATCTGTCGTCGATTGTGGCTTTGCTGCTTGTTGTGGTGACCGCAAATCAAGCCCGCTCGGCCGATCATTGCGAAGCCCAGTTGAATACTCTCAAGTCGATTGCCGCCGGTATCGATGTCCGGTTTCAGTCCGATCCCGTCATAGCCGCCGGTGATCCCGTAACCATAAGATGGTCACGCGGCGACATCGGTTTCCCGGACGAGGTCAGTGCCTGGCTGGTTATCGTTTCGATCGATCAGGTCCGCTATTCAGGCGACGGATTTTATCCGCTTCCCGGCGGCACACCCGGCCCGCTCGATATCGGATTTGCGAAAAAATGGACCCGTACAATCGTGCCGTTGCACACACCCGATGCTCCGGGCGACGGCCAGATCGGCATAAAACCCTATCGCGAAGGCAATTTCGGCCTGTCATGGACAGTAATCGCGAAATCAAAATGCGGCGAAATGCAATTGCGCGACATCGGCACTTACAAGATCAGCGTCGAGGCACGAAATGCGCGTATCGTCGTTCAGGATCTGTATGATTATTCTCGCCCGCAGCGGATCATGCGGTCGAGCAATGATCGCTACGAGCTACGGGTGTTCGACGGCTATTATCAGGTCTTCGATCGCCGTTCCGGCGGCAAGGTGCTCGACCGCCGGGGCCGCTGCCCGGATTTCTCGCCGACCGGGCGTTTCGTGGCCGCATTATCAGGCCGCAGTGACGGCGCGTGCGACTTCAACACTGCCGGCGAAAACAAACCCAAATTCGAGGTCATCGATCTGGTTTCCGGCGATGTCGTCGCCAATCCGGATCCACCGGCACTGTGGGGACACGGCGATGCATTCCTGATCGTGCCGTCGAAATGGTGGAAAATGCTTCAGGGACCGGGATTTGTAATCAGCCTGCTGGTGGATTCCGAAGGCGGATCATCCGCAAAGCTGATGCAGATGCAGGACACGGTTTCGCCGCGCATCGATATCGCCAACGGCTACATCTACAAATATTACAAGCAGCAGGATGAACCGGTGGTGTCGATTTTCAGCCTCGGGGGCAGAGGCGAGATCAGCGAGCACCAGGTGGGTTGGGACAAGGCCAATAGCGAAGCCATCATGAGCGGCCGGCCTGTCGAAGCGCTGCTGAAAGCCGCGCAAAACAGCTCCGGTGCAAAATCGCTCGCTCACGAACTCGGCAGCGATCCCCAGGTCATGATCTCGCACGACCGCTATATGGGCGACCCGGCTGAAACGTTCTACGAAACGGTTGAAGAGGAAAGCGTAGCTTCGCTGGTCGACCGCCGTCCGACCCACAAAGTCATTGAGACCGATGAGCTTGCAAAACCGCGCAACGACCGGATTCTGACAGCATCACTGCTGCGCGGCGCCAGCGTGCTCGCCTCCGCGCGTACAGTCGGCCGGACAATCGAAGGCCTCGTCAATGAGCGTTTGCGCGCCCGGTTTGCACCTCAGGTCAAAAAGAAAAATCCGGTTGGCAGCATCGCCGACAAAGTGCAGCAAATCGATCGAATGGAGATATCGGACGACGAAAAACGCAAGCGTTTCGAGGTGTTCAAGTCCGATACGCTCGAACCGGTGAAATTCACGCTCGCCGCGGAAATGGAAGGGTCTTCCTACGTGCTGCAGCAACCTCTGGGCTGCTGGCCGTCGGGTGGCGCGCCCTACGGCGACAACCTGATGGGGATGTGGAGCCATGTCACAGACGACCGCATGGTGTGGCTGACACATGCCGGATGTCAGGGAATTGGCACTGTCGGAAACCTGGCGCTGAACCAGATCGATCTGTTTATCCGCGAGGATGGCAAGACCCGGCACTTCAATCTCATTTTCGACCGTCAGTTCTACTGTGCCGGCAACGGTGTCGAATGCGAGTACTTCTTTCAGGATGATGAGGAGATGGAATATGACATCACAAGGAAGGAACAAGGCTACGGCGCATTAAAACCGGGACCAAACATGGCCGCTGACCGCCTCGGCGCAAAAATCCCGCAGTCGTTTCAACAACTGATCGAGTTCGACGATCTCAAGCCGGCCTTCCTCAGTGATCGCTATCTGCTGCTGCCGATCGGCCGCAAGATGTTCATCGTCGATCTGGACAACCAGTCCATGGACGGCCCCGTTGATCTGCAAACCGATGCATCCGACGCCCGCTTCTCCTTATCGAAAGACCACCGTCATTTCATGCAGGTCAACGCGGATGGCAGCCTGGCAATCCACAACTTCGAAAGCGGCAATGTTGTATTGAACGGACGCTATGTCGACGACGAGATCGTGATCTGGGACAGGCATGGCCACTATCTGTCGACCCATGAGGGCGCGCAGTTCGCCCACATGCGCTTTGTCGGTCGACCCGAGATCTACAGCCTGTCGCAAATGGCAAACAGCCTCAACCGGCCGGACCTTGTCCGCGCCGTGTTGGAGACGACGCGCCCGGTTGAAGCCCCCGACCTCTCCGCGCCACCGAGATTGATCGCCGAACTCAACCAGGATTCCTCGACCTCAGGCACCGGAATTGCACTGACCGTAACTTCGCAAACGGGATTGCGTGAGTTGCGAGTATTTGCTGACGGCGTTCTGGCAAAAACCCTGGAGATTACCGGCCTTGAATGGGAGGGGATTGTCGACGCCGAAAATCTGCCGCAGGCCGACTGGCTCAGTTTTGTTGCCATTGACCAGGCCGGATTTGAAAGCGCGGCCGAAGAAATTCGCCTCCCTGGCGGCAAAACTACGACCGGCAAGTTGTTTGTGATCGCTGTCGGGACCGACCAGTACGATGATACAGGCAAGCTCAGCCAGCTTGGCTTTGCCGTTTCGGATGCCGAGAGTTTCGTGAGCGCGGTCAAGCAGGTTTCCAATGCCAAATACCGGTCGAAGACAATTTTGGGACCGTTTCTCGACAGTCAATCGCTGGATCAGGATCTGCAGGGCGCGCTTGCGCAAGTAGCGGCTGAGGCAGCGCCCGGCGACACGGTCATGGTCTTTGTCGCCGGCCACGGAATTCGAGGCGACGACGGACAGTTTTATCTGGCAACGCGAACCACCCGATTAAACGATCTGGAAGGCACCGGTCTGCCGTGGAGTAAATTCGCCAATCGGCTGGCTGCCTTGCAAACAAGAACATTCGTGTTCCTCGATGCCTGTCATTCGGGAAGTGTTGGCGAAGCCACCAATGACGGCGCAATCGATGCGCTTCTCGGCGCCGCCAGCGGTTCGCTGACCGTCATCGCCGCATCAAAGGGACGGCAGTACAGTCTGGAAAGTCCCTCCGTAGGCGGCGGCTATTTCACCAGTGCCATCGCATCGATCCTTAAACAGACGGGCAGTTCCGAACTCGACCGGGACGGATCTGGCACGACTGATCTGGACGAGCTTTATCTGGCGCTGAAAAAGCGGGTGGTCGAACAGACCGACGGCCGCCAGACCCCATGGATCGCCAGGGCGAAGATTGTCGGCAAGGTTCCCCTGTTTTGATGTTCCGTTCCGGTCTGAGACGATGCTGTTCGTCAACAAGCGGGAATCATCGCCTGTTTTTGATCGAAATTCACATTATGCTGGCTGAGCAAATATGCCGGAGGAGGCCATGACATTAATTCAGAAGCTCGCACTCGCCTATGCAGTGATGTTCCTCGTCGTTGTCGGGATCGGCTATGTGCCAGCCTTTATCGACGAAAACGGCTACATGTTCGGCTTGTTCTCCCTGCAGTGGTGGGATGATCTTCTGCACGGTTTTTCAGGTGTCTGGGCGCTCGCCGCAGCGGTCATATCGCACCGCGCCGCGGTCATCTATTTCAAGCTGTTCGGTTCGGTCTACCTGTTCGATGGCGTGCTCGGATTTGTTACCGGTTCGGGGTGCCTGGATGCGGGCATATTCATCAATGGCATCGAGGGCATCATCGGCGTTTCGGACATCGAATTCCCTGCCCGTTTTTTTGCCAACCTGCCGCATCTGCTGATAGGCGGCGCGGCGGTCTGGATCGGCTTCGTACTGTCAAAACGCGCGCTGACTGCGGCAACCGCCTGATCTGATGTTTCGCTGGCTCAAGCGGCTATTCCGCGCAACCGTATTCATCATTGCGATTGTGATTGTGACGCCGATTGCCGGGCTTGCCTATGGATATCTGACGACCAGCGCCCCGGGGAAAATCACGAATATCGATACCCCCGAGTCGAACGAAACGTTGCGGGCGCAGGCTTTGGCAATTCCCGGTTACATGCGCTCCGAAGAAAGCACCTTTCTGACCTACCCAGAATGGGCAATCGTCTATGCGGCACGCGAATATGCCGGGTATGTCGCGGAGAACCGGGAGTCGGGTTTCGCCTATTGGGCCTATATCGGGCGGTTCTGGCAGGATTACGCGATGGTCATCCGGGCAACGGATCGCTATCCGTTCAACTTTCAAAATCACTTGATGCTGGTGGTCATCGGCACCAGCCATTCCATCGAGCACGCGTTGCAATGGGCGTGGGAGAACACCTTTGGCCGGTTGACCGAACTGGCCGCACCGACCCCGGTATCGGAAGACCGGTTCCAGGCGGAAACCGCTGCCGAATATGCGGCGTTCCTCGATCAGGTCCCCTGGTATCGCTTTCCCTATGCTGAAAAACGCGCTGACCTTTGGGCTTTGCCGGCAACATCTGGTGTCCCGGCCGTCCGCTCGTTGGAACGCAAACTCGCCTTCGGGCTTTCCTACACAATCAAGCAGGCTTACGCCGACCTGATCGCCTCCGGCCTGGCGGCGACGTCCGACGCCGCCCTTCTCGATGTCCATGTCTGGGCAACGGGACCGGTCGCCCTGGCAATTGATGGTGAGCCCGACACGAAGCTGGAACTGGATTTCGGAGAGGATGGTGCGGTCTTTGTCACAAGGCGGTATCAGGTTTTTACCGAAATGGTACCGCGACTGATCAATCGCGGGCTGCGCTTCGTCGAGATCGGCGGCAATGACATAATTTTCGTCACCGTCCTTTCCGATGGACCAATCGCCGCTCCGCCAGGTGCTTCGACGCTGTTTTCCTACGCCTTGCCCGCGGAGCCCGACAGGTGGCGTACGGGCATCATCAGCCCTGTTACCGAGCTTCACAACGTGTTGCCGGCGCTCGAAAAAATCGGGCGCCGGCCTGGAACACATATACGATTATTGATCAGCGCGGTCAGACCGTACCGCCGAGCGATCCTTCGAGCTGAGCGAGCTCCTGTCCGCCAGCCATCAAATCCTGAAGTTCTTCAGGTGTGATTTCGCCGCGTACCGCCGTGCCGAGCGTTTGGCCGCGGTTCAGCACGGTAAAGCGGTCACCCACTGCCATCGCATGACGGACGTTGTGGGTGATGAACACCACGCCGATTCCGTTTTTGCGAACCTTGTCGACTGTCGCCAGAACGTTGGAGGTCTGCCGAACGCCAAGCGCTGATGTCGGCTCGTCGAGAATCAGGATTTTCGCCCCGAAATGAACCGCGCGCGCAATGGCGACCGTCTGCCGCTCACCACCGGACAGCGTGCCCACTGCCTGATCCGGACCGCGCAAATTGATACCCATCTTGCGCATCTCGTCCATTGTCACCTGATTGGCATAGTTATGGTCGAAGAACGGTATGCCGAAGCGTTTTATCAGTGGCTCGTTGCCCATGAAGAAATTGCGGCTGACCGACATCAGCGGGATCATCGCGAGATGCTGGTGCACGGTCGCAATCCCCGCCGTCATGGCATCGCGCGGATCGGCGAAATTCATCGGCTGGCCTTCGAAGAAGATCTCACCCTTCGTCGGCTTGTGGACGCCGGACATCGTCTTGATGAAGGTCGATTTGCCTGCACCATTGTCGCCCAGGAGGCAATGACACTCACCCGGGAAGACGTCCAGTGAAACACCGGCAAGAGCGATCACGGAGCCGAAATGCTTCTCGATATCGACCATTTTGATGATTGGTTCGGTCATATCACTTCTCCCCCGTTATCATGCGCCGGATATAGGTGTTCAGGACAACCGCCATCAGCAGCAGGACTCCCAGGAACACCCGGAACAGCGAACTTTCGACACCTGCAAAGAACAGGCCCTGTTGCACAACGCCGAATATCAGCGCACCGAGCGCTGCGCCGATAACCGATCCGTACCCGCCGGTAAGCAGCGCACCGCCAATGACGACCGCGATGATTGCCTCGAATTCCTTGAGCAGGCCGCGGTCGGCACCGGCCGAGCCGAATTCCATCACCTGCGATGTGGCAAAGATGCAGGCGCAAAAGGCCGTGAACATGAACATGAGAACCTTCACGCGGTTCACCGGCACACCGGAGTTGCGTGCCGATTCCGCATCGCCGCCGGATGCAAAAATCCAATTGCCGAACTTGGTCCGGGTCAACAGGATATGACCGAACGCGACAAGTATGATCGCCCACACGATAAGCATCGGGATACCATCGACGACCGGCTGGCCGGCACGGGTGCCGCGCTCAAATGTCTCGATGATGCCGGCATTGCCCATTGCGGTGAACAACCCGCCAAGGATCTTGCCACCGAACAACGGTGCCAGCCAGTCGCCCTCGGCCACATCCTTGACGCCGCCGATGATCGTTTTGCGTTCAATGGTCTGCGGCAGGTAAATCGTAAATCCGCGCAGAATGAACAGGAACGCAAGCGTCACGATAAAGCTCGGTAGACCGGTTCTGATCACGATGAAGCCGTTCAGGGCTCCGATGGCAACACAGATGGCAAACGTAACGATAATTGCCAGCCAGACCGGCCAGCCCATTGTGACCGAGAAAATCGCAATGACCATGCCGCAAAAACCGATCATCGAGCCGACGGACAGGTCGAACTCACCTGCGATCATCAGGAGGCACGCACCAACGGCGATGATCATGAATTGCGCCGAAACAACCGACCAGTTCATGACGCCTTGCGAGTTGAACATTCCGGAATCAAATGCAAATATCAGAAAGAATGCGAATACGATGATCGTCCCGCAGATCCCGCCCAACTCCGGGCGTATCAACGCCTTTCGGAACGACGACATCTCCTTGATGCGTTCGTCAGTGGCTGTGTTGGCCATCCCTCGTCTCCACAAATTTTGGCAAATCGGGTAGTTTAGCCGGCCCCTATCGGGGCCAGCTGCATCACTTGTTCAAGCGACGCTCGTTCTAGCGGTATTCGCCCGCGAACTTCTCAACCAGTTCCAGACCATCTGCGGTAACAAAGCCGGGGCCGGAGTTGATGTTGTTGCCCGGCAGCACACCGTAACGGTGGTAGTTCGTCAAGATGACGACCGGCAGATAGGCCTGCAGGAACGGCTGCTGGTCGATACCCCATTTGATGGTACCGCCCTTGATCGCTTTAACGATTTCCGCACCCAGATCGAACGTTCCGAAGTAGATGTCGCCAGCCAGACCGGCTTCATCAAGAGCCAGGATGGTCGGATCGGCCGAGACCGGACCGAGTGTCAGCACGGCGTCGGTATTCGGATTGGCCGACAGGTAGGCCAGAACCTTGTTCTTGACTTCCGCCGGGTCAGCGCCGCTGTCCAGCATCGAGTTACCGAGTTCAACACCCAGCCCATCGGCAAAACCCTGACAACGCTCTGCCAGGGTAGGCTGCTGGATCGAGTGATTGACACACAGGAACGACTTCACGCCATCGCCCTTCGCACGCAGACCGGCCGCATGCCCGGCATCGTATTCAGGCTGGCCAACATACATCAGCGCACCAACTTCGCGGGCCTGATCGGCCGTGCCGGTATTCATGATGATAACATCGATGCCGGAATCAACTGCCGATTTGATCGCACCGCTAAGCACGTCATAATCAGCCAGCGTCGTGATAATCCCGTCGGGTCCGGACGCCGCAGCCTGCTCGATGATGCGGGCCATATCGGCAATGTCGCCGGTCGGCGGATTGCGGTATTCGACTTCGACATTCATCTGCTCGCCGGCGAGCGCGATGCCGTTCTTGATCGTGTTCCACCAGCTATCGCTGTCTGGCGCGTGGCTGACAAGAACGTATTTTTCTCCCTCAGCCCAGGCAGTTCCGGCAGCTCCGGTGACCGCGATCGCCGCGCCCATCGCAGCACCAATCAAGCTTTTCAATAAGCGCTTCATTTGCATTCCTCCCGGGAAATTCGCTCATGTTTTAATGACAGCCGGAAGGGCACAGGTGCTCATCCGGCATTAGAAGCCAATCACATTCGAAGCCATTTTGCAACCGGTTGCAAAAATTTTTACGTTTCGCTACCGTTGGCATGCGATTGGCGCTCCGGTATCGGGGTTCCGGCGGAGGAACAAATATGGCGGTAACGCTGAAGGAGGTGGCAGAACGTGCGGGCGTATCGCGGTCCGCGGTTTCGCGCACCTACACGGACGGCGCCAGCGTCTCTGCAAAAACCCGCAGCAAGGTGGAAAAGGCTGCCCGGGAGCTTGGCTACAGTCCGAGCCTGATCGCCCGCAGTCTGGCGACCAACCGCACCAAACTGATCGGTCTCGTCGCCAACAATTTTCAAAACCCGATTTTTCTGGAGGTCTTTGACCTTTACACGCAAACTCTTCAGGAGCGCGGTCTGCGTCCGCTGCTGGTCAATCTGACCCAGGAAACCGATCCGGCATATTCCGTTCAAATGCTGAAGCAGTACAGCGTCGACGGTGTCGTCGTCGCCACGTCCACGCTGCCGCCGCAATTCGCGAAATCCTTCCAGGACGCCAAGGTACCGGTCGTTCACGCCTTTGGGCGCTATAATCCGAATTCGGAAGTTCCCGTCGTTGGAATCAACAATCACAAATGCGGTATATTGGCAGCCGAAACCCTGCTATGCCGCGGTTACCGTGCGATTGCCGTTCTCGGCGGACCGGAAACTGCCACATCGACCCAAGACCGTGTCGCCGGCTTCAAGCAGCGTATGTCCCAAGCCGGACAATCCATCGCGGATATCCGTTTTGCTGCGGACTATTCCTACTACGCAGGCCGCGATGCCATGCATTCGCTTCTATCGGAAAAGTCGGTAGACGCGGTTTTCTGCGGTGACGATCTGATCTGCATGGGCGCCATGGACGCTGCCCGCAGCCGCGGCATGACAATACCCGGTGACATCAGCTTTCTCGGCTTCAACGATATGGACATGTCGGGTTGGGAAGCCTACGCGCTGAGCACTATCCGTCAGCCCACCCGCGACATCATCCTGGCGTCCGTCGATCTTGTCGTCGACATGGTCGAAAGGCCCGACCAATCGCACGAATCGAGACTGTTTGAATGTTCTGTCGTCGAACGAAAAACACTGAAAGCTCTGGTGTCGGCCTAAACGGTTCTAATGCTCGGGTGATGAATTGACTGCGACCCAGCCGCCACCTTGCTTTGCTGAAGCCGCCGCGGCTTCGATCGCTGCCATGGAGCGCAATCCGTCCGTAGCCGTTGGATAGGCCAGCGCGAGCGGATCGGGATTTCGGCCTTCCTTGCGAGCGCCGATATCCTCGGCAAGATCCCGATAGATGTTGGCAAACGCCGCTGGCGCGCCCTCGGCATGGCCGATGGTCAGCCATGACGCGCGTCGCGCTTCCGGCGCGAGCGTCGGCTCCCCGCGTTCGAGAATACGCACCGATTCGTTGAGCGGATTCCAATAAAGCTGGTTCGGTTGTTCCTGAGCCCAGCGCAACCCGCCTTTTTCACCAAACACCTGCAAGGTCAGTCCGTGCATTCGACCGATGGCAACCGAACTGGTCCACAGGCGGCCAACTGCACCGCCATCCATGCGAAGCGCCACCAAGCGCATCATCCTCCAGTTCGCGTCCGGGCAGACAGGAGGCAAAATCGGCGGACAGTTTTTCCACTTCCTGGCCGAGTACAAAACTCGCCATGTGCAATGCATGAATGCCGCAATCGGCGAATTGCGCCGACACACCGGCTTGCTTCGGATCATACCGCCACCGCACACGCGGATTGTCGAGATCAGCCGTATCGGCATGAAAGCCATGCGAAAACTCGGCCACGAAGGCACGTACCTTGCCCAGGTCACCCCTGGCCACCATTGCCCGCATCTGGCGAACCATCGGAAATCCCGAATATCCGTAATTGACCGCACATATCTGACCGGTAGAGGTGCTAAGCGCCACGATCTCATCGGCCTCGGCGACCGTCATCGTCATCGGCTTTTCGCACAGCACGTGAAATCCGGCTTCCAGAAACGCTTTGGTGATTTCGAAATGCGTCGAGTTGGGCGTCGCCACCGTCACCAGATCGATGCGGTCCTCGCGCTCGCGCTCGCTTTCGAGCATGTCGCGCCAGTTGCCGTAGGCTCTGTCCTCATCAAGCCCTAGTCGAATGCCGTACTCGCGCCCCTTTTGAGGATCGACATCCATCGCACCAGCCGCAAACGCAAACGCATTGTCCATCCCCGAGCCAATCCGATGCGCAAGCCCGATCTGGCTTCCTTCGCCGCCGCCAACAATTCCCCAATTGAGTTTCGTCATGGAAAAGACCTTAAAATCCGATTGATTCCAAATACTTGCGATTTGCTATTGCGTCATCCATGGGCGACGCCGCGGCTTCGGGATCGCAATCCTGCTCGACCGTACACCAGCCTTCAAATCCGTGGTCAAGCAGCAATTGCCGAACCGCCGGGAAGTCGGTTTCACCATCACCGAGATTGCAGAATATCCCCTGTCCGCAAGCCTCGTAGAAATCCGTGCGATTAGCAATCACGTCCGCCTTCACGACCGGATCGATATCCTTGAAATGCATGTAGGAAATGCGCTCCATGTGCCGCTTCATGAAGCCGACCGGATCGAAACCGGCATAGTGCGTATGACCGGTGTCGAAACATATTTTCATGATGCTGTCGTCGATCTCTTGCAACAGGCGCTCAACCTCGGCTTCGAAATCGACGAAGCCGGCAGCATGCGGATGCATGCCTACGGTCAGACCGTATTCCTCACTGCCGATCTTCGCCGCAGTGCGGATGCGATCAACGAAATCCGACCATTCCGCACCGTCCATCTGCTCGGCCTCATCCGGTCGCCCGGCGGTCGGCGCGCGTCTTGGTGAGATGGAATCGATCAGGACCAGGTGTTGAGCGCCATGGGCGACCAGCGCCCTGCAGGTGCGGTGCGTTCCGTCCAAAACGTCGTCCCACATATCGGGATCATGAAACGCCCGGAACACCACACCACTGATCAGTTCCAGATCGCGCTGCTCCAGTTCGGGACCCAGCACGTCGGGATTTTCGGGCATGAAACCGACGGGTCCCAGCTCGATCCCGTTATAGCCGGCCGCTTTGCATTCATCGAGCACCCGCTGCCATGGCGGGTTTCTCGGATCATCAGGAAATTCCACACCCCACGAGCACGGGGCATTGCCAATTCTGATCGTCATAATCGTTCTCTATATTTCGTTGATCTCGACCCAGCGGGCCTGTTCGTGCGACAGCCATGATGCCTCGACAATCTGATTGACCAACATGCCATCGCGAAATGTCGGCCAGACCGGTTTGCCGGTTTCGATGGCCTGCAAAAAATCCTTCGCCTCGATGATAATCTGGTCCTGAAAGCCTGTTCCATGACCGGGGCCCTGGCAAAACGGCAGGTAATCGGGATGCTCCGGACCGGTGAGGATCTGCTTGAAACCGCGGGTGGATGGCTCCGCACTTGGCCTCGTAGAGCCAAAGCGCATTTTGATCTTCCTGGTTGAACCGGATCGCACCCTTGGTGCCGCTGATCTCGTAGATATACCCCATCTTGCGGCCGGTTGCGATGCGGCTGAAATGCAGCGCGCCCATGGCTCCGCTTTCAAAGCGGCACATGAAATGCGCGTGATCATCATTGGTGACCGTAACCGGCCCGTCATCCGATGGCCGCTGCTCGTGAACCGTCTGTATATCCGCGCACAGCGATTGAATCGGACCGGCCAACGCCAGCGCGGCATTGATCATGTGCGGCGACAGATCCCCCATTGTGCCGTTCGAACGGCCCTGGTTGCGCCAGGTCGCCGGTTCATCGGGATCGGCAAAGAAATCCTCTGTGTGCTCGCCGCGGAAATAGGTGATCTCGCCGATTACGCCGGATGCGATCAGTTGGCGAGCAAGCTGCGAGGCCGGCGTGCGGATGTAGTTGAAGCCGGTCATGTTGACGACGCCTGACTTTTCGGCTGCAGACACCATCTCGCGGCTTTCGCCAACGGACATACCAAGCGGCTTCTCGCAAAATACCGGCTTGCCCAGGTCAAAAGCCTTCAAGGAGATGTCACGATGCAATTCCTGCGGTGTGGCAATCACGACCGCCTCGACGTGATCGTCATCGACGAGTTCATGCCAGTCATGGGTATGGCGCCTGAACCCGAGCGCGGCCGCCTTCGCAGCGGCGCTTTTCGGGTTCGAGGTGCAAATCATTTCAAGCCTGGGCCGCAGCTCGGTATTGAATACCGCGCCGACGGCCTGCATGGCCACACTATGGGCTTTGCCCATATAGCCGCCACCTACGATGCCAATGCCGATTTCTCTCATGATCCGCGCCATATACAAAATTGTTTTTGCAACCGGTTGCAAAACAGCTAAACGCCAATTACGCTTGGTCGTCAAGCAACGAATTTCTCGTGCACGAATTTTTCGTATCGCATTACGGAGGCGGCATGTCGTCAGGTAGTAAGACAGTCAAGCTGACCATGGCTCAGGCGCTGGTAAGACATCTGGTCAATCAGTTCATCGAGATCGACGGCACGGAAGTCAGACTGTGCGCCGGTGGTTTCGGAATTTTCGGCCACGGCAACGTCACCTGTCTCGGCGAGGCGCTGTACGAGCACCGCGAGGCGTTGCCGCTTTGGCGTGGCCAAAACGAGCAATCGATGGCGATGGCGGCCGTCGGCTACACTAAGCAGAAACTGCGCCAGCGTTTCATGTTTGCCACCACTTCGGCCGGTCCCGGTACCACCAATCTGCTGACGGCCGCCGCGACGGCGCACGCCAACCGTCTGCCGCTGCTGATGTTGAGCGGCGACACCTTTATCACCCGCCTGCCCGATCCGGTGCTGCAACAACTCGAGCATTTCTACAATCCGTCGATTTCGGTCAATGATGCGTTCAAGGCGGTCACCCGCCACTGGGACCGCATCACCCACCCGGCGCAAATCGTCCAGTCACTGCCGCAGGCGATTGCGACCATGCTGGATCCCGCCGATTGCGGCCCCGTGTTCCTCGGATTGCCGCAGGATGTCCAGGGCTGGGCTTGGGATTTCCCGGTTGAATTCTTCGAGCGCAAGGTTCACCGAATTCGTCGCCAGGCGCCGGATGAGCGCGAAATTGCCGATGCGGCGGAGCTTCTGAAGTCGGCCAAACGACCGGTCATCATCGCCGGCGGCGGTGTGCAGTATTCGCGCGCAGTCGCCGAACTGACGCAATTTGCCGAAAAGCACAGCATCCCGGTTGTCGAAACGATCGCCGGCAGGGCCAATATGGTCCATGCCCACATGCTCAATTGCGGGCCGATTGGAGTCACCGGATCCAATTCGGCCAACAACATCGCCGGCCGGGCCGATGTTATCGTAGCCATCGGCACGCGTTTGCAGGATTTCACCACCGGTTCCTGGACCGCCTTTTCCGCCGATGCGAAGATCATCACGCTCAACGCGGCACGTCACGATGCTGGCAAACATCGCGCCCAGCCGGTTGTAGGCGACGCCAAACTGGGTATTGAGGCGCTCTCCGATGCGCTCGCAGGATACCAGGCGCCCGATCAATGGACCTCATTCGCCCGCGAGGAACGCGCGGCCTGGAATGTCTATGTCGACGAAAACGTCAGCCCGACCGATCCGTCAGGCTCCAATCGCCCGACCTCCTATGCCCAGGTTGTCGGCGCCGTAAACGAACTTTGCGCCGATAATGATCGTGTTGTCGCCGCTGCCGGTGGCCTGCCCGCCGAGATCGCAGCCAACTGGCGTACCAGAAAGACCGGCACCATCGATGTCGAATTCGGCTATTCTTGCATGGGCTACGAAATCGCCGGCGGCTGGGGCGCGCGGATGGCGCAATTGGAGGACGGGTCGGATGCCGATACCGTCGTGTTCACCGGCGACGGGTCCTACCTGATCATGAATTCCGATATCTACTCGTCGGTGCTGACCGGCAGGAAGATGATCGTTGTCGTTCTCGACAATGGCGGATTTGCGGTCATCAACAAGTTGCAGAACAACACCGGCAACACATCGTACAACAACCTGATTGAGCACTGTAACATTGCCGTCGAGCCGTTCGCGGTCGATTTCGAAGCCCATGCCCGGTCGATGGGTGCAGAGGCCGAGACCGTGCACACGATCGCCGAGTTCCGCGAGGCTTTCAAACGCGCAAAGAAAGCCGAGCGCACCTATATCATTTCCATGAAGGTCGACGCCTTTGAGGGCTGGACCGGTGAAGGGCACGCCTGGTGGGAGGTCGGCACACCTGAAGTCTCCAACAATGAGAACGTCCGCAATGCTCATGTCGAGCAGGAAGCCGGTCGCGCTCGCCAACGCCGCGGTGTTTAGGATTTCGGTCAATGGCAGCTGAGCTGGGAAAAATCAGTCAGAATGACTTTGTTATCATCGGCCGGGCCGGCATGGATTTCTATGCCGATCCGCCGGGCACCAGGACAGAAGACGCCGGGCAGTATTTTGCCTGTCTTGGCGGATCGTCCGCCAATATCGGCGTGGCCATCGTCAAGCTCGGTGGCAAGGCATCACTGGTGACCTGCGTATCCGATGATGCCGTCGGACGTGCAGCGGTCAAACAACTCGCCCACTACAACGTCAATAGTGATCACGTGCGCGCGGTTACCGGCGAATTCAGAAACTCGCTCGCCATCATCGAAAGTCGTGTCGAGGACCATCAGTCGGTCATCTACCGCAACGGTGCGGCCGATTTTCAGATGAATGAGGACGACGTCCGTTCGCCGTCGAATTCGGCGACTATGCCGCGCTGATCACGACCGGTACCGTGTTTGCCAGCGAACCGTCTCGCAGCGCCACATTCACCGCTTTCAATCTTGCCAGGGACGCGGGCTTGCCGGTGATCTTCGACATCGATTTCCGGCCCTATTCCTGGCCCTCTGCGCAAGAAGCCGCCGAGGTCTATTCGCGCGCCGCATCCTATTGCGACATCGTCATCGGCAATGATGACGAATTCGGCGTCATGGCAGGCGACAAGTCCAGGGGTCTCGCCTTCGCCGAAGATCTCGCCAGGACCACGGCACAGATCGTCGTCTACAAAATGGGCCCTGAGGGCTCGATCACCTTTACGCCGGACGGTTCTTTCCGCACCGGTATCTTCAAGGTCGATGCGCTGAAACCGACGGGTGCGGGCGATTCTTTCATGGGCGCATTCATCGCGTCATACGCGGCTGGCATGCCGCTTGAACAATGCGTTGAACGCGGATCTGCAGCCGCGGCTATCGTCGTCTCACGTATCGGCTGCGCGCCTGCCATGCCGACACCGGCGGAGATCGACACATTTATCGCAAATCATCCGGGCATATCGGCGGGATAAGAGGAAAACACCATGCACATCCCCCCTCACGACAACAACAATGCTGCCATCATCGATACCGGCGACAGCCGCGTACCGCTCAACTATTTCAACATAGTCAAGCTGGAACGCGGACAGGCCTTTGAATACGCTGTTCCCGGCTACGAGACCTGTATCGTTCCGGCAACCGGCACGGTTGACCTGAATGTCGAGGGCGTAGAATTCACCGCGCTGGGAAATCGCGTTGCCGATGTTTGGGACGGCGAGCCGGAAGGCGTTTATGTACCGACCGGCGCCAGAACCACAATGGTCTGCCAAAGCGATGCGGTGGAAGTGTTCGTTGCCGGCGCCAAATTTGACAAGGTTCTGGAACCGTTCGATGTCCGTGCCGACGATCTGGATCTGGTGCAATACGGTTCCGACGACACCAAGACCCACCGCAAGATCAAACACATCCTCGGCACAAAATATCACGACAAGGTCGGCCGGCTGCTTGTCTCCGAACTGTTCACAGTCGGCCAGGGCGGCTGGTCCGGTTTTCCGCCGCACAAGCACGACACCGATCGGATACCGGAGGAAAGCCGTCACGACGAGACCTACAATTTCCGTTTCCGGCCCGACCACGGCTTCGGCATGCAGCTCGTCCAGCGTGAGGACGGCAAGGTCGGCGACGCCTACCATATCATCGACGGATCGACGATCATCCTTGAAAAGGGCTATCACCCCTGTGTGGTCGCACCCGGCTACGAGATGTACTACTTCACCATTCTCGGCGGCCTTTCCCAGCGCTCGCTTATCCAGTTCTTCCAGCCGGCCCATGCCTGGCAGATCGAGACGATCCCCGGCATCAAGGACATGATCGCGAAGTTCAAATGACCGCAGCCACGCTGTCGCAGGTCCTGCAGCCGGCGATGACCGGTGGCTACGCGATTGCCGGGCTCGTCGTGCTTGGTTGGGAAGATGCCCGCGCCTATGTCGAGGCGGCAGACGAAACCGGCATCCCGATCATCCTGCAGGCCGGTCCCGGCTGCCGCAAGCACACGCCGGTGCCGATCTTGGGGAAAATGTTCTGCATGCATGGCCGAACAGAGCATCGGTGCCGGTCGTATGCCACATCGATCATGGCTACACAGCCGAAGAGTGTTTCGAAGGTATCGACAACGGTTTCACCTCGGTCATGTTCGACGGTTCGAAACTGCCGATTGCCGAGAATATCGACAAGACGGCGGCGATCGCCGAAAAGGCCCATGCTGCCGGCGTTTCTGTGGAGGGCGAAGTTGGTTTCGTCGGCTATGCCGAAGGCGCTGCATCGTCTGGAACTTCACCGGATGAGGCCGCCCGCTTCGACCGCGAGGCAGGAGCCGACGCGCTCGCCATCTCGGTCGGTAACGTACACCTGAAAACCGAAAAGACCGCCGGCATCGATTTCGATGCGGTTCGCGCCATCGAGGCGGTGACAACGCTTCCGCTGGTTCTGCACGGCGGCAGTGGCATTCCGGTCGAGACCCGCCAACGGCTCGCGCGCGAGTCGCGGGTGGCCAAGTTTAATATCGGCACGGAATTGCGCATGGCCTTCGGCAACGCACTCCGCAAATCCGTTTCAGATCACCCCGATGTCTTCGACCGCAACGCGCTTCTGGCACCGACGATTGAGCCGGTCAGGCAGGCGACGATCGAGGTGATCAGCGCGCTTCACAAACCCGCCAATTGACGCTCAAGCCGCCAAAGCTGTCTTGGCCCTGTTCAACTCGGCAAGCTTCTCGGCCACTTGCTGTTTGACATTGGCGACCGCAGCATCCTTGACCGGCCCATAACCGCGAATCTGGTCGCCGAGCGCCAGCAGTTCGGCAATTTCGGCATGATTGTCCGCTGTGAGACGACTAAGCGCGGTATCGAGCAATTCTTCGTACCAGCCGATGAGCTCGCGTTCCATGCGCCGCTCTGCCGTATGGCCGAACGGATCGGCAAAGCGGCCGCGCAAGCCTTTCATCCGTTTCAGCACGGAAAGCAATCCGCCCATCCACGCGCCGTATTCCCGCTTGAGCAGTCTGCCGCGTGCATCGGTCTGACCGGTAAACAGCGGTGGCGCCAGGTGATATGTGAGTTTGAATCCCGGTTCGAATTCTTCGGCAAGACGGTCTTGAAATGCGCGGTCGCGGTGCAGGCGCGCCACCTCGTATTCATCCTTGTACGCCATCAGCCGGAACAGCGATCGCGCCGCCGCCTCGGTAACCGCGCCTGCTTCCCTACCGCCTTCCGCTGCCCGCACCTTGTCGACAATTTGTTTGAACCGAAGGGCATAAGCGGCGTCCTGGTAGCCGTGAAGATGGTCCACGAAGCGCTCGATCAACAGCTCGGCGGATTCGCCGAGCTCATCTGGCTGTGCCGGTATGTTCAGCCTTTCCGGCGCCTCCGCCATCAGCCGGCCTATGGCAAGGGCCTGCTTGTTGGCATCAATGGCGACACCGTTAAGCTCGATAGCCCGCAGAAGCCCGGCAAACGACACCGGCACGAGTCCCTTCTGCCAGGCGGCACCGAGCATGATCACATTGGCAAAGACCGTGTCGCCCAAAAGCCGCTCGGCAAGGCGATTGGCATCGAACGCCGTCAAATTCGCCGAACCGACAATGCTCCTCTATGGCGTTTTGCCGTTCATCCGTACGCAAGCTGGCGTCGCGGTGAAGCACGATATCGCCGGTCGGCATTTCAGCAAGATTGAGCACGGTTTTCGTGCCGTCCCGGCAGATCGCCGATGCCTTCGGCGACGAACTCACCACTATATCGCAGCCGATCAGCGCATCGGCGGAAGCGGCATCGATGCGGACCTGATTGATGTCGGTGCGCGCGCTCCCCAGACGGACAAAGCTGAGCACCGGCCCGAATTTCTGCGCAAAGCCGGTAAAGTCGAGCACGCTCGCGCCCTTGTTTTCCAGATGTGCGGCCATGGTCACCAGGGCGCCGATGGTGACAACACCAGTTCCGCCAACACCCGTAACCAGCAGGTCGTATGGCTTGTCGAGATCAGGCAGTTTGGGAAATGCCAGCGCGTCGGCCATCCCGGTGTAGTCGATTCCTCCTTGCCCCGACCTCTTCTTTCTTGTCCCGGCAACGGTTACGAAACTGGGGCAGAAACCGTTGATGCAGGTAAAATCCTTGTTGCAGGTCGACTGGTTGATGCGCCGTTTGATGCCGAGCGGCGTCTTGACCGGCTCGACACTGAGGCAATTCGATTCGACCGAACAGTCACCGCAATTCTCGCAGACCAGCTCATTGATGACAGCGAATTTTTTCGGCGTCTGCATCTTGCCGCGCTTGCGCCGGCGCCGTTTTTCGGCTGCGCAGGTCTGTTCGTAGATCAGCACCGAAACGCCCTTGATCTCGCGCATCTCGCGCTGCAGCGCATCCAATTCGTCGCGGTGATGGATTGTCGTTCCGGCGGGGAAATCCGGCGCGGCGAATTTTTCCGGCATGTCCGAAACGACGGCGATCCGCTCCACCCCCTCGGCACGGGACGCGTGCGCAATCGCCTGCACGCTCACCGGCCCGTCGACCGGCTGCCCGCCGGTCATCGCCACGGCATCATTGTAGAGAATCTTGTAGGTGATGTTGGCTTTCGCCGCGACTGCCTGGCGAACCGCCATCGATCCGGAGTGATACCAGGTCCCCTCGCCCAGATTCTGGAAAGCATGGCCATTGCCGGTGAATTTCGAGCAGGCTGTCCAGTTCACCCCTTCGCCACCCATTTGGATCAGCGATGTTGTATTGCGGTTCATCAGGCTTGCCATGAAATGGCAGCCGATCCCTGCCAGGCCCTTCGATCCCTCCGGCAATTTCGTCGACGTGCTGTGCGGACAGCCCGAGCAGAAATAAGGAGTGCGCGTCGCTCCCTCGACATTGATCTGCGCGACCGGAACCTCAAGCAGTCTTTCGGCCCTGGCAACGAAGTTTTCGCCCGGAAAGATGCCGTCAAGCCGGGCTGCGACGATGGGCACAAGCAGGCGAGGCGACAATTCGCCGGTCCACGGCACCAGCCGGTCGCCGTTTTCATCGCGCTTGCCAACCATCCGCTCCGGCTTGTTGCCCGGCCAGTCGTAGAAATATTCCTTGAACTGGCTCTCGATGATGCCGCGCTTTTCCTCGATCACAAGTATCTCGCGTTTTCCGCGTACAAAATCGAGCGCATCGCGCCTTGCCAGCGGCCAGACCATGCCGACCTTGTAGATGTCTATGCCGAGCCGACGGCAGGTTGCCTCGTCGACGCCGAGCAGGCGCAGTGCCTCCATCAGGTCGAGATGGCCTTTACCGGTGGTGACAATGCCGAATTTGGCTTCGGTCACATCATGGATATGCCTGTCGATCGGATTGGCCTCGGCAAAGGCGAATACCGCGTTCTTCTTGGCCTCCATGCGCTCTTCGATCTGCGGGCCGGGCAGATCAGGCCAGCGGTAATGCAAGCCGTCCGCCGGCATCTCGAAAGTCGGCGTGATGAATTTTCGATCGGCAACGAGATCGAACGCCATTGCCGATTCCACCGTTTCCGAAACCGCCTTGAAACCCACCCATGTACCGGAAAACCGCGACAGCGCGTAACCGTATTCGCCAAAGGCGAGATATTCCGACACGCTCGCCGGAGCGAGGGTCGGCATGAACCAGGTCAGGAAAGCGGCGTCGGACTGGTACGGCATCGACGATGAGACGCTGCCGTGATCGTCACCGGCGACCACCAGCACGCCGCCATTCGGCGAGGAGCCATAGGCGTTGCCGTGCTTGAGTGCATCGCCCGCCCGGTCAAGTCCCGGCCCCTTGCCGTACCACATGGCAAACACGGCGTCGTACTGCCGCTGCGGATTGGTCTCCACTTGCTGCGAGCCGAGCATTGCGGTCGCCGCCAGGTCTTCATTGACCGCAGGCATGAACTCGATATTGGCGTCATTCAGGCGTTCGCCCGCGCGCCAAAGTTCTAGATCGACGGCGCCGAGTGGAGAGCCGCGGTAGCCTGAGACAAGCCCGGCCGTGTTCAGTCCCGCCTCCTGATCTCGTCTGGCCTGATCGAACAGGATGCGGACCAGCGCTTGCGTTCCGGTCATGAACACCGGGCCCTCGCGCTTGTCGAAGCGGTCCTCAAGCCGGTACTCACCCAAAAAATTCTGCGGAATCATGTTCACAAGAGTGCTCCTGATTGCTGCGCTGTTGGATATTTTAACGCGAATCAATCGGAATATTCTGCTGATCAGCCCGCTAGTGAAAAGAAAATTGGTATTTTCTACCGAAACGTTATTAAATAGCGAAAATATCACCCACCATGGATTTGCACATGACAGAGATTACCGAGGCCGACCGACGCCTGATGCGCCTGCTGCAAACCGATGGGCGCATGTCCAACCAGGAGCTGGCTGAAGCGGCAGGCATGTCCACATCGGCCTGCTGGCGGCGCGTGCGTGCTTTGGAGGATGCCGGCGTTATCCGCAGCTATGCGGCGTTGGTCGATCCGGCCAAGGTCGGATTGAGCTTTTCTGCCGTCGTCCACGTCACCCTGACCCGGCAGACCTCCGAGCATGTCGAGACATTCGTGCGCGGTATCGAACGCCGCCCGGAAGTACTGGAGTGCCTCGCCACCACCGGTGAAGCCGACTACCACCTGCGGGTCGTTTGTGCCGATCTGCCCGCCTACAATGATTTCCTGGAAAATTTCCTGTTTCGCCTGCCCGGCATCTCCCATGTCCGCACCAATCTGGTGCTGCGCGAAAACAAGATGGAGACCGGGCTTCCGGTTTGAGCGATGTCGGGGATCACATGCCCCGCAGGTCTAATTGACGGTGCCCATATCCTCCCGAGACCTGCTCCATGTGCAAGTCTCGGCTCACCGTCAAACCGCCGCCGTCAGTGCACTGACGGCCCGATACCAGGTCGACGTGAACAGCCCATCGGGATCGACCTCGCGTTTCTTCGCCAGAAACGCGGTGATATCCGGATAGGATGCGAGCAACTGCTCGCCGGTGTAGTGCAATTGATAGGGCAGGAAAAAACGGCCCCCGTGCGAAACCGTCAGATCGATCAGGTCCCGCGTTAGCGCCCGCATCTTGGCATTGCCGTCATCATCGGTGCTCTGATTGATGTAAAGCACCAGAGAGAATGCATCCTCTGGCGCATAGGAAAGCGCGATGTCGTCCTTGTGCACGATGCGCACAGAGGCATTGAGCACACCGGCGTCATGGGTTTTCAGGATTTCCCGCGCCGCCGCGATAAAGTCGTTATAGGCCGCTCGCGGGATGAAATACTCGTGCAGGATATCGGTATCACCCTTCAGATCATTGAACAGATAGGGCACCGAATCGTGCATCGGATCGTTGCGGGTGACGAGGCAGGCCTCGCCCTCGCCCATGGCTGTGGTGCGCGGGACGGTACAGCTTTCCACCTTGGGTTCCAGCGTCTTTTCGGCAAACCATTTCAGGTTCTTGAACACCGAACCATGCTTGGACAGGTTTAACAGCAACCGCTTGATCTTGACCGAACCCGGCTCACCGAGCGCCGCCATATCGTCGGGAACCGGCACATTTGCTTGGTCGTAGCGATAGACGATCATCTCCTCCAGCAAATTGCCCGGCGCCGTCGACAAGTGCCCGTAAAACAGGCCAAGACCTTCGTCATTCTTGAGGTTTTTCTCGAAAAACGCCGGAAATTCCGTCGATGGAATGACCTGTCTCGAGGTTTGGTAGACCGCATTGTCGGTGATATCGAGCGTCGCCGACAAGATGACGCCGAACAGACCGTAGCCGCCAACGATATGACGAAACAGCTCGGCGTTTTCCGCTGATGAGCATGAGACGATCGAACCGTCGGCCATCATCACCCGCATCGAGCGGATGGAGCCAACCACCGCGCCGGCGTGATGATCCATGCCGTGCGCATTGACCGAGATCGAGCCGCCCACCGAAAAAATATCGCTCGATTGCATGGCCTTAACGGCAAATCGCGGATGCAATACGTTCTGGATGTCATGCCAGGCGGCACCCGGCTGTACCGTGATGGTTTTATCCGCCGCGTCCAGCTCGATTTTGTTGAATTTGCGCATGTCGAGCACCAGCGCATGGTCGTCAAACGCGTGCCCGCCCATCGAATGGCGCACCGCCGCCATCGAGATCTTCAGCCCGTTTTCGCGCGCAAATGCCAGCGCCCGGGCGATATGTTCCTCCTCCGCAACCTCGACCACGCCGTAAACCGGTGTTGCCGACAGGCAGCTGGCATCATTGATGTCACCGCCTTTGGACAGCCATGGCAGGTTCGGATCATGCTCGGGCAGCCCGGCAGGTCGATCAAGGACCAGCGACATCCCGTCGATGTCGCTGATGCGGCCGCAACTCTTCGGTCCCGAGGGATCGCGGGCCAGGCGCGCCAGTGTCGTTCCGCCCCAAAGGCCACCGCCGGCAACAACCGCCGCACCGATAAGCGTTGACCGACGTGTCAGCCAGAATCCTCGTTTTGTCGTCGCCACCGGCTCGCTCCTCCTCGATTCGAAAACTCGAGCATCTTAGAGCCGTTCACAGGTAGATGGAATCCAACATAAAGCCGGCCCCGTTTCCGGGACCGGCCAGAGGGTTTGCCTGAGATAGCCGTTACATTTTTTCGACAGCGGTCGCGTTGTTGGTTCCGTCGTCATAGGTCACGACGATCGCGTCGCCTGCGGCCAATCCGCTGATTTCCACACCTTCGGCGGCCACATAGGTCGAACCGTCCTCAAGCAGGATCGTGCGGGTTGATTCGTCCACAGCCTGTACTTTGCCTTCCATTTGGCCGGCATAAGCTGCGGTTGAAAAAGCGGCAATGGCCGCAGCAAGAATCAGTTTCTTCATCGTTTAACTCCCGTTTGTTGAGTCCGGCAAGACGGTATCGGGAGGTGATGCCGCCTTCCGGACAACGCGATTGCTAGCGCTAAACGGGTCGATGCCGCAAAACACAAAGTGTAAATAAAACCAACAATTTCAGCTACTTAATTCTGCCATAATCGAGGTCATCCGGTTGAACTTCTTGGCCGCAATCTGGCCGAAATGTGGCATCGGGAAAAGCGTCATTTAACGTCAGTGACTTAGCAATGCATCGGCCGGCGGCAATTGCGCCCGATGGCGGCGCTCATCGTTCACGAGTGCTGGCAAACTCCATTGGCCCCAACAAAAAACATAACGGAACCTTATCAGCCGTGAGCGTGCTTACCCGGTTTCCACCTCGCGACGCACCCATTTGTTGAGCGGCGCCATCGTCTGCATGAGTCCTGCGCAATACCCGGTGCATTCATCCGTAAACAAGCGCGGATCATGGCCGGAATTCTCGCTCATTGTCCTCGCCACAATCCCCTTGTAACGCAGCCAGTCCGCACCGGTGGCCTCCTTGTCGAAGCCGCGCGGTATCGTCTTTAAATGCGGCTCATCCACGTCGCAGCCGATTTCTCCGGCCTTTGCCAGCGCTGCCTCAAGCGCCGACCGTTTCTTGGCGTCCAGAACCGCTGCGCGATAACGCTCCAGCGCATCGCCTTCGAACGCCCAATGGCCAGCCCCGTAGCCGAAACCGCCCGGTCCCATGACCAGGTGAATACCCGCCGACCGGTTTGGATGATCGCCGGTCCAGAAGATCATGTGAATTCGCGGATTGTAGGGAGTCTTGTCCTTGGAAAAACGCACATCCCGGTTCAGCCGCCTGAACGAGCCGTTGAGTTTGGCAGCGCCCTTGTGCGGCGGATCAAGGCTTTCGGCGATCGGCAGCATCGCTTCGATGAAGGCCAATGTCGGTTCGACGCAGTATTGTTGATAATCAGCCCGATTGGCCTCGAACCACGCCTTGGTGTTGTTCTTCTTCAGGTCTTTCAGAAATGTGACCGTCTGTTTGGCAAATCCCTCAAATCCCATCGCACTCTCCAATACACAAAATCATTTCGGCGGCAGGCTGCCGGCAAACTCGGCGGCAAAGTCGAGCCAATTGTCCAGTCCGGCCTCGATCGCGGCATCGGCATCGACCCAGACCAGACCCGGCATCGGTCTGCCGGTGATGTCCATGGGTCGTGCGCCGGGCCGCGCCAGCGCCTCGGCTTCCCGGTCCTTGCCGACACGAAACATGAACTGTCCCACGCCGACACCGCACAGCATGTTGCCGTTCAGCATCCAGCAGTAACCGCCGAACATTTTTCGCTCGGAAATGCCTGGTCGTTTTGACAATGTGTTGCGCATCAGGTCAGCCAGGTGCGGATCGTGAGGCATGGGTCGCTCCCGCTATAAAATCGGGATGATACCGGCCCAATGGCCGATGAGGTAGAGGCCCCATACTCCGAGCAGCAAGTAATTGAGGCCGGCGCCAATGCCGACACCAACCGCTCCGCCGACACCATGGGTCGCGGCGGCATGCACCAGGCGCGAAACCAGCAGTGTCGCTCCGCCGAGCCACAGAAGGCCGGAAGAGGTGCCCGCAAGCTCGGCAATCGCCATGGCAATCAGGATCATCGGCACATACTCGGAAAAATTGCCATGCACGCGTATGTGCTGCAGCAATTTGTGATTTCCGCCGTCGCCAAGCGCGATTCCGAGCTTGCCGCGATTGGCGCTGACGATGGCGCCGAAGATCAGTTGCAACAGCAACATCAATCCGGCAAACAGTGCCGTCACTTCAGGCATGACCTGTTTCCTTTTTCCAGTTCGGTTCGACACGCATGCGCTATTTCTGCATGCTTTCATAGGTAATCAGCGAGATCGACGCGCCATAGGGATCGGTGATCGTCGCCATTCGGCCGACACCGGGAAAGTCGGCCGGATCGCTGACGCCGGTGGCGCCGGCCGAGATCGCCTTTTCGTACCGGGCATCGACGTCATCCACCGTAATGAAGATCATCCACGCGCCTTGCGGTACTGGTTGTGGTAAAAATCCGCCGACCGGATTGTCACCAACCATGATACCGGCATAGGAATTGCCGTCCTGCATCGGCATGTCTGACACGTTCCAACCGAGTGTCTGTTCGTAAAACTTGCGTGCAGCGGCCGGATCGGCTCCCATATGCTGAATCCAGCTTGGCGCGCCATGCGTGTTCATCGGATTGCTCATCAGCATCTCTCCCTTGGATGTTGCGCGGTTTTTTCCGCTCTCGACCCAAGGACGCAAAACTGTCGGAATATCCGACACCCCTTCGACACTAATTTTCCAGGCGCGCCAGTTTCGCCTCAAGATGAGTGCGTTCTGCGCTTGTCGGCCCGAGATCCAGTGCCCTTTCATAGGCGACCCGAGCCTCTTTGAGCCTGCCGGTCGCCGCCAGCATGCTGGCTCGCGTGGAATGGAAATACAGATAGCTGTCCAAATCCGCCGCCAGCGGTTCGATCAGTTTCAGCGCGGCGCCCTCGCCTTCCGTTTTAGCCACGGCAACCGCACGGTTCAGCGAGATCACCGGCGTGGGCTGCAACGTTTCCAGCACACCATAGAGCGAAGCAATTTCGGCCCAGTCGGTCGCGGCATCATCGGCGGCATTGCAATGGGTCGCGGCAATGGCAGCCTGAACCTGATAGACGCCGGGCCGTCCGCGCATCAGCGCCTTTTCAAGCAGAACCCTGCCTTCGGCGATGTATTCACGGTCCCACAGCGACCGATCCTGCTCCGCCAGCGGTACCAGTTCGCCATTCGCATCGATGCGCGCCGAACGCCTCGAATGCTGCAGCAGACACAATGCCAACAGGCCCATCACTTCCGGTTGAGCCGGGAATAGATCGAGCAATAAACGCCCCAGCCTAATGGCTTCCTCGCAAAGCTCGGTGCGAATATGGAGGTCACCGCCGCCTGCCGAGTACCCCTCGTTGAACAACAGATAGACCATTGTCGACACCGCATCGAGCCTAGCCGCGCGCTCCTGCAGCGTTGGCGTGTCGAGCTTGGTGGCCGTCGCCGCCGCCTTCTTTTTTGCGCGGGTGATGCGCTGCTCCATCGCTTTCGGCTTGACCACCAGTGCGCGTCCGATCTTCTCGACGGGAAATCCGACAATCACTTTCAACGCCAGCGCCAATTGATCGGCGACCGGCAGCGCTTCATGGCAACACATGAACATGAGCCGCAGCACGTCGTCGCGTAATCCGGTAAGATCGATATCCGCCGCTAGTCGCGCTTCTTCATCACCCAGGTCGGCTTCACCGCCGTGGTCTTTGATATACTGATCGAAGCGCTTTTGCCGGCGCAGGCGATCGATGATCGCATTGCGCCCGGTCATGATCAGCCAGGCGGTCGGATCGCGTGGATGCCCTTGCTTCGACCAGTTCTTGATTGCCTTGATAGCGGCGTCCTGGAACGCCTCCTCGGCGAGATCGATATCCCTGAAATGCCGTGCGAGGGCTGCGACCACTTTCGCCCGCTGCGACGCCAGCAGGGCTCCCAGCGCCGCGTCATCCGATTGCAATTCCGTTCCGCCGATTTCAGGCGATGTTCGTTCCGGGGTCTCCGTGGCCGATTCAGCCATCACTCATTGTTACTGTGTTGCCGCCCGCCCAACCGATCGGACGCACCTCCAGCGAGCCGATTTCGATCGGCAGCTTCTTGGCGTGCTCGATCGCCTCCTCGATCGTTTCCGTTTCGACCACATAAAGCCCAAGCAGCGCTTCCTTGGTTTCGGCAAACGGACCGTCGGTCACCACCACGCCGTCGCCTTGACGCCGGACAGTCATTGCCCCTGCGGTGCCGATCAACCGGACAACCGGGCCAAGCTTGCCCTCTTTGGACAATTCGTCCTGCAGACCTTTGTGCTTGCCCATAAAGGTTTGCTTGTCGGCCTCGGGCAGCCTGTCAAAGACACCCTCCACACCGTATATCAAAATCGCATAATACATGGGGCTATTGACTCCTTCACCCAATTGTTCCTCATCGAGGACGTATTGAAAAGGTCAAATCCGACATCGCCGTCGCGGCTAGTTCCGACGGTCGGTATGTCAATCAATTAGATCAGATTGATATTCCCGACGTGCTGTAACAATATCGCTGGTTCCGGCATCTGAATATCGGAAAGCAGATGAATTTGCAGGGCACAACACGCATATTGGCACTAGCGGCGATCGTGATACTCGCCGCTTGTGTTTCCAATCGTCCCGACGAAAGCCCGGAAACACGCGCACTCGTGCCGCTGGAAGCGGTGGTTGTCGAAGCCGCCGCAGAATTCGGGCCCGGTGAAGGCAGCCATTCTGCCATTGATGCCCGGCGGACTCACCATGTTTTGGCTCTTTCGAGCGGCGGCGCCGAAGGTGCATATGGCGCCGGCGTGATGAAAGGCTGGAGCGAATCCGGTTCAAGGCCCGAGTTTGATGTTGTGTCAGGCGTTTCAACCGGTGCCCTGATCGCCGTGCTGGCGTTCCTCGGACCTGAATATGATGATGATCTGGAGCGCTTCTATACCCAGTCCCGCTCGCGCGACATATACCGGCTGCGCGGACCGCTATCCGTCCTATCCGACAGTCTACTCGACAATTCCCCGTTGAAATCGCAAATCGAGGCCGTGGTGACGCGCGAACTGCTCGACAAAGTCGCTGCCGAACACAAAAAGGGGCGGCGTCTCTACATCGCCACAGCAAATCTCGACGCAGGCGATCTTGTCGTTTGGGACATGGGCGATGTCGCGACCGGCGGACGGGCAAACGATGTGCAGTTCTTTCAAAAAATCCTGCGTGCGTCCGCGGCCATTCCGGGACTTTTCCCTCCCGTGTACATCAAGCCGCTTCGTGGCATTCAGAAGCGCCAGGCCCATGTCGATGGCGGCTTGAAAGCCCCCGTGCTCATCGGTGACTATATGTTTCCGCCGGACGCGAAGGCATCCAATCTTTATGTTGTCATCAACGACTTCACCACGCGATTGAACGACACCAAGCCGATCAAAGCGTCAGTCTTGTCGATCGCCCGCAAATCCATCGCCGAACTGATGCGCGAACTGCTCGAGGAAACGGTGTTTCGCGGTTTCGTGCTGGCGCGGCAATCGGGCACCGAGTTCTATCTGACCTCCATTCCCGAATCCGTGGAGATGTCGGAAGAAAACCTGAATTTCGATCCCGAACGCAATGGCCGGCTTTTTGAAGAGGGTCGAAAAGCCGGCCTTGCCGGTGTATCGGCTTGGCATCGTCATCCACCGCGTGCAAATCGCAGAGAAAGACGGCTCGCCGCCAATTGAGTATTTTGGATTTTTCTCAATAGCTCAGAATTACTCGCTACCGATGTGCATGCCGGCGCGGACATGACCGGCAAGCCCCACTCGGTTTCGCACATCGAGCTTGCGCAGAAGACTGCCGACATGGCTTCGTACCGTCCAGAACGAAATGCCGAGCGTTTTGGCGATTTCGCGGTCTGTTTGTCCCTCGGCGACAAGCCGCAGAACCTGTTTTTCCCGCCGTGTCAGCGCTTGGCGGGTTGTCGGATCGGCGTTGGGAAACACCTGGCACAAAATCGCGCATTGCGATTGCGATGACACATTCCGCCGGTTGATTCTGAGCCGGAACCGTTTGCCGGAAAACGTCGCCAATCCGCTGATCGCGGCCGCCTTTGCGGTGGCAACGACGTCGGCTTCGCACAATCCAGGTTGATCGGCGATCCAGTGCAGCAACGCCGGCGAACAGACGTGACGACGGCGATCTGCCGATATCGCCATGACCCTGAATTCGGCAATGCTGACAGATTGTTCAAGTTGATCGCCGCTCAGCATCGACTGATAGGCATTGAGAAGCAAGGGGTTTAGCGCCGTCAGCAGCCCGCGTTCGCGCGCCGAGAAATCATGGCCGGCGGATTTCCGCCAAATCCGCAAGTCGCCGATGTTGCGCCCCTCGACATAGAGATACTGATCGAGCCCGTGCGATACCTTAAACGGTTTCAGAAAGTCGTTGTAATATTCGGTTCCTTCCAGTTTCCGCCTCGGGATGATCTCGTAGGTAGCGGTCGCAACCGGGCGCCCACGGATTTTTACCGAGATCGGATCGCAATGCTGGTAATAGGTCTCGTATGCCCACGACATCTGCTGATCCCGGTTGTAACAGATCGGCTTTTCGAACAGCTGTTTTTCGGGATTCCATTGCGTCTGGCCAAGGAAGTCGGCACGAAACAGCGACAGCAGCCTTTCGCTTAACCGTTTCCGTCGCAAGATCGGGCGGGTATCGGGCTGCGCCAGCTCATTGGCGACGAATGCCAGATCCTTCATGTCCTGCGCGTCGAACAAACGCTGCCCTCCTGTCATGCGGAGTCGGAATCCTCGCTAATTGTAGCGATTGCGGTACCCTGTGAGAGTTCCATAGATTTGGCATTTCCTCAACAAGATGCGGGATTTTGCTATGAATACAATACGAAAACTTGCAGCTTCTGCCCTGCTGTTGACCATCGCATTGACGCCGGCTATTGCGGAAAATCATGCCGGTTTGCAGCCGTCAATGGTGACAACGCCGGACGGGTTGAACCTGTCGGTCGTCGAATCCGGTAAACCCGACGGACCGGCAATTCTGTTCGTTCACGGATTTTCCCAGAGTGCAGCCTCTTGGCGGCTACAGATGCTGAGCGATCTCAGTAGTACCTACCGATTGATCGCGTTTGATCTGCGCGGGCACGGCTACTCGTCTAAACCCGAAAATCCGGAGAGCTATATTGCCAGCAAATTATGGGCCGATGACATCGCCTCCGTGATCAAGGCCAAGGGACTGGAAAACGTCGTTCTGGTCGGCTGGTCCTATGGCGGTTTACCCTTGCTGGATTACGTCCAGGAACACGGACAGGGCAAGCTATCGGCCATGGTGTTTGTAGCCACCGGTTACAATCTCGATCTGCGCCCACCGGAAGCCGGCGGACCGGAACTGGTATTGGGACCCGGCGTCATCGAGAACACCGCTCCGATGGCAGGCATTCCGGCCGGCCCTCCCGGTGCGGACCTCGATGGTTGCGGCGCGAAGAACAGTTGCGGCACATATGAGCGCCAGTTAGCCGGTACCAGGCGTTTTCTGGACATGGTACCCGGCGCGCCTCTGCCCGCCGGGATTGCCGATGAAGCGTTGGCCTACAATCTGCAAACACCGCCTTACGTGCGCAGGTCGATGGTGATCGACCGGTTCGTCAAGGGTGGTCCACTCGACCACTCGCCGACGCTGAAAACGATCAAGATCCCTGTCCTGCTGGTCCACGGTTTGAAAGACCGACACGTCCTGCCGCGATCGACCGAGATCATGAAAGAACTGATCGATTCAGGTGGCGGGACCTCCACGCGCATTGTCTATGAGGGCATTGGCCATGCACCGTTTCTTGAAGATGCGGGCCGCTTCAACACGGATTTGAAGAAATTCATTTCGGGCTTGTAGGCAATATGGCAGCAAGCCGCCCCTAGTCCACCAGATGGGCGATGGCATTGGCATAGTAGGCGACGATCCTGTCTTCGCCAGGCGCAATGCGATGAATGCCTTTGTCATCGACGGTCACGATATGGCGCATCATCAGCATGCGCATCCCGGCAGTAACGGCGTAATCGAGATCGGCGTGCGGCACGTGAACATGAGCACCGCGTGCCCGTAACGTTTCGATCAGCCGACCCGCCTCGCCCTTGATCGACAGCAGGTCGATGCCATCTCCGCCCGCATTGCGCAGGACGGTGGCAATAATCGAAACCGGCAGGACCGGCACCACGTCACCGACCGCAATCATCAGCTTCTCGGCAAATTGCTCGACAAAGGCGGCCCTGCGCTTTTCGCTCATCAGGGCCGGGCTCTTCGCGCGGCGGCGAGATAGTTCCTCACGCAGCGACACCGGCGCGCCGAATGACACACACGCATAGCCGAACCGGTGCCACCGGCCGGCAATGCGCAATTTCAGGCTCTTCCACAGGAAGGCGACCGTGCGTTTGAATTTGGCTCCGCCAGAGACCGGTTCGGCATCGCCATCGATTTCCGAGATCAGCGTGCGGTCTTCCAGCACCCGGTCGTAGTTCAGGCCAACCGGGATGAAGGCGATGTCGTGGGAATCGGGATCGTATCCGGAAACAATATACGACAGGATACCCAGGCGCACCGGGCGAATCCGGCCATCCCGCGACAATCCGCCTTCGGGAAAGACCGCCTGTGTGACACCGGCCTCGGTGGCCATGGCGACATAACGGGCGAGCACCCGACGGTAGAGCCGGTTGCGGGCATTTCGCCTGATGAAATAGGCGCCCATCGAGCGGATCAGCGATTGCAGGATCGCGACACGCGCCCACTCGCCGACCGCATAGGACAATGCCGTCGATGCCGAAGCCAGATAGGTCACTAGAACATAGTCCATATTGGACCGATGGTTCATGACGAAAATGACAGTCGTATGCGGATCGACATTCTTCAGTGCATCCCCGTCGGTGTAGCCGAGCCTCACCCGATAGAGCGCGGTCGATATCCAGCGCGCCAGCCGCGTGCCGACGCGAAAATAGGTATAGGCATTGAAGGACGGCACGATTTCCCGCGCGTATCCTTGCGCCTTCTGCATCGCCACTTCCACCGGCATGTCGACCTCTTCGGCATATTCCTCGGCCGCCGCGATAACCAGCGGATCATAGGCAAGCCGGTCGATGAGAATACTGCGCTTGGTCAGGCCAAACGGCCTGATCTTCAGTTTCAGCCTGGTATTGAGTTCCTCGATGGCGCGATTGACACGGCGGCGCAGGAACCATCTTACCGCCGGCGTCAACAATCTCTCGACGAAGGCGATGACCGCCAAGAGACCGGCAATGATCACCAGCCAGAGCGGCAGCTCGACGATCGAAGTCATGCCGGAGATCCGGTCATGGCCGACACATTAGGGGAGATTATCCGAAACGGGATCAAAACCTAGCCTTTGGCGAGCTGAGCCAACCGCTGCCCAAGAAGCGGGCCGGCGTCTTCCTGCAGGAAGTGGCCTGCATTCTCGACAACGAAATGACCCTGCCCGGCGCACCCGGGTACGAGCTTCTGGAATATCTTCTCCCCACCTTTCATGATCATGTCCTTGTCGGCAAAACAGGTCAAAAACGGCTTGTCCCATTTGCGCAGTTGTTCCCAGGCTGCCCGGTTGGCCGGAGCAGCCGGATCGTCCGGCGTAATCGGCACAAGCACCGGAAACGCTCGCGCTCCTGCCTTGTGGCTCTCGTCGGGATAGGGCGCGTCGTAAGCGGCAATCTCGGCTTCGCTCAGGCCGCGAACGGTGCCGCGGGACACGATTGCGCCGATCTTGAACTCGGGCGTGTTCTGGCTGTAGTTGCGCCACTGCAGAAATGCTTCCCCGGCCGGGTGATCGCCTGTCGGCAGCATCGTGTTTCCGGCCATTATCCCGTCGAAACGCTCGGGCATTTCGGCCGCGAGCCTGAGGCCGATCAATCCGCCCCAATCCTGGCAAAACAGGGTAATCCCCGACAAATCGAGTTGAAGAATCCAGTCCTTCATCCAATCGACATGCGCCTGAAAGCTGTAGACATTTCGGTCGACCGGTTTGTCCGATTTACCGAAACCGATGAAGTCCGGTGCAAGCGCCCGGCACCCGGCTTCAACAACGGGAGGGATCATGTGGCGATAAAGGTAGGACCATGTTGGCTCGCCATGCAGCATCAAAACGACAGGACCGTCGCGCAGCCCCTCATCCACGTAATGCATGCGCATTGGTCCCAGGGGACCACCGTCCACGTCCACATGGTTGGGTTTGAAATCATAGTTCGGCAGGTTCCGAAATCGATCTTCGGACGCTCGCAGGACTTTGCCATCGCTCATGTCTGATTTCTCCCTGGATTGGTGAACAACGTTGGCAGGCATCCGGCTTGATCGCAACCGTAATTCGATACTGCATCGTGAAGTCGAATATGCGAGACTCATTATATTGATCGGATTTCCAAAAACTCGCATAGTGCCGAAGTTTGGCCATGCGAAAAATGTATCTGCTGGCTGAAAGCGGAGTTTGCGGCGTGAAATGTTTGAAAATTCGGCAAAAAAGATGCGAGGGGTCATCGCAGTCCTTGCCACGGGTATGTTCGTCTCGTCATGCTCGAATCCATGGACACGACTGCCGGACAATGAAACGACAAGTACCATTCGCGCCAGTTTGCAAAAGCCGGGCCGCATGAATCATGGCAACTATTGCGGTTTCGGAACTGTCGACGGAACTTTGCGTCAAAAACCGGTCGACAAGCTGGATGCTGCCTGCCAGGCGCACGACATATGCTACATCGAAAACAATCACCATTGTATCTGCGACCAGTGGCTGAAGCAGGATGTGACCGCGATTATCGACGATCCGAATACCGAAAAGAGCATACGGCGACGAGCCAGGCTCGTGCGCTCAACCTTTGCGCTTCCGGTCTGCAATGTGTTTCCAAATGGCATCATGCCGCCACGTGACCGAAAACTGCTCGAGACAATTAATCAGGCGGAGGGGTAAAGGCTGGGTTGCCGATGAGGGGCTGGGATAGAAAAATCGCACTATTGGCTTTGGCCATGGCCGCAGGTCTGGCGGGCTGTGCTGATCTTAACTCGATCAGCACCGGTCTTTGCGGACCTGCCTCAAGCGATTGGGATTGTGTAAAAAGCGCACCGGCAATCTCCAGCCTGACACATAACAACAATCCGCACCGGCCCAATCTGCCGGATGGATTGGCAAAGGAGTACGATCAGCGTGTACTCTCCCTGGTGGCTGCCGATCGGGCGCGCCGCATCAGGCAGGCAAACGGGATCGTGGCCGGCGGCAGTTCATCCTACAGTGCGCTCAATAGCGCCGATAGGAAACGTTACCGAAAGATCGGCGAGGCGGGATACTCGCTCAACGATCGCCTCAAGCTCGTCAACCGGTCTGTGAACCGCAGCGAAAATCGGCGATATGACCGCCGTTGGCGGATCGCGCGTCAGGTCATGTATCTCGGCGGCAAGCCTTCTCCCGGTTCAGCGAAGATATTTCGATTTTCGTCTGAGCAGGCATCGACCGCTGAAATCTCCTTCCGCTCGATCGCAGCGGAACCGCTGCAGGTATCCGGACATTGCGACGGCCCTGCTGAATTGCGACGCCGCCGAAGCGAAACCGCGCTGACACCCAACCGGCGTTTTTCGTTTACGGTGGCGGCCGGCAGCCGAAACCGCTTCGCCAACCGCCTTTCGCCCGGCAAGCATACGCAAAGCTGTTCTATCGAGGTTATCGGCGGCAGCGGCTATCGCGACCACGTCGAACTGAAACGCGACGACAATCGCCTGGGTGTGGATGGACGCTATGATGTCTGCGCCGCGCCGAATCCACAAAATCTAGCACCCCTCGAGCGCGTTTTCTTTGCCGAGCGCTGGCTGTCGCAGACCTGTGTCATGGGGCGGCAGAGAGCGGAACTCCTCGCCGATGCGCGTGACGGCTTCAACGCCAAGATCGAAATGCTGCTGGGCCGCCGTTTCAGCGATCAATTCCTCGATGCCGGTGACCCGATGGCGCCAATCGATTTTTCAAACGCGCCGGACCTCGATTTCATCTACATTTCATATCTCGACATCAAGGCGGATTTCACCGGCAAGGTGCTTGAGAGACTATTGCGCTTCCATGCCGGGAGAGGCACGCAGGTCCGCATGCTGGTCACCGAGATTCTCGAGCGCGGCAAGGACCGCACTCTGCTGGAGACGATTGCGGCCGACTACCCCAACGTTCTGATTCAGGAATTCCGCTGGCTGCCTGCGCGCGGTTCCGCCTACAATGAACAGGCGTCGGGACTATACAAAACTCACCATATCAAGCTGCTCGCCACCCTTTCGCGTCAGAAGGGTGCAACGCGCATGATCATCGGTGGCAGAAACCTCCACGACGGATTTCTCTACAAGAAACCGCTGGATTTAAGCCGCTATCCGGAACTGCACACCTACAAGGGCACTGACGGACTGTCGTTGAACTATTATTCCAATTACGCGGATTTCGATATCGCCATCGCCGATCCGAAGGCCGTCAAAACGGTCGTGGCGCATTTCTCGACAGTTTGGAACCGAGATTTCGAGACCAATGTGTCCCGGCCGTTTTCCGTCCAGACCAAGGGTGGCAAAGCCAGGCTTGGCGCGCGGCATTTCATTTCGGTGCCCTATGCGGACGGCAAGGCGCTGGAAGATTACTATGTCGAACTGATCGATGCGGCACAACACAAGATCGAGATCGTCAATCCCTATCTCAATCCGCCGCCGGCGATCGAGGCCGCGTTCGAGCGCGCGCTGGACCGCGGAGTGAAGATCGTCATCGTTGCCCGCATCAATCTTCGCGGCGACCTTGGCGGCCAATTCCTCACCGAACTGAATGAGTTGTTTGTCGAGAAATTCGCCGACCGTATCGAGATGTATGAATATCTCGAGCCTGATGTCGTCCTTCACTCCAAGTTTTTCATGATCGATGAGAAACTTTCGGTAATTGCATCGACCAATTTCAATCACCGGTCGTTCATTCACGACAGCGAAAACGGCATGGTCTTTCTCGATCCGGCCGAATACCGCCGCTACAAGCAGGTGTTTGAAGACTACCGCGCCGGATCGAGACCACTAACGTCCGATGTGGAGATTCCGGCGCACTACCGCCTGTTACTCAGCTCGGATATCGTGCTTGAAGCCTTGTAGGATCGGGCCTTCAGGGATTGAGCGGTTCGCGCACCATCTCCAGATGCAGCGCCTCTCCGTCCCAGGGATGCGCCTCGCACACCGCTTCGTCCAGTTCTACGCCAAGGCCCGGTTCTTTTGATGGAATGACGTGACCATCCTGCCATTCGATCTTTCGCTTCAACAGCTTTTCGTGAAATCCATCCCAAGTCTTGATGGATTCAAGAATCAGGAAATTCGGCAGTGTTGCGGCAAGCTGGGTATTCGCCGCACCGACTATCGGGCCACAGTAACAATGCGGCGCTATCTGCACATGGTGCGCCTCGGCCATCGCGGCGATTTTCTTGGTCTCCAGAATACCGCCCGAACGGCCCAGATCCGGCTGCAGAATGGCCGCGGCCTTGTTTTCGATCACCCGTGCAAACTCGTATTTCGTCGTGAGCCGTTCACCGGTCGCGACCGGTATCGAGGTCTTGGCGGCAACTTCGGCCATCGCTTCGGGCATATCCGGCGGTACGGGTTCTTCGAACCAGAGCGGATCATACGGTTCGATCGCCCGGGCCATTCTGACAGCGCCGGCGGCGGTGAACTGACCATGGGTACCGAACAGAATATCCGCCGAACCGCCCACCGCTTCGCGTACCGCTTTCACCATCCGCGCCGACAGGTCGATATCGACGAGCCGCGGCTGATGACCGTCAAAAATCGTGTAAGGACCGGCCGGATCGAATTTGACGGCATTGAAACCCTGCGCGACCGCCGCCATCGCTGTTTCCGCTGCCAGATCAGGGTCGTTGTAGACGTTTTTGTCGTCGCTGGTCTCGTCGGGATAGACGCTTCCTGACGTCGGATACAGATAGGTGTAGGAGCGCAGCGCCTCGTGCACCTGTCCGCCCAAAAGCTTGTAGACCGGTTTTCCCGCAGCTTTGCCGATGATATCCCAGCACGCGATCTCGAGCGCGCTGTAACAGCCCATCATCGATACATCGGGGCGTTGCGAGAAACCCGACGAATAGCAGAGCCTGAAGAACGTCTCGATATTATGCGGATCGCGGCCGATGAGATAGCGCTGCGCACAATCTTCGATCATTCTCGCGGTCACGTGCGGGCCGAATGTCGCGTTATAGGCTTCGCCATAGCCGACAATTCCGTCGTTGGTCGTCAACCGCACGAAGATGAAATAGCGCCCGCCGGTCTTGGGCGGTGGATTGCCGACAACCCAGGTTTTGACGTCGGTCACATGCATGAATAATCCCCTCTGCGAAGAACTGACCCGTTGCGACGCTGTACAGCCTTAACGGCATATTTGCACTTTCTGAATTTACTGGAGCCAGGGAAAGCGGGATACAAGATGGGCGACAAGGGATTTATGGCGTTGCTGAATCCAGCGATTGCGCTGTTGTTTTCGCTGACGTTTCTTGTGTTCTGGACGCGTCAACGGAACCGCCGCTACATATTGGCGTTCGCCGGCGCCTATTTTCTTCTAAGCCTCGGCTTTTTCAATTCCTATCTGGTCGATTTCAGCCAGCATATATTGCGTTCGATCGTCTCAAACGGCAGTTATCTCGTCGGAACGTTGTTACTTTCCTGGGGATTGTGCCGGCGTGCAGGGGTCGTTTATCCGATAAAGATATTGGCCGCATTCGCACTGGCCGGCGCTGCAGGTGCGATGTGGTTCGCAGCGGTCGAACCCAACATTGTCGGCCGATTGTACTCGGTCAATTTCGCCGTCGGCGCCATGTTCATGATCACCGCCTTCAAAATAGGCAACCGAAAGACTGGATCGGTGGTCGACCGGCTTTTGTTCTGGGTCGTCATGCTCACCGGTGCACAGTTTTTCATTCGGACATCGGTCAGCCTCTATCTCGATTCTGGAATGACGGCGGCCACCTATCACCAGTCGACCTACTGGGCCGTTCTCAGTTTCTTCGTTTCGTTGTTCTCGCTGGCTATGGCGCTTTCCATTATCGCCGCTGTTGCCGACGACATCATGCGGCAGATCGCCGGAGACGCCGACACCGATCCGCTGACCGGCTTGCCGAACCGGCGGGGTTTCGACAGGCGGCTGGTTGAATGCACCCACCGCGCAAACCGCACAAGACTGCCCGTAAGCCTGATCATCCTGGACGTGGACCGGTTCAAGTCGATCAATGACAGATTTGGTCATCAAACAGGTGATCAGGTCTTGAAACGTATTGGCGTCAAGCTTGCCGAGCAGATACGCGAGCAGGACACGGCCGCAAGATTTGGCGGAGAAGAGTTCTGCATCCTGTTGCCTGATACGGATCGCAATGGCGCGCAGATGTTCGCCGAAGGTTTGCGAACTGCCTTGGAACTGCAGGAATATCCCGATCTGCCCTTGCAAAAGGCAATCACCGCCAGCTTCGGCGTAGCCGAGCGACAGGCGGGCCAGAGTTTCGAAGAACTGTACGCGGCCGCCGACAGGGCGCTCTACCAGGCCAAGAATGCAGGCCGCAATTGCGTGAAAACGGCCGCGCCGTATTTTACCCCGGCGTCTCCGGCCCTGAACACCGTGCGCACAGCCGAACAGCATTGACCCGGTCCCGCGATCAATCTACCAGCGACACCAAGCTGAAAACTGCCTGGATGGAACCGAAGTGAACACCCTCAAGATCCCCGGCGGGGAACTGACCCTGCGCACACTTGCGATGCCGGCGGACGCTAACGCCGCCGGTGATATTTTTGGTGGCTGGGTGATGGCGCAGATGGACCTTGCCTGCGGCATTCGCGCCGCCGAGCGGGCCAAGGGCCGTGTCGTCACCGCAGCGGTAAGGGAGATGTCCTTCGCCAATCCGATGAAAGTCGGCGATACGCTCTGTATCTACACCGATATCCTGAAGATCGGCCGCACTTCGATGGTCCTCAAAGTCGAAGCCTGGGGTCAGCGCTATTTGACCGACATTCTTGAAAAGCTGACCGACGCGGAGTTCGTCATGGTGGCGCTCGACGAGAATGGCAAACCGACTCCGGTGCCGCCCGAAGGCTGACTATCTGCACGCCTTGTAACCGCGCCGCCGTTCCATCAGATCGAAATGAAAATGGTCCTTGTGCGCCCTGTCATAGCCGGGCCCGAGCACGGTTGAAAAATAGTCACAGGCATCGCCGCGCACCGAATTGAGCAATCCACGCTGCCTGAAGGCAAACAGGCCCGGTCGGCGCACATCGATCTCGCGTCCATTCTTTAAGGTGATGTCCATGACATCCAACGCATTGCCCTTGGCATGCTCCGACAATCTGCCGCCGCGCTTGTTGCCGATGGTCCGGCACGAATAGGATGAACCCTGGCGGATCTTGCGAATGCCGCTGAAATAGCGTCGCTTGGCAGCCGGCACCAACTCGTTGTGGGTCCAGCGCGCAAAGGTTTCCGCCATGCTGCAGTTAAGTGTCGCGGCCGGCGCAAGTTCCACGCCCTTCGGTAGGCCGGTCACTTCGACGGGATAGGCAATGCCGCAACCACCGCCATCATCGATTGGCGGCAGATCCCTGAAGGTCACACCAAGCTTGCGCAGGTTTTTCCGGCACTGGAGCTCGCTTTCCGGCATGACCGCCGGTTCTGTGCGTGCAAGCGACGGAAAGCCGATACGTTGAACAAGGCTGCTTCGGGTAGGATCGATCTTCGGGCGGATCGACGACACCGACGTTCCAACACCGACATCCGGACGTAAAACGCCATCGGCGGTGCAGGCGGACAGAACCGCAATTGCGCCTGCGAGCAAAACGCCCGCCATGAGCGCGTGAAAGCGCGAACTGTTGTCGGCACCCGTGGAAATACGCATAAACCCGTCCCGATCCGATCTATCAGGACAAGCTTATCTGGCAAACGTAAAGGAAAACTCTGTGCCGCGATTCACGTCTACGGCGACAATGTGGCGGCGATTGAACCCCGGCTATGCGCCGATTGCTTCCAATCCCTCTTCCAGCCAATCTCCCAGCATCGGCATGCCAAGAAGGTAGTTTGCGGTTCGGTTATTGGCCCTTTGCCTGGCTTCCGCAACCGCTTCCGCCCATTCTTTCCCCGTAAAGTCACCACGGCCAACCCAGGTCAACGCCACGAGCTCGGCTGCCTCGTCGACATTAAGGTCGCCGATCAGTGCCCGCAGTTCCATTTCAGTCAGGTTGTCTTCTTCCTCTTCCGCCAGGCCGTCATGATGATGGCTGTCGGTGTTGCCGTCGCTCAACTCGACTTCACGATCATGTCCGTCTTCATATTCATCACTGATCGCCGCACTGATCGCCCGGGCCTTGAGGACGAACATCCGCACGGTGTCAGGATCGATTGTCAGATCCCACTTTCGCTCCTCGGCAATGCTCATGCACGCCTCCTGTTTTGTTCCAAGCCACAATAGCGCAAGTTTCGCCATCATATTCGTTCAGACATTGAGCCAGATCAAGCGGGTTTGATACGGTCGCGCAATGCGATAGCGCTCTGAGGCGCAAATCGGGTTGAAAATGCGTCCGCCAGCGCGGATATTCATCCGCCACAAGGTGAAATTATCCAATAAGTTGAATGGGATGGTATGGTCAGCCGAGTTTCGCGGCAAATCGCGGTTCAAGACCGCGACCCGCCCAAAAAGGGACCGCCCATCAACCGGAATCAACATAATTGTGCTATCGTTGCACGTATATGTGAGGGTAAGTTGAAATAATGTCGGGATAATATGCCCTAGTTGGGCGTTTATAAAATTACCGAACCCCGAGGGAGAAATCGATCTCATGACTCAAAAGATTGTATTGGCTGCCGCCAGCGCATTGATCGCCATACCTTTGATGGCCGCTCCCGTATTGGCAGCCGGCGGCGGCGGCGGTGGTACCCCAACTCCGACGCCCACCACCAAGAAATGCAAAAAAGGTGAAGTGTGGAACAAGAAGAAGAAAAAGTGCATCAAGGTAAAAGCCGGCGTAACCAGCGACGATGCGCTGTATGAGGCCGCGCGAGAACTTGCCTATGCCGAGCGCTACGACGAAGCGATCGAAATGCTTGAACTTGCTGCGAACCGCAACGATCCGCGCATCTTGAACTACCTTGGTTTCTCCCACCGCAATGCCGGCCGTATGGAAGTCGGACTGGGCTACTACCAGGAAGCCATCAAGCGAAATCCCGATTACGTCCTGGCGCGGTCCTATATGGGCCAGGCCCTGGTGCAAAATGGCGATCGCGTCGGTGCGGCCGTTCAGCTTGTGGAAATCGAAAGACGCGCCGGCAAGGACAACTGGCCATACAAATCGCTCGCTTCTGCGTTGGCGACTGGTGCCGTATACAGGCATTAGAGCTCCAGGTGATAATCTCTTGCATTCAGGTGCGGATCGCCGCGTCGATCCGCACCTCCTCGTTCACAGACCAATCCCGGACTTGCTGACTTCAACGCCGGATCACCGGGCTCGGTGAATGCGGATTATTGCACCCCTGTCTTCGTCGGTCAGCAGCCACACCGATCCATCCGGCGCCACACTGACATCGCGGATGCGCCCGAATTGCTCGGCAAACATGCGTTCCTCACCGGTAATCCGGTTGTCTGCATCCCGGCTGAGCCGTGACAGCAACTGGAAACTGAGTGCGCCGACCAGAAAGTCCCCTTTCCACTCGGGAAACATCTCACCGTCATACACCGCCAGCCCCGATGGGGCGATCGACGGATCCCAGTACCATGCCGGCTGCTCATAGCCGGGCGCCTCGGTTCCAACGCCGATTTTCCCACCGGAGTAGTGGCGACCATAGGAAATGACCGGCCAACCATAGTTTTTGCCGGCTTCCGGCCTGTTGAGCTCGTCACCGCCGCGCGCACCATGTTCAACGGTCCAGATCGCCTTGCTGATCGGGTCATAGACCGCTCCTTGGGGATTACGGTGACCTTTTGACCACAGTTCCGGCAAACCGTCGGCACCGCTGGCAAAGGGATTGTCATCGGGAACGCTGCCGTCGCCGTTGATGCGTATTACCGATCCGGCATGATCGGAAAAATCCTGGGCACGGTCCCGTTCGCCCCGGTCACCGACGGTAACAAACAGGGTGCCATCCGGGTGAAACACAAGCCGCGAGCCGAAATGTTGTCCCCGCCCGTGTTTTGCGATTGATTGAAAACACGGTGGTAACGTCGCTCAATTGGATCTTGTCACCGCTGCGCAGGAGCTTGGCCCCGCGCAACTGCGGTTCCCGCGCCTCCGCGCCCTGGCTCGGAATAGGAAAAGTAGATCAGACTGCTGGTCTCGAAATCCGGCGAAACAGCTACGTCCAACAGACCTCCCTGACCACGCGCTGCAACATCCGGCAACCCGGCAACGCCGACAATCGAGACCCCTGGCGTAAATAAAAACAGCCGTCCCCTGCGCTCGGTCACCAAAGCGGAACCGTCGGGCAGGAAATCGAGACCCCACGGATGAGAAAGCCCGGTGGCGATCGCCTCGGTCTCGACAGTCACAAGGTCTGTCGCAATTTCCTTCGCCGAAACCTCGCCCGGCGACGCCAGCAATGCCACTGCGACCGAAAAACCGGCAGCCGCGCGTGCGCCCGGCTTGGCCAGCCGGCAGGCGATACGGGTACTTGCATGAATGACATTCGTGATCACAAGTGTATCCTTTCGAAAGTGGCAACTGGGCGAATCAGTCGATGCTCGGCGAAAACGATAATGTGGCGGTCTGCTCTGAGGGAAGGTATCGGCCTTCCAGGGCAGCCCTGTTCCTGCCTGTCGCAGCGGTAACCGCGGGTTATGCTGCGCTGTTTGCATGGTTCTGGCTCAGCGGCGGCCTCGGCAGCAGCGTTGCCCGCCTTTGCGTCATTGTTTTGGCCGTGGGCGTCCCCGTTTTGATCGTTCATGCGGTGCTGCGGTACTATACCATCGGTATTCACCCTCAGGGGCACGCCATATTCCTCCATCCCGGTTTTCCCCGCAGCGAACCTTACGAAATCCCTTACTCACTGATACGCCGGATCAATATCAAGCGCGGCATTGGCGGGCGATTGCTCGATAGTGGAACGCTGGTTTTTCATCTTCAAACGGGTCAGAAAATTGCGGTATGCGACCTGCAATTCCCGGACCGGATACGGGATGAAATTGAAGCCATCATCGATGCCGTCGAGTTTGTGGCGTTGGAAAACGTCGAACCGATGATCAAATCCCGGGCTGCGGCTTCCGACAGGTAGGCAAACGTGATTTTTTTCGTGAAAAGGCCGATTTTGCTGCTATATTCGTACCGAGTTCGATGAAGCGGTTTCGGTGTCGGGAGACATCGGACCGTTTTGTTTTTGAGAGACAGACGTAGATTTTGCTGCCGCATTGCTCGAGCAGTGAAAGCGAGAAAGGCAAACCGCATATGAACAAGGTTCCAATGACCGGGCCAGGTTTCGAGAAGCTCAAGGAGGAGCTTCGTTGGCGTCAACAGGAGGAACGTCCGCGGATCATTGAAGCGATTGCCGAGGCGCGCGCGCATGGCGATTTGTCCGAAAACGCCGAATATCATGCCGCCAAGGAGGCCCAGAGCCTGAATGAAGGCCGCGTTACCGAACTGGAAGATCTGGTGGCGCGAGCCGAGGTCATCGATGTCGCCAAGCTGAATGGGCAGACGATCAAGTTCGGTGCCACGGTCGTGCTGGTGGATGAGGATAGCGAAGAGGAAAAAACCTACCAGATCGTCGGTGACCAGGAAGCGGACGTGAAATTAGGGCGAATTTCCATTTCCTCACCGATCGCCCGTGCTTTAATTGGTAAAGAGATGGGTGATTCCATCGAAGTCAACGCGCCGGGCGGCGCACGCGGATACGAGATCCTTGAGGTTCGCTGGGGCTGAACCCTCAACGAAGTCACCTGCGCAGCGCCAACGAAATGATTGTCATATGAACAAGCAGCCTTACGTCATTCTCACGATGAAGTGGGGGACACTATACCCGGCCGACTACGTCAATGTTTTGTACTCTGCCTTCAACAAATACCTGAAAACTCCTTTTCGATTCGTCTGCATGACCGATGACGCCTCGGGTATTTCGGAAGGTGTCGAAATTTTCCCGATACCTGAAATGAATTTGGGAGCCAACCGCTTTGCGTTTGGTGGCTGGCCAAAGATTTCGGTGTTCGCAAAAGATTTGTATGGGCTACAGGGACGCGCGCTCTTTGTCGATCTCGATACGGTTATCGTCGGCGATCTACAGCCGTTGCTGGAAGCTGAAGGCGGAGTGGTTCTGATCCGCGAATGGCGTCGTTTTGTCGACTATTTCCGCCCGCGTCGTGTCAACGGAATGACCAGCATTTTCGCATTCACTTTGGGGGCGCAGACACAAATATTCGACGAATTCATGAAGGATCCCGATTATGCATTCGACAATTACAGGAGTGAGCAGCGCTGGGTGACTGACTATGCGGACGATATGCGTTTTTGGGATCCTAAACGCGTTATCAGTTTCAAGCGCGACTTGCTTGCACCTCCGCTGATTAACTTGTTTGTTCCTCCCAAGGAGCCCGGGCGCGATGCATCTGTCGTGGTATTTCACGGTGAACCGCGCCCGATCGATGTTGTGCCCGATGACAATAGACGTTGGGGAAAGTGGACACGCTATGGACGAGGTGCTGTGCCCTTTGTCCGCAATTTCTGGATCGAAAATGGCGGCACAGATCCAACCTGAGCGCCAAAAGGGCAACGATCAACTGCCAACATCGAGGTTCGCGTTGCAGATACGAGCATTTGTGATTCATCTCGCACGCGCGAGTGGACGCCGTCCGCAGGTCGACCGATTGATTGGCTCCTGCCCGGTGAAGGCAGAAATTGTCGATGCTGTAGACGGCCGCGCCATGAGTATTGAGGAAAGAGAACGTTTCTACTTAAATGAAAAAATATTCGAACCGCGCTATCCATTCACCATTACGCCCGGCGAAATCGGCTGTTTCCTTAGCCACAGACGGGTGTGGAAGGAGATTGTCGATCGCGGATTGGAAGCTGCACTGATCCTTGAAGATGACGTTGAGCTCGTTCAGACTTCGTTTGCAGAAGCAGTGGCATTGGCTATCGATCACATTGCTGAAACCGGTTACATCGAGTTTCCCGTAAGATCGGTCAAATCACAGTATCAGGTAGTGGCTGAGGTAGGCGAACACAAACTGATCAAACCTCAAATCGTGCCATTGCGGACTTCCGCCCAATTGGTAAGCCGCGAAGCTGCAGTGCGATTACTGGATCTATCTGAGACATTTGACCGCCCCGTGGACGGGCTGTTGCAATTGCAATGGGCGACGGAAATACCGGTGCATTGCATCATCCCGTCCGGCACTCGCGATCGGACTGCGGAGACCGGTGGTAGTACGATATCGGCTCGCCGCAAGGGAAGCATCACGGCCAGGCTTTTCAAACAGTTCCAACGCTCCGCCTATCGGCGTGCCATTGCACGAATGTCACGGGAGTTTACCCAAAAAGGAGCTGAGCTTTGATTATCGCCCACGTCAATGGCGGGCTTGGTACCAGCTCTTCCAATATGCGGCAGGTAGGGCGTTGGCCGACCGGCTTGGCGTCCCACTTGGCCTTGACCTTCGTCATTTTGACCGGAATCCTGCCCATGACTTTTCCCTTGAACACTTCAACGTCCATTTCGAGCATCCCGACAATCGACACCTACCGCCATCACAATATGACCATCCGGTTGGCCATCTGATATGGCGCTACTTTGGCCTGAAACCACACCTGTTTCGCGAAAAGAGCCTTGGATATAACGACCGGATCCGCGAAGTTCGCGACAATGCGTACATAAAAGGATACTGGCAAAGCGAGCGGTATTTCCGTGATGTCGCCGAGGTTATCCATCGCGATCTGGAAATAATTTCACCACCAAGTCAAACAAACAATGTGATGCTGAAGGAGATTTCCAGCACCACCGCTGTTTCGCTGCACATCCGGCGAGGCGATTATGTGTCTGACTTGGCGACCAATGCCACTCACGGAACTTGTACGCTCGAATACTATCAGCGCGCCGCGCGGCATATCGCTGATGATGCCCGTTGGGGACGAGCCGAGCATCTACACATTCTCCGATGATCCGGATTGGGTTCGCGACAATCTCAGGCTGCCTTTCAAGGTGCATGTTCGTCGACCAAAACGACGCGAAAACAAACTATGAAGATTTACGCCTGATGAGTGCCTGTCGACATCACATCATCGCCAATTCGTCATTCTCATGGTGGGGTGCTTGGCTTAACTCCTTCTCCGGACAAGATCGTTGTCGCACCCCAGCGCTGGTTTGCGCATTCGAAGATGCACAATCCCGACATCATTCCCGATGACTGGGTGCGGATGTAAAACTTGTTATCAGCGACTTCTCCTGAGCCACAGTCCGCCACCTGGATTTTTCATGAACAACGGGCATTCCCGTTCAGCTATTTCGCCATGCATATGTGCGAAGTACTGGTTGAAAAACAGAATTTCGAAAAAATCATTGAACATCAGAAAGTTCCTGATCGCGTAGATTTCATTCCAGCCCCTGTTTTCTGTGACCGCCCATTGTTCCGGATACTCGAAACGGCCAGAAAATGTCGTGAAAATGCACGACCACACCCGGCTGGATATGGGGTAACACATTGTGGATGATGTGGTTGAGGTCGCTCCCTGTCTTCATAACATGGGATGAGTCAATGAACAGGATGTCGCCCGGCGACAGCTCCTTGTAGAGCTTTCATGTCGGTGTCCTGCACCTTGATATCCAAGATTTTGACCGTACTCGCATCTTCAGGCAGAAGAAGCGACTTCAACCGTTCCGGGTAGGGTTCCACGCAGGTGATCTTTTTGGGAAATCCGCACTTGTTACGCGTATCCAGGACCGCCGCCGTGGAATATCCTGAACCGATCTCAATCAGCCTTTCCGGTTGCAGATCATAAATAAGCCCATGCATCACCAGTGCGTCGCCGTAGGAATAATAGCCGTTTTGATATTGATAACGCTCGCCCGGGCCGGCAACATCGCTGAATGGTGCGTCCACCATATAGGGTATGATGTCTTTCCAGAGTTTAAGGACGGCATCGTCATTAAGTGCGATGCCAGCGGGTACATCATTGGCAGCAGACGCAGCTTTCCTGAGGCGCGATACGCGCTTCTTCAACGTCAGGAACCGGCGAATAAAAATGCCCGATGGGAAAGAATGTTTTCTTCCACAACGGTTTTAATCGGGTCGTATATCGCTTTCCAGATTCTCGTCACTAGACTTGCCATTACATGACCCCGTCCACACAACCGGACGCGAAGCGTCCCGCTCTTACTTCAATCCCAACCGTTCCCGGAGCAGCGTTTTGTAGATTCGCCGCCTGTGATCAAGCCGGTGATCCATGAATACCGGAACAAACAGCTTCAATGCGAGGCGCTGCGGGGTGTTCCCAGTTCGCCTCGGTCGATCTCAGAATACAAAAACGCTTCCGAACCGGTGGCGCAAATCAAGCATTCCCCGGGATGTCGGGCTTGCGGCATTGTGGTCGCGCGGTCTTTGGTCCATGTGTTGTGTAAACTCGGCCCGCGCATGGCCTCTCACCTGCCCTGCCAGAATGGCGGCACAAACACAAAGATGATCATAACCCCAAACGTCTGGATAGGCTGTCCCAGATCCGCATCGATATCCCGGTTAGTGCTTCGCGGTTCCAAACACCGTAAATCCAACTTGCCTTTTCTCGGTACAGCAACCTGCATAAATCAAGAAAACTGGGAGTTTCGTTCGGTCCCGGATATGGAAATCTGTTAACCCTGGGATCACCATTTACACGATAACTACGCGTAATGATCGTACCCACCGCCCAGCCAGATTTCGGGGTCGGCGTCAAAGCAGCCAACCAAGCGGCTCAGATAATCCGGCGAAGACCAGTCGTCATGCGCCCGCCAGGCAAACAATGGCGATTGCGCATTATCACGCAGCCAAAAAAAATTCGGCATTGCACCTCGGTTTTCAGGATGTCGATAATGGCTAAATCTGGGGTTCTGATCGGCGAACTCTGCGCATATCTCGCTTGTACCATCCGTCGACGCGTTGTCCGATATCAATACTTGGAAATCATCGCAGTCTTGATCGGCCAGGTTTTGCAGACAGGTCCGTATAGAACTCGCGCCATTGTAAACTGGTACCCCGACCGTCAAGCGAACCATAACGTTACCGCCTGCGCAGCAAGAGACGTGGTTCTCCAAATAGATAGGGCTTATTCATGGCGATCGCTTTTTCATTTAGCGATCACTTATTCACATAGCGCTCACTTATTCAATAGAGACAATGTCAAGCGGAAGCTGACCATCACGAACGTTCAATCCTCTTCTCCGGATATCCCAGAACACCGCCGATTTGTGGACCGCTTTCCTGATTTCTCGCATCACTTTGAATGTGAGCGGTGGCTTTTCGGTCGTCTCCGTGGGTCCCAGTCTCGCAGTCCTTTGCCCACTCGTCACTTCCGCGTCACGCTCGGTCCCGGCTTCACTGTCAATCATGTATGCCTGGACGGCAATGGTCGGGTAAATCTGAAACAACCTCCAATCTCTTCGCGGCATGAAAACGAAGTCATCGAGGTGATCGCAATAGGTTTCAGACCATCGAAGCAGTTTTTGCGCACCCGGATAGCTGACGATATAGGCTGCAGCACTCGGCATCGTCTTGGCAATAAGTCCGATCTGGAAATCACTTACGAGATTTCGCAGCCCGGCAACCCGCGTTCTCAACGGGTGCCAATCCAGTTTCACAGCATCAAAATCGGCAGCATTCGCAACAATCGCTTCGAGCGCGTCTTTGAACCGTCCCCCCAGAACGATATCATCCTCGAAGATGCAAATGTAACTCCAGTCCTTTTCAACACACATCCGCCAAAGCGCGCGATGGGATTCGAATACAGCGACCTCCGATTGCGTTAGCTGCCACCGCGTTCCGAAGTGGGGACGATAAGGTGTGTTTTCGAGATCGAGCTTCCGCGCATCAACCGCATCGAAAAACTCAAACTCGATCCCGCGTTTTGCGAATTGGTTTTCGATATGAGCCCTGCGCCGCGTAGCGTCGGCAAGACTTATAACGCGAAATCTGGTATCGCCGATGTCACTCATGCCAAGCCAATCAAGCTCAGATACTTTTCCTTCAGTCTTCGCCGCATCGATGCTCGGACCAAGACACGCGTAGATTCATCGGGCGCGACCTCAACATGCCTGTCGCGATAGCTCTGGTACTTTCCCAATCTGACGAAATAGGCTTTCGGTGGCCGTCTGAGCCGATATACCGTTTTTTCCGTCGAAACCCGCTTGTGCAACAAAACCCTGTCAGTACCAACAACCGGATAGCGTGAGACAAATCCAAACAAGAACACAACGTCCCCACCATGCGCGTTCAGATCGGCCTTGTCCCAGAATTCCTGCACGCTTGACTGGAGTGACGCAAAGCGAAACAGCCCGTATATCAGGTTGGCTTTGCCCATAATCTCGGGATCGTTTATAAACCGTTTGGCGTCTTCCAGCCGGCTCGCATCTGAACTCAGGCGGGTGAATCCCGGATAAGTCCGGTAGGCGACGCCGTCACGATTGATGTTGTCGATGGACGAAAACGCCATTTGACAGTCAGGATTGCGCCTCAAAAGATCGAGCAGCGTTTCGACAAATTCCGGCTCCCAGATATCATCGTCGCTGGCCCACATGAAAAATGGTGCGTCCGCCTGCTGCACGACAAAGCGAAAATTTTCTGCGGCACCAAGATTTTTTTCCAGCCGCGAATAACTTATGCGCGGATCGGCATCCGCTGCTGCTCGTCCGATTTCCTCCACCCGTGGATCACTCGATGCATTGTCCGAGATCAGCATTTTCCAGTTGCTGTGTGACTGTTTTTGCATGCACTCGATGGTGCGCCGCAGCCCGTCTGGCCTGTTACGGCAGGGAACTCCGACAAAAACGGTTTCACCACCATCGTCCATTGCCGCGTTACCGAATTCTCTTGAGATAACCGTCGGGCGCAACTGAAATCAGCAGCTTTTCATCAATCGATCTGTCGATCTCGAATTCTGGGTGGTTCGACAACCACTGATGAACAGCCGTTTTCGGGTTGGCATCCTTGCTCCAGGGCCGGTCGGGATAAAGATCGTTCGGCAGGTCTTCGACAATGGTGTCAAATACAACGCAATAGCTGCCCGCGGTCGTCAGTGGCGCATAAACTTCCAGTTCGGCCAGCACGTGATCATGGGTATGGTTTGAGTCCAGGCATACAAGCACCGAATCCTTGCCTTCAGCCGCGTCGCGAACCTGCCTGACAATATCTTCGTCAACCGAGGAGCCTTCCAGCATGTCGATGCGCCTGTACATCGGATGCGCTTCGATAGCCTCTCGGTTGTGCGCGCGGATGTCGATATCGATCCCGAGAACAGATGCATCGGGATTGCCTCCGCAAGCCGCATTCAGTTCCAGCATTGCCGCTGAGAAGATCAGGGAGCCACCATGGGCTATGCCGGTTTCAATGATCAGGTCAGGTTGCACCCGCCAGATGATCTCCTGCATCGCCACGATATCCTGCGGGTACTGGATAATCGGGCGTCCGAGCCAAGCGAAATTGTAGGAGTATTTTGGCGTGATCGACGCCTCCATGAAACGCGCCGCAGCAGCCTTCATCCCGGCATTGCCTGCATCATCAGTGTTGTTGGCCACCACTCACTCCTACATAATTGAACCTGTTGCCCGACATCTCTCGAATTTCGTCAAGATAGTTCGGGTTCATCACAAATATCGTTGTTCCGTCATCGAGATCCGGCAATACCTCATCGGGAGCGCTGACCTTAATGCCCGTCGCCGGAAGATATTTGCCCTGCTTGGCCGGATTGATATCAATTACCGCTTCCACCGGTCTGCCCGCCCGCTCGCTCATGAGCGAAAACAGAACGCCCTTTGACGCACCGCCCCAGACCACGCCGCCGCCACCGGCACCGGCACCATGGCGCGGAATGTTCGCCGCGAAATCGTCGGGGAAATGTGCCCGGTCTTTTTCCGAGTATCGCGGTTTTCGCAGGCTCGAAAGCTCAGCCACGACGCACAGATACTGTCCGCCGAAAACATGCCGTGCGACCTGGACCTCACCAAACATGCGCTCGAAATCCGAAAGGCGGAAGTAATTTACGTGTTCGTAGAAAATGTCGAACCAATTGCGCTGATCACAGATCCAGTCAAAACACGGAACCTCAATATAAATGCGACCAGAATTGCCGTTAGCGACGCGCAACATGTCGATGAACGAATATGGATTCTGAATATGTTCCAGCGTATGGCGCAGAATTAGCCCTTTGCCGCGTACGCCGAGACCGGGGCTGAAATACTCCTTGATCACATTCGGATGGTCACCCTCGAATGTCGGGTCGACGCCGGATACCTCAAAACCGCGAGCGTTCAACATGTCGAGAAACCGGCCTTTGCCGCAGCCAATCTCAAGCAATTGCTTAGTTCCCAGCAGCTCTCCGGTCATGGCGGCCATCTGCTCCAGATGGTTCACGAACATCGGGCTCATGGCCTGTTCGTTCTGGTAGTTTTTATCGTAGACCATCACTTCCGGTTCAAAATCGGCATTGTAGATCAGGCCGGTGTCCAGATCTTCAACCAGACGAACATCACCGACTTCGCAACCGCGAGCATCTTCGCGACTCTCATGCATTCGGTTTTGGAAAACCGGCAGACCGCCGACCTTGTATAGTTCGTGGGAGTTGATCATTGCTGTGCTACTAAAGCTTTCAGACAGCTGTTGTCACCCCAAAATTCCATCGGCTCGTAGTCTGGATATGGAAAAACCCCAAGATTGAGATCGACATCCCAATCGAGCGCCGCCGCCCAGCCCTCAACCAGCTCACGGACCGACACCGGCTTGCCGGAACACACATTGACTATGCCGTTATCGGTACCGGACAATGCCAACATAGCCAAATACCCCGCGATATCTTCGACGGACAGGAAATCGCGCAATTGTTCGCCGCCAGACATATCGAAACTCTTGTCCCCGCGCGCGTGCGCCGCCCTGAACAGTGAATACAGCGACCTCTCCTGCTGGCCTTCGCCATACATGTAGAACAGGCGCGCCCAAGTCAGTGCGAACGGGCTGTGCGTCTTCATCTCCATCAGGTAGTCAAGCAGGGCCAGTTTCGCTTTCGGATATGCCAGAGTAGGCTTGCAGGGCATGTTCTCCGTTAGACACCCCGATTGCATCCCGTATTCAAGGCAGGTACCGGCTACCGTCAGCGACGGCAAACCGCCCTTGATCATTGATTCCAGGAATTCCTTTTGCGCCGGAAGCTCGATCTCCAGTTGATACGCATTTCGGTAATCCGGCAATCCACCCCACGCCAAGTGAAGCATCGTATCTGGCTGCCCGAGCGCGTGAAATGGATTGGCGGGGAGATTTTGAACGTCTAACGCAGCCCATGTTACTCGGTCATAATCAATCTGAGCTTCCCCGCTTCGCGACACAGCGATCACGTCCAGGTTCCGCTCGGCCAAATAGTTGAGCACGTGACGACCAAGGAATCCGCTCGCTCCTGTAACAGCGATCGTGGTCACCAGACCCTCACCTCAGGAATTGCCCGCACGAATTTCGCGCCCCAACTGCGCGCATAGGCCAGTTGTTCGGAAATCTCATCGGCCAGGTTCCACGGTAGAATAACGATGATATCGGGTTTGTCCGCGCGCAGCCGGTCCTCGCTGACAATCGGAATCCGGCTGCCCGGCATGAACTTGCCCTGCTTTTCCGGGTTGCGATCGACGACAAAAGATATCAGGTCGGGCCGAATGCCGGCGAAATTGAGAAATGTGTTGCCCTTGGCGGCAGCGCCGTAGGCGGCCACAGTCCTGCCTTCCGCCCGTTGATCGATCAGGAATCGTAAAAACTCATCCTTGGTTTTTTCCGTCCGCGCCTGAAACCCTCGGTACCCATCGATCAAGTCCAGGCTCATTTCCCGTTCTTCACCGAGCACCTCATCGATGCGGCCGTTTTTCTCTCGCACACCCGTATCAGCCAGTTGCGCAAAAACCCGCAGACTGCCGCCATGGGTCGGCAGTTTTTCGACGTCAAAGACTTCCAGACCGTTTTTCCCAAAAACTCGCATCACCGCGCCAAGCGATAGATAGGAAAAATGCTCGTGATAGATCGTGTCGAACTGGTTATGGAGGATCAGCTCTGCAAGATGTGGAAACTCGAATGTCGCTATACCCTGCGGTTTCAAAAGCGCCCGGAACCCGGCTACGAAATCATTGATGTCCGGAACGTGCGCCAGCACATTGTTCGCAACTGTAAGGTCAGCGAACTTTCCCTCGCCGGCAAGTTTCTTTCCGAGTGCTTCGCCAAAAAACTCCTCAACGATTTCAATGCTTTTTTCTCGTGCAGCTCGCGCTGTGTTTGCCGTTGGCTCGATGCCATAACAAGGGATTCCGCGCGCCTGCACATACTGCAAAAGGTACCCATCATTGGCAGCGATTTCGACAACCATTGACTGACGCGTTAGCTCGAAGCGCTCCGCCATGACACCGGCATAGCGCTCGGCATGCTCAAGCCAGCTTGTCGAATAGGAGCTGAAATAGGCGTAGTCACCGTCGAACAGCTCATCGAACGAAGCGAAATCCTCGGTCTGCACCAAGAAACACTTGTGACAGACCAGCACATTGAGCGGGAACCAGCGCTCAGGTTCTTTCAGTGTTTTTTTGGTCAAATAGGCATTCGACGGCGGCGCGCTGCCGAGATCGACAAACCTGTTTTCAAGCGCGGTTGCACAATGTCTGCATTTCACAGAAGGATACCCTCGAAATCATCGCCGATCATATCATGACTATTGTCGCGCGCAGACAAGTCAGCCACCGGCAACGGCCAATCAATATTTATCCGTGGGTCAGCATGATGAACTCCGCCCTCGGCAGCCGGTTCATATGCTGCCGAATGCAAATATATCAACTCGACATTATCTTCCAGCGATTGGAATCCGTGCGCGAAACCCTCGGGAATGAGGAGCGCGCGATTGTTGTCCGCAGACAGGATCTCACCATGCCATCTCAAAAACGTTGGCGATCCGGCACGCAGGTCGACCGCCACGTCATACACACTGCCGCGGATGCATAAGACCAACTTGACCTCGGCATGTGGCGGATGCTGAAAATGCATACCGCGAACCGTGCCACATTTCACCGTCATCGTGTGATTGATTTGGGCAATGCCCTTGGAAAATCCGAAACGCGAAATCTCATTGTCGCTATAGAGCCGGCACAAAAAACCGCGATCATCGCCGATCGGCTTGCGGTCGATTGTGGTCACACCGCCAAGCGGTGTGGGCGAGATATCGAACCGAGCGGTCATCGCGAATCCTCACAATATCCGGCAATTTGATCACGACAGACCACGCCCATATTGCCCCCTGCCCGCCAGGCCTTGTGCCACTCCACAGTCGCCTCCAGCGCCCGATCGATTGCCAGGCCGGTTTCCAACCGAGCCTGTCACGCGCCTTATTGGAATCGAGCTTGAGCATGTTGGCCTCATGCAGTTGCGGAGCATTCGACAAATTGACGCCCTCCCCATCGGGAAAAAGGAAATCCACAATTTGCCGCACAGACCAAACGTCTCCATCATCCGGACCGAAGTTCCAGCCGCCTGAGAATGCGTCTCCGCTCTCCATCAACGCCTCGGCAAGCAACATGTACCCGGACAAAGGCTCCAATACATGTTGCCACGGCCGCACGGCGTTTGGAGACCGGATGGTCAATGGCTGACCGGCATCGATTGCGCGAAAGAAGTCCGGTAATAATCGGTCAGCCGCCCAGTCGCCACCGCCGATCACATTGCCTGCGCGAACCGATGCAAGCCACTTCTCTTCACCAAAGAAAGAGCGCTGATAAGCCTGCGCTACCAGTTCCGCGCAACCTTTACTGCTGGAATACGGATCATGGCCACCCATCGCATCGTCCTCACGATAGGGCCGGTCCCATTCGCGGTTCTCATAGCATTTGTCAGACGTGATGTTGACGATTGCGCGAACGCTTGGCGCAGTGCGCGCCGCATCGAGAACATTCACCGTACCCATGACATTGGTCGAATACGTCTCGACGGGCTCCGAATATGAGTACCGCACCAGCGGCTGGGCGGCCATATGAAAGATGAGTTGCGGTTCAGCGCTCGCCATCGCGCTGGACAGGGCATCTCGGTCGCGAACATCGCCGATCGTGTGAGATGCTAGTACATCCTCGACACCCGCAGCCTCGAACAGTGACGGCTCCGTCGGCGGTTGCAGCGAATAACCGTGTACCCGGGCACCAAGCTGCTCCAGCCAGATCGACAGCCAGCCGCCCTTAAACCCGGTATGACCGGTCAGGAATACGTTGCGGTCCTGCCAAAATCCGGATGAGACCATTACCAAACCTTCCAGGGCGCCTCGCCGTCGTCCCAGAGCTGTTCGAGATGGTTCTTTTCGCGCAAGGTGTCCATAGGTTGCCAGAAACTCGAATGCTTGTAGACCGCAAGCTGTCCGGATGACGCAAGCGTCGACAGCGGTTTTTCCTCCCACGGTGTGGCATCACCATCGATCAGGTCTATGCACTTTGGCGACAACACAAAAAATCCGCCATTGATCCAGGCGCCATCGCCACGCGGCTTTTCAGTAAAACCGAGCACATTCGAACCATCCATTTCGATCGCGCCGTAGCGCCCTGGCGGCTGCACCGCGGTCACGGTCGCGTGCTTGCCATGAGTTTTGTGATGTGCGACCAGGGCGGCAACATCAATGTCAGCCACGCCGTCGCCATAGGTAAAGCAGAATGCGTCCTCAGCTTTCACATACGGCTCAACGCGCTTCAGTCGCCCGCCTGTCATCGTATCGTCTCCGGTATCAACCAGCGTTACGTTCCAAGGCTCGGAATTGCGCTTGTGGATCTGCATGTTGTTATTTCTCATGTCGAACGTCACATCGGACATGTGTAGGAAGTAATTGGCAAAATACTCCTTGATCATGTAGCCCTTGTAGCCGCAGCAAACGACGAAATCGTTGATGCCGTGAGCCGAATAGATCTTCATAATGTGCCAGAGAATCGGACGCCCGCCAATTTCAATCATCGGCTTGGGGCGTAAAACTGATTCCTCCGAAATTCGGGTGCCGAGACCACCGGCGAGGATGACACATTTCATGATAACCGCTTCCTGTGTATTCGGCCTTCAACCGGCCGGCCACTCGCTGCCGTCTCGTAACCCGATGCTGCCCTGCTTCGCAACCTGTAAAACAAATTGCCGCGGAACCCGTTGTCAGCAGCAAACCCGCGCCAGTGCGGTCCGAAGCGCCTCGAATTCCTGTCCGAGTTGATAGTGATGGTTGCCGACAAACAGACCCTGCCGGTCTACGTGATCTGCGTTGACAAGTTCGCCATGAATGGAGTGATCCATATATTTGACGACTTCGTTGCGGGCGAAGTTGCCCGCCACGACCGGCCGGTATTCAATCCGTTCCTCGTCGAGCGACTTGAGCACAGCAGCCCTGTCGATATTGGCATCCGGGTGCACCGTCATCGCAAATCCGAACCAGCTGCTCTCGCCAATTTCCCGTTGGGTGATGAATTGCGGAAAATCTGCCATCATCTGCTTGAAGCGAGCGGCATTCTCGCGCCGCCCGCAAACTATATCAGGCAGTTTCTTCATTTGCTCCTGACCGATTGCGCCGCTCATTTCCAGGGGGCGCAGATTGTAGCCGGGCAACACGAAACGGAAGGATTCGGTGAACGGGTCGTCACCCCTTGTACCGGTCACCAGATTTTGCTTGGGCAGATTGCGTGTCCAGCCATGTGCCCTGAGCGACAACATGATGTGGTGCAGCTCCTCATCGTCGGTCACGACGACCCCGCCTTCCATCGTCGAAATATGATGCGAAAAAAATGCGCTAAAGCTTCCCGCAAGACCGAATGTTCCGGCCTGCCGGCCGTTCAACGTTGCACCGAGCGACTCGCAATTGTCCTCCATGAGAATGATGTCACGGTCACCGACAATCTGACGAATCGCGGAGAAATCATTCGGATTGCCAAGAAGGTTGACGGCAAGGATCGCCTTGGTCTCGTCGGTGACGGCGGATTGCAATTGGTTCAGATCGAAGTTGAGCGTTTCGGCATCAATGTCGACGAATTTTATCTTCAGGCCGTATTGATGCAAGGGATAATATGTCGTGCTCCATGAGACCGCGGGAACGATCACCTCATCGCCCGGATTGAGCCTCTGCGATGAATGGTATCTCAGCGCCGCAACGATCAATAGATTGGCTGACGAACCGGAATTGACCATAAGAGCGTATCGCGATCCTATCTGATCAGCGAACTGCTGCTCAAATGTCGCTACTTCCTTGCCCATGGAAAAGAAGCCAGACTCGATAACGCGCTGGATCGCCTCGTATTCCTTCTTATCCCAGGAATCAGTTGCCAGAGGAAATGCGGGCATGGTCATCGCGCTTCCCGTCACGCCTCACCCGTCAGAAAGAAGTCGTAAGTCAGGCGAATTCCCTCTTCCAGCGATGTCTTGGGCTGCCACCCAAATTCCGTCTGCCGCTTAACAGAAACGAGCTTTTGCTTCATACCAGCCGGTCTGGAATGATCATGGGAGAATTCACCCTTCCAGCCGACAACACCAGCAATCGTTTCGTAGTACTCATTGATCGTATGGTCTTCGCCAACACCGACATTCATCATCTGCGGCAACGCGTCGAATTTTGTCACTGCCATCCAAACCAGTTCCGCCAGGTCCTCCGCAAACATGAACTCGCGCCGCGCGGTTCCGTCTCCCCATATTTCGACGATGGCATCGCCCGAGACCATGGCTTTGTGCATCTTGCAAATGATCGCTGGCACCAGATGCGAAACCGCCGGATCGAAACTGTCATAGCGACCAAATATATTACACGGAATCAAGGTCTTGTATGAAAGCTCCTTGTTGGCGCGGCTAACGTAGTCACACAAACGTGCGGTCATCACCTTCGCCAGTGCATACCCTTCATTTGTGGGCTCCAATTCACCCGCAAGGACCATCTCCTCCGAAAGTGGATTGGGGGCATTGCGCGGAAACATGCATGAACTGCCGAGATTGATCAGACGGGGAACGCCGCTGTCCCGCGCCGCCAGTACGATGTTGCGGCCCATATCCATGTTCTCAACGAGAAATCCTACCGGATCGGCCAAATTCGCCTGAATTCCGCCGACACGCCCGGCAGCGTGAATAATCAAGTCCGGATTCCTTGCTTCCAGATAAGCCAGCGTCGATGGAAAATCGGTCAGGTCAAGTTCCCCACTCGAGGGCGTGAGCAGCTCGAATTGAGCCGCCCGGGGATGCTCGATAAGATTACGCCCAACCATGCCACTGCCGCCGGTGATCAGAATTGTCGCCATCGCCTGGACGTCTCAGCTCTTTTCGGCGCCAAAAGAATTGTGCATCAGCGACGAACTTTTCTGTTCCAACGTGGCATCCCGCAAATCCGCCACGGTCATTTCACGAACCAGGTCTTCAAATGAAGTCCGCGGTTGCCAGCCCAACTCTTCGCGCGCGCGTGTCGGATCGCCGAGCAGCGTTTCCACTTCTGTCGGGCGATAATAGCGCGGATCGACCGCCACGATCACGCGACCACCGGTATCGATTCCCTTCTCATCCTCGCCACTGCCCTGCCAAGTGATATTGATATCAAGCTCATTTGCGGCGGCTTCGACGAAATCCCGCACCGTGAATTGTTGTCCGGTTGCTATGACATAGTCCTGTGGTTCATCGCGCTGCAGCATCAGCCACATCATTTCCACATAGTCGCGTGCATGGCCCCAGTCGCGCTTTGCATCCATATTGCCGAGGTAGAGGCAATCCTGCATGCCGAGCTTGATGCGCGCCAGCGCCCGGGTGATCTTTCGCGTCACGAAAGTCTCGCCGCGGATCGGGCTTTCGTGATTGAAAAGAATACCGTTGCAGGCATACAGATCGTAGGCTTCGCGGTAGTTTACCGTGATCCAGTAGGCATAGAGCTTCGCCACCGCATAGGGGCTGCGGGGGTAAAACGGCGTCGTCTCCCGCTGCGGCGTTTCCTGGACAAGGCCGTAAAGTTCCGAAGTTGATGCCTGATAGAAACGGGTTTTCTCGCCCAGGCCAAGTATCCTGATCGCCTCCAACAGGCGTAGCGTCCCGAGCGCATCCGAATTGGCGGTATATTCCGGCTCTTCAAACGATACGGCGACATGGCTTTGAGCCGCCAGATTATAGACCTCGTCCGGTCTGACCTGCTGCAGAATATGGGTTAGAGACGAAGAATCCGTCATGTCGCCGTGATGCAGCACATATTGTCCACTGCGGCCATATTCGCCCTCAAACAAATGATCGATCCGCGCAGTATTGAACAGCGAGGTGCGCCGCTTGATGCCGTGCACTTCATAATCCTTGTCGAGCAGGAACTCGGACAGATAGGCGCCATCCTGGCCGGTTACTCCAGTGATGAGGGCCCTTTTGGGCGAGGCGTCTCTTGTTTCACTCATGCGGGATCCCCGGCCAGCATTCGCCCGGTGGCCAGCAGCCGGGCAGCATTTTGTTCATGATCGGCGAACATTCCCGCCCTTTTCCGGTTTCTCAGGATGACGGAACGGCGCTCGTCATAGCCAGCCTCCGACAGACCGGCAACAGCGGTCTTGATATCGTCGAGTGTCTCGCAGATCAACATGCCGCCAACATCGAAATATTTTCCGATATCCGGCGCACCCCAGTAAATCGGCACCGTGTCACACAATAAGCAATCGACCAGCTTCTCCGTGAAATAGCCTTCCTCGCGCACATTTTCGATCACCACCGAGTAGCGATAGGGCGCAAGGCCATCGGATTTCACATCGAACGGCAGATAGCTCCGCCCGAGAATGTCGGCTTCGATGCCTTTTGCCCGCAACCAATCGGCCACCGCATGGCGAAGCCGGTGTCCCTCATAAACACGCTTGGCCGACGCAATAAGCGAGAGATTCCTTTGCTTGGTCCGATCAAGGTTGTCCGAATTCTTCACCCAAGACGAACCGAACACATAGTGCAGAGCGTTGGGAATCGCCTCCTGCAGGGCCGGATTACAGGTCAGAACCCTGTAAAACCGCCTGTAAAAGTAACGCATCAGCCTCATGTGGCGCCGATGCACCGCCGCCGGCTCGACAATCATGACCGATACCCGGCATTTCACTCCGATAAACGGCATGTAGTAGAGGCGGCTGCTGGGATAGACGATGAGATGATCATTTGCGCTCAAGTCGCCAACCGTACCATCACAACCATCAGGAAATCCCATCGGCCATCTGAGGTCTCGAAGCGGCATCTTCGCCAACCCCGGTCCCGCCTTGGTCCCGTAGGGCAATATGGCAACACGTCCTGCAGTCATTCCGATCCACGCAGATAAAGCGAGTTGTTGCGCGTGCGACCGACGAGCCGGTACCCGTGCCGCTCAAATGCGGCAACACACCCTGGATAGTCGGCGTTTGGCTCCGGGTGCTCGATCACGATGCGTCTGGGCAGCAATTCGTTCGGCACCTCGTCCAAAAACGGCACCAGCGCCTTGTCTTCATGGCCCTCAATATCGATTTTCAAACCGTGGATGGATTGCAGACCGGCCTCCGCGACAACGGACTTGAGCGTTCGGATGGGAATATCCCCTTCCTCGGTTTCCTCCAGCGAGACGATTGCGACATCATCCTTGCGGATCGCAAGTCTGGCGCGCCCTTCGCCATCGCTCACACCACAGGAAAACAGCGCAATATTGCGAATACCCGTTCCCGCAGCATTACGCTTCATCCGTGCGCCCATCAGCGGGTTGGCGTCGATGCACACCACCTTGCCGGATTTGCCGGCGCGTTTCGCCAGCGGCAGGCTGTAAAGACCGATATTGCAACCGACATCGACAAAATTGTCGCCTTCTCGGGCGCCCTCAAGCAGGAAATCGATATCGACGCCATTGTAAGCCGGGCTGAGCAGGATGCCATATTCGATCAGATTGTTGTTGCCGTAAAGCCGGTAAGCGCAGTCGCGAAACCGGACATCGAGCGGATTGCCGGTAACACCCATGATCAACCGCGTCATGGTCCGGCGGAACAATCCTCTGCGCAATGGGCTATTGCGCACGATCGCGATCAAAATCTGCTGCAGTACATTGGGTGAATACCGCCCCCAGGGCTCGTCGGTAAATCGATCGGCCTGCTTGTATTCGTCCGGCGAAACGGAGCGGGTTTCAGTGGACATCGATATCGGCCAGCCCTTCATCCTTGATCTGACGGATTGTCAGTGCGGTTCGAACAGTATCGACGTTGGGCGCAGCAGTAAGAACCTCGATGACAAAATTCTGGAAGGTGGTCAGATCCCGGGCGACGCAATGCAACAGGAAATCCGTCTCCCCTGAAACCATCCACGCCCGCCGCACCAGCGGCCAGTCCTGGGTCAATTGCGAAAATGCCTTCAATTCGGCTTCCGATTGATGGTGAAGGCCGACCAGACAGAACGCCACGAGATCGTAGCCGAGCGCCGGCCCGTCGAGCAAAGCGCGATAGCCCTTGATAATGCCGCTGTCTTCCAGCTTTTTCAGGCGTCTCAGACAAGGCGGCGCGGAGATGCCGACACGTTTCGACAATTCCACATTCGTCATGCGGCCGCTGTCCTGCAGTTCTCGCAGGATTTTCCAGTCAATGGCGTCGAGCTCAGCTTTGATAGGCATTCCGGTTACCGTTCCCGCGCGCAAGAATCTTTCGCTCGGCAGAAAGTTTGTTATCGGATCGCAGAGCGCTCGCCAAGTCCATTAGCGATACCATGACTCTCTATTCGCCGATGAAACGCGCCCGCCACTCGGTTCCATTCGATTCGATAAACAAAATCTCCTCGCCGTCCATGGCCATGTCATAGCACGCCCAGGCGTCGCTTGGGGGCCAAACCGAGCAGTACTGGTCGCCCTCAACGCGCCAGCTGCCTTCAGACGGGTTGGACGATCTGCCGTTGGTCTCGGAATACTCCGTTGTCCCGCCGGCATGAAAAACCTGTCGCCATTTGCGGCCGCCCTGGTCGCCCGCAACAGCCCTGCCGGCGAGCGCTTCTCGGATCGCCGGACCGTCCATCCCGACCGGCTCGGCAAGCGCATTTGCGCCACAAAGGCAGATCGCGACTGCCAGGACTGATCGGTGAAGCATCCGCAAACCTTTCCCATTGACCGGTTGAATATTCCGACCCGTATGCATCTACCACGACCATCGCGCCCGCAGCCGACACATTTTCTTGAGCAGACGAGGCAGACCGCGCAAAACCTGTCGAAGAGACGACGAATGCGTGTCCGGCATCTTGCAACGACCCGTATCGCGCACCTACACTGGCAATCGTCCAATCCAGAAAATGGGTTCCTCCCAAAACCGTCGAAAGCCGAACCATGTCCAAATCTCACGCGCCAGTCATCATCATCGGGTCCGGACCGGCAGGCTATACCGCGGCTATCTATGCGGCCCGCGCCATGCTGCAACCGGTTCTCATCGCCGGTCTTGAACAGGGCGGCCAGTTGATGATCACAACCGAGGTGGAGAACTATCCGGGATTTGGCGATCCGATCCAGGGTCCGTGGCTGATGGGTGAAATGCTGAAACAGGCTGAGAACGTGGGAACTGAAATCGTCAACGACCTGGTGACCGAAGTCGACCTCGACGGACGGCCATTCACGTTGAAATGCGATTCAGGCGACGAATACACATGCGACGCGCTCATTATCGCCACCGGTGCACAGGCCAAGTGGCTCGGCATTCCAAGCGAACAGACATTCATGGGCTTCGGCGTGTCGGCCTGCGCCACATGCGACGGCTTTTTTTACCGCGGCAAGGATGTCGCCGTCATCGGTGGCGGCAACTCCGCAGTCGAGGAGGCGCTTTATCTGTCCAATCTGGCCAAGCAAGTGACCGTTGTTCATCGGCGTGACGAACTTCGGGCCGAGCGCATCCTGCAGGAACGCCTGTTTGCCAAGGAAAATGTCACCATCCTCTGGGATACTGTGCTGGAGGAGATCACCGGAAACCCGGCAAAACCGCCGATGCCGCCGTCGGTTACCGGCATGCGGCTTAAAAACGTCAAAAGCGGCGAAGTCTCTGATCACACGGTCGACGGCGTTTTCGTCGCGATTGGTCACGCGCCGGCCGTCTCCCTGTTTGAGGGTAAGTTGAAACAGAAGCCCAACGGCTATCTTGAAACCGAACCGGATTCGACAAAGACCAATGTCCCCGGCGTATTCGCAGCCGGAGACGTGACCGACGATATCTACCGCCAGGCAGTCACTGCTGCCGGATTGGGTTGCATGGCGGCACTGGAAGCTGAAAAATACCTGGCGGAGTTTGCGTCGCACCGCGAAGCAGCCGAGTAGGAACGACCAGAGCCGAATAACCGGCCGAGTTACCTTATGGAGGAGGAGAGCGATGCCGCTCGACTGGGATAAACTGCGCGTGTTTCACGCCGCCGCCGAAGCCGGCTCCTTCACCCATGCCGCCGAATCGCTGCACCTGTCGCAATCAGCGATCTCGCGCCAGGTCAGCGCACTGGAGCATGATGTCGGCGTGCCGTTGTTTCAACGCCATGCCCGCGGTCTGGTGCTGACCGAGCAGGGTGAATTGCTGTTCCGCACCGCGCATGACGTCTTCGTGCAGCTTGAGACCGTCAAATCGCAGTTGAGCGAAACCACCGACAAACCGCAGGGCACGCTCAGGGTATCGACCACGGTTGGCCTGGGCGCCGGCTGGCTGACGGATCGGCTGCCGGAATTCATCGACATCTGCCCGGATATCAATCTCCAGCTTATTCTCAGCAATGAGGAACTCGATCTGACAACCCGGCAGGCCGATTGCGCGATCAGGCTGCGCCAGCCGCAGCAGCCGGATCTCATCCAGCGCAAGCTGTTTACCGTGCATCTGCACCTTTGGGCGTCACCCGGCTATCTGCAGAAATACGGCACGCCGGAAAAACTGTCGGATTTGGACCATCATCGCATCGTTACCTTCGGCGAACCGGTCCCGCACTGGCTGCGTGATCTGAATCAGCTGGAGAGCATGGGAATGCCGGAAGGCGCGCGCCGCATCGCCTCGCTCCAGATCAACGATCTGCTTTCGATCAAGCGTTCAGTACAACGCGGCGCCGGTATCGCCATGTTGCCGGACTACATGATTGCCGACGATTCCGGCCTCGAACAGGTGCTTCCCGACTTGGAGCCGCCGTCATTCGATACCTATTTCTGCTATCCTGAGGCGATGAAAAGCCAGGCAAAACTGAAGGCTTTCCGCGATTTCCTGCTGTCGAACGCCCGTGGCTGGTCGTATTAGAGCGCGTCTTGTTTATGGGTCCATGACCTAAGCCAATCCAGAGCCATGCGTTGGATGCATAGGTGCAATGCACAATAACCCATTGAACTTCGCGCTGATAATTAACATATAAATGACCAGTTACCGGATGCATTCCTCCTCCCATTGGCACCGGTAATGTTCCCTTTGGATAAGGCCGTCTAGGCCGATCCAATTTTTCAAGGCCGGCCGTAAACGCCGGCCTTTTCTTTTTTCCGACGCCTATCCGAATCCGGATTTACATGAACAGGCTTTCGCTCTGCAGATCCTTGTAGAGGCCGGCCACCTGATCGCCATAGCCGTTGTAAAGCAGCGTCGGCACCTTATCGCCGGTATGGAGGATACGCTCCTCGGCCTGGCTCCAGCGCCGGTGCGGCACCTCCGGATTGACGTTGGCCCAAAATCCGTACTCTTCGGGCAGGATCTCCTCCCAAAAGCTTTTCGGCCGTTTGTCGGTGAACGTGATCTTCTTGATCGATTTGATCGACTTGAAGCCGTATTTCCACGGCAGCGCCAGACGTATCGGCGCGCCGAACTGCTTGGCCGCCGGTTTGCCATAGGCACCGGTGACCATGAAGGCCAGATCGTTCATGGCTTCCGCCATCGTCACGCCCTCTACATACGGCCATGGATACCAGACCTGTTTTTGCCCGCTGGCCATCGACGGGTCCATGAAGGTCTCAAACCGGATGTATTTCGCCGAGCCGAGGGGCTTTGCGAACTCGACCAGCTTCGACAGGGCAAATCCGGTCCATGGCACGGTCATCGACCAGGCTTCCACACAGCGATGGCGATAAAGCCGCTCTTCAAGCGGTATTTTGCGCACAAGGTCATCGAACGCGATCGTCATCGGGCTCTCGACCATCCCGTCGATTTCGATGTCCCAGGGCCGGATCACCAGGCCCTGTGCCGCCCGGGCAATATTCTTGTGTGATCCGAATTCGTAGAAGTTGTTGTACGAGCCGTTGATGTCCTCCGGCGTCAGTTCGCGATCAAGCTTGAAGGCTTCGTTTCGCATTGCCGGGTAGAGATCCGCGGTCGGGTCGTCGGCGCCGCGCGCCATGCCGGCCGACATTGTAAGAGCCGCGGCCGACAATCCTCCAAGCCCCATGGCGGCCAGGATCGTTCGGCGGTTCAAATACACGCTTTCCGGCGTGGCGTGGGATTCTGCAATCGCCCAGGAAGGACGGCGGTGGATCGAAACCATGTGAATAGCCCTGTATCAGACAGACGGAATGCCGGTTCGGCGCACGTGGGAGTTTCCCACGCCGAACAATAGTCTGGAGCGTGCGCCAGACAAATCAAGTGCCTTCACGATTGCGTTTACCGCGCCAGCGCGGAATTTACGCTGCCGCCTGCTTTCCGTGCGCGTTCATCACCTCGTCGGCCAACCGCCCGACAAGTTCGGCCATGTGGTCGAACTCGGCGCTGTAGCTGGCAACACCCGCGGTGGCGGAGCGCAACTCGATGATCAGATCACGCATTTCGGCCAGCGGCATGGTCGCCTCGACGACATCCCACCCTTCCCAGCCGGGTTTTGCGTCAAATCCCAGGATCTGGCCGCGGCGCTGCGGAATGATGGCGGTCACCTTGGCGGTGGTATCCGAAGGCGTCGAGATTTCCACCTTCATGACAGGTTCCAGCAGGACCGGACGGCACGCGGACAATCCCTCTTTCATGGCAAGCTTGCCTGCCATCTGGAACGCCATGTCTGAAGAATCCACCGAATGATACGAACCGTCGGAAAGATTGACCGCCAGATCGACGACCGGAAAACCGAGCGGGCCGCATTTCAGAAAATCGATGATACCGTGTTCGACCGACGGGATGTACTGCTTGGGCACGACGCCACCGGTAATCGTGTCGGTGAACTCGAAACCCGAGCCGCGCGGCAGCGGCTTGATCTCCAGCACCACATCGCCGAATTGCCCGTGGCCGCCCGACTGCTTCTTGTGGCGGCCGCGCTGGGTAGTGCCCTTCACGATCGTCTCGCGATAGGGAATTTCGGCGGGATTTGATTCAACCGGAATCTGGTACTTGCTCTGCAAACGTTCCTTGATCACTCTGAGATGCATCTCGCCATGACCGGAAAGGATGGTTTCGCCCGATTCCTGGTTGTGCTCGATCGTCAGGGAAGGATCTTCCTCGACCAACCGGTGCAGGGCAGACGACAGCTTGACCTCGTCCTTGCGCTCCTTTGGCTTCAAGGCTGTCGAGAACACGGTAAGCGGCGCGGCAAGGCCGGCCAACTGGCGAACATTGGATTTCGGCGGAGCGACGGTGTCGCCGGTCTGGATGTCGTCCAGCTTGCCGAGCGCAACCGTTTCGCCGGCGGTGGCATCGGAAATCTTGGTCTGGTCCTTGCCGAGCAGATAATAAAGACCCGATACCTTGCCCGAGCGGTCGTCACTGGTCACCAATTCCTGGCTATCGGAAATCTTGCCGGCGAGCACCCGTGCCACCGACAGTTTTCCGCCGTGCGGCGTATGAATGGTCTTCATTACCTGCAGGCAGGGTGAGGGCAGTTCTTCACCGGCAGCCAACCGCGCAACCGTATCGGTTACATCGGGGCCATCGTGACGAATGGCTTTCAACAGCCGCAGGACACCATTGCCCGCTTCCGCCGTACCGATGAATACCGGCGTAACCGTTCCTTCGCGTAAATCCGCCGAAAGATCGTCAAATACCGCATCCTGGGGCGGTTCGATTTCGTCCAGCAACTGCTCCATCAGCGCATCGTCGTGATCGGCGAGTGTTTCCAGCATCGAGAAACGGGCCTCGACCTCGCGCGCCTTTTCGTCATCGGGAATGGGCGCAATTTCACTTTCTGTGTGCTCACGCCAGACATAGGCGCGCTCAAGCGCCAGATCGATCGAACCGACGACGATACCGTCCTTGCGAAGTGCGATCTGCCGCAGCAAAAGCGGATTGCGGCTCGCCGGCTGCAACATGCGCAGCGTATCGCGAACGCCCATCTCGCTTCTGTCTACCTTGTTCAAAAACAGCATGCGCGGAATGCCCGCATCTTCCAGCTTGCGCATGATCAGTTGCAGTGCAGGTATCTTTTTTTCGTCGGCCTCGGCGACGACAACCGCCAGATCGCAGGCCGCCAGGACGGCTTCCGACTCTACGGAAAACTCAACGGATCCTGGACAATCGACGAATGTCAGGCTTTCGCCCATGAATTCCGTCGTGGCAATCGACGCTTCAACGCTCATCTGGTGTTCACGGGCTTCCGCGGAATGATCTCCTACGGTGTTTCCCGATGCGACTGTGTTTTGTTTGGGGATGGCGCCGCTGCGCGCCAGAATGGCTTCCAAAAGTGTGGTTTTACCACTTGCAAAGGGACCGACAATGGCAATGCATTTCGGCCCCGAGCGTCTGTCTCCTGCGCGATTTCCCATGATATGACCTCCTCCTTGTGCAAAAAAACCCAAGGCGGCGGCCAAGCCATAGCCTGTCGCAACTGGAAGGGAGAGGCGAAACGCGCTTCCCTGGAAACAACCGGTCTCAGCCGACACCAATTCGGCCTGCGATACGGCGAGCACCGCTGGCCGTTATTCGCATCGAACCACGGTTAGGGTCGCTCGGCAAGCCCTATAGTTTTCACAGCGATTGCAGTGCATGAGAGGGCCTTGTCTGCCCGCGCATTGACGCTCGGCGGCCAAGCGAACAAACTGCCTTCGATTTCTGGAGAATCACAGGGTTTTGGCAACCGATCCGGTCAGACAGCTTGTTCAGGCGCTCGACAAAACCCAGTGGTTCGAGCGCGAGGCGTTCGCCATGCATCAGCAGCGCCTGTTGTCGCGGATGTTGCTGCATGCTGCAAACCAGACCGCCCGCTATGCCGAAGTTCTCGCGCCCTTGATCGACGATCAAACCGTCGACCTTGGCCGTTGGGACGACATAGCATTCCTGACCCGCGCCGAAGCCCAGAACGATCCCGGCGCCATCACGGCAAAGAACACCCCTGCAGACAGCGGAGGTGTCAGCGAGGCCGCAACCTCCGGATCGACCGCCCGGGCGTTTCCGCATCTGCGCAGTGATTTGCTGGTTTGGCTGAGTTCCGCCCTCACCGAGCGCGGACATGCCTGGTTCGACACCGACTTTTCGGGAACCTTGGCCAGCATCCGTACCTATGACTCAGAGGCGGCCAGTTCGGAAAGCGGCGAAATACGGCGCGGCGGATGGCAATCCGGGGGCAAAGTCGGCACCTATGCCATGATCGGTCTGGAAACGGGAACTCACGTTCAGCACCGTTGGCTCGACGACCTGCGCCCTGACTATCTGAGCACCTATCCTAGCATTGCCGTGGCCTTGGCCAAGACGTTTCACGGCCAGGCTTGGCCCAAATCCGTCAAACGAATTTTCTGCGTCGGCGAAACACTGACGCAAGAGCAGCGAACCGAGGTTATGGGCGCCACCGGCATCCCGATGACCGACAGTTATGGTTCATCCGAAACCGGGCTGCTGGCATTCGAGTGCCCGCAATCGGGATTGATGCACATCATGGCCGAAGCCGCCGTGGTCGAAATCGTCGGCCCCGATGACCGGCCCGTCGGGCCGGGGCAAATCGGCGAAGTGGCGATCACCTCACTGGTCAACTTCGCCATGCCCTTTATCCGCTACAAGATCGGCGACTACGCCGAAACCGCGGATGGTCCCTGCCCCTGCGGCCGAACTCTGCCGGCGCTGAAACGGATCCTGGGCCGTTCGCGCAACATGTTCAAACGGCCCGACGGATCGTATGTCTGGCCCAACGTGCTTTCCCGGGTGTTCAACGAGTTTATTCCCCATCGCCAGTTCCGCTTCGTCCAGAAATCGGCAACCGGTGTCGAACTCATCTATGTTCCCCGAGACGAAAACCAGTCCGAGGACCGGGCGGCAATGCTTGCCTACGCCCGCGAACGGCTGTTTGCCAAAGTCGAACTGACATACACGCGGGCAAGCGAGATTGCCCGCCACGGCAGCGGCAAATTCGAGGATTACATCTGCGAGATCGACTAGAGCAGTTTTGACCCTTTCGGAGCCATTCTGCCGAAAATTTTTTCGATCAAAGCCGCTCTAGTTGAGCGCGGTGGTCACAGTCGGCCTTATCGGCACGCACATGCCGTCGCCATTGTCGACCGTGCCGGGCGGACAACCGGCCGGCGTGGGATTGATGTCGAAGCCGTAGAAATCGAGCAGCCGGCTCTTTGGATCGTCCTCGCGATGGCGGGCAATCAGCGACTTGCCGCTTTCGCCGAAATAGAAGCGAAGGCCACCGCGAATCGAGGTAATACCGTTGCCGAATGTGCCGTCTGCGTAGAGCGCTGCATTGTTGTCGCCAAACGGCAACATCGCTTCACCGCCGACGCGTCCGAACGTGTTGTTGAACTGGTGCAGTACCGCCCCGTGAACCCTCAGATTGTCGGTGGCATAGAAGGCGCCATAAATGTCGCCGGTAAAGAAGCTGTTGCTGCCCACAGGCAGATCGACCACATCCGCACCGGCAAATGCCTCGATGCTGAACCGGTCAAGATAGAGCTCCGCTTCCCCGCCAAGCCGCCAGATTCCAAGATTGAGTCCGCCGCCCGCCGAAAAATCGACATAGTGGACGTAAAGACCGGCCAGTCCGACATCCGGATTGCGCCAAAAGCCGTGAACGGCGCCCCCGCCAAACGTGACCGATCCTGGAAATGCCGTCGCCGAAACGCGGGATATGCCGGCGTCGATCTGCACGCCGAACTGGTGGCCGACCGGGAATGAAAGCGATCCGATGGCGTAAGGGACATTGATGTGTCCGGGCAGTGTATTGAAATCGAGATAATTGTAGCCAAGGTCGAGTTTGCCGTTGATCCCGGAAACCGCGGGCTTGGTCCCATCAAACTTTTCCTCGAAATCAGCAGCGCCGGCCTGGCCAGCCAGAACCATGCAAATGGCTGTCGTACCAGCCAAATATTGTAGATGTCGCAACACGTTTTCCACCCCGGGAACTGGAATGTTAGAACATCACAATATTCGCGCCTGCTGGTAAAGGGCGCGAAGTGGAAAAGTTAACAAATGGTTAACGCCTGTCACAATTGAGCAACAGCCGAATAACGGGCATTTGGAGGAAGTTTGCATACCTGATCCTGGCTCAAGCTGTTGCAGAACCTCTGGGTTCGCCCGCAGGTCTCTTCCGGCACGTGATCACTGATAAAAAGCGCCTGCCCTCACTCCGCTCCCGTTCAGGCCGGACACGCAAACGCCAGGAAAATTCCGGTTGGGCCATATCTTCCCTTCTTGATCGTCAATCAATTAATTGACATGTCAATCTATATTATCAATGTAAAACTTGACGTCTAGATCTTTCTCGTATATTTATACATTGACAAATACGCTTTAATGTTAAGGTATCAATATACGATGAGCATCCGAAAAACCGTAAAACGGCAGTATCAGGGGATCGTTGACCGTGCCGCCTTGCAGCTATCCGATGTCCAGACACCATCGGAAGGCTGGATCGTCACAGTACGCAAGGCCTTGGGCATGTCGGGTGCGCAGCTGGCGCGCCGTCTCGGCGTGACACGGGCTGCCGTTTCGCAGACGGAAAAGAACGAGGCAAGCGGCAGTGTGTCGCTCAAGCACATGCAAAAAGCAGCCGAAGCACTTGGCTGTCGCTTTGTCTATGCAATCGTGCCCGAAGGCGGCATCGACGATGTGATCCGCGATCAGGCCGGGCGAAAGGCAACCGGGCTTGTGCGCCGCGCCAGTGGACACATGGCGCTGGAAAGCCAGTCCCTTCCGCCCGAAAAACTCAAACAGGAGATCGCGCGCCTGCGTGATGATCTGATGCGCGACATGCCTTCCGATTTCTGGGAGGACAGATGATCAATGATAGTGCGCCGGAAGGTGCAACGCCTCTCGATCCCGACGAGCGCGAAGGCCTTAAACACGAACACATCACCACACGTGGCGAATTGGATGAACTGGAGCAAGCCAATATTCTGACCGGCCTGCAATGGGCTTCGAGGAGCCGCCGGCGCGACATCTTGAGCGACGAGTTCCTAACCACGCTCCACAAACGCCTGTTTGGAGAGGTTTGGGATTGGGCCGGAACCTATCGCCGGACAGAAAAGAATATCGGCATCGATCCGCTTCTTGTCGGCGTGCAACTGCGCACGCTGGTCGATGATGCGCGCTACTGGGCCGAAAATGATACCTATCCGCCGCTTGAAGCCGCCGCGCGCTTTCACCACCGCATGGTGCAGATACATCCATATCCCAATGGCAATGGCCGCCATGCGCGCATCGCCGCAGACCTCTATCTGGAGCGCCATTTCGGGCATCCGCCGATTGAATGGACACACGGTTTTGATCTTCAGGCCGACAATGAGCGCCGCCGCGCCTATATCGCTGCTCTGCGCTCAGCCGACGGCGGAGACTACGAGCCGCTCTTCGAGTTTGTGGGCGCAGGTCGCAAAAAACCAGGTTCAAGCGCGTCCATGTAATCCGGATACGTTCTAGCTCAGGCTGTTGCAGAACCTCTGGATGCGGCCGCAGGCTTCTTCCAGCAATACTTCGCTGGTTGCATAGGAGATGCGGAAATTTGGCCCGAGGCCGAACGCCGATCCGTGCACGACCGCCACGCCTTCGGCTTCCAGCAGTTCGGTGACGAAATCCTGGTCCGTCTCGATCACCTTGCCGGATGGGGCCTTGCGGCCGATCAGGCCGTCGCATGACGGATAGACATAAAAGGCGCCTTCGGGAACCGGGCACGAAATCCCGCTCGCCTGATTCAGCATCGAGACGACAAGGTCGCGGCGGTTCTGGAAAATCGTCTTGTTGCGCCGGACGAAATCCTGCGGACCGTTGAGCGCCTCGACCGATGCCCATTGCGAAATCGCGCACGTGCCGGAGGTTTGCTGGCCCTGAATCTTGTCCATTGCCTTGACGAGTTCGATCGGCCCGGCGGCGTATCCGATCCGCCAGCCGGTCATGGCATAGGCTTTGGATACGCCGTTCATGGTCAGCGTCCGGCCTTTGAGCGCAGGTTCAATCTGCGCCATCGTGTGAAAGACAAAATCGCCGTATGTCAGGTGCTCGTACATGTCATCGGTCAGCACCCACACATGCTCGTGCCGCAGCAAAACGTCGGCAAGCGCACGCAATTCATGCTTCGAATATGCCGCGCCCGATGGATTCGACGGCGAGTTGAACACCAGCCATTTGGTTTTCGGCGTAATCGCCTCTTCCAGCGCTTCCGGCGTGAGCTTGAAGCTGTTCTCGGTTGTTGTGGCGGCAAACACCGGCGTGCCGCCGCACAACAGCACCATGTCCGGATAGCTCACCCAGTAGGGCGCCGGAATAATCACTTCGTCGCCCGCATTCATGGTCGCCATGAAGGCGTTGAACAGGATCTGCTTTCCGCCGGTGCCGACAATGACGTCGGTCGGCTCGTAGTCGAGATCATTCTCGCGCTTGAACTTTGCCGCAACAGCCTCGCGCAGCGGCATGATGCCGGAAACCGGCGGGTATTTGGTTTCGCCGCGCCGGATCGCGTCGATGGCCGCATCCTTGATGTTGTCCGGCGTATCGAAATCCGGTTCTCCGGCTCCCAGCCCGATGATGTCCCGGCCCTGCGCCTTCAGTTCGCGCGCCTTTTGACTGACTGCGATGGTTGCAGACGGTTTCACCCTTGCCAGGGTTTCAGCAAAAAAAGCCATTGGAAAAATTCCCGAATTGTCGCCGCAAAACACCCATGCGCGGCTCCTCGACGCCTTCATGTCGCATCAGCCCGGTTCGTGCAAGACGGGTCACCATTGTTAATGCACCTGTTAACCGCTCGTGAAACCTTGATGTGCAAAATACCCGGCCTGACAAGCGGGGCATACATCATGGCGAAACCGGGCGGATTTGCCCGAATTGTTCAAAGACAAGATGGCGTTCGCATCGCCGTCTGGGGCATCTTTGAACTCAATTCGGCGTTTCAGCCGATTTTCAGGTTCAACGAAAACGGCAAGCTGGAGATCGCCGCCTTCGAGTGCCTGATCAGGCCCTTTCGCGACGGCAGGGCGGTCTCGCCGCACAAGTTCTTCACCAGCATCCCGAGCGATGAGCGGCTTGAAGTCGAGCCGCTGATGCGAAATCTGCATCTCCTCAACGCCGCCGAATTCATCGATCCTTCGGCATCGATATTCGTCAATTTCGATCCGTCACAATTTCCCGGTCGTCAGAACATCGATGATGCGCTGCGCGACATGCGCCTGGTGCTGCACCACGCCAACCTGTCGCCCGGCCGCATCGTCTGCGAAATCACCGAGCAGAAAAGCGCCTCACCGCTTGCCCTGCAAAATCTCATGCTGTCCCTGCGGGAACACGATTTCCGCATCGCGGTCGACGATTTCGGCGCCGAGGATTCCGACTTCGATCGCATCGTCCAGATGAATCCGGAAATCGTGAAATTCGATGCACATTGGGTTGGCAAGCTGATGCAGTCGGCTTCCGGCTACTCATTGCTCAAATCCATGATCGCCAAGGTGAACGATCGAGGCATTCAAACGCTGATCGAGGGCGTCGAAGAACCCTGGCAGCTCGAATTGTCCGAAAAATCCGGCGCCATGATGGTTCAGGGTTTCGTCTTGGCCAAGCCCCAGCTCGCGCCCTCGCAATACGCCGTGTTCAACCGGCCAAAGGCAGCTGAAAGGCCAGTCCCGACCACCGGGGCGATCCAATCGGGAGCCGCACGCAAATGTGTCTCCCCGTCATTGTTTGACAGGCGCAAACAGGCCGCTATCGAGCCTCGCTCGCTGTCAGCGGATATTGCACTGGTTAACTGATTAGGCACCGGTTTGGCGGAAAAGCCTGTTATATTTGGGGATATATGTTGATCACCTCCGACAGACCACAATTCGTAAGGGATGCGATTTATTCCGACGAAGTCGGCATGCAGTTCGGCCGTTATGGCGACTATGTCGTCAAATCCACCTATCAGCCGATATTCCGCAAGTTCGGAGATTGGTTGCGGTGTGACGCGGTCGAGGGGCTGGCAGCGGTCTACAACGGCGGCGAAAAAATCCCCTGCACGACACTGTTCGAAACCATACCGGCGGAAGACAAGCTCTTCATCGAGAGCATGTGCCGCGCGTTGCACCTGCGCAATCTCCGGGCAGCCGGGCTGAACGATATCGACCTTTTTTTCAACTATGATCCCAGTTCGAACGCCAGCCTCGAACCCTCCATTCGCGAAATCCGCTACACCTCCGAGCAACTGTCCAAACTGGGGATCAATCCGCGAAAACTGGTCTGTGAAATCACTGAAAATGCCGCGCTGGACGATGATGTTCTGCTCGAACTGGTCAGGGAAATGCGCCGTCACTGTATCCGCATCGCGATCGATGATTTCGGCACCGGCCAGTCCGACTGGGAACGCTTCGAGCTTATTCGGCCCGACATGATCAAGATCGACAGCAATTGGTTCCACCGGCTGGTAGCCGAACCGAGCGCACTTGAGCTGCTCGCCCGCCTGGTGGAGAAATTTCGCGAATCCGACATTCAGGTGCTGATCGAAGGTATCGAAAATCCCGAGCATCTAAAGGCCGCGCTCGACGCCGGCGTTGATCGTCTTCAGGGATACCTGATCGGCAGGCCGGCGCTTGCCGGATCGGCGAGCCACGAACACCCAATATCGCTGACTTCGCTTCTGGGCGCAGCGCCACATCACAGCACCCTGCAAACCCGGCAGCAAAAGCAGGCAAACAGCTGAGCCTTTCAGATCCGCTGATGCGGCCTTTCAGTTCTTTTCGCTGGATGGCGGGAAAACACGTCAATAGTCTTCACCCGACTCCAACCGATGGACCGTAGTTCATGATCAAGCTCTATTCGATGCCGAGTTCAGGCAATTCCTACAAGGTGCGATTGCTGCTCGCACTGCTGGATATCGAATTCGAGCATATCGACGCCGAATACGGAAATGGATTGACCACTTCAGCGGATTTCATCGCCAAAAATCCCAAGGCAAAAGTGCCGTTGCTGGAGTTGGAGGACGGGCGGGTGTTGTCGGAATCCAATGCGATTCTGCTCTATCTCGCCAACGGGACACGGTTCTTGCCGCGGGACAGATTTGCACAGGCCGTCGTCCATCAATGGATGTTCTTCGAACAAAATGCCCACGAACCCAGCGTCGCGGTTCGCGCCGCCATCCTGACCTACCCACAGCGCGCGCATCTGAGAACACCGGCCCAACTGGATCCATTGCTCGAAAACGGCAACCGGGCGCTGGCGGTGATGGAAACGCAACTGCAGCAAACGCCATGGCTGGCCGGCGACACCTGCACGGTGGCCGATATCTGTCTTTACGGCTACACCCACAGCGCCGGGACAAAAGGCGGTTTTGACATGTCGGCATTCCCGGCGATTTCCGCTTGGCTTGATCGTGTCGCAGACCTGCCCGGTCACGTACCGCTGGAGTGGCTGCCGCAACAGTAGCTGCAAAAAAGCCAAACACCCCCCCCCCAAAAACTGCTCTTGCGGCAACACAGGCTGCCCCCGTATGTCCATAGCGTACAGGGCGATGGACCGTCCCGCTCAGTTTCAAACTTAAGTTTTTCTGAAATTTTTAGAACAAATTTTAGATTGACTGATGATAGGGCCGCAGTTCAAGTTGGCGGACAAGATCAAAGGAAACCGAAAGGCGCTTCGCCTCCGGCCAATCGCGTGAAGATTATTCGCGGTGAAACTCGGCTTATCTCCGAATTTAAAAACCTTGGGCGAGTTAACACCAGTTCGCGAAGACAGTCTGGGATGACGTGTCGGAGTTTGGTGCGGTGGAGATTGATTGAACAACACCGTCGAAAAATGTCGGTTTCAGTCAGTGATTTTTCTTGACGATAGCGGACAAGCGGTACCGGGCTGATCGATTAGACAGCTGAGAGAGGGAGGAAATCTATGTCAGTCAAACCACCATTTACGGAACTGGAAATAAGCAAGGCTGCTTCCGGTTTTTATGAAGGCCACAGCGTGGAGATCGCCTTGCTGAGCAAGGGCATCATGGTCGCGCTGGTGATCTGGGCACTTGTATGGCCTGGAAATGCGAACGGCGTTTTGGGCAGCCTGAACTGGCGTTTGCTGGAGGATTTCAACGGCTTCTACATCGTCATCGTCGGATTATTCTCATTCTTCCTGATTGTCGTCGCCGCGCTGCCGCAAACCGGCAAACGCGTCATGGGCACACCGGGCGAAAAACCCGAATTTTCCAATTTCTCATGGTTTTCCATGATGTTCGGCGCAGGTCTCGGCGTTGGCCTGATGGTCTTCGCGACAGCCGAACCTCTCGGCCTGTGGGGCTCAAATCCGGTCATCCTGAACGGCGCAGCCGAAGCCAATTCCGAGGCGGCGCTCCAGTCAGGCTTCCGCTACACGTTCCTCCACTACGGCTTCCACGCATGGTCGATCTATGTCGTGACCGGTCTGTCGCTGGCCTACTATGCCTACACGCGCAACATGCCGCTGACCATTCGCTCGGCACTGACGCCGCTTTTCGGCAGACTGATGAATGGTTTCCTCGGACACGTCGTCGACGTGCTGGGCGTCGTCGCCACGATCCTGGGTGTATCCGTGACCATCGGTTTCGGTGTCTCGCAGTTCATCGACGGTATGTATGCGATCACCGGCATGGACTGGATGATGGATACCTCGGGTGACGCGCCAGCACCGGGCACTGTCGGCCTGATCTCTGGCCTGGTCGTCATCATGGGTCTTTCGATCATCTCGGCGGTCTCCGGCGTCGGCCGCGGCGTCAAGTACCTGTCAAACCTGAATCTGGTACTGTCGATTATCCTGCTGATGACATTCGTGATCTTCGGATCATTCCTGTTCGCCATGACGACCTACGGATCAGCCATGGTGGATTACATCCTGCATTATGTCTCGCTCAGCTTCGGCGCATTCGGCCCGCAGCCTGCCTCGGAATTCGCTGCAGCGTTGCCCCAGGAAGCCGCGCCGTTTGCAGATGCGTTGCGCAGCGGTGCCACCAATGCATGGGGATCGTTTGAGGGTTTCAAATCAGGGCTTGAAGGCGAAGCAGCCGCCCTGTCCGACGAAGTTCTCATGTCCGCATACGCCGCCGGCGAGCCGGGACGGCAATTCGGTTGGCAGGCCGGTTGGACCACTTTCTACTGGGCCTGGTGGATTGCGTTCTCGCCATTCGTTGGCCTGTTCCTGGCGCGTATCTCCAAGGGTCGTTCGGTCCGCGAGTTCATCGTCGGTTGCGTGTTCGCACCGGCACTGGTCTGCTTTGCCTGGATGACCATTTTGGGCGGTACGGCGATCGATCTCGAACTCACCGGTGGGGCAAACGGAGCGATCATCGGCGCCTCCAACACCGCCAAGCTGTTCGTCACGCTGGGCCAGATGATCTCGGGCGGTTTCCTGTCGGCCATCACCATCATGTGCGTGGTGCTGATCATGACCTTCCTGGTGACATCAGCCGACTCCGGCATCCTTGTGATGAACACCATCATGTCGGGCGGTGAACAGCAAACCGGTATCAAGCACCGCATCGTCTGGGGTGTCATCCTGACGCTCGTCATCGGCACTCTGCTGATTGCCGGCAAGACCAATGGTGGAGCAGATCCGATGGAGGCATTGAAAAGCGCGATGATCATCGGTGCACTCCCCTTCACTATGGTGATGGGCCTGATGTGCGTGGCGCTGACCAAGGCGCTCTACCGCGACGGCATGCGCGACAAGGTCGTCACCACCGCGCCCGAGGCTGCTGAATAGGCGGACCTAATAACCGGAATGATCGGGCAGGACGGAATACCGTTCTGCCCGCTCGACCTTCAATTCATAAGCTGGCGTTTTTCTAAAAATAATCCTGGAGCGGCCGTACTTCCAGGCTCCCCGCCCTGAGCGCGGCAATCGCATCTGCCGCAGCTGACGCGCCGGCGATGGTGGTGTAATACGGCACTTTCTGCATCAGCGCCGCTCTTCGCAGCGACTTCGAATCGGATATCGCCTTCTGGCCGTCGGTGGTGTTGATGACGAGTTGAACCTGCCGGTTTCGTATCGCATCCTCGATGTGCGGCCGGCCCTCGGACACTTTGTTGACCTTTTGCGCGCTCACGCCGTTGTCCTCCAAAAAGCGTCGCGTGCCGCCGGTCGCGATAATGGCGAAATCCTCTTGCGCCAGCCGTTTGACGGCCGCCAACACCCGCTCCTTGTCGTCGTCGCGCACCGACACAAACACCGCGCCCGAGCGTGGCAGGTCAACGCCGGCCCCAAGCTGCGACTTGGCAAATGCCAGTGTGAAATCCCTGTCGAGGCCCATGACCTCACCGGTGGACCGCATTTCCGGTCCGAGCAGGATATCGACGCCGGGAAACCGGGCGAACGGAAACACCGCTTCCTTGACCGCGATATGGTCGATCGAAGCGGCATCGGCCATCCCGCCATAGGCGCCGGCTGCGCTTTCGAGCTTTTCGCCGATCATCACCCGGACCGCGATCTTGGCGATCGGACGGCCAATCGTCTTGGCGACAAACGGTACCGTCCGCGAGGCGCGCGGATTGACTTCGAGCACGTAAATCGTGCCGTTTTGGATGGCGTATTGCACATTCATCAATCCACCGACATTGAGCGATTTCGCCAGTGCAACCGTCTGCCGTTCAAGCTCGGCGACGATATCGGCTGAAAGCGAATGCACCGGCAACGAGCAGGCGCTGTCGCCGGAATGAATGCCCGCCTCCTCGATATGCTCCATGATGCCGCAGACATTGACGCTCTCGCCGTCGCACAGGCAATCGACATCGACCTCGCTCGCGCCCTGAAGATAGGTATCGAACAGCAGCGGATTCTGGCCGAGCAGAGTGTTGATCTGGCCGGTCTTGTCGTTGGGATAGCGCTGCTTGATGTCTTCGGGCACCAATTCCGGCACCGTATCGAGCAAATAGGCCTGCAGAGCGGTCTCACCGTGGATAATCTGCATCGCCCGGCCGCCAAGCACGTAGGACGGTCGCACGACCAGCGGAAAGCCCAGTTCGCCGGCAACCAGCCGCGCCTGCTCGACCGAATAGGCAATGCCGTTTTTCGGCTGCCGCAGATCGAGCTTCATCAGCAGTTTTTGGAACCGGTCGCGATCCTCGGCCAAGTCGATGGCGTCCGGCGACGTGCCCAGGATCGGTATTCCGGCTTTTTCGATGGCGCCGGCAAGCTTCAGCGGCGTCTGCCCGCCGAGTTGCACGATCACCCCGGCAAGCGTTCCCCGCGCCTGTTCGGTGCGCAGGATCTCCAGCACATCCTCGGCCGTCAGCGGCTCGAAATAAAGCCTGTCCGAGGTATCGTAATCGGTCGAAACCGTCTCCGGATTGCAATTGACCATGATCGCTTCCAGGCCGGCATCGCGCAGCGCGAATGCGGCATGACAGCAGCAATAGTCGAATTCGATACCCTGACCGATCCGGTTTGGCCCGCCTCCGAGAATAACGACCTTGCTTGCGGTCCGACACCTGCGCTTCGGACCTGGTTTCACCGGCGAACGGCACCTCGTATGTCGAGTACATATAGGCCGTCGGCGAGGCGAATTCGGCCGCGCAGGTATCGATGCGCTTGTAGACCGGGTGCACGCCGAGCGCGCTTCTCGCCTCCGCCACCGCCGCGGCATCGCTGTTGGTCAGCGAGCCCAGCCGTGCATCGGAAAATCCCATCGCCTTCAGCATGCGCATGTTTTGCGCATCGCTCGGGCAGCCCGCGCGCCCTCACCTGCTCTTCCATGGCAATGATGTCGGCCAATTGCTCGAGAAACCACATGTCGATGCGGCAGGCCTCGTGCACAACATCGAGCGGCGTGCCGATGCGGATGGCCTGCGCGACCATGCGCAGCCGGTCCGGCGTCGGCGTGCCGAGCGCGGCGCGAATGGCGTTGCGGTCGTCCCCCTGCTCCAGCCCGGGAATCTCGATTTCGTCGAGGCCGGTCAGGCCGGTCTCCAGCCCGCGCAACGCCTTTTGCAGGCTTTCGGCGAATGTGCGCCCGATCGCCATCACCTCGCCGACCGATTTCATCGCCGTGGTCAGCAGCGGCTCGGCGCCGGGAAATTTTTCAAACGCAAACCGCGGGATCTTGGTGACCACATAGTCGATCGACGGCTCGAAGGAAGCCGGTGTCGCCCCGCCGGTAATGTCGTTTTCCAGTTCGTCGAGCGTGTAGCCGACCGCCAGCCTGGCCGCCACTTTGGCGATCGGAAAGCCCGTCGCCTTCGACGCCAGCGCCGAAGACCGCGACACGCGCGGGTTCATCTCGATCACCACCAGGCGGCCATTGTCGGGATTGACCGCGAACTGCACGTTCGATCCGCCGGTTTCCACGCCGATCTCGCGCAGCACCGCAATCGAGGCGTTGCGCATGATCTGGTATTCCTTGTCGGTCAGCGTCAGCGCCGGCGCCACGGTGATCGAATCGCCGGTATGCACGCCCATCGGATCGACATTCTCGATCGAGCAGATGATGATGCAGTTGTCCGCCTTGTCGCGCACCACCTCCATCTCATATTCCTTCCAGCCGAGCACCGATTCCTCGATCAGCACCTCGGTGGTCGGAGAGGCATCCAGGCCCGACTGGATGATCTGGTAAAACTCCGATTCATTGAATGCGATGCCGCCGCCGGTGCCGCCGAGCGTGAACGACGGGCGGATGATCGCCGGCAGGCCGACATGCTCGAAGGCCCGCGCCGCAATGCCCATCGCGTGGCGGATATAGCGCTGCTTGCGGTCGCCCTCGCCGAGCTGCCATTCGGTCTCCAGCCGGTCGAGCGCCGCATCGAGATCGGCGCCTGCATGTTTCCGGCGCAGCACCTCGCGCTCCGCTTCGTGCTTCTGCCGGTCCTGCTCCTTGACCTCGGTGGCATTGGCCAGCATCGATTTCGGCGTTTCCAGGCCGATCTTCGCCATCGCTTCGCGGAACAGTTTCCTGTCTTCGGCCTTGTCGATGGCCTCGGCGTCGGCGCCGATCATCTCGACGCCGTAGCGCTCCAGCACCCCCATGCGCCGCAGCGACAGCGCGGTGTTGAGCGCGGTCTGCCCGCCCATCGTCGGCAGCAGCGCATCGGGCCGCTCCTTGGCGATGATCTTGGCCACCACCTCCGGCGTGATCGGCTCGACATAGGTCGCGTCCGCCAGCTCCGGATCGGTCATGATCGTCGCCGGGTTGGAGTTGACCAGGATGATGCGGTAGCCCTCGGCCTTCAGCGCCTTGCAGGCTTGCGTGCCCGAATAATCGAACTCGCAGGCCTGTCCGATGACAATCGGCCCGGCGCCGATGATGAGGATGGATTTGATATCGGTGCGTTTGGGCATGGGCGTGTCTTTTGCGTCGTGCGTGCGCATGAAAAAACCGGACGGCGGGAACCGGCCGGACCTGATACGCAGTCGTGTAAGGCTAGATCGGCCTTATAGGCAAGCCAATCCGGGTTGGAAAGGGCGCAAGGCACGATCTTTGCCGCAACGCCGCAACGCTCAACAGAAACTTCGTCCCTTGCAATTCACGTCCGCCGCACCAGTTAGACGGGGCAGGCCCGCCGCGCGGTATTTTCCGCCCGTGCGGGCCGCATGAATGCTTGGGGTCGATGCTTGGGGTCGAACTGATGCGAAAAGTGATGCGAAACCTGATTGCCTGCCTGGTTGTCATTCTGGCCGCGCCCGACGCATTGGCGCTTGAGCGTATCCATTCGGCCAACACCAGTTGCGCTGACATCAAGGCTGTGCTCGACCGCGACGGCGCGGCGATCATCCTCTACCCCTCGCGCAGCATTCCCGGCCTGACGCTGATCAACCGCTTTGCCGCGACGCCGAATTTCTGCGAATCGGCCAAACGCGCCCTGCCCTTTGCCATCAAGACCCGCGACAGCAATGTCTGCAAGGTGCCGATCTGCCGCGAGCAGCAGGACGATACGTTCAACTAGGTCATAGACCCGCAAACAGGGTCAAAATGGCGCCGAAACCGCATAGCAAACCAAGGAAAAGGCCGAAAAGCGGGGCCATCCCCCCGGTTGAGGCCTTTGACGACGGTTTGGCAAGCGGGTTCGAGCGTCCGAAGGATATGGCAAATTTGCCCGGCTATTGCGTCGCAACCTTTTGAAAACCGGACGGTTTCCTGCAAGCTCGCTCCTAATATCCAACCAATTTTGCGCATACCATTGTTGATCCTGATTATGGGTCTATGACCTAGGCCGCCGCAGCCTGTTCGCCGGTCTATTCGTCAGCATGTTTGTCGTCTCGTCGCGCAGCTTTGGTGCTGCCGCCGCCCGCGCTTTCCGCGCGCGCTCCCATTCGGCGGCGATGCGGCACATCTCGGCGCGCGTCAGTTCGCGGATGCGCTCGTCACTCAACAGCGAACCGGCTTCGATCTTTTCCACCGCACGCATGTCGGCCCGGTGCGAGAGCACCAGCCAGGTGAACAGTCCGGCATAGCCGGGAATGGCCAGCACCACGACGGCCTTGACCCAGTCCGAGGTCGACCGCCAGGTTTGGAGCAGGTCTTGCAGGAAGGAATAGTCGTCCAAATTGGTTCTCCGTTTTTTGGCGCTCACGGCGCAACTCCTTCGCCCCCCTTGAGGGGGTGAGCAGCCGGTTCGCGCTACGCGAATGCGGCGTGCCGGTGGCACGGCGCAAGGCCAGCGAACGCCGGGACGCTGCTGCAAGCAGCGGGGACCCGGCAGGGCAAAGGCTCGGGCGGCCTTCGCCCGGTTGCGGCGCTTACAGGAAGGGGAACAGCGCCCCCCATTCCACTGTCCCCCTCCCGCTCTTTCCCGGCACCGGCCTTTTGGGGGGACGGTGCCAGGAAAAAGAGCCAAGGTTTCCTCTCCCGCCGGACCTTCGCGTGCACGAAGCCTCGGCGGCATGAACAGCCCCGGGCAATGAAAGCACAATATCCTGTTTTGGGATTATCCGAAAGGGGGATTAGCTCTGTCTGCGCCCAAAGAAGAAGCGCACATGCCGAAATCCATTCATTCCGAGGAATACCGGTTTCTGACAGACCTTCTGGTTGACACCCGGAAGAAATCCGGCCTGACGCAACAACAATTGGCCGACAGGCTCGGTCGCCCGCAAAGCTGGGTCGCCAAGACCGAGGGCGGCGAAAGACGGCTCGATGTCATAGAATTTTTACAGTTGCTTCGAGCACTTGGTGCGGACACCAAAAAAGTAATTGGAATTCTCGACAAGCAAATTTGAACGCCTCTGCCAACAGGGTTATCACGCCCCTTGGAGCAGGCGAGGCCCGATCCACTTGCAACTATAACGTGTATCGAAGTTGAGGGGAAGAGGAATGTGGCAGAATGGTCAAACGATTCCGCTGTTGAGGTGGCCAGGCTGACGTATGGCGGCTCTGATCCCTAAGTGTTGAATGCTGCGGTACAAACGAATGCCTGGTTTCGGAACTTGATGTTCCAGGCCGAGACCAAAAGCGCTATTTGAAAAAAGATGGGAGTAAGAAATTTCTTAATCGAAGGCATCTCAGGGACCGGCAAAACATCGGTTTGTATTGAGTTGCAGCGGCGTGGCTATCAGGCGTTGCACGGGGACAGGGAATTGCGTCCTAATCTCGATAACGCACGGTCTCAAACGCAGCTGGAGGCCCAATCTGCGGATGATCTAGAAAACGCGATGCGAATCCACAACCAAGCCATTTGGGATGAAAGCAAAGTGATGTCCCAAATCAATAATCGCGAAATGCAACTTTCGTTCTTTTGCGGGGGATTTCGAAATCATGCGGAGTTGATCGAGTTTTTGACGGCGTCTTCATACTCGAAGTGGACGAGCGGACATTGATGCGACGTCTGGCGAAACGACCGTTTGACGAGTTTGGAGGGAAACCGGCTGAGAAAGAACTAATCCTGGGCCTCCATAAGACCAAAGAGGACATGCCGAAGGCAGGTATCGTCATCGACGCCACAGCGCCTATCGAAGACGTCGTTGACGAAATCGTCAAGCTCTGCGGTCAACAGTGCAAGCCATGAGCAGAAGCGTTTTCGCTTGGTATGAAGCGAACATTGAAGCGATTGCGGTGAACAGCAACTTTGTCCGCATAGCGGCCATTCATGTCTCGGAAATCGGTTGCTGATCGTTATGCGCCGCAACGAATTCCTGCTGTGAGCCCGAGTTGACGGCTATCAGCAATGCGGTGAATGTCAGTTTTCGCTCGAAAGCAACCAGCCCTTACAGGAAGAAGATGCGAAGGTCAGGGATCGAAATCCCTGACCAGCTTTGAACTTACCAAGTTGTGCTCGGGTCTACCTTGAACAGGTATTCCATAAAGATCGCCGTCACCTCGGGCAGCACTGCGGAACGCGCATGATCGCGTTGTAACTCTGCTGGAACGACGTTCCAGGTGATCGGCTCCACACCTGCAGCGATCATGCGTTTCATTCCGTTTTCATGGGAAAGCTGTGTAATGCTGCCAACCGCATCTTCCGGCACATATACGTCGTAGCCTGCATTTTCGGCTTCAATCGCCGGGTAAGCGAGGCAAACATCGGTCCAAAGTCCACCCATGATCAGTTTCTGTCGCCCGGTCGCCCTTACCGCAGCGACAAATTCCGGCTCTTCCCAGGCATTCACGTTCGTGCGATCAACAAAAACGGCATTTGGAGCCAGTTCGCGCAGTTCTTCGATCATGGGGTCGTAGCCATTCAGACCTACCGCAACATGGCTGAATATAATTGGGATATCGTAGAGAACTGCAGTTTTGATCAGGCCGGTGGTGTTGTTGATCAGATCGGTGTGATCGATATTGCGTACGCCCATCAGGATCGGAGGCTGATAGTCAATCAGGATCAGTGCCGAGTTTGTCGGTGACAGAAACGGGTCTTCACCGGCGGCTCTTACTGACGTACCCTGATAGCCGTCGGGATAGGTCGCAACGCCATCCACGGTTTTGATCATCGGAGTTTCGGCCAGTACAGGCACCGCCGAGGCCGCAATTGTCAAACTCAGGGCGGTGGCAAGTGATTTGATTAAACTTGACATGGAAGTGTTCCTTTTTCGGAGGGGTTTAGCCGTGCACGTGCTCGGCGATTAGCTGCGCAACCGAGGGACCGGGGCCGACAAGCTCAAGCACATTGCGATCCGGGTCGCGAATGAAGATGGTCTTGGTGCCACGGAATTCACGACGGCCGGTGATGGCGATACCATTCTTGATAATGAAGGCTTCGGTCGCTTCTGCGTCCCTCACTTTGACCGCCAGGTGGGTGATGCCAGGGTATTTGAGCGTTTCGTCCATCAGAATGTTTTCACCCGCTTTCGCCGTCGATGGACCGAGCAGGTTAATATTGATCCCGGAAGGATGCAGCATCACCAATGGATGCCCGTTATCAAATCCGCCATCTGCGATCAGCTCGAACCCGAGTAGTTCATAAAATGTGACGGATGTATCCCGGTTGCAGATGCGAATACCGATGTGATCGAAGTTTCTAATGTCCAACATGGCTGCCCATTCCTTTGCTTGCATCAAAGATAGTTATGCCTGTATTGAATGATAATAGCCTATATGGAAATGGATCTATTCCGAATGGACTATAATAAAAGCCTCTTTGACGGCATGGTACTGTTCTGCGCAGTTGTGGCGCAGCAGGGCATGAGTGCGGCTGCAAAGCAGCTGGGGCATACACCCAGCCATGTCAGCAAAGAGATTGCGCGACTTGAAGCTCGGCTTGGCACGCGGCTCTTGAACAGGACAACACGTCGGATCAGCCTGACAGAATCCGGGCGCATCTACTACGAAAACGCACGTCGAATTGTGGATGACGCAGATGCATTGCAGGACAAGGTGCACTCGATAGGCGACCGACCCTTTGGAGAACTGCGGATGAGCGTGCCCGTGGTCTTTGCACACGGTTTGCTGAATGATTGGCTACCCGAGTTTCTTGCGCGCTATCTCGATGTTGATCTGCACATCGATATATCTGAACGCCATACGGATATGATCAGTGAAGGGATCGATTTGCTGGTGCGCATCGGAAATCTGCCGTCATCCGATCTCATCACGCGGGAGATATCACGAACGATGGGTCTTACAAATTGACGTCGCCTGATTATCTGATCCGAAAACTAAGACCGCGCCACCCCAATGACTTGGGTGGGCATGATCTTATTGATTTCACGTTATGAAGGAATAACACAAAGCTGGATATTCTCAGGAACGGGTCGGGAGGTGATCACCGTGCCAATTTTGAAAGAGCAACGATGCCGAACATGCTTACACCGAAAATAGCGTTGTATAATCACAGGTCTTGGCATTACCCGCCTGCCAGAAATTGCGTGTCAGGCCGAACTGGAGGCGGGGTTATTGGTTCCCGTGCTGACGAAGTTCGAGAATCCGCCGCTTGGCATTCATGTCATTTATGCCAGCCGTAGCAACCTGCTACCAAAGATCACTTGCGATGATTGATTAACTAATCGAAAAGACTTTGTTGATGATCATCAATTGACGGGCGTTCCACTCCCCGCCGAGGGCATATAAGCAGAACCACTGAAATATCAGTAATAAACCGGCCATTGGAGTGACTGCGGAGTATGTCTGCATCGTTCGCGTAGGCGCCATTCTCCAAATACTGTGTATCACGATTGCCGACCCTCCCTTACAATGTCCGGTTAAACGGAAATGCGGGCCATGGACTGGACATTGGCGATTGAGAGGAACAAGCAGGCGCTGGCTCCTCCTTCGCCCCCCTTGAGGGGGAGAATGTGATTTCAACGCCTTAGCCGAGCAGTGCGCAGGCTAAGCGTTAGAAATCGCAAGAGGGGGGATCGGTCACACGCGCCGGGTGCGATGCAATATCTCCAGTGCCACGCCATCGGGATTGGTGAGCACATCATCGTTCCAGAAGCGCAGAACCGTGTAGCCCAATTCTGCCAGCCGCCTGTCGCGACGGCCATCTTCGGGATTGTCGGCGTGCTGACTGCCATCGGTTTCGATGATCAGCTTTTCGTCCAGACAGATGAAATCGACGATGTAGCCGCCAATCGGATGTTGCCGCCGGAAGCGCAGGCCCTCCAGTTTTCTGCCGCGCAGAATGTCCCACAATGCGGCCTCGGCGTCGGTCGGTGCATTGCGCATCGCGCGGGGCGAATTGGCGCATGCGTGGCTGGATGGTTTTGCGCATTTGATGTTTCCCCCCTCTTGCAAATTCTAAGGGTTAGCTGCGCTAACGCCAAGAATTTGCTTTCTCCCCCTCAAGGGGGGCGAAAAGGGAAAATCTTATCCACACCCCTTGCCACCCTGCCTTACCCTGTCCGGTTAAACGGAAAGGCGGGCGATGGACTGGAATTTTGCGATTGAAAGGAACCGGCAGGCGCTGGCGTCATCATCGCCGTCTGATCGCCCTGGTCGATGGCGCTGAGATGCTGCCGCGGCCTTTGCACCGCTTCGTCTGCCGCGTGTTGCGCCCGGCTGAATCGGCGCTTCGTCGGCTGATCGTCATCGTCGCGGCAGGACTTCTGAAAAAGGCCGAAACAGCCGACAAAGGCGGGGCGGACAAACGGCCGCTGCCGGATTTTTCAAGTTTTTCCCGTGGACAAAACCGGGCTGCTTTCGCGCTGATCGATCCGCGCAAATCTTTCGGCGGGTCCGGCCGGGCGTTTCGCATGCCGGTACCGAAACAGGCGCTGCCGCAGATTTCCGTGCCGGGGCTGACGGACCGCATTGAGTGGACAAAACCCGATGACCGGCTGCAGGCGAAAACACTCAGCCGCCGCATCGAAAAGCTGGAACAAGCACTCAAAACCCTGCCGCGCCAGGCGCGGCGGCTGAACCGGCTGATGCTCCGGCGCGCCAAGGCAGAACCCGGCCCCGGTCGCGTCGGGCCGATCCGCCCCGGCCATCCTCCCGGATACCGACGACAGCCCCGCCATCCGGTCGATGATCTTTTGCGCGATTGTCACGGACTGGCGCGGGATTGCGGGCTGCCATAGGTTTTCGCTCACGGCGAGTTCGCTTCGCTCACCGCCTGCGCGGGCGCGCCAAACGATTGGCGGGCCGTGGTCACGGCCTCGGGCTTTGCCCGGTATGCACTTCCGGCGTCAGCCGGCAAGGCCGACCGGCCGCCCAAGCTTTTGCGAGGCCCCCGCGGAGCCCAGCGCGAAGCGCGGTGCGGGCGTGAGCGAAAACAATCTCACCTGAGCGGGAAAACTAATTTGTGTGCATCCAAATACATATTTGCACGCAAATAAAATCGATCACATTTTGCAATTTTACACCGATTTACAGCCATGCCGTGTGTATTTTCGATTGCAAATTGCCGGCGTCTATACAAGCATGACGGCCAACCGAACCGGCCCGAACACCGACATTGTTTCGCCGGGCCGGTGACTGCCCGCAGCGTATCTTTGGCACGCGGGCGACTGTTTGCCGAAGGTGCCGGCTGCGTTGCGGCGAGGGCATGACAAACCCGGGATTGCGCATGACTATGGGGGTTTATGCGCCAGTCCCGGGTTTTGATTGGCCGGTACAGCGCCGCAATTGACCGGAAACGGCCAATTCGATGGCTCGAATGCGTTGAAGCCCGGCCCGACTTGCGCCATTAATGTCACCTACTTAATCGCGCTCGACGCGAAACCGGGGGAGTATGCCATGCGCTGGAAAGGCCGCCGCCAAAGCAGCAATATCGAGGACAGACGCTCAAGCGGTTCCGGCGGGATCGGGCGCTCCGGGCGCGGCGGCATCCGCCTTCCCATGGGCGGCGGCATGCGCGGGGCGCGCGGCGGCAGCCTGTCGGGCATCATCATTCTGGTCGTCCTGTTCTTCGCGCTGCGCGCCTGCGGCATCGATCCGCTGGAAATGCTGGCCGGCGGCGGCGGTGTCTCCAACACCGGCGGCGGTCAGGTCGAGCGTTCGTCGACGCAAAACGACGAGATGAAGCAGTTCATGGCCACCGTGCTGGCCGAGACCGAAGATGTCTGGAACGGCATCTTCCAGGCTTCCGGGCAGCGATATGCCGAACCGAGCCTGGTTCTGTTTTCCGGCCAGGTCCGCTCGGCCTGCGGCTTCGCTTCGGCCGCATCGGGACCGTTTTATTGTCCCGGCGACAGCAAGCTTTATCTCGACACCGCCTTTTTCGGTGAGTTGAAAAACCGGTTTGGCGCCGGCGGTGATTTCGCCCAAGCCTATGTCGTCGCCCATGAGGTCGGCCATCATGTGCAGAACCTGATCGGCGTATTGCCGAAGTTCAACCAGATGCGCCGGTCGATGAGCAAGGCGGAATCCAATGCGATGTCGATCCGTGTCGAACTGCAGGCCGACTGTTTTGCCGGCATCTGGGCGCATTTCACCGCGCAGAAAGGCCTGCTGGAACGCGGCGACATTGAAGAAGCGCTCAACGCCGCCAACCAGATCGGCGATGACACGCTGCAAAAACGCACACAGGGTTATGTTGTTCCCGAAAGTTTCAACCACGGAACATCCGAACAACGCCGCACCTGGTTCGCCCGCGGCCTTGAGAGCGGCAAGCTTGCCAGTTGCGACACCTTCAACAATCCGGTTTGAACGGCGGCATCGCGGCCGGAACAACGCCAACCACCTTGCATCGACTTTCGTTTTTTGCGAAAAACGAAAGTAACACGATTACTCCAACGGCTGGCCCGACATGAATCTGGTGCCAAAGTTCAACAACCGCCAATTGGCCATTCTCGGCCAGGTGCGCCAGCGCGGTCGGGTGTTCGTCGACGAGCTCGCGGAGCTCTACACGACTACGCCACAGACCATCCGCAAGGATCTGCAGGTGCTCGCCGACGCGCATGAGGTCATGCGCTTTCACGGCGGCGCATCGCTGTTGGCCGGCATTGAATATACCGGGTTTGAGGCGCGCCGGAATATCGCCGCCGTCGAAAAGGACCTGATCGGCCGTGCCGTCGCCGAACGCATACCGAACAACGTCGCACTGATGATCAATATCGGCACGACGACGGCGGCGGTAGCACGACACCTCAACCTACACGCCGGCATCAAGGCAGTTACTGATAATGTTAATATTGCCAATGAGTTACGCACCTACCCGGGCATCGAGGTCATGGTGCCAGGCGGCATTGTTCGCCACTCGGACGGCGCCATCCTCGGCGAAGCGGCGGTCGACTTCATCCGCCAGTTCAGGGCCGATATCGCGGTCATCGGCGCAGCCGCGATCGCCACTGACGGCGCGCTGTTGGACTATGATTTGCGCGAGGCGCATGTTGGCAAGGGCAATCATCGAAAACGCCCAGCACATCATCCTGGCAGCCGATAGTTTGAAGTTCGAGCGGACCGCGCCGGTGTGTATCGGCAATTTGTCCCAGGTTCATGCACTGGTCACCGACAGTTGCCGCCATCCGCAGATACGGGCGCTATGCAAGCAGCATCAGATCGATGTCATCGAGGCGCGGCGGGGCGATTGAAGCCTGGAAATGCACATCGATGGGCATCAGCTATTGACACTAGCTTTCGTTTTGTGGTGAATTCGAAAAAAACGCGTGTCAAGCGTGAGGACAATTACGTCGTCTGATTTGGAACCTGTTCGGGAGGAACATGGCCCAAGCGCTCAGCAGCCTTCTCGTCATCATCATGACGGTAAACTCGTTCATCTTGCGGATCGGGCGGTTTGTCGCGTGGGTTTCCCTGGCATTGATGGTTCTCGTTATCTTGTTGCAGGTCGTGTTTCGTTATCTGTTCAACAACGCACTGCCCTGGCCTGACGAGGCAGCACGTTTTCTCATGCTCTGGATGACGGGACTGATCGCGCCGTCCGCCTATCGCTGGGGCGGTTTCGTGGCGATCGACATGGTGCCGATGGCAATGCCGAAGCGGGCCGGACTGTTGCTGATGCTGGTCCTGCTGGTCCTGTCGGCGGCGGTTCTGTTTGTCGCAATCGGTTTCGGTTGGGGCCACACGATGGGTTTCGGTGGCAATTTCGATTCATCGTCGCTGAAAATACCGCTCGATCTCATCGGACTTGAATCGGTAAAGGTGAAGCTGCGCTACATGTATGGGTCGCTCCTGGTCGGCGTTACCTTGCTTTTGATGGTCAACGTCGAATTGGTCATTCGTACCATCATCGAACTTTTAGATCCCGACATCACCCTTCCGGGCGATGATCAGGTCATCGTCGCGGGAGCTGACTGATGCTTGTTTGGTTTCTGCCGGTTTTCCTTGTCTTCCTGATGGTCGGGCTGCCGGTGTTTTTCGCACTGCTCGTGTCGCCGGGCATTCTGTTGTGGCTGAACGGCCAGGAGCGCGACATGGCGCTGCTCTACCGCAATGTCTACAACGGAATGGATTCCTTCCCGCTGATGGCTTTGCCGTTCTTCATGCTCGCCGGCGAACTCATGAACCGGGGCGGTATCACCACGCGCCTGGTCGAGTTCTCGCAAGCGCTGATGGGCCACCTCCGTGGCGGCCTGGCGCACGTCAACATCCTGTCGTCCATCCTGTTTGCCGGTCTGTCCGGATCGGCCGTGGCCGACACGTCGGCGCTTGGCTCCACGCTGATTCCGGCGATGGAGAAAAACGGCTACACCCGCAAATTCGCTGCCGCCGTCACCGCGGCGAGCTCGGTGATCGGCCCGATCATTCCGCCTTCGGGGATCATGATCATCTATGCCTATGTGATGGGCGAGAGCGTCGCCGCACTGTTTCTGGCCGGCATCGTTCCCGGCATAATGGTCGGCGTCGGACTGATGTTGGTCGTCCGCCTTCTGGCCGACCGCTACGACCTGCCCAAGGCCGAACGCATCGTCCACAAGAACCAGGAGATGACCCAGCTCGAGCACTGGGTCTCGTTTGTTCTGCTGCGCCTGAACTTTGCCGGTGTCATGATGGGCGTCTATGCCGGAATCGGATCCGCCGTCATGTGGCAATCGGGCGCCGACATTTCGCTGAACAACTGGCTCCTGTTGGCTGTGTTCCTGGTTATCGCGCACGTCATTTTGATGGCCATGCGTTCGCGGGTTTCCCCCGACTTCAGGATCGTTTGCAAGAAGGCGGTAGCACCGTTGCAGGCGCCGATCATCATCCTTGGCGGAATTCTCGTCGGCGTGTTCACCCCGACCGAGGCATCTGCAGTTGCCGTCGCCTACGCGCTCATCATCTCGTTCTTCGTGCTACGCTCGATGAAGCTCTCCGATCTGCCTTCGATTTTTACCAAGTCGGCGCTCGGATCATCCACGGTGCTCCTGCTGGTCGGCGCCGCGGTCGCCTTCAAGACCGTCGTCAGCCTCAGCCATGCGCCGGAGCAGCTTGCCGGATTCATCCTCGACCTCAGCGATGACCCGCTGATCCTGCTTTTCCTGATCAATCTACTGCTTTTCATCGTCGGCATGTTCCTCGATGCGGGTCCTGCGATCATCATTCTGGGGCCGATTTTGGGGCCCATATTTGTCGAGTTGGGTGTTCATCCGGTTCATTTTGCCATTATCATGTCCGTGAACCTGACAGTGGGGCTGGCAACGCCACCCATGGGACTTGTGCTGTTTGTCGCTTCGTCCGTGTCCGGTGAACGCGTGGAAACAATATCGAAGGCGATCCTGCCGTTCCTGGCTGTTGAAATAGCGGTGATTTTCCTGATCACCTATGTTCCGGCCATTTCAATGACAGTGCCGAGGCTGACCGGCTTCGTTCAATAATAGATCTAATCGAGAGAAAGCGAACAGGAGGAATTCATGCTCAGACAGACATTCAAATCACTGGTGGTAGCGGCCATGCTGGCCGGAACCACCCTGGCGGCGACCGCCGCGGACTACACGATTCGCGCAACCGCCAATTCCAACGAGAACGATGAAGACTATGATGGCCTCATCGTTTTCAAGAACTTTGTCGAAAGCGCATCAAATGGTGCGATTGCCGTTGAATTGTTCATCGGCACCCAGCTTTGCTCGAAGGGCGCCGAATGCCTGCAGGGCGTCGCCGACGGCTCGATCGATATCTACATCTCCACATCCGGCGGCGCATCGGGGATTTTCCCTTACGTACAGGTTCTGGACCTTCCCTATCTGATGGCGAACGACCGCATCGCCGAGGAAGTTCTCGCCGGCGATTTCACCCGCACGGTCCGCGACATGGCATTGTCCGATTCCGGCGGCGCAATCCGCCTCATGACGATCGGCAACACCGGTGGCTGGCGCAACTTCGCCAACACCAAACGCCGGGTGCAGGCACCGAAGGACATGGAAGGCCTGAAGATCCGCACCGTCGTCGCCGACCTGCCGCAGGAACTGGTCAAGGCACTTGGCGCTTCGCCAACACCGATTCCGTGGCCGGAACTGTTTACGTCCTTCCAGACCGGCGTGGTCGAGGGATCGAAAAACGGCATTACCGACATCATGGGCATGAAGTTCCCCGATGCGGGCCTGAAATATGTAACGCTTGACGGACACGCCTACATGGGCGCGCTGTGGTGGATGAACAACGAGAAGTTCATGTCCATGCCGGAAAACATGCGCCGCGTCGTCGTCGACGGTTTCGCAGCTCTCCAGCAGGCGACGTTCGCCTCACCGAAGCGCAAGTCGATCAAGGCATATGAAGATTTCGTCGCCGGTGGCGGTGATCTCTACGTCCCGTCGCCCGAAGAAAAGGCGATGTTCAAGGAGGCTGCTGCGCCGGTTTACGACTGGTTCAAGGCCAACATCAAGGGTGGCCCCGAGGTCTTTGACGCGCTGGTGGCCGCTGTTGCCGCTGCCGAAGAGAAGATCGATTCCGGCGCCATGAAGGACATCAAGTGACGCTTTTCGAAGCCCACTGAACTGCGGGGCGGTTAACGCCCCGCAGACCAGATTGTTGTGAATGTTGCACCAAGTGAGTCCCATGCACGGTCCGCCAGATATCGCCTGGAGCGTGCCGACCGATTGGACACCTGAAACACCGCAGTCCAGGAAGATCCCCGGCCAGATCGACAGCCATCACGACATCGGCGTTCCGGTCGGCGGTATCGGAACCGGCGGTATAAGCAGGGGTCCGGGCGGCGGTTTCATGCGCTGGACACTGAAAGCTGGAACTGTTCACTATTTCGAGCACGAAGCGAATGGTTTCGCCCTGTGGCAGCAGACGTTTCCCGATGGCAAAACAAACGTCCGCGCGCTGCGAAACAAACCGTCTCGCGGACCGTTGCCGGGTTGGGATTTCGATCCGTCGGGCAGCTATGCGGCGCTCCATCCCAAGGCCTGGCACACTTATCCATCCGCCAAAGACAGGCCGGTGGACTTGATCATCGAACAGATGTCGCCGGTCGTTCCGCAACTGCAGGCGGATATCGACCTTCCGGTCGGCCTGTTCCGCGCGCATTTGCGAAACACCTCCGATGAGAAGACGGCAACATCCATCATGTTCAGCTTTGCCAATCTCGTCGGCTGGTTTGACAATCCGCATCGGCCCGGCAGGTCGGAAGGCGTTGCCGGGCAGTTCAACGAGGACGTTGCCAAGAACGGCGTGCGCGGTGTTCGTTTTGCCCGAAAAACCGCTGCACCCGACGAAGGGGACGGCGAGATGCTGATCTGTGCCCGGGAAGATGCGGGAGTGGAAATAACCAGTTGCCCATCCTTCGACCCGCGCCGCAATGGTGAGCAGGTTTGGCGATCGTTTTCCGAAGACGGACGACTATCGCCGATCGATGCTGACTGGACGTCAGGGGGCGGCTTCAGCGAATTCCCCGCTGCAGAACCGTGCGGAGCAGTGGCGGTACGGTGCGAGTTGGCGCCAGGCGAAACAAGAACCATCGATCTGTGCCTGGTGTTCGATCTTCCGATCATCCGCTTTGGCCAGGGCCGTCGGTGGATGCGGCACTACACGGAAACTTGGGGTAGCGGCGGCAATGTGTCCGTCGAGATTGCAAGGCACGCATTTGCTTCATCCAACAGATGGTCATCGGAAATCGATGCATTTCATCAGCGTTGCAGCGAGCGGCTGAACTTGCCCGACGCGGCAACGGCATTGGCCATCAACGAACTCTATTTTCTGGTCGACGGCCTGGCGGTGTGGACGTCGGCCACGGAAGCCCGGCCGGCTCATTTTGCGATCATCGAATGCCCCGACTACCCGCTGTACAACACCCTGGATCTGTGGGTTTACGGGGCGCACGCCGTCGCGGCGCATTTGCCCTGGCTGGCCCGCTCGGTTGCATGCGATTTTACCCGGCAGGTTTCGATCGAAGACGCGGAGGTCCGTCATCACCTGCGGTCCGGCGAGCGCTTTGCGCGCCAGAAATCCGGTATGCTTCCGCACGATCTTGGCGCTCCCAACGCAGATCCGTTTGTTCGCGCCAATGACTACATTTATCAGGATTCCAGCGTTTGGAAGGACCTCAACACCCAATATGTTCTAACCGTGTGGCGCGATGCTCAAAACGCATCCGAGGCAGAGATTGCCGATATCTACCAGAGCATTTTAGCGGCGATGGATGCCCTGCTGGTTTTCGATCGCGACAATGACGGACTGATCGAAAACGACGGCATTCCGGACCAGACATTCGACAACGTTCCGATGGCTGGTGTCAGCGCCTATTGCGGCGGACTGTGGCTGGCGGCAATGCGAGCCACCGCCGACTTGGCCAATCGGATGGGCGACGAGACCCAAGCGACAAAATGGGAGGCGTTGAGTTCGCGCGCCGAACCCAGGTTCGATGAACTGCTGTGGAACGGCGACCATTACCAGGTCGACACGGAAGGCGCATTTTCGGATGCGCTGTTCTCGGAACAGTTGTTCGGACCTGCACTCGCGCGCATCTATGGCCTGGGTGATGTCGTCCCGGTCGATCACGCGGTGACCGCGCTGCGGAGGATTTATCAAAAGAATTTCCTGGAAGCCGGCAACGGACGTGGAGCGGTGAGCATGACATCCCTCGTCCATGACTCTTCAAGCTACGCCCCAGACGGCGAGGTCGGTCTTCAATGGGATGAAATACTGATCGGCTTCAACTATTCGCTGGCTGCACAATTGCGCGCCTATGGTTTGGAAGATGAATGCCAAACGCTGATGTCGGCGCTCGCCAGCGAATTGGCAGAACGCCGCGGCCTGCTGTTTCGTACGCCGGCGGCGATCGAGCTTGAGCGTCCGGTCTACCGTTCGCAAATGAACATGCGTCCGCTGGCCATATGGATGCTTGCTTACGCGCAGGATCACCTGAACGGGTACAGCCATGACCGATAGTCGTCGATAAGGATATGGGATTTTTCGATTTGTTCGGGCGTCATTTTCTTCACAACCTCTTCCTGGGAGATCGCGGCATCGGGATCGCCGCCGATGGCCGAAAGCACGTACCACATATAGGCGCGCACCAGGTCCGGCGCCGGCATGCCCCTGCCGACCTCATAGTACCAACCGACGCCCGATTGGGCGCCGGGATGGCCTTTCATCGAGGCGCGCAAATACCATTCGAACGCGCGGACATCATCGCGCTCGACGCCGAGCCCCATCGCATACATGACCCCGATCAGTTCCTCGGCATCCGCATTCCCCGACCGCGCCGCCGGAATAAGTTCCTCCATCGCTTCGGCAAACCGGTTCTCCTCCATCAAATCGCGCGCACGCTCGATTTCGGCAAAAGCCTGATTGGCCGTTGCCACAAGGATGAACACCGCCGCAGACAATATGGTTCGCATTTTCGTTCCTTTGCTGTCGGACTTCTTTTTCTTGTCAGCCCGGTCCAATTGCAAGCTTTTGAATTGCCGCAGCGCCTGGGCCCGGACGATTTCCTCCAATTCGATGCCAAGAAAGCCAGGCTCGGCCAACTGCTTTTCTATGATCCCATACTGTCGGGCAATAGGAACATTTCGTGCGGCACCTGCCATTCCCATGAATTCGGATCGAGCGATGGACTGCCGCTCGGCGTTGGTGAAGGCGGTAAAGGTGTCGGCCCGGCGCGCACGGCCGGATCGGGACCGGACCGCATCGCCAAACGCATCCCGCGCAATTCACCGGGTCTGTGGAATCTCGGCGCACGCGAAGTGGGCGTTCTGTTCCATGACGGACGGCTGAGCGTATCGGATGTCTACGGCAACGGTTTCAACTCCCCGGCAGAGGAGTGGTTGCCGGAAGGTCTGGACAACATACTCGCTGCCCAGGCGTTGTTTCCATTGACCTCGCAATTCGAGATGGCCGGCAATCCGAAGGAAAATGAAATCGCCGGCGCTGCCCACGATCGCATCGATGCGGTATGGCCGATTGTCGCAAAACGGGTTCGCATCATTCCCGAATACGGCAAACTTTTTGTCGATGCGTTCAAAGAAATCAACGAACCATCGGAGATTACGATCACGCATATTGCCAATGCCATCGGGGCGTTTGTCGGTTCGGAGTGGATGTCGTACGACAGTCCGTTCGACGCCTGGCTCGCCGGCGATGCTAATGCGCTTAACGGCAAAGCAAAAAGCGGTCTCGACTTGTTTTTCGGAAAGGCTGCGTGTTCGCAATGCCATTCCGGAAAACTCTTTACCGACCACAGGTTCCATGCCCTGGCGCTGCCGCATTTCGGTCCCGGCCGCACCCGCCGTTTCGATCCGTTCGTTCGTGACGTCGGCTTTATGGGCGAGAGTGATCGCCTGGAGGACGCCTACCGTTTCCGCACACCATCGCTGCGCAATGTCGCGTTGACCGCGCCTTACGGCCACAACGGTGCATATCGCACTTTGCGAGGTATCGTCCGCCACCACCTGGATCCGGTCGGCAGTTTCGATGGCTGGAAGACTGCCATGGTCAGCCTGCCCGAAGCGCCATGGTTGGCGGAAATCGACTTTGTCGCTCTTTCCGATAGCCGGGAGCGAACACGGCTGCGCAACAAGATTGATATCGTACCGATTGAACTCAGCGACCGCGAGGTCGGCGACCTTGTCGCGTTTCTCAATGCACTCACCGGAACCCAATCCATTGCCGGCAGACTTGGCAAGCCGGTGCGTGTTCCAAGTGGTTTGAAGATTGACTGATGAACCGGCGGCCAAATTGCCGCCAGAGGAGAATGACCAATGCAACTAAGCGCGGGCAAATTATGGGGCATGCGCCGCATGTCCGACCACAAGGGCATCTTCAAGATGACCGCCGTCGACCAGCGTCCGCCAATTACCGGGCCGATTGCCAGACATCTCGGCGTCGAGCGGGCGCCGTGGGACGAGGTCGCCCGCTTCAAGCAGCTGCTGGTCAAATCCCTGCAGGAAGACAGTACGGCGATGTTGTTGGATCCGCACTATGCCATACCGAAAAGCCTTGATGATCTCTCTCCGGAAAAGGGCCTGATCGTCACACTGGAAGATTCCGTTTTTCGCGAATCCGAGGGCGGGCGGCTTTCCTCGTCAATTGACGACTGGTCCGTCGCCAAGATCAAACGCATGGGCGCGGATGCCGTCAAGGTACTGGCCTGGTACCGGCCCGATGCCAGCGCCTCGGTGTGTCATGCGCAACAGGATTACGTGAAGCGCATTGGTGAAGATTGCTGCAATTACGACATTCCGTTCCTGTTTGAACTTCTGGTCTATCCACTCGCCTCGGACGCCCATCAAACGAAAGATTATATCGAGATGACGGGCAAAAAGGCCGATGATGTTCTTGCCTCGATCGAAGAGTTCGCCAAGCCGGATTATGGTGTTGACGTGTTCAAGCTGGAAAGCCCGGTCAACGCCGCTGATGCAGATGGATCGACCGACGTGCAGACCATCTTCGACGAGATGGGAAGGTTAGCCGGCAGGCCCTGGGTCATGCTGTCGGCCGGCGCGGGAAAGGCGGAGTTCAGGAATGTGTTGGCGCACGCCTTTAAGGCCGGCGCCTCCGGTTTTCTGGCCGGTCGTGCAATCTGGCTCGACGCGTTCAACAACTATCCGGATTGGGACGCCATACGGCTTGAACTGGAGGGCGGCTCAGCCGAGTACCTGGCCGAGATATCAGCGCTCGCAGACAGCGAGGCCGCCGATTGGCGCGAACATCCCTGCTATGGTGGAACCGGCGCTGTGCTTGCGCCTGCCGACTCCGAATTCAGGCACGCCTATGCGGGCGTATAGGGCCGCGCTGTTCGGCAACTGAACCTGTTTTCTGTCCGGCCGGATTGGCGATCAAGCCGTTGATCTCTTCAATCAGCGATGCGTCGGTGGGGATGCCTTCGGACAGAATTCGTTCCCTGATCTGCTGACGCCGCGCTCCGGGCAGTCTGGCGCCGTCAGCGCCTTCAACCAACTGCGCCAACCGGCTGAAGCGGTCGACCGTGCCGGTGCCGAACGCTGCTGGATCGATAGCGATCAATGTATGGCCCGTACCGGGAGGATTGCCTTCGCCATCAAAGAATGAACTCTGCTCAAAAGCGAAATTGGCGCCGGTGAGGCCGGCGGTCAGAAGCTCCACCATCAAGGCCAGCGCAGTCCCTTTCGCACCACCCAGCGGCGCCATGGTGCCAGCAAGCGCAGCCTTTGGATCAGTGGTCGGATTACCGTCCTTGTCGAAAGCCCAATCGTCGGGGATGGCTTCTCCCTTTTGATTTGCCGCCATGATCTTGCCGCGCGCGACCTTGGACAGCGACACATCGACAACGATAGGTGGACCTTCGCCGCGCGGGCAGGAAAAGGCGATCGGATTGGTTCCGAATAGCGGTGTATTGGATCCCCAGGGCGCCATGGCCACCGGTGAGTTGGTCATCATCAGCCCGATCAACCCGGCGTCGGCCAGTCGTTCGACAGGAAGTCCCATGACGCCGGAGTGATGTGAGCGGCGAATGGCGGCAACCGCAATGCCCTGACTGGGCGCCAATTCGCCAAGTTCACTGACCGCCAGATCCAGCGCAGGATAGGCAAAGCCATGCCCGGCATCGATCCATACCGCGCCGGGCCGCACGCGCTCAGGAGAAGGCACCGCATGACCGTCGACCTTTCCCGAGCGGGCCTGCGCCGCATAGGCGCAAACCCGGCGAAGACCGTGCCCGCCCTGTCCGCAAAGCTCGGCGCCAATCAATGCGTTGGCTACACTTGCCGCGTTATCGGGCGCGGTATTCGACGCTTCCAGCGCCGCGGCAACCAGGGCATTGGCCTCTGCGGCCGGAATCGACATCACATCAGCCATCAGCTTTCTCCAGATGCGCTTTCACCAGACCGGCGATCATGTGAGAGACGCGAACATTGGACTCAACGGTTACACCGGCAATATGCGGCGTAAGGATCAGGTTGTTCAGCCCGTCAAACCTTGCACCGGACGCTTCCGACAGGGGTTCGTCTTCGAAGACATCCAAAGCCGCACCGCCCAGATGGCCTCCTTTTAGTGATTCCACCAGCGCATCCTCATCGACCACACCGCCGCGCGCCGCATTGATCAGGATGGAACCGGGGCGCATCAGTTCGAGTGCCTTTTTGTCGATCACATGATGCGTGGACTCGGTCAGCGGTACATGCAGGCTGACCACGTCGGCAATCTCCAGCACGCCGTCAAAGGAGAGGTTTCTGGCAACCTGCCATGCCGGATCGCCGGCTTCCAGATACGGATCGTGGGCCACTATCTGCATACCGTAGCCGTGTGCACGCCACGCCACCTCTCGGGCAATCGAACCGAAGCCGATCAGTCCCATCGTCTTTCCGGCGATTTCACGACCCGCCAGCTTCTGACGCGGCCATTTACCGGCAATCATCTCGGCATTGGAGAAATACGCACCGCGCATCAGTGCCATGGCCGTTGTCATGACGTACTCGGCCACCGACAGATCATTGGCGCCGGTGGCTGGGTAGACGGTGATACTGCGAGCCCTGCAGCCCTCGACATCGATATTGTCGAGCCCGACGCCGAGACGCCCGACACATTCGAGCTTGCCCGCGGCTTCCAGGAGGTCGCCACGAACCTGCGTGCGGTTTCTGACAATCAGTGCACGCGCATCGCCAACCATCTCGGCAAGATCATCAGGCCGATCCACCAGCGTGGGATTGTATTCAACGGTGGCGATCGATCTGAGCGCGCCAACCGCTTCTTCGTCCATGAACTCCGAAATAACGATGTCCGGCATTCTGACCTCTTAAAAAAACAAACCGCCCGGAAGACTATTCCGGGCGGTTCCAACTAAACAACCGCGGCTCAGGCGCTGCGATAAAGTTTGGTCATCGAGAACTCGCGATGACCCAAAGCTTCCGCCGCCGTATTGCGGCCATTGGCGGTTCTGCGGATCATGTCGATCAGTTCATCCCCGGCCTGGTCGATCGTCATATCCCGGCGCAAAATACCCGAAACATCGACGTCCACATGCTCGCTCATGGTTCGCACCGTGCGCGGATTGGCGGTGATCTTGATCACCGGCACAATCGGATTGCCGACAACATTGCCCTGGCCTGTCGGAAACGTATGGATCACATAGCCGCCCGCCGCCATCAGCGTCACGCACTCTGCAGCCGCAGAAGACGAATCCATGAAGTAAAGCCCGGCGCCTTTTTGCGGCGCCTCGGCCGGTTCGAGAATATCGATGTAACGGCATTCACGCCCGATCTTCTCCAGATTTCCCAGCGCCTTTTCCTCAATCGTCGTCAGACCGCCTTCGATATTGCCCTTTGTCGGCTGCGAATCCGACAAATCATCGGTCTGATGCGCGAAGATCACATCGTCCTGATAGGCTTTCCACATCTTGTACCAGCGCTCGCCGGTTTCTTCATCGGCCGCACGCGCCTTGCAGATGTGTTCCGCCCCGGTGATCTCCGATGTTTCGCCGAACACGCCGTAAATACCCTGCGGGATCAGTTTGTCGTACATATTGCCGACCGTCGGGCAGGAACCGAGACCGGTGGTGGTATCGCTTTCACCACATTTGGTCGAAATCCAAAGCTCGGACATGTCGCACTCTTCGCGCTGCAGTTCCGAAGCGTAATGGACAAACTCCTTGGCCTTCCAGCTCGCCGCGCGGATCGTCTCCAGATCACCATTTTGTTCGATGGAAAAACCAGCGACCGGCTTTCCGGTTTCTGCGATGCCATCGACAATGCGCTTCGTCCATCCGGGTTCGATGCCGATCACGACAACCGCTGCCACATTCGGATTTGCACCGGTGCCGATCATTGTCCGGAAATGCACATCCAGATCCTCGCCGAATTGAAGTCGGCCATAGGCATGCGGAATCGCCAACGTGCCCTTGATGTTGTTGCCGACAGCCTCGACAGCAGCGTTTGAAATATCGTCGACCGGCAGAATGACGACGTGGTTTCTGACACCGACCCTGCCATTGTCACGCCGGTAGGCCATGATTTTCGTGGACATGAACTTGTCTCCCTACCAGCGTTTGGTTTTCAGATTGTGTGTATGGACGTGGCCGCCCTTCTCAGCGGGGCCAACGAATTTGCCGATATCCTCGCCATATTTGATGGCGGTATCGCCTTCGGTAAAATCCTTCAGCGCAATCTTGTGCCCAATCGGTACATCTGATTTCGCTTCCAGCTCAAACGATGAATTGTCGGCCGTGACGACGCAGGTCATGTTGGTTCCGGCGGACAAACCCTCGACCACCACCACGCCGACATTGTCCTCGTGCTCATGCACAAGAAGATGCGGGATTCCCATCAAGCGCTCCATTTCTGGTTGGATAATCGGACTGACCGACGGTCGCACCGTCAAGTCTTATATAAGATATAAGATGTTGTTCGACGCCGTGTCAATCGCATGAATCGATCCGGCTTCGATATCGACAGATATCGCAGCACAATTTGCCGAATCGATCGGGCAGGATCGCCGTTGGATAACACGCGGATTTATAGCGAAACAGGCAATCCGGTCACTGCGCTCCGCTCCGCGGCAGCCCCCATCATCACAGCTTTCAGACCGTCTTCCAGCGTCACATCGGGTGTGCCGCCGCTGCGCATCATTTCGATGAATTTCTGGTGCTGATAGAATGTCGATCCGTGATGATCGCCGGCAGCGAGAACCGCCTCGTCGACATGGACGGTCTCGCGCCTTTCCGATCGTGTCGCGCGATTGGCGATTGCGATCTCGGCCTGCCGTTTCTCGTCGCCGGCGTTGAACCGCGAAGGCCCGGGTATGAAGGCTTCCACACGGCCTTCGCTACCGGTCGCCGTCAGGATTTCCTGCCAAAAAGCGGCTTCGGCAAACATGCACAGATCAAGCATGCCGCGAACGCCATTCTCGAAGTCGACAATAACATAGGCATTGTCGATAATATCGGGCGCGCCGGCCGGGTGACTTTCGCCGAGATGATTGACGTCCATGCCGGCCGATGCATACACCCGCACCGGATCGCAACCGGCCACCAATCGCATCAGATCAAAGTGGTGGCAGCATTTCTCCACCAGCGTACCGCCGGTATTGGCGTTGTGGCGGTTCCACCCGCCGATCTTGTCGAGAAACGGATAGCGATGTTCGCGAATGGAGAACATTTGCAGGCGACCGGGTGTTTTCGCCCGAACCTCATCCAACAATCTCGCAACCGGCGGCATGAAACGATACTCCATCGCGACCCAGACCGGCGCGTTGCGTTTTTGCTGCAACTGCAGAATCTCGCGGCAATCCTCGACCGTCGTCGCCAAGGGCTTTTCCGCAAGTATCGGAAGATCAGACGCCATCACGTCACGCAACACATCGATGTGGGTGTGATTTGGACTGGCAATAAGCAGAGCATCGATGCCACCCTTCGACAGCATTTGCCGGTGATCGCCATAAGCCGCACAACATTCGCCAGCCAGCGCTTTGGCGCTTTGACGCATGCCCTCATCCGGATCGGCCACAGCCGCCACCACACCGCCGGGTAGCATCTCAATATTGCGAATATGCTCCTGGCCCATCATGCCGGAACCGATGATGCCGTAGCGCACGGGAGAATTGTCAGAGTTCAAGAACGGGTACTCCAAGAGCGGCTGCTGCCGATTTCAATGTCTGCCGATGGTCGCCATAGGCCAGCGCCATGTGATGTTCCAGCGCCGCGCCCATGATATTTTCGAGCACCGCTTGCGCGCCCGAGTCGAAACGCACCACACCGGACGTGCCTGTGAATGCCATTGGCCGGTCCAGCATTTCGCCGCCACCGACAACAGCAAAGGTTTTGCCTCGCGCCTGTGAAATACGGAAAAATGTGACGCGCCCGGGTTTCAGCGGAAACTCAAACAGAAGCGGCATTTTTCGATTTGTGTGAATTGTCGCGCGCGGATCGAACTGCGAATTTGCCATCGAGATCGGTGCTTGTCCGCAATGCCACACGACCCCGGTGTCGTCAGCGATATCCAGATCAACAAGATCAGCCAGAAACGCCGGCGCATCTGCGACCTGTTGCAACAGCAATGTTGTCAGCGCGCCATAGACATCCGCCTCGCAGGCGCACGGCACCCTTGCCTCGCCCATCATCGACACCGGCCCACAAACCGCACCGCCATATTCGGTGAAGGTTTCCGGCCAGCAGCGGATGGCAAATGCGTCGTAACCGCCGCGGGCGCGGATGTTTTCGATCGCGGATTTAAGTTTGAGCGACCTGCCAAGCTCGGACTGGTCGACATCATCCAGCCCGGTCAGCAGGCGATCAGCCTGATCGCGCAATGTCGACAAATCCCGGTCGCCGACCGTACCGGCTTCCGCAAAAAACGTATCCAGCCCGATTTCATCGACCGTCACACCCGCAAGGGCATCAAGTTTAGCTTTGTCGTAAGCGCAGGTGTCGAAGCCGTCCGGATGAGCGCCAATGCGTGCGATCTTGGACCCGCGAAGCGCAGCAACGGCCTCGGTGCCATCGTCTGTTGTGACATTCGGTCGGGTCAGATCAACAGGATTCGCAAGCCGCTTTCCCGTCAGAAGTTCTTCAAGCGCAGCATCGATTCCTTCGCTAGCGGGATCCGAATACAGATATCCGAATTCGCGTCCGGCCAACCCAAGCGCATGGCCTGCAAGGTTGAGGCCGCAAAACGAGTTCAATCTCAGCCGACCGCCGGCCCGCGGCTCGGGAATGGCCCAGATCGACAATGGCAGGTCGAAGCGTCTGGCGATCTCGACCGTCATTGCCGCGTCCGTAAACGTGACCTGCAGGATCAGGATGCAATCAGGATTGCTTTCCTCGATTTCGTCAATCGCTGCACGAGCAGCCGGCGCATCCATCAGCAGGTTGCGTGCGCCTGCCAGCTGATGACCGCCGCCTTCCAGGGCGGACAGCATTTTCTGCAGGTTGTTTTCGGCAAATTCGACATCAAAGGTCGGGCGCGCCAGTGGCAGCAGGCCGATGCGGCTCATTTGGACTACTTCTTTCAAATCATGTGGTTCGCCGGGTGGCGCCGACTTGTGCGAAGCCGACAGGCGGCTCGGCAAGACACCGGGCCAACATCTCACACTCTGTTAGCAACGGGATATCGACTTCTGTCAAGCCCGTCACAAACCAAACTGAATTGGGCCATGCACATTCTCCGACATCGGGGATCACAACTGCTGTCCGTGACGCGTGCGCCGCGCAACAAAACGAATATAGGCTTGATATTCATGCTCAATTGAGGCCAAGCTGCGAAACGGACGCCGTGTCTATTCCGCTAAAACCGGGACACCGCCTGCTAACAACAATTGTAGACCGGCAAGAAAATCAAGCCGGCCGGTTTCTTTTCGAGACTACAAACTGGGAGAAGACACTATGATAAAATCAGTGATGAAGAGCGTTGCTGTTGTGGCCGCGGTATGCGCGTTTGCGCTCACCAGCCAAACAGCACAAGCCGACGTGCTTGACGACATCAAGGCGGCAGGCGTGCTGAAGGTTGGAGTGAAAGCCGACTATAAGCCATATGGCTTTCTCGACCCGTCGGGTGCCATCATCGGCATCGAACCTGATCTGGCCAAAGATGTTGCTGACAAGCTCGGCGTAACGGTCGAATACATTCCCGTGGTCAGTTCCAACCGCATGCAATTCCTTGAACAGGGCAAGATCGATCTGATGATCGCGACGATGACCGACAAGCCTGACCGTCGCAAGGTCGTCAGCATCGTCGATCCCAACTACTATTCCTCCGGCACCAACATTCTGTCGCCGAAGAAGTTCGGTTTCAAGGAGTGGGAAGACCTCCGGGACAAGCCGGTTTGCGGTATTCAGGGTGCGTTTTACAACAAGAGAACGTCGCAGAATTTTGGTGCGAAGATTGTAGCGTTCAAAGGCACCGCCGAAGCTTACGCCGCTCTGCAGCAGGGCAATTGCGTCGCATTTGTCTATGATGATTCCGCTATTGTGGCGAAAACCAAGGATGAAGCTTTCGCCGACTACGAAATGCCGTTGCCGACCATTGACGATGCCCCCTGGGGCCTTGCCGTTCGTCTGGGCGAAGACGGGTTCCATGCCCTGATGAGTGACATGATCAAGGACTGGCACAAATCCGGCCGCATTCTTGAGCTTGAAACAAAATGGGGTGTTGCCAACACGCCGTTTGCAAAAGCAATGCACGATAAGTTCAAATAGACCGCGACGGAATATTTCGGCGGGATGCACTTTTGTGTGTCCCGTCTTTTCGGTGACGGTTTTGTTGGGATTGCGGTAAGCGGGGACAGCATTTCATGGAGACATTCTATGAATGGTTCAGGGTTCTCTACGACGAGACGGGGATAAATCTTCCCTTTATTTATGACAGTTACGACCGCGGCCGCATGTTCGACGGGTTTTTGCTGACGATCAAACTTTCACTCGTCTGTCTGTTCTTCTCGATTATTATCGGCATGATCGGCGCCTGGTTGCAGGGCTCGCCGTTGAAATGGACCCGGCGCATCGTCAATGGCTACATCCAGCTGTTTCGAAACACGCCGCCTCTGGTTCAGCTTTATTTCTTTTATTTCGCCATCGGCTCTTTGCTGCCGAAAGTGGCAACAGATTACGGTGGCGAAGCCCCGCTGCTCGGAAATTTCGCCTGGGCCGCGATATCGCTGTCTTTCTTTGCCGGCGCATTCAATGTCGAAATTTTTCGTTCCGGCGTTGAAGCCGTACCGGATTCCACCGTCGAGGCAGCCGAGGCGCTTGGATTCTCCAGACTGCAGATCTACAAAGACATTACGCTGCCATTGGCCTTCCGTGTCGTACTGCCGGCGCTCAACAACAATCTCGTCAATTTGGTCAAGACGACGACGCTCGCCTACGCCATTGCCGTGCCGGAGATGCTGTATGAGGCCAATCAGATTTGGTCGGACAACGTCAACGTCACCGAGATGATGCTGTTTATGCTGCTCGCTTATTTTGTCCTTGTCGGTGTTCTCGTCTGGGCGATGAACAGTTGGGAAAGGGCGATGAAAATCCCGGGGTACGGCTCATGAGTGCTCGTACTTTCAAAACCGATCTTCCTGTCTTGTTGCCGGCGCAAGCCAAATCGGTCGAGCGCTTCAGCATTCGGTTGGAGCCATGGCACGGGTTGGTATTGTTGCTGATTTGCGTCTTCTCGGCGTCGGTTGGCTTTGCCCAGAGCACGCCGGTGAAAGCACCCATTTTCGAAGTGCTCATCCGCTGGATGCCGCTTTTGCTAACGGGCTTTGTCTTTAATCTGGTCATCTCCTTTCTTGCGATGGGCATAGGTACGGCAGTTGGCGCCGCACTCGGCCTTGGGCAGATTTCTCCCAATCCGTTGCTGAGGAAATTCTGCTGGTTCGTCACCCAGTTTTTCCGAAATTCGCCCTGGCTTGTCCTGCTGTTCTTCGCAATGTTCCTGCTGCCGTTTCAGTTCGATATCGGCATCGCCAAGATCCCGCTTCCCGATTGGCTGAAGGCAACGATCGGGCTATCCCTGCCCGTTATGGCCAATGTCTCGGAAATTGTTCGCGGCGCCGTCAATTCGCTGCCAAGCGGTCAGTGGGAAGCAGCCGAAAGTCTGGCCTATACACGCCGACAAACCCTTTGGCTGATCATCTTGCCTCAATGCGTTAAACGCATGCTGCCGCCGTGGATGAACCTCTATTCGATTTTGACGATGGCAACGGTGCTCGCTTCGATTGTCGGCGTCTCCGAGGTCATGACCCTGACGGGTCAGGCGCTCGCTGCCGAGGGCGGAAGGTCAGATCTTCTGGCGCCATTTTATTCATTCGTGCTGCTGATCTTTTTCATCTACTGCTACCCGATTGCACGGTGGACTGTTTACCTGGAAAAGAAGTTTGCGGTGAAAGGATAACGCCATGAACTGGACCGAAGATCAGCCGATGGTATCGATCAAGGATGTGAGAAAATCCTTTGGCGAACTGGAGGTGCTGAAAGGCGTTTCGCTCGACGTAATGAAGGGCGAGGTCATCTGCATTATCGGCCCGTCGGGTTCCGGAAAGTCCACCCTTATCCGCTGCGTCAACGCATTGAATGATATTCAGGCCGGTTCGATCACCGTGGAAGGCCAGGAGGTTAACGACAAGAACCTCAACAAGCTGGAGCTGCGAAAAAAAGTCGGCATGGTTTTCCAGCAGTACAACCTGTTTCCGCACAAAACAGCTTTGGAAAACGTCATGATGGCGCCGGTTCGCGTGCTGAAACAAGACAAGGCCGAAGCCGAAGCGACGGCCCGCGCGCTGATCAAAAAAGTGCGTCTCGAAGGCAAGGAAAACTCCTATCCGGGCGAGCTGTCAGGCGGCCAGCAACAACGCGTCGCGATTGCCCGCTCGCTGGCGATGAATCCGGACGTCATCCTGTTTGATGAGGTAACCGCCGCACTTGATCCCGAAACGGTCGGCGAGGTGCTGATCACAATAAAGAACCTCGCAGAGGAGGGCATGACTTGTATTCTCGTGACCCACGAAATGGGATTTGCCCGCGAAGTCGCTGACCACATTTACTTCACGGACCGTGGAATTATCGTCGAGCACGGTCCGCCTGCGACATTCTTCGACGACGCCAAGGATCCGCGCACCAAGGAATTCTTGAGCCAAATTCTCTGATGGCGCTCAGTCCAGCGCGGCAAGCAGGTCCATGGCAGTGATCTGGTCGAACCGGACATGTTTGACCATGGCGTGTTCTGCATCGGCGCTATTGCGCTCGAGGATCAGGACCGCAATCTCTCTATGATCCTTCGCCGACTTGGCGATTGCCCCGGAATATCTGTATCGCGCCCGATAGTAGGCCATCAACTTGCGGGCATTGGTCTTGATCATCTCCAGCAGGAACGGATTGCCTGCCGACTTGGCGACCACCTCGTGAAACCGCATGTTGAGCCGGTAATAGTCGTCGGGCCTGCTATCGCCATGCTGACGGTCGTGGCTTTCGCAAGCAACCACGGCGGCTTCCAACTCACGGCCGTATTCGGCCGACAGGCGTCTTGCCGCCAGACCGGCTGCCTGTCCTTCCAGCTTTGCATGCACTTCCAGGATGGCAAGAAATTCCTCCAGTGTCGGTTTGAAAACGACCGCACCCTTGCGCGGCAGTCTTTTAACCAGACCGGAAGCCTCCAGCGACAAAAGCGCCTCTCTCAGCGGCGTGCGCGACACGTCATGCGCATCTGCCAGGCGCTGCTCTTCGATGAGATCGCCAGGGTTAAGGATGCCATGCTCGATCTCGTCGATAATCGCATTGATGATTGTTTCGGTTTGGCCCGCCATTTTTTCAGATCCAGTTCGACATCAAGGTCTATTCGGGAATCGGAACAATCAGACGAATACCGTCTAGCTCCGGACCCATCGTGATCTGACATGACAGTCGGCTCCGGTCCTGGCGCTCCACTTCGGTCACATCGAGCATGGTGTCCTCGAAATCCCCGGCGGTCCCAACCCGCTCACGCCAGCTCTCGTCGATGAAGACATGGCAGGTGGCGCACGACAAGCAGCCGCCGCACTCACCGATGATGTTGGGGATATCGTTGGCAACGGCCGCCTCCATCAAGGTCACGCCCTCATCCACATCGGCGGTTTTTTCGCTGCCATCGCCAAGCACCCAGGTGACTTTCATGCCATCGCCTCAGATAAAAAATGCATAGAATTTCTGCTCATCTTCGGCATCGAGACCGGCCGTCTTTTCGACTTCCTGACGTTTCATGAAAACATGATTGTCGATTAGTCCCTGACCGATCGCGCCGGAAAGCGCGGTGTCGGCCTCAAGATCGTCAATCGCCCCAGAAAGATCCGCCGCGACACCGACTTGTGTATCCGTGTTCTCGAATCCGTCGCCGGTTTCCATGGCCGGCAAATCATATCCGTTGTCGACCCCCATCCGGGCCGCCTGCAACACCGCCGCCACCGCGGTATACGGATTGGCTGCGGCATCGGCCATGCGGTGTTCCAGGCGCGCCTTGGCGCCCGTTTCGGCGGTGACGCGTGTGGTGACATTGCGATGATCGCCGCCCCAATTCTGCCAGTAGCCCGACAGCGAGGCCGGCTGTAGCCGCTTGTAGGAATTCGACGACGGCGCAAGGATGCCGGCAAGGCCCTTGTGATGGTGCACCAGTCCGGCCACGCATCCGTGTGAAAGGTCGTTCAGTTCGCCGGGCTTGTTGGCAGACATCACATTGTTGCCGTCCACATCGGCGAAGGAGAAATTGATGTGCAATCCCGAGCCGCCCCGGTCTTCCAGCGGCTTCGGCATGAAACTCAGCAATATGCCGTGCTCGTATGCGATTTCGCGTGCCATCAGGCGAAACAGCACGATATCGTCAACCGCCTTGATCGCATCGTCAAAGGCCAGCGTGTATTCATATTGCGGACTGTCATATTCCGCCGTCATCATTTCCAGCCGAAAACCCAGCGCATCGGCCGCCTGCCAGATCGCATCGTTAAACCCTCTTGGATCGGCAAACGGTCCGGTGCCGTACACGACGCCACCGGGCGCATCATACGGCACGATGCTGCCATCCTCGTTGCGCACAAGGGCAAAGGCTTCCAGTTCCAGGCCGATCTTTGCGGTCAGCCCCTTTGCTTTCCAATCGTCGACCGCCCGGCGCAGAGCACCGCGCCCACACATCTCCAGCGGTGTTCCGTCGCTGGCGAACAAGTCACCGGTGACAATCTTCGTGTCTTCCTCCCAGCCTTCGCGAACCTCGCCGGCTTCCCAGCGCAGTTCCATGTCCGGCAATCCTTCCATCATCATCGATCCCGGCGACGGCAGCAGATCCCTGTCAAAATGAACCCCGAAGGTTGACCGGCAAAATCGTGTCTCACCGCCCTCGATCTTTGACGCCGGCAGGTACTTGCCGCGCATGATGCTCAGATGGTCGCAAAAAAGCGCCCTTAGACGTTCTCCCATTCTTCCCTCTCCCTAGTTCATTGTTGCTTTGACCGGCAGTTCTTTGATGCCGCCGACGAAATTGGATCGCAGAAACTTATGGTCGCCCGCCGGTTCGATCGAATCCAGCCGCTTTGCCAGTTCCTCAAATAAAACCCGAACCTCCAGCCGGGCAAGCCACATGCCGAGACACACATGCGGACCACCTTGGCCAAACGACACATGCCGGTTGGGCGTGCGGGCAAGATCAACACGAAACGGTTGATCGAAGGCCTGTTCGTCCCGGTTGCCCGACGAGAACCAAAAAAGCACCTTGTCGCCTTCGCGGACAGTTTTACCGTGAATGTCGAAATCGCGGGTCGCGGTGCGCCTGAAATAGAGCGCCGGCGTCGCCCAGCGGATGATTTCATCGGGCGCCGTACCCCAGACCTCGCCGCTTTGCATCTGACCGAGGAGTTCCGGCTGGTGACACAGCGCCTGGATGCCGGCGGCAATCGAGTAACGGGTCGTGTCATTGCCGGCAGCGACCAGCAGGCAGAAGAAGTTGCGGAACTCCGTCTCTGAGATGACGTTGCCGTCCGGATCCGGCTGCAGGATCATGTGCAGGACACCGCCGGTGTCGCCGGCGGCGGTCTTCTTCTCCATTAGTGCCTTGGCGTAATCGTAAAGCTCTGCGCCTGCCGGCGAGTTGAACGGCATCATCCGGTATTTGTCGGTCTCCATCTTGTCGAGCACGTGGTCGGTAAAATCCGGGTCGGTATTGGCGATCAGCGCGTCGCCCTTCTCGACCAGCCACGGCAGGTCCTCGTCCGGCGTGCCGATGATGCGGCCGAGCATGCGCATCGGCAGTTGCCGGGCAATCTCCTTCGTCGCATCGAACTCGCCCATGGCGAGCGCCGTATCGAGGATTTCTTGGCAAAGTTCACGTATCTGGTCTTCAAATTGCGCCACCACCGGCTTGGAGAACGCCTTGGCCACCTTGATGCGGGTTTTCATGTGTTCGGGCGGATCGGTTTCCTGAAAGGTTCGCCGCGCCAGATATTCCTCATAGGTTTGGTCTTCCATGCGGATGCCCTGCGCCGACGACAGCAGATCGGTCTGCCGGTTCAGATCAAGAATGTCGGCATGACGGGTGATTGACCAAAAGCCTTTGCCGCCATCCCAGTCGGTCCAATGGGCAGGCTCGTCGCGGCGCAATCGCGCGAATGTATTATGTGGCGGACCTTGTACAAACGCGTCGTGGCTCGACAGGTTCGCATATCCGTCATCCGTTGGTGTCCAGACCGTCACGCGCCTCTCCCATAAAAATGTTTTACTCGTTAAAAAATATATTCTAATAGATTATAAAAATGCAAATGGAAATATCATGCGTATTGCGATTCTGGTAACCAATACGGACAGATCGGACTTCTCGCGCCAAAATCCGCGCGATCCGGAACTGTTCGAAAACCTGATCGCCGCGCATCGGTCGACCTGGCGGTTTTCCAGCTTCGACCTCACCGAGGGGATTTTTCCGCAGGATCTGTCGTGCTTTGACGGCATCATCGTCACCGGCAGCCCGGCGTCGGTCAATGACGGCGGTGCATGGCTGGATCGCCTGTCGAAGATGATCGTCGAGATCGTCGACCGGCGCATTCCGCTGTTCGGCGCCTGTTTCGGCCACCAGATGATCGCCAAGGCGCTCGGTGGGCAGGTCGGCTACAATCCCTCCGGCTGGCAATTGGGATACACCAAAACGCGCTTCACCGCCGGCAGGCCGTGGATCGACAATTCGGGTGAGATCGGCTTGTACGCCTCCCACAAGGAGCAGGTGTTGCACCTGCCCGAACAGGCAATCGTGCTGAGCAATTCCGCGCAATGCCCGGTCGGCGCATTTGCCATCGGCGATCACGTGTTCACGACGCAATACCATCCCGAGATGACGCCCGATTTCATCGCGGCGCTCATCGATGAAATGTCGGGTGAAATCGGCGCCGAAGTGGAGATGGCAGCGCGCAATTCGCTGAAATGCCAGGCGGAAAACATTCGCTTTGCGCAATGGATCGTGCAGTTCTTTGAGCATGCCGCCGCCTCGCGTTCGGCGGATTAGCGAGCCCGACGGGCTTGCTGTGTTGGCAAAGCCGAGCGGTCCCGCCTGTCCTGATCGCGCCGGCATTCGCTGCCGCAAATGGCAGCCGGTAATTGATTCGAGGATCGCCATAACCGGAGACACTGATCTGGTGTTGCGCAATTTCCTTATTCCCCTCGATCACCAGGTCGGGCAAGGCAAAACAGCCGCGGTTTGACGCTTGAAGAAACGCCTTCGACAGTCTATGCATGCGGCGGCGATTTGACCGGCGGTAATTCATACGCGCTAGAAATTGTCGCCAATTCGGGCACCCGTAGCTCAGCTGGATAGAGCGCTGCCCTCCGAAGGCAGAGGTCACAGGTTCGATTCCTGTCGGGTGCGCCAAAAATATAAGCTAAAACAATAATTTATGAGATATGACTGTTCTGCTAGTGCGTCTTGCCTATGCCCACGGAAGCAATATGGAAGCAAAATTTTTCCAATTTCCGACATTCCCAGACATCGATTTGATGCTCATTTGATTCAGTGTTGGGGAAAGGTCGCTTGATGCAGTTCGGTTGTGAATAGTCGTATGTCCGCTTTGCGCCCCATTACAGTCGTTCACCGGTTCTAGATTGGATCCCGAAAGCGGACCCTACGCCTTTGCGTTTTCAACGTCAGCAGTGCGGACTTTGACGCCCATCATCCAATGTCGCTACCGAAACAGGATGGGAGTAAAAAAGTATCAACTCGATGCGACATTTAGGATTTCGGAATTTACGGTAATGGACTTTTCTAGCTCTCGGCTAAATTGGTTGGTTCAGCATTTTTACCGACATGGGATCACGATTGCCATCTGGGGTCTCCCTCGCCAGATTACTGGCTCAGGCGCCCAAATACGTCTCCTGAATTTTCGGATCGCTGCGAAGGTCTTCGGCCAATCCGCTAAATGCGATTTTGCCAGTTTCCATAACATAGGCGTGTTTTGCCAGTTGCAATGCCATGCGCGCGTTCTGTTCTACCAAAACGATTGTGCGTCCGTGTTCTTGATGCAGCTGCTTAATGATCTTGGCGATCTCCTGGGTCATGATTGGCGACAGACCAAGTGAGGGTTCGTCAAGCAGCAGAAGTTTTGGCCCTGACATTAGAGCCCGCCCCATCGCTACCATTTGCTGCTGACCACCGCTCATTGTGCCCGCTAGTTGTTTGCTCCGCTCCTTCAAGATCGGGAAGTGATGATAAACCTCATCCAGATCATGATGCACGCGGGCCATATTGGTGCGCAGGTAGGCGCCCATCTCCAGGTTTTCCAAAACCGTCATTTGTGGAAACACCCGCCGGCCCTCGGGCACCATCGCGATTCCGCGCGCGTTTATCTCTTCTGGCGCAAGACTGTCTATCCGTTCGCCCTCAAACAGAATTTCACCGCTGGAGGGCGTAAGCAACCCAGTGATGGCAGCAAGTGTGGTTGTCTTGCCCGCCCCGTTGGAGCCGATTAGTGTGACAGTTTCGTTTTCTTCGACTTCAAAGGAGATACCCTTGACCGCGGCAACGGTTCCATAGTGAACGTGGATGTCGTCCAGCTTCAGCATGTAACACCGCTCCGCAGCAATTGCTTACAAATCATAATCATCGGACCCCAGATAGGCTTCAATCACGCGCTTGTCGTTGGCCACATCGTCGGGAGTCCCCTCCATCAGCAACTCGCCGAAGTTGATGACAGACAGGTAATCACAGGTACCCATGACGGTTCGCATGTCGTGCTCGACAAGGATGACCGTCATGTTCCATTCATCCCGCAATCGGCGAATGTGGTCGGTGACCATCTTGGTCTCGGTCGGATTCAGGCCCGCCACGGGCTCATCCAGCATGATCAACTTCGGTTCAACAGCCAACGCATTTGCAATGCCTAATATGCGTTGGTGGCCATGTGGCAAGTTGGTCGCCAACTCGTCCTGATGCTCTGTCAGCTCAAGGAAATTAATTATCTCCTTGGACCGCGCTCTGTGCTGTTCTTCCTCCTTGTTGCGACCAAATATGATCTGCAGAAGATTGCTTTTGACCCGCGTATGCCGCGACAGCATCACATTTTCCAGCACGCTGTAGGTCGGAAACATGGCGTTGCGCTGGAAGGTTCGAACCAGCCCGGCTGTGGCTATTTGGCTCGGCCGCTTGTTGCTGACTTGTTGGCCGTCAAACAGGATCGTTCCCGAAGTGACGGGTAGCGCTCCACTGATGAGGTTGAATAGTGTTGTCTTACCTGCGCCGTTCGGTCCGATGATACCCCGGATCTCACCTTCGTTGACCGCCATGTCAACATTATTGACTGCGGCCAAACCTCCGAAGCGCTTAACCAGGCCATTGATCTCAAGCAATGCCATTCGCGTCACTCTCTATCATGCCGTTCCTACTTCGTGGCTGGCCTGGAAGCGTTGTTCGCACCAATTCACGCGCCCGATCCTTTGGGTTCGACACCAATGGGGATCCTTGACCTGTACTTGTCGCGCATTCTCAACGCTAGATCGTCCAATCCGTTGGGAAGAAAGACCAGAAAGAAAATCAATGTTCCACCGAACAGAAGCGGGCGCCATTCCAGTAGCGGCCGTGACCATTCGAACACGAAGGTCATCAAAATAAGTCCCAAAATCGGCCCCCAAAAAGTCGTAGTACCTCCCACCACTACCCAAATGATCAGATAGACCATATTGTTTATGTCGAAGCCTTTCGGATCAACTGCGCCGAGTCGGTGAGCCAGCAGTGCTCCTGCAACGCCGGCAAAGAATGCACCGACTGTGAAGGCCAGCGCTCGATAGCGGGGCACGTCAATACCTACCGCTTCCGCCAACCCCTCGTCGGTGTACAGCGCCTTGAACGTTTTGCCGATCCTTGAACGGTCAATACGCCACATGATCGTCAGACAGACCAAAGCAATCGTTAGCACGAAGAAATAGTATGGGACAGGTTCGAAGAAATCGATGGAGCCCAACTCGCCATTGGGAATGCCAATCATTCCGCGGGGTCCGCCAAATGGATAACGAAACTTGATCCATACCAGGCGCACAAGCTCACCCAAGGCAAACGAAGCGATAAAAAAGCCAAAGCCTCTTGTGCGGATTAGCGGTGTAACCATGATGAAACCGACTAGCCCGGCAACAACTGCGGCCAGGGGTATTGTCAAAAGGATCGACAGATCCCACCATTTTGACAGCAGTGCCGTCGCGTAGGCTCCCACACCCATCAGCACGAAATGCGACAGCGTCCAATCGCCGGTTGTTGCTGGAATTCTATAGCTGCAGACGAGGATCAAATTGATCAGGAACAGGATGAAGACCTCAATCATGTAGCTACGCACAAAAAAAGGTGCAAGGACTGCGATAGTCAGCAGGATCAGTGCGAATAGTCCCGTTTTCCAATTTGCACCGATCATGCTTTGACCCGCCCAAGCAGTCCCTGTGGGCGCACAACAAGGATGATTGCCATACAGGCAACGCCAACCATCTGCGCGGTTACGGCGTCAGATAATGTGGTTACAAATGTATGAATGATCCCGAGAATGAATGAGGCCAAAACCGCACCGGCGATACTCTCCATACCGCCCATTACAACAACGATGAACGCCGTCAGGATAACACTGTGACCCATGTATGGTGTAACTGGCTGGATCGGCGCCATCAGGGCGCCAGCCATTCCCGCCGATGCTCCCGATATTGCCATGGCCAGCATAGTCATCCGATTGATTCCGATACCCTGAAGGCGGGCGGTGTCCGGATCTTGCGCACAGGCGCGTAGTGCCTTGCCCTGCTTGACCTTGAACAAAAAAAACCACAGTGCCGTCAGCATAACCATCGCGGCCGGAACAATGAGAACCCGCTGCCAACCGATCTTGGCCCCCATAATGTCGGCAGCACCCATGTATGGCGTTGGAACGGAGCGCATAAGACCTACACCCCAGGTCTGACCAACAAGAACCTGCAGAATGAGCGCCAATCCAGCAGTCGCCATAAATCCGGCGAGAACATTCGACTGTGTCGGTCGAAAGATTAGGCGTTCTGTAACTACACCAAGCGCGGCAACAATGGGAATCGCCATCAAGACCGCCAGTGGAAACGGCCAGCCGTTGAGTGCATAGAAAAAATAGACGACATATGCGCCGACCATGTAGAACTCGCCATGCGCAAAATTGGCCATTTTCATGACCCCAAACGCCATGGCCAGCCCAACAGCAATAACGGCATAAACAGAGCCGGCGGCGATCGAGTTGATGATGGTTTGGAGGAAGAGCGCTGAATCCACGATGATACCCCGATATTCCCGGACTTTATGGGTAGAGCAGGCGCCGGTGGCGCCTACCCATTACGATTATAATCTGGGCGCAGCTGCTCCCGGATAAGTCAGCGTTGATAATGCATCTGGCCCTTGCTATCGACGACCTTGATAATTTCCTCCTTGCGGTTTTCGAACCAGTCTTCGAAGCGAACAACCGCCTGGATGCGTTTGGTACCGTCACGAACTTCATTAATCGGGATCGGCGGCGATACCATATTATCAATACCCCACATCTCTTTGCCCCGCATCTTGCCCGGACCGAGGATGGTCGGAATTGAATCTTGGCTGCGCAAGGTCTCGAGCACGCGATCCGGATCGAGTGTTTTGGCTTCCTTCACACCTTCGGCCCAGACTTTAAGGGTAATCACATGGTCCCAGTCGATGCCGGTGATTTCGCGGTGTACATCTTCCGGGCCGCCTGGTCCGTAACGTGCGTTCCACTCTTCAACAAAATCGTTCTGCCACGAAGGTTTCCCCCACCATGGATCATCAAACAGCGGGAAGCTGTCGGTCGCGCCTTCAAGATACTCTTTGGGGACCTTCTGTAGTATCGATTCTGTATCCAGATAATTGGCCGAAATCAGTCCCTTATATCCTTGCAGAAACAACTGCTCGATAATCTGTACGACGAATGTCGGGTAGGACAAGTTTAGTGATACAACTTCAGGGTTCGTTGCCAACATGGCTGAAACAACTGGTGCAAAGTCGGTTGTTTCCAGCGCGTAGTGCTCATCATAGACTACATCCCAGCCGTCCGATAAGGCCGATCCAACCTCCCACGCCTGCGATGTCAGACCAATGGTATCGTCCTGCGAAATCACTGCCCAGCGTTTCAGCTTCGGATTAACAAACCGGTGATAGAATGGACGCAGCATGTCGATCCGAGGTGTAACGTCACCGCCTGCGATAAGGTAGGGGCGGTCCGGTTTGATGTCAGTCGAGATTAGGCTGGCATAAATAACCTTCTTCTTGGTCAGGAATGGGTGGGTGGCATCAGCGGGATTACCGCCGATCGCGCTGATAAATTTAACGTCATTTTCTAGAACCAGCTGTTTTGCCCCTTGCAGCGCTTTACTTCCGGTTGCCTCATCGTCGAATGCGAACATTTTCAGCGGGTGCCGTGTTTCACCGACCAGCAATCCGCCTTCGGCATTGATACGGTCGATGAATATCTGGTTGCCGGTCAAACCGGGAAGGCCCCAGCCTGCGTCTGGTCCGGAAAGCGCGCCAAGAAATCCGATATGGATTGGATCACCGGTGGCCTCTGCCGCTGCGGCAGTGCTTACAAGGCTAGGAACTTCAAATACCGTACCGGCCGACACCGCTGCCGCCGCGGCAATACTCGCCGATGTATACTTGAAAAAATTTCTTCGATTGATCTCGAAAACGTGGTCAGGTTCTTTATCGTTGGGCATCATGGGTCTCCCATTTTTCGATTTTTTGTAGGAAAGAGGTGCGCTTCAGTCCAATTATCCCCTCCAGAACGATTTTGGACCAAAAATGTACCTTTCCAGCCCAATTTCATTACTAGCTTCACCGAAAAGTCAACCTTTGGTACAATGTCAATAAACCAATTTTCGGATATGTGGGCTATAAGTCACTAAAATTGCAATGAAATGGCATTTTGACGCGCCTTGGAAAACCCTATGGATGTTGATATCACGATGCGTAGGCTAATATTTGGTTCAATTTTGGTCCATTTAGCGGGAGTATCCGTTAGACTTGGTCTATGTAGAAGGCTTTCAAAGAGACAATCATGAACCGTTTGCCACCGGCTATCTCGCTGCTGTTGCTCACATCTATTCTCTCTCGCCCATTCAAAAGACGTCTGGCTATGTTCTTACATTGAATGAAATCTGTTTCTCAACCAAGCCATATCGGCTCAGTTGTCACCCAATAAACGCGCGTGACCTGTTTGCCCGGGTTTACGAAGCGATGTGGTGTTTTGGCGTTGAAGCAAAAACTATCTCCCTCACAAAGAGAGTGTTTTTCCTCGTCCAAGTACAGATCTAAAAAACCGTTGAGCACCAATCCTGTTTCTTCTCCCCTATGTGTGTCACATTCTGGACCCGAGCCGCCTCCCGGCAAGATCGTTGCAATGGATGCCTGCATGGATTTGTGCTCTGCCGGCGCAGCGATTTCGATCGTCATACCCAAATTTTCCAAGTTCAGTATGCGACGTGTACCCGGTCGTGCAACTATGCCACTCTGATTTGAGACTGGCTCACTTTCACCGGCGAACAGACTATCGAGCGTCACGTCATATGCTTGCGCCAAAGCACGGATAGTCCGAAGCGATGCTGAAACTTGTCCGCTCTCAACTTGACTGATCATTCCCGGTGAAAGACCGGTTTGTTCGGCAATAGTCCTGATGGTAAGTGCTCGGCTTGTTCGGAGGACCTTCAGGTGTTCACCTAGGCGCTGTTCAAAGTGAATACCGCTTGCATTACACTCGGCTGCAAAGTTGGTCATTTGTCCACTTGCTAAGTCATTGAAATTGTCCTGCCGTCACAGGATGAGCCTACACTTACAAACATCTCTCAACATGGCTGATCTCAGCTTGATACGGAAAGCCTACAGATGCCTGATTCGATAAGTCATTGATCGAGATCAAACAGTGGTTGTAAATATTTTCGGTGCGAGTTTCCCACCAAAAAGTGGCGCTTTCTTGTGTCGCGAAAATAATACTCATGGAAATAGCGTTGGTCCGTTGTGGGCTCAAAGCACCACTTCACTGCAAGGCACCCAGCGCAATATGCGATGATCGAAGCATGAATGTCGGGAACGCGCCCCAATGCAGACGTTCGCATTCTAAGTCGGATACCCCAAAAGCTGCCGTTCGCTCCAGCAGATCAAAGATCTCGGAAAGGGGATTCCGGTCATTCGTTGCGGTTGCAAAAACTCCGGCAGAATCCTCGGAAGCGGACATTCAACCGAATGGGTTACTCAAACGGCGAACGAATGACCGCTTAGCAGGCCTCTTTTAGACGTTCGCCTCGTAACCCCAATACGGGAAATTGGACGGGGATCGGTCATCGGTTGCAACAGCAAAAATACCCGAAGCCATTCTCAAAAGCAGACTCACACGGTTATTTCCGTTTCGTGGAAATCGAACAGGAATCCAATATTTGAGCGTCAATATGATCTCTCTTATCAGAATTCTCTGATGGTACTAAGCGGAGAAAATAGCTTTAGCATTCCTGATTAATCTCAGCGCTGAGATTGCGGCGCCGTAGCCATTGTCTATGTTTGTTACGGTCAGCCCCGGAGCACAGCTGGCCAACATTGCGGACAATGCGGTTTCTCCACTGCGAGCAGTGCCATATCCAGTCGATGTTGGCACGCCTATGATGCAACCGGGAACCAAGCCCGCAAGTACGGTCGGTAATGCCGCATCCATGCCGGCGACGGCGATAATAACGGGAATGTTCGCAATCTCATCGATTCGATTCATCAATCGCCAAAGGCCTGCAACCCCGACATCAGAGATGACTAGACTCGGCTGCCCGTAATACCTGAGTGTTTCCCGCGCTTCAGCGACGACTTTCGCATCAGATGAACCTGCCGAAACAATTACAATCTTTTGGTTGTCCGACAGCTCTGGTCGGTCGCCAAAATGTGCCGTATGTGCGTCCGGCGCATAACGCAACAATGCGCGGACGTCAGGGGGTAACAGACAGAATTTTTTCTTGCTCAGGCGTGTAAATAGACGAGATTTGTCATTCTCCGCGGTCATGGTGACGATTTCAGCGATTTGCGTGGGAGACTTCTGTTCACAGAGAATGGCCTCATCAAATCCTGTCCTGATTAGACGCTTGTCGTCTAAAACTATGTCTGGTGATGACGTCATTGCGTCCTCATTGAATGAATGCACTGCCACGGACGTATGGAACAACACCCAGCAGATTAGTTTTAGTATCGATTTCCTCGCGAGCTATGCGAAGAAGGTCCTCGGCATCCGCTTTCTGCATCTGACTAAGGACGGATTCCGCAACCTCCAAAACAATGCCGTTTTCCGTTAAACGACAACGCAATGTGATTTCTCCTAGGTGCTGTTTCAAACTTCTTTCTACTCGGTCTATCGTACGTAAATCATCGGCGGCAATCTCCAAACCTGTGTTAATCCTGCTGGATAAGCACGGTGCAGCAGGAAGGTCTGAGATGTTGACTAGGCCAAGTTCTCGGGCAATTGCGCGGATGCCTTCCTTATTGATCCCAGCCTCAACAAATGGGTGTCTGACTCTGTACGTTTTTGCAGCGGTTAATCCCGGGCGAAAATCATCCAAGTCATCCAAATTCGTTCCCGAGAGAATTTGTAACCGAGTGAGCGATCTGATTTTTCTGTAGAGGTTCCGTTTGCAATAGAAACAGCGGTTGACCGGATTTTGCCGGTAGTTCGGATCTGATAGATCCTGCGTATCGATCTCGTGAAGGCGCCATTTGTAGATTTGCGCGAATTCCCGAACTCTAAGCGTGGCATCAGGTGGCACTGCAGCAGATATGGCGTGGAAGACTTCACTATCAGCGTACTGATGATATGCGACAGTTGCGAGCGTTAAACTATCAATTCCGCCACTCACAGCAATAGCGCTTGGGCCAATTTCCTCGATGACCTTCTTAATGCCATGAAGTATCATTCCATCGCTCCCGACTTGCGATCGTGAATAGCTTGCGAGACGGCGATGTGTCCGGCCGAAGTTCTGGCGAATTCTGTTTCGTTATGTTTGGCAAGGTCCTGCATTTCTGCCTTTGCGGTGATACCCGACGGCCGCCGGACAATTTTTACACCGACAGGACCTACTTGCTTTTGTTCCCTGTTCAATATGCGTCGCCGCGTTCGTTGATAGCGCACGCCCAAGGTTGTCGTCTGCGCAAAACAGCAATCAAATACTGCGTCTTCGGCATTCGGTTCGCCCAGAACTTGCACGCGGTTTGCCTGTCGTCCCTTCTTTGTCGAAACTTGGGTGACATTCACTTCCAATACGCCCGCCAGATTGCGAAGATTGTCCAATCCAATGGCCAGATCTTCCGGAGTCTGGTCGTCGATCTCAAACGTGAAGACGGTTACTTGATCCACAGTCCACTCAATCGGTTGTTCAAGCAACATCACTCGAAGAATATTTGGAATATCGGGTAGCTCCAACGTTCCAAATCCTGTTCCGGAACTGTTCAAACGCATTTGTTCGACCGGTCCAGTGCCCGTAGGGGCCAAATGCCTAAGAATTGCTGCACCGGTTGGCGTTATCCGCTCGCCTTTTACGCCATCATCGAAAACGGTGAGATTTTCGAGAAGCAATAGAGTCGCGGGGGCGGGAATTGGTAAGGTACCGTGCTGACTCGATATACGGCCAGATCCGATGGGAATAGGCGCAACCGACCACTGATTGGCATTGAGCTTTTCGATCAGGTGCGCCGCGATTACTATATCCACGATAGAATCCAACGCACCCACCTCATGGAAGGTTACATCGTCGATTTCATGACCGTGCACTTCCGCTTCTGCACGGGCCAAATGCTCAAAAATGTCCATTGCCCGAGACCTAACACCTGAAGCGAGACCAGATGCATTGAGCATGCTGCGAATGGTGCGGAATTGAGTGTGATGATGGCCGGTCCGATTAGGCGCATCAACATGGAATTGCGATCCGGTCAAGACACCGTTGTCGTAAGCATGCCGCCCAATCCGAGGGGTGTTTTCGAGGCGCAATGCGGTGAGAACATCTTCCAGGCCAGATTCGAGATCCGGACGACAATCCAAAATCGCCGCGATGAACATATCTCCGGCAATACCTCCCACCGGATCGAGGTGAACATGCATTCTACAATTCCTCAGATGATGTTCGGGAATCGACACGGACTCCGTTTCGGCTCAGCTCTGAATAAGCGCGCTCGCCGCGTGTTATCTGCTTCCTCAAAACGGTTTTAGCTTTGGCGATTTGGCCGTCGCCCACGAGCTGCAGGATGCGGAGGTGCTCCTCGAAAGACTTCTTTGTGCGGTCTGGGGCCTGGGACAGGTGTGTCCGCAATGTGGCAACAATATCGCTAACCGATCGATATCCGTCGTGCAGAAAATCGTTTCCGCAATGGAGAAAAAAGGTCTCATGGAATTCCGCATCAAGCTTCAGGTACCACCCCAAATCATGGCTTTGCAAAGCGACTTCCATCTCCTCGCAGATGCGCGACAGATCAGAGAGTAAACTCTCCCGGCTTGTTTTAAGCGCTAAGTCTAATGCATTGGTCTCGAGCATGAACCGATATCGGCATAAGTGACCAACCTCATCAGGTCCCAGACAAAAGACAAACGCGCCTCTTTGTGGAACCAACTCTACAAGCCCTTGAAGTCGGAGCGCGGCAAGCGCTTCTCGAATAGGCGTCTTACTAATACCGAGCGATTTCGTTAGCTCTGCTTCCGACAGCGAGGCGCCTAGATCGAAATGGCCTCGAATAATCGCATTGCGTATGCGCTCAGCCGCAAGATCACTGAGAGATTTCGGTCGCCGGATTTGCATTGCCTGCGGGTCCATCATGCCTGCCCTTCGTCTTGTTCGATCCTTAATAACCTAATCGCACTTGAAATTCTATACCTTATCTGATATACCAGATATTAGATCGGAAACTTGTTTCGATTTTGTCACGAAATTAGGGAGGACATCTTGTTCCACACATCCAAAATCGCGCTAAGCGCAATCGCTCTGCTGGGTTTGGCCGTTTCGGCGACGGCAGGCACAATTATCAAGGTTGGCCACGGTGCCAACGAGCAATATCATATGCATCGCGCGCTTCTAAAATTTGAAGAGTTGGTCGAAGCTGGATCGAACAGCGAGATCGATGTCCAGATTTTCCCATCTTCACAGATGGGTCCGGATCGCGAGATGATAGAAGGGGTCCAAACTGGCGTTCTTGAGATGGCAGTCCCACCATCATCGTTCTTCGCCGGCTGGGATCCTGCTTTCGCTGTGATCGAACTTCCTTACATGTATGCCAGTAAGGACATTGCCCTTAAAACCTTCGACAGTGACACTGGTAACGAGATGTTGAAACGGCTCGAAAACCAGGGGCTGGTCGGGCTTGGCTGGCTGGAGAACGGTTTGCGCCATGTCACGAACAATGTGCGCCCCATCGAGGCTCCAGCTGACCTCGAAGGCATCAAGCTGCGCACCATGAAAGTGCCGGCTCATGTCGATACATTCACCACTCTTGGTGCAAATCCGACGCCGATGAACTTCGGTGAGGTGTACTCGGCGTTGCAGCAGGGCGTCATCGACGGCCAGGAGAATCCGATCGCGTTGATCGATTCTCAGCGCTTTTACGAAGTGCAAAAGCATGTCTCACTGACTGGGCATGTGTTCACCGTCTATATCCCGGTGATCAGTTACGATTTCTATTCAAGCCTCTCGGAGGAGTATCAGACGCTGATTCGGGATAGCATGAAAGCCGCCGCCGAATATCAACAAGAGCTGGTGAATGGAGAAGAAGCAGGCCAGTTGCAAAAAATCCGCGATGCCGGCGTCAACGTTGTCGAGCTGAGCGAAAATCAGCGCGCGGTCTTTGCAAAGCAGACAGAAAGCGTCCGGACCGGATACCGCGATACTGTCGGCGCCGAAGCATTTGACGCCTGGGTCGCTGCGGTTGCCAATGTGAGCGGTAACTGACGCCCAGAATTTGTGTCTGAGGTGCCCCATCAGGGGGCGCCCAGATCCTAGAGGGAGGGGATGATGGCTTTGCTGAGATGGCTTGATGACAATCTGGAACGTGTGCTCACCGCTGTACTGCTGGCTGCCATCGTGGCCCTAATTGCAGGCAACGTTTTCATGCGCTACGTCCTGAACGCCTCATTGTCTTGGGGCGAGGAACTGACACTCTGGCTGTTCGTCTGGTTTGTCTGGATCGCCGTTAGCCTCGCCTTCAAAAGGGGTGAGCACATCAGAATTACGGTATTGGCCGATGCCTTCGGACCGAGAGTTCAGAAGGCAGCCGCGATATTGGTCAGCCTGTTGGTCCTCGCTTTCCTGGGAACGCTGGCCGTCGAATGTCTCGAGCTTATGTTGAAGCCTTTCGTAGCGAGTCAGAAATCAGTTGTCCTCGGGCTTCCCATTCCAATTCTTTACGCCTCCGCCCCGGTCGGTGCTGCGCTTTCCGCCATCCGGGTGCTGCAGCATTTGGTCAAGCTGCTGCGCGTACCCTTGGAACCAGCTAACGGGAGCACCTGACATGATTGCACTTATCCTGTTTTCGTCGCTTGTTGTGTTTTTGCTGATCAGTGTTCCAATTGGCATATGCCTTGGCCTCGCGACAATGGCGGTAATGCTCCTCGTAGATGGAACGCCTCCGATGGTTCTCTTGGCTCGATCGGTAGTCACTGGCGCGGATTCATTTCCCTTGATTGCAGTACCTCTGTTTATTTTGGCAGGCGATGTAATGCAAAAAGGTGGCATGTCCCGTAGATTGGTCGGATTTGCCAATTCCCTGATAGGTCACATTCGCGCGGGACTCGCATATGTAAACGTTCTGGCATCGGTCTTTTTCGCTGCTATTTCGGGATCATCGCCTGCAACAGTGGCGGCTATCGGCTCGAACCTGATTCCAGAAATGGAAAAGGTGGGATATGATAGGAAGTTCAGTTCTTCGCTGACCGCCGCATCAGGTATGATCGGTGTAATGATCCCTCCCAGTATTCCCTTCATCATTTATGGAGTGACAGCTGAGGTTTCGATAGGAAAGCTGTTTTTAGCTGGCGTCATTCCTGGCGTCCTTTTTGCCATCATGTTCATGTTCGTCGGGCGGCTGCTTCTGCGCGGCAATGAGAAGGTTGCCGAGTCGACCACTGAGTTTTCCGGCCACACTGTGCTTCATAGTTTTCGCGAATCGATCTGGGCATTGCTGGTGCCCGTGATTATTCTGGGCGGCATCTACAGTGGTATCTTCACGCCCACCGAAGCCGGTGCTGTTGCAGTCGTCTATGCCGTGATCGTGGGTTTGTTCGTCTACCGCGACATCAAGGTTTCAGATTTGCCAGAACTTTTGGCCGGCAGCGCCATGACCAGCGGAACGATCCTGATTCTAGTCATCATGGCCACCGCCTTTGGGCGCGTGATCACGCTAGCGCAGATTCCGTCCGATCTAGCCGGTTGGCTGACAAACCTGTCGGACAACCCAATCATCATTCTCTTACTGATCAACCTGCTTCTGTTGGTCATTGGAATGTTCATGGAGACAATTTCGTCCATTATCATTATGACCCCGATCCTACTACCGGTGACAGTGGCGCTTGGCGTTGATCCGATCGCCTTCGGCGTCATTATGACCGTCAACCTGGCCATCGGCTTTTGTACGCCGCCGTTGGGTGTCAACCTCTTTGTCGCAAGCAGCATATCGGGCGTGACGATAGAACAACTCAGCAAAGCCATTCTGCCGTTTTTCGCGGGTATGGTCGCGCTGTTAATGGTGATCACCTATGTTCCATCGATTTCCCTGATCCTGCCGTCCCTATGGTAGGTTCGATAGATCTCGGTCGAATTGAGGTAAAATTTGAAGGTGGTTTCAGCTGTGAGCTGCCTCCGCTGCTGCCAATCGATCAGCACTTTGAACGAGCGCGTGTCGCCAATATTAGCGAAGCGATATCCAAACAGATTTCAAAAATACCCACATCTGAAATCACCGGAAAATCGATTGCAATTACTGTGGGCAGTCGCGGCATTGCCGGATTAGTGAGAATTGTCGCGGCGCTAGTCGGTGAATTACGGGACAAAGGCGGACATCCGTTTATCGTTCCCGCAATGGGTAGTCATGGCGGGGCAACGACTGAAGGGCAGGTGCGCGTTCTTGCAAGCTACGGGATTACGGAAGCATCGACCGGTGCTCCCATTCGCGCCTCAATGGACGTTGTTGAAGTTGCTCAGCTGGAGGATGGAACGCCCTTATTCATTGACAGGATTGCGGCTGAGGCAGACTGCATCGTTCTTGCCAACAAGATAAAACCACATGCCGATTTTAAAGCAGCCTACGAAAGCGGCCTGGTAAAAATGCTCTGCATCGGACTTGGCAAGCACAAGGGCGCGGTCACGCTACACAGGTATGGATTTGAGCAGTTCCACCGTATTCTGCCGGAAGCCGCAAAATTGTTATTGAACCGGCTTAATATCTTATTTGGAGTTGCGATTTTAGAGAATGCATTTGACGACCTGATGCGAATTGAGATTATTTCTGCAAATCGTATTCTGACCAGAGAAAAAGAACTCCTCAACATTGCAAAACGGTCGATAGGTCGCCTGATAATGCGTGAGATCGACATCTTGATAGTAGATGAGATTGGCAAAAACATCAGTGGTGAGGGTATGGATCCGAATGTCACCGGCCGACCAGGATCGGGACTTTCCGGTTTTGATGCGCCAGATATTCAGAAGATCGTCGTGCTCGATATAACTCCTCAATCGCACGGCAACGGAGTGGGCATCGGCATCGCAGATGTCTCAACGCGTCGCTGCGTGGGAAAAATTGATCTTGGGGCAATGTATACAAATGCAATTGCTGCAACGGTTCTTAAACCTGCCAAGCTGCCGGTGATATTGAATAACGACCGCGACGCCATCTGTGTTGCCATGAAGACCTGTAATATGGTCACGCCTGAATCAGTCAGGATCGTGAGGATCCGTAACACCCTTCAGCTGCACCGTATTTGGGTTTCACCGGCAATGTTAGATGTTGTCTCTAAAAACAGAGCGCTCAGTATTGCCGGTGAACCAGTGCCGATGCAATTCGATTCAGCAGGCAGTCTTATCTGAGAAGCGAAGTTTCGAATCAGAGCAGGGCACCGTTCAGCCCAATTACTTATCCGCCAGCGCCGAAACGCTGGAATTGCAGGCGCAATTCGCGAGCGAGGCCGGCTACAACGAGGTGGCCACAAACCTGACCCGAGCGGCCGAGATGACCCGCATGCCAAATGACGATATTCCGGCTGTATATGAAGCACTGCGCCCGGGCGTTCGATCTACTATCAATTATTGTCGCCCAACCAGCAAATCGCCAGCATGTATGGTGCAGAAAACACCGGTGCATATTTCCGTGAGGCGGCCGAAGCCTATCGTGAAACCGGTTTGCTAAAGATAGAAGAAGATTAATCTTCATAGGTGAATTCTGCGACATGTCCGCCAGAATAAGAAGGTGCTGGAGCACAAGACCGTTTAAGTCGCCATTAGCCGAAGTCCAGTGATCATTGTTCACCTCAGGTTGACTAAGGTCGGCTTTATACATTGTGTTGTGCAAAGGAGGACAACGCACGAATGTCGGCAAAGGGCCGATAGCGTCTACGTGCCTTCTGCAGACGAGCGTCCGCTAACACCTACATGAAGCCCGAAAGCCGCCAGTCCGGATGCGGCCCCATTCCGGTCATTTGGTAGCTGGATGGATGTTGCGTCGAAATCTCAAAAAAAGAAGACATTCGATTTGGTTGCACCTTCGCGGCACCTTGGACACCGGCAGTGCGGGCAGATTTGCTGTCTTTAATCCTCTGAAGACACTTGCAAATGTCGGAATAGCCATGCCAAATGCAGCGCAGGTGTTCGCATTTTTACGTTCTTGCGCTTTCGAAATTGGACCAGGCTTCTTCGAACTTCTCAAAACTGAAGCCTTTTTCGCGCGCGGGACCGAGGATCAGGGACTCACAGTCGATCAAACTATCGATGGCCGCGGCAATTTCGGGCAGGACTTCATCCGGTATCACAAGGGCACCATGCCTGTCGGCATGCAGAAATTCGCCCGGGGACACTTTCAGCCCGAATATCGACACCGGCATATCGATGTCGACAACATGGACAAATCCATGGCTGGGTCCGATTGAGCCGGCAATCACCTGAAATCCCTCCTCCAGATCACCAAGGTCGCGCATGACACCGTTCGTCACCGCCCCGTCTATGCCAAACCCTTTGTGAACCGCTGTGTTGATCTCACCCCAATAGGCGCCAATACATTCCGGAAAATCGAGGTCCTCGATGACGCATACTGCTGGTGACGGGGATCCGGCCATATAGCGGTAATAATCCATACGGCGATTTTTCAGGACCTCAACGGATTCCGTGGGCGGTTGTTTCGCCCGAATACGTGCAGTTCGCGCGTAGCCACAAATTGCTGGCATGTCGGGCTTTGCGGCAAGCATTGTACCCTTGGTAAAGTGGTCAAAACCGCGCCTTGCCTGGGCAAGCTCAATGGCATTGCACACTGTTGGCGTATCCACCCGCCTAAGGACTTCGAGGGTTGCAGCTGTTATGTTTTTCACGTTGTTGCCTCTGTGGTTGGCCGGGTCAGAAAACGGTCAATCTTCATGTTGACCGCCGATGGTTGTTCGAGTGTCGAAATGTGGCCGGCTCCGGGGATCAATTCCAGCCGGGCATTGTCCAGGGCATCCGCCATTTCCTGGTGGCGGTCGGGCGTGCAGAGCGTGTCTTCGGCGCCGCAGATCAGCAATACCGGTTTACGCCAGGATTGCAGCGTTTCAGAGTAGTCGCGGCGGCTCATCAGCGCGTTTGACTGATTGACAAAGGCCTGCCGGCCTTGATCGATCGCCATATCAACCAGCAGGTTGAGAAGCTGCGAATTGTCCCGATTTTGCGCGGCAAGATAATTTGGTTTCATCTCCTCGACGATGACATCGCGGAGATGGCCAGCCTGGACATCGGTGATCTGACGCTTCCTGACCGCCTTGCGTTCGTTGGTGTCAGCCAGATGGTTCGTATCCATCAAAATGACGCGATCGATCCGCTCTGGGCATTGTGCCATCAGTTCCATGGCCACGATGCCACCCATGGACAATCCGGCCACATCAAAAGTTCGCCTGGGCATATCCGAAAGGACGTTCCGCGCCATACCACCGATGTTGTCTGCTTCATTCAACGGGCTGACATGAACGTCGAATTTCTCGCAAAAGTAATCCAACTGCGGTGTGAACAAACGTTCGTCGCACATCATGCCAGGAAGCAGTACCAATGGCGGCTTCACGAGACAGCACCTGCGGGGTCATTGCCGAAAGGCACGTTTGGCGCCGTCGGCGAGCGCGGCAAGTTTGGCATAGGCTATATCGGGATCGACCGAACCAAAGCCGGCAAAGGTTCCAAAACCACAATCCGAACCTGCGATCACCCGGTCTTCACCGACTATGTCTGTAAATCGCGAGATACGTTGCGAGACAAGTTTGGGGTGTTCAACGAAATTGGTCGTCGTGTCCACGACACCAGGGACCAGAATCTTGTCGGCAGGGATTTCTGACTTTCTGTCCCGGAATACCGTCCATTCATGCGCATGGCGGGGATTGGAGGTTTCAAAAAGCACATATCTGCTCTTGGTTCGCATCAAGGTCGAAAACACCTTGTCCATGTCGATATCGCAAACGTGCGGCCCCTCATAGTTGCCCCAGCAAATATGCACGCGGATGCTTTCTTCGGGCACGTTTTGAAGCGCGTGATTCAGGGCCTCGACGTGGCTTTCGGCTATAGTGACGAATTCATCGTCCGATTTATCTGCGAACAACACATGTCTGGATAGCGCAAGGTCCGGACAATCGAGTTGCAAAACCAAACCGGATGAGACAATTTCCTCGTATTCCGCTTTCATCGCGTCAGCAAGCGCCGCCAGATAAGCGTCACGGTTCGGATAGAAATCGTTGGGTAAAAACTGCGATATGACCCCCGGAGACGCGGCATTCATGAAGCCGTGCTTTGCGCCGTGTTTCGCCATCGCGGCTTTCAAATTCGCGATGTCTTTTTGAAGTTCACCCTGCCCTTTGGATTTCACCTCACCGATACACATCGGACGAGTAAACTGCGGCGTTCCACCCGACTTCGCGATGCGCTCGAGAAAGGAAGGATACAGTTTCAGGTCGGCGGGAGCATTGCGCGGACTGTCACCCGAAAATCCGGTGTAGCGATCCTTGACATAGGTGGAGTAGGAAATCTTTGAGGTTTCGCCGTCGCTGACAAAGTCAATTCCGGCTTCCACCTGTTTGCGGACCGTGTCGTCCACCGCCTCTGTCATGGCAGAATCGAATGCAATCTGATCGTACGCTTCACCACGCTCGCGAGCGAAAATAAAGTCAACGACTTTCTGGGTGCGCGGCAATGATCCGACATGCGTGGTGCGAATTTTTGTCACTCGCGAACTCTCCTAGTTTGGCTTCCAGGTCGGTCCGGCGTTTTCGCCGGTAGCGACCACATGATAAAGCGCCGCCTCGCCCGTCATCGATGGAACAGCGCTATGGTCGAGACCGGCGGGAATGCACATCGTGTCGCCGGGTGCAAGCGTCGCCGTTCCGCCATCCCACGCGAGGCGCCAGTATCCCTTGACCGGTATAAAAACCGATGGCCGGTCGTGACTGTGTTTCTTGTCCGACGCCGATCCCCGGGATATGAAGCCGACTTCAAAACCGGGCTTGTCGCGAATGATGCCCTTCTCGCCAATCACCTTTGCCGGTTTCTTGTCAGAGATTGCGACCATGTCCCAATATCGCCTGACGTAGCCACCAATCACCTCCATTGACGACGGCTCGGGGAACGCCTTGAGTTCTTCTTCGGTAAGCAAGGGCATCGGTTTGCCGCCATCGGGCAGCTTTTCACCCTTCTTGGTGTCGTAGAGGCGTCCCTTGTCAGACAGCACTAGGCCGTGGTCACCGGCGTCCTCAATGACCTGCGGAGCCCAGATCACACCGCCACCAGCGTCGTCGCCACCGAGAATGGCCATGATCATCCCGTAGTCATTGCCGATGTTCTCAAAGCCACGGAAGATTCCGGTCGGAATATTGAAAATGTCGCCCTCTTCAAGAACGACCTCGCCAGCGTCTCCCCAGCGTCCCCAGAAAAAACGCCAACGCCCCTTGAGAACGAAGAATACTTCGGCAGTTCGGTGGGAGTGCAAAGAATTGCGGCATTTGGGCGGCTGGCCCGCCGCACCGATATTGAATCCCGGTGTCTCCTTGATGTGAACATGCTGGTCGGGACTTTCCGACACGCCGCCACCGATGATTGTGAAGTTCTCCTTTTGGTCGGAACCCGGCGTGTGCGCATCGATAAATGCTGTCTTGCACGGCTTTAGGTCGCCATAACGAACGATGTTCCGTTCCATTTCCTGTGGTGTCATTTACCATTACCCCGTCTGCATGATGATCTGTTTCCAGATCGATACTTCATCAAAAAGAGTCCATTCACGACGCAGCCCCCAAGGACCGAATTCGGTATGTGTGAATCCCATGACGTGAATATCGGCACCTGTCGGCTTGCCAAACAATCCGAAACCGTCATGTTTTCCGGTCAGCGACCATCGAATTGCTGCCCGAGGCGGCATCAGCGGGTCGTCGCGGCCAATCTGGTGGTGGATTTCGAACTGTGCTGAAGGAAAAGACGAGTGCAGCGCCATCCAACGGCGTTCGGCGAAATTCCAGGAATGGCCAATCGCTCCGCCGGCATGTTCAACCGTGCAGGCCCGGTCGTATTCCCGGCGCACAACGGCGATATCTGATTTCGCCAGCGCATTCAGGATTTCAGCAAGCCTGGTGCCGTGTTCATTGTCGTCTCCCCGGCCGTGATAGCCACCATCGACATCCTGATCCGGTGTGAACGGTTTGACGCAGTTTTGCGTGCCGCCTTCCCGTTCAATCAGTTTGCGAGCAAACCGTTTCGGCGTGTTCCCCAGTTGACGAACGATAGCGCCGGTATCGCGGATCAGCCATTCGTCGAAAATCTGGTTTTCCCTGGCAGCGCAATCGGCAATGGCCATCGCGAGAAACGTTTTGCCCGTTGCAGAACCGAAATACCCATCGCAAAGATGTGTACCGGTCGTACGCAGGCGGTGCGAAGACAGATAGCCGCCCTTACTGTCTCCCGACCATATGACATCTTCGCCGTAAAGTTGGCGATCCGGAAATTCCGCAAGCGTTGCTCTGGTTCCTGCGATCACCGCCTGGTTTCCAATCACCAAGCCCGAGGGAAAACGCATCGGAATATCCGGCGCATAATAGTGGTTCAGGGTCGCAATGCCGCGATCTTCCCAGATTTCCTTTGTGATCCCGATTATAAACTCGGGAAAATCCTTCCATCTTGGATCAAATCCTTCGAACGCCATCACAGTGACCTCAACCTGCTGTCCAACCGCCGTCGATCAACATTGATGATCCGGTCATCAAAGCGCTGGCATCAGAAGCGAGAAATACAACCGCGCCCATGACGTCCTCGATTTCGCCAATCCTTCCCAGCTTAATTTTTGATTTGATCCACTCGACCCTTTCCGGGTTTGCAAATGTCTGCTCCGTCAGAGGCGTTCGGATGAAAGTGGGGCAAATCGTGTTGACTCTTATTCCGTGCGGTCCCCACTCGATCGCCAGCGATTTTGTCATACCTTCCACGGCGTGTTTGGTAGCGGCATAAACCGAGCGGTCTATCCCGCCGACATGCGCCATTTGCGAGGAGACGGTAACAATCGAGCCACCTTTGCCAGCCTTGACCATTCCATGGGCAATCCCAACGGCCAGGAAGTACGCACCGCGAACGTTTGTATTAAACACGGCGTCGAAATCGTCCGGATCAGTATCAAGTGCCGGTGCATGTCTGGCAAGACCAGCGGAGTTGACCAGCACATCGAACGCTCCCAGCCTTGCCAAGGTGTCGCGCATCGGTATGACGTCTGCGATATCCAGCACTACGGATTCCGCCGAAAATCCGGCGACCGTCACTTGCTTAACGGTTTCTTGAAGCCGCTCCGCTCCGCGAGCGGCCATGACAACATGCGCGCCTGCATCGGCCAGCGCTACCGCGCAGCCCAAACCGATCCCGGATGATGCTCCGGTGACCAGTGCCCGTTTTCCATCGAGCCTGAAGGAAGGCGTGAGCGGTAGCACCATGGTCACTCAGCTGCCTCACGCGGTTCAGCCGCCTCGCCATAAGGAATGTTTCGACCGCCATATCGACGAACACGCAAATTCGCCTGTTCCGCATGGCCAACGAAGCCTTCAAGTATGCAAAGCCGCGAACAGTATTCCCCTATCGCTGCCGCCGCCTCATCGGTAAGCACTTTCTGGTAGGAGTGGGTCTTCAGATATTTTCCGACCCAAAGGCCGCCGGTGTAGCGCCCCGCCTTCCTGGTGGGCAGCGTATGGTTCGTGCCAATGACCTTGTCACCATTGGCGACATTAGTGCGCGCACCAAGGAACAGGGCACCATAGGAGTGCATGTTCTCCAGGAACCAGTCGTCGCGATCAGTCATCACCTGCACATGTTCAGACGCGATGTCGTTGGCGACATCAAGCATCTCGTCATAGCTGTCACAAACGATGATTTCACCGTAGTCCTCCCAGCTCTTCGCGGCGGTTTCCGAGGTCGGTAAGATTTTCAAGAGACGGCTGATTTCGATCACGGTTTCGCGCGCCAGCTTCTCGGAAGTCGTGACAAGCACAGCCGGCGAATTATATCCGTGTTCGGCTTGACCGAGCAGATCAGTGGCGCACATTTCAGCGTCAACGGTATCGTCCGCTATCACCATGGTCTCCGTCGGTCCGGCGAACAGGTCAATTCCCACACGGCCGAAAAGCTGGCGCTTGGCTTCGGCGACGAATGCGTTGCCTGGCCCGACAAGCATGTGCACCGGTTCGATGGTTTCCGTGCCGATGGCCAGTGCTCCGATCGCCTGGATACCGCCGAGTACATAAATTTCATGCGCTCCACCGAGGTGCATTGCAGCGACCACCGCCGGATTTGGTGCGCCTTTGAATGGCGGTGTTGCCGCCGCAATGCGGGGCACACCCGCGACCTTGGCGGTCAGCACCGACATATGTGCCGACGCCACCATCGGAAACTTTCCACCCGGTACGTAGCAACCCGCTGATTGCACCGGAATATTCCGGTGACCCAGCACCACGCCGGGCAATGTTTCGATTTCGATATTCGTCATAGACGCGCGCTGCGCTTCAGCGAATCCGCGTACCTGGTCCTGCGCAAAACGAATGTCTTTCATGTCTCGTGCAGAGACTTTTTGCATCAGCGCTTCTATTTCAGAACCTGTCAGGCGAAACGAGGCCGGTGAGTATTTGTCGAACTTTTCGCTCAATTCGCGAACAGCTGCATCGCCGCGAAGCTCGATCTGCTTGAGAGTCTCTTCGACGGTGTCGCGAACTTTTGTATCATCCTCCGCCCGTTCTTCATGGGTTTTGGCTGACTTTACATGGCGTATCATTACGCACTCCGGTTATTATTATTCATTCCGTTAGATATTCGTTCATAGCGGCCGGCAGAATTGCCCGCTCCATCTCAACTCACATCGACAGGGGACCCGAAGCCTCAGCTTCGTATTCGCTCCTCGGTAAATGCGTCAAAAAGATAAAGGTGCTCGGCGGAGAATTTCAGCCCGACTTTTTCGTCTATTTCCTTTCTCAGATAACGGTCGCCTTTGGCGATTGCCCGTTGCTGACCGAACTGGACCGTCAGCATGACGCTTTCACCGGTGTTCTCAGTTGCATACACTGGGACGTCGATGTTGCCCTTGCCGGCGTCAACAATCGCAACGTCTTCGGGTCTTACGCCGAGAACGACGCTATCGCGGTCGCCTTTTCCGATCTTTGCCAGTTTGGTGCCGCCGGTGGTGACAAACCAGCCTTTCTGCAGAGAACCGTTGAGCAGGTTCATTGCGGGTGATCCGATGAAACCGGCGACGAACAGATTTGCCGGATCATTGTAGATATCTTCCGGTGTGCCGAGCTGCTGGATACGGCCGTTTTTCATCACAGCAACACGGTCGGCAAGTGTCATTGCTTCAATTTGGTCGTGCGTCACATAGACCGTGGTCACCTGCAGCATGTGAGACAAATGTTTGAGTTCGGCACGCATCGAAACGCGCAGTTTTGCGTCGAGGTTTGAGAGCGGCTCATCCATCAGGAAGACCTGTGGCCGCCGCACGATCGCGCGGGCCAGCGCCACGCGTTGACGCTGGCCGCCCGACAGCGCCTTCGGCTTGCGACCAAGAAATTCGGAAAGCTCCACCTGTTCGGCTGCGGTTTTCACACGCGGCTCTATATCCGCTTTTGGTGTACCTCTGACCTTCAGGGGGTAGGCAATATTGTCGAACACGGTCATGTGCGGATAAAGACCGTAATTCTGGAACACCATCGCCACGTCACGGTCTTTCGGCAGGTCATCGTTGACTAACCGGTCGCCGATCCAGATTTCGCCATCGGTTGGATCCTCGAGCCCGGCGATCATCCGCATCGTCGTGGTCTTGCCGCAACCTGACGGGCCGAGAAGGACCAGAAACTCCTTGTCCGCAATCTCCAGCGACTGATTGTCAACGCCGATAAACTCACCCCAGCGCTTGGTCAGGTTTTTCAGATTTATTCCCGCCATTAGCGCACCGCTCCCATGGTCATGCCTTGTACGAAGTGCTTTTGTATGATCAGCGCCAGAACAAACATCGGTACCATAATGATGATGCCGGCAGCGGCAAGAAGGTTCCAAAGATCCCCTTCCTCCGCCTTGAACAGCGCCAGCCCGATTGGCAGCGTCACCGCGTTCTTCGACGTTAAGATCAGAGCAAACAAGAACTCATTCCAGGCGATGATGAAACAAAAAATTCCGGCGGTGACCAAACCCGGCGCGGCCATCGGAAGGACAATGTTCCGAATAACCTGCATTCGGGTCGAGCCGTCTACCAGTGCTGCTTCTTCAGTATCGATGGGAATGCCGTCAATGAAGCCCTTTATCATCCAAATGGCGAAAGGCATGACGATTGCCAAATTGACCAGTATCAGCCCGACGCGCGTATCCAGCAGACCGATATCGCGAAACATGACGAAGAACGGCAGCACGATCACCACCGCTGGTACAAACTGGGTGGCCAATATCAGGACCAGCATCGCCGTCTCTCCCCGCAGCGAAAAGCGGGAAAACGAATAGGCAGCACAAGTCGCGATCGGAACCGCAAACAATACGGTTACAAACGCAACAATTGTCGAGTTGAAGAGCTTGTCGCCAAGATCGTATGGAGACTGAAAAACAATGGCGAAATTTTCCAGCGTCGGACGGAAGAACAGTTTGAGCTGGTAGACATCGACATGTGTTTTGAATGCGGCCAGGGCAATCCAGATAATCGGGATGATCATCACGAATGCAGCTGCCAGGATCAGGGCGATCTGAACCAGGTTGAGTGCCTGCTTGCGCTGTTTTCCGGTCAACACCATATCAATGGCTCTTCTTTTGAAAGACGAATTTCGCATAGGCGTAGGTCAGGAAAATCATCGGGATGACCATCAGCCAGGCGACCGCAGCCGAATAGCCGATTTGTGAATATTTCAATCCGTTGAAGTAGACATAGTGCGACAGTGTCTGTGTCGCTGTGCCGGGCCCGCCATTGGTCAGCATATAAACCTGATCGAATGTCTTTAGAGAGAAGATCGACTTCAAAATAATCACCACAGCCAGAACGGGCGCCAGTTGAGGCAGGGTGATATCTTTGAGAATGCGCCATCCGGGCGCACCATCCACTTCGGCTGCTTCAAGCGTGTCGCGCGGAATGGATGCCAGCCCCCCAATCAGCACAAGAGTTAGAAAAGGTATCCAACCCCAGACATCGGCCATGATGCAGACCCAAAATGCCAGGACCGGATCCGATAGCCACGAGATATTGGCCAGCGGCGGAATTATCAGCCCGAAGAATGCATCGAACAGGCCAAACTCAGGATTGAACATGAACCGAAATGATACTCCGATCAGTGCCGGACTCATCGCAAACGGAATGATCAGCAGCGATTGAACAGATACCCTCAACCGTCCGCCGGGCGCCAACAGCAGGGCCAATCCCAAGGCAAAAAGGGTTGTCAGCAGCACTGTCCAGAATGTGTAGCTGGCTGTCACCCAAACCGAATTCCAGAATGCGGGCTCCTCCAGGAATGCCCAGGTATAGTTTTCGATTCCAATGTAACCCTGCGGAAAATCCGGGCGCGATAATCGACCCTGATAAAAAGAAAGCCGGAGCGACTCGACAAGCGGCCAGACCGCGGTTGCAAAAACCACAATGACCGCCGGTAAAACCAGCAGATATTTAAGATGTCGATCTCGCATGTTTCCGGCTTCAAATTTCGGCCGGTGGACAATTCCGCCGGCCGAATTGGGTTGTCAAACTACTTGATACGTCCGGCGCGTTTCAGCACCTTGTTTGACTGATCGGCCGCGGCCAGCATGAGTTCGCGAGTATTTCCACCGGCAGCAGCCTGAGCAATTGCGGCCGACAAGAGATCGCCAACTTCTGGCCATTCCGGAATCTGCGGCATGATGTCAGATTCCTTCAGAGACTCCCAAGCGGCGGCCTGAATACCGTCATTTGCGGCATTCACATCCGGATCGGTCAGGCTGGAAATGTGGGTGACGACGTTGTTCACTATGTCCTTGCCGCCAACCTTGCGTTCGATTGCGTTTGCCTTGTCCATTTCAGGATTGGAAAGCCACTTAAGGAATTCCCAGGCAGCGTCCTGGTTCTTCGAATGATTGGAAATCGAGAATGGCATGGAGATCGCGTAGGTCTTCGTAGTACCATTGTATGATGGCATTCCGGAGAACGCGACCTGCTCTTTCTTCAGCACCGAAGCCTTGGGGTTGTAGAAGCCCGAATAGGCCCACCACCAGACCGGAATCATAGCTGACTTGCCTTGCTGGAAGGATTGGCGGGCATCCTGCTCGACAAAACTCAGCGAGGCTTCATTGGTCACCTTGTGTACCGTGTGAAGCGCAATGTAATCCTCAGTCGCCTTCAGCGCTTCCTCTGAGGTCCAGGCCGCGGTCCAGTCATCATTGAAAACATCACCGCCAGCAGCCCAGAGGAAATTGATCCAGATGAACAGGTTCTGCCGGTTGCCATCATTGTTGTAGTACAGAGCAAGCGGCGCAATGTCGGGGTGATCCGCCTTGAGTTTATTGCCTATCTCGACCACCTCTTCCCAGCTCTTCGGCGCATCGGGAATAAGGTCTGCACGGCGGAACATCAGTTGCGGATGTGCGCGAAGCGGGAAGCCCAGCGTTTCGCCTTCAAATTGGGCCGAGCGAGCAAACGCCGCGGGATAACGTTCCATGGAAATGCCATCGCGGGCCAGCAACTCGTCGATTCGCTTCAGCCAGTGGGCATTGGGTGGGCCCCAGGAATCCAGATAGTTGACCACGTCAAACTGTCCGTTGGCAGCAATACCCTCGGCGGTCATCTTTTCCTGCAATGCCGTGAACGGAATGAACGTCCATTCAGTTTCGATGCCGGTGAGTTCGGTAAACTCCCCGTCGCGAAGCATCAACCCGTCGAACTGGGGTGTAACCACCGACAGAATGTTGAGTTTGGTACCAGCATAAGGTTTGCCTTCGAGCAGGTTGTATTTGATCATGCCAGCCGAACGGGCTGTCGCCGGCAAACCGGCTGCCAAAGCTGCACCTGCGGTCGTTGCCACGAATTCACGCCTGGTAAATTTCATGTCTTCTCCTCCGAATATTATCGTTTGTTTGGTTGTCGGCGTGAGGTATCCCAATTCCTGCGCGCCTGTAATTTATGTCGCCGCCATCATCTCCATACACCAATTTTGCATACGAATGCAATAACTGATAATTCTGACCCGTATGTGGGGAAACGGACGAGTGAAAGGCATTGAAAATGAACGCGAAAGCCTCGGAGAAGTTGCCTGCTAAAATTGTCGACGCCCATCACCACCTATGGAATCCCGTAACGCGCAATCCGGATGTTGGCTATGTGTGGCTGTCCAATATCGGCGCACCAAAGCCGTTTGGCGATCCGACCCCAATCCAGCGGAATTACTTGTTCGACGAGTTTGCGTCGGAACAGGATGTTCGGCCGCTGGCAGCTTCGGTGCATGTGCAGGCCGACGGCGCCATTCCTGATCCCGTTGCCGAGACCCGGTTCATTCAGAACATCAGTGATACAGAAAATTTTCCGATTGCGATCGTCGGATTCGTCGACCTTTCGCGTGACGATGCTGCCTCGATAATCGCTGCCCACAAGACCAACAGCAATTTCCGCGGAGTGCGGCAGATTCTCAGCCGTTTAGATGACCGCCCCGATATGAGCTTTGCTCCCGAACACTATCTTCGCAATTCGGTTTGGCGGAATTCATTTCGCCAATTGGGGTGGCGTGGTCTCAGCTTTGATCTTCAGCTCAATCCCGAGCAAATGGAGGAAGCGGCCGATTTTTTTTCTGATCATCCTGATGTAACGGTTGTCATCGATCACGCTGGGAGTCCCTATGACCAAAGCGGGGCCGGTCTCGAACGCTGGAAAAATGGAATGAACGCGCTGGCACAGCTCCCCAATTTACATGTCAAGATTTCCGGACTGGGAATGTTCGATCGAGATTGGAATGCACAATCGGTTAGACCGATAACGGATTCATTACTCTCTTTATTTGGATCGCAAAGGCTGATGTTTGCCAGCAATTTCCCAGTCGACAAATTGATGCGACCTTACGCTGAAATCGTCAACGATGTGGCGACCAACTTCTCGCACCTGTCCCGTAAGGAGCTTCACGGGATCTTCCATGGCAATGCACGCCAGATATATCGCATCTAGGGATTTGAGGGCAGGCGAGCCGTGCTGCGAACGACGATCTCTGCGGGTATGACCATTGCGCGCTTCTTGACGACATTCTTTTCGATTTGCTCAAGCAGGATCGCCACGGTGGCATCAATCATTTCCTGCGATGATTGCGACACAGTGGTCAGGTCGTACGCTTTCCATGAGGCTTCGGGAACATCGTCATATCCGACAACCGACACGTCTTTGGGTATTTTGAGCTTCAACTCGTCTCTGAGCACATCCAACACCGAAAAGGCCATGTGGTCATTTGCAACAAACACCGCGTCCGGAATTTCTGGCCCGGAAAAAAGTTCACGGGCGGCGCATGCCGCGCCTTCAAAGGTATAGCCGCCGACGGCCCGACCCCACACAGTCTCTCCAAGTTCGGCCAGACCTTTGTAGAAGCCTGCTTCGCGATCCCGATTGGTCGATGAATCTTCAGCGCCAGCGATAAACGCAATTCTTTCATGCCCACCCTCGACGAGAAACCGCGCCAATAAACGGCCGCCCTCAATGTTGTCGCTGGTAACGCTGCTTGTTGGCGATGAGGCGACATAGCGGTTGAACAGCAAGACTGGAATTCCGGTTTGGGCGCACTCGCGGGCCAGCGTGGAGGACAATGTCGCTGAAGCCATGACGATGCCCTGCACCTGGTACTGTAGAATCCGTTGAACAACCTGATCCTGATTGCCCGGATCGGTCATAAACAGCAGAACTTGATACCCCTGGTCCTGAAGCCTGCGGGACAATTTTTCCAAAACGATCGGATAGAACTGATTGTCGAGATAGGCGACCATGACCGCGATAAGTCTGGACTTGCCACTTATCATTGCGCGGGCCAACGCATTGGGGCGATAGCCCATTTCACGAGCTGCCTTGAGCACTTTTTCCTTGGTTGCCGGAGATACGCTTGCACCGGGCGTGAACGTACGGCTCACCGCGGATTGTGATACATTTGCAAGGCGGGCGACGTCGCCTGATGTTACGACCGTTTTGTTCATGCCGTCAGCATGGCGAATTCGTCGCAACAATCAACCTGGAGAACCGCCGAATTGAGATTTGCTGTCTGAAGTTGGCCTGAAAGCACACGCAAAATCAGCAGACAAGGCTCGCATCGCCAGTCTGCTAAGATCGCGGGCAATCGTCCACACAGGCACCAGGAACTTCAACTGGAACCGGATGAGTTGACCGGCCTCAAACAATCTGCTGAATGATGCCGAACTCATTAAACATCATCCATTCCTGTTCAACGATACCGTTGCTCATCTTCCACTGATTGATCCCCCAAAGGTTGACCTCCCTGCCGGTTGGCTCGCCATAAGGGCCATTGCCTCGGTGGGTTCCCTGTGCACTCCACCTGATCGAAATCTGAAACCCATCCTCCGGATTCCCCATCCAGTAAACATCATCAACCGTGAGGCTGATATTCGGAAACATCGCGACGATGGACATCACAAATGAGCGTAACTGACCGGTCCCGCGATAAACCCGACCGGCCGAGCCTTGGGTGACGATATTTGAACTGTACACATTGTCGATCGCGCCAAAGTTCCGGCGATTCCAGATTGTGTGGAACGCCGCCTCGACAAAGGCCTTGATGTCAGCTTCCGGGGTATCGCTGATGGGCATCTTTTCCGGCTTGCCCTGTCCATGCAACCGCTTTGGTTCGCTGGCCATGAAATTTGGTTGGATTGCCGTTGCACGCCCATCGGGGTTGAGCCCGCGCGCGGTCTCCACCACGTCGAGGCCGAGTTGTTGAAGCATGCCGGCCGTATCGTAGATTACGTTTTCATGAAATATCTCGTTGTCGCGTGCAACGCAATTGGCAATGCACCACAGCTGGATCCTTCGGCCGGTCGGAGGGCCAAAGCGGCTATATCCGGTATTTGTACCGAGTATCTTCGTGCGATGCGAGGTGTGAAAACCGACATTCTCGTTACCCGCCCAAATGACTTCGTCTGCGACTAGCCTGATGTCTGGAAATGCGTTGTTGGTGTGCACCGTATCTGCAACGATCTTGTCGCGGCCGTATTGAAGTCCTAAATCGTCCCAGACCTTACAATCGTGACTGTAGGTGTCGTAGATGTACCCAATGTCCTTTTCCTCCCAGATCCGGTGAGTGATGCGAACGATGTAATCGACGATGTTCGCATATTGCGGCTCGAATCCCTTCATCGGTTGGGTAGTCAAGTTGCCGCGATCACCGTCAAGGAACTTGTCCGTACCACCACGGCAGTAGCTGTCGAGCGAAATTGAATAGTCTGCCGGCATATGAGTTGCCTCCAGCGCCTCCACTTGAACAGGCCCGCCACGCTCGCCGCCATTATCTGCAGTCTTCTGCGTAGATGCGGTATTCTCTCCCACACTATCTGCTTCGGCCTTTTGGGATTTTTTGAGCGGTTCCGTCATCCAACTATTCTCCGTTTCGCATACGTATGCGTGATAGTTAAACCGAATTGCTGTCATAGTGCAATGCCCGGTCAACAACAAAGAGTTGCGGCTTAAGGGGAACCAAAATCTGTCCACACTACAGGCGGTGAATCTGGCTTACAACTGACGCCTATGGCCTTTTACAGCTCTGTCTTTCACAAAACCGGCCGGCCAGCCGGACTTGCTCCGGCTCGGCTTTTGAATTTTCGACACTCTGCAATAACAGTCTGATCGCCGCAGCGACCATTTGATCAACGGGCTGCCTGATCGTCGTGAGTTGATACTCGGGAAGCGCGGCGGCTGGAATGTCATCAAATCCGAAAATCGAAACGTCGTCCGGAATGCGAAGGCCTAACCTACCGCGAATGATTCCCATTGCCGTCACCGCCATATAGTCGTTGAGCACAAAGACGGCATCCGGCCTTTGGGAAGATGGCCTGTCAAACAGTTCCAAAGTTGCTTTTTCGGTATGCTTCAAATCAAAATGACCGACAACACGATCGTACAATTTCACGTTTTGTGCCGCTAACTCGGCTAAAAATCCAAACTCCCGATCGCGATTGGTCGAAGCCCCCTCCCACCCCGCAAGCATCGAGGTTCTTTGATGTCCGCCTTCGATCAAATAACGCGCTGCTGTACGGCCGCCGGCGACGTTGTCTGTGGTGACGCTGGATAGTCGCGGATCGTCCTGGGTCCGGTTGAACATAACGATCGGGATATCTTGATCCAGGCAATATTGGCAAATGTCGGACGACAGTTCCACTGATGCGGTTATGATTCCATCAACCTGATATTGGATTAGGTCGGAAACTGTTTCCTCCACATTTGCCAGTGTGTCGGGCATCATAAACACCAGAGCGTGGTATCCAACCTCCTGAAGCGACCGGCAGAATTTCTCCAATGCCAGCGCGTAGAACGGATTGTCGAGATAACTGAACAGCAACGCGACTATGCGCGACCGGTTTGTAATAAGAGAGCGCGCAAGCGCATTCGGTCGATAACCCAAGGTCTTGGCTGCCTGAAGTACCTTTGCCCGGGTTTTGCTCGAAACGCCCGACTGGGTAGGCTCCTTCGCGAATGTCCGGCTCACCGCCGATTGCGAAACACCCGCAAGTTCGGCAACGTCCAAGGAAGTAACTGAGGATTTTTTACGTCGCAATTTAAACCGAGAAGCCTGTCGTTTGAGGAGTCAGACACTAGCCATTCGAACGTATTTTCGCAAGCGTATGCGTCCATCGCTATTGTTGGGAATTCGCTCCGTGAGCGAAGACGTTGGTCCGAACATTCAGGCTCATGTGACAGTATCTCTGACGAATGGTTCCAACATCAGATCACGGATCTGAACCCAAACGAGGTAGGCGCCAGCGCAGATCGCGGTTTTCACGGCGCACGGGAAGATAATGCGAACATCGATGGTGACCAAACGGCCTCATTAAGCCAAAGCCTTTTTGTGCGTGGCTTGCATTCGATTGTATCACAGCACTGATTGAATAGCGACTTTGAGGAAACCGTGCCTATTTTTTTCGCAATTGCAGCGAATGACCACTTTCCCCCTCCTCGACTTCCAACTGGATCGTCGCCAACGACCGCTTTCGGGATGTCCAATTCCGAACACCTACGACCGAAATGGGGGCGCATAGCCGTCACTCATGGCTTTGTGGCGAAGGCCCCCTCAGAGCCCTTTTCGACCTCCGCATGCCGGCACACCTGGTTGGTTTTCGACAGCAGGATATAGAATGTCAACGCCTCTCAAAGCGAGCTGTGTAAACTCTATCCAGGAACCATGCGCCAGAGCGAGCCGGTCTCATTGTGTTCCAGGACAATGTAGACAAATCCGTCATCTCCCATCTCAACATCGCGAATGCGCCCGAAATCCGTGATCAGCTTTTCCTGCTCGACAAGCTGATTGTTTTCAATGCGCAGACGATACAGAGTGCTTGCCTTCAAACTCCCGACGAGCAAATCGTTTCGCCAACCGGAAAACCTGGTCCCGTCATGGAAGGTGAAATTGGACACCGCAGGTGCCGGCGTGAAGTCGACAACCGGCAAGACAGTGTCTTCAATTGCAAAGTCTAACCCCAGATCCCTGCCAATCGAGATCTCCTCACCGCTGTAATCAAGCCCGTTGGTGTATAGCGGCCACCCATAGTTCTGTCCGGCGAGGATGTGATTGATTTCGTCGCCGCCACGGGGCCCCATTTCCGTGTTCCAGATTTCACCGTTTGTCGGATGTCCATCCAGCCCCTGACCGGTGCGATGACCAACGCTCCAGACTGTGTGGATCGTCGACGCGTCCGGTCGCTCTTCCGGCGCAACCCAGAAGGGATTGTCTTGGGGAACGGTGCCGTCGTCGCGGACCCGGTGGATTTTTCCAAAGGGTGTGTCCAACTGATGCAGCTTGTCATACGTGTTTTTTCCGCCAATCGAAATATACAGGTACCCCTGCCCGTCAAAGGCCAGACGCCCGGCAGCCACCGCGTCAGGAACGGGTGTGTAATGGTCCTTGTGAACCGACCAGATGATTTCCTGATCCACCCAATTGCCATTCTTGATGCGCCCGCGGACAACGCGGACCATGGTTCCGGGCACCACCCAGCCACATAACCAGTTGCAGCGGTCGGTATGGGAAAGATATATCCAGCCGTTTTCCGCATAGTCGGGATGCAGCTTGACATCGAGCACCGTGCCGAGATTGAGCCACGCTCCGCCCAGACTGAGCAATGTTCCCCAGACCTGTGGGGTATCCGTAATGAGCGGATTTTGCCGGCCATCACGGTCAACGATGGAAAGCCCCCTGATCTTTTCGGCAACCAGTATATCGCCGCCGGGCATGGGGGCAATCGAGTACGGCCTGCTCTCCAGGGCCGTCACCAGCTCCAGTCGGAAATCATGATGCTTTGACCGGATGATCCGGTTTTCCTTGGGCTCCTTGGTGTAGGAATTTGCAATCGTGGGAAATTTCTGGCGTTGCTCGCTGATGTAAATAGCCAGCAACTTGATCTGTTGGGGCGACAGCTTGCCGTTCCAACCCTCCATGGTCGTGCCCGGAACACCTTCGGCAATGACTGCCATCATGTCCTCAAGCCTGTCGCCGTGTTTGAGCGGCGCATCGACGAGGGCCGTGCCCAGCTCGGTTCCTGTCAGCGTCAATCCGTGACAGCCGGCACAATTTCCGTTCCAGGCAACAAAGGATGGCTCCCGGCTGTCTGCAGTTGCCAAGTACCAGGTGCCGAAAGCTGCCCCAATCGCAGCAAACAGGGTCAAGCCGATTGCGATTTTATGCCATCGTTTCATGGACAACTCCGTTCAATTTGGTGGTGTGTTCCATCGTTTAAGGCTGTTGCACCAAGTAAGTTTGCTCAGAGCTCGAAACGCTCAATTCTGCGTCCTTTTCAAATGTCGGCTATTCCGAATTCAGAATTACTCACCCCACGCCAGTGATCTTCAGCGCTGCGACCTTGAGTGCCGCTAGGAGGCTGAGCAGATGTTTCCGATTGAGGGCATTGTATTTGGCGGCAGTTGCCATGCGTTGAATGAAGTCCGCAAGCTGATCAATGCTCAAGCCATTTTTTTCGATTTCGCTCGCATGGGGCTTCAGAATCCTGGAGATGAGTTCGATATTCCGCTTGGCTCCGGCCTCCAACTCATCCTGGCTCGATGCGTTGAACCCCGCGACGATGTCCTCGGCATTCGGTGATGAGTGCATCAAGTCAAAGTGCTCGATTGCGATGTGTTTGAAGACGACATCCAGTTGTTCGCCGAGATTGTCCGCCTTTTTCAGACCGGTCTCAATATCGGCAACGACTCTGTCGGCCAACAGCCGTATTGTCGCCTGAAGCACTGCATCCTTGTTTGTGAACGCCTTGTACAGCGTTTGCCGCGAGATGCCTGCCTCGGCCGCAATATCGTTCATGCCCGTGCGTTTGACCCCATAGCGAAGAAACAGCTGTATGGCGGCTTCAATGATAAGTTCGTCACGATTTTTCATCGTTACATATTGACAAATGAAAGATGATTGTCAATATTGACATTCATACATGAAATGTCACTTTGTTGGAACTGTAAATGAATACCCAATCGAGCAAAGTCGCCATCGTCACCGGCGCGAACAACGGTATCGGTTTTGAGACCACCGTCGGAATGGCGGATGCCGGGTACCACGTGATCATGGCCTGCCGCAGCCAGGACAAGGCCGAGGCAGCCAAGGCAGATGTGATCCAGCGCGTACCTTCGGCGTCGCTCGATATCATTTTACTGGATCTGAGCGATTTGACCTCGGTTCGCGCCTTTGCGGAGGCATTCCGTGCGCGTTACGCGCATCTCGACATACTGATCAACAATGCCGGTGTCCTGCTCTATTCCGCTGAGACCAATGGCGATGGGATCGAGTTGCAATTTGCAACCAACCACCTCGGACATTTCCTGCTCACATCGCTTCTGATCGGTCTGATCCCGGATAATCCGGCATCGCGCATCGTCTCGCTGTCAAGCATCGCCCACAAGGGTGCCAGCATCCATTTTGATGACCTGACTTGCGGAGGTGATGGTGGCGTCGCCTATGGGCGGTCGAAACTTGCTTGTCTTCTGTTTGGAGATGAATTGGACAGACGTCTCAAGGCAGCCGGAAATGTAATGAAAGCGCTTTCGGTTCATCCCGGCGGTTCGGACTCCGGCCTCTTTGGCAACATGGAGGACGAGCAGCGCGAGGCGATGAAGAGACAAGTCGAGCAGCTTCTGCATTCCAACGAGGATGCCGCCAAACCCTCACTCCTTGCCGCCTTGTCGGACGATGTTGAGGGCGGGGATTATTACGGTCCGACGGGGCCCGAGGAGATGAGCGGTGATGTCGGAATTGCGATCCGCAATCCCATTTGCGATGACCATGAGGTTGCGAGCCGTTTATGGCGTCTTTCCGAAAAACTGTCCGGACAGACTTTTTCGATTTGAGTCTGTTCGCCCCAAGTTTCGGCTCGGAGACACGGGGCAATGGCCCACAACAAGAGCAACGGAGAACATGAATGACAAATGTCTTGGATCGTCTCTCGCAAGGATTCAGCTATCTGATCATACTTGCCTCGATCATTATGCTGGGATGGGGGCTTTTGGGCTTTCTGGAGTTTTTCACGGGGCTGGCCCCGCTGACGCCGCTACAAAACGCGACGTTCCCAAGCGGTACGCAGTTCGTCCATTGGCTGATAATCACGCTGTCGGGTGGCACATTTCTGGCCGGGTATTTCACTCGCTGGAACTACACGCCGATTGCGATGGTCGTCCTGTTCGCATCGCTCGCCACACTGTGCGCGGTGCAAACGTTCGATTTCATGGAGAATGAAAGCCGTTATGCGGACTTCGCGCGTGAGTGCACCTACTACGTCATCATTTCCATTTACCTCTTTCGCTCGCAGCGGATGCGCGATCGGTTCGGGCAAATCACGATTGACGGCAAGGGACAAAGCGCTCCTGTGAGCGCATAGGCACAAATGGAAATGACAGTCATGGAAAATGGAACAACTGAAAAAGTGGGTTTTACACATCACAAGATCCACACCGACATCCTGATCGACGCACCACTCGCTGTTGTCTGGGCGGTGCTGACCAACACAGCCGATTACGGCGACTGGGCGGCCTTTCTGGTCGATATCGAGGGCCAGATCTCAAACGGTGCCAAAATCACCGCGGTTTTCCAAACGGATCCCGCCAAGAAGAAGCTGACACGCATTGACCACAAGATCACAGTCGTTGATGGGCAAGAGTTTTACTGGGCCGAAAAGGGTCCGGGCGGAATTCGTGACAATCATCATTTCAAGGTCGAACCTACCGCAGACGGAAAGACCAGATTTGTCCAGTCCGACGAGATCATGGGCGGGTTGACCTGGCTGATGGGTGGACGATTAGCGAAGATGTATCTGGAAGGGTACCGGGCCTTCAATCGCGGCCTGAAGGTTGAAACAGAACGCCGCGCAAATGCGAAGTAACAACAGGTCAGCGAGGTTCGGGGGCCCATTATGAAGCGGCAAAGGAGCAGGCGATGAAAGTGCTCTTGACCGGTGCGACCGGCATGGTGGGAAGTCTCGTCCTCCAGCAAAGCCTGGAAAGTCAGGATATCTCGGAGATCGTCAGTCTTCTTCGACGACCTTCGGGCATTCAACATCCAAAGTTGACTGAGTTGGTCATCGAGGACTTTCTGGCTCTGGATGAAGGCGCAACATGTTTTCAAGGCATCGACGCGGTTTACTACTGCCAGGGTGTTTATACCGGAACGGTTGATCGTGAAACGTTCAGGCAAATTACCGTCGCCTATCCTGAAACGCTTGCAAAAAGCATCAAGACTTTAAGCCCGGACGCCAGGTTCTGTTTGCTGAGCGGAGCGGGTGCAGACCGCACCGGAAAAAGTCGCGTGGCCTTTGCCAAAGACAAGGGCGAAATCGAGAACCGATTATCAAATTTAGGCCTGGGCGGGTTTCACAGTTTCCGGCCGGGCTACATCTTCCCGGTGACTTCCAGACGAGAACCTGGTTTGGGATATCGTTTGTTGCGTTTGTTTTACCCAATCATTCGGCTCTTCGGTGAAGGTTCAAGCATACGGTCGACTGAACTGGCAAAGGCCATGTTTCGAGTCGGTCTGCAGGGCCACACGCACGAAATACTGGAAAACAGGGATATTGTCGCCGTTGTCCGTTAGGGCTCGAAAGATCGCGCAGTATCTGAGAAGCAGACATTGATAGCTAATTCCAAAACGTCAGCTTTGTCCTGTGTGGATGACTCCTGCTTTGCAAGACTTTTTTTGATGTGATCGGGCGTTTGTCAGATGCGGTCTTGTGTCCGGCCTGTTGGCGCGGAGCTTCGGTCCGCTGGCCCTGATGGTTTCCTCCGACCAGGTCCCATTCCGCTCATCGAACAGCTTGCGTTCTGGACAAAGCACGGGGTGTCTTGGTCTTCGGGCTGACAATGTTTCCATCACTTCATTGGTCTTGCGATACTGTATTTCGTTTTGGCCCTCAGGGTTGGATCGTTCTCACCTTGTAGGGTTCGTTGCGGGTTAGAACCGCCCAGATCATACGGGCAGTTTTGTTGGCCATGGCAATCGCAGCTACTTTATTCGGCTTGCGAGCCAGGATGTCGGCAAACCATGGATCAAAGGCTTCCGGTGTCTTGGCGATCTGCCTTATCCGGGACACCATGCCCAAGACGAGCAATCGCCGGATGTATTGATCACCCATCTTCGAGATGCGGCCTAACCGTTCTTTCCCACCGCTTGATTTGTTGATCGGCGTCAGCCCCAGCCAGGCAGCGAATTGCCGGCCATTGTTGAACTGGTTACCGCTTCCAACTGTTGCGACAATTGCTGAAGCGGTAATCGGACCAACGCCCGGAATGGTTTGAAGCAATGCAGCACGTTCCTCCCGTCTAGCGATTTGCACCATCTCGCGGGAGCATCGTGTGATCTTTGCGTGCAAGAATATCAGCTGATCACAAAGCTCAAAGATGACATCGTCAACAACTTCAGGCAGGTCAGGTTGCTCCCCTTGGAGGTATCGGTTGGCAAATTGAATGGCATGACTAACCCCCTGATGCAGAACCACGCCAAACTCCGCTAGCTGGGCACGCAACATATTGATCGTCTGTGTACGCTGCCGGACGATCAGATCACGGGTTCGATGAATCGCCAGTATTGCCTGTTGTTCGGGTGTCTTCACTTCAACAAATCGCATGGTCGGACGAGTGACCGCCTCGCAGATGGCCGCCGCATCAACGGCATCGGACTTACCCCTTTTGACATACGGCTTCACATAAACAGGCGGAATCAGCCTGATGTCATGGCCCAGCATGGCAAGCTCCCGCGCCCAGTAATGACTGGTGGCACAAGCTTCCATTCCAACCAAGCACGGTTTGAGATCCTCGAAAAATGACAATACCTGCGATCGTCTCAAGGACCGGTTGAACACGACATCGCCGGCGTCATTGATCCCGTGGACCTGAAAAACATTCTTCGCCAGATCCAGGCCGATCGTTGTAACTTGCATTGGGTGGCTCCTCTCAAGCAGTTCGTGACAACTGCAGTATGGCGCATCATGACGCCGATGGTGCAGGAGCCATCCACACCATCCGCTGAGCTGCCGTTCATGTCTCGGAAATCGGTTGCTGATCGTTATGCGCCGCAACGAATTCCCGCAATGAGCCCATTTAAGACATTGAAGTGATGTCGCAAACTGAACGGTTTCTTTGAATGTCGCTCGAGGTGAATGGCCTTTTGCGATGTTTCCAATCGCGTTTTGGGTGACGTTGGACTTCTCCGGTTTCACAATCGCTCGTACATCGAAACTTGACAGTTCAAATTTCAAAGGTTAATTAGTTCGGTAACAGAACGAATTAATTGGACGGCCAGTGAACGACGTCTCACGAAGCTCTCGACAGTTCTCCCTTTGTATGGTGATGGAAACCATCGTGCACTGCGGCCCGATCTCAAGGGCAAGTGTTGCCAAGCAAACCGGATTGTCGAAACAGACGATTTCCGAGATTGCCCGTTCGCTCGAACAGGATGGCTGGATTCGCCAGACCGGTCGCACCAGCGGACATGTCGGGCGTAGCGCCGTCACATACGAGATCGTTCCTGACGCAGCATGCATCGCCGCAGTCGACCTTGGTGGGACGAAGGTTCGCGCGGCTATAGCAGATCTGTCTTGCCGGGTTCTCGCAGAGCATACGGAACCGACCGACAAACGAGGGGGTATCCACATTGTCAGACAGATCGCTCGATTGTGCCGGGAGGTGGCAAAGCGCAACTCGATCGATTTCGAACGGGTCAGGCTCGCGGTAATCGGAGTCCCGGGTGTTCCGGATAAATCAACCGGCCGTATCTACATGGCACCCAACATTTCCGGATTCGAAGAGCTTGATGTTGCCACAAGCCTCAAATCCGAACTTGGACTGGATGTTGTCTTTGAAAATGACGTCAACCTGGCGGTGACCGGTGAGAACTGGATCGGCGCCGGCGCCGGGATCGACGATCTTGCCTATATTGCGCTTGGCACCGGCATCGGTGCTGGCATCATGGTCGGTGGCGAACTGGTTCGCGGCTTTGCCAATGCGGCCGGCGAACTCGGGTTCCTGCCGATCGGCGCTGATCCTTTCGAACCCGAATCCAGGCGCGTCGGTGCTTTCGAGCGCGTGACCGCTACAGAGGGCATGCGAACGCGTTACCATGAGCTTACGGGCAATAGTTGCGAAGTTCCGGCGATATTTGAAAATGCCGGCAACGGCGACAAATCGGCTGTAACCGTCATCGAGGAAACCGCGGATTACATTGCTCGCGCGATAGCGACTCTTGTTGCCGTAACAAATCCTCGCAGAGTGATCATGGGTGGATCGATCGGGCGTCGGCCTGAACTGATCGATCAGATTCGCAAGCTTGTGCCACTTTGCTCTCCCAGGCCGGTAGAAATTGTCGTGTCCGAACTGGGTGCGCAGGCCGCGATTGCGGGTGGCGCGGCGATCGGTCTTGGCCATTTGCACGCCATCCTGTTTTCCGGCGGCGTTCCGGGAGCTGAGATATCACTGCCCCCGGCCGATGTCGTAAAGCTGATGGGGGCAGCACAGTGAATAACAGCCCGCTCACACAAAGATTGGTGGAACTGGTTGACCGGGATTCAGCGCTGGCTTTGCTAAAAGGCGCGGTTGCCCGTCAGAGCGTGACCGGAAATGAAGCCAACTTCGTTTCCTATCTTCAAGAGCGTATGGCCGGGCTTGAATTGCAGCCGGTCCAATCGGATTTTCTTCCCGGCCGACCCAATATCTGGGGCATGCGGAATGGATCTGGCGGCGGAAACCGGCTTTTGTTCGCAGGCCACACCGATACCGTTCATGTGCGCGGATGGGAAGAGCTCTGGAAAGGTACGGAACGCGAAGATCCCTTTGGTGGTGCAGTTGTAGATGATGAAATATGGGGCCGAGGTACCGGTGACCTCAAGGCAGGAATCTGCGCATCGTTGGCAGCATTGGACCTGCTTGATCGCGCCGGAGTGAAACTCAAGGGCGATGTTTCATACGCATTTGTCGGCGATGAGGAGAGTGGCGAACCAGGCACCGGTGTGAGCGCCGGCATCAAGGATTTCGCAAAACGCAGCGTCGCCGGTGAAATCGCCAATCCGGATTTTGCCATCTATGTCGAACCGACAAAACTCGCCGTGTTTCCAGCCCAGATGGGTTTCTTCATCGCCGATGTATTGGTCACCGGCAAATCGGCTTATTTCGGCGTTCCCGAACAGGGGATTGATGCCCTTAAGGCTGCTCATTCCGTACTTTCCGCCATCTGGAGACACTCGGATGACATCGCTGGTAGAGCATCGCATCCGCTTGTCGGACGGGCGTTTGCGCTCGTGACAGAAATTAAAGGTGGTGGCTACATCGCGGTACCCGGTGAATGCCGTTTTTCTTTGATCCGCAAACTGCTCCCGCATGAAGTACTCGATGCATCGGTGGCTGAATTGGAGTCGGTGATCATGAATGCCGGATCATCTGACGGCATTTCCATCGATATCTCCTATCCGGCTGGACGCGACCATAGTCATGGTGGTTCTCCGGCTGAAATCGATCCGGAGCTGCCACCGGTGCGCGCACTGTCGAAGGCTCTGGCGACCGCGCTGCCCGGGCGCGGTCAAATCGAAGGCGCACCATACTGGTCGGAGGCGCCGTTCCTGATCAATCAGATCGGGTGTCCTGCCGTCTATTGCGCTCCGGGGGACATCACAAACTGCCACACGCTCGAAGAGCGCGTGAATGTTGACGAATACGTAGCAGGCATCGTCGCATTCGCAAGTTTCATCGCCAGCTACTGCGGCACGGTTGAACCCTGATTGGCCGCTTGCTCAGCATAGGAGGAACCTGAAATGAGAATGAGAAATCTAATAGCGACGGCATCGATTACCGCGTTGATATTTGGCGGTGTGGCCCATGCGCAAACGGTCGGACCAGGCGGCGAATCGGCAACAGCCTCTTCCGAGGTCACCGTTACGGAAAGCAAGATCGAAATGCTGAAATCCGGTGGCCACAAAGCCGCGCTGCTGTGGCATGATCAATCCGATTTCGTCAACGCGGTGACCGCCGGCGCCACGGACGAGTTTACGCGTCTCGGCATCGAGGTCGTGGCGACCACGAGCGCTGGATTTGACGCTGCAAAACAGCGCTCCGACATAGAAACTGCGCTGGCTAAAAAACCAAATATCATACTGTCCCTGCCGCTCGATCCCGTAACTTCCGCGGCAGCATTCAAGGAGGCGAAGGCTGAAGGCGTCAAACTGGTGTTTCTTTCCAATCTGCCAAAGGACTACCAGCATCCGGCAGATTATGCCGCGATTGTCACCGATGATCTGTTTCAGATGGGCAAGCAGGCTGCCGACGCGCTGGCAGATGCCATGGGCGGCAAAGGCACAGTCGGCTGGATCTTTCACGATGCCGCCTACTATGTGACCAATCAGCGTGACAACGCCTTCAAGACAACGATCGAAAACGATTATCCCGACATCAGTATCGTTGCCGAGCAGGGTATCAGCGATCCGGCCCGCGCCGAGGAGATCGCCAATGCCATGTTGCTGAAAAATCCCGATATCGGTGGCATCTACGTCACCTGGGCCGGCCCGGCCGAAGGAGTGCTTGCTGCTCTTCGTGCCAACGGCAACAAGACAACAAAGATCGTAACGCTCGACCTGTCCGAGCCGATTGCGCTTGACATGGTCAAAGGCGGTAATGTTGCAGCGATCGTTGCAGATGAGGCTTACGAACTTGGGCGCGCAATGGCCGCTGCCGGTGCTCGTGCGCTTGCCGGTGAAGACACCCCGCCATTCGTTGTGGCGCCTGCCATCACCGTCAATGCCACAAATGTTGAAGAAGGCTGGCAGCAATCGCTGCGCAAGGATGCGCCTGACAGCGTCAAAGCCGCCAAGCAATAGCGCGATTTTTTGCGGGGGCTGCGACCTTTCCGGCCCCCGCTTGCAAATTTACGCAAACCCCGGGAACATTCTTCATGACTGCGCTGCGCGAAATCGCCCGAAGACTCGATCTGCAGCAATACGTCGTCTATCTGGGTTTTCTGGCGATCTTTGCCTTCTTTGCCATCACATTGAGCGGCGACGGCTTTCTGACGACACGCAATCTGTCAAATATCGTACTTCAAACGGCGCCGGCGACGGTCATGGCGGTCGGATTTGTTTTCGTGCTTTCAGCGGGCGAAATCGATCTGTCCTTTGGCTCAATTACCGCGGTCTCAGCACTATCCGCGGCAGTCGTCATGCAGGAGCATTCGATGCTGATCGGTATTCTGGCCGGTCTTGGAGCCGGATTGGCCATCGGATTCTTTAATGGTTTCCTGGTCGCATGGCTGCGCCTTCCGTCTTTTCTGGTGACGCTTGCAACGCTCGGACTGTTTGCCGGTATGGCCCGCTCAATGACCGATCTCAGGTCCATTCCCGTGGTCAACGACACGTTCACCGGCATATTCGGATCGGGTTCATTGTTCGGCATACCGTCGCTCATTTTGTGGACGCTGGGTGCGGTTGTTATCGGCCATGTCATTTATCGCGAGACGCCGTTTGGAGCGCATGTGATCGCCACCGGAGACAATCCAAACGCTGCGCAGGTTTCCGGTATCAAGGTTCCGCGTATCAGGCTTGCGGTCCTCATGATCAGCGGCGGCTGCGCGGGCCTGGCTGGGCTGCTTTATGCGGGACGGTTGCAAGCAGCGAAGTACACGCTGGGTGAGAGCGACCTGATGACCGTGATTGCCGCCGTCATCGTAGGCGGCACCGCACTCAGTGGCGGCAAAGGATCCATCATGGGTGCGCTGGTCGGTTCGCTGCTGATGGGCATGCTCAACAATGGATTGATCCTTATGGGCCTATCGGTTTCCGATCAAATGATCGTGCGAGGATTGATCATCTTGCTCGCCGTGGCGATCTCGCTGCGCGACACGACAAGATAGGAGAACTGGCCGTGTTTCTTGATGTGTTGAGACGACGAAATCCCTCCCTTGTCGAAGCCGCCATCCAACTGCACCAACAGGGTGAAATTCCCGCGAATGCCTATGTTCTCGATCTCGATGCAGTCGAGGAAAATGCACACATTTTCAAGTCGGAGGCAGACAAACGCGGCTTGACAGTCTTTGCCATGACAAAGCAGGTGGGTCGAAACAGCGGCTTTTCACAGGCGGTCATGCGGGGGGGCATCGATCGGGCGGTTGCCGTCGATATGGCCTGCGCCGTGGCCTGCAATCGAGCGGGATTGAAGGTTGGACACCTTGGCCATCTGGTACAAATCCCGCGGTTTGAAGCGGCGATGGCGGCTCGTGAAATTGCGCCCGACTACTGGACGGTTTTCAGCAACGAAAAGGCCCAGGAAGCATCAAATGCGGCCAAAGCCGCAGATCGCGATCAGGCAATGCTGGCGCGGATTCAAACCGATGGGGATATTTTCTATCGGGGTCATGAAGGTGGCTTTCGAGCCGATGACATTGTTGCCACGGCCGGGGCGATCGACAGGCTGGATGGCGGCCATTTCGCCGGCGTCACGACGTTTCCGGCACTATTGTTCGACGACCAGACGGGCAAGGTCCTGCCGACGCCGAACCTGGCTACTCTTGCCCGGGCGGCCAATTCACTGGCTGGCGCAGGATACAAAGATATCGAAATAAACGCACCCGGCACCACTTCATCGGTCGTTCTGGATTCGCTCGCCGAGGCCGGCGCCACTCAATGCGAACCGGGGAACGGGCTGCACGGAACGACACCGTTGCATGCGCTTCAAGATCTGCCCGAAAAACCGGCGGTCCTCTATCTGTCAGAAGTCTCACACCTGCACGGTGATCGCGCCTACTGTTTTGGCGGTGGTCTCTACATTGATCCGGTTTTCCCGGACTACGAGGTAAAAGCCGTCGTGTCGTCTGAACCCACAACCGCCGCATCGGCGCTTGCGAGTGTCGAGATCCCGCCACCGTCAGCAATCGACTATTACGGCATGATCGACTGCAGCGGGCGGGTAAAGCCGAAGTCGGGTGACAGTGTCGTATTCGGCTTCCGCGGCCAGGCATTCGTGACGCGCGCATTTACGGTGGGCGTTACCGGTATCTCGACAGGTAATCCGAACGTCGAGACAATCGAAAACTGCTTTGGTCAATCCGAAGCCTGGCCGAACTTGAGGTGAGCACATTGCAAAACACCGGCAACACATCTCCGGTTCTTGAATTGAAGAACATTCACAAGGCATTTGGCGGCGTTGTCGCGATCGAGGATTTTTCACTCGAGCTGCATTCCGGCGAAATCGTAGCACTGGTTGGCGACAACGGTGCCGGGAAATCGACTTTGATCAAGATTGTTTCCGGAGTCTATTCGCCGACAGGCGGTTCGATGGAAATCGACGGCGAGCCGACCGCATTTGCCGATGCCAGCGTGGCGCGCTCGCGCGGGATCGAGGTCGTGTATCAGGATTTGGCGCTTGCCGATCAGCAGCCGGTTTACATGAACATGTTTCTCGGAAGAGAGCCTGTGCGAGGGCCATTCCACCTGCTGGACCGGCCGAGAATGGTGAAAGAAACCCAGTCTCTGGTCGATGAGCTCGATGTTCGTATTCCGTCGGCTCGAGCGGTCATCAGGGATTTGTCGGGTGGACAGCGCCAAGGGGTCGCCATCGCTCGGGCGACGCACTGGGCAAAGAAGCTGATATTGCTGGACGAGCCAACCGCTGCTCTCGGTGTGGCTGAAACCGCCAAGGTCGAGAAAATCGTCGCCGGTTTGAAGGAGCGAAACATTGCAACCTTGATCATCAGCCACAGTCTTGATCAGGTGTTCAGACTTTCTGACCGCATTTGTGTGCTGCGGCGCGGCAAGCAGATTGGGGTGCGCAAGACAGCTGATACCGACAAAAACGAAATCGTGTCGATGATCACCGGTGTTCACTAGGTACCCAAAGATCTGGAAATCGTCATTTAAACAGCGGCCATCAATCACAAACTACATATTGTGCCAAGGGGACAACGACGTCCACGAGGGGCAATTTTGCCAGATCGTTCGATGTCGCAAATCAGCTAGGTGGGCGAGAATCTTTAGATCACTTTGTCCTGTGTGGATGACTCCTGCTTTGCAAGACTTTTTTTGATGTGATCGGGCGTTTGTCAGATGCGGTCTTGTGTCCGGCCTGTTGGCGCGGAGCTTCGGTCCGCTGGCCCTGATGGTTTCCTCCGACCAGGTCCCATTCCGCTCATCGAACAGCTTGCGTTCTGGACAAAGCACGGGGTGTCTTGGTCTTCGGGCTGACAATGTTTCCATCACTTCATTGGTCTTGCGATACTGTATTTCGTTTTGGCCCTCAGGGTTGGATCGTTCTCACCTTGTAGGGTTCGTTGCGGGTTAGAACCGCCCAGATCATACGGGCAGTTTTGTTGGCCATGGCAATCGCAGCTACTTTATTCGGCTTGCGAGCCAGGATGTCGGCAAACCATGGATCAAAGGCTTCCGGTGTCTTGGCGATCTGCCTTATCCGGGACACCATGCCCAAGACGAGCAATCGCCGGATGTATTGATCACCCATCTTCGAGATGCGGCCTAACCGTTCTTTCCCACCGCTTGATTTGTTGATCGGCGTCAGCCCCAGCCAGGCAGCGAATTGCCGGCCATTGTTGAACTGGTTACCGCTTCCAACTGTTGCGACAATTGCTGAAGCGGTAATCGGACCAACGCCCGGAATGGTTTGAAGCAATGCAGCACGTTCCTCCCGTCTAGCGATTTGCACCATCTCGCGGGAGCATCGTGTGATCTTTGCGTGCAAGAATATCAGCTGATCACAAAGCTCAAAGATGACATCGTCAACAACTTCAGGCAGGTCAGGTTGCTCCCCTTGGAGGTATCGGTTGGCAAATTGAATGGCATGACTAACCCCCTGATGCAGAACCACGCCAAACTCCGCTAGCTGGGCACGCAACATATTGATCGTCTGTGTACGCTGCCGGACGATCAGATCACGGGTTCGATGAATCGCCAGTATTGCCTGTTGTTCGGGTGTCTTCACTTCAACAAATCGCATGGTCGGACGAGTGACCGCCTCGCAGATGGCCGCCGCATCAACGGCATCGGACTTACCCCTTTTGACATACGGCTTCACATAAACAGGCGGAATCAGCCTGATGTCATGGCCCAGCATGGCAAGCTCCCGCGCCCAGTAATGACTGGTGGCACAAGCTTCCATTCCAACCAAGCACGGTTTGAGATCCTCGAAAAATGACAATACCTGCGATCGTCTCAAGGACCGGTTGAACACGACATCGCCGGCGTCATTGATCCCGTGGACCTGAAAAACATTCTTCGCCAGATCCAGGCCGATCGTTGTAACTTGCATTGGGTGGCTCCTCTCAAGCAGTTCGTGACAACTGCAGTATGGCGCATCATGACGCCGATGGTGCAGGAGCCATCCACACCATCCGCTCTGCGGTCATCCAACAACCAGTCAGGTCGCCTCTCGACCAATGTCCGCTTCAGAATCGATCCGATGCAACATCGTGTCCGGCACTGAATGTCCGCCATCGGCCGCATTGCCGAACTGGTAGCACTGGTCGCGCATAGCGCTACTATGCTCGCATGAAAAGGGGAGAATCTGTCATGTCAGGGCGTGCGATCATCGAAGGCAATCCGGTACTGATCGTCATCGATATCCAAGAAGGTACTTTCGCCGAAGATCGAAGTGACGCTGGCATCCCGGTCATGTCCGTTTACAAAGAACGCGTTTCACAAACCAGGGAGCTGGTGGATATCGCCCATGAGGTCGGTGTGCCGGTTGTTTTTGTAAAGGAGGTACATCGCCCCGACCATGTCGATTTCGGCCGCGAGCTGGATGGCAGCGAGGATGTTCACTGCATCGAAACCGATCCGATGACGGAGTATGCTCAAGCGATGGATCCGCGTCCGACCGACTACTTCATTGCCAAACGCCGATATTCCTGTTTTTTCGGGACTGATCTGGAAATCCTGCTTAAAGGCCTAAAGGCCAATACACTGATCCTCACCGGTGGACTGACAGACGTGTGCGTCCACTACACATTCGTCGACGCTCATCAACATGACTATTATTGTCGAGTGGTAGAGGACTGTGTGGCTGGGTCGTCACAGCCCGCTCATGACAGTGCCCTGGAGGCAATGGAGTGCCTGCAGACGGGCGCGCGGCGCTCGCTTAACGAAATGAGAGATGCGCTTAAACTTGCTGCGGGACCTTCGAGTCCTGTTGCGGCCAAATAGCTCGGTAGTTTGATGTCGGTGGATGGTCGGGAACTCTTGATGCTTCGATGAACTTGAAGGTTTGTCGCCAATGCGGAGTATTTTGTCGTCAGGTGCAATGACCGCTTTTCAGGCCTTGGGATACAATAGCGACTGTCTCACTAACTGGATTCTATGGGCCGAAACGATCAGTGCCTCGCCCAAGGTGCCTTACTGGGGGCGGAGGCCAATCAACCAAGCCACGCAATGGGACCAGAGCAAAGGATTTGGACCATCTGGTCGGTCTTGCTTGGTCACGGCTGACTTACTCAACAATGGGCCACCGGGTCGGTTTCAACGCCAACAAACTCAACCCCCATTCTTCGTCTCTCACGCCAATGCTGACGGCACCGATATGTGCGGCCTTCTGCGCGGACAACGAGTAGAAACTCATCGGGAAATTGCTGATCGCCGCCGACACGCAGTTCTGCACCCATCAAGCTCATGTTCCGGATGCTGCAGATAGATTCCGGGTGTTTCCCACCGCGCTTAATTTTGCCGTGCATGTCGACCGGATGCCGATGCATGCTTCGACGCTCGGCGAATTCCTTCGTTTCCACGTTCACGCCCTTTCTCCGCCCACATAACCAGTACGGCCAACAGATTACCGGACCGTAACGAGAGACCGTTGTAACTGACCAGCTATCTTAAAGCTGCAACCCGCACCACCTGGAGAACCTTGTCGAATTCGGCATCCGTGCTTTTGTGGCTAAGATTGGATTTTGCCAACGATAGCAACGTCATGGCGACAACCGTTCCGTTCCAACCCCTTTGCTCTGCCAAATCCGCCAAATCGTTAAATACCGGCGCAAGAGCTTCCTCACACTCGTTGATGTATGGTGGGTTGATTGAAGTCGTTTTCGGCTTGGAAATACGCATAAATGGCCCCGGAAATGGCACTCACGGCAAAGCCGTGGGTGAGATGTTGATCAAATAGTTCAATAGCTTCAAATGGCATCAGGACTATTCAGCAGTACATTGGGACAAGTTTCTATGCGGATTACCACAGTTCTAACGCCAATCTTTGTCGAGCGCTGTGGTTCCATAGGGGGTGTTCACTGATCCGAGCTTTGCCGCCTCGCATCGTCCGAAAAAGCTGTCACACAATTACAGATTGCGCCTGCGGGGATTTAAAGTCGGTCAAGCGGATGAAACAGTCACCAAATTTGGCGCCCGAGGCATCTGTCTCAGTGCCCGGCACATGTTACAGCTTCATTGACAGGTGATCGAGATGGGAGATCGAAATGCAGAGAGATATGATCGTTTATGGTTTGTTGGGATTTTTGATCTTCTGCGCGATCGTTGCCATCATTGCAGTGATGAAGCGTCGGCAAACCAGATCAGGCACCAATTCAACCAACCTTTGGTTTTTGGGCGGCGGCGGGTTTGATGGTAGCAACTCTGGAGGCGAGTGAGATTGAGCGCGGCCTTCCAACGGGAACCAAATCTCCAATCAGATTTTAATGCTCATGTAGGCTTGGATTGGAGTTTTGACGGTTTTTGAGAATTTGATTTCGTTTGATCGGCGTTTCGGCCCATTCCGGGTTTTCGCGTCAACAATAGACGCTGCAGTTTAGCAACCTGAAAACGGTTATTCGATCCTCAATTCAGCATAACCAGGTCGGCGGGGGCGGGACTGCGGACAAAGCGACCAATTGGCAGATCCACCACCGTCCGAATTGCGACGCTCCGAAAACTATTGAGAATGCCGAATGTCGCCAATCTTCAATTCTGCGAGCATCTGGGATAACCGTGCCAAGGCCACTAATCGCTACTATTTGCTATGCGACACTTTTAAGGAATGACACGCAGAACTGCCAGATGGCCGACCGGCGCTGATATGGTTCACACTCACGGTTGGCTGCGCGATGCGCGCCTGTACGCCCCAGGCGGGATTCCGTTGATGCGACTGAAGGCCCGACTGAAGGAGTTTGTATCCAGGTATCCGATGCTGGACGCGATATTGTCGAGGCTCAGATTGCTTTCGGTCAACATTCGCTGGGCCAGTTCAACCCGCCAACGGGCCAGGTACTCAATCGGTGAATATCCGGTTGCCGCACGGAAGTGGTTTGAAAAAGCAGTCCGCGAGTATCCCGCTACACGTGCCAATTCCTCCACCGTCCAGGCCTTTTCCGGTGATGTGTGAATATCACTGAGGGCGCGCTGGAGATTCAGATCGCCAAGAGCCGCCAGGGCGCCTTTTGGGATCATCGCGTTTTGAAGCCATTGGCGCAGCGCATCGTAAAACATGATCTCAGTCAGCCTGTTGAGCACAACAAGCGGGACAGATCCCTGTTTCTGCATTTCCCGACGGATGAGGCCGGTAATTACATCCACGTTTCCGGCGGTAGATCGTCCATCTGCAGATGCAACCAGAAGACTGGGCAACTGATCGAGCAGCGCAAGCGGTGTGCCTTGGGCGAACCGGAAGTAACCGCACAGCAGATGTGTTTCATCCTTATGCGGCAGGCGAAATTCGAATTCGGGAGTTGGCTCGGTGTCGGGTACATGATGACTTGAGGTGACCGGTCCCGTCCTGCGATCACTCAATATGTGAGCTTCACCACGAGGGACGATGACGAAATCGCCGGCATCGAGATGTGTGTCGTTCGAGCCGTCTTCCAGCCTGACCCATGTCGAACCGCTAAGCACGAGATGAAACCGCCAAACCTCGGCACGTCTGTCAATTTCCATGCCCCAGGGCGGGCGCACGATCTTGCCGAAATAGACAGCGCTGCGGACGCGGATGAGATCGAGAATTGTTGCGATAGTGTCCATGTTCCGATCCGTTCTAACCGCGTTGGTTGACTGGTCCAGCGGCAATTCCGCGAATTGTACGATCTGCAAGAAATTCTAAACGATCATCCATGGTTTGGGGCGCTGCAGTTCCTAATCTTGGGCGACAGCAGATTGTAAGGGGCTGAACAGAGCAGTCCCAGCGCGGAAAGGATACACATCAAATGACTGGAAAGTTAAAGACAGCGGCTGCAGTAGCAGGATTGGCGGCAGTTGTAGCGCTTGGATACGCACAACTCTCCGCCACAGCACAGACCGCTGAATGGGGCCCGAAATGGACCGCCGAAGGGCAGTTGGTATTACCGGAGGGTTATCACGAATGGGTCTATCTCGGTTCGCCACTCACGCCGAACGCGCTCAATGACGGTGAGGCCGGATTTCCCGAGTATCATAACGTCTACACGCAGCCTGAAGCTTATCGGGCCTACAAGGAAACCGGTGAATTTCCGGAAGGCACAATCATGCTCAAGGAGCTTCAGCTCACCCAGCCGGCCGAATATGAGGATGGTTCGCGCGACGAGGTCTCAGGCCGCGGCTTCTTCCCGGCAGCACGCAACGGTATCGACATAGCCGTGAAGGACTCCACGCGCTTTGGTGACACCAACAATTGGGGTTACTTCAACTTTGGCCACCACGCTCCACCCTATGCGGAGACCGCGGCGGCTGCACCTGCCGAAGCTTGCGCACAATGTCATATCGACAATGCAACCAAAGACATGGTGTTCACGCGGTTTTACGCCATCCTCAACTAACCCCCAAGACGACCGACCCAGTGCACATCGTTGCGATAGCAGCGGTGTGCTGGTCATCGGTTACCCGCGGGAGCGATATCCAGAACCACAACCACAATGCGAGGGTTCACGATCATGAAAATGAAACGAGTTATCTTCAGCGCCGTCGCGATGGCAATCGTCGGCGGTACCGCGGTGACAGGCGTGTCACATTCGCAATCCGGGATGTCGAACGGCCAAATCGTTGTACCAGACAATTTCCGCACAGAGTTCGAGTTCCTCGGTGCCTGGGCTGTTGCAGGGGATGCCGACACCGGTGGCGCAGTCGGCCAGCATATTGTCTATGCATCACCAGGCACCATAGCGGCGTTTCGAAAGACCGGCGGCTTTCCCGATGGAACGGTGCTGGTAAAGGAACTGTTCAACGGCAAGACCGAAACGCTCACCACCGGCGAAGCGACGTCGGCCGCCGATGTAGCAGGCTATTTTGTCATGGTCAGGGATGCAGCCGGGAAGAACAATGGTCCGTTATGGGGCGATGGCTGGGGTTGGGCCTTTTTCAAACCTGACAACAAAACGCAAACGGTAAGCACAGACTACCAGGCCGACTGCCTTTCATGTCACGAACCCGTTCGCGATCGCGATCTCGTCTACTCATATGCGTATCCGGTGCTGGGGCAATGAAGCCAAAATAACAGCTCATTCTTCCTGTTTCCGACACGTCGTCGCAATCCGGTTCAAATGGAGATTGCCGCGAGTTACGAACATGCAGATTGCCTTTCATTTCTGAAGCAATTGATTGCCATCTGAATGGGTGATGATCGGCGAGCATTCGATGCCGGCTTCACTCAAATTGCGACACCGAGGCGATGTACACAAAGGGCGCAATGCGGCATTGGAATAACGTGAGCGGCACATCCGGCTAACTGGGGTTCCAATGTCTCCTTCTCTAATTGGGCGTTAGGGTCAAGCTCGTTTTCCTTGGTTGTTTGGGATCATTGTCGTCTCATCCGGGTCACGCTTCTCTTCGCAGTCTTGTTGATGCCACGAGGGACACCGCTGCACGCATGTGTCGGATTGGCAGTGGGGAGCCTTGCTTTGAGACGCGCTTCTCGTTGCGCAGCAGACATTTTCGGCTTTGCCCACGAACCTCGTCCGGTGAGGACTATCCCATTCAGATTGGTGTTGGTCGTCAGATCATGCCATGCCCTCCACCTTTTCTGAACGGAACTCCGTGCCGTCGGCCCACATACGGTGAAGCAGGACGGCCAGTTTACGAGCCACTGCGACTACGGCGCGGCGACGTCCTTTTTTGCGCATAAGGCGCATACCCCAAGACTTGATCTGCGACCCGGCCATTGTTCGCATGAGCAAGGCATTGGCGGCAGCGTAGAGCGTCGCCCTGACATCTCGATCCCCGGCTTTGGATATCCGGCCAGGGTTGTCGTGCTCACCAGACTGGTATCTTCGAGGCGTCAAGCCAAAGTGGGCAGCCACGGTGCGAGACCGCTTGAAGCGCGCGGGATCATCGACCGCAGCCTTGAAGGTCAAAGCTGCAATTGGCCCAACACCGGGGACGGTCATCATGCGCATGCACACCTCATCCCGACTGGCCACGCGTTTGACCCGACGATCGAGTTCCAAAAAGTGCTGATACAAAACCAGCCGGGCGTCGAGCAGCGGCAGCATGGCATGAGCCAGAACCTCGTCCATCTCGATCATCGGCCGGACAACACCGTCAAAGCTGCCATGCTTCACCGTTTTGGGCAGCCGTATGCCAAATATCTTCAGCAGACCGCGTACTTCGTTGGCCAGGTCAATTGTTTTGCTCAGCAAGGCCTTACGCGTGCTCAGAAGAGCTCTGACGCCATGTGCCTCCCGGCTTTTCATATGGACCGGGCTGAACCAACCTGTCCGCAAGATCTGTGCAATTCCACGGGCGTCATTCCGATCCGTCTTATTGCGCATCGCTGACAGCGCGGCACTCACCTGCCGCGCTTCCATGCAGACAACATCGAAGCCTTCCGCTGTCAAACCGTAGAAAAGATGCTGGCTTAAGGTGCCGGATTCAAAGCCAATGCGCTCGATTAGAATGGGAAGTGCGGTCAGATATCCCGCAATCTCCTCAATCTCGCAAGGCAGTTCTCGCTCACACAAGACCTTGCCTTTGTTGTCGACCACGCAAACTGCGCAGGATCGCAGCGATACATCTAAGCCAGCATAATACTCCATTCGAAATCTCCCATGTTCACAGACGTCCTGTGATCCTATCGGGAGCTCAACCTCAGTTCAGGGTCAGCCCAATTACGCATGCTTCGAGCCCAAATAAGACATCAATTTTATGTCGCAGATCGAAGCTGCTGGCTGGAAATGCTGCTGCAAATTGTCCTAATGAGACACTTGCCGAGGCGCACCAGGAGCAGACACAATCCTGCGCTCGGATTGCTCGAAGCACAAGACCAAGCGGATAATCTAAGCCCAATCAAGGAAGATAAAAGGCTCGCGGATCCTGCGGTCCTGGATTGCCGAATAGAGCGGGTTGGGATCATCGGGGCGCGCGATGTAACGAAGCTTGGCAAGGTCGAGCCGGCCTTCGGCCAACCACTTCAGCGCGCGTTCAAAGCCGGAGAAGATATCATGTGGAGCATTGTTGTATCCTTCGAGCAGCTCCTCCCAGACAAATCCGCGTGACAAGATCGGCAACGACCATTCCCAGCCGGAGCGCAACTGCACAAAATTGAAGAATACAGCATGCATGATGTCGTGCGCAGAAAGATCGGTAAACTTGCGCCAGGGCACGCCGACGAGAACCACCTCACCACCCTGAGCCACGATATTGCAGGCATCGAGCACGGCCGATTCATGGCCTGAACAGTCGACGACAAGCCGCACTTTCTTCGCAAAGGCCGGATCATCGAGCGGCATGGCAGCAAAGGTGGAAGAAATCCCCGAATCCGACACCTGAGCGCGGCGCAGATCATCGGGTTCGATCACCGATACGTCATATCCACCGATGGTAAAATTGTGTGCAGCGCAAATGCCGACGGGACCGGCGCCGGTGATGATGACCTTGTCACCGGGGCGAGCCTGTGTGGTCATCATCGTCGTCATCGATACGCCCATCAGCCTGGCAATCACCGCGGTCTGTGCATCGATCTGTTCAGGAACCGGCACAGTAAAGCGAGCTGCACATTGTTGCGTCGACCGGTGCTGGCCCATGCAGAAGCGCAAGTCCCCGATGTTGATGCCATCCACCTTGTCGCCGATCTCGCTGACACGGAATACGGCGCTGTAGCCCGGACGTATCGGAAAATCGTCACCACCGGCCCAGGCAAGTTCAGTTCCCTGGCTGATCAGGGTGCAAACCGTTTCACCACGAATCTCATCGGGTTCCAGCGGCACGTCCTGGTAGTCAACGAGCTCGAAGGTATTCTTGGCGGAGATAATTATCTCTGAATGCATTGCGCGCTCCTTTATTGTATGTCGACCGATAGACCCGTCTTCGCATCGAAAATGTGCAATGCTTGCGGATTGAAGTGCACATCGATTTCCACATCTTCGGCTGGGCATTGGCTGGCCGGCACCTCGGCGATCAGTTCCTGCGATCCGATCCGCAAGTCGAGCAGCGCTTCGTCGCCGAGATATTCACTGACTTCCACGCGCGCCTTAGCCGTCGACTGCTTGGCGTCTGAGACCTGGACAATCTCCGACGGGCGAATGCCGAAAATGACTTTCTGCCCTTCTTCCAGTCGACCGCTGAACCGTTCGGGTATACCGACATTCAGATGATCGCCGATCAACGTACCGTCGTTAACTATTGCCTCGACCATGTTCATCGCCGGACTGCCGATGAAGGTCGCCACAAAACTGTTTCTCGGTTTGGTGAACACTTCCTGCGGGCTGCCGATCTGCTCGATATGGCCGTCCTGCATGATGACGATCTTGTCGGCCAACGTCATGGCCTCAACCTGATCGTGGGTGACATAGACGATCGTCGTTCCAAGCCGTTTGTGCAATTTGCCGATTTCGAGGCGCACTTGTGTTCGCAGCTTCGCGTCCAGGTTCGATAACGGCTCGTCGAATAGAAACACCTCCGGTGTGCGCACTAGCGCGCGGCCCATGGCGACGCGCTGTCGCTGGCCGCCCGAAAGCTGGGCGGGTTGGCGCGCCAGCAATTTATCGAGACCGAGCAATGCAGCCGTTTCGGTAATGCGGCGATCAGACTCCGACTTGTCGAGTTTGAGCGGCCGCAGCGCGAATTCCATGTTTTGGCGCACTGTCATGTGCGGGTAAAGCGCATAGTTCTGGAACACCATTGCGACGCCGCGATCTTTGGGCGCGACGGCGTTGACGACAGTACTGCCGATCGACAATTCGCCATCCGAGACATCCTCCAGCCCCGCAATCATGCGCAACGTTGTGGTTTTGCCGCAGCCGGACGGACCGAGCAGAACAACGAACTCGCCTTCTGAGATATCAAGATCGATGCCATGGACCACTTCCACCGAACCATAACGCTTGACGACATTTCTCAACTGGATCGATGACATCACATACCCCTGGTTTCGCGTTTTCTGCTGGATTGCTTCATTTCACCGACCCCATGGTCAGGCCACGTACCAACCAGCGCTGGCAAGTCAGGACAAAGATCACACCTGGTATCAGGATGATGAACGAGCCGGCCATTATCCGGCCCCACTGCACCGCATCGGACGACCAGAAAGACATCACTGCGACTGTCGCCGTCTGCGCATTCGAGCCGGTAAGCATCAGTGCAAAAATGAATTCGTTCCAAGAGAAGATGAAGCAGAACACCGCCGATACCGCCAGGCCGGGCGCCGCAAGTGGTAGGGTCACGTACCAGAAAATTCGCAACAGGCCGTACCCGTCGATCGCCGCTGCCTCCTCGAGCGCGCTTGGCACTTCGTCGAAAAATCCCTTCATCAGCCAGACGGTCAGTGGGATGTTGGCGGTCGAATAGATGATTACCAGCGCCAAAGGCGTATCAAGCAGGCCGGTTGCCTTGAAGATGATGTAGTAGGGAACCACGACAGCGATGGGGGGGAACATCCGCATGGACAGGATCCAGAAAGCGACATCATTCATGCGCTTGTGCCGGATGCGGCTTATCGCGTAGGCGGCGAGCGAGCCAAAAAACAGGCTGAATGCCGTAGATCCCAGCGCCACGATCAGCGAGTTCATGATGAACTTGCCGAAGGGGCGGGCTTCAAACAGGCTGACGTAATGTTCAAGCGTTGGCGCGAATATCATCGCCGGCGGTTTCTGGAACATGATCGGGGTCGGTTTCAGCGACGACGACAGGATGATGTAGATCGGCGTCAAGAACACGATTAGCACGATCGCAAGGAGAACGTATACGAGGATGGTCTGCTGTGTTCCGGGACGATTCATGTCAACATTCCCTCAAGCCTGATGGGCATCGCGGTTAAGCGATTTGAAGAACAGTGTGATCAGCACAACGATGATCGCCAGCGACACGAAGGATGCCGCGGCGCCGACACCCATGCGCCAGAAAGTGAAGGACTGGCGATAAATGTACATTGATAGAACCTCTGTCGTGTCCCCGGGGCCACCCTTGGTCAGCACGAAAATGATGTCGTAGATCTTGAACGCATCGATTGCCCGCAGAAACATCAACGAGATGAGCACCGGCCTTATCTGGGGCAACGTCACATGCCAGAACACGTCCCAGGATGAATTGCCGTCCAGCTTCGCCGCTTCGAACGGCTCCGGCGAAAGGCTGGTCAGCGCCGCTGCGGTCCCCATCATGATGAACGGGGTCCATTGCCAGATGTCGGCAATTGCTATCGCCCACAACGCCCATTCGGTGGACGTTATCCAGGCATAGGGACCCAGTCCAATGAAGCTGAGGAAGTAGTTCAGATAGCCCAGTTCAGGAAAATACAGGAACAGCCAGACCAGGCCAACGATCACCGGCGAGATCATCATCGGGATCAAGAGCAAGGTGCGAGCTATACCCATGCCCGGCAGCCGCTGAGTGACCAAAAGAGCAATGCCGACGCCCAGCACGAGCTGTACCGACAATGTCATCGCCATTAGTTTGAAGGTGACAATGAGCGTGTGCAAAAATTCCGACGAGCCGATGATTTCGCGGTAATTCGCCCAGCCGACAAAAACGCGCGGCACGAATAGCTTGGCCAGATCGTAGCTTCTGAAACTCAGATAAGCGGCGTAGATCATCGGATAGATCGTGGTGCCGAAAAGCACCAGCACAGCCGGCATCATGAAAACCAGGAAGATGTTTCGGTTGCGTTTTCGGATGTAAGCCATGGTTCAGACCGAGAGAAATTCGCCTTGAGTAGACCGCTCCCGGGAGGGAGAACCCGGGAGCAGCAATTGCCAAAACCTAGTTAAAGATCTCGGCTTTGGGATCAGCGATCCAGCGAAGTCGCATATCCTGATTGAACACTTTCAGGCGCGTATTGATCTTCGTGCAGCCATTGGTGAGTGCCTCTTGGGCGCTATCGGTTTCACCAGCCATGTACTTGTTCAGCTCGACGCCGAATATCTCCTCTACATCGGCGTAGAATGGGTGGAAGATCCGCCGCTGAGCGTTCTCCTGAGTTTCAAGCAGAACCTTGTAGTAAGGGTACTTTTCCTGAAGCGCGGGGTCGGAAAGGATCGATTTGTGGAACATCGACACGCCGTTTCCTTCCTCGGCGAAACGCCGCATCATGTCGCGCGACGTACCCCACTTAATGAACTCCCAAGCCGCCTCCTTTTCGCGATCGGAAGCTTTGGAGTTGATGCCGAAGCTGAGCGCGCCGGTCATTGTTTCCATCGATCCGCCATCGCCAGTCGGGCTTGGTTGATAGCCTGCTTCGCCGATTGTCGGAAGTACTGCCTCGTTCGGATTGGTTAGACGCACAGTGCGAACCGACCAATAGCCTGACTGAGCCACTTCGCCGCGTTCCATATAACCGGTACGGATGTCCCACATCAGGCCAAGATAATCTGGCGGGTTGAAGGGAACGAGTTCTTTCATGACCTTTGCCGCTTTCAGGCCTGGCTCACGGTCGATTGCGCAAAGTCCGGTTTCCGCATCCCAGTACTGACCGCCAAACGAGCGCATTATCGGGAAGAAGTCGTGCGTTATTGCTCCTGCAACGCGGCTATAAGCTTGGGCATTTCCATAGAAATTCTTTTCAAGCGTTTTACCGGCAAGGGATTCGCCCGCCTTTCGCGTAAAGAACTCGGCAATGTCTATGAACTGATCCCACGTCTTGGCAGGTGCCAGATCGTAGCCGTATTTTGCCTTGAAATCCGCTCGCTCATCAGCATTCTCGAACAGATCCTTGCGGTAATTCACGTGCCAGATCATTCCTGAAGCGGGGAAAGCGAGCAGCTTGCCCTGCCATGTATTCTCCTGAAGCTGGATCGGAACGATGTCATCGAGGTGGATTTCCGCAGCATCACGCTTGACCCATTCGGTCAAATCCTGAAGTGCGCCAGATTCGCCAAGCACACCAACCCATGGGCTATCCACCCACATCAACTGGTAGCTCGGTGTATTTGCACTTGCCTCAATGACGATCTTGTCGATCAGGCCCGGATAGGGGAACTGGTCGATCTGAACCTTGGCGCCGGTACGTTCTTCGAATTCGCCAACAATGGGCGCAAGCCGGGTTACCGACGTATCTCCAATCGCGAGCATCTTCAGCTCGATGCCGTCGAACTCCCCGGCCAATGCCGTGCTCGCAAGCGCTAGCGACATGGTGCTTGCAAACGCTACAGCTTTGAAATGTTTCATCATTTCCTCCTTTTTTGGGTTGGCATTGAAACGTTTCAGCAACCCGTTGACATCCGGCATGCCTATATCGGCACCGGAACTCCTAAGCTTTTGGTGAGAACATCTTCGGTCCGCCGTCGGCTTCGTAGCCAAGCGGCCGTTCAGCGCTGATCACCTCAAAATATTGGCCCCACGGTGCCCGCAGATATAGCCAGACCAGGCCATCCATGGGTCCGCCCTCGATCAGGGTGGGACCATCCAGCAAATCCACACCGGCATCGCGCATGCGGTCGGCGGCGGCGAACGCGTCATCCACCTCGAAAGCAATATGCATCGCACCGACCTCGCCGTTGTGCTTCAGCGTTTGCTTCCCGGAGACGCCGGCATACTGAAACAGTTCCAGCGCACCGCCGGTACCGACCTGCACCACCCGTTGGTCGACAATCTTGCAACCATCGGGCACGCCAAGCCGCGTCAGCATGAATTCATCATCCACATCGACCGACCCGCACTCCATGACTGTGACGGCGCCAAACATGCTGGTCAGGAATTCAACCGCTTCCTCCATGTCCGGCACGGTGAAGCCGATATGCTGCAATCCGTATGTCTTGAACATGTTTCCTCCCGTCATCGTCACGTCGACAAGTTTCCGGTTCGTGGCTCATTTCGCTCGTAGTCGAATATCGCCGGCGGCAGCGGCGGCAGACCGCGCACCAGGTCGGAAGCCTTCTCGCCGATCATGATCGTCGGTGCATTGGTGTTCGAGGAATTGATGATCGGCATGATGGATGAATCGCAGATTCGGAGACCATCAATTCCGTGCACCTTGAGTTCGGGATCGACCACGGCCATGTCGTCAATCCCCATCTTGCAGGTGCCGACCGGGTGGTGCTGCGTCTTGGCGTTGGCGCAGGTGTATTCGAACAACTCGTCGTCGGTCCGAACGCCCGGCCCGGGCAGGCGCTCAGACTTCAGGAACGGTTGCAGGGCCGGCTGGCGCAATATGTCGCGCGCGATCTTCAGGCCTTCAATGTGGCGGCGCCGGTCATCCGGTTCCTGCCAGTAATTGGGATCAATCAGCGGCGCGACGTCCGGATCGGCCGATGCCAGGCGCACGGTGCCCCGCGACTTGGGTCGCATATAGGCGGCATTGAGCGTCACCCCGCCCTTTGGCATGGATGCAACACCGGCCTCGATCCCTGAACCCTGGCCGAAATGGAACTGCAGATCGCACGGCGTATTGCCAGCCTCCGAATGCCAGAAGGCGCCGGTCTCAAACAGGCTCGAGGCGGCCGGACCATTCTTGAACAGCAAGTATTGCACGCCTGCGCGCACCGCATGGTGCCATTTGCCATAGTGGTCGTATGAATATCTGCCCGAGCACTCGGCGATGGCGAAAAGATCGAGATGGTCATGCAGGTTCTCGCCAACACCGGGCAGATCGTGAACCACATCAACGCCGGCAGACTTCAAATGATCGGCGGGTCCGATCCCCGACAACAGAAGCAATCGCGGAGAGCCTATGGCGCCGGACGTGACTAGCACCTCACGTTCGGCACGGGCAGTTTCGACCGAAGATCCGACGGCGTATTCAACGCCTGTCGCACGCCCGTTTTCGACGACCACCTTCAGCGCCTGCGCATTGGTCACCACCTTGAGATTGGGTCTGGTCATGGCCGGGCGCAGGAAGGCCGTCGCGGCGGATGATCGCCGGGCATCGCGTTGCGTGAGCTGGTAAAAACCGCAGCCGGCCTGGCGTGCACCGTTGAAATCGGGATTATAAGGAATGCCGTATTGCTGAGCCGCACGGATGAACGCCCAGGCGACCGGTAGCGCCGCCACCGGTTGCGACACGCCGAGCGGACCATCCGATCCGTGGTAGTCGTCGCTGAACACCTGGTTGCCTTCCGGCCGTTTGAAATACGGCAACAATTCGCGGTAGCCCCAGCCGTCACATCCGGCCATATCGCGCCAGGCGTCATAGTCGACCGCATTGCCGCGGGTGTAGACCTGGGCATTGATGGTCGATCCGCCGCCAACAACCTTGGCCTGCGTATACCAGAGCACTCGATCGTTCATATTGCGCTGCGGTACGGTCTCCCAGCCCCACGACGCGATACCCTTGGTCATCTTGGCAAAGCCGGCCGGCCAGTGAAAAAGTACGCCGCGATCCTGACCACCAGCCTCCAGAACCAGGACGGAAACATCGGCATCCTCGGTCAGCCTGCTGGCCAACACGCAGCCGGCAGAACCGGCGCCGGTGATGATGTAATCGTACTGCTCCAAGGATGCCGACCTGTTCTACATTATTATGTAACTAATTAGTTACATGAAACGTTTCACATGACGGAAGCAGAGTCAAGCTGGACTGTCGTGATTCAGATCTGGGCGATGGATCCGCGTTCGATCAGAACCGGTGAAACCTTGACAGTTTCACTGGCATCAGGGCCCGCACCGAGTAGTCGTGTCAACTGTTTGGCGCATTGGCGGCCCATTTCCCGAGGAAACAGTTCCACCGTCGTCATGGCAGGCAAAAGCAGGTTTGTCTGTGGAATATTGTCGAATCCGATGACGGACAAATCCCGGCCAATCTGTATTCCCGCCTCGCGGGCTGCCAGATAGGCACCGATGGCCGTGTCGTCGTTTAGCCCGATGATCAGGGTTGGTCGCGCATCACCACCAAGCAGTTCACCGACCACCTTGGCGCCGAACTCCGGACCTTCCGAACCCGGGAAAAGATCAATCGACATGTCTGCACAACCACAATCGTCCGCCGCTTGACGCATGCCCGCAAGGCGACGTTGCCATGTCGTTGTATGTTTATATCCACCAATGAATGCCATACGCCGATGGCCCTTCTCAATGGCATGGCGGGCGGCGATGACACCAGCAAGGAAATCGTCCGCTACAACCAAACCGGCATCGGCGTCCTCGATATCACGAACACAAACCAGATAGGGGATCGCCCGCTGCTTGAAAGGTTGCAGATCGTTGACTTGGCTGCCATGCACTGGACTTATCACCACGCCTGCCACTCCGTGCGACACCATCGATTCGATTAGCCGCTTCTGGCGTTCCGGATCGTCCTGCGAGGTTGCCAGTATGGTCAGGTAGCCTGCGTTCCAGGCTTCAATCTCGAACTCGGACACCAACTCGGCAAAAAATGGATTGTTGATGTCATTGATGATTGCACCAATCTGATTGGATCGTCCTGTGCGCAATCTAATAGCCGAATGATCCGGAATGAAACCCAGTTCCGATGCTGCTTTGAGCACCTTGTCGCGGGTGCGCTCGGCGACCCGGCCGCTGTCGTTGAGCGCGTAAGACGCCGTTGCATTAGAGCACCCCGCTCGACGCGCAACGTCAGTGATACTGACCTTGTTCATGCCAGAATATGAACCATGATCGGACTCAACAATCAACAATTGTCTGTCAGGCATATTGCTATTGCTTAGCGAAGTCGATTTGAGACAGGCACCTTGCAAATCGAGCGATTCATCCCACAAGTCACTCCTGCAATCCCCAGGACTGCTTTATGATCATGAATCTACTCTGTGCTGAATCCTCCTAGCTGATTGCGTAAAAGGCGACAGCCGGATTGCTTCCGAGCGTAGGTGCTGAAAAAAGCTGAAAACCAAACCGCGGAATTTGATTCCTTCCGCTCCTTCGAACGAAGTCGCGTCCGAGATGACACAATAGAACTGATAATGCCGTTATGCACTCTGAACAGCCATAGAGCGGAAAACTAATTGTGATTCCGGATCCCGACGGATTAGATCCATCTTGCGGGCGCGTTAGGTAGAATATTCATTTTCGCTGTAGCGAGTCGATTGAGAGGCAACTGAGATAGCATATCGATTGACCTATTAGCCCTGATTGAGAGTTTCCATGGAAAGCCATGGTGGAGATAATCGACTTCGTGCAGTCAATTGACATTAATCCTCGCCAGTGTTGGTCGCTAGACATCACCGGGGCCATGCAATAACTTTGCTCGCAAAACAGGCGTTGGTTATCGCCTCGGCAAACAAGCGCTTCATCCTCATCCTGCACAACGCGTTGTCATGTGGAAGCCCCCAGAGAAGATCCGATGGCAATCTGAGATTGGCAAGCTGCCAAGTGCGCGCGAGATCGAGGCATCATTGCTTTTCTCTCCGCTGAAAGCGGAACGCTTGAAACTTCGCAACCGCACCTGGGTGCCGGCGATGGTACCATGGCGTGCAACCGACGAGGGGTATGTCACATCTGAGGTCTTGGACTGGTATGGCCGTTTGGCACGCGGACGTCCGGCGGCGATCGTCGTCGAAGCCACCGGCATTCGCGATGTACCGTCGGGGCCGCTGCTTCGAATTAGCCATGATCGATTTCTGGACGGATTGACCGATCTGGTAGCACGGGTGAAGCGTGAGAGTGGTGGAGCAACAAAACTCCTTATTCAGCTCATTGATTTTCTGGCAATAAAGCGGCGTCCACCTCGCGAGAAGTTTCTCTCCCGTTTTCTCGAAATCACCGACCACCACCGGCAGAAACTCGATTTGGCTGAATCCGAAGAGCAAGATGTTCGCAAAGCACTCATCGCACTGGATGACAACGAACTGCAGACAGTGCTCCGCGACAGGGAGTGGGAAGCACTGACTATGGGGCATCGCGAGCGGGTTAGCGATACCCACCTTCAACATATTGTGGAGCTTCCCAAGAATCTGCCGCCTCTGTTTTCCTCTGCCGCACTACGAGCTGAGAAAGCGGGATTTGACGGCGTAGAACTGCACTATGCGCATGCTTACACCATGGCGTCATTCCTGTCGGCGACAAATAACCGTGACGATGGCTATGGCGGGAGCCTTGAAGGCAGGATCCAGCTTCCATTGGAGGTCTTTCAGCGGGTCCGGGAATCGGTTTCAGGCCGCTTTGCGGTCGGCGCGAGGTTTCTGGCTGATGAAGCAATCGAGGGTGGTAGTGCGCTGGACGACGTATGTTTCTTTGCAAGGGAGTTTGCCCAAGCGGGTATGGATTTCCTTTCGCTCTCAAGGGGAGGCAAATTCGACGACGCAAAACAGCCAAAGCTGGGTGCGGCCGCTTATCCCTACACTGGCCGAAGTGGCTACGAGTGTATGCCGCAGTTCATTTCAGACAAGTTTGGCCCCTTCGGTCGAAATTTTGCTGCAACCAAGGCCATTCGCCAAGCCGTGCGTAGTGCCGGTTTCGATACTCCAGTGGTTGCCGCCGGTGGCATTCACAGTTTTTCAGGGGCGGAGGCCGCGCTTCGCGATGGCGTGGCAGATGTTATCGGTGCCGCACGTCAATCTCTTGCCGATCCGGACTGGTTTCTCAAGCTTGAGACCGGTCACGGCGATCAGGTCCGACTGTGCGAATATACAAACTACTGTGAAGGCCTCGATCAATCGCACAAGCAGGTGACCTGCAATTTATGGGACAGACTGGCCCTCGATGAACCGAACATATTGAAATCATCCGACGGAAGACGTCGTTTGACCGCTCCGGACTGGACTGCCGTATGAGCGGTTGGCAGAGTCCACAAACTGATCGCTTTGTACATGACCGCCTACCTTCCTCAAACAACTGGCCGGAGATCCTGCCGCTGCCGGGCGTGCCACTCACGGGATCCCTAAACTGCGTTTCGTTTCTCCTCGATCGACATCTGCAGGATGAAACGATGTATCGCGTGTCCGTTGTGAGCGCCGATCATCATTGGACCTACGAGCAACTGGCCGACCGTGTCGGACGTATCGCTCATCTCATGGTCGATCATTTTGCAATTGAACCGGGCAATCGCGTTCTTGTTCGCGGGGCCAACTCGCCGGAATTGGCAGCAATTTGGCTCGCCATTCAGAAAATCGGCGCGATTGCCGTCACTACAATGTCGCTCCTGCGCGCCTCGGAACTTCGAACCATTGTCAAGATGGCAAAGCCAGCCTTAGCGTTTTGTGATGCGGCTCTCACTGCGGAGTTGCACGATGCTGTCAGCACGCTTGATGTTGAGTTGCCGCTGGTCAGCTACGGCGCCGAAAGCGGCGAACTCAATGGTCTTATCGAGCACCGGCAGCCCGAGACTGAAACATGTGCGACACTGGCTGATGACATCTCGCTGATCGCCTTTACTTCCGGCACAACGGGACAGCCCAAAGCCACCGTTCATTTTCATCGCGACGTGCTGGCCATATGTGAGACCGTCGGTCGTCATATACTCTCACCACAGCCGGATGATGTCTTTATTGGCACCCCACCACTGGCCTTTACATTTGGACTGGGTGGTTTGTTGGTGTTTCCGCTGCAAGCAGGTGCATGCACGGTCTTGAACCCAAGCTACTCACCGAAAGAATTGCTGAGAGCCGTTGATCACTACAAGGCAACCGTCTGCTTTACGGTTCCAACATTCTTCCAGCAAATGTTGGTTCAGAAGGATCTGCGGCAGCTGGAGCATTTGCGCCTGGCGGTCTCGTCCGGCGAAGCTTTACCGCTCCCGACGCGCGAGGCCTGGCGCCGGGAAACGGGGTGCGAGTTGACGGAGGTGATTGGCTCCACGGAGATGCTGCATGCATTTGCCGGCGCCACTGGCGCCAACATCCGAGCCGGGCTCATTGGACCGGCGATACCAGGTTTTGAACTTTCCATACTCGATGATGACGGCAATGCTCTGGCGTCCAATCAGATCGGCCGTCTTGCTGTCAAAGGACCGACGGGGTGTCGTTATCTCGATGATCCCCGACAGACGGACTACGTGAAGGACGGATGGAACCTCACAGGCGACGCGTGTTCCATGAATGCCGACGGCTACATTTCTTATCATACGCGATATGACGACATGATCATTTCAGCGGGCTACAACATATCAGGTCTTGAGGTCGAAAACGCTCTCTTGGAGCATCCCATGGTTGCGGAATGTGCTGTCATCGGCGAACCGGATGCGGAGCGCGGGCAAATCGTTGTGGCTTATGTCGTGCTAAGCAGCCCGCATGTTGACCTGGATGGCGTGACCCAGGAACTCCGGGAATATGTGAAAGGAGCGATTGCACCATACAAGTATCCACGAAAGATCAGAGTCAGAAATCGTCTGCCTCGCAATGAGTCCGGAAAGATACAAAGATTCCGACTGAGAAAAGTTGCCGACGATTAAACCCGCATAAATCCTCGCAATACTCCGCGTTAGTCAAGATTGTTCGCCATACGAACTGACCAAGCGTGCACAGAGTTCGAACAAATGGCCTGTACGCATCAGTTCGCAATCAGGAGAATTGCGCTGAAAACTCGCTGCCGGCTTGTCTGCCGAGCTGTCTTTCGCACATCTTCTAACGCTTAGGCCCCAAGGTCTGCTTCGCGAATTGTGCGGTGTAAAAAATCGAACATTCTCTGAATGTCGGCTGTGGGCCGATTCTACCGATCGATCGCTTTGGCGACATAGGGCAGCAGTTCTCAATTCAATACGGATTGCTTCAGTGGAAAATTCCGGGATTGCGCACGTCATCCAACCAATCAGGTGGCTGGAGGCTTCTCCGCTTCGATCGTGACAATAACGTCAACGCCAAAGCCGATCATCTGATCAGTCGAAAATCCTTGCCGGCCGATATCGAAATCAAGCCGGTTGAGCGTAACGCGGCCTTCGACAAAGGCCCGACCGTCTTCAATCTGCAGAGCAAACGGCAACACAATCGGTCTGCTGTGGCCTGCTAAGTCTAAAGAACCGCTTGCCTCGTACATGCCGGTGCCGGTCTCGCCAAATTTATCAGCAACGAATTTGGCCACCGGAAACTGGGTAGCGTTCAGAAAGTCTGGTGACCTTGCTTGTTCGCTCACGGCACCGATATTGAGGCTAGCTACGTCAACTTCGACCGAGACCTGGGCTGCCGCGAGATCATTCGGATCGAAATCTATAACAGCACGCCATTGTTCAAATTTCCCGGTAACCGGCGATCCAGATTGGATAATCTGAATTTCGAGCCGACTTCTGTCCATGTCTACTTGCCAACGTGATGCTGTCGCATCTGCAGCATCTGTCACATCCGCCGCCGTTTGGCTCTCTGATCCGCTGATGTAGGAAGCAGCCAACATGGCCACACCGACAACCACATACGCCGAGGCAGCCAACACAAATGGCAACTGCCGATGTTGCGGATCTGGAAGATTGACTGGCGCATCGACCTCGCGAAACGGGATCATTCGAGCCAGGGTTTCGTCCCGATCCAACAACAAATGCTTCAACGCTCCCCCGATATGCAAAACCAGAGATACACCCAGCAAAATGGCAATGAAGAAATGTGCCGCGCCGAATACGGAAGCTAGCTCTGCGTTCTTGGGTACTAGCGGCAGGTCCTGTGGCAATGGCCACCAGATCGGTGCAAATCCTTCCAACGCCGAATGATGTAGCCAGCCGCTCAGCGGCATGGCAATGATGGCGCCGTACAGAATCCAGTGTACCGTTTGTGCGGCCAGGTTTTCTATCCGCCGGTCCCCGTTTAACGGCTTCGGATGCGGTTGGAGGATTGTCCAGCCTATCCTTAAGACGGCCAAAAACAGCACTGCGACGCCAAGCGTCTTGTGCAACGAGTAAAACCACGATTTATGCATCGCTTCCGCTGCTGAGCTGGCAGGCAACTCATGCATATAAAGTCCCAGCGGGATAAGCGAGAGGATGAGCGCCGCTGTTGCCCAGTGAAGTAGTTGGGCGACAAGTCCATAGGTCTGTGGTCTGTTTGCAAGCACGTGACGCCCGATTGATTAGAACCAGTTGATGTTGACCGTACCTCTATGAAACTTCAATGGCGCCTTCGTCGAAGGCGCCAAAATGTTGAAGTCTGCCGGTCGCCGCAAACGGTCGGCATTGCGTCAGAGGCCTATTCCCTATCCTTCATCTCAGTGACGATCGAGATCGAGATCGGTCCGGTAGGGAATTTGTTGCCAACATTGAAGGCCACGTGATCGATTTCCGCCGTGGCAGTAAAGGCGACCCATTTTCCCTTGTAGTAGTCCAGGAATTTTCCGATCGGATGGTCGCCGCGATGGGTGAGCGTGGTTTTCAGCGTCACAGATTTCGTCACGCCATGAATGGTCAAGTCGCCGGTGACGTCGGCAGTTGTGTCACCTGTTTGTTTCACGCCCGTACTGCTGAACGTGATCTGCGGATATGTTTCTACCTCAAGAAAATCGGCACTCTTCATATGATCATCAAGTGGACCAAATCCGGTTGATATGCTTGACGCATCAATCGTTACGCTGAGCGAGGATTGCTCTACATTGTCTGGTTCAAGATCAAGTTTTCCTTTCACTGTCGTAAACTCGGCCGCTTGTGTCGAAACGCCAGCGTGGCTCCATTGAAGGCGTACTTCAGTGTGGCCTTGATCGGTGTAGTATGTCTCCCCTGCAAACACCGGGGTACTGATAAATGCCAGCAAAATTGGCACCGCCGCCAGGCTCGAGATCTTAATGCATGTCATCTTTGTACTCCTATCATTGATCAATCGCTTCACGTGGATAACTGCCGCCACTCGATTTCTGCCTGAGACTATGCCTGGGGTTGATTTAGATGAAAATGCATCTAATTGGATTTGTATGATCTGCGCAATGCGAAACCTCATCACTCACCGGAATGTGAACACATGGAACCGACTGACGAAGAGACCAACTTATGGATCGCGTTGAACAAATCGCAACGGGCAATCTATCGGGCGATGGATTCGGAACTCAAGGTCCAAGGCCTTCCACCACTGCGCTGGTATGATGTCCTTTGGGAATTGGAGCGAACAAAGCGAAAAGGCTTGCGCCCGTTCGAGATCGAAAAGACGCATCTCTTCGAACAATCCAATCTGTCGCGACTGCTCCAGCGATTGGTTGAAGAGGGGCTGGTGGATGTCTTGGATTTTCCAGATGACGGGCGTGGTAAGGTGCTGAAGATTACCAAAAAAGGTCGACGCATGCGCAAGCGAATGTGGGCGGTATACGGACCACTCATTCACAAATTCATGGGCCGGATCACCGACGTCGATGAACTCAATAACGCCAGCTCGACATTGAAAAGGCTGATTGACTAATGTGGCGGCTTTCCACACCAAGCGGATAACGGAACTGCTGCGAGCAACTATCGTGGTCCGTATTCAGACCTGAGTATGCTTATTTCCATTAGCCAGTGGCCAATATGAAGTGGCCGGAAGGCGACCACGCCAAACACAAAATCTCAAATGGCCGCTTTGGAGTTCCGCGACGCTTTATCAGTCAGGTCCTGGAATGTCGGCTAGGGGCCGGAAGCAACCAGTCAGATCGCATCATCACAAACAGACGAATTTCTGCTTAGAGCCCTTCTGAGACATTGAAGCGCTGTCGCAATCGGGATGCCATTAAAGATTTTGTCCTCGGAAGTAGAGCCATTCACGACGTGGTGTTGGATCATCGCATGTCCACGCCCATGCCGGAAACTGTCAACGTTCTATTGCTCAAACCTGCCGCCATGAACTAGCTTTGAATTATGTTACTCAAATTGGATTGATTGGGTTTGGAGCAGACGCTGGCTACGATCTTAGTTGCGGAAATCGTCGGTCTCGAAAGTTCAGACGAAGCCGGCGGGAGTTCGGCACACGAAATCCTCAGTGATTTCATTGTGTCGTCTTATCAGCTAGTCGCCGATCACCATGGCGAATTGTTGGGCAACATGCGTGACAGCATTGCAGCTCGATTCACGAATGCATCCGATGCAGTTCGATGTGCCATTGCTCTTGAAGAGACAATTGCCGCATCTGAAGGCAACCAAATCATACGCATTGGCATCGATCAGGGTGAGGTCACAGTTGAAGACGGCCAAGTCCGCGGTGATGGATTGACGTTGGCCACCGAGCTACAAAAGCGCATCGACAGCACTGGTATCTGCGTTTCTGGTTCGGTGCATGACCAGATAGACAGCAACGACAGTCTGGAGATTGAGCAAGTCGGTGAAGGGCGCGATGTCGTTTTCCGGGTTCGAGCTAAAGCATCAGCTGACAATGCTTCCACCACAACCGATGCCGGTCCGGCATGTGTGGCGCAGTGCCGCATTCGCTGCCGGTCTGGCGGTGGTTCTCATCATCCTTGCCGCTGTGACATGGCAGGGTCGGTTCACCTATGACTTCGAGCCGGCCGATCTAACCAGGTACGAATTTGAGCTTCCCGAAAAGCCGTCCATCGCGGTGTTGCCGTTCGACAATTTGAGCGGTGATCCTTCGAAAGACTATCTCGGAGAAGGCCTGACCGAGAACATCATCGCGGTTCTCGCGTCTACGCCCGACCTCTTCGTTATCGCTCGTAATTCAGTCTTTACCTACAAGGGAAAGCCGACCAAGGTTCAACAGATCGCCGAAGAGCTGGGCGTTCGCTACGTGATGGAAGGCAGTATCCAGGTGCAAGACGACCGCATGCGCGTTGTCGCACAGCTCGTTGATGCTCTTGATGGCAAGCACCTTTGGGCGGAGCAATATGACTACGCGCTGAATGACATTTTCAAACTGCAGGATGATCTGACGGAAAAAATTCTAGAGGAAGTTGAGGTCAAGCTCACCCTGGGTGAGCAGGCGCGTCGATGGCGCGCAGAAATGCGCGATGTCGCCTCGACAATTGATGAATTTCGAACGTTCGTTGAAGGAAGAAGCAGCTATCTGCAGTGGTCTTTGGAAGGTCATCGAAAAGCAGAGAGGCTTTACAGAGATTTGTATGATCGCCACCCCGACACTGTTTCATCAAACCGCCTGATGAGCTGGTTGCATGTGCAAAAATTCATGATGCAGTTGACGAAAACACCGGCGGAGACTTTGTCGACTGCGCGCCATTTCGCTGACAAAGCCGTGGATCTCAGCGGAGATGACCAGAGCTCCGAAACGCATAATCTTGTCGGATTGCTTGATTTGTTTGAATTGAAACACGAAAGCGCGATGGAACACGCTGAACGAGCAGTGGCACTCTCGCCAAACGGAGCAAGCGCCCACACATTGGCTGGATTTATCAAAAACATGTCTGGACAGGTGGATGAAGCTGTTGAGTTGATGCGTTTGGCCATCCGCCTCGAACCAATTTATCCCATCACTGTAGCTATTGATCTTGGATACGCTTTGATCAAGCTTGAGCGGTATGGCGAAGCCCAGGCGATATTCAAAGAAATAGCGACAAGCAACTCGTCCGGTCCTGCGAGGGGAAGAGTTCTTGCCTATTTGGCGGTAATTGCTGTTTTCGAAAACGACATTGGAGCGGCAAGCGAATATGTCAGCGATCTCAAGAAGGCTGTTCCAAATGCAAACCTGCAGCTCATCTCCAAATTTCACTACACGGAAGTGGACAGGGCATTCATCGAGCGGATGCTAAATGCCCTCCGCCGCGCTGGACTTCACTAAAACCATCAAATGACCAAATCTAACCAAAGGTGGTACGAGATCAGTGTCGCAAACTGAGCATCGGTAGAATTATCATAAAGCTCGAAAGTCCGCCGATCTGCCGTCTGCAGCCGGTCGATCTTGCGTCTGAAGTAACAATCCGATCAGGGCGCGGTGTTTCGGTCCTGCACTTCCGCCTATTTAATCCTACCTGGAACCACCCGCGTCGCGCGCACCTGCCAGCCACGTTTCGCGGATTTTAATACCGCAATGGACGACACCTGAGTTGGTTCGCGATTTGTCAATGCGACAATGTTTGCCATCTGCCGATCGATAGGTCCGTCGGGTCACATCGGGAAGACGGCTGTAGAAGGTGCTCTCCTTGACCTTGATAGCACCGGTTTTAATCGCAAAGCGTTCATAGGCGGTGAACAGATCAAACGGTTTCTCGGTGTCGCCGGGATCGCCTGTCACCAAACAGGCATCATCGATGAAAGTGCCGATCGGGTCCTCCTGCCGGCGATAGTCTTCCGTCGCTTCATGGATCTCCAGCGGCGGAGTGAGGCCATTGAAATTGAGGAAAGCAAGCGCTCCATCAACGACCCATTTGAAGATGCCAACTCTCTCCGAAAAACTCTGACGACGGACACAAGCGACATCACGTAAGGCGCCAGTCCAAAGCAGATCAGCGTGAGTCCAGCTTGGTGAAGCCGTCCGATAGTTTGAGCGATGCGGTCGCGAAAATCTCAATGGCGATCCCTATCGATAGCAAGACCCAGTGCATGGAACATACCATTCATGGAAAGATCCGACGTCCGGACGCCACAGAGGAAATCAATCTCAACCGCGGAGTTGCTTGAAGACCTTCGGATCGATGCTTGCGGCACAAAGGATCCCGCCCCAGAGCGCACCTTGAATACCCTGGCTGACCACGTCCTGTCCGGAAAGATAGAGCCCCTTGATCGGGGTCTTGGCCCTCAGCGCATCGCTCAGTACCCGCTCCGGCGTCCCATCCAGCCCATAGAAGCGGCCCTCGTGGTGTCCGGTGATCGCAGCCGTGGCCAACGGCGTCGAAAGTTCACGAAACACCACCAGTTCGGCCAGTTCGGGGAAGTTTGATTTGAACAACGCGAACATCTTGTCCTCAACCTGCTTTTTGAACGCTTTGTACTCAGCTCCCCGCGCGCCTGAGGGAAGGTCTGCCCATCGGGCAACACTGCTCCAATCGGTCCAGACCACCATTTCGCCTGCATATTTCTGCTTGGGGCCCGGATCGTGGCTTGGATCCTTCAGGGACGCAAACGAGACGAAGAAGCCGGGAGGACTGCCCTCTGGTGCTTCCGCCCACACCGCATCGACCTTGCCCGTCGGATAGAACCAATGGTTTGACCGTGTGGCTCCGGCTTCTTCCACGTCGCCCTCGAAACCCAGGAACAGGCTGAAATGAGCAATGGATGCTGGCAGCGCTTGTATTTCGCTGATCCAGTCTTCGGGACCGAAACCTGCTGGCAGCAAATTGTTGAGCGTTTCGCGCGCACCGATATTGGATATGATCACGTCCGAATGGATATCTTCACCGTTAGATGTGCGCACCCCGACGACTTTGTCATTCTCGACCAGAAGCGTCTCAACCTTCACACCGGCGCGCGCCTCGCCACCCGCTTCGGTGATCGTCGGTATCAGATGTTCGGCAAATGCACTGCCGCCACCCACCGGATACCATGCGCCGCTTTCCAGATAAGAGCCGCAGATCAGAGCGTGCACGGCAAAGCTCGCTTTGTGGGGGCGGCCGCCGTGATCCCCCCATTGCGCAGTCAAGGCCGCGGCAAGGTCTGGGTTCTGCGTGATGCTGTCGACAACTTCCTGCGTCGTCCGCCTGCACCATTTGTCGATGGCCCGGTGGTTCCACCAATCGATCATGTCGCCGACAATTTCAGGCGTCGCTCGGGTGGACGCCAGCGTGTACATCACTTCGCGGCCCTCCCGGAGCGCGGCAATCCACGCCTCGATCGCCTCTGCCTCGTCGGGAAAGCGGTCTTTCAGATCGCGTTCCTGCGCCTCAAACGGGCGCGACAGAGCAAGCGTTGGAGCGTCAGCAAGATGCAGATTGTCATAGATGGAACCCATCGGCTCGAAATCCATCGGCGTCTGGGTCAGCCAGTCGATCATTCCGCGTTCCCGGTCGTCGGGAGCCACGCAGCCGAGATAGTGGATTCCAACGTCCCAAGAGAAACCTTCACGGGAGAAGCTGTGCGTAAGGCCGCCCAGTGTCTTGTACTGCTCTAAAAGCAGTACCTTGTGCCCTGTTTTGGACAGCGCAGCGGCTGCCGTCATTCCTCCCATGCCCGAGCCGATGACGATGGCGTCCCATTGGTCGCGTTCCGCTTTGATCATTGCGTTATTCCTATTGCTTTTGTGAACTGTGGCCTGTGGCCCGCGACACCGCTTCTTCCGCGGCAAAATCGTGCGCTGCGGCAATTGCAAGTCGCGGCAGACGCTCCTTCAGCCGACGGACCTTGGCGAATGAGGCGAGAAGCGCCTCCGTGTCACCTGTGCCCGGGACGATATCCTGCTCGAGCAAAGTCCGTCTCGTAGGTGAGGTCTCCCACAAGGAGGATCGGATCCCACCCGTCTTGGCGGATCAACATGGACATGGAGCCCGCCGTATGTCCCGGTGTGGGCAACAGGATCATCGAACCGTCACCGGCAACATCGTGGATGCCTTCAAATTCTTCAAAGAGCGGGTCGTCGGTCGGCTCGAACGTTATCCGCCGCCATTTCGCGGCGGGGATTTCGATATGTTCGCGCAATATCCACTCATATTCCGGGCGCGGTTCCGACAGGATCGCCCACTCTTCGGCGCTCACCAGCAGGTCGGCCTGCGGGATTTGGGCGATCCCGCCAACGTGATCGAAATGCAGGTGAGAGATGACCGCTTTTTGAATATCGCCGGCAACGATACCTGCGTCGGTCAGAACGTGATCGATGCGATCGGTCTCGGTCACATGAAATCGAAAAATCCGCGGCAGCAAAAAGCGCCCGATTGCCTGTTTGATATAGCCCTTGTCGGTCATGATCGCCGGATCGATCCCTGTATCGAACAAAACCAATCCGTCGCGGTGGTCGATCAGGAAGCATTGCAAGGGCAAAGGTACCCAGCTTCGTCCGAACAAAACCCACAAAAGCTGCGGCATCCTGCTGCCGTAGCGGTGTTCCTTGTGCTGCTCTGCGCGCCCGCAATTCAGAACCCGAACCGACGCAATCTGTTGTTCGACCCTATGGGATGAATCGTCGATACCTGTTTGGCTAACAGCCATGAACATCTCCCCGAGAAACCCAATAAACGTCAGCCGAAATCGCAGGGGCCGACTGGCTTGGCCAGTTAAGCGTTTTCGACCGCGAAATTATGGCTAACACGCGATAACTCTGGTCTCATTGACGTGCCTCAAGGATTTCCCGAACGCCCCGCGGCATAAGATCACCGACCAAGTTCGAACCGCGACTGGTCCGCTGAGTTGAGAGATCTGACCATGAAAGGTGCCGTTCTTTACGCGACAAAATACGGCAGCACGGCAGAATACGCCGATTGGATCGCGGCGGCGTCGGGATTGCCCGTCTTCAATGTTCGCAGAGAAGACGTCGATCCGGATGCGTATGACTTTCTCATCCTCGCAACCCCGGTAATCTACTACAAGCTCCTGATTACCGATTGGGTGCAGAGAAACCTCGCAAGGCTTGAGGGCAAACCGGTCGTCATGGTCACGGTCTCTGGCGCACCTCCCGGCCCGAAGCTCGACGCATGGGTGGGCGATAGCCTGCCAGCCGATTTCATCGCCAATGCGAAGCATGTCGCGTTGCGCGGGCGGCAGATACCCGCAGAGCTATCGTGGTACGATCGGGCGATGCTGATCATCGCAGCGTGGAAAAATCCCGATCCCGTGGCAAGCGATGAAGAGCTCAACGGGTTCGACTATATGGACAAAGACAGCATCGCCCCTGTGCTTGCGCTGGCAAATGAGCTCAAATCCCGCGCGCCAGAGGCGATGCGAACGAAAACCGCGACATGAGGAGCGCCATGGCCCACAAATACGATACCGTCGACGACTACATCAGCACCTGTAGCGCCGAAGTCGCGCCCCTCATGGAACAACTACGGAGCTTCATTCACGCTACCCTGCCCGGCGCGACGGAAGAAATGCAGTACGGCGCTCCGATCTTCCTCAACGAGCACGGGGTTCCGGTGATCTATCTGTTCGGATCGAAAACACACGCGAACTTCGGCTTCTTGAAAAGCACGGAACTGTCCGATCCAGACGGCATGCTGAAAAGGATCAGGAAAGCCCAGCAAACACATCCGCATCGTTCCAGGCAAACCGATCGACGAGGCCACCCTGACCGGGTTCGTCAAGCAATGCGGAAGCATCAGGACGTGATGTCAGAATACCATATCTGACCTCTATTTCCATCAGTTTCGAAGTGAGGCACGCGGCCCCATCAGGCTTGCATGTCGTCAATAAGCTCGAAGGTCAGCGCGGCATGCGCGGTGATCCGGTCTCGCAAGCGCTTTCCCATCGCGGCTGCCGGGGTCCAGAAGCCACCGCCGACCGGTATACTGCCGGCGTCTCCAACCAGACAGAGGGCCGCTTCCGTCAGCATTAGCGTCGTCGATCGCACGCCTGGATCGCCTTGCCCGGTGATGCGTGCCTTCAGGATGGTGCCATCGGGCAATTCTCCCCACCAGCACCAACTCATAGGAGCCAGATTCCCGGACTTCCTTGCTCGGCCCCTCACCGGATTTGGGCAGCACGTGACGTTGAAGTAGGCCGCGCGTCGCCGGGATCGCCATGGCGGTCAGCAACAGTCGACCGAAGAGCGCATATCGCATCGCCGCCCACCAGCCGCCGATCCCGCCCCGGGTCAAAGCGGTCTCCTGATACCTGAAGTCGCGACCATAAGGATAACCCATAATCGCATTGCTGCGTCGCACGACCTTGGAATTCATCGGTCCCATGAAAAAGGGCTTGGTCCAGGCTTGCAGATCACGATCCCACGTCACCTCGAGCGGCATCATGCGGTCCGGTCCGTCCGGGCCCTGCCGTTCGCCTTCGGGGCAAAGCGCATAGGGCTCTTGTGACAGTTTGTCGAAATCCGGATCAGTTTCGCGTAGCCGCATGGCATTGAGGAAACTCGCGGCTGTGCCACCACTGAAGCCGCCCTTCATCCGCGTCACACGGGTGGTGACGCGCTTGCATGGCTTGCCATGGCGTTCCAGCGCTGCGTCTTGCAGGAACTGCACGCCGAGATCGGACGGGATCGAGTCGTGCCCGCAAGAGTGCACAATCCGAGCGCCGGTTTCGCGCGCCTTTTCTTCATGTGCGTCAATCATCGCGCGCATCCATTGCGGCTCGGCCGTCAAATCGCAGTAATGAGTGCCGTTCTCCACACAGGCGGCGACCAGTTCGCTGCCATAAAGTGCAAATGGACCGACAGTCGACACGACCACCTTCGTTCTGGCGGTCATTGCTGCCAAAAACGCGGTGTCATGGCTGTCGCCCACCAACAACGCAATCGGGCCGTCCGCATTGGGCAGGTCTTCGCGCACGGCTTCCAGTTTTTTCCGGTCTCGACCACCAATGGCCAGCCGCAGGCGGCGTTCCCCACAACGTCTGGCCAGATGGTGCGCGGCGCGACGGCCCGTGGCCCCGGTTGCCCCCCACAGCACGATGTCAAACTCGCGCTCTGTCATTGCGCCATGACCTTTCGTTACATGCCCTCATCGTTCTTGTCGGCGCCCAAATGTTTCAACTCGTGTTCAGTCAGCGCGTCGACGATCGTGTCTCTGTCGGCTAACAGGAAGACCCGCGCTCCATGCAGCACAACAGCAAGCCCCCACCCGATCAGTGGCCAGATGAACCAGATGGTCCCTGGCAAGGTGAGCATGTTGATGACCACAAGCAGCACCATAACCGCCGCATAGACCGCGGCATGAACGAAGAACTTGTATTTGGCCTTTGCGCGCCTTCTGGCCTTTTCGTAGTCCTCTGTCTCGCGCATCATGGAATCCTCCAGAGCATCGATATCAATGCAGGAAATCCTACTGACAACAGCCAGTGTCGGGAATGACAAAGATCAATGAAAGCCCGCAGATCGCTGTCACTCGATTGCGTGCGTCAACGCTTGGTCTTTGATGGCCGTCAATGAAAGCAAGCGCTCATATCGGCATGTTGAAAATCAGAGCTGTCTAGCCAGGGGAGCGAACATTGATTCTACGTATGGTATTGCTTGGCCTGAGCGTCGTGGGCGGATTGATGATGACGACGTCCGCCAAAGCCGCAGACGGATGGACGACAGGGGCGGTGAACATGCGCACCTGCGCGAGCGTTCGCTGTCCGAGAATTCTGACAATCCCGGCTCGCGCACATGTTTGGGTGTACTATTGCAACCGGTGGTGCCGGGTGAGATTTGCAGGCCGGCGAGGCTTCGCCCATGGCCGATACATCCGGATAGCCGGGTACCACCGCCCGCCAACGGTTATTATCCCGCCGCCGATTTATCGACGACCACCGATCTTCCGTACACCGCCGATATATCGCTGGCCAAGGAGATATCGGCGCCCGCCCATTATTCGGCGTCCGCCGATTTACCGGCCGCCACACCGCCGACGTCCGCCCCCGATATACCGGCCACCGCAGGCAGGCGTACCGCCGCTGTTCTGGCCAGGCGAGCGAAGGCACCCGCCGATTTTCGGACCGACGCCGCACCCGCTTTACCGGTGAATCCCAGAGGCGTGCTCTGGGCGTAGCAATGCGCGATCGGGCGCTAATCAAGACATTCGTTCGTCCGGATTCGTTTGGCATTCAAGACCGGCCCTTCGCAACATCCGGGTAGCGCGGGGGGGGGGGGGGCCGGTATTGAAAGAACGGTCGAGCATCCGAATGTTGACTAACCGTTCGGCGTCATCAGAATTTCCCTGATACCGACGCGATGCGGCTGCTGAACCGCATACATGACTGCCTCGGCCACATCTTCGGCGGTGAGTGCACCCGGTTTGGGTGTATCGAAAAACGGTGTGTCGACCATTCCCGGAGCGATGACAGTGCACCGGCCGCCCCATTCCGCCATCTCCATCGCCAGGTTTTGTCCGTATCCGTGGACGAACCATTTGGTCGCGCCGTATACCGATCCCTTGACAATTGAACGGCCGGCGCTGCTTCCGGTAATCAGCAGATGACCGGCATGCTTTCGCAGTTCGGGCAGGCTGTATCGCACGGTCAGGCAGAGCCCCCATATGTTCACGTCGATCATTTGCCGCCAGTTGTCGGTGTCGCCGCTTTCGGAGCCGGACGATGTAGCGCCCAGACCGGCATTGGCAAACACCGCTTTCAGCGATCCGAACGACGCCGCAGCTTCGATACAGGATTTGACATCCTCTTCGCGGGTGACATCGCAGTTGACCGCGATCGCCTTGGTTTCGCCGATTGATGACACCAGTGTGGCGAGTTTGTCCGCGGACCTTGCGGCGAGAACGACCTTCCAACCATTAGCCGCCGCCGCTTTTGCAGTTGCCGCACCAATACCGCTGGATGCCCCGGTAATCAGCATAGTGTTGTCGCTCACGTGAGTTCCTTTCAATGCAACCGTCTTGTTGTTTCGTCCCGTCAATTTCCGTTCCGCGCTCCCCGTTTCCGGTCAGGCTATGTCGGCATCCGGCCGTCATTCATCCGGCTAAAAGCGCTCGACCCATGGCCGGACCGCGATCTCGTTTGACCAGGCTGAACGGTCTTGCTGAATAACCGACAGGTAGGTGCGCGCAATGGCGTCGGGATCCAGCATGGAGTCCGGTTGCTCAGCAGGCTCCGTTCTGCCGGGATTTCGAATAGCCCCGTCTATGTTTATCCATGCAACGTGAACTCCCTTGGGATGCAGTTCACGCGCCATCGACTGGGCAAGTCCGCGCTGGGCGAATTTGCCCATTGCGAACGGCGCCGACATCGGAAATCCTTTGACCCCGGCGGACGCCCCGGTGAAGAGAATGGAACCTCTGACGCCGTCAACCGGTTGCTGATCCAGCATTCTTTTCGCAGCCTGCTGGCCAACAAGAAAAGCACCGAATGCTGTGACATTGACCGCTTTTTGCACGGCCATGGGATCGAGCTCGACGATGGGACCTCTTTGGCGCGCGGAGGGATTGTAGACGACCACGCGAATAGAGCCGTCGATCTGCTCAAACAAGGAACGTACCTGTTCTGCGTCGGAGGCATCGCAGCTGTGGATGGATGCTTCGGTTTGATGGCCAAGATCAGCAAGTTTGTCGATGTTTCGGGCGGAAAGTGCCAGACGGTATCCGTTTTCGAATAAAAGTCTGGCGAGAGAGGCTGACAGCCCATCTCCAACTCCAACGATCAATGCCAACGGCTTTGCCATATCGTCTCTCCAATAATGAGATAGTCAACACCAACGAAGCTAGTGACATTTTGGATCATGTCCAGTTGCGCAAATTCGTCTGCGATCGGGGATAAGACCGCTGAGCATCCGAATGGTCCGACTTGATCAGCCGGGATACGAAAGACGGATATGGTTTACCCGCGCACTCCAGATGGTATCGTCGCAACCGCGTGACACACCGGACCGATTCATGCTGAGAATTGAAGCATCCGCATATGATGATGAATTGACCCTGCGCGAGATAGCGACAGGAAATCTCACGCTGGAGTTCAAATGCACCCGCTGCGGCAAGCGACAACAGCTCGATCTCAACCAGCTGATCGCCGAACATGGCGGCAGAACCCGCCTTGGATATTTGCGCCGTAACTTGCGCTGCCTGCTATGTGGTTGAAACTGTCAAACGAGGTTCAGCGCGTCTGACAAAAATTTGCGCCCTGCCTGACGACGGTGTTTAATGCTGATCATGATCAGCATGGAAGACTGCTTGGCATTCTGTGATCTCACAGAGGAAGAAGTTCTCGCAATCGCCGAACACGAGAACATGCCCGAGATGGTCGCAATCGCATATGCCCAATATCTCGCCCATGAAGACCGGGGAATGGAGGCGATTTTCACGATGATCGTCGACGATATCCGCAAGGCGCAAAGCCGCCGCGATACCGATCATGTGCGCGAATTACTGCATGTCCTGCATCATTTCATTCGCTCTCATCCGGAAGCGGCACCGAAGGTGCATCCCTGGAGCAAATCGGTCTGACCGAATCGATTGCCGCACCGATTTCGGCAATGCAATGTTCGGGTTTCGCTTAACACGACCATACGTCAGCCGGTCGCCCTGGTTACCTGACGACAAACACCGAGGCATTGGAATGCGCGGCGATCTTGCCGCCATTGGAAGGCCAGACATAGTCCACGATCGTAGGTATGTGCGACGCCATGACAACCAGGTCCGCACCGACTTCCTCCACTGCTTTCAGCAGGACATCGTCGACATCCGTGACCAGATCATGACTGGCAAACATCTGCGAAGACACTTTGTGGCCGTGTTTTGCTTCCTGTCCCGCGGCGAAATCCGCCAGCTTCTTGCTGTAACCGCCGGGGCTCTTCGAGATGGGATCCGGCTGGCCGCTGGAAACTCCTACATAACACACTGGTGCGTCGTACTTGTTCGAAAGGTCAGCAGCGACCGCAAGCGATTTGGCCAAACCGCCCAAATGCTCGAGGTCGACTGGAACCATAATCTGATTGAACATCGTTATCTCCCGTTGGCCCAAGATTCGCTGCCCGCCGAATCCACTAGGTCCGGCAGGTCAGCCCGTGTATGTATAAAACCCCTAGAGGTGTTTTTGACGTTGATTGCCGTCAATCGCCGGGCATTCCCGACATGTCGTACTTGCCGACAAAATCTCCGCACGCAATGGCGCATTTCGCCGGGCCGGAAGGCGCTGGAATTTGCCAAAGACCGCCGCGAAATCTCACCGGTGATCGCGCTGGCTGCTGTCAGAATGGCTGTTCAAGTTCGAGAATATTGCCCTCCGGATCGCGGACATAGACAATCAGAAACGGTTTGTCCGTCGATACGAAATTCGTGATTTCTCCTTGCAGCGAGCCGCCCGCCCGAGAGTTGAGGATGCGGGCCGGTGCTTGCGCGGATGACGCAATTACCCTTTCGATGGGAGAACAGCGGATTCGTCTTCCCTGCCCCGCACCACCCTTTTTCCGGCCATCGCACCCTTGGTCTCGGTGACGACCGTGCACCGCCCCTCACCATGTCCTTCCAGCTGAAAATAGATAATGACCCAATCGTGTGTTTTTCCGAGTTGATGGGCGAGAGCCGTGTTTGAATAAAGCGCGGTAAAGTGCCATTCGCCGTGGCGCGCATGCATGATTGGCAACCAGTTCCTGTGCTCCGGGTTATGGCGTTTTGGTGCAATGGTCCGAAGCAGGCCGGCTGCCGCCCGCTTCCGGTACATGTCGTCCACCTTGAAAATGAGTTTGACGTCGGGCGCCGGAACCTTCCGCCCTGAGGGCGTAATTGTCAGGGCGCCCCAGCCGTTGCGCGAGGACGGCCAGAACCGCCGCTCGCCGTCGTTCACCGAATCCCTTCACGGGACTGTCTGGATCCAGCAGGGCGGCTTCCAGATCCTCAAGCGATTCAAGTTGATAGTCCTCGGCGAGTCGATGTGCCAGGCGGGGACCAATGCCCGGAATGGTGCGAAACACATTTTCGGGCGAAAGCTCCCCGCGCAGCCGGTCGAGCTGTGACCAGCAGCGTGTCGTGATCAGCTCGGCAATCGCTCCGGCGATACCCTTGCCAATATGTGCCAGTGCGATCAGCCCCTTCTCGCCGTCGCGGCGAAAGATGACCGACAGGGGTTCTTCAAGACCGACAATTGCCTCCGCCGCCTTCCGATAGGCCTGTTCGCGAAAACCGTCCGATCCCTGCTGCGCCAGCAGATCGGCGTAGTCGCGCAATTTGGCGGCAATGTCGATGTTTTCCTGGATAATTTCGAAATCCGCCCTGCCCAACCCGGCGGTGCCCGGTGTCATGGGTTTACGCCTACAGCGTTGACGCAATCGGCACCGCATACAGGCGGTGCCGCTGGAACACTCGGCGCGAACTCTCCGCGCCGCTCTTGACCGCAATTGCCGCTTCAAGCGGGCCTTGACCGCGATTTTCTTCTCCGCCTTACGGGCTTCGACCGTCTTCGGCAGTTTGACGTTCAGCACACCCTTCGAGAACGACGCCTCGATCTTGTCGGGGTTCACGCCTTCCGGCAGGCTGATCGTCCGGCGGATCGATCCGTAGTGGCGCTCCGACAGGTGGTAGTCTTTCTTCTTTTCTTCCTTTTCCCTCGGTTTTCTCGCCGCTGATCCTCAGCGAGCCGTTGGACACACGGATATCAATGTCCTTCTCGTCCATCCCGGGAAGCTCCGCGGTGATTTCGTACTCATTGTCCTTTTCCGCCAGGTCCATTACCGGCGTCACACCCCAGTCCTCGCGTTTCGACCAGGGCAAGCTGATATCGAAATCACTGCGTGCGAAAGGCAACCGCCAGTCCATGCGCCCGAAATCATCGAACAGCCGGTCGATTTCGCGGTGCAGCCGTTCAAACGGCGGCATTTGAGCCTCGGCCGGCGCGGTTGCTTTCTTTTCCTTGTTAACTGCCAGTTTCTTGGATTTGGACATGGTTGATTCTCCTTGTAACGAGCAACTAATCCGCGTCACGTTCTCAAGCATCACGAAGAACGTATTTTGCACCGGCCAAATGCTATTCCGGTACCGGCGCGCTGCATTGATAGCCGTCAATTCCGCGAGCTAATATCTGTTCGGAAATGACCCGGCCGGCGGCGGTGTCACGGCGGCCAGGCGGTTGTAAATGGTCCAGTGTTTCAGGATGTGTGCCTCAATCTCCGCCACCGGGTGGGATGTGAGGTCCTTGTCGAGTTCGCCGACGATCCTGTCGCGCACCGACTTTCCAATCGCCTTGCGCACCGAGCCCAGAACCTGCGGTGGCGCTGAGAGTACGAGTTCTTCGAACCGACCGTTTCGTTCGTGATTGAGCAATCGGTCTGCGATCTCGACAGCAAACCGGTCCTTCGCCAGCCGGTGCCAATCGGTTTCCTCTACGGCGCTTTTGTGACCGCCAACGCTGTCATTCAGCCGCCCCGGGCGGGCACTTGCCCTGTTCGCGATTGGAGGGATTGCGCTGCTCGATTTCACGGAAGACCTGCAGGTTACAATGGACGGCATCACCGTCGTTGCGCAGAAAAAGCGCCTTTTCGCCGTCCATGACGACAACCCAGCTGTTGTGCTTCAGTTTCATCTTGTCCATCCGTTCTCAGCTTCGGCAATTACCAACTTGCCCGCATCCCGCTTCATGAGCGAGAACCAGACCTGTGTCATTGAGATCAATCAATTCACATCAAGCGTCGATCGTGCACTCGACTTCAATCTTCCCGCGCCAACACCGTGGAGTGGCGCCGGTCATGATCTGGCGGCTCCGACTGTTTTGACGTCGACCCAAAGGCAGGATTGTCGACTGCGGATCCGCGCAGGACTATCCGCCGGCGGCGCGACTGAATTCCAGCAAATCGCTGATCGATCCACCTTCGTGAAGCCTCCTGATGGTTTCGGCAAACAGGCCGGCAACCGACAGAACGGTCAGCCTGTCGTCCATGCCTGGCCACTGGTTGTCAAACGGGGCTGCGCTGTCGGTGACTGTCACTGTGTCGATCACATCGCCGGAAAACAGCTCTCCTGCGGCCGGCGAGAACAGGCCGTGGGCCGCCAGCGTGTGCACAGCGCGAGCCCCGTGTTCACGACAGGCCTTTGCAGCCCGCAACATTGTCCCGCCACCAACGATCATGTCGTCGACGACAAAAAACGATCCGGCCCTCAACATCGCCGGCGAAATGCGTTCCGCTCACCACGCCGCCACTGCGGCGTTTTTTCCATGATCCCGAAACCGATTTCCTGATCCAGCACCGAACACAGCATCTGTCTTAGCAACTGCGCCCGTTTCACCCCGCCTCCGTCGGGAGAGACAATCGCCACCTGTTCCCTGCCGACGCGCCGGGCAATCGACGTCGGCAAACAGCCGATGAGTATCGAGATGCAGCGACGGGCAGCGAAAAGCATTCTGAAAGGCGATAATGGTATGAACATCAAGGGTTGCCACCATGTCCGTATCGACCGCCTCGAACAGCTGCGCCACGTAGCGCGTCGTCACCGGATCCCGGGATTTTGTCTGACGGTCTTTTCGCGAATAAGCCATGTAAGGAACCAGCGCCGTGACCCGCGAGGCGCCGTTGTCCTTGCAGGCAGCGATGAAGAACAACAGTTTGCAGAGCTTGTCGTTAGCGGACGCATCACTTGTACCATGCAGGCTGAGCAGCACGTAAACGTCCTCTCCCCGGACGCTTAAGAGCGGCCTTGTCTTGTGTTCGCCGCCATCAAAAAACCGCTCTTCGTGTCTTGCAAGATCGAATCCGCCTTTTTCGGCAATCCGCTTGCCAAGAACGTCCGATCCCTGAAGCGCAAAGAACAACATGGTTGAAACTCGCCGCCTTTGCCCTGACCGGCAATGACGAGGATCAATGCGGAATGACCCGAAACCAAGATAGCGTTTGACAAAAATCGACCGGGTTCCAGCAGAAAGGCAAGTCGATGAAGCCGAAAACACTGCTTATCGTGATAGGCGACGGACATGCGCTTGATCCGGTCGAACAATCCATGGCGCTTGCCAAAGCGGCCGAAGCAAACCTGAGTGTCGCAGTCGTCGGCATCGCGCCGCCGCCGCCAACAAGCATATATAATGTCGTTCCCATGGATGCCTGGTCGGAGGAGCGGGAGGAGGGAATGGATTCCCTTCGGGCGCAGGGAGAAAAGGTCTCTCAACTTCTGGCCGAGACTGCGGTCTCCGGCGACGTTTCGCTGCACTATTGCGATGAGGCCCAGATCGAAACGGTTGTCGGCAGGCGTGGTCGTTGCGCCGATCTGGCGATCGGGATCCGCGGTGAAACAGCCTATGGCAGATTGTGGAGAAGGAGCCTCTCCGGCCTGCTGTTTCGCAGCGCGAGACCGTTCCTGCTGGTCCCGGAGGGCAGCAAGGCATCCCTGTCACCTACAAAGATCATGATAGCGTGGAACTCGTCGCGCGAAGCCGCCCGCGCGGTCTACGATTCAATCGACATACTCGCTGCCGCCAAGGCCGTTCACGTGGTTATGATCGATCCTCTGGCGACTGAAGAAGGCGATGGGGAAGAGCCGGGAAACGACCTTGCCACCTATCTGGCGCACCACGATGTCAATGTGACGGTCGACGTCATTTCCGCCGCCGGACGCGATACCCATACCGTCTTGCTGAACCACGCAAACGATATCGATGCGGGTATGATCATCATGGGCGCGTACGGACATTCACGCCTGTTCGAGCAGATCTTCGGCGGAACCACGCAGGCCATGCTCGACAACGCCGACCGACCGGTGCTGATGGCGCATTGAGTCTGTTCGCGGAAAACGGTCGCTACGCGCTTTCGCGCTCGTCGAAGTGCTCCGGTCCAATGCTTGGCGGCGACGCTGGCCTCTGGTCGGTCAGTCCGGCGATGAATTCAATGTCTTCTTCCAGCTCGCCTGCGCAATCGAGCAGCCTTGTTTCATCAAGCAATTCAAACCTGTTGGGATCGATAATGCGGATGATGCCCTGACGGGACAGGGACTGAATGTTGCGGCTCAGCGTCTCGGGGGTCGTCCCCAGGAGATCGGCAACGTCCCTGCGGCCGATCGGAAACCTGATGATGTTGTGGACGATGCCCTGGCGGTCGGTCGGGATTTCCTCGGGCAATCGCCTCATCAAAATGAACAACAATGTGGCGACTCGCTGCATGGTCGTCCGGTTGTTGATCAACGCAATCCAGCCGCGCGCCGCATCCAGCTCATCCAGCGTGTCGACGAGGAGTTGATGTTCGACCTCCGGGTATCGCTCAAGCAGCTTTTCGAAATTTCTCCGGTCGATCGCACAAAGCGTCACATCGGTTGCAGCCTCATAACAAAACCGGGTTCGGTCGCTGAAGATGCGGCCGAAGAAGTCGGAAGGATAGAGCAGACCGACGATCTGCTGGTTGCCTTCCTCGGTGCATATGGTCAACTTGACCATGCCGCTGACGATGTTTCCGACCATCACCGAATCTTCGCCCTGCCCGACGATCATCTGGCCGCTTTTGAAGGTGTGCAGATGCGAGTAGCGATCGAACTCGGCCGCCGCATCCGGACCAAGTGCCCTGCAGATCGCGTGATCGACAACGACGCACCGCTTGCGCTTGCAGCAGCGATTGGGCGAGAGAACGATTTCTTTCATGAAAGCCAACTTCCCTACAAGGTCAGCCCCCTGACGATATCTAGAAATCACGCCTGATGGACCGAGTCAAATGCAAGCGCAGCACCGGGCCGTCAGTGCGGCAGTTGATAGCCATCAATGCATCCGATCCTGAGACCATCCACGGTCCCACTCAGGTCAAGACTTGATGTGCTCAGGGAAGGAACCGGAAAATGGCGATCACTGGAAACAAGACGCTGGACCATTCCCCTGAAGTTGTCGCGCACTGGCTGGCTGAGATTCGCGACGAGCTTGGCTGGGCGAATGACGACGGCAGAGCTTACATCCTGCTGCGCTCCGTGATGCATGCGGTTCGTGATTGGCTGTCGGTCGATGAGGCGGCCGATCTGGCTGCGCAGTTGCCGATATTGGTCCGGGGAATTTACTACGAAGGCTGGAATCCTTCGGCCACGCCGGTACATCCACGTGGCAAAGACGATTTCGTGATGCGTGTCCGCGAGGCGTTCACCAGGGAGCCGCTGGAAGATCCGGAAGCCGGAATAGCGGCTGTTTTCAAGATGCTGGACAGCCAGGTCACCGAAGGCGAAATCAGCCAGGTGCGCAATTCGATGCGCAAGGAGCTTCGCGACCTGTGGCCCTAGCCGAGAGTCGTTCAATCGGGTGTTCCATTGAAGTTTGAAGACAAAGCCGAATTCCTGAAAAGGCCCGAATCCTACTCGCAATCCATCGGAGCAGTTGCAGTTCGCGAGACACACACCGCAATGATTTTTCCTCGCCGGTGATCACGCCTACAAGATCAAGAAACCGGTGCGGTTTTCCTATCTCGATTTCTCGACCCTGAAAGCCAGGAAGCACTTCTGTGAGGAAGAGATACGCCTTAACAGGCAACTGGCCGGCAAAACGGTCTACTTGGGCACCGTCCCGCTTGTTTGCGACAATATCGGGCGGCTGAAGATTGGTGGCGACGGGCGCCCGGTTGATTGGCTGGTCGAAATGCTGCGCCTTCCCGAGAACGACATGTTGGACAGGCGCCTGGCCGAGCACCGCCACGTTACCGTGAGCGAGGTCGAGGCTTTGGCGGACGTGCTCACCGATTTCTATCAACGCCGGCAGTTGCACCGGCAAAACTGTGACCCCTATGTCCGGCTTCTGCAGCGGGAATCCGTGATCAATGCCCGTCATCTGCATGAGATGCGAGAACACCTCGGCGACAATTACTCAAGGCAGTTCTGCGAGGACGTGACCGGCGTTATTGAGCAATGCCTGCCTGAAATTCGTGGTCGCATCGAAGCCGGCCATGTCGTTGAAGGCCATGGCGATCTGCGGCCCGAGCATGTCTGCCTGGTGTCTCCGCCGATCATTTTTGATCGGTTGGAATTCGATCCCGATATGTTGCTCGTCGATATCTACGACGAGATCAACTATCTCGGACTGGAATGTGAATGGCTGGGAGCGCCCTGGATCAGGGCAATGTTGCTGAGGCATATAGAAACCGTCTTCGGCGCGCCGCCATCGGCGAACCTGAAGCGGGCTTACGGGGCTTTCCGGGCTCTGCTCAGGGCACGCCTGTCAATTGACCATCTCCGTGATAAGGATCCGCGCTCGCCCGACAAATGGCCGCGCCAGGCCAAAGCCTATCTCGCCGCTGCCCGACGTCAATTCGAAGGAAATGCGCATCTGCCGGCAACGGTCTGATGCCTGGCTCGCGTTGACGGCGGTCAATGAGACAACGTCGACCGCATGTGCAAATGCCTTGGGGTTCTGACCCTAGATCGGGGTGAACACGATGGCTTACAACAGTATCTTGCTGCATCTGGAAGTGGACAACTATGCCGAAGCCAAGATCCGCTACGCCAAGGAACTCGCCGACGAGTTGGATGCCTATCTGATCGGATTCGCAGCGTGCTGCGTCCGCCCGGTCTATCCGACGGACGGATGGATGCCGATCGACGATTCAGCCGGCCTGATTACCGAGCAAAATCGAAAGTCCCTGGCGGAAATCCAGGAGATGTTCCTCGCGATCGCCGGTGACGCGCCGAACAGGATCTGGCGGCAATCGGAGGTGCAACCGATCGACGCGTTGCTCGCTAATGCGCGTGCGGCAGACTTGATCATTTCGGCAACGCCGCATGGCGCGTTGACCGGCGATGCGTTCCGTTCCGTCAATTGCGGTGACCTTGTCAGTGCGGCCGGCCGGCCGGTGATGTTTCTGCCGGAAAATGTCACCTATCGGTATCCGAAAAAGATCGTCATCGGCTGGAAGGACACGACCCAGGCGCGCCGTGCGGTGGCCGATGCGCTTCCCCTGCTCACGCTTGCCAGCGAGGTTGTCGTCGCCGCCGCCACGGAAAGCGACGATGAACACCCTGGCGATGCGTTGGCGGATGTCGTTGCCTTTTTGATGCGGCACGGCATACGGGCGCGTCATTTTGTTCTGGAGGGAAAAAACGGGCCGGAGGACTTCCAGGGCTTTGTCGAAGGAGAAAACGCCGATATCGTCGTCACCGGTGCCTTCAGTCACAGCAGAATGCGTGAATGGGTTTTCGGCGGCATGACCCGCTCGCTTCTGAACAACAATCGCTTGAACAGGCTGATGTCCGGCTAACCCGCTTCCTCGCCAGAGCGGTACCGCGACAGTATCTCGACAACTTCGTCGTCGGTGACCTGTTCGAACTCGCGATAGTGCGAACCCACCGCAAAAAACGGTTCGGGAGAGGCAAGACAGACAATCTCGTCTGCTTCTGAGGCAAGACTTCTAAGCGTTTCCACAGGCGCGACACCAACCGCAAGAACGATCTTGGCCGCCCGCAACGATTTCAGCAATCGTAATGCGCTTCGCACGGTCGCCCCCGTGGCAATGCCGTCATCGACAAGAATGACCGTCTTGTTCGCGATTTCTATCGCTGACCGGTCGGCACGATATAGTTCAGCACGGCGTTTTAGCTCGGGCTGTTCGGATTCTGCCAAGCGGCGGATATCGGTGTTGGAAAGGCCCAGAGACCGGGCGATATCACCGTTGATCGTAACCTGAAGCCCGTTCCAGTCCGTGACCGCGCCGACGGCAAGTTCGCGCTGTCGAGGAGCGCCGATTTTTCTGACGATGAGCACATCGAGGGGGACACCGAGTGTTTGCGCCAGAACAGCACCCATCGGCACACCGCCTCGCGGTAGCGCAATCACGACCGTGTTGTCGCGGTCGACCGAAGGCAGAACTTTCGCCAGTTTCCGGGCCGCGTCCATTCTGTTCTCAAACAAGGCGGAATGCCTTATCCAATGCACATCGGCACCCATTTCTCCACACCATCTATTGACGGGGTGAATTTGTAGATCATCTGGGTGAAGCCGCGCATTGATGGCCGTCAGTGCGACCCCGACTTGACATAAAACATCGCTCGTTTCCTCGATTTTGCGCGATTCTGTCACAGGAGCGGCACCGGACGACATGCCGCAGCCGAGCATGTATCAACGCTGAGCAGGCAATCGGATCACGCCTTGCGCATTTGCCGGACAGATATGTTGAGCACATGCCGGATCGGAATTTCTGAGCATTTGGGCAGACGAACCCTGCCAGCCGGAGTCAAATGCTTTTCGGCCAGTATCTCGAAAACCGCTCTGCTGCATTGGTTCGCCCAAATGGGATGCGAAGTAATCGCCGGCTTGCCGTGAAATTCCACATTTCGCCAAACATCTGAATATATGTGAAAATTTGGTAGCGGGGGAGGGACTTGAACCCCCGACACGCGGATTATGATTCCATTTATCTCGTCAGTAAACTTATGATATTAAAGGAATAATTATTCCGCAACTTGTAAATGTGTAAGCAATTGTGTAAGCTAAATTGCCAAAATTGTGATCAATTTGATGCGAAGCTGCGGAAAAGCACGCCCATTATTGAAGCCGGCACCAAACGTTTCCTACTCGCTTTCTGCACCCGGACACACGTATCTATTGACCCATCTGTTCTAGAACAGATGGGTTATTGCATTGCCACTGGGGGCGCGGAGGCCTTGATTCCAGCGGCAATGCGTTTCCCCGAATTGTCTCGCATGCGCTCGACCCCCTGCGATCTCTCCTCAACAACGCTAAGGCCTATACAGGACCAAGTTGTTGTAATCGGCTGCGCTGTTCATGTCTCCCTCGCTAAACGCATATCGGGAGTCCATATCACGCTTGGGTTCCGGTCTCGCAGTCGAAGTGACTGTGTGTGCGAGACCTCCACCAGTACGTAGGGGGTCGAGCGCACGACGAGCGGACACCCCAGCTCCATATCTGTCGCAGCAGGTGCCCTTGCTCTGTCGCTTGCGACAATTCGGGGAAACGGTGCGCATGAACGAGTCATGCTCTGGTTGGGGCAGCAAGCTGCCCTCGGATTCTGCCGGTGGCAGAAGCTATCATTATTAGGAAACGAAGGTTTCCTGTTTTGAAAACAGCGCGTGCGCGCTGTCATTGTGGGGGTGCTGCCGCACCCGTAATTCTCTCTGCGCAGAGGCGCAGCGGAAAAAAGAGTTTAGTTACGTCACTCGTCTCACCCATTGTACTGGGCCGTCCTTCCGCATCAAGCCGCAGGGGCATTGACCCGGAAGCATGAAGGCCAGTCCCGTCATGGGCAGACGAGTTGCCTTACGCGGCTCGTTGGTCGAAGACCATTACTAGCCTTCCATTCATCCTACGTATGAAAAAGAAAAACTACCTCGACACCTACGAACTTCAGGTTCGGCAGATGTTGTTCGACGTGTTCAACAACGGTTTGGACACCGAGGAAGTCATCGACTTCCTGAAGGCGGAACAGCTTGCCAGCTTTCGCCGTGGACGCGAAAGCGCGTCTCGAAACACCAAGGCCCGTCCGAAGACGAGCCCTGCAAAAGACAGTCTACCACAGTAGCTGACTTTCGAGAAAACCCGCCTTTGGGCGGGTTTTTTCGTGTTTGAGGATTGATACAGCGAAAGTCTCGCCAGCACGTCTCTTCAGGATACCGACCTTCCACAAAAGTAAAGCCGCTGCGCATTCGCTTCGGGCATTGACTTTTGTGCATTGAGGCCGGTTACGTCAGAGACAGACGAGCTGGCTTCAGCTTGTCGCGGTCGAGGACCTTTATCAGCTCTAACGCAATTCATCGTATGTCAGTCATCGATACACATGCGGTAGACCAAAAGCTGCGTCCGCTTCTAAGCGGTATCGTTCGGCGCAACAAAGCGCTCGAAGACACCGTTCAGACGGTACGTCGCGAAATAATCGAAGCCTGGTTTATGGGTTTTGAGAGCGGTCTACAACAAACGCCCCCGTCCACAGAGGAACAGGAGCGCCATAGAGCCATTCTACCATAGAACATCGGCTCAGAAGAAGCCCCGCCGATTGGCGGGGTTTTTTCTTGTTTGGCAGTAAAAGGTGCGAGCCAGCAGTTCAGCCTAAACGGCGTGAACTTGGCTCGCCCTCCGAAGATGAAATGTTCGATTGAGACGATGTAACGATCACATCGGGATCGTATGGCGAATGTCAGTAACGCGGACAAACCGAATGAGGCGATCCGCATTGGGTGTTCAATCTGCGACGCGTTAAGTTCAGGCGCTTTGTCTCGCTTTTTTGCAAATTAACAGCGATCAGTTTCCGGCAGCTAGGAGGACTCGACAAACATCATGACCTCGCGCATGTGCGAGTTGCGGCCGAGCGGCGGCAGGCTCTCACCCAGAACCCAGAATTCACATGACGCGGGATAGCCCGTTAACAGTCAATCGTGTTGTTTTTTGCATCTGTCCAATTTTAGACATGGTTCGAGCATTGAAAAAAAACGTAGAATACTACGAATATCGAAGCGAGCGACAAATGTTGACGGAGTAGATGGGAGATGAGATGACGACGTCTTCACGAGATTTCTCCCGACCTTTGGCATAGACCGGGCTCCCTGATCCGGCGCCTGCACCAGATACATGTCGGCATTTTTCTCGACGAGTGTCGGGAGTTCGATGTTACACTCAGGCAGTTCGCAATTCTAACAGTCTTGTACAGTGGCAAGCCCCTTGATCAGGTTACGATCGCAGGCCAGATCGGGATCGATCGTAAACACCGCAGCCGATGTTGTTCGCCGGCTGGAACGCCGAGGATTGCTTGTCCGGCAAGCGAGTACCGTCGACAGACGTGCTAAATTGGCAACAATCACCGATGAAGGCAAAAAGTTCGTCGATGAGGTGCAGCCAGCCATGATCCGGGCGCAACAGTGCTTTGTCGCGTCACTCAGCGACGAAGACTACGAAACGCTGATGCGAATTTTGACTGAACTGCTGCTGAACAGCAACGAGTATGGCCGCGCGCCTTTGCGTGCATTGCCAAGCTTGGAAAGCGAGACCAAGTAGTCGTTCGATGCAACGCAACCTGATCAGTATCTGAATGCCGCGGGGTGAAGGGCAGCTGTGCGGACAGAGCGACCGTGTTGACCGGCTTTACATGTCCAGTCTGCGACGCAACTAATGCTGACGATTGTTCCATTAGCTGCCGTTTGTGGATTTGCACAAATTAACACTCGAATCCCAAAGCGGCCGTTCGCTTATGGATAGGTTGAACGCAAGTCGCCGATCCAAATTTGCGCTATTTGGATTGAAATCCGCGATCATGGCAGAGATCAGAACATCTCGAACTGGTGATGGCGAGATATCGTGAAAATGATAAAATGCGCGAGCTGAGAAGAGAGCCCGCGCGTTAAAGGATCGGCCGGAGTTAGATTATTCATCCGTCGCTTCCAGAGCTTTCGCAAGCTGACTTTTCTTGCCGCCGCGTGCTCGCTGAACCGTTATGTAGATCATTGCCGCCAGCAAGAGCACATTGACCACGACAAGCGCAGCCGCCACAGGACGATCCAGGAAAATCCAGTAGCCGTCTCGCGATATCAAGAGTGCGCGCCGGAGATTGGCTTCCAGAATCGGGCCGAGGATCATTCCAATTACAATCGGAGCCAGCGGATAGTCTGCGGATCGAAACAGAATGCCTATGAGCCCAAACAACAGCATGATCTGTAGATCGAAGACAGATGCCTGTAGCGCAAATGTGCCGATGGAACACAAAAGTAAAATGCTTGGGATCAGATAAACCTTCGGGATGCGCAGAACATAGACGAACAACGGCGTTGCCAGGATGCCGGCAATCAACAGGAAGATGTTCGACGCCAGATACACCATAAAGATGCCACCAACGACTTCGGGATTGTTCTCGAACATCGCGGGTCCAGGAACGAAACCAAGAATGAGAAGCGCTCCCAAAAGCATTGCAGAAGACGCGTCCCCGGGAATGCCAAGCGCCAAAGTTGGAACCAGAGTGCCGCCGACTGTCGAATTGTTTGCGGCCTCGGTCGCCACCACTCCACCCTCAGCACCCTCGCCATACTTCTCATCCGGTTTGGCCAACGCTTTGGCGACCGCATAGCTGGTGAAAGAGCTGATTACGCCACCAGCCCCCGGGATGGCGCCGAAGAACGTCCCAATCGCTGAAGAACGGAGCAGATTCACATAATGCTTCACTGTCATCGTGATCGTATTGAGACCTGGACGGGCGACTTTTACGTCGGGCTTCTTCAGGAGATCCCTTCCAAGCATCTGTGCCGCCATTTCGGAAATCGCGAACAGCCCAACGACAACAGCAACGATGTGGAAACCGTTGAGCAAATTATGCGAGCCGAAAGTAAAGCGAAGCCCGGTGGAAAAGGAGTCGGTGCCCACGGTGGAAATAAGCAGGCCAAAGCAACCTGACAACAGACCTTTGATTATGGAGCCGCCAGAAATCACGACGATCGCAAAAAGCCCCATGACAGCGAGCATTGCGTACTCCGGTGGCGCGAAGTTGGCCGCGAATCCCGCCAAAATCGGCGCAAAAAAGACCAGAACGATGCCGCCAAGGAGCCCACCCATCGCAGAAGCAGAGATGGCAATGCCGATGGCATCAGAGGCCCGGCCTTTTTGAGCCAAGGGGTATCCGTCGAACAATGTGGCGGCAGCAAGAGGAGTTCCCGGTATTCGCAGTAAGATGGCTGATACAGAGCCACCACAGGAACCACCTACAAAAATAGCAATCAAAAAACCCATGGCGGCGACAGGCGGCAATCCGATAGCTACGGGCAGCAGAAGGATAATGCCCATCAGAGGCCCAAGACCCGGCATGGCGCCTACCAACAGTCCGACCATGATTCCGGCGAAAGTAAAGCCCAGTGCCAACGGCGAGAGAAAAACGTCGAGCCCGGCGGAGAGGAATTCAAGTATCATATCATCCTACCACGGAATAAAGATGTTCCAAACACCGAGCGGCAGCACGACATTCAGGAAAACCTCGAAAAAAAAGGCGAAGGCGGTGGCGATGGCGACGGATGAAACGGCCAGAACCAGATAACGTCTTGAGCCGCAAATCCACATAATTGCGAAGATCATAGGCGCTGTCGCCAGGTGGTATCCGGCGGTGGTCAGAATGGTCAGATAAACCGCGAAGACAACGAGCATCAGTCCGCCTCGCCACAGATCGGAAGCCCGAAGATCCTCTTCTGCCCGGGTGTCTGTTCTCTTCTTGAGGAAATCCGTAATCAGCTGAGCGACCAAAAGGACGGCCACGAGGATTGCAATGGTTCGAGGAAATGAGGCTGCGTTGTCGTAGGGACCGCCACTGGCGATCCCTTGTTCTTTCATGTCCGTCTCGATTTGCCAGAAAACAATCAGGACGACGGAAGCGAGAAATCCGATAGCTGCGAAGTTTAAGAGTCTTTGCGATGCCATCTTGATATTCCTCAGTTAAGCTTTTTCAGCTCTTCTTCTTCCCATGAAAGGGCGTTGCCCATTGATTTGAGCTGTTCATGCACTCCGCCGACGATTTCCTCGTATTTGGTGTGATCCCAATCTAGCGGGACAAAACCGATAGCCTCGATTGACTTTTTCACTTCGGGACGTGCCATGGCGCGCTCCATGGCTCCGCGTAGCGTTTCGGTCACGTCATCCGGTGTGTCTGGATTGACGATCCACCAAGTCCAGCCCATGGGACCCAATTCCTTGAGACCCAGATCGACCCCCAATTCAGCAATTGTTGGCGCCCCATCGTATGCTTGCTTCGAGCTTGGAAGCTCAGATAGTACAAGCAGGATCTTCACTTTTTCCGGATTGGCCCTGTAGTTGCCGACGTTAATGAAGGCAAAATCCAGTACGCCCGAAGCAAGGTCTTTGAACACATTGCCGTCTTGCGTGTAGGGCACATTTTGTGCGACCGCGCCATAGGCCTGCAGTGCTTTGGCGACGACCATATGCGGCAAGTTGTTCCGGGTTCCGGTGGAATAACGCAGCTCACCCGGGTTGGCTTTGGCGTATTCCATCATCTCTTCAAAGGTAGACCAACGACCTTCGTTTACCTGACCAGCAATAGCAAAAGCGTTTGCCACAGCGGCGCTGAGAGGTTTGAAGTCTTTGAAATTCCAATCGGCATTTCCCAGAATTGGCTGCAAAACCAAGGGGGCCACATACCCGTCAAAGATGGTGTAACCGTCGGCAGGCTTGCCCATTGCGGTTGTCTGCGCCTTTGTGCCAGCAGCTCCCGGAAGCGAGATCACGGGCATGTCGATCCCCAACTCTTCACCCATGGCTTTAGCAACGACCTGGCTCATGGCCATGGCGTTACCGGGTCCCCAAGGATGAACGATTTCGATATTGCGCTCCGGGAATTCCGCAAGCGCCGACCCCGCTGTGGTAACCGCGAGAGCCAAAGCCACCACACCGGATTTGATTGCCAGATTAAGTTTCATGGATTCCACTCCTCTTCATATTCATGAGTCAATCACCACCCTCCAGGATGGTCTCTATTTGGACAGTTTCGTCGCTAGAGAGCCCGAAAAGCTTGTAGATTTCGGCGGGTGTGTCATGTCGCTCGAATTCCCGCACAATGCCGGTTTTTATGCGCTCAATCGTATCCGTGTCGTCGATTGGGTTGGTCTGGCCGGGGTCCCGCTCCAAGTCGAACAGTGCGGTCCCGATGCACGCAAATGTCTGACCGTCCTGACCCACCTGCGTGTTCCTTGGGTCCAGCCGGATTTTCATAACCGGCGTGTTTTTTGTGAAATCGAACGGCGGCACTAGCTCGCCGGTCCGCAACTCGGACAGGTCGAAGGATCGGGTCATATGCGCAAACGCGAGCGTGTATATGTTGAGATTCTCGCCTGAGACGTCCTCGGGATAGAGGAACAACGAAGAATTTCCGTCGATCGCGCAAACCGGGCCGGCAAACATGCCGAGGATCAGGTTTTCACGCACCGGCGTGTCCGTCTGCAGCATCGGATGCAGGGACACGCCGGTTACGCTGGGAGGAATATCACAATTGTGGGTTTCAAGGATGGTGGGCATCAAATCGGGCGTCTGTGTCAGTCCAGAGCGCCGTTCACCCGCCTGATCGCGGTAGTCAGGATGCCAGACAATAAGGGGAATGTGTGAGATCTCTTCATAGTAGGGAGTGCGGTTTTTGCCCCACCAATCGTGTTCGGACAGCAGAAATCCGTGATCTGTGGATAGGATCAGACAGGTATCGAACCAAAGGTCATAGGTGTCGAAGTATTCCAGTAGCTTGCCAAAATACTCATCGCACATGGCGACGAGGGCAGCGTAATTGCCTCTGATTTCAGCGATTTCTTCCTTTGAATTGGTATTCTGTTCATAAAGCGGCCAGTTGAGGATTTTACCGTTGTACCCGGCATCGTATGCGTCCTTGAACCTGCCCGGTGCAGTGAAGGGTTCATGCGGGTCAAAACATTCCAGTTGTAGGAACCAGTCGTCGGAGCCCTTGTTGAGGTCAAGAAATTCAAAGGCGGCGGCAAAGCACCTGGCTGTTGGAAAATCTTCCTCGTCTTTGAGAAATTCTTGGTTGATCGCGCCACGTGATTTTTTCCAGGCTGTCCAGTCGGAACTCCCACGCGTAACCGTAGTGCGATCCTTTAGGCTGCCCATCGGATAGTGTCGCTCATCAAATTTCTCTCGCAAACGATCGACCGGTGGCGCGACCAGAGCTTTGATCGGATCGTATTCCTGTCCGCGGATAAAATCCCAGCTGTCGAAAGCGTTGGCATAGCCCCAGCCACCGTCTTCGAAATAATGCAGATGGTCCGAGATCAAATGCGTGTAGACACGATTGTTGCTAAGTATGCGCGCGAAGGACTCGTCGAAAGGCTCCAGCGGCCCCCAGTGGCGATGCAGGAAGTTCAGCCGCCCGGTATGCATATCGCGCCGCGCTGGCATACAGGGCAAACTGCCCACGTAATGCCGGTCGAAAGTAACGGAACGCTGGGCAAAACGATCGAAGTTCGGCGTCGCAATCGCCGTACCTCCATAGCTGCCAAGGGCCAAGCGATTGAGTGAATCAAACAGTACGAACACGGTTTTCATTGCACTGGCACATCCCCAGGGAACGGTAGGCTCTAGGTTGACCAACCCATTCCATTCTGTAAAATTAAAAATTCGCCAGTTTACATTCGAATTTGGAATGATAAATGGACCGTAACCTCGAGGCTTTTCTCGCAACCGCTCGATCCGGCACACTGACGGATGCGGCCAACCTCCTGGGCCTGACCCAGCCCACGTTGACAAAACGCATCTCGAGTCTCGAGGCCCGGCTTGGCCTGCAGCTCTTTGAACGCAACCGTCGCGGGGCAGCGCTCACCGAAGCCGGCGAGGTCTATCTGCGCCGCGCGGAGCGCATTGAAGCCGAGTACCGGCAAGGTGAGGAAGAGATAAGGGCGGTGAGCGCCGCCGGGTTTTCTTCTCTGCGCGTTGGTGCCGGTCCGCTCTTCCATTTGACATGTGTGGCCGGACTTTTCGCTCACTTACGCGAGGAATTCCCGGATTTGAAGCTCGAACTTGTCACGCAGACCTCTTATGACAGCGGGCGTATGCTTTTGGAGGGCGAAATCGATGCCTATCTGGGCATCATTCCGCCGGAACAATTGGATGATTCAATCCGGTTCAAGAAACTAACTTCGGTCGAACACGGCGTGATAATAAGGGCGGACAGTCCCGTTGCACAGCAGCAGTCCGTCGATCCGTCCGATCTGTCCGGCTATTCCTGGGTCAGCTTTTCGACCGACCCGATCACCGAAAAGGCATTTGTCCAATACACGGTGCCAGAGGGTTCGAACGACTCACTCGTCGATATTCGTACCACGTCGTTCGCAACTGGGCTTCAGCTTGTTCAATCGGGCAAGTTCATCATGTCGGCGCCTCTCCAACTGGCTCGTGTCGTGGAGAACGCAGGCCTGGTAATCCGCCCGTCACGCTCGGGTATGCCACGGCGAAGCGCGGGTCTGCATCTTCGGGAAAGCGCTCTGAAATTCGGCGCCATCAAGTCCATGCTGCGTTTCTTCGAGAGACTGGATCAGGACTATTTCGATACATACTTTGCCCACGGTGGCGCTGCTACGAAGTGATTTGACAGTGGTTCTTTAGAAGCGGGCCATGGTTGAGCAAGACCGATCAGGAGGAAAACGCGCTTCAGTTGAACTCGAACACACCACGCTTTTTCGAAGACGGTAGTCCAACGGCTGCTCACGCTCAATGCCTCCATTTACGGTAACTGTGCCCGAAGGTCCGCCAAGAGCCACACATGCGTATTCAGTTAGCATTCGACCATCGCATCTGCGACACGGCGTCAAGGTCTCAGTAGGGCTCAAAGTGGGAATTCGCTGCAACGCACACAGATCGACATCTAGTCGATCTCACTGCTCATTCGGGGAGGCTCGTGATAGATTCAAAAAAGCGCCCACAGATTGAATCTGCGGGCGAGGTTATTAGATCTCATTTGAGATTTGAGCACCAAAGTGCAGAATCTACGATCTTATATCCATACTTCGCTTCTGCGAGTTTGACCGTGTTATGCCACGCCGATTGAAACTTTTGTTGCCAATGCGCCGCGACACCATCCTCCAAGTTGAAATGCCTTCCATATACGTAAGCCAATTGGTTTCGTGCATTTAGGAGTTCGGCACTGCATGCATCGATACGTTTCTGTCTCTCTGCAAAGCTCCATCTCCACTCCGCGACAGGGTCGTAGCTGGAGCGTTCGATATTAGAACTGAACACTTCTTGGGATAACGGCGAACCAAATTTCAGTATGTTGAACATCCGAGGTAACGCTATGTAGATACATGTAGCAGCAACAACTAGAATGAACAGTGTTTCCATTGTATTCTCCTGTAGGTACACCACGATCCGAAAAATATCGGATCGCTGTTCACATACGGGAGCGCCGGAATCTTCTATGCTTGATCTACTTTTATCGTATCACAATTATCGAATAAAGTCAATGATATCAAATGCTTACAATAATACTGGCTGAAACTCGATATTATGGTCGATTCTGTTCCTGATTTTATTGCTTACACAATTGGTGGTGCCGCTACCGGATGGGCTTGCATCATCATTTGTATGATGAAGACGGGAGTTGATATTGGAGACAGTTCCAAGATCGGGACGCTCGCCCTACATGGCACCGGCGTGTACATCTGTGTGTCGATTGCTTTCAGTATAGTTCTATCGGTTAAGCCCGATCCCGACGGTTTACCACCTATGTGGAAGTTTCTGGCACTTTTTCACAAAACACGAGAACGCAAAACTGCCAACGAGGTGGAGTTCGATGCTGGTCAGTATGCCGACGTTGGCACCACACCGGCTAACGCCTTTGAAGCGCGGATGTGGTCGGACGTTTACGAGCACGGGCACGCGCATTTGGCTAAGCGCCGCGCCGAAGTGGAGGAAGAAACTGCTACATACCTGGACAAAGTTAGAGCCCGCGCGGAGGAAGCTGAAAAGCTGCACCGTGCGCAAGTCAGACGAGATGGGGCACGGGAGTGGATGAAGAAAAATGACGGACAAGAAGAAGGCGATTGAGGGCCAAATTATTCCAAAGAATACACGACAATCCGCTAAACCCGCTGACCAGAAAAGTAGCGGGTCCAGTTTGGCATCCAGCTTCAAAAATCGGGTGAAAGGATATGCACTCCAAAAGAGCATTGAAGCCGCCACGGCAGTTGAGGAAGCGAAGGCCCAATATGAGGCCGCCACATTGCGAAGGATGGCAAACCAGGAAAAAGCTGCTCGTCAACTAGGACGAATATCCAGGGAAAATCTTGAAAAGATGTCTGAGGCGGAGAGCAATGCGATCACAGCTGAGCTTCAGGAAAGCAGACAGCGGATAGCCCGGGCGAATATTGGCAAGGCATCGGCTGATGCGGCAGAGAACCGACAAAAAAAGCAAGATGATATTGAAGACTTGAAGCTTGAAGTAGAGCTCATGGAATTGAAATCCAAACTCGAACCGAAGCCGATACCTTCCAAAAATCAACAACAATACACATACAAGGATCGACTTTCGGACATTCTTGCTCATGGTGCTTCTGGTAAACACGAGAAGCAGGCACGGGAAGAAATCGCTTCACTTATCGAACAGGCTGGTGGTGAAGAAAATCTCACGGATGAACAACGCGAAAATATCAAGATTGCGCTCGTCGATGCACAGCGTCGAGACTTGGGTAAGTAACAATCTCACATGGCGGCCCTTCCAATCCCAATTGGAGTATCTGATCAGCGGAGAGTGCGATTAAGCGCTAAACGAAGAAGTACACACCTCCATGTCATGGGGGCGTCAGGTCAGGGAAAGTCGAAGTTTATCGAGCACTGCATTCGCGAGGATATACTTGCAGGACACGGTGTGTGTCTCATTGATCCGGAAGGCAGCCTTTACGAAAATATCGTTGCGTGGTGTGCGCTGCACCGCATTGATCGGCAAAGAACGATTCATCTGTTTGACCCTACAGAGGCTGAGTGGCGATTTCGGTTTAATCCACTCTATGTGCACGATGGTGAAAAGCCACAGCACCGAATCGACAATGTCATTGAGGCACTTGCCCAAGTTTGGGAAGAAGACTCACGAAGCACGCCAGCGATTAGAACGACACTTCGAGCCATATTCACCGTTCTGACTACAGAGGGATATTCGCTCGCCGAGGCATTTCATTTAACCACCACTGCTGATCCGTATCGAATTGTCGAGTACCTCACCCATAACATCGACAATCCGGTAATTCGTGAAATCTGGGATGGCTACAATTTGACTGCCAAAGAAGCTCGACGGGAACACATCAACGAGTTTGGTGGTTCTCGGAGACGTCTCAGCGAATTGCTTGGCGATGAGGATATCCGAGAGATATTGGCTGCGTATGAGGACCCTATCGACTTCCGCAAATGCATGGACGATGGGGACATCGTCCTGATTAATCTCGCACCAGAGGCTATGGGAGACGATCCAGCACGTGCGTTTGGTGCGTTATTGGTCCGTGAGATGTTTTACTGCGCAAGCCGTCGCAATCCCGCTGAAGCTGAGGATAAACCGTTTTACGCCTACATCGACGAGTGTGGCGAATTTCTTACCAATGACATTCCGCGCATTCTTGCTCGAGCCCGTAAGCGCGGATTTCACGTTATATTGGCCCACCAATGGCTGGAGCAGCTCCGTGAGCGCAGTTTGGGCATTTACCACGGGGTTATGGGTGTTCAGAACAAGGTGATTTTCGGCGGCATATCCGATGAGGATGCAGCCATCCTCGCAGACCAACTCTTCCGCACTGAGTACGATCTCGAAGTTCCCGTCGATGTACTCACCAAGCCACAAGTGGTTGGATACCGTCGAACTTGGCTCAATAGCTGGGGAGAATCTTGGGCTTCATCGGAATCCGAGACGCACAGCGAAGCTGAGGCCTCTTCAGCGACTGAATCGGTGGGAGAAGTGACCGGAGAAGCTGTTGTTCAAAGTTATGATACGGATGGCTACCCAATACCGGCCTTTACGACAACATCATCGGCGGGTGAGTCCAAAGGTTATGCGACCGGCAACATTTCTTCGTCAGGTACGGCCAGCACTAGAGGTCACTCAGAAACCGGCAACCACGGTCGTTCTGAGGCATTGGAGCCAATATTGGAAAACCTGGTTGGTGGGGTACACGGGCTCGAAAGCGTTCGGCATATGGCCATTTCGCGACTTCGGAAGCTTCCTGTGCGTCATGCGGTTGTCAAAGGACCGACAGAACCAAGCTTTGATATTTCCACTTTCAAGATTGACGATGTCAATGTTCCTGAGTCGATGGTTGCTGGATTCAAAGAACGAGTTCTCCAATCTAGCCCATTCACAGTTTCCGCAGAAAAAGCACGAGAAATAATGCGATTGCATTTTCAAGCTTTGTCTAATCGTGCAGCAAATTTTGTGCCCGCGATTGGGTTGCAGGGAACAATTGAAGCTGAAGAAAGTGAGCGCGGTTGACGTGCCGAATTCTACATCGCGAAAAGCATTCTCACACTACGCATTGCCAACCAAGCCACCGCGCATAGCTCTTACGGACGACGATTTCCGCATTCTTCTTGAGGTTTATCGCCACGACATTATCGACAGTGCGACAGTTGCCAAACTCCTTTCGCATCGCTCAGTCGACAAAGTCCGGCGACGTTTGAACTCGCTCCGCAAGAGCGGTTACCTCATTCGCCTCGCGCAGTTGCAGCAGATATTTGTTCCCGGTGGTGGTTCCAGGCCGAAGGCTTACACGCTCGGCGAAAAGGGCGCTGTAACGCTGACTGAGGTTTGGAGCCTGCCTCGAAAACGACAGCGGTTTGAGGATCGGGCGGATAGGCTAAGCGCTCAGACAATTTTGCATGGACTTCAGCAAACTGAGTTTGTTGTTTCAACACGTATGTCTGCTGAGCATAATGATGATGTGGAGTTTCTCTATCCGGAAGAATATTACCAGCGTTTCGAACCTCAGGTTCTGCGGCGGGATCGATTGCCCTATGCGGTGAATGCACGGGTCAATTGGTATGGTTACCACCAGTTGGAAGGGACAATTCCTGATGGTTTTTTTGTTCTCTATTATCCAACTGCCGCACAAGGAGACAATCGACGCTTTATTTTCCTAGAAATTGATCGAGGAACCGAGACTATCGACGTTCAAGACCGCAAGATGAAATCCCTGCAATTTTGGAAAGATACATCCATACTGAGAAAATTGGTGGTCTATGGTTACGCGCATAAAACTAAGTCCCACCATGAAGCTTTTGCTATTCCTACATTTCAGGTGCTCACCGTTACCACCAACCCAAAACGTGTCAAACTGATGCAAGAGATGTACCGCAAACGGCTTGCCGACCGCCCACACTCAGTGCCGCCATTTCGGTTCCTGTTCACTGATTTTGAGACTGTCAGACGATATCGAGGTGATGTTCTCTCTGTTCCAATCGCTGACGGAAGCGGTGGATTGAGGAAGCTCTGCAGCTAATACGAGGACATTCCTACCACCGTTTTCCCCGGCAATTGAAGAAGCCTCGGACATTTTTGACTTGTACAAGCGATGTCTGACCGCCAGTAGCCGAGATGTGTACCAAGCCCGTTCTAATGTATCGATGGACTTCGACTTCAGGACCCTCAATCAATCTGACCAATACACATTTTGCCCTCGCTTCTACCTTCACGGTACCAGAAACATACAGTTTGTGCGCAACATTAAACGACGAAGGGAGAACAATATTCTCGTCTTTGAAAAACTGAAAATCGCTGTAGTTCGCGGATTTGTTGAGCCGCTCACCAAGCATGGTGATGACACCGAGGATCGCAAATCCAAATACAAAGAGCGGTAATGCAAATCTCTTGTATTCCAAACTAGTGTCCAAGCCATCTCAGGTACGATTGTGCTGTACGAAGCGAGATAATGATTTTGCACGCAATCACGCAAGATTATCAAGAACAACAACGCATGCAGGTAAAATTTTTTGTTTTTGCGTTCTAGGAGAAACTGGCCATTCTGATCTTCTTTGCCTGTCTGCTCAATGCAAAACACCAACCTCCGCCTCTGTGGCGTACTTATGACCTGAAGTGCAGTATCTCACTTTTGATATCCCCTCGGTTGGCATTGATTTCTTGTTTGAGGTGGATTCTCAGTAGGTCGCCGCGCGTAGGTACCGATTCTACAAGCCTACTTGGAGGCTAATTTGAAACGCCCTCCCGATTGCGCATTGACGAAATAGCATTTCCCCTTGTGCTGGACGGTTTTGAGGCAAAGCTTCTCGTTGCCTCTATTTTCCTTAATCTTCCAGCTGCCACCAGCGACTTTCTTGCCGCCGATGATTATCTGAACCCTGTTGCCGGGGATAATCCGGAGAATGCCGGGCTCTCCGGTTTGCCGTTTCACAAAGTGCTGCTCACGCTGCTTAGAGAAAAACTGTTCGAGGTTAGTAATGCGTGTTTCTGCCATCGCAGTGCTTGAGGAGAAATTGGCAAGTAGCAGGCCCACGCAGAAGACGCATTTCACGGTTTTCATATGCCTCACTCCTACTTGCACCGGTATGTGGTAGCGGACCGGTCGTTGCCCCAGCGGTATTTGGCTTTGTAGGATTTCGCCCCGGACTTCGTGAGCCAGACCCGCGCGCCTTGGTTTCCCACGGGGAACTCAAGCTTGCCGCTTTTGCTGCCGGTGAACGTCTCGTTCCAGCAACGTGCCTGGTAGCAGTACTTAATCTTCTTGCCGCCTTTGAATTCAATGGTAGTGGCGGCTTGGCCACCCCATGAGCCGCGGCACTTTTCTGCAAACGCACTCGTTGATGCACCAATGACAATTGAGACCGTTACAGCCGCGGTTGCAGCGAATATTTTCGGACGAGAAATGGGAATTGAAGCCATGGTGGAAACTCCTTTCCATGGCCTGCAACACAATTGCCCATAGTGTTGCATTCCCTTTAAACCCAACGCTCAAAGGCTTGCTTTTGGGTCGCTTGATGATACGATTCTCAGCGTCGCTCCCAGCTAATCGCTGGATCTATTTGGTTAAATCCCGCCTGCAACACTTTGGGCAATAGTGTTGCAAAAACGGGACGGGATGACCGGATGAGCGACAATCATCATGACCATATCTTCCGTTCAATCGGCCATGCGCCTCTACGACAGAAGCGGGCAACGGCTCTACCTGAATGTCGAAGAAGGTAGGCGTTTTTTGACTGTGGCCGAACACCGCAGATCTGACATACGCCTGTTTGCACAGATTTTATTTCATACCGGTGTTCGTTTGTCAGAAGCCTGTGCAATCGAGACAACAGACATTCAGACTTCCGCGAATGTCATAGCGATACGAACGCTCAAAAAACGCAACGTGGGCCATGTCCGTGAAGTTCATATCCCGAACTCGCTTGCACAGGAGCTGTCAGATTTCTGTTCCGCACAGTTGCCACGGCAACGTTTGTTTCCGGTCAACCGAACTACCGCCTGGCGATGGATTGCAGCGATCATGGCAGAAGCCGAGCTCATCGGGGCACATGCAACGCCGAAGGGATTGCGGCATGGTTTTGGGGTGCGAGCTATACTTGTCGGCGTGCCACTACCTGTCCTACAGAAATGGATGGGCCATGCTCGACTGGAAACCACGACCATCTACACCCGCATCGTTGGCAAGGAGGAACGCCAGCTGGCTGAGAGCATGTTCGATGTAACTGAAAACGGCCGCTGATCCGATGAACGAAGATGGGACCTTCAATAGAAACGTCCGCAAGCGCGGAACCCGATCAATACACGTCGACATCTAGAAACTTCGTGAACTGAACTCTTCGATCAGGTCGACAACGATGTGCTCATCCGGGAACTCAAACTGAATGCTGGCATCGTTGGTATAGTGTAGCTTGACCCGGATGCTACTCAGTTTTGCCGGGTTCTCTCGCACAATCTTTCCCATTTCATGGACGCAGCCAATCGCCTCGTCTTTGTTGGTGTATTCATGCTTCCACAATGCGACCCCGATGACTTCATAGAGCCTCACCATCGAGTGCTTGGGTTCATTGTTCTTTGTAACCATAAAGATACGGATATTGTACCATGTGGTCACAGGGAGCTTTAACGTCTTGCAGCCCTTAGCTCACCAAAAAGCAGCGTAGGCGGTGTGCATTCGACGCGCCGGCATGAGCAAGGAAACCGCATGTGTCTGGTCCGTTCAACGGCTTCGCCGTCCTCCGCTTCGCTTTGGCCTGTCGGTGCACAGACCATCCTCACACGGTTTGCCAAAGCTCACGTGGCGGCTCCGAAAAGCAGCACTGCTCCAGTTAGTCAGCCTCTGGTGCGTCGATCACCGGGAGCGCAAGTGCGATGGCCTCGAAGTAGGTCGTATTCGGCGGTTCCTTCTGCCAGATTTTTGGCTTTCGCGGCAGTACGCGCAATAGGTCAGGAAATCGCTTGGTGTACACGTCCGCTTCAACATACTTGTTTGGGAAGTGCTGTTGTCGCGCGACGCTGACGTCGTGAAGTTCGTGCTTGGAAGCTTCTCGTGCCATCGCCCTGATGAGCGCATGGGTGTTTTTGCTCTTCCAGGATCGTTTCGTGATCTTTTCAGTGATAACCACCTCCGGTCTAAGCATCTCAATCCAATTTTTTGCGTATTTTGAAGCATGTTTTGGAGATTTGCTTGCTGTGTGTGAGAGTGCGAAATCAGCGAGCTCGCCGTTCTCAAAATACACGTAACCAACGCGGCCCGTCGCCGCCGAAATGGCCAGCACCCTAAGCTCCATAGGCCTCCTTGATTAGTGCTTTCAATCGAGCGTCGAGATTGTCGAGTGTGTTAGTTCTGTTGAACCGGACCACCCAGCTTGATGGTGGCGTCGGCAGTGTAACCATCCGGCCTCGAATATCGCTTGCTGCATTATCAAAGACGGTCCTGCACAGAGTGTCGTATGACCGACCGTAGATAAGCGAAAGCAAAGCGACGTCGTATGCTGACGGCATGAATTTGCCGTTTTCAACCCTCGCAATCTTGGTGTGCTGGGTAGCGAGTAAATGGGCGCAGTCTTTCTGCGTGAGACCTGACTTCTTACGCGCTGTTTTCAGATCATGCGCGAACATATGTGACATATGAAAATGTGCTTATTTGCTAAAGAACTTCGCGAGTCTACTCGTCTACCAATGGCGGCAGTAGACCCATAAATGTGTAGTCTGCGCACATTGCATAAGAGAAATCTAAAATTTTGATCATGTGATGATAAAGCCACCGGCTCGGTCTTTCGTGGTGGTGCTCGTGGAGGGGTGGAACCCCTCCACAGACCCGAAGACCGAACTGGTGGTTATCTCTGTCACCTATCGGCGCATTTTGTTGTGAAAAGCCTATCGTTTGTGCACATACAAACAAGACCCCCAAATGTGCGGTGGCAGCACATTGATGGGTCTACCGGCGACGGTGGCGGACGATATCATTGCTGTCATGACAAACGAATTACCACCAGAACTAGAGCGCTACCTGGCGCTCTGCAAACGTATTTATGAGGACATGGAAGAAGACGGTTCCTGGCCATGGGCGGAGAAACCGGATTCGCCAGATTCTGAAGATTTGATAGAATCTGAGGATAACCCCAATCACGTATGAAACACTGCTACGGCTACATCCGCATATCTGACCCGAAGCAGGGGAAAGGTGTTTCGCTAGAAGCGCAGAAAGATGAAATGACACGCTACGCGGAGCGAAAAGATATCCGCATCATCAACTGGTTCGAGGAAACTAGAACGGCTGCAAAGTCGGGTAGACCAGTGTTTGCCCGAATGATGAAGCTGCTCAAACAACGAAAAGCCGAAGGAGTGGTCATACACAAAGTTGACCGGTCGGCGCGCAACCTTGGCGACTGGGCACATATTGGAGAGTTATCTGATGAGGGAATAGACATTCACATCGTGTCAGAGACATTGGATTTCCGATCACGGGGCGGACGTCTGTCCGCTGATATTCAGGCCGTCATTGCCGCCGATTACATCCGCAATCTTCGAGAAGAAGCATACAAGGGACTCTATGGACGCCTGAAACAAGGCCTCTATCCATTCAATGCGCCGATTGGGTATCTCGACAATGGAGGAGGCACGCTCAAATCACACGACCCAAAGCGCGCACCTTTGATCAAAGAAGCGCTGGAGCTCTACGCGAGCGGGCAATATTCGTACTGTTCACTTCTTGAAAAAATGACAGCACGCGGGCTACGAAATCGCAATGGAAGGCCACTAACGCGCACCGGCCTAGCAGCCGTATTGTCAAATCCATTCTACTGCGGCGTCATGCTCATCAGAACAACCGGTGAGACGTTTCCCGGGAAGCATGAGCCTCTAATCTCAGCTGCGACGTTTGAAGCAATTCAAGCCGTCCGCTCAGGCAAATACGCAAAAATAGTTACAAGGCACAAGCACACATATCGCGGCCTGTTTCGATGCGGCTTATGCAACACAACGATGATACCCGAGCGACAAAAGGGGCACGTGTACTATCGATGCCATACTGCCAGTTGCGAAACCAAGACGGTCCGTGAGGAGAAGATCGAGTCCGGCGTTCGCGGATTACTCGCGAAGCTGACATTTCCAAAAGAATATGTTTCAGCGCTCTGCGCGGAGTTGGAGCGTTGGTTCGCACAACGCTCGTGCGACACAAACCTGAAATCCATTACGCTTCAACTGGGCCAGACCGACGTGCGGCTCACCAAGCTCGAAGATGCGGCGATAAATGGAATTATCGATCACGATGGCTTCAACAAGCGCAAACGAAGCATTTTGCTCAAACGAAAGAAGCTGGAGGAAGAACGGGACAAAATACAGAAATCCGAGCATACGCCAGACAAAGTTCGACAATTACTCGAACTCTACAAATCCCTTGTAGCTAGCTACGATTTCGTCAAACCACACCGAAAACGCGAGATTGTTGAATTCTTCACCTCGAACCGGACGGTGAGTGGAAGAAATGTATATTTGGAGCCATCAAACTGGCTTGCAGCAGCCAATGACACGCTCGGTGTACTCGCGGGTCCCCCTCATCATACCACTTCTCGAACCAACACCGCGCTTGTTGAAAAGCAGATTGAACAGCTGACCTCTTCAGAAGCCACTCGAGCTCTTGAACTGTTCACAGGAGCTCAGGCAGAAACAGCATCCGCGCGAACTTCTAACCACTACACGGACCATGAGGAGCGCTAGCGACCTCATCACAAAAATCGGCCAAACTCGGGGACGGCACCCTCAGCGCACGTTCGGAATTCGCCAAGAAGACCTGCTCCAACATGCTTTGATCATTGGGCAGACCGGGACGGGCAAGTCGAGCCTCTTGGCGCGGATGATGCAGCAAAACGACGCGCAAGGTGTTGGCTTTTGCCTTATTGACCAACACGGCGATCTGGCAAAGGCTATGACAAGAAAACTCGCATCGGATCATATCTATTGGGATGTCGCCGATCCGGATTGTCCCTATGGGTACAATCCCCTCACCTACGCCAACGTTAAACACCGTCCGGTCATAGCATCGAGTTTCATCGACACACTCAAGCATCAGTGGGCAGACGCATGGGGTGCGAGGATGGAACACCTGCTCCGGTATTCGGTGCTTGCATTGCTGGAACGCCCAGGCTCAACACTCCAAGACATCATGCCGCTGTTTCTCAACAAGGGCTTTCGGTTTCAAGTGCTCGCAGATGTCGAAGATCCGCAAGTGAAGCGGTTCTGGACCTCCGAATATCCGGCCATGAATTTCAAGAACGCCGTGGATGGTGTTGCGCCGATTGCCAATAAACTTGGCGCATTCCTCGCACACCCGGTGGTGCGCAAAGCGGTATGCGACCCAGAGCAACCGCTGCGGTTCCGCAAAATCATGGACGAAGGCAAACCGCTTATCGTCAACCTGTCCAAGGGACGCTTGGGAGCAGACAACGCAAACCTCATTGGAGGTCTCATTGTCTCAAAGCTCGCCCATGCTGCGTATAGCCGTGAGGATCAACCGGAAGCGCAGCGGAGAATCTATTTTGCCTATTTGGATGAATTCCAATCGATCACGTCTGGTGCACTGGCTGAGATGCCGTCAGAGGTGCGGAAATATGGGCTGGGACTGGTGTTCGCGTGCCAGCACACCTCTCGGCTGAGCCCACAAGTTCTTGAGGCGCTGCTCGGAAATGTGGGAACGCTGATTTCCTTCCGGGTTGGAGCAACGGACGCGACCATATTGGCCAAGCAATTTGGTGCTGACGTGCCGCAGCCGCGGGATCTTGTGAACCTCGCAAACTACGAGATGTTCATCAAGCAGATGATCAGTGGTGAGCAGAGCAAGCCGTTTTCAGCGATATCAAATTTGGAAATCCGCACTCAGCGTTGTTCCTGTGTTTCAAATTCGGGAAAGTTACAGGACAGAAAATACACTGATCAAATAAGCTATGAATAGCTCTCCAAAATAACATATCCAATCGATTGTTTGCAGATCATATAAATTGACTCGAGTATTTTGACAAGGTCTACTTGGGGGATTGTTGTGAGGGAGGAATATATATGGCTGCTTGGAAATACATAGGCTGGTATGAAGCCAAAGGGTACACCACAAAAACCGGAAACAAGGTAGCGGCTCATCTTCTCTGGGGTGACAGAGTAGAAGTCATTGATAGTTCTGCACCCAGAACTAAAGTTCGCGCCAGGGGCCGCAATCGAAAATTCTGGGTCGATAATGACGCCTTAAAGGGCAAAGCACTGCTTGAAGTCTATTTCATAGACGTAGGTCAGGGTGATGGCATTTTGATTGTCACGCCAGAGCGGAAACACATCCTTGTTGATGGCGGCTATCCACGACGTTCTCAGAACACAGGGAAAAGCGCCGCGGACTTTGTGGATTGGAAATTCTTTGAAGACTACGGTAAGGACGCCATCAATTTGGATGCGATGATCGCATCTCACAATGATTTGGATCATTACGGTGGTCTCGACGATCTTCTCGATGTCAAACAAGAAGACGAACTCGATTGCCAGAGCGTTTCAGTGCAACGATTTTATCACGCTGGCTTGTCTTGGTGGAGCACACCAAGCAAGAGTCGATTCTTGGGAGGGACCACAAAAAACGGCTCAAAGACATACTTCACCGATCTCCTAACAACGAGATCAGCAGCGGTTCAACAGATCAAGTCGACAGCCAATCCGAGACTGCAGGGGATGTGGGCAAAATTCATTTCAAAACTGATCGCCACGGATCGACAAGACGGCGGGAACACCCTTTTTGAACGCCTTAGTGATAAATCTGGAGGGTTGGATGAGTTAAATGAGACAAATCTGAAGTTTCACATTCTTGGTCCAGTTGAGCAGAGCACCTCATCCGGACCTGGGTTGGAGCGACTAGCAGGTGGGAACTCCCAAAACACAAACGGGCACAGCATTACTTTGAGGCTGGATTACGGATCCGCCCGAATTCTGCTCACCGGTGATTTGAATCAACGTAGTCAGCATGCGTTGTTGAAAGCTTATGAGGACGACGAAAAAGTATTTATGGCCGATGTGTCGAAAGCCTGCCACCACGGAAGCGATGATGTATCATTGGAGTTCCTTTCGAGAGTTAACCCGAGCGCTACAGTCATCTCATCAGGTGATGCCGAAGGCCACGATCACCCAAGACCGAGTATTGTCGGTGCGAGCGGCGTTACCGGATACTTGACAATAAAGGACGATCAAATCCAAACCCCGCTAGTTTATTCAACGGAGCTAGCCCGCTCGGTTAGCTTGGGAGTGCCAAACAAGCTTCAGGTTGCGCAATCTAATGGTTCAACCAAGACTGTATCTGGAAAGCTCTTCAAAGAGAGCGTAGTTCATTTTTCTGAAACTAAGCCGGGGGCGCTGAACAAAAAGAAAAAACAGCGACAATTGGGGCGAACCTACGTTGTAGCTGGACAGGTGTACGGGCTCGTAAACGTACGCACCAATGGTAAGAAAATCGTATGCGCTACTATGAACGAAGGTAATGGCACATGGCAGGTCAAGAAATTTGATACGCGTTTTTAGGTGGGCGCAGAGTCATCAAAACCAAATTGGTGCGCTGCCGGCCCAAACCGGACCTTCGAATAGCCTTCAAGATACTGCAGTGCCGCTCGTCTGACCGGACACTCCCCGCGAGCATAGTTTTTCGGTCCAGATGAACACGTAGTCTGCCGACCAAGTGAACTCTTACCGCATTTGCGCAGAGTAGGTTGACAACAACCAGTAGTGAGAAAGGTCGGCCACTAAAGCCTCAGAAATCTGATTGCACTAGTTTGACGCAGGCTTACGCCAGTAGCTGGAACGGTATATTGAAATGGGCTCACCGCAATACTTCCATGTGCGGGCTCCCCAGATTCCCATTGAACCGTCTAGACGTTCCTTAGTGGATTTGTTGGATTTGTCATACACGCTCTTGGTGACAAAAGTTGTGTAGTCTCCTTCACGTAGGTCGCTGAGTTTTGCGGCAAGATTTGGGGCTCTTCCAATAGATATCAATTCGTTGCTGCCATAAACTCCACCTCTAACCAGAAAAACCGTCCCTTGATCTATTCCAGTCGCATGATGGATCGTAAAAGATGCATTCTTTATCGTATCGTACTTTGCTTCAAATTTTGGTCGGATCAGTTGCGTCACAGCATAGGCTATCGCAAAGGAACACCGAACAGCCGAAGTATTTTTGGCATCGCCCATGAATGCGCCCATCACCCTATCTCCGTCAAAGCTCATAACGCGCCCTCCGAAGTGCCGAACCAGACGCGAAGATACAGCCAGATAGGATTTCAAGATTTTTGCGGTGACCCGCCTATCGAGAGACTTAGCCATACGTGAGGAGTGTGCCATGTCAGAGTAGAGGTACGTTGCGTCGATCTCCACAGCACCGTTACTCAAGGTGATATCTTCAGGACCAGGAACCTTCGCGCCTGTTCTCTTGTTCCAATCCGCGTCACGAATCTTGGTTACATCGGACGCAATCTCATCATCAATACTCATGCCACGCCTCTAGTAACGTTGAGAAGCTGCGTACCCCCAGAACGGAAATGATGACAGCAATGCCACCATGGAGTATTTCACCCATAGATACCTATTCGCCGCGATCTCAGAATTTCTAGATATTGGGCGGACAAGGTCGGCGCGATACTTGTCGCCGTCAATGCTCTCGGTTTAATCCCGGTATGTTTCAAACGACCTATTTGCAATCGAACCAAAATTATAACTGAGTTTGAAGGCCCCTTGGTTGATGGAAGTTTCGATATAGCCGCAACGACTGTACTGAGTGACGCCAACGCGGGACTGATCCAAGATGCCACAATTTCCATCGTACAATCGCCAGGTATTTGATCCAGCTTGGCGGCAATCACACCAAACAAGCAGTCCTAATTGGTAGAACTGAGCTTAGCCTGGACTTCGATGCGCGAACCCAGCCAACCTGCCATTCTAGTTATTTTCTAATGCTGTATCATCAAGGAATGGCAAAGAACATTCCACAGTTTTCAGTTCTTTCATTAACGCAGATAGGTTGTTGGTCAGTGTCAAATCACAGAATTGGAGTGTTTAAGCTTACCGAGGATACCGATGGCGCTTCACGGCTTCAACGGTTTTGATTCCGGTCCATTACCGCGCACACGATGAAAACCACAACGAATCCGATTGTCTCGATGACACTTGACGCTCCGCTTTTGCTTGTACCCTTCGACTGAACGTCGATTGACAAACTGCCAAATCCTTCGCTGGCTTCGAAAGCGATTAGGTGATCTAGGCTGAGCACACCGATCATCGCCAATAGCACCAACCCAGCGCAACGCCTCCAAAAAAATGCGGGATTGTGGAGGAGCGCAAAAAGGAAAAGGCCGAGGCCAATCACTGCTGAAAGAGCAGCTCTGGCAGTGTCAGTCCAATCTTGAGGCGCTAAAAAGAACCAAGAGGTCACTCCACCAACGAATCCCAAGCCAGAAGATGTTGTGAACCAAAACAAAGAGTTGTTCCTCTTTGCCACTTCACCGGCTTCAATCCGTTCCTTGAAACGCGAACCAATTTCGAGCTCGAGTAAATTTCGAAACTCATTGTTGGCCTCCCAAATGCGATGGAAACTAGCACCAGGAAGCTGAAGTGCTGCAACTTCATCCGTTGCAGCCACAATGGTTGCCGACCTTGGCTGCCCCAGTTTTATCGCTGCCATCTCCCCAATTTGATTGGGCGCCGTTCGCCTTGATCCAAGTTGGGATTTGAAGACAACATCTACCGTTCCGGCAAGCAAGAAAAAAACTTCGTTATCCGTATCGCCTTGCTTAATTATGGTTTCCCCTTTTCGGAAATAGACCACGTTACCGGATTCCAACAACTCGTTCGCCAGACCGACATTTCCCCGAATAGCTGGGTTGTTTACAAGCACGCTTCGGACTTGCTCTGCGGCTTCAGAACCCGAAAACTTAGCAGGAAGCCGGGCCTCTTTTTCCAGTTTGAAAAATCGCGCTAGTTTCGCCGCCCAATACACTCGTCCACCTCGTCTAGGTTTGAGACACACAGATTGAAACTGCTTTTATTTCTCATTTTTCCATCCACCATTTCGAACGGATCGAATCCGAAAGAACGTAAATAGTAGAACAACATTGCTTTGCGCACTTCGAGCCTCAGCTCGCCGTTCTCCATCTCGTATTCAAGCTCGAGGCGTTTTCGCCTTCGATCCGAAAGCGTGGGGTCAGGTCGCAGGCAAAGAGCTACATCTGACAGCCATTCCTCATCGGCAGGAATTTCGGAATCCGAGCAATCCCGAATTCCAATGGTTTCGATGCGCGAAAGCACAAAGTCTGAGTAGCGCCCCTTGTCTATGTCGTAGGCGCGCATATGCCATCGATGCCCGTCACTTGCGATTGCATGTGGGAATAGCTTCCTCGGTGCCTCTGACTCTGAGCTCAGCGACACATACATAACCTCAACACAACGCCGTTCTCTAATGGCCTGCAAAACGGTCTTGAGAACTTGCGGTTCGACCTTGCGTGTCGCGACGTTGACAGCATCAATTTCCGGGATGTGCGCGGGCCAGATTTCATCAGCGTCACGATATCCGTGATGGTACATTTCCAAATGAAGGAGATATTCAGAGGCATCCCCCGGAGTAAACACAGGTGTGAAGCCGGATCGGGCCACATAGGTTCGACGCCTCGTGTCGTAAGCCATGTTTTCTGGCGCCAGGTCCAGATAGGCAGTGAGATCGAGCGTGGATTGCTGAGGCGAAATCTCAAATTTTTGCTGCAAGAGCTTTCGGCCAACCGCACCTTCCCACATCAACTGGAACTCAATGAACTCATAGCGCCTTCGCAGAGCTGGCTTGATCTTTTCTTGTTTCATGGCGGCTTCCTCCCTTCTATTATCTAGCACCTTGACAAATTTAAGGATAGTACTATTTTTTAGGATTACAGCAATAAATGGAATCAGCGCGACCACTGAGGCGGGTGCCTCGAAAGGAAATCAATATGCCGTGGGATATGGCCAAAGCGCAGTTGCGCATCGACAAACTGATCAACGACGCCCCTGACATCGACATCCAGCGCTTCAATCAATACTTGCCGCTTTACGAGACCCAGAGGGCTCTCAAGGCGGCACGCAGCGAGCCGGTGTCCCCACCGCTGTTCAGCTTACCCAAGGGAAAAGCCATCGTTGTGGATACTGTGCAAATCTACATTTCGATCACGAACTACGACGAATTCCGCATTGACGAAGGGCAAGAAACCTCGGCATCGCACGAGCGGGCTCTGCGCCTCTTGCACCTGTACTACAGCGCCGCCGATCGCGTCATTGAAGATTCGCCCGCTCAGCGGATCGACTTTCATAGCGGGAGGATCCATGCCGTAATCCTTGAAACCGAAGGCCATGGTGTTTCCAGAGAGACCTTGGGGCAGGCGCTCGGATTCGTCGAGGACTTCAAAAAAGTCGCGGCGGCTGCGAACCAGAGACTTGCCAACAGTGAATTTGAAGCTGAATTCCGGGTCGGCATCGACGTCGGCACTTGTGTCGCGATCAACAACGGAACAGGACTTGAGCAAGAACCTCTCTTTCTTGGTGGAGCTGCAAACCATGCCGCGAAACTTGCGGATGGTGATGAGCCTGGCGTCTACGCCAGTGGCGCTGTCCACCGGATTCTTGGCCAACCCGAGCTCGGCATATATGAACAGTTTCGCGGCATTTCCGAAGAACAGATCTCGATCAATGCCGCGCGGCGCGGCGCGGACGAGCGAATAGTATTTGGTGTTCAGGACCGACAATCCTACACCGACAGCATTGTTGGGCTGTGGAACGAGGAAATCAAACGTGGGGACTTCCCCGATATTACGAATCCCACGTTCCAGTTCTTCCACAAGGAACCGCCTTTTAGCGAAATCGACTATGCGGAGTTGATGCCCAGCAACACGATTAGGATGCCGCTGGTGTCGATGTTTGCAGACTTGTCCGGCTATACAAACTACATTGACAATGCGGTGGCATCTGGTGAAATCCGGAAAGCGGTTAGGGCGCTTTACGTGATCCGTGATGAGTTCCAAAATGTCGTTGAGGCGGATTTTGGCGGGCGGAAAGTCCGGTTTATCGGTGATTGCATTCATGCACTTATCGCTGAAGGTTCCAGTTCTGAAACTGACCGACAGGAAAGCGTTGCGTCTGCTGCCAAATGCGCCGGAGGTCTCCACTCATCTTTCGGCCTATGTAAGACGACACTTGGCGGTCTAGAAGAATTGGGTCTCGCAGTGGGCGTCGAACTCGGCGTAACTCCGGTTTCACGCATTGGTATCCGTGGCGATCGGTCAGTTCGGGTTGCCTCCAGCGTTGCAACTACACGCTCGGAAAAGATGCAAAAGGAGTGTGAGCATAACGGCGTGAAATTTGGAGAAACTGCGTTGCGGGCAGCTCCAGCTGCGCTGAGCGACATCCTCACCGAGGGCTACAGCCGTGACATGGACTACGGCGATGTGACCATCTGCCTTTCGGCGCCACCTGCTACAGTCGCAGCTCCCAACTACGCACGCGCGCACGCGCCCACGGAGATGCCGCCACCGCGTGCGCACTTTAGGTCTGAATGAGCTCGTTTGATTTAATCCTCAAAAACACACCGAATTGGGCTACGGTAGATACCAGTCGTTCAGACTTTGCCCGCATCAGTGCCAGCCCCCCACTAGAGGGCGGCAAGCCTCAAACCACTTTTAGGCTCGAACTTCGAATTTCAGCTAGCGGTGGCATTAAGGCGTTTGAACAGTCCGATTGCAGGCAGTGGCCAGGCTTTTGTTTGGAGCGACACATCAATTCGGACGGCAGCTTTTGCGTTTTCTACAGATCGGAAAACCGAATTGAAGATGACGAACAAGCCACGCTTTGGTGGTCTCATCTCTGCAGTTACATCAACAACCAAGTTTTCGCGGATCGATTCAAAGTGTGGCCGCAAGGCGCTGGTCTAAGTCACGGCGAAGCCGCAGTTGAGCAGGTAGCCATGGAAATGCTCGCTGAGCCCCTCGGCTGGAAAGAAGAGCTTTGGCAGGGTATGTTCCGACGCTCCGGTTGGCTCGCCGAGAAACTTCCGAGAGTTTCCAAAGACAAAGCAATCGTCTTGAACTCCCGCTCTCCCTGTCCACGCGGCTGCACCCGAAAGCACAAAGGCCTGCGAAAACACTCATGCGTGAGCCTGGAGTGCATTCCCGGATGCAGAAAAGAGCATAAGCCGATCTTGAGGGCAGAGTGTCCACATCGAGAACCCATTGAGCAGATCATTTTGCATGAACATCGACGCCAAATGATTGAAGCCGATATAGTTCAAGACTTGTATCGTGATGGGCACCGTTGCTGTCAAAGTATGAAGCATTGCCCATTGCGTGGTTTGCAAGAAAAGCAATCCTGACATCTCGAAACCGGTTTTTTGGGTGGGAAGAACCGGTCAAGAATGTGTGCTACCTAGGCAACTCGATTTCAGCATTTCCAACGGTCTACTGGCCGCTTCGCGATTGAAAGCGGTTGTTCTGATGGAGCGCAGCGAACGACCACTACCCCTCCAATTGAAACATTAGTTTATCTTGCGGATCGCAGTAACAGAGGAGTTTACTGACACCTCTCGCTTTGTCCGAACACAGTTCACGAAATTCATCGTCGGCTTTTTCTCACATTCACCGCCGCCGCATCGATGCTGTTTTTGAGGTGCGCGGCATAGTGCTTTTCAATCATCTCAACACTCGTCCGACAGTTTTTTGCAATTTGATAGATGTCCGCGCCTTCTAGGAGGCGGAAACTGATGTAGCTGTGCCGGAGGCTGTAAAGTGTTCTGCGGTTCCCTTGACGATCAAACTTCAGATCAAGCTCATCGAGAATGCGATTGAACTGCCGCTTGTGATCAACGGGAAAGAGACGGTCGGTCGGTTCCGGTTGATTGCGCTCTCTCATCCGCTCAAATGGGCGAACAGCACCGGTGGTGCTTTTGCAGTATCCGACACCGCGCTTGCCGCGAACTTCTATTTCGAGGATTGTCTCGCCGGTGGCGTCATCTTCGACAATCTCAACATCTCGGTGTTCAAGCCAATTGGCTTCATCAGGACGAATCCCGGTATTAGCCAGAAACAGCACTTTGTCGTGGAGTTGAGCAGCTGCCCTCTCCCACGAGGTTCCTATGGCTGCTTTGGCGTTTTCTCGCGTCGCCATGTAGAGTTGTTTGTATTCATCCGGTGAGAACCACGCCCGGTGCGTCACTTTTGCTGACACTCGAAACGGCATTGAAAGGTCGGGCACGCTTTCCAGCCAGCCATGCCGAACGGCGGTTTTCAGAACCTGCCTCAGTGTCACGATCTCGTGGAGCATCGTTGTGCGAGAGGGAGCCTTGAAACCGTCGCCGCCATTCATGCGATGAACTCGGTAATCCTGCACGAGTCCAGGGCGGATCTCCGAGAGGCCTTTGCTGCCAAAATAAGGGAGCAGATGGTTGCGTAATCGAGCGCTGTGATCAGCTACGTATTTGGCATTCCGTTGACCCTCGGTCATCACCGCATATTCGGCCTCAAAGCGCTTGGCAGCATCCCGAAATGACTTCTCGTTTCTGATCTCGCCGCGCCCGCTTTTGCCACGCAATTCGAGATACCAGTCCTCAGCAATCTCTTTCGCCTTCGATAGACTTTCCTCTTTCGTGCTCACCCTGCGGTTCTTGCCTGCGAGATAGGTGGAGCACTGCCAGATCGGACTTTCCGGCCGTTTGTAAATGTGAACCTTGCCACCCAGAATCGAATGCTTTTCGGTCATCATCTCCGAAACCGATCGTTGTGTCAGTTTGTGTAAGTGGTGTGTAAGAGTAATTCAGGCCTTCCCAGAAATCAATGATTTCGATAACGCTATGAAAAACTTTATTTATTTGGTAGCGGGGGAGGGACTTGAACCCCCGACACGCGGATTATGATTCCGCTGCTCTAACCGACTGAGCTACCCCGCCGTACCAAATGCCCATTGCCTGGCCGCCGCGGGAACCAAATTCAGGTTCTGGTCGGGAATTCGCGCAAACCGCCAATTGGCCGGGGACGGCAATCCGTCTCCGAAGGACGCGCGGGATATAGTGTGCCGGGCCCGCCAGTGTCAAGCAACTTCGCCGCCGAACGGCCTTGGAATCCGTGCCACCAAACGCAATCGAACGGCCATGCACCGAAAGAAGGGTTGAGTTCGCCGTTCCACCCCGATATGTGTCGCCGGATTTCCCGGTTAGGCAAAGGATCTCATGGCGCCGCGTATTGCAGTATTGGGGTGTGGCTACTGGGGCAGCAACCACATCCGCACGTTAAAGTCGCTTGGCGCGCTCCATGCCGTCTCCGACGCCAATGCCGCACGGGCCGAAGGTTTCGCCTCGGAACAGGAATGTCTGGCGATTGCCCCGGATGACGTGTTCACCAGATCGGATATCGATGCGATCGTGATGGCGCTGCCGCCGCAATATCATGGCGAATACGCCATTCGTGCCGTCGAAGCGGGCAAGGATATACTGGTCGAAAAACCGATCGCGCTGACAGTGAAAGACGCCGAAGCCTCGGTGGCGGCTGCCATGAAGAACAGCCGCATCCTGATGGTCGGACATGTTTTGCGGTTTCATCCCGCTTTCGAGATGCTGGAAAACCTGATCGCCGAGGGCGAACTGGGCGAAGTCAAATACATTCACTCCCACCGCCTCGGGCTCGGCAAGTTCCACACCGAAAACGACGCGCTCTGGGATCTGGCCCCACATGATCTGTCGATGATCCTGGCGATAACCGGCTCGGCGCCGGTCAAAGTGCGCGGTGAAGGCGCCGCCCTGCTCGATCATCTAAGCGATTTTGCCCATTTGCACATGCTGTTTGAAAACGGCGTGCGCAGCCACCTGTTTACGTCCCGCCTTAATCCCTATCGCGAACGGCGCCTGACGGTGGTTGGCACCAAGGCGATGGCCGTGTTCGATGATGTGGAGGCCTGGGAGCGCAAACTCGCCGTCTACCGCCACGCGGTGTGGCAGGATAGCGGTCAATGGGCATTTACCACCAACGAACCGTCCTACGTGGCCATTCAGCAGGGCATGCCGCTGACGCGCGAACTGGAACACTTCATCCACTGCATTGAAACGCGTGAAGAGCCGCGCACCGATGGCGAAGAGGCCATTGGCGTGCTGCGCATCCTGACAGCCGGGACGGTCAAACACGACAGCAAACCGACCTGACCGCCAGACAACCAGCCGTTCACCCGACATTACATATTGCCTCATCCTTTGAAGAGCCGCCTCTGGTGCTCGCTCTGGTTTGGGCTTATTTCACCGACCGGGGACGGGATTGCCGGCTTGACCGGATGTGGCAATGGGGCGAAGACCAGTACATGCAATTTATCGATCTAGCGGCGCAGCGCGCGCGAATTGAAGACCGGCTCAAATCCGCGATTGACGGTGTCATCGATTCCGGACGCTACATTCTCGGCCCGGAAGTAACCGAATTTGAAAACCGGCTGGCAGAATATGTCGGCGTGAGCCACGCCATCGGCTGTGCCAACGGTACCGACGCATTGCTGCTGCCGCTCATGGCACATGACGTTGGCCCGGGTGATGCGGTTTTTGTTCCCAGTTTCACATTTGCCGCCACCGCCGAAGTCGTCGCGCTCAGGCGGGCCGAACCGGTTTTTGTCGATGTCGAACCCGATAGCTACAACATGGACATTGCCAGCCTCGAAACCGCCATCGCCATGGTCAAGGCGGAAGGCCGTCTGCAGCCCAAGGCGATCATCCCGGTCGATCTGTTCGGCCTGGCTGCGGATATGGATGCAATCGCTGCGCTCGCCGGTAAAGAAGACCTGGTCGTGATCGAGGATGCCGCGCAATCGATCGGCGGCAAGCTCGGCGACAGGATGTGCGGCAGTTTCGGCGAAGTCGCCTCGACCAGCTTCTACCCGGCCAAGCCACTGGGCTGCTACGGCGACGGCGGGGCAATGTTCACCAACGACGATGAATTAGCCGAGATCCTGCGCTCGCTTAATTTTCACGGCAAGGGCGATGGCCAGTACGACAATGTGCGTGTCGGCATCAATTCGCGGCTCGATACCCTTCAGGCCGCGATTCTGATCGAAAAGCTCGCCATTCTCGAAGACGAGATGGAAGCGCGCCAACGGGTGGCCGCGCGATATGCCGACGGGTTGCGCGATGTCGTCAAGGTGCCGGAGATTTCCGCCGGCCGGCGCTCCGCATGGGCACAATATGCCATCGAGCTTGACGGTCGCGACGGATTGAAGGCGCACCTGCAGAAAAACGACATTCCGTCGGTGATCTATTACACCAAGCCGTTGCATCAGCAGGTTGCCTACGAGATGTATCCGGTCGCGCCGGATGGTTTGCCGGCAACAGAAGCACTGACGGGCAGAATTTTGTGTTTGCCGATGCATCCCTATCTGGGCGCCGATGATCAGGACATGATCATCGATTGCATCCGCCAATATGTGCTGGCCAACGGACGCGAGGCAGCCGAGTAGGCAGGTCCAGGCGCCTTGGCTGAACCGCCAGTGTTGTGACCGGAGTGCACAAATGGACGGTCTAAAAGTCGATACCGACCGGTTCCTCTCGGATCTGAACGAGCTTCGGCAGATCGGCCAGGTAAACACCGGTGTTGTCAGGCCGGCATTTTCCGCAACCGACATCGAGGCACGAAAATGGCTGGTTGGAAAAATCGACCAGGCCGGTCTGTCACCAGTCGTTACCAAGGCGGGAAACGTCTTCGGCATCCCCAAAGCCGCCATCATGCCGATTCTGATGGGATCGCACACGGACAGCCAGCCGGAAGGCGGTTGGCTCGACGGGTCCCTCGGGGTCGTTGCGGCTCTCGAAGTCGCCCGCGCTTCGGCAGAGGAAGGATCTTGCCGCGTCGCGGTCGTTTCGTTTCAGGACGAGGAAGGCCGGTTTGGTGCTCTCACAGGCAGCCGCATCTGGACCGGCGGCCTTTCGCTTGATGACGCTGACGGGCTTCGTGACGCCGATTTCCACGTCCTTTGGTGATGCGCGTCGCGCGATTGCCCCGCTGCTATCCGGTATCGATCCGAAACCAACGGATTTTTCCGCCTATCTTGAAGCGCATATCGAGCAAGGGCCAAAGCTCGACGAGGCGGACGAAGCAGCTGGCGTGGTCACGGCAATTGTCGGCAGCAGACAGCTTGCGGTGACCTTTCAGGGCGAACAGAACCACGCCGGGACCCTGACACCGATGGCACGGCGCCGGGATGCCGTTCGCGGTTTTTATCGGTATGCGAGCGAACTTGAGGGCAAATTTACTTCGCTGGCTACTGATGACACTGTCTGGACCATTGGCCAAGTGTATGTGGAGCCGAACGCACCGTCGATCGTTCCGGGCCGGATCAAGTTTACCGTTCAATGGCGCGATGCCTCGAACGATCGACTGAACCGGATGCAGAACGTCGCAGTCGAACACGCCGAAACCATCGGTCGCCTTGCTCGGCTTGAAGGTCACTTTGAACGAGCAGTTTGCCACCCTGCCCCAGGCCATGGATGCAAACATTGTGGAGCGTTTGTCCGCGGCGGCGGAAATTATTGCGCCGGGATCATGGCGGCCAATGACCTCAGGTGCCCTGCACGATGCTGCACATGTCGCTCCACTTATTCCGACCGGAATGCTCTTTACGCCGTCAAATCGGTGGTCTGAGCCATTGTTTTGCGGAAAACACCAAGCCCGAGCACCTGGTGGCGTGCCTCAATGTGCTGGCAGAAACTGTAAGGCGGTTCCCGGACTAGGACCTATCCGGATCAAATGGAAACAGTCATCCTTGGCTGGATAGTTCCCTGATGACCGGCTCGTCGTCGAGCTTCTTCAGCATGGCCTCGGTTTCCGCACCATGTTCGGTGCGATCAATAAAGCCACCGCCGAGCACGCGGGCGTCGTTGCCGCCGTCCGAATACAAAACGCAAGCCTGGCCCGGCGCGACGCCGGTTTCGCCTCCGATAAGCTCGACAACTAGCCTCGCCGTTTTCCTGGCTCAGCAAGGGCCGGGCGCGGCGGCCTTGTGGAGCGTACCCGGGCAAAAAGCTCGATCCGCTCGCCGGCACCCAGGCTGTCCATCGGTTCATCACCCAACCAATTGGTGTCGCGCAGGATGATCCTGGCCGTATCGAGCGCTTCGCGCGGGGCCGACGATCACGCGCGAACGTTCGGCGTCCAGACGCACCACGTAGAGCGGACTCGCCCGTAGCCACGCCAATGCCGCGCCGCTGCCCGATCGTAAAGTGCACAAATGCCATCATGATGGCCGAGTATGCGGCCATCTATGTGCACAATCTCCCCGGGACCCGCAGCATTGGGCTTCAGCTTCGAGATGATGTCTGAGTAGCGCCCTTGTGGCACAAAGCAGATATCCTGGCTGTCCGCCTTGGCGGCAACCGA
>CAXXSI010000021.1:0-27056 GCA_963669285.2 Rhizobiaceae bacterium | reverse complement strand
CACACGATACGGTGTTGTCTCATTTGATGAGGCAACCGCAGTAGCCACATCGATCGTCGAGAAACCGAAGCGGCCAAAATCCAACTGGGCTGTGACAGGCCTTTATTTTTATGACAATGACGTGGTCGATATCGCAGGTTCGATTAAACCGTCAGCCCGCGGTGAATTGGAGATCACCGACGTCAATCGTGCGTATCTCCAAAAGGGCCGGTTGCACGTTGAGCAGCTGGGCCGAGGATACGCCTGGCTTGATACCGGCACACATGAAAGCCTGCACGAGGCCTCCGCATTTGTAAGAACCCTCGAGCACCGGCAGGGCGTCAAGGTCATGTGTCCGGAGGAAATCGCATTCGAGCTCGGTTACCTCTCGGACGAACAACTGCTTGAAAGAGCTGGCGAATTGGGCGACACCGAATACGCTAACTATCTGCGCAAACTGGCCGGAAGCGAGTGACCGTGGCGGATATTCGCGAAATAGGATTCGGCGAGGTAATGGAGATTGTTCCTGTCCGTCACACCGATGATCGCGGTTTCTTTTCGGAAACATTCAATGTGCGGACATTGCGCCAAGCCGGAATTGACGTTGAGTTTGTTCAGGATAACCATTCTTTTTCGCGGCCCACGGGAACGCTTCGCGGACTGCATTTTCAAAAGCCGCCAATGGCACAGGGCAAACTGGTTCGCGTCACCAGCGGCGAGATATTCGATGTCGCGGTGGATATTCGTCTGGGATCGCCCACATTTGGCAATTGGGCCGGGATCGTCATCTCGGCTGACAAATGGAATCAGCTCTACGTACCACCCGGGTTTGCACACGGTTTTGTAACTCTGACGGCCAATACCGAAGTGATCTACAAGGTGACCGAGTTTTATTCACCTGAACACGATCGATCGATACGTTTCGATGACCCGCAAATTGGCATCGACTGGCCGCTAACGAACGGTCCGCCGCAGCTTTCCGACAAGGATGCCAACGCGCCGCTGCTGTCGCAGTCCGATACCGGATTTGAATTTGCTGGGAGTGTTAAATGAACATTCTGGTGACCGGAGGCGCTGGCTTCATTGGTTCGGCAGTATGCCGGCATTTGGTGCGTGATTCGGAGGATCATGTCATCAATATCGACAAGCTGACCTACGCGGGAAACCTGGCTTCTTTGGCGATGCTGGAAAACAATCCGAACTATACCTTCTACAGGGCGGATATTTGCGACCAGGACACCGTTTCGCAGATCTTGCTTCGGCACGATGTCGACGCGGTGATGCATTTGGCGGCGGAGAGCCATGTCGACCGGTCGATCGACGGACCCGCAGACTTCATCCAGACCAATATCGTCGGAACATTCAGGCTTCTTCAGGCCGCACTTGCCTATTGGCGCAGCTTGTCCGGTTCGAAAGGGGATTCCTTCCGCTTTCATCATGTGTCGACCGATGAAGTATTCGGCGACTTGCCGCTTGATGAAGGCATATTCGTTGAGGATTCTCCGTATGCGCCTTCTTCGCCCTATTCCGCTTCCAAGGCAGCATCGGATCACCTGGTTCGCGCTTGGCACGAAACCTATGGATTACCCGTCGTTCTGTCGAATTGCTCCAACAATTACGGACCCTTCCATTTTCCCGAAAAACTGATCCCTCTCATTATCCTGAATGCACTCGACGAAAGCCGCTGCCGGTTTACGGGCGCGGCGAAAATATCCGTGATTGGCTGCACGTCGAAGATCATGCCCGGGCACTGGAACTGGTGCTGAAAAACGGTGGCGCTGGACAGTCCTACAATGTCGGGGGCCGTGCGGAGCTGTCAAATCTGGCCGTGGTTGAAACGGTTTGCGACGGGCTCGACCGAAAACGCCCGAGGGCCAGCGGAAAATCCTATCGCGAACTGATCGAATTTGTTGCCGACCGTCCGGGTCACGATCGGCGCTACGCCATCGATCCGACAAAGATTGAAACCGAACTCGGGTGGCGCGCGCGCGAGACGTTCGAGACCGGCTTAGACAAGACCATCGATTGGTATCTGGCCAACGAGGACTGGTGGGGCCCGATTCGGGCGGGAACATATTCCGGCTCGCGTCTTGGAACAGCGGTTTCCACCGGACCGGCCGTGGTGGAATGACCGGTGCGAATTCTGGTCACCGGCGCTTCTGGTCAACTGGCGGGCAAGCTTGCTTCTTGTTCCCGGCCGGGTTTTGAGATTCGAGCGGTCGGTCGGCCGCACCTGGATCTCCACGACAGCGCAACCATTGACGCCGCTATTAAAGGCGAGGGCGCCGACCTCGTTGTCAATGCTGCCGCATATACGGCGGTGGATCAGGCCGAAAACGATGTCGAGGCGGCATTTGCCGTCAATCGCGACGGCGCGGCAAACGTCGCGCTTGCTGCTCATCAGGCGAATTTGCCCGTCATCCATATCTCGACCGACTACGTGTATTCCGGCATCAAGCCAACGCCGTATCTGGAAACCGACGAGCCGGCACCGACAGGTGTCTACGGTCAATCAAAACTAGAGGGCGAGCAGGCAGTCGCTGTCGCGAACGAGCGACACGTCATTTTGAGGACAGCCTGGGTTTACAGCGACATTGGCAGCAATTTCGCAAAGACCATGATCCGGCTTGCGGATTCCAGGGAAGAGGTTGGCGTCGTTGCCGATCAGTGGGGCAATCCGACATCCGCCGCCGATCTGGCGGAAGGGGTTTTACAGGTTGCAGGCGCCATCTCGGGAGACTCAAGGTTTGATGGTTGGGGAACCTACCATTTGAGCGGAACCGGTGACACGAACTGGGCCGATTTCGCCAGGCACATCTTTAAAATCAGCAAAAGCTGCGGGGGTCCAGCCGCCGATGTCCGAAATATCCCCACCAGTGAGTACCCGACACCGGCATCGCGACCGTCCAATTCGCGGCTATGCACCGACAAATTCGCAGATCGGTTCGGTTGGCGCCCGCCCCATTGGCAAACGTCTGCCCAAACCGTGGTCAGGCGGATTGTCGAAAGCCGGTTCGACAGCTGATCTTTGATGATTGCGTGCTGACTGCAGCGGGCAGGATCATACATAGACGCCAAGAATGCGTGCAAATGCGATGGTCAAATCGGTTGCTTTGCCACCGAGCGTCTCCCGGAAAAACAATAGATTGCTGTTCGATACCGGCGACGGGACATTGGTCGGCAGGACAAACGACATTGTGTTTCGCGTCCCGTCACTGAGCGCATAGGCATCGAACGCCGAACCCGGCGCGCCGCTGGCCGACAAGCCAAGGCCGGCGGAACCATTGGACGAAGATACGTAAAGACCAAGTGCGACCGCCTCCTGCCTGAACACAGCGCCGAGGTGGTTGAAAAGATAGTTGCCGATATCCACTGCAACCATGTTGAGGGTGTTTTTCCCGGTCGGTTTCGGGTCGCCGAGCCTGAGCACATCTCCGTTCGCCCAGGTCGAGATGTCGGACGCATTTGTCACCCGCAACTGGGTCGATGAGTTGTTGTAGTCTATCCAGGCGCTTTGGTTTCGCGTCGTGTTCCAGATACGTACCTTGGCGTTGTCGCGCATGTTGGATGTGAATATCCCCGGTGCGCCAGCGGTGGTGAGATCGAGCTGACGGCCGGAAACGCTGGCGACCTTGTATATTCTCGGTGTGGCCGTCCTGGATGCGTCAAAGCGCCAGGCTTCCCTGACGGGGCTCGGAACATAAACACGTCCCTTTCGTCCGCTTTCGCGATGGACAATACCGTTCGGAAAACTGACCCCGCCACTTGCCTTGTCGACAACAAGCGCTTCCCTCCAGCTTGAACCGTTCGGACTGACTTTCACATGCAAATCATCATCACCGGTCAGGCCGAGTTCGGCACGGCCCGAATAACCGGTCTGGTACAGCAACGAACCGGTATTGCCGGGCGTTTTCTTGTTGATCTTCAATTGGTGCCCGGCGCCATCGTGATCGAACATGATGGCCGGTGATTTGGCGGCAATCCGGTTCGTTGGGTCGGCCTTGGCGCCGTTGACTGCGACCGTTTCAAAATCCCCTTTTGTTCCGGCGCAAAACCGCCATGCTTTTCCGTCCCAGTTTACCAATATGTTTTCGCTGTTTATCCACGCTGTCCAGCCGGATTGCGGGCGAAAAAATGCCCAGGCGCCGTCCTGCCAGGCTGCGATCCTGGTCTCCTGCCCGGTCCATGCGCCGGTCGATCCGTTGGCAACAATGTAACGATCGCCTTCGTTGGGTTTGGCCGGCGGCGCCGACAGATCGCGGCGGGCAACGCTCAATTGAACAATGGCGTCCAGCGCGCGAATCGCCTCGTTGTGAGTGGTGTGTTTCTGCGCCTGGCTGGGAAGGATGTAGGGAATGTCGAGATTGGGAGTTCGGTCCATGATTGCAGCTCCGTTCCGGTCATCCCAAGAATACCAGCGCCGTTTCGGGTGTGGATAGATTTGCCGCGGATCAGTTGGCCGGCACCGGCGTTTTTGGCTCGGCAGACGATTGTTCGATCCGGCCAATGCTCGGACTTGCGTCATATGGCTTGACCCGGCGGTGCGATTTGTGGCACCGAGACGCGCCCCGCGCGAACGGCTTTCAGGTTTTGATCGACTCGCTCGTGAGCGGAAATTGGTGGGGCGTGGCCAAGTGGTAAGGCAGCGGCTTTTGGTGCCGCCATTCGCAGGTTCGAATCCTGCCGCCCCAGCCAGTCACCATCTCGTCGTTTCCAACATGAGGGCAGCGCTGATTGACGGGCACAGTTCCATCCCAGCGGAAGCCTTCATCCAAAACATCGACACGATAGGTGCGGTCGTTCCACTCGCGAACGATTTGGGTGCCAGCACCAAGCATTGGCAGGCCGGATGATTCAGCTATCGAAAATCTGCTACGCTTCAGAGCTGCCCTGAGTGCTCTTCGTGTTTCGGCTGATAGCCCGCCAATCTGCTTGCACTGGATCTCGAAAGCCAGAGCGCGTTGCAGGAACTTTGTCGACAGATGCTGCTAGGGCATCTCCACATGCTCTGGTGCATTCATATCCGGATAGCTCGTGATAATCGTAGCTTGAACCAGATCGCCGGCATCTCGGCTTAATATCTCAACCTCTTCCAGCAATCGCATCGAACGCTAATGACATCCTTCTGCAGCGCAAGTCTCGGCTGCCTTGGCAATATAATGCACTTGGCCCAGCCGAAACCGTACCTTTCTGATCAGCCTCGCAATCTCCTCCTTGTCAACCATCTAACTTCTCCTTGCACGCTCCACTATTAATTCATGTCCCACACACGCTTCCTTTGCCACGAAGTCCAGTCGGAAAATGTAGATAACGTGAAAGGTAAAAAGGGGGGACAACGGACTTTTGCTACAAGTGTGAAGAGTTCTGATGAGATTACCGAAAGCGGACATCTGGCAGAAATCACCATGCAGACATCTACTCAATGACCGCAGAGCGGACTTAGCTGCCACTCGCTGTGATCGGACGAGTGGCTGTTGCGATTGCAATTCATGTCTGGATTATCCAGCGAGCACCTTGTCAGCCAATCCTTTAAGGTTTCCATCAATGACCTTGCCCATCATCTTCTTCATCAAAGTCTGTCCCATCAGCCATCCGATGGGGCCGTACTTGACGCGATAGTCGAAGGTCCATGTGACTTTGGAGCGCCCGCCCAATGGGGTTATGCGAATCTCGCCACTGGCGTCATGCAGGGGAATTGCGGCCATGTCCGAGAGTTTGACGGTGTAGCCCGCACCCGGCTCCCACTCTGTCACTTCCTCAACGAGTGATGTGCCGTTCTTAAAGTGGTTTCTGCGCTTCGCTCCCACTCCGGTCTCACCGGTCGTCAATGCGTCAACAGATGTGATTTCAGGCGCAAACTCGTCGATATGCATAAAGCGGCTGAGAACAGCCCAAACTGCATCGGACGCTGCATCAATTGTCAGGCTACGTTCAACATGGTTCATCTTCAGGCTCCGTTTAGTCCGCGCTGCTGTCGCGCATGTTTTGTTTCTGAGCCTGTTGTAGAGCTGTCCTCCTCTCACCGTTGTGATAGGAGTGTGAGAGGAGAGGCAAAATATGCGTCGCACTGAACGGCTGTTTCAGATTATCCAGATACTGCGATCAAACCGGTCGCCGATCACAGGACGGGAGCTTGCCGATGAATTGGAAATCTCAATCGCCACCCTTTACCGCGATATGGCGGAGCTTCACGCGCAACGTATCCCGATCACCGGAGAAGCCGGCGTCGGCTATGTGCTTGACGATGGTTACGACATGCCACCCTTGATGCTGACCGCAGATGAGCTTGAAGCCGCGGCGCTGGGAGCCGCATGGGTGGCGCAAGAAGCTGACCCTTCTTTGGCGCGCGCCGCCCGCGATCTGGTCTCCAAGCTCTCCTCCGCCATCCCGAAAGAACTACGGCCCATTGTGCTCGATGCGAGTTCCAAAGCGATCCAGACACGCGCCAGAGTGTCGGAGCGTTTTGACAGCGCCTTGTTGCGTCACGCCATTCGTGAGCGTTACCGGCTGCAACTGATCTACACGGATCGGGACGGAGCCACGAGTGACCGGATCGTCTGGCCATTGCTGATCGCTTATCTGGACCGCACACGATATCTGGTCGCATGGTGCGAGAAGAAACAAGACTACCGACACTTCAAAACCGAGAGGGTTCAAGAGTTGATGGTGCTTGGAAAAAAGTACCCTGGTCGACGCGCTGCCTTGCTAAAGGGCTGGGAAGAGGCAACATCGAATGGCGATCAAAGCTGACGTTGGTTCAGCAGCTGTGTCAGAGCAACTTGGGCTCAAGGCAGCCAATCAACGAATTGGATGAACTACTCAGCGCCATCCAAATCTCGTATGACAAAATTATCAATCAATCCGCGATAAGCTTGGTTCCTCTTGTACCAAGTGCCGAGTATGATCCTGTTGAAGCCAAGTTCAATGGGGGCCGGTATGACATCCGTTGAGGATATCATTGCGTCATCCAGATAGAGACTGGTTTTCTGCGTTCTCCGATCAATCTGAAGTCTGACACTGTGCCAGCCCCAAGAGATCGATCCAGCCTCAGAATAAAGCCTCGTCCTGTTTCCAAACTGATTTTCCAACGACACGGAAACGGAGGGTTGATTCCCGCTGGAGATACTAAACGCAATGTGTCTGATCTTCTCATTGCTGTGGCCGCTGACCACAGCAATCGTCTTCACCGCAGAGCCCTGTTCGTATGGATTTTCCCAGTGCTCTGGCTTGAAATCGAATGAGATCTCGATGGCCTCTGCGAATTCTTGCTTGCCTGATGCCTGATACTCCAACCAGCTTCCATCACCCAATGCGAAGAAGGATTGTCCGGTTGTGCTCTTCTCGAATTGCAGCTTTCCTTGGCGGAATTTGCCATCAACTATTTCACTGCCAATGTTGGCAAGGTCATTCTCAAATGGAAGTTGGATATGAGCGCCCGATAGAACAGCAGGTTTGTAGTTATCACGGCTGACGATCATAATGGCGATCAGCAATATGACTACGACCGCGATACCCAATCCAACTTTCTTGCCCATCATCCCCTCTTAATCGTCTGGATTCGACAGCCTGCAGATGTCCAGGCGAGATCATGCGATCAGCTGGGCCATCTCATCTCTGCTCATAATTCATGCTATCCTTCCGTCCGGGTGGCGCTCAGACGGGAGACACAACTATGGCCGATACACTCGATATCCAACAGCCGCAACCATTTGACTTGGTGGGTCACACAATCCTGATCGCCGGAAATGCCGTGGCGTTTGAGGGAACATTGACAATCAAGGTCGGCGACGGACATGACGAATACTCATCGTTCACCCAAGTCGGCGGATTGGCACTGCGACAATTCCAGGGTTCAATAACTATTCCGGAAGACAACGCATTCAAATTGACCCGCCTGCTGCTTAGACTTGCCGATGATACCGGCAATGAGGACGGTCCTGCCGTCTTCATTCCCATCCTTTTTGGTCCGCTGATTCTGCCCGGCTACGGAGGCTATCGTCCCTACACAGTGAAACGCGGTGATAACCTGACAAAGATCGCGCGCGCTGAATATGGCAACGACAATTTCCAACCGATCTTTCAGGCCAACCAGCATGTCATCGACGATCCGAACCAGATCTTTCCTGGCCAGGTTCTGCGAATCCCGCGCAACGATGTTTGACTTCGCGTGAAAAGGGATCGATCTGCTGAATTGCGGTATCAAATGAACGGCTAGTTTGGGCGGTGTGTTGCGGCGATCAAATTGAATCCACCGCTCAGAGCGGACATTCGTCACGCGCGGTTGATCGGTTAGCGGATATTCCGTGGAAAAGTCTTCGAATTGTCCGTTTGAGATACCGTTTGGTATGGGTGCGAGCTCATCCCTAGCGCTGTTTAGAAAGAAGCTCTTGGCGTCGGGAACAGTTTGTGGATTTTTGGACGGTTGTTGAGGGGTGAAATTCATCACGGTCGCTGCACAGGCCAGGTCGTCGGAGGCTGTTGATTTTTATAATGCTTATGAGATGAGCAAACAGCATCTCGACCTTACTGCGTACATTGCAATTCCGCAGCCGGCGCATCTGTTGAATGTATCCGCAAGAGAGCCAGGCTCGATCAAAAGGGCGCCTCGGAGGATCGAAAGAAGCCGGTCAATATTGCGGCAGCGTTCACCAATCGGGAAACGATCGCTCAAACCATCGCGGAATTGAAAAACTCACCGTCTTCTTCATCCAGTTCTTCAAGAGAATTCCGGGAGTGAGGCGGGCCGGAGCGCCGTCTTCAGGGCTGTACCCGATGATTTCCTTCGTTTCTTCGATATCCCATCTCATACCTGGATTGTCGGACATGAGGTTGACGGCAGCGAAGGAGACGTCGCGGGCGGTTATTGCCGCGTGCATACCGGAAAGGAAATCCCGATCACTGAGCCACATTTCCTGTCCCCATCGTCCCATCGCCATGTGAGGCCCAGGTTGATTGTCGTGGGTCCATTGGGTCCATCCGATCCTCACGCAAATGACGGACAAACCCTTGTATTCGGCGAAATACTTTCCTGTCCGTTCGCAGAACAGCTTGGACATGCCGTAGGCGTTGACCGGTCCCGGCGGTGTACGGCTGCTTAAAACGTCATCGGTAAATCGTTTGTCACCGTGTACCCAGTTTGAGCTGGCCAGAACTACACGAGATACGCCCCTTTCGGCGGCGTGGTGATAGAGTGCGAGTGTCGCATCCATATTGTTTCGAATGGCCGATTCCCAGATGGCCGCAGGTTCGCGATCACCGGCTAAATGCACAATCACATCCACCCCGTCCAAATGCTGAACCCATGTCGGCTCGCCCGCGAAATCCGCGGTATGAACGCGGCGGTGATCTACTGGCCGAATATCCAGCCCGCTTACAGTATAGCCGGATTGGCTCTCCAGATAATCGAACAGTTTTCGCCCGAGATGACCGCCGGCGCCCGTGATCAGGACATGCATAAATACAGCTCCAGTTCCCTCGGTGAATCTTCAAGATATTGGAGTAAGTCGCTTTCGGTCTGAACCCGAAACTCCTGCACAAAGTTCAGGTGTTCTCCCTGCCTGAGCGTTCGGGCTGGAGCGTGCCACTCGGCCTCGCAGTAGGGGTAGTCACCCGAATTGAAGACCTCAAAGTTGTGCCCATGCGCATATTCATCGCTAGCAACATGCTGGGTGGATTTGCAGCTCAGCCATAGGGGACCTTCGTTATGGTCAAGCCGAGCCAAAACGCGACCGGTCTGATTGTGGGATCCGAGTTTGAACTCTTGGGATCTTTCGCAATCAAAGACCGAAAATGATCCATGGATTGAGGCAAGTCCATCTGCGTTACCGAATACCGGCAAGAGATTTGCGGTGGGTCCGCTGTCCAGTCCGATCCGCGCCGGTTGATTCAGCATCAGGACCGACCATATGCCAGCATATCGATCGGTCGGGATACAATTTGTGACCGTATGTTCGATTCTCCAGGTGCCATTGACGGAAATAGTTATCCGTCTTTCAATTCTGAGCCCGCTGTCAGGACAGATGGCACTTTGCATCCGGACATGCAGATCATCCGCTGAAATCACTTGATACGAGGCAGAATCCAGGACCGAATACGGCGCACCGTTTTTCCAGTCGGAGTCGGGAGCGACCCAGGTTTTTTCACCGCCCCACAAAGGGAAGCCAAACTGGGGTGACCGGGTTGGGAGGCGCGAGAGCGCGTCGAGCTCGAACGGTTTCTCGATCAAGTCCGGGTTTTTGAATAAAAGAGATCTGCCCTGGAACTTCACGTCCCAGAGTCGCCCCCCCCACACCCGGCAGCATTACAAGCTCAAGGCCATCGGTTGAAAGATTTATGGTCGCCCATGCGTTTGACATTGGGATTGATTAGTTGACCCGGAGCAACAGTGTGCTCCGAGCCTCTTCATTGCTAGTGCTTGAACTGGGCCACATTGGCTTGCGTAATCGGCATTACCCCAGTTTCAACACGCTCCGGAAGTGGGTTGATGCCTGCGGCGCGCCAATCCGGCAAGACTTTCAGCGCGTCGGTGTTCTGCCAGTGCATCATGTGGAAAGCTAGAAAGATCTCCAAATAGGACTTCTGCGCAATGGCGCCTGTGATGGTACCATCTTCGATATAAGGAAGCATATCGTCATTTCGGTCCATCGCAACGATCTTGATATCACCCGCACGTCCGGCCTCGTGAACAGCAATCGCGGCTCCTTTGCCGCTGTCGCCGTCGGTTCCTCCGATACCGACGACATCCGGATGAGCTTGGATGGCCTGCAAATAGGCTGTCGGTGCATAGGACGGATCGGCTTTGTCATTTACGACATCGACGACTTCGATGTCTGGGTACTTCTCAGCAAAAACCTGTTTGTATCCCTCGACGCGCTCCAGCGTCGATGGTGCAGGAAATGTTCCCAGTACAACCTTGCCCTTTCCGCCAATGGCCTGCGCCAACATTTCACCGCCAACACGCCCCCGCCTGCACACCGTTGATGCCCAGGAACGTCGATCGCATGCTGTTAGCGATATCTCCGATACAACAGGTAATAGGGATCCCTGCCTCGACGGCGCGATCTACGCCGGGGGCAAGAGTTGCCGGATCTCCGGGAAAGATGAGGATGCCTGCAGGTCGCCGGGCAATAAGCTCGTCCAACTGACGAGCTTGCGCGGCGGTGTCGAAATCGAGCGGCCCGGTAAACGTGGCCTTGATTCCCATCAGTTCTTCAAGGTCCTTCATGGCATTTCGGTAATCAACCCAAAAAGGTACCTGCGTCACGATGGACAGGAACACATATTCCATCCCTGCCGCTTGTGCCATTGCCTCTTTCGACAGCGTTGGCAGCCCGAATGCCGCTGCTAGACCGGCGGTAGTGCCGGCTGTCAGCAGCCTGCGGCGATTTAAATTCAGTTCAGTCATGAAGATCTCCCCTTTTTGGACCGAGCTTTTGATTTGACATTTTTCGTTCAAGCGCGATTGCGTCGGATCAGCATGTCCAGCGCGACGGCCGCAACGAGAACACCGCCGGTGACGATCATCTGCCAGTAGATCGACACTGCGAGCATGGTCATTGAGTTGTTGATCAAGGCGACAAAGGTGACACCAAGGAATGCTCCGAGGATAGTTCCCTCGCCTCCGCGCAGTGATGCGCCCCCGATGACGGCGGCGGCCAGCACTTGCAGTTCGATGCCATTGCCGGCTGTAGGTGTTCCGCTCATCAGACGTGAAGCCAGCAGAACGCCCGCCAGCCCAGCCAGTACACCAGTCAGCACATAGGCAATGACTCGCACGCGTGCGACATGGATACCGGAAAGAAGGGCGGCCTTTTCGTTGGCCCCGATGAAATAGACCTGACGGAAAAAGCGAGTGTGACGAACGGCCAGATCAAATATAAGAATCAGGCATAGCGTTAACAGCACCAGAACTGGTAATCCTGCGTAACTCGCCTTACCAATCCAGCCAAAAGCCGGAGGCAGGTTCGATGGTGAAAAACCTTCGGTCAGCACGAGCGCAATGCCGCGCGCGATGGACATGGTGCCGAGCGTGGCGATCAGCGGATTGATGCTCAGACCGGTGACGAGCAGGCCATTTGCAAGCCCGACCGCGGCGCCGATGAGAACGCTGAAGGCGATTGAAACCGGAATACTGAATCCGGCGAGCAGTGCCATCGCTACGACAGTCGAAGACAGCGCCATGACCGAACCAACCGAAAGGTCGAATCCTCCGGAAGCCAATAGTATAGCCATGCCAATCACGATGATCGCAGTTGGAGCCATTCCAACCGAAAGCGCTCGGAAATTGGAAAGCGACAGGAAGTAAGGATTCAGATTCGCCATCACAATAATGATGAGCGCGATCATCAAGACAAGGGTCAGTTCGCGAACATCGACAAACGCCCTCAACAGGCGCTGAGTAGGAGTTCGGCTGCTCAGTTGATCGGATTTTATTGCCATGCTCATGGGTGAATTCCCTCCTGCGGAGCAGCCTCGACAAAGGTGTTGTCCATATTGGTAGCTGGCAGTCCGGCGGCCATTTGCAGCAGGCGATCTTCATCAACCTCGTTCGCCACGACGTCGCCCATGACCCGGCCCTCGTGTATGACGAGAATCCGGTTGGAAAGCGAAACGAGCTCCGGGAAATCTGAGGAAACAACTATCACCGCCATCCCGTCTGCGGCGCGGCGTTGCAGTTCAGTGTGAATTTGGAATTTCGCGCCCACGTCGACCCCCTTGGTCGGTTCTTCGATGATCAGAAGGTCCGGTGAGCGTTCGAGCCATTTTGCCAGCATAACTTTTTGCTGATTGCCGCCTGAAAGCGATCCAACAACATTGTTTGGGCCGCCGGACTTTATGCTGAAGGTTTCGATGGCTTGCTGGCCGGCCCCCGAGACAGATCTCCGATTTATGATTCCGAAGTTGGTATGTTTCTCCAGGCTGGCTGATACGAGGTTGGCGCCAAGTGATTCTTCCAGAAAGAGTCCTTCGGTTTTTCGTTCCTCGGGCACGAAACCGATGCCGGCTCCCATGGCGGTCCGCAGCGATGAAAACTGAACGTCTCGGTCGAGAAATGAAATGCGGCCGCTGTACCCATGCGACAGCCCGACAATCGAGCGCATGATCTCACTACGGCGTGCTCCAAGGAGCCCCGCGACACCGAGGATTTCGCCCTTTCGAACGGAAAAGGATACGTCACTGAAATAATCTGGGTGGGTCAGTCCTTGAACGGATAAGACTTCTTCACCCAGCTGATCTTCTGAACGAGCGATTTCGCCGGGATGAGCGCTTCCGATCATCTCGCTGACCACGCGCGCCTGAGACGTTTCATGGGTTGCCCGGGTGCTGGTGATTTTTCCGTCGCGCAGGGCTGTGATGCGGTCCGAAATCTCGAAAATCTCGGACATGTGATGGCTGACATAAACAATTCCGATGCCCTTGCACGTCAGCTTGCGCAGCACCGCAAATAGAGACTTTACCTCGTCTGGGGTCAGAGCGGATGTAGGCTCGTCGAGCAGCAATATCCGGGAACGCAACGACAGAGCCTTCGCAATTTCCACGATCTGACGGGTGCTGATCGGGAGCCTGTCGACCGGCTGCGAAACATTGATCGAAAGATCGAATTCGGCAAGCAATTGTTCTGCGCGGCGCTTCAGTTCCGGCCAGTCCACCACACCGAATCGTGTGGGCGCGCGGCCAGCGAAAATGTTTTCCGCGACCGAGAGCGAACCGGCGAGGCTGAGTTCCTGAAAAACGCAACTGATCCCGAGGGCCTGCGCGTGCGAGGGGTTTTCGATCTTTACCGGCTTGCCATTGTGAAAAACCATGCCGGCAGTCGGTTGATGCAATCCATAAAGCAGCCCGAGACAGGTTGATTTACCCGCCCCGTTTTCTCCAACCAGAGCATGAATTTCACCTGGCAAAAGGTCGAAGTCGATGCTGTCGAGAACCAGGTTAGATCCGAACGTCTTTTTGACGCCGGAAAGACTGAACAAAGCTTGGTCTGTAGCCTGTGCGGCATCCGTAGTGGATGGTGTTTGCAGCATCAACTTCCTCCAGTCGCCATATTGGTGTCTGGTATATCAGATGTCAATGGTGATTTTTTGAATGACGGACTTGGCCCTCATCGAGGACCCGATGTTGGTCAATATTCGGCCGTTCGCTGTCGTTAACCAGCGACAGACCGTAGGCGTAGTCCCGGAACTTGTGAAAGCGGCTGGCTATTGTGCGGCTGCGCGCTCATCTCCGTTTATTGCAATGGAGTAGGCCTGTCTCGTTCGATTGATGTGCATGCGCAGAAGTGTTCGAATTTCTGTCATATCCTCACGGCTGACTGCCATGGCAAGATTTTTGTGCTCCTCATAAGACAATTCAGTATGCTGAGGCAGGCTTGACAAATGTGTTCGCAAGGCCGCGATCTTGCCGACGTAGCGTTCATAACTTGCGCGCAGATAGTGGTTGCCCGAGTGCTGAAAGATCAGCTGGTGAAACTGGGTATCAAGAGCAAGATATCGTTTCATGTCACGTCGGCTTTGCGCTGCGGTCATCTCTGAAACAACATGTTTCATGTCGTCGGCCAGAGCTTTCGGATTCCTTCTCAATGCAAGTTCGAAAGCCGCTGTTTCGATCGCTTCGCGGAAGTCACATATCTGTTCGACTTCAGCTTCACTGAGAGTGAATACCCTTGCACCCTTTTGCGGTTCGATAATCACCAGGCCTTCGTCGCGGAGATGCGCCAGCGCTTCGCGCACCGGCGATTTCGAAACACCCAGTTCTTCCGATATTCCTCGTTCGGAAAGCGCCTGGCCCATCTCCAAGGTGCCGTCGACGATACAGTCGCGAAGGTGTTCCAGCGCGAGCTCTTTTAGTGATTTCGGTCGGCTAATGGGCATCCCAGTACCTCAAAATAGTTGTTGCACGTTCGAGAATATCTGATATACCAGAATGTGCAAGCTGGAATATCAGACACCAGATATATGTGCATAGGTAAATTTAAATGCAAGCGGCACTCGTCCTTGATTGTAAGAACCAGCACGGAGAGGGAATATTCTGGAATCCCTCGGACGGTCGCGTTTGGTGGACGGACATTGAGGGGCGTGCGATCTGGTCATTTGATCCAGCACGGAATGAAAGCAAGAGTTATTCGACCAATGACCGAGTTTGTTGTTTTGCACCTCGTGAAGACGGCGGCTTTATCGTTGCTTTCGATGACAGGATTTCCCTTCTCGATCTGCAAAGTGGCAAAGAGGATAAAATCCACGATTACCAGCCGGACAATCCGGAAACACGTCTTAACGATGGTCGTACCGACCGCCAAGGTCGTCTGATTGTCGGAGGGATGAACGAAAAATCCGGAACAGCGGATGCGTTGGTTCTGCAGGTGGATCGGAACCTGAGCGTTTCATCACTCTTCGGCGATGTTTCCTGTGCGAATTCGACATGTTTTTCGCCGGATGGTGGGACGATGTATTTCGCTGATACCCCAGATCAGGAGATTGTCGCCTACAGCTATGACACGGCCAACGGCAGGGTTACAGACCGTCGCACTTTTTGCTCATTCGCAAATGAGCCGGGTTTGCCCGATGGGTCCTGCGTTGATGCCGATGGCGGTGTCTGGAATGCCGAGTGGGAAGGGCGTCGCGTCGTACGTGTAGCTCCCGATGGAACGATAGACCGGATCGTCGAAGTGCCCGTTTGGAAACCCACTTGTTGTGCCTTTGGCGGGCCCGGTCTTGATACACTTTACATAACAACGTCGCGGCTGTTGAGCGATGAAGAAGCGCTTGCTCGTGAACCTAATTCGGGCGGCCTTTTCGCTGTGAAGACTGGTTTTCGCGGAGTCGAAGACGCGATGTTTGCTGGATAACGATCACAAACCAAGGAGGAAATTGATATGAGAATGCTCAAGAATATCGCGATGACTGTTGGTCTTGTCGCATTAGCGGCAGGGGCGCAGGCCGGCAACTATCCTGATCCCGTTCCGCTCAAAGAGGGAGCCCAGGCGCCGATCGAATCGATCAAACCAAAGAATGAGAAATTCCGCATTGCGTACATGCCGCCGGCGACCGAGTTCAATTACTACATCGCGATAGGCGAGGGTATTAAGGCAGTCGCAGCCGAGGCCGGTGTTGAAGTATTCATGCTGGCCCCGCAGAGCGGCGCTGACATCAATGGTCAGATGGGTATGATCCAGGATGTTCTGACACAGGACGTCGATGCGATTATTTTCGGGACACATGACGAGTTTGCAGCCGCGCCATTGCTGAAAAAAGCTGTAGATCAAGGAATCGCAGTTCTAATGATCAACTCAGACATCCCCAATTTTCCCACGCCGATCCATGGCGTAGTCGGCTATTCGCAGCGCAACGGCACACACGCGATTGCTGAATGGGCGATCGAAAAGTATGGCGATCAGAAAATGAAGGTCGGCATTATCGAAGGACAGCCCGGTTACCACTCGACCGAGCGGGTCGGTGGATTTCTGGATGGCATCAAGGGTCACGAGAACTTCGAAGTTGTCGTCTCAATCGATGGCAAGTGGAACGTTGAGGGCGGTAACACCGCCGGTATGGACATTTTGCAATCGCATCCTGATCTTGACATGGTTTTTGCTGCAAACGATTACATGATCATTGGTGCGTCCTATGCCGCCAAGGCGCTCGGCCGTGGCGACTTGATCATGTTGGGCAATGACGGCGATACTTCCGGTCTCGAAGAGATTGCAGCCGGAAATGTGACAGCGACCGTCAACACCTCTCCATTCCTCATGGGCCGTGCTGCCATGCATGCGACGCTGGACACACTTGCCGGAACGTACAAAGGTGGTTGGATTGAAACGCCAACTTCGATTGAAGATCAGGCGGGCTCAATTTCTGTGCTCAAAGAGCCTGAGAAGCTCTTCCCGCAACCTTCCAAATCTTACTGAGTACCCTCCCTGTTCTCCGGTAGCGACACGAGCGCTACCGGGGAGCAGGCTGGCTCGAACCGCAACCGCCGAGCTACCTGTGTGTGCATCATGACATCCGAAGCAAACCCCCTTTGGGAATTCGTCGAAGTAAGTAAAGCCTATCCGGGCGTGCTTGCGAACGATCGTGTGAGCATCAAGCTTCGCACCGGTTCGATTCATGGCCTTCTGGGGGAGAATGGGTGCGGAAAATCGACTTTAATCAAAACGCTTTCGGGCGTTCAACAGCCCGATAGCGGCAAAATCCTGCTTGAAGGGAACGAAACCCAGATTACCGATCCACAAGACGCACGCGACAAAGGCATTGCGACTGTGTTCCAGGAGTTCTCCATCGTTCCCACGCTTTCGGTGGGCGAGAACATCTATCTCGGCAATATGCCCAAGACACGTTTCGGCGCCATCAACTGGAGAAAGATCCACGCCGACGCGACAGACGTGATGCTTCGTATGGGAGTAGACATCCCGACCGAGTCAATTGCCGGCACACTTTCTGTTGGAGAGCAACAACTGGTCGAAATCGCCAAGGCGGTGGCCATCGATGCCAAGATGATAATTCTCGACGAGCCGACCGCAGCGCTTGGGGAAGATGAAATCGATCGTCTGCACGAACTTTTACGCCGGATGCGCAGTCGGGGAACGGCTATCCTCTACGTATCCCACCGTCTCGACGAGGTTGAGCGGATCGTTGATGAAGTTACGATTCTCAGAGGCGGGCGCGTTGTTCGAGCCAGTGGCGAGACGGAAATCAACGTAAGTCAAATAGTCAGCGCCATGGTAGGCGAGGACATCGGTGAGCATTATCCCAAAGAAGACAACACCAAAGATCGCGTTGTACTCAACGTCGATAATGTCACCACGGCGAACGGTGTGGCTGGTGTAAGCTTTGACCTGCGCGAAGGTGAGGTTCTTGGGCTCGGTGGGGTGCTCGGCAGCGGGCGCACCGAGATTGCAAGGGCACTATTTGGGGTCGATCCTCTGCTTGACGGTCGGATTATTCTAAATGGCAGTCCTGTCAAGTTCAGCAACGAAATGGAAGCGATTAATGCCGGCTTGGCTCTGGTGCCGGAAAACAGGAAATTCGATGGGCTTTTCTTCAACTTCCGGGCAGCTGAAAACATCACGGCTGCATCCCTGGGGAAGCTTGCACGATTTGGCAGCCTCGACCTCAAGACCGAGCGGGACGGCACAAAGCGCCTCATCGCCGATCTCGAGATATCAGCTCAGGCCGAAGAGAAGACGGTCAATTTTCTTTCGGGAGGCAATCAGCAAAAGATTGTAATCGCTCGCTGGCTGTTTTCAGACGCGCAGATTCTGATTTTTGACGAGCCGACCCAAGGCATCGATATCGGTGCGAAAATCGCAGTCTACAAACTAATAAACGAACTAACCCGGGCGGGTAAATCGATCATCCTGATCAGCTCGGACCATGACGAGCTACTCGCGATGAGCGATCGCATTGCAGTCGTTCGCCACGGCGAAATCACGAGCGTCGCGGAAGCTCGTGAGCTTACCCACGATGACCTGGTCCGCGCATCCGCGGAAAATGCCACGCATCAAGCGACGGAGACGATCCAATGAAACGTGTTTTTGATACGCAACTGATCGGGCCTTTTGCCGCGATGGTAATCGTCGCACTGGTTGTCGCACTGACAACAGAACGCTTTCTCAACCCAGGCAATCTGTCAAATCTATCTCTGCAAGTCAGCATCGTCGCACTAATCGCCATCGGGTCCACAATCGTCATATTTGCAGCGGGGATAGACCTCAGTTCGGGATCGATGGTCGCCCTCCTAACCATGATCTTGGCGCAGATGCTGAAGTTCATGGACCTACCCCTGGCCGCTGCACTTCCGCTCATCTTGGTCGCAGGTGCCTTGCTTGGTCTGGTCTTGGGAGTTGTGACAGCCTATGGGCGAATACCCGCATTTATCACTACGCTTGCTGCGCTGATCGCATTTCGCGGTCTCGCGCTGACTTTCAACAATGGCTCTCCTATCTTCTCGCTAGATCCGGCTCTGGAACCGGTTTTCTACGGCACGCTTTTCGGCATCCCGCTGCCATTCTTTTATCTGGTCGGATTTTACGGGATGGCAGCCTATATGATGAATTTCACCAAACTAGGCCGCGAAATCTATGCCGTCGGCGGCAATCCTTCGGCAGCAATCCTGACAGGAATAAATGTACGCAGCGTGCAGGCCAAGACCTTTATCATAGCCGGCTTCATGACCGCTGTTGGTGCGATCCTCATGTCAGCGAGACTGAACTCCGGTTCTCCCAATTACGGCCAGACGCTCGAACTTCAGGCGATTGCGGCGGCGGTCGTTGGAGGTGCGAGCCTTGCTGGCGGACGCGGCAATATCCTGGCCACTTTGATGGGCGCCATGACGATCGTAATCGTTCAGAACGGATTGAATCTCAACGCAGCCCCGTCGTCAGTTCAAAACATAGTACTGGGCATCATCATTCTTCTCGCAGTCGGTATTGATATGTGGCGGGCGGAAATCTCGTCGATCCTGTCCAAGGCGTTAGGCCGGTCGGGTGAACGCAGTTCGGAAACAACTGTCGTGACCGTGGCTGAGAACAAAGGAAACTGACATGGATCTGGGTTTGAAAGACAAACTCGTACTGGTCACCGGCTCAGGTTCAGGTATTGGCAAAGCGACCGCCAGGATCTTCGCCGAGGAGGGAGCAAAAGTTATCGTCCACGGTTTGACGGATGAGGAGGTCAAAGCCTGTATCGATGACCTTTCGCGGTTCGGAGATGTTGCCGGCAAATCCGGCAATCTCACCAATTCCGCCGATGCGACTGCGCTTTGCGACTTTGCTCAGAGCCATGGGCCCATCGAAGTTCTGATTAACAATGTCGGTATTTTTTCGGTCAAACCCTTCGAAGAGCTGACCGACGACGAGTGGATGCAGTATTTCGACATCAACGTGCTCAGTGCCGTGCGGATCAGCAGGATCATTTTGCCGGCGATGCTGAAGCGTGGCACCGGATCAATCGTCAATCTGGCCAGCGAGGCCGGAGTAAAGCCGTTGCCGCAAATGGTGCATTACTCGGTGACAAAAACGGCAATCCTGGGCCTGACACGCGGCATGGCGGAGCTCACCAAGGGCACCGGCGTTCGCGTCAACTCAGTTCTACCCGGGCCGACCTGGACCGAAGGCGTCGAAACGTACTTCGATGGTCTTGCCGAACAAAAGGGCGAGCCGCTGGAAGGGATTGTCGATAACTACTTCAAAGTCGATGAGCCGACTTCACTGATCCAGCGGTTTGTCCAGCCCTCCGAAGTCGCGCGTATGATTGTAACGACGGCGACGAATCCTGCGGCAAACGGAGCAGGTTACCGGATCGAGGGCGGAATTATCCGCAGCATTCTCTAACCAACATATAAGGAATCAGGCCATGGCCGCACTCACCTTCTCTCACATCGGTATCACCGTTCCGGATCTGGAAAAGGCCGTGGAGTTTTATTCCAAAGCATTTGGACTTTACGTGATCATGGGCCCGACCGAGATCAAACACGACGACAGCGCTATCGGCCAAATGTGTGATGACGTGTTTGGCGAGGGTTGGGGATCATTCCGAATTGCACACCTGTCTCTTGGCGATGGTGTCGGCATCGAATTGTTTGAGTTCCCCAAAACCATAGAAGAAGAACGGCCGTTCGAGTACTGGCGCCGGGGTTTGTTTCACTTCTGCGTCCAGGACGAGAACCTCGAGCAACGGGTGAAGATTATCGAGGAACTTGGCGGCAGGCAGCGCATGGACGAGGTGCGGAAATATTACCCCGATGAGAAACCCTATCGCATGGTCTACATGGAAGACCCATTCGGCAACATTTTCGAATTGTACAGTCATTCCTATGAGCTGACCTACTCGGCGGGTGCGTATGTCTGACGCGGGCAAAATGCCCTGGCGTGCCGACCGGCCGAAGGTGGTTATCACCGACTTTGATTTCGGCGACATAAATGTCGAGCGCGATATCCTGGAAGGCATCGGAGCCGAAGTCATAGGGCTGCAGAGCAAAGCCCAGGAAGATCTATTTGAAGCTGCGCGCGATTGCGCTGCCATGATCAACCAATATGCCCGGGTCGGGCGCGAAACGATCAGTCGAATGCAGAAATGCGAGGTGATCGCGCGTTACGGAGTAGGTGTCGATATCGTAGACGTGGATGCTGCGACCGAGCGCGGGATTTTGGTCACCAATGTTCGCGATTACTGCACCGAGGAAGTCGCCGATCACGCCATCGCGCTTTGGCTGGCGCTGGTGCGTAAACTGCCTGATTACGATCGCGCCACGCATCGGGGCATTTGGCAATGGAAAAGCGGCCAACCCGTCCATCGCCTGCGCGGACGAACCATGGGGGTTGTGTCTTTTGGCAAGATCGGCCAGGCGATTGCTGCGCGCGCGAAAGCGTTCGGCGTCAAGGTGATCGCCTTCGATCCCTATCTCCCGGCCGAAGTTGCTGCCGAGCACCGAGTTGAATTGGTTTCGAAATCCGAGCTCCTTTCACGGAGTGATTACGTATTAATGCAAGCGCCAATGACGCCCGAGACGCGGCACTTCTTATCGGACACTGAGTTTGCGATGATGAAACGAGGTGCCATCCTCGTTAACACAGGACGTGGCCCGACCGTGGACAACGCTGCGCTTTTTCGCGCGCTGTCAGGCGGGTACATAGCTGCCGCTGGCTTGGATGATCCCGAAGAAGAGCCGGCAAAACGGGCAGAATGGTCTCCGGCAAACAACCCAATCTTCACATTGCCCAATGTGCTGGTAACGCCGCATGCAGCCTACTACTCCGAAGAGTCCATTCTCGCAGCGCGCACGACTGCCGCGATGCAAGTGGCAAAAGTCCTGACCAACCAAGAACCGGACTATCCGGTCAATGCCATTTCTTTGGCCCGGACGGCCTGACAAGAGGAAAGACCATGTTGAAAATATATAATGATTTTGAGCGCCGTCCGGATTTGTTGTCCAAGTTTGATGAGGTGTTGAAATGCTACTCGGCGGCCGCCGTGTTTGCCGATGTCCAGTATCGCTTGGGCGTTATGGACAGCGGCATCAAGCCGGCGTTCCGGGCTAAGATCACTGGACAGGCAATTACGGTGCAGTTGTCGAAAGGTGATCTGGTTGATCCGTTAAAAGCGTTGGAAATGGGCCAATCAGGAGATGTGATTGTGGTGGACGCCGGCGGCGATCTGAATACCTCGGTTTGTGGCGGGCTAATGGGCGGCTTGGCCCAAAACAGGGGCATTCGCGGAATGGTCGTTGACGGAGCCGGCCGCGACACCGATGAACTTGAAGACATCAACTGGCCAATTTGGACGAGAGCGATCACGCCGCGCGGCACCCACACTATGTTTTCGGGCCGCAAGGAAGAATTGTCCATCAATGTACCGGTTCAATGCGGTGGCGTTGTTGTAAATCCTGGGGACTTCATTGTCGCGGATTTGATGGGTGTCACAGTGATTCCGCTGGCGGCCGCAGAAGAGGTCGTCAAACTGGCCCAGGAACAGGCTGATCGCGAAGATGAAACCCGTAAATGGGTGGCCAAGGGCAAAACCGTCGAGGACCTGCTAAATGAATTTGGCCGAATCTGAGCCAGCGCTAATTGGGCTCGACTGGGGAACATCTTCACTCAGAGCGTTTCTGATCGACTCGAATGGTGAGGTACGCGACAGCGTCTCCTTGCCGCAAGGGATCATGCATGTGGAGGACCGCGACTTTGATACGGTCTTCCATGGATTGGTGGAAGAATGGATGATGGATGTGGAAATACCCATCATCGCCTCCGGCATGATTACGAGTCGTAATGGATGGGTGGAAACACCGTATGTCAATGTTCCTGCCGGCGCGGAAGAGTTGGCTGCGATGCTGGTCGTCCATGAAACTACGGAGGGGCGCAAAGTTCATTTCGTGACGGGCATGACGACCGAGCATGACGGTGCTCCGGATGTGATGAGAGGCGAGGAAACGCAGATCGTCGGTGCAGCAGTCATCGGAATGTCCGATGGAACATTCGTGATGCCCGGTACCCATAGCAAATGGATGACGGTTTCTGATGGACGTATCGAGGATTATGCGACCTACATGACCGGCGAAGTTTTTGGAGCGCTTCGGTCTCACTCCATTCTGGGAACATTGATGACAGAAGCTCCATTCAATTCAAATGGCTTCCGCTTGGGCGTGAAAGCCGGCCTGCCGACCGGCGCAAATTTGTTGCACAACTTGTTTCATGTGCGAACCTTGCCTCTGTTCGGAAAAATTTCGGAAGACATGGCAGCCGACTATCTTTCCGGCATGCTTATCGGTGCAGAGATCGCCGCCGCGGCTCCCAAAAACCCCGATCCAGCAGCGCTGACGATCGTCGGCCGGGGTGATCTTTCAGATCGCTATGAGATCGCCCTTGCGGTGGCGGGCTTGGAATCTCGAAGAGCTCCAGACGACATTGCTGCGCGTGGTCACTACCTGATTGCCAAATCAGCGGGATTGTTGACGTGACACTTTGGGACTCAGCGATGGCGGACAATCCGTTGATCGCGATATTGCGTGGTTTGAAGGCCGGCAACGCCGTGGACGTTGCCGATGTGTTGGTCGATGCCGGGTTTCGGTTCATAGAAGTTCCGCTGAACTCGCCGAACCCATTGGCGTCCATTGAAGCGATTTCCAACAAACACGGTGATCATACGGTTGTTGGTGCTGGTACGGTACTCACCGAGCAGGATGTGACCAGGGTTGTCGATGCCGGTGGGCGCATCATCGTTTCGCCGAACATGAATCCCGGAGTTGGGCAGCGGGCAGTGGAACTGGGAGCAAGTTGGTGCCCGGGTGTATTCACGCCAACGGAAGCCTTTGAGGGCTTGCGGCTGGGAGCTTTGGTTCTCAAGTTTTTCCCAGCCGAGCTTGTGCCACCAAGAGCCATATCCGCCATGCGCGCGGTTTTGCCGAAGGAAGCAGTTGTGGCCGCAGTTGGCGGTATCACCCCAGATACAATGGTCGAATACCTCAACGCTGGTGCCAATACTGTCGGGCTAGGTTCAGCCTTGTTCAAGCCGGATTATTCCCTGAAGGAGATTCAGAATCGCGCGGCTTCCTTCGTCAGTGCCTACCGAAAGTACGAGAGCGCTTGAGGAAGCCCATACTCAGTTCTCGCGCCTTGTAATACTTTGGCGTCCGTCGATTTCCAGATTTTCGAGCTTTCACGCTCCGGCAGACCCGAGCGGTATGCCGGACCAATTTGAGGTTAATCGATGTGCACTGGAATAGTGAAGTCCTACGATGGACGCGAGGGTTTGGGAGTGATTGCACCGGATGATGGCGGCAAAGATCTGATCGTCGACAACAAGGCACTGGATCGTGCTGGTCTTGGCGACTTGACTGTCGGACAGACACTCGAGTTCGAAATGGCGACCGATCATTTTGGCCGCGCGTTTGATGTTAGCCTCAGACTGAATTGATTTCATCGGGATATGATGCCCAAACAAATCGGCCTTTGGTGGCCGCACGGGTAAAGGAGGCAAGGTGCAGGTTATCGTTCGCGATAATAATGTTGATCAGGCGCTACGGGTTCTAAAAAAGAAACTGCAGCGAGAGGGTGTTTTCCGCGAGATGAAGGCACGACGGGCATACGAAAAGCCGTCCGAGAAGCGGACCCGCGAAAAGGGTGAAGCGATCCGGCGCAATCGAAAGGCTGTGCGCAAGCTCGCCCAGCGTGAGGGACTACTGCCTGGTTCAAAGCGTAATCCGCGGCCTAGTGCTCGTTAATCTGGACGGCACAACACAATGATCAACTAATCCGCTCAAACCGATATGGCCGATCAAAAGCGAGGCCCTAGGTTGTCGGTTTTTTTTCCCACGGAGCAGCACCGTCGACACCTTTTCCTCTCTTGCCGAATACGTTCCCGACAGCTGCTGGTTTCTTTTCTGTCTTCGGTTTCCTCACTTCGCGATTGCCACGTTTTTGACCTTTGGCCATTACGGTTCATCCCTCCAAACTGCGAATTCTGTGTTTGTCTTCCTGTGTGGACACTCGACCAACAGATCTTCAGTTGTAACCCGCTCATGGCGTTCGGCATCGCTGCGGATACGGTATTGCAGTATGCCGCCCATCGCCGGCAGTGTATCTGGTGATACGATAGGTTTTGTCCGCCGCCGTTGCCGGTAGGATGCTATTCTTCAGGCACACCAGCTGACCAATGGCAAATCGGTGGGAAGGCATCATCTGCAAGCTCCAAATATCAATTTGCCCGGTCGCGCGAAACTCGGTCGATTATACCGTCTCGTTTTCAAACTCTGCGAAGGAAATCAATTGCTGGTTTGCTTCGTCCCAAAGCGCCAGCGATACGCATCGCAGGCTGTCACGGATTGTCAATTTCCCCACCTCGTTCAGTTCGGGACGATCCCGGAGAACTTGAGGCAGCTGGTAGAAGGGGATTTTTGCGCAGAGATGATGGATGTGGTGCAGACCGATATTGGCGGTAAGCCAATGCAAAATCGGCGGCAATTGATAGTGAGAACTGCCATGCAAGGCATAGTCATGGACATGCCAGGCTTCATTTCGGGCCCAATGGGTATTGTCAAACTGGTGTTGAACGTAGAACAGCCAAACTCCGATGGACGCGGCCAGAAGGACAATCGGGATATGGATAATCAGGAAATCCTGCAAACCGACCAGCCAAACCATCCCGGCGATGGCAAACGCAATCGCTCCGTTGTTTGCCATCGTGCTTACCCACGCCGCGGGATCGCGGAATTTGCCCAGTGGCAACCGATGCTGCAACAAAAACAGATATGAGGGTCCAAGTCCAAACATAATGAACGGATTTCGATAAAGACGGTAACCCAATCGACGAGACGCCGATTGCGAGCGAAACTCTTCTACGGTCAGCGTTGTAATGTCGCCAATGCCGCGTCGATCAAGATTTCCAGAGGTCGCGTGATGCGTGGCGTGTGAGCGTTTCCAGTAGTCGTAAGGCGTCAAGGTCAGCACCCCAAGAAAACGCCCCGTCCAGTCATTGGTGCGTTTTCGCCGAAATAGCGCACCGTGACCGCAATCATGTTGGATCATGAACAAACGCACAAGAAATCCGGCTGCAGGAACGGCAAGAAGCAACACCGGCCAAAATCCGTAGCTCAGTCCAAGCCACATCGCGCCCCAGAGCGCAACAAAGACGGAAAGAGTAAGAACGATCTCGAAAATGCTGCGCGCAGTATCGGAACCCCGATAGTGCGAAAGCTCACGGGCCAGCTTGCTCGAATCCTGCCAAGCATTGCTCATTTTTTCTTGCCTTTTTCCGATTCCATATGATCGCCAGCGGTAAAAATCGTCCAAAAGCATCGATGTCGATTGGTCACCAGGTGATACTTAACAGGGCTACAACAACGAACAAACCAAGCATGCCGCCGGCGATAACAAAAAGCAGCCATATCAACGTCTGGAACTTCACAGAGGTTATTGATTTCATGACCGGCCCCGCCAGATGTATTCAAGCTGTGAGCGAATATGTCGTGCTATCCGGCAAAACGAAAATAGGCCGGGTTTTGCCCGACCCTTTCCGTTCACCGCTGCTTCCAGTGCCAGTACATCCGTGGTCACCAGTCGCGCGACGAAAACTAAACCAGCTTAAGTTGATCGGCTGAGGACTTTCCCGACCTGGAGTCTTGCGTCACCTCAAACTCCAATTTCTGCCCTTCAGCAATGCTGGGAATCCCAGCGCGTTCAACCGCAGAGATATGGACGAAGACGTCGTTACCGCCGCCCTCAACTTCGATGAACCCAAACCCCTTGGTGGCGTTAAACCATTTTACAGTACCAGTAGTCATGACGATTCCTTTCGTATGATCATGAAATGCGCTCGTCCCGGCCGGATGCCGGGCGATGCGCACAATCGATGTGAAACGGAAAATCGTCGGAGACGTAAGAACGCCGGGAAAATCATCGGCAAACAAATCGATGAACGGTAAATGGGCTTTCATCGCGGCAAAGTCAAGGAATGTGTCAGATCAAGGCTGAATTTGCGGGTCGAATATTCGCTATATGCAGCGTGAAGACGCAATTATTGTCTGCCACCTAAGCTGGTCCATGGCTGGGAACGGATTGGGTCAATACAATACAATGCCGGACCAAT
>CAXXSI010000020.1:0-19474 GCA_963669285.2 Rhizobiaceae bacterium | reverse complement strand
TTCAATTGGCTTAACCACGATGTATATCGGGATTGTTGGTTAGCGATCCATTACGCGACCCTAATAAAGCAGCCGGCATTTCTTAACCTGCCGTTAAGGTTTGCCTCCCGATGGTTGGTCGCATCGTGATCAATCCCGTGACAATATCCCGCTGATTCGGCGACAAATTTGGAAAATACCAATCGTGACAGACGACGCCGCAGACCTGTTTGCAGAACTCGATGCACCGGAAGCTCCGAAAATCCCGCGCTGCACCTGCCGCGCGCAAACGCGCACCGGTAGAGCGCCACGGATGGGTACGCGCTGCCGACATCGAGGTTCTGGAGGGGCTGGAACCGGTCCGGCGGCGGCCGGGTATGTATATCGGCGGCACCGACGAGAAAGCGCTGCATCACCTGTTCGCCGAGGTGATCGATAACTCGATGGACGAGGCGGTCGCCGGGCATGCCAGCTATATCGAGGTGGAACTTGATGCCGATGGATTTTTATCGGTGACCGACAACGGACGCGGCATTCCCGTCGATCCGCATCCGAAGTTCAAATCCAAGTCGGGCGCTCGAAGTCATCATGACGACACTGCATGCCGGCGGTAAGTTCGATTCAAAGGTTTACGAGACTTCAGTTGGTTTGCACGGCGTTGGCGTGTGTCCGTCGTAAACGCATTGTCCGACAAGCTCGAAGTCGAGGTTGCGCGCGGGAAAAAAGCTTTACCGCCAGACATTCTCACGCGGCGTACCCACCGGCAAGCTGGAAGATCTGGGAGAAGTTCACAACAGGCGCGGAACCAAGGTTCGCTTTCACCCCTGACGGTTGACATATTCGGTGCCAAAGCCGAATTCGAACCGGCGCGGCTCTACCGCATGGCACGGTCAAAAAGGCACTATCTGTTCGGCGGTGTGGAAATCCGTTGGATCTGTGCGTCATCACTGATCGGCGAAAAGGACGAAACCCCCGAAAAGGCAACGTTCCACTTTCCCGGCGGTCTGAAAGACTATCTGGTGGCAAGCCTCGGCAAGGAGCATCAGGTCACGCGCGAGGTATTTGCCGGGAAGAGCGACAAGCGCGGCGGTCATGGTTCGATCGAGTGGGCTGTGACGTGGCACGGCGGGTGACGGTTTTCTCAATTCATACTGCAACACAATTCCAAACAGCGGAGGGCGGAACCCACGAGGCCGGTTTCAGGGCCGCGCTGACGCGCGGGCTCCGAGCCTATGGCGAGGCTCACCGGCAATAAACGCGCATCCATCATCACCAATGATGACATGATGATCACCGCCGCAGGCATGCTCTCGGTGTTCATCCGCGAGCCGGAATTTGTCGGGCAGACCAAGGACAAGCTTGCATCCGTGGAAGCCAGCCGGATCGTCGAGAACGCGGTTCGTGATCAGTTCGATCACTGGCTGGCTGCCGGTCCGCAACAGGCAACGAATTTGCTTGAATGGGTGATTGCGCGAGCCGACGAGCGCGTTCGGCGGCGACAGGAAAAGGAAGTCAACCGCAAGAGCGCGGTGAGGAAGCTGCGCTTGCCGGGCAAACTGGCCGACTGCACGCAGGGCGCTGCTGCGGGGGCGGAATTGTTTATCGTCGAAGGCGATTCGGCTGGTGGTTCGGCCAAACAGGCGCGTGACCGCAAGATGCAGGCCATCCTTCCCCTGCGCGGCAAGATTTTGAATGTCGCCAGTGCCGGCAGGGAAAAACTGACAGCCAATCAGCAGATCTCGGATCTGGTTCAGGCTCTCGGTTGCGGTACGCGGCAAAAATACCGGGAAGACGATTTACGCTACGACCGTGTGATCATCATGACCGATGCTGACGTCGACGGCGCCCACATTGCATCGCTTCTGATCACGTTCTTCTATCAGGAACTGCCCGACCTCATCCGCGAGGGTCATCTTTATATGGCCGTTCCGCCGCTCTATCGGCTCAGCCAGGGCGGCAAGACGCTATACGCGCGCACCGACGCCCACAAGGACGAGTTGCTGCAAACGGAGTTCACCGGACGCGGCAAGATCGATATCGGGCGCTTCAAGGGTCTCGGCGAGATGCTTCCCAAGCAGCTCAAGGAAACCACGATGGATCCGACTAAGCGCACATTGTTGCGGGTTGAAATGATCGAAGACGCCGATTCGACAAAATCGGCAGTCGATGCGCTCATGGGGACAAAGCCGGAAGCACGTTTTCGATTTATTCAGGAACGGGCCGAGTTCGCCGAAGAACTGGACATCTGAGCCGGAATTATGCGGCGGCTATAGCCATTGCGTGACCGCGGGCATTGGCGCGCAGCTGTTCGATGTGAATTGACTTAAGTAGATCGGCAAGCTCGCGATCATTGTCTGCGGCGCCTGGTTGTCCCGGTGCGGCGTTGAGCACCTTCAACATTGACCACGTCACTTCCTGAACGCCTGCGACGCGCTTGCCACGGGCCACTTCACGCCAGATGTCGATTGCCTTGAGTATCGGCGCATGCAGATTCCCCGCAAGACCGGCAGCATTCAGCAGAGCCTTGAGCGCCATGTTTCTGCCGTCGGCAAGCAAAGCGGTAACGCGGCGCTGGTTTTGGCCTGACAACGCAACCAGCACAGCGCCGAAGAAATCGATCTTGCCGTGCGATATCGTGCGAACAAGAAAGGACGAAGTCAGATCTCCACGAATGCGAAGATGTTCCACTAAGGCGCCGTATTCTTCCTGTGCGGTTCCGTCGATCAAGCTCAAGGATGCCTTCACGCAGGCATCGTGCACCATGCGCTCTGCGCGCGCCTGGCCGATCGATGCGACGACAAGCGGAAGGTCCCTGAGAGCTTCGGAGAGTTTGACGACCAGTATGTGGCGAACATCCGGCGGCAGGCGCGGATCGTCGAGCATCGCGTCCCGTACACCGGCATCATGGCCCATGCGTTCGGCGAGCCGGCGGAAGCTGAGATCGGCAATCTCGGCACCCGAATTTCGGACCAGCTCACGGCAGGCCTCGGCCTCGGCCACCTCGGCAATCGCCGCGGCGAGGGATTTCGATATTTGTGCGCGGTTGGCGATCAGCTGCTGGGTTTTACAGCATCCCGCCGCTACGCGATCTATCAGTTCACCATCCGTCAGCAGCGGCGACCGGACCAGGATACATGCCGCAACCTCGGCCTGATCAGCAGCCAGAGCTGAGATGATCTGGATTGGTGCATGCGGGCTGATTGACAGGGGTTCGGCCATCGCTGCCCTCACCTTCGGTGATGGGTCATCCAGCAAAAGAGTCAAGGCAGCTTCGGCCGCACACCGGTCCTCAAACGCCATGTCAGACGTGATGTAGGCTCGGGCCAGCGCATTTGCCGCAGCTGCCCGTTCGCTTACCTTTGCCGTTTCGGCCCATCTGAGAAAATGCTGGACGATCATGCGAGAACCCAAAACCCTTTGAATGCCATATTAGCAAGAAGCTATCCGGCAAATGGTTTACGAACGGTTCACCATGTTTGATAAGAAAGCCGAAAGGGTGTTGTTTTGCCCGTCGCGAGTCCAATGAATTGGAGAAACAGCATGACAGGTCTCTACCTGGAAGAGTTCAAACCAGGTCACGTGTTCAAACATCCGCTCAGGCGCACGGTCACCGAAAGCGACAACGTTTTGTTTTCGACAATGACACTGAATCCGCAGCCGCTGCACATCGATTTCGACTTTTGCTCCAAAACCGAGTGGGGTCAGCCGCTGGTGAACTCGCTATTCACGCTGGGCCTGATGATCGGCATCGCCGTCAATGACACGACCGTCGGAACAACCGTCGCCAATCTCGGCATGACGGAGACAAAATTTCCCAACCCGCTGTTTCACGGCGACACCGTACATGTCGAGACCGAGGTCAAGTCGGTACGCGAATCGAAATCGAAGGCCGATCGCGGCATCGTCGAGTTCGAGCACCGGGCTTACAATCAGAATGATGTACTAATCGCCATATGCACACGGCAGGCAATGATGATGAAAAAGCCGGCGGAGTAACCAAATGCGGTCGTGGCTTTTTGTTCCCGGAGACTCGGAAAAGAAACTTGCAAAGGCACTGGCATCGAGCGCCGATGCACTGATTATCGATTTGGAAGATTCCGTCGCTCTCGATGCGAAGCCAACTGCGCGCGAGATCACGGCACGATTTCTCCGGACGCACGGCAGGGAGCCGTCTTGTGCGCTATTTGTCCGCGTCAACGCCTTTGACACCGATTTGACGACAACCGACCTGGAGGCAGTGATGCCATCCGCTCCGGCCGGTATCGTCTTACCCAAAGCTTGCGGCAGAGCCGACGGCGAGAGACTGATGCAGAGCCTTGACGGGCTTGAGACCGATTGCGGCCTGCGGCACGGTTCGACCTGCATTCTGCCAATCATCACCGAGACGGCGGCAGGCGTTCTGGCCGCCACCAGTTGGAACAGTCCGTTGATGCGACTTGCCGGTCTCACCTGGGGGGCGGAAGATTTGTCCGCCGATCTTGGCATCGCCAACCCACGCAACGACGACGGTGTCTACACGGATGTCTTCAGGCACGCCCGGACGATAACCGTGCTGGCCGCAGGCGCGTGCGAATGCGATGCGATCGATACGGTGTTTGTTGATTTTCGCGACAATGAAGGTCTGAGGCGAGAATGCGAGGCGTCCGCTCGCGACGGATTTACCGGCAAACTTGCGATCCATCCGGCGCAGGTTCCGGTGATCAACGAGATCTTCACGGTCGGCGAACGAGATATCGCGCAGGCGCAACAGGTCATAGACGCTTTCGCCGCAAATCCTGCCGCCGGCGTTGTCGGCATCGATGGCAAGATGGTTGACCGGCCGCATCTGCGCCGAGCGGAAAGAATCGTGGCCAGGGCAAAAAACCAGGCCGGATTGTCCTGATTACGCGATCTTTTTTACGCGATCACCGACCGAAATCGTTCCGTCCTTAATGACACGGGCATAGATGCCGCGCAGTTTCAGGCGCTTGCCCTCGCCGGTGTTGACGAACACGCAGGCATCACGACCGTACCGGTCGATGAATTTCTGGCATCCGTTGTGCGGAATATCGGTGATCTGGATGATAGCCGAACCGAGCGAGAGTTTTTGTCCCGGTTGCAAATTATCCGGCGACAGATTCATATCGAGAAACAAATTGTCGCCGGCCGGCGGCCAATTGTCCCGCGACCCGGCTATCAGCGAGATGCAGCGCGCATTCATCATGCAAATCTGCACGTCCGGGTCCGGGCTACCGTCGTCGAGCGTTTTCCAGCAACCCTTGGCCCAGTGATCGCCCTCGACGCCGCCGACCAGACTGATTTTGCTGCTGTTTACGTCGAGCCGCTCCCCCTTGTCGGGACGCACGACAATCGCCTCAAGGATGCCATCATCGGCCGGTGAAGCGACGATATCGGGCAATCCCGCATTCAGCTCTTCCATGGTCAGGTGCCGGTTCATTTCGCCTGTCTTCCTTGTTCCGTCATCCGACTTCAATCGTCCTTCCAGGCGGGTCGGCCTGCGGAAAAAACTTCGTCGGTCTTGAGGTAATCCATGTAACCCAACCGGGCGATATTGCCCGATTTGGTGATGTCAAACAGCCCATCGGTCATCACCGATTCGTCAATGTGGATGCCGATGACCTCGCCAATCACCAAATAGACACCGGCCCATTCGCCATCGAGGCCCCTCGGCTCCTGAATATCGGTCACCTTGCATTCCAACGCGGCGTGCGCCTCGCCAACCCGCGGCGGGGCGACCAAGCTCGAATCTACCGGGGTCAGACCGGCATAACCGAATTCACTGGTTCCGCGCGGCGCATCGACCGAACTTGCGTTCATGGCTTCAAACAGGTCCGCACTGACCAGATTGGCGACGAACTCGCCGGTTTGCCGGGCAAAGGTGACGCTGTCCTTGGGCCCTTCGGACGAAAACCAGATCAGATAGGGATTCGTCGATATCGCGTTGAAGAATGAATACGGTGCCAGGTTCAGTTCACCCGAAGCGCTGCGAGTGGAAATCCAGCCGATCGGTCGGGGCGCGACAATCGCCTTGAAGGGATCATGCGGCAATCCGTGGCCGTTCTTCGGTTCATAAAACATGCTCAAACTGTCCCCTCATCCGTCCATGGTCCGACATATTCCGAAATAAGATTTCCCAGATCCGGGCGCCGACGTTCGGAAATCTCACCGGTAAACGAGCCGATATGGACAAATCCGACCACGCGTTCGTCCGGCGCCAGGCCAAGAATGCGCCGGCCTTCAGGCAAGTCGGAATACCAATTGGTAATCCAGTTTGCACCGTATCCGAGCGCATTTGCCGCCAGCAACAGGTTCATCGCCGCAGCGGCTCCCGAGAGGTATTTTTCCCAGTCGGGTATTTTCGGGTGCGCCCTCGGCGTGTTGATCACACCGATGACCAGCGGTGCACGCGAAAACCGCTCGCGCTCCTTCTGCCGCAGCACCTCCGATAACTCGCCCTGCTCCTTTTCGGCAAGATCGGCAATCATCTCTCCGATTCGGTGCCGCACCTCGCCGCGGTAAAGGACAAAGCGCCATGGCGCGAGCTTGCCATGGTCAGGGACGCGGCTGGCGATTTGCAGCATTGTTTGGATATCGGCTTCATCCGGACCGGGCAGGCCCAGCTCGCCGATGGGCGCTGATTTTCGCTCAGAAAGGAATTTGAGCACAGGATTGTTTATGGTCCGTTCCATGACTGAAGCTTCCAACGGCGGGGGAAAGCAAACCGACCGGTCTGCCAAGAATGAAAACCGGCCTTGAAATTGCCACCGCATTGGGTTTCAACGCAAGGTATGAAATCGGCGCTGTCCCCAATGCTCATTTTCTGCCTGGCCACGATATTGCTTTTGTCGGGCGCGGTGCATGCCCAACAATCAACCGATCCGGTCAGCGGCTTGAAATTGCCGGGGCTGAACGAATACGCGCCAGCAACCGGCGACGGCAAGCTTGCTCAGACGCCCGGCAAGATCAGCCTGATTGCACAACTTGCCACTGAAGCGCCTGAGATAACCCGCGGCCTGGTGTGGCGTGTCTTCGGGCCGGAACCCGGCCCTGATGGCAAGCTACCTCTTGTGGCGACCGCAGAAGGCGGCAGCAGCGCGTTCGAACTGGCACCCGGCAGTTACCTCGTGCATGCAGCTTTCGGCCGCGCTGGCGCGACCAAACGAGTGACACTCGGCTCCGGAGAGTTGAGGCAGGAAAGTCTGGTGCTTGATGCCGGTGGTCTGAAACTGGATGCAGTTTTGTCCGGCGGTGTACGAATTCCTTCCGACAAATTGCGGTTTTCGATTTTCGAAGCCAATGTTGAACCCGGGCGGGAGCGTCGGCTTGTCGTGCCCAATGTCAGTCCTAAAACCGTGGTGCGGCTCAATGCAGGCACCTATCACGTGGTTTCCAAGTACGGCACGGTCAATGCCGTGATCCGGTCGGATATCCGCGTGGAAGCCGGCAAGCTGACCGAAGCTACGGTGGAGCACCGGGCGGCGCAGTTGACCATGAAGCTGGTGCGTGAACCGGGAGGCGAAGCGATTGCCGATACCCAGTGGTCCGTTCTGACCCAATCCGGTGACAGCGTGCGCGAAAGCGTCGGCGCCTTCGCTTCAATGGTGCTGGCGGAAGGTACGTACACGATTAATGCCAAGAACCGCGACCGCAACTACCAGCGAGATTTCACCGTCGTTGCGGGCCGCAATCAGGATGTCGAAGTCCTGACAACCGAATAGATTCGTTCAGGCAGCCGATCTTGCTTTTTGCTTGCGCCGCATGTCCGGCGGAACCGCCTCCTCGGTCAAGGCGGCCACGGCTTCATCGAGCGTCATCGAGCGTTGATCGCGGCTGCCGAGCCGACGAATGTTGACGGTGCCCTCCTCGGCTTCGCGCATGCCGCAGACGACAATGACCGGTACTTTCGATAGGCTGTGCTCGCGAACCTTGTAGTTGATCTTTTCATTGCGAAGATCGGTTTCAACCGAAAGGCCGGCATCTTTGAGGGTTTCGGCGACTTTTTCGGCATATTCGTCGGCGTCCGAGGTAATCGTGGCGACCACAACCTGCAACGGCGCAAACCAAAGCGGCATATGGCCGGCGTGGGATTCGATCAGAATGCCCAAAAAACGCTCCAAAGAGCCAACAATGGCCCTGTGGACCATGACCGGCTGCTTCTTTTCCGAATCGCTATCGATATAGAAGGCGCCGAAGCGCTCGGGCAAATTAAAATCGACCTGTGTGGTGCCACACTGCCAGTCGCGGCCGATCGCATCGCGTAGCGTATATTCGAACTTCGGTCCGTAGAACGTACCCTCTCCCTCGTTGATCCCGGCCTTGATCCGCCCACCGGACTCAGCCTCCATGCGCAAAAGGGCCCGTTTGAGGATATCTTCGGCGTGATCCCACATATCGTCGGTGCCGACACGTTTTTCCGGCCGCGTAGCCAGTTTGACGACGACTTCCTCGAAGCCGAAATCCTCGTAGACCGACATCATCAGATCGTTGATCTTCAAAATCTCGGCCTCGAGCTGCTCCTCGGTGCAGAAAATGTGCGCATCGTCCTGGGTGAAACCGCGAACTCGCATCAATCCGTGCAATGCGCCGGATGGTTCGTAACGATGAACAGCACCAAATTCTGCAAGTCTTACAGGAAGATCGCGGTAAGATTTCAAGCCATGCTTGAAGATTTGCACGTGACCCGGGCAATTCATCGGTTTCAGTGCGAAAACCCGCTTGTCCTCGGCCTCTTCGTCGGCACATTGCACCGAAAACATGTTCTCGCGATACCAGCCCCAGTGTCCCGACGTCAGCCACAACGCCGAATCGAGCACTTGCGGTGCGTTGACCTCCTCATAATCGCCTTCCAGACGGCGGCGCATGTAGGACAGCAGGTTCTGGAACATCTTCCAGCCCTTGGAATGCCAGAAAACGACGCCGGGGCCCTCTTCCTGGAAGTGGAACAGGTCCATCTCGCGGCCAAGGCGGCGGTGATCACGCTTTTCGGCCTCTTCCAGCATGTGCAGATAGGCCTGCATCTGCTTGTTGTCGGCCCAGGCGGTGCCATAGATGCGGGTCAGCATCGGATTGTTGCTGTCGCCGCGCCAGTAGGCGCCGGCCACCTTCATGAGCTTGAATGAATTGCCGACTTGCCCGGTCGACGCCATGTGCGGGCCGCGGCACAGGTCAAACCACTCGCCCTGCCCGTAAATCTTGACGTCCTCGCCCTCAGGAATGGCGTCGAGCAGTTCCACTTTGTAGGTCTCGCCCTTGCCGCCGAAGACTTCACGCGCCTTGTCGCGGGACCAGACGTCCTTGGTGAACGGCTTGTTGCGGGCGATAATCTCGCGCATCTTCTTTTCGATCACCGGCAGATCGTCCGGTGTAAACGGCCAGTCGTCGCCGGTTTCGGGGTGCACGCGCTTGAAGTCGTAGTAGAAACCATTCTCGATCACCGGGCCAATGGTCACCTGCGTTCCCGGCCAGATTTCCTGCACGGCCTCAGCCATCACATGGGCGGCATCGTGACGGATCAGCTCCAGCGCACGGTCGTCTTCGCGGGTGACGATCTCGACCGCTCCCGACATGACCGGATCGGCAAGGTCCTGCAACACGCCGTCGAGCGCGATGGCAACGGCCTTCTTGGCGAGCGATTTGGAAATTGATTCAGCGACTTCGCGGCCGGAGGTGCCGGCGGGAAAATCACGCGAATTGCCATCGGGAAATACAAGGGAAACGGCTTGTGCCATCGAGATTCTCCTTCATCCAGTCCCGCATACGAGCGCGGGTGGTTTTAAATCGTGTGTTCGCGATATGGCGAACGAAGCTCAGATAGCGATGTGCCCGCCAAAGGTAAAGGGCGACTTACCGTTCGCTGGCTTCCACATGTCTTTTTCCCACCCTCCAAAGGCGCCACGGCGTCCACCAGCGCTGATCCGGGGCCAATGCCTCCGGAACCCTGTCGATGCCGTGGGTGCCGCCAGGACCACAGCGCATAACCCGAAACAGCGCCAGCCAACCGCCGCTCCACAGGCCGTAGCGGGCGATTGCCTCGTAGGCATATTCCGAGCAGGTGGGCAAATGCCGGCAATGATTGCCTATAAAGCCCGACAAAGTGAGCTGGTAGAGCCTGACGAAAGCGGTTCCGAGCAGCCGGCCCGGCGTTTTTGGCCACCGTCCGGCATAGTTTCGCGATGAAACGGGTTGGCGGCTGGCCTCTGGCTGGTTCACGATCCTAGAGCCGTTCATCTTTAAATGGAATCGTTTGAACGCCGCTATTTCGTGGTCTGGCGAGGAGCGCAATGCGAAGCGGTGCGAGCATCGTCAGCCTTGCGCGACAACGTCCAGAACGCGAAAGAGCAAGTTGAACCGATTGCGGTTTGCTTCGGAACATCACTGCGCCTCCCGTTCGGCTTGGCGTCTTTTCTGCCCCGGCTGCGTTGAAGCCCTAGCACGATATGCATATCGCGCGTCGGACTTCTCCTTGCCGGAACGAAAAATCCATTCCATCAAACCGCTCCCATTTAAAGATGAACGGCTCTAATCAGGCCGCCGCTTCGGCCTGTTTCTTCTCAATTTGGCCAATGGCGTTGACCACGGCATCGAATGTCAGCATGGTCGATGCATGGCGCGCCTTGTAGTCGCGCACCGGCTCAAGATATTTCAGATCTGCAAACCGGCCCTGCGGTGGCGGACCATCCTCCTTGAGCATTTTGAGCATGATATCGCGCACTTCGCGGATTTCGGCCGAATTCGAACCGATGACGTTGTGCGCCATGATCGAGGACGAGGCCTGGCCGAGAGCGCAGGCTTTGACGTCATGGGCAAAATCGGTCACGACGCCATCGTCCATCTTCAAATCGACGGTCACTGTCGATCCGCACAATTTCGAATGCGCGGTCGCAGTAGCGTCGGCATCATCAAGCCGTCCGATTGCCGGTATGTTGCCGGCATATTCGAGGATTTTGGCGTTATATACTTCGTCGATCATCAGCCGTTGCCGTCGCTACCAAACGTGACATTGCGTCCAACAAGAGTGTCTTCCCATTACGGACGAAGTTCCTATATAATGCTCGTCGCCGGTGGTCGACAAGGCGTGATGCCTTTCTGTCGGCGAACATGAATACCGCTTGTACCGTTGTGCTGTAACAAATTCGTTGCACGAAACATCAAAGGCAGGTGGTCCGTTCAACTCGTTCCTCCGTACCAGATGTGCATAGAGGGGAACTACGGGAGATGCCTTTGATGGATGCGATTATCAAGAAATTTCCGCAAACGCCGGAATACATGGAAAAGCCGGTCGTCGATCGGCCGAGCCGGGAAGAAGCCGAGGCCGCAGTGCGCACGTTGCTCCGCTGGGCCGGCGACAATCCCGACCGCGAGGGTTTGCGCGACACCCCTGCCCGGGTGGCGAAAGCCTATCGCGAAATGTTCGGCGGGTACGACAAATGCCCCGCGACAGAACTCGGTCGCACGTTTGAGGAGGTCGCCGGTTACGACGATCTGGTCCTGGTCAAGGACATCGCTTTCCATTCACACTGCGAGCACCACATGGTGCCGATCATCGGCAAGGCCCATGTCGGATATATGCCCGATGGCAAGGTGCTTGGCTTGTCCAAAATTGCCCGGGTGGTCGATATATTCGCCCACAGGCTGCAGACACAGGAAGCGATTACCGCGCAGATCGCCGGTGTAATCCAGGATGTGCTCAATCCGCGCGGCGTGGCGGTCATTGTCGAGGCGGAACATATGTGCATGGCCATGCGCGGCATCCGCAAGCAAGGCTCTACCACGCTGACATCGACATTTACCGGCATATTCCGCGACCAACCGGAAGAGCAGGCCCGTTTTGTCGCCATGGTTCGTGGTTCGGCCTCCCCCGTCTGATCAGCGCAGACATGTCTGAAGAACTTTTCAAAGCGCCGCCAAACGACAAGCGGCAGCTGGAAACCGGTGCGGATTTCACGCCGCGTTTCGACGCCAACGGTCTGATTACGGCGATTGTCACCGCAGCCGATGGCGACGAGTTGCTGATGGTTGCGCACATGAATGCGGAAGCGCTTTCTCTCAGTCTTCAGACCGGCATAGCCCATTTCTGGTCCAGATCGCGCCAAACCCTCTGGAAAAAGGGGGAAACGTCGGGGAATTTTCTTCAAATCAAGGAAATGCGCACCGATTGCGATCAGGATGCGCTCTGGCTCCGCGTGACGATCGCCGGCGATGGCGCTGCTTGCCATACCGGCGAACGCTCCTGTTTCTACCGTACCATCGACCGCTCCAACGGTAAAATTTCTCTCAAACCGGCAAAGTAATAGCCCGCCGATTGGCGCAAACAGCCGCAATTGTGCGCTTTGGCACGGTTAATGCTTCGCAAACAGCATATTTACCGTTCTGTTAGGCGGTGAGTGCCATAATGGATCAAGGCAACAGGAGATGACGATGCTCGACTGGGCATCCAAATTGGCAAGACAGGAACAACGGGATCACGACGCATCGCTCCCGTCGGACATCTCCGCGCTGCCAGATCCGGAACTACTCATACCCAGAACCGGTGTCGCTCTCGCGCTCGGCGGTGGTGCGGCGCGTGGCTGGGCCCATATCGGTGTGCTCAGGGCATTCGACGAGGCGGGCATTCAGATCGACATGATCGCCGGAACGTCGATCGGCGCGCTTGTAGGCGGCTGCTATCTGGCCGGCCGGCTGGATGAACTCGAAGAGTTCGCCAGAAGCCTGACACCGCGACGCATGTTCGGCTTTTTCGACCTGTCCTTCCGCGGCAACGGCCTGCTCGGCGGCATGCGGCTGGATGCGAAGATGCGCGAACACCTCGAAGAGGTGACATTTGAGGATCTGCCCAAGCCGTTTATCTGCGTTGCCACCGAGATCAGCACAGGGCATGAGATCTGGCTGTCCAGCGGCAATCTGATCACCGCCATGCGCGCGTCTTATGCGCTTCCGGGCGTGTTCGAACCGGTTGCATGCAACGGCCGAGTGCTGATCGACGGCGCCATGGTCAATCCGGTGCCGGTTTCGGTGTGCCGGGCCAATGAGCAGCAACTCGTTGTCGCGGTGAACCTGCATTATGACTGCTTTGGCCGATCGGCGGTGATCAAGCATTCATCAAGTGGCGATGAACTGGTGATCCGCGAAAACCCGGCGCCAAACGGCGAGAAATCGGCAAGTTCGCGGGAAAAGGAAATGCGCCTCGGTATCACCGGCGTAATGGTGGAGGCCTTCAACATCATCCAGGACCGGATCACGCGTGCGCGCCTTGCCGGCGATCCGCCGGACCTCTCATTGCAACCGAAACTGTCGCATATCGGCCTGTCGGAATTCCATCGCGCCGATGAAGCCATTCGCATGGGCTATGAGGCGACGATGGCGCAGATCGCCGAACTGGAACGCGCGCAAGAGGCGTTGGCATAAAGCCCGGACTACGCTCAGGCGCCGTTTGGCGTTTTCCTCGAAATACACTCTGCCCCAAGAACAGCGGATCGCGAGCATTTGCTTGCGGGTGACAATCGGCAATTGGGCCCCTATCAGGATAGTTCGCTAAAAGGCGACGAATGGAAACCTGTTTCCCCAGAGAAGGATGTGATGTGGCGCGCCCGGAAGAAATCCTGTCGAAAATCGCGAAGCTGAAAGCCGAATGGCCTAAAAACATTGCGCTTCAATGCTTCGATCCGGACTATTTTGCGTCACTGACGGAAGACGACAGGGCCCGTCTGCTCAAATGTATGAACTCCGGCATTGTTAATCCGGACAGCGAGATGGGATGCTATGCCTGCCAACCGTCTGATTACGACGATTTCAAACCGTTCTTCTCCAAGGTGCTGGCGCGTTACCACAAGGTTCCGGAAGACGCCCGCCATGAGAATGACTGGAGCCTCGACAGTGTCGAGGGCCTGCCTGAAAATCATGTTCTCGATGTTGGGAGTTTCGGGCTCCACGACCTTTCGATGCGCATTCGCACCGCTCGCAACCTTAAAGACTTCCCCCTGCCGGGCAGCATGACAAGCGATGACAGGGTCCGCCTTGAACAAAAAATGATGGCGGCATTCAATACGCTGATTGCAATGCCTGAATATGGTGGACGCTATTATTCCCTGACGCCGGGCAATCCCTGCTTCATCGATGATCAACAATACAAGCAATTGGTCGATGCCCACATCATGTTCAAGAACATGGACAACGACCGATATCTGACGGCTGCGGGCATTGCTTCCGACTGGCCTTTCGGCCGCGGTTGTTATGTTTCGGCCAACAAGGAGTCCATTGTCTGGGTGGGCGAAGAGGACCATCTGCGGATCATGTGCATGCAGCGCGGCACCGTGTTGAACGCGGTATTCGACCGTTTGAAAGCGACGCTTGATTTGGTCGAGGGCATTGACGGCCTGGATTTCGCCTACTCGCCGAATTACGGCGTTGTGACATCCTGTCCGACGAACCTGGGAACTGGAATGCGCGCATCGGTCCACATCGCCCTGCCCAACGTCACTGCCGAAGGAACCGATGCCCGGGCAAAGGCGATCGCCGCGCCGCTGGGTTTGTCGGTTCGCGGCTTGGGCGGCGAACATACGCCAATCGGAGCGGACGGCACGGTCGATATCTCACCCCGAGCAAGATTTTGCATCACGGAAGCGGAAATCGTGGCGCGCCTTTACAAAGGTATTGAGCAACTGATGGCCGAGGAAGCCGGCGGGGGCCTAATAACTGCAAGCGGCTAGAGCGCTTCGGGAACCGCCGCATCGATAATGCGCAGTTGCGGCGTCGTTCGGCCGTTCCAGGTATTCGCGCCAAGAGTTCCTGCGATGTGCAACGCCGAGCCACGGTTTTCGCCGATCATTCGACCCAGATCGGTTTCAGCAGCGCGAAACGCCATCGCCTGCAGGCGTCCGCCCGACCTTGAGCGCAATGACACGCGGAGATGTCCGTTGCCGACAATGCGAACATCGGTGATCTGGTGATGCGGCAAGGCAAACACCGGCTGCGGATGGCCGGCGCCATAAGGTCCCGCCTTCTCAAGTGTTGCGATCAACTCCAATGTGGCGCCATCGGCTGAAAGCGCACCGTCGACTTTCAGTGTTTCATTGCGGCGCGCTTCGGCAACCGCGTCACCGGCCCTGTCTTCAAAAAAGGCGCGTAGATCCCCGAGATGCTTGCGCTCGACCGTGATCCCGGCAGCCATGGCATGACCACCGCCTTTGACGATCAGGCCGGCGGCTGCGGCATCGCGTACCAGATGTCCCAGATCGACACCGGATATCGACCGCCCCGATCCGGTTCCGATACCGTTCTTGTTGAACGCGATTGCAAAGGCCGGGCGCCGTGTATTGTCCTTGAGCCTTGAGGCGAGAATGCCAACCACACCTGGATGCCAATCCTCGCTTTCGGCAATCAGAACGGTCGGACCCTCACCCCTTGCCAGTTCCGCCTCGGCCTGCGCCATGGCCTCCGCCAGCATGGTATGCTCCATTGCCTGACGTTCCGCGTTCAGCGCATCGAGCCTTGCAGCGATCTCCTCGGCTTCGACCGGATCGTCGGTGGCGAGAAGCCTGCTTCCGAGCGCGGCATCGCCAATGCGGCCGCCGGCATTGATGCGCGGTCCAATCGCAAAGCCGAGATGAAACGGCGCTAATGGCTCGCCAATGCGGGCGGTTCTGGCCAACGCTGCCAATCCGGTGTGTTGGACAACGCCCGCGCGACGATCAAACCTCGGGTGACGAAGGCGCGGTTCACCCCGGTAAGCGGCACGACATCACAGACGGTGGCAAGTGCGACCAGGTCGAGCAGACCGAGCAGGTCGGGTGCAGGCCGATCATAACCTGTTTCCCGCAACACCCGTGCCGTCTGCACCAGAGCGAGAAACACGATACCCGCAGCACACAAATGCCCCTGCCCCGACATGTCGTCATCGCGGTTTGGATTGACCACCGGCACCCCGTGGGGAAATCCATCCCCGACCTGATGGTGGTCGAGGACAACAACATCGGCACCTGTCTCAATGGCAGCCTCGATCGGCGTTGCGCTGGCAGTCCCGCAATCGACTGTGACAATCAGCGAAACCCGCCCCGCCAGATCGCGCATGGCTTCAGCATTCGGCCCGTAACCTTCAAAAATTCGGTCGGGGATATAAATCTCCGCGTCGAGCCCGAAATGTCTGAGGAAGCGGGCCAACAAGGCGGAAGCGGCCGCGCCATCAACATCGTAGTCACCGAATATGGCGACCTTTTCCATGTTCCGGACGGCTGTTGCGAGGCGGTCCGCAGCCGCAACCATGTCGGTCAGGGTTGCGGGATCCGGCAACAGATCGCGGATGGTCGGTTCGAGAAACTGTTCGGCCTCATCCGGCTGCACGTCGCGTGCGGCCATTACACGGGCGACCAGGTCGGGAACACCGTGTGACTGGGCGATGGCAAGGGCTGCATTTTCCTGCCGCGGTTCGAGGCGCTGCCGCCATGCCAGCCCCTTCGCGGAGTGGCGAACGTCCAGAAAATTTCGCGTTGCGCCGTCAGTCATGAATGTACTTTAGAGCCGTTCATCTTTAGCTGGAATCGTTTGAGCGCCGCTAATTCGTGATCTGGCGAGGAGCGCAATGCGACGCGGTGCGAGCACCGTTAGCCTTGCGCGACAACGTCCAGAACGCGAAAGAGCAAGTTCAAGCGATTGCATGTTTCTGTGAAAAACCAGTGATTTCTCCTGTTCGGCTTGGATGCCTTTTCCGCCTCAGCGTTGTCGAAATCCTCGCGTGATATTCATATCACGCTTGCGGTGTTCTCCTTGCTGAAGCGGAAAATCCATTCCATCAAACTGCTTCCAGCTAAAGATGAACGACTCTAGCCGATGCAGACCGGGTCAGGAAAACTTTTCCATGTCCTGATGCCTGGCCTTGATTTCACGCACCGTGCCCGACGACGAACGCATGACAATTGTCTCGGTCTGTATGTAATTCTGCGCGAATTTCACTCCGCTCAACATGTTGCCGTCCGTTACGCCGGTTGCCGAGAAAAACACTTCCCCGCTGGCCATGTCGTTCATCGAGTAAACCTTTGCGGGATCGGAGACACCCATGGTCTCGGCGCGCGCAACCTTTTCTTCGGTATCGAGAACCAGACGCCCCTGCATCTGGCCGCCAGTGCAGCGCAATGCGGCAGCGGCCAATACGCCTTCAGGAGCACCGCCAATGCCCATATAGATGTCTATGCCTGTTTCTTCCGGATCTGTGGTGTGTATGACGCCGGCAACATCGCCATCCCCGATCAGGCGGATGGCTGCGCCGGTGCCACGCACATCGTCAATCAGCCTGGAATGGCGCGGACGATCGAGGATACAAGCGGTGACCTCGCCGATCGGCACACCCTTGGCCTTGGCGAGGTTTTCGATGTTCTCAATCGCCGGAGCGTCCAGATCGACGACGCCTTGCGGATATCCGGGTCCGATACCGATTTTCTCCATGTAGACGTCAGGCGCAAACAGCAGGCTGCCTTTTTCGGCGATCGCAATGACGGCCAGGGAGTTCGGCAGGTTTTTTGCACAGATCGTGGTGCCTTCAAGCGGATCAAGCGCGATGTCGACTTCGGGGCCGGCTCCTGAACCGACCTGTTCGCCGATATAGAGCATCGGTGCCTCGTCGCGCTCGCCCTCGCCGATCACGACCGTGCCGTTGATCGGCAAGCGGTTGAGCTCGGAGCGCATGGCGTCGACCGCGACCTGATCTGCTGCCTTCTCGTCTCCGCGCCCCCTGAGGGCGGGCCGCTGCGACAGCAGCCCTTTCGGTTACCCGAGCCAGTTCGAGTGCCAGAATGCGGTCAAGGACCTGAACTTTCGCTGACACTCATGCTCCATTATCTCCTGTTAAAAAACACTGCATTCGGCGACCGAAACAGCGTCACCAAAGCCCCGGATGGCGCTTCTTTTGTCAAAGACAAGGGCCCGCGGCAAGCGTTGATTGCGTGCAATTTGCTTCTGTTGGACAGCCTAACGCACTCAGGCAGCTCGCTCTATCCTGATCACCTGAGGCTTATCGGTCAGATGGCCGTCCTGCGTTATGCCCCCGACGGCGCTGCGAACGGCGGCCTCTGTTGTCTCGTGGGTCACCAGGACGACCGTTTTCTGCGCCGCATCTCTCGGCGTAGTCGCCGTGTTGAACGATCGATTCCAGTGAAATGTCATTGTCAGCCATGCGACCGGCAATGGCCGCAAATACACCTGCACGATCGTGCACGGTCAGGCGGATGAAATAACCGCCGGCATGCGAACGCATTCTGGCCCGTTGATAGGGTTGCAGGGCCTTTGCCGGACGGCCGAACACCGGCCCGTTCTGAAATCCGGGGCGGCTTTTGGCGATATCGGCAATATCGCCGACAACGGCTGACGCGGTTGCGTCACCACCGGCGCCCGGACCGGACAGGAGCAGTTCTCCGAGAATGTCCGTTTCAATAGCGACGGCGTTTGTAACACCGTGAACCTGCGCAATCACCGATGCAGTCGGCACCATCGTCGGGTGCACGCGCTGCTCGATGCCACTGTCGGTCTCCTGTGCCACACCCAACAGCTTGATACGGTATCCGAGCGCCGCCGCTGCCTGAATGTCGGCCTGTTTTATGTTGGAAATCCCCTCCATATAGATGGAATCGGCGTCAATGCGGCTGCCGAAAGCCAGACTGGTCAGGATCGCCAGCTTGTGCGCGGTGTCCGTGCCCCTCAATATCGAACGTCGGATCAGCCTCCGCATAGCCAAGCCTTTGGGCGTCGGCCAGGCAGTCGGAAAACGAGATGCTCTCCTCTTCCATGCGGGTGAGGATGTAGTTGGCGGTACCATTCATGATCCCGAACAGGCGGTGGATCGTATTGCCGGCCAACGCTTCGCGCATGGTCTTGATCACCGGGATACCACCGGCGACTGCCGCCTCATAGTTCAGCAGCACACCCTTGTCCTCGGCGATCTCGGCGAGCGCCACACCATGTCGGGCGAGCAATGCCTTGTTTGCGGTGACAACATGGCGGCCTACAGTCAGCGCGGAAGTCACGCAGTCGCGAGGTGCTCCCTCTTCGCCGCCGATCAGTTCGACGAACACATCGATGTCCGCGTCGTCTGCCAGCGAAACCGGATCGTCAAACCATCGTGCGTTGGACAAATCCACTCCACGGTCACGATTTCGGTCGCGGGCGCTCACAGCCGACACCACGATGTCACGGCCACATTGGCGCGTAAGTTCGTCTGCCTTGTCCGACAGAACGCGTACCACCGACGCGCCGACAGTGCCGAGCCCGGCGATCCCAACTTTCAGCGCATCAGCCATTTATGGCATCCCCCAGAGTTTCAATATTCAATGTGCAGCTCAGCGGCGCGAGCTGAGCGATATGACGTTGTCGGGACGGTCGCGCGTATCGCCCAGAAACTTTTTGATCGAGCGGGCGGCCTGGCGTATGCGGTGCTCGTTTTCAACCAACGCGATGCGCACAAATCCTTCACCGTGCTCACCAAACCCGATCCCCGGCGCGACTGCAACCTCGG
>CAXXSI010000019.1:0-157019 GCA_963669285.2 Rhizobiaceae bacterium | reverse complement strand
TCGCGGCCGAGCCGGACTTGTTACTGGGTGACGGCATGCATCCCAATCCGATGGGGGTCAGCACCATGGTCGCCGGAATATTGCCCCATGTTATCGATATGCTCGCAAAACTGCCCCGGTAAACTGTCCGGGACCTCGACAGATTTGTCTTGCCCAACGACGAAAACGGTGATTCGCTGAATGCGTAGGGGATCGATTCGGGGAGATTTCAAAATGCCACGATTGTTTACTGCGCTCGAAATCTCCCATGACGCCGCACTGTCGTTGTCGCTGTTGCGCGGCGGCATTCCGGGAGCCCGCTGGATCGATACCGAGAATTATCACCTGACGCTGCGGTTTTTCGGCGATATCGAGGGCTTCATCGCCGATGAGATTGCCAGCGCCCTAGATCGGGTCGAAAGACCGGCCTTTGAACTGCGGCTATCCGGGGTCGGTGTATTCGGGTCGAAAAAGCCGCACACATTGTGGGCTGGAGTGGCGACGTCGCCGGATTTGGTAGCGCTTCAGGGCGAGATCGAACGTATTTGTCAGCGGCTTGGCCTGTCGGCCGACCCGCGCAAGTTTTCCCTCATGTGACGCTTGCACGGCTGCGCGATGTCGATGCCGGCGAGATCGCGGCGTGGTTGTCCGCCCACGGGAATTTTTCCGCAGCGCCATTCAAGGTTCCGCGTTTCGTGATGATGTCGTCGCGCAACTCGGTTGGCGGCGGACCCTATGTCGTCGAGGAAAACTGGAAGCTGGGCGCACCAACCAGCGCGGATCACATGAGTTTTGCGGCAAGCGCTTCCGAGGCTTCTCTGATCGTCAGATAGACAGCGTCAAACCCGCCCGGCCCGCCATAGTACGGATCGGGGATATCGACATCGCGCCCAGTGGCATATTTGAGGAACAGGTGAACGGATCCCGTCGAACCGGCCGGCGCGGAGCGGGCGAGATATTCGACATTAGAACGGACCATTCCGAAGATGAGGTCAAATCGCGAGTAATCGTCCGGCCGGATCATTCGGGCCCGCTGACGGCTCAGGTCGACTCCGTGTCTTGCCGCCACTTCCATCGACCGCGGATCCGGCAGATTGCCCGCATGCCAGTCACCCGTACCGGCGGAATCGACGGCAATGCGATGCCCCAATCCAGTCTCTGCCACGACCTGATGAAGCACGCCATGGGCCAGCGGCGACCGGCAGATATTGCCGAGACAAACGAACAGCACCGAGGTTTGCGGTTTGGTATCCATGCCGAATCCCCTATCCTTTGCTCTGAATTTGGACAACCGGGAGATGCCATATGAGCCGGGAAAAGCTGACCAAAGCCGATCTTGAAGTCGCTTTGCGCGACCTCGATGGCTGGGTTTGCGACGAAGATGGAACCGGAATCAAAAAGTCGCTTAAACTCAAGAACTTCAATCATGCCTTTGCGTTCATGACCCGCGTCGCCATGCTGGCTGAGAAAATGGACCATCATCCGGAATGGTTCAATGTTTACAACAGGATAGACATCCGCCTTTCGACACACGACGCCGGCGGTGTGACGGCGCTGGACATCGAGATGGCAAAGAAAAATCAACCAGTTTGCGGGTGCCTGACGGGTACTGCAGCACAACCTGTAATTATTGACTGATTTCTTATGCCACTTCATAGTGTGGCAAACGGATAATACCCTGATGAATCTACTAATTCCCGCACTGGCAACCTTGGCGGTAACGTCACCAAGTGAGGTCGGCCGAGAAGTGTTGTTTGAGGATGACACCACGCAAGTATTGCTTCAAAAGGGCGGCGATAACAATTCGCTCTACGAAAACGTTCAGCTTGTGAAATGGTCTTCTGACCGGCGGGCACGACTTGTGCTTTCCTGCAACGAAAGCAGACATCTTGGAGCAAAAATCCTCGTCGCCGCGCTCGGGTTTGACAATCCCGAATTCAGCCAGGTGTTGGCCTATCGATTGGATGGAGAAAAAGAAATCCGTATTCACGGTCGGCTTCAACCGGCAAGCGACACAGAAGTCGAATTCCATCCAGATCCCGACTTCCTGCGCGCGTCTTCGAAGTCAAACACCCGTTTCTACCGCGACATCGTCGGGGATTCCCTTTTGGCGGTGGGTTTCAAAGTTGGCGGCCACTACCTGCGTCACAACTTCAGCCTCGATGACATCAACCCACGGATCGTGAAATTGGGCAAACGGTGCGGTCGCGACCTGACCGGAGGGCCGTAATTCTGCCGATCAGGCGCCCGCCCGCATTGCAGCCGTTACACCGTCTTCAACCGGCGTCGTTTCGACATCTGCAAGCCATCTCTCATATTGAGCGATAGAAGCGTGATGTTGGTGGCACCGGCAATCAGTTCGGCGGCTTGAACGACCATGAACCACATGTCGAAATCTCCTGCCTGAGCCTTCCATGCCAGGAAAAACGCCGATGGCAACAATATGAGAATACCGTTGGCTGCAGCGAGCTTCATTCGCCGCTTCTTGTTGGAGATCACCGGACTTTTCCACTTACCGCCCAACGAGAAGCCGGTCCCCCCGGTGGTTGCCAACGCCGGTATCAATACGAGCATCCCGTAGAGTATGGCTGTCTTTATCCAAGCGATCTGCGCCGCTGTACCCAACAGTTCTGACGCAATTGTCGAGGTCCAGAACGTTGTGATGGTCAGCAGTGCTATGCCACCCGCCGCGGCATGAATTTTGGTTTTCATCATCGTCTCCATTAAATAGCATGCTATGTATATGGCATATATAGCTTGCTATGCAAGTCCGAAATTCAATCCGGCGGGCGGGTGACCTGGCCAAACTGCAGACCGGTTGGAATTGCAAAATCGCACCAACGGCCCCACATTTATTGCAAATTGCATGGAGAAATCAGCGATGGATGAAGTCAAAATCGGTGAAATCCTCGCGCCGGTCGACGAATCGGAGCAGGCAAAAACGCGAAGAACGCGTTCGTGCGAAACTGTGGCGGACGGCAAAACGTGCTGCCCGGCAGGTGCCGTTCATGGATGAGGTTATCGCCGGCTACTTTTGCGCGCTCGATCCGAACACACCGATGAAGGTCCGCGGTGTGCTTCTGGCCGCATTGGCATATTTCGTGCTGCCGCTCGATTCGATTCCCGATTTTCTGCTCGGCTTCGGCTTTACCGACGACGTTGCGGTTCTAACGGCGGCGCTGGCAGCGATCCGCTCACACATCACCCCGGCGCATCGCGAGGCAGCACGAAGCGCATTGGAAGAAAATACCTGATCCTACCGGTTTTTTGGCCGATGCTTGTCGTAACCTGCCTCAAGCTCGCCGCGTAGAAACTCGCCGAAATTGATTGGCATAAACGCTGCCGGATGGTCGTGTGACACGCAACAGCTGAGCGGCGCGATATCGGTTGCCACATTGGGATCAAAAAAGAACGGACAGGAAAACCGCTCACGACCGGAGCGGTTGATCACCCGATGCGGCGTGGACAACAACCGGCCGTTCGACCAGCGATGCAGCATATCGCCGACATTGACGACAAATGAACCCGGGATTGCAGGAGCATCGACCCAATTGCCCGACGGGGTTTGAACCTGCAAGCCGCCAACCTCGTCCTGCGCCAATATTGTCAGGCAACCAAAATCGCGATGTGGCGCCGAGCCGTAGAGATCTTCGGGCGCAAGCTGCGGCGTCGGCGGATAGTGCAACAGGCGCAGCCAGGTGGTCGGTCGTTCAAACGCCGGTAGCAATTCCCGCGCTTCAGCCCCAATGGCAAAGGCGGCAACCTGCATCAGCCGGCGGCCCAGATCGGCCATGCTGTCGTGATAGGCTACCAGCGCCTCGCGAAATCCCTCTAGATCAGGCCACTGGTTCGGTCCGGCCAGATATGCCCCGGCGATGACATCCGGCGAATCCTGACGATCCTCGCGCATCATCATGAACGATTCCGATTGATTCGGTCTTTTGACCTCGGCAACCGAGGAATTGACATCCGTCGATGTATCGATCGGTATGAAACCGCGGTGCAATCGGTTAAGTTCAATGGCCATCTTGCTTTCGAGCGGCAGGGCGTGAAAGCGGCGGGAAGCTTCAAATACACCGTCGATCAGAGCCTGCTCGATGCCATGATTGACGATATAGCCGAAACCGGATGTTCCGTAAGCATCGGCAAATTCAGCCGCGATTTGCGTGATTCCCCGCTGATCGCCTGCCTGCAGTGCGCCGACATCGATCACGGGTATTTCGCTGAACTCAACCATCCCAATCGTCAGCCTGCCACCTGTTCGGCGTCGGTCGGTGCTTTTTCACCCGACAATTGTTTTTTCCACAATCCTCCGAACAGAAGGTAGTATCCACCCGGCACGAAGAACAGCGTGAAGATGGAAGCCACCATCAGCCCGCCGATCATCAGCGTAGCCATTGGCTCAAAAAGCGCACCGCCGGCGATCGCCATGGGCATCAGACCGAATATTGTCGTCAGCGAGGTCAGCAAAATAGGAGTTACGCGTTTACGCGCAGCTTCGACAACGGCAGCTTTCAGGTCTTTCGATCGCCGTTCGATGTCGATTTGATCGATAAGCACGATGGCATTGTTGATGATGATACCCGCCAGCGAGATCATCCCCAGTATGGCAAAGAACGACAGTGGCCTGCCGGTCAACATCAGCGCAATCGGCGCACCTATGATGATGAGCGGTATGGTCATGAAAGTCAGCAGAACCCGGCGCACCGAATTAAACTGGAACACCAAAGCCGCCAGCATTACCATCAGCGCGGCGGGCATACCGCCAAGCAATAGTGCATTGACCTCGGCGCTGTTTTCCGTCTCGCCGCCGATCGTGAGAGTTTCATCACCGTACAGTTCCAGCGCATCCAGTTTCGGCGCAATCAATGCCACGACCTCGTTGGCGGCCAGTGTTTCGCTTTTTGCTGAAATCTTGATCTGGCGCAGCTGATTTTCGCGGCGCAATTGCGAGTATTCCAGCCGCGGCTGGAATGTTGCCACCCGATCAAGCGAAATCAATTGTCCATTCGCGGGTACCGAGAGATTGGCCAAATCCTCGATACTGTCGCGAAATCCTTCCGCAGCACGCACAACGATGGGAATTGAATCCGTACCTTCGCGATAGGTTGAATAGGACGTGCCGGAAAAATAGGTATCCATGACATTGGAGATATCTTCCGACGTAACGCCAAGCTCACGCGCCTTGTCCTGGGCAACATCGATGACGATTTTCAGCGTCTTGTTGCCCCAGTCGTTTTCGTTCTGAACAATTCCCGGAACATCAACAAAGGCGGTCTCGACGTCACGCGCAAGGGTCATCAGCCGCTCAGCGTCGCGACCGGCGATCTTGATCTCGACAATGCCGGATTCACCGCCACCCATCGACAGCCGCTTGACCTTGAAACGGGCAGCCGGATGATTTTCAACCAGATAACGCTGCGCACGCGCGGCCGCGGCGAGCGTCCCCTCATAGCTCTCGGTATTGACCAAGATGAAGGCGCTGGCTGGATTGGTGTCGGCCGGATTGAGCGCCAGATAGAAACGCGGCCCGCCGTCGCCCACGAATACCGTCGTATTCCGCACCTCCGGGTTGACCGACTTGTCGGCCAGCCAGCGCTCGACCGCGAGCGCCTCCTCGCCGGTTCGCGCGATCGATGTGCCCTTGGGCATATCAAGATAAATCAGATACTCGGCGCGTTCTGCGAGCGGGAACATCTCCGACTTGACCTGTGAAAACAAGAGCGAGGCCCCATAGACCGCTGCATAAGCGGCAATGATGATCACCGGCGCCAGCAACAGCGATTTCTCGACAATCACGCCATAGGCCCGAACCAGGATGTTCGGCCCCTTTTCATGATTTCCGGTCGTTTGCCGTCCGGCAAGCCAGACACAAAGCGCCGGCAATATGTAGAGCGCCGTCAACCACGAGCCGAGCAGCATGACCCCGACAACGGCGCCAAGCGAAAAAGCGAACTCGCCCTCGACTCCATCCAGGATCAGCATCGGAATGAATGCCGATACCGTGGTGATCGAAGCAACACCAAGCGGGATGAAAAACTGCTTGCCCGCGTCAATTGCCGCCTCTTCCGGCGCTACACCGCGGGCAATACGACCCTGAATATCCTCGACAACCACAAGTCCGTTATCGACCAGCAATCCGAGCGAGATGATCACTGCGGCAATCGAGATTTGCTGCAGATCGATCTCCAGATAACCCATACCGATCAATGCGAAAGTGACAGTAAACGGCACGATCGCCGCAATGATCAATGCGGCGCGGAACCCGAGAAACACAAGCATGACAAGCACAACAACGCCGAATGTCTGCGCGACATTCGAAAGCGCGCCATTGATCGACGTCGTCACATTGGTTTCCTGATAGGTCGAGAAATTGAACGCAATGCCGATTGGCATTTTGTGTTCAAACGAGGCAACCGCCGTTTGCAGGGATTTGCCGATCTTCTGGATGTCCTCGCTGTCATTCATCTCGATCGAAACGATGACGGCGGGTCGGCCGTTATAGTAGACCGGTTTGTCCTTTGGTGATTGGTAGCCCCGCCGCACCGTCATCAGATCTTTCAGCCGCACGAATCCCGCCTGACCCTGAATCTTGGTCAACAGGTCGCCGATTTCCCCAACTGATTTCAGATCGCCATTGGCTTCGAGGATGAGATTAACTCCGCCCGCGTCCAATTCGCCCGCGGGCAGAATTACGTTCTGCGCACGCAGATCATCCAAGACCTGGTTAATCTGAACGCCGACGGCGGCGAGCTTGCGCGAGTCGATCTCAAGCCAAATCCGCTCTTCCTGCACGCCAAACAACGACACTTTCGATACACCGTTGACCGTGTAGAGGTGTTCGCGCAGATCTTCCGCCGCGTGCTTGATCTCGGCATAGGAGAACCCTTCACCGGTCACCGCAACGGTCGCGATGGCGACATCACCGTAGTTGGTGTTGACGAATGGACCCTGTGTGCCGGAAGGAAGATCGTTCTTCAGATCCTCCATCTTGTTGCGGATATCCTGAAATATGCCATCGAGCTGGTCTTTCGGAACGGAATCATAGACCGTCAACGTCACAACCGCCCGCCCGGTCGAAATCAGCGTGTTGATATCCTCGACTTCGCCGATTTCACGAGCGGCCCGCTCAACCGGTACGACAATCAGGTCTTCCATCCGGTCCGGCGCCATGCCCGGAAACTGGACAGTCACCAACGCATTGCGAATGGTGATTGCCGGGTTTTCCCGCTTGGGCATGGTGACATAAACCAACAGTCCCTGCACGACCAGTCCGATCATCACCAGGATGGTCAAGCGCGAACGGGTTATTCCGAAACGTGTGAGAAAATCCACGACGATCAGTTCCCGTTGTCATCTGGAAGCAGTTTGACCTTTTGCCCGTCGCGTAAGAACGATACCCCGGCAGAAGCAACACGGTCGCCTAACTCGAGTCCGTCGATAGCGATCAGAGCGTTTTCTCGGACGCCACCGACCTTGATCATGCGACGTTTGACCGTGCTCGTCGGCGGATCGAACACGAAAATTCCGACTTCGGCAGGTTCGCTCCGGTCACCGTCCCCTTCAATCTGGCCTTCAAACGGCAAGACCGACAGCGGCAACGGGTAACCCTGGCCGCGTGGAACCGGAAATTCCAATGTTATCTCGACCGCCATACCCGCTTTCATCGACGGATCAACCTCTTCAAGCGTCACCACCACCGGGAACGATGAAACGGTATCGGCACGCGATCCAAGTTCGCTGACATGCGCCGGAAGGATGATGTCGGGGCTGTCAGCCATACGGATTGATGCCTTTTTCCCGACCGTAAGCTCGTTCACAACATCGAAGCTCACCGAAAACGCCGCTTCGAACGTATCGGCGGCGTAGATTGTCGCGACAGGAGCGCCAGCCGCAACATTTGCAAACGATTCCACCTGTACCGTGTTGACAATGCCGGAGAACGGCGCGGTGAGTACCGCCTTGCCCAGATTGCTGTCGGCAGTTTCAACCTGCTTTTGCGCCTGTGCTACCTGGGCCGCTGACGTCTCCATTGCGGTGCGTGCCTGATCGACCGCTGCCTTGGTAGTCACACCTTTCTTGAAAAGTTCGTCCTTGCGCTCGAAATCTTCTCTGGCATTGCGGGCGCTGGATTCGGCTTGTTGAAGCGCAGCCTGAGCGCTTTCCAACTGTAATTGCAGAGATATTGTGTCGATTTCCGCGATGATGTCACCGGTTTCCACGCGCTGACCAACATCGAGACTGACCGCTTTTAGCCGCCCGGAAACCTCGAACGAAAGTGTTGTTACCTCAGCCGGTTGCAGCACGCTGGGGTAACGGCGGACCGTCGTCTGCTCCGAATCCTTGATTAAAACGGTCTTCAGACCACGTATTGGCTCTTCCGGCGCCGGCGCATTGCTATCGCTGCATCCGGCGAGAAATCCCGCAATCACAATTCCGGCAATTATTCTTTTCATGGGTTTGTTCTGTCGTTTCCGGGATAATATTCCGCTGGCGGTCCAGCAATTCTATAACTTGCAGGTCACACCAAATCGCCTGCCTGGTCAATCGGCATATTCGAATGACAAACTCTCGCCGTTTTCATGACGTTGAAGTGCGCGAGGTATTGGCGCGCCGATATGGCGTGTCGGGGTAACGGCGGGCGTAGGAAATTGACCATCCTTCACTGTTTGGTAACCCAAATTAATTCAAAATGAAGGTAACGGGGCACGCCAGACATGCGTCCCGATCTCATCGATGTGAATGACAGGGAAACCGGTTGCGACCATGCGAACTTTGATATCCACACTCATGATCCTGGCACTGGCAGGCACACCTGCGTTGGCGCAGACCGCCAAACGCATTTCCCAGCACAAGGACTGGGCCACTTACAGCTACAAGGCCGATTCGGGCCAGGTCTGTTATGTCCTCTCGGTGCCATCCTCAAAGGAACCGTCGAATCTCGACCATGGCGACATCTATTTTTCAGTCAGCCAGAAGCCGGGACAGAATGTTGTTCTGGAACCGCAATTCATTGCTTCATACAGTCTGAAAGATAAGTCCAAGGTGACGGTCACCGTCGATGGCAAACCGTTCAAGATGTTCACCAAGGGCAAACTTGCCTGGCTGGAAAACGCCGCCGAAGAACCCATGTTGGTGGCTGCAATGAAGGCGGGATCGAAGATGAAGGTGGCGGCTACATCCGGCCGCGGCAACAACACCAGTTATATGTTCTCACTGAGCGGAATCACCGCAGCACTGGATTCGATCAAAACCTGCAAATAACGCCGTTACGACAGTTGATGCACGGGCCTACTTCGTTCCACTCCCTTGTTCCCGGCTGGCATTTTGTAATGTCTTCATCAGTCGGAGGTTGCTTGATGTTTGCTCCGGATAAACGGGAGCAATATCAAGCCGAAGATGAAAAGCAGAATTACCGGCGTGACGCCGAGGCGCTGGGCGTCCTGAGGTGAAAACCCGAATGCCTCGCGCGCAAAGAATGCCGTGGCGAATGCGATCGCCAGCGGTCCGATAAACGCTGTGGCCTTGCCGGACAGCGCGTAAAGTCCGAAAGCCTCGGTAACGCGCTCCCGCTCGACCTGATCCACCAGAAGCGTACGCGAGGCAGCTTGCACGGCACCGCCGGCCGCGCCGATCACGCCGCCTGCGATATAGAACGTGATATCAGGCAGATTTGATCCCGCACCAGCGGCAATTGGCATGAACAGGATCTCCGTCGGTGTTGTCGATATCACCATTATGCAGCAAATTGTCAGCAATACGATCGAGCTACCGACAACGAGTTTCGGGCCAAACTTCTGATCGATGCGCCCGCCGAGCCACGCGCCGATAGCCCCTGTTATGTTGGCCAGAATGCCAAATATACCGATTTGCGTGATCGACCAGCCAAGTACGCCTGCTGCATAAATCCCACCAAAACTGTACAGCGCATTCAGCGCGTCGCGATAGAACATGCTCGACAGAAGGAAACTGAAATAGCTTCTCTCGGTGGGCAGATTGCGAAGCGTCTTGGCAAGCGATTTCAGCCCATTGACGACCGCGCCCTTCGCCGCCTTTCGTTTGGACGCATCCGGTGTAAACAGGAACATCGGGATGATGAATATGAGATACCAGACCGCAGTCAGCGGACCGGAAGCACGGTCACCCTCGCGTAAGGCGGGATCAAGCCCGAACAGCGGATCCAGCCCCAGCAGGGTTTTTCCGGTTTCCGGCTGGCCTGCCATCAACCCGAGAACAATAATCAGGCTGACGAGGCCACCCACATAGCCTAGTCCCCAGGCCGATCCCGATAGTCTTCCCAGTTCCGACCGCGGCACCAAATCGGGCATCATGGCGCTGTTGAACACGCCTGAAAACTCCATGCCGATCAGCGCCAGGATGACGGCAAGCATCGGCAGCAATAGGCTGCTCATATTGGGTGTTACCCACCACAACGATGCGCAACCGACAATCCCGATAAGTGAGAAGACGGCGATCCATGGCTTTCGCGGGCCGGTGGCATCGGCGATCGAACCGAGAATTGGCGCCATTATCGCAATCAGCAAGCCGCCGATTCCGGTCGCATAGCCCCAGTATTCCTGACCTTCTGCGCTATTTGATGCCACTGCCGAGGCGAAATAGGGAGCAAATACAAATGTGATGATCAACGTGTGAAAGGGTTGTGCCGCCCAATCGAAAAACATCCAGCCCCAAATACCGCGCCGGCTGGTCCTCGGCGCCACCTCAACGGTTGCCGCATCGTCCATTCTGTCCCCCAATTTATCCCTAATATCCAGCCAGGTCGTTCATCAGCCCGGCAGCCACGGCAAGTCTCGATAAAGTGATCTCGCCGCCGTCAATCAACTCATGCATGCGCTCTTCGGTACGCGCGACCTGGGCTCCACCGGCATCGAGCCAGCTCTTGACCGGGTTCTTCGATTTTTGATGCTCCCTGAGAACGGATATGGCGATTTTTCGCCGCGATCCGGCGATCATCTCATTGGCCCGCGCAAGCGCCAATCCATCATAATAGTCGTGCGTGCTGATGCTTCGAGCTGCCTCCGCAATACGGCCAATTCGAAACTGTTCTGTCACGTCAAAGAATATGCCAGCGGCGCGGGTCAGGTCAGTGCCGGCAGCGCCGGCAACTGCCATCGTGTCAGGGATAACGTCCCAGATGCCGAGCATCGCCAACCGGGCAGCCAGCGGCGCCGGCGCACCCGCTTTTTCAAACGCCGCCCTGCGCTCGTTCAGCCTGTCCACCATGTATTGCGGCATCAGGCCGGGCAATTCGGATTCCAAAGTGCCCCTCGCGTCTCGAATCATCTCTATTCTTTGCGAGAGCGGTTCATTACCGGTGCCCTGGCGCAGGAACCAACCGGTCGCGCCGTGCACGGTGCGACCCACCTCGGAATAGAAATCCAGCTGTGCCGCGCCGGATATTTTTGTGTCGAGGGCATCTATGTCGCCATAGGCACTATCCAACTCGAATCCGTCACGAACCAGAACGAAGGCCCTGACAATGTCTATGGCGCCGCGACCGGTCAAATCCTGCAGCCGGCTGATGAATGCCGGTCCGCCGCGATTGATCGCATCATTGGCCAGCAGAGTTGCAATGACTTCCCGGCGCAGCCTGTGTCCGGAAATCTGCTCGCTGAATTTCTTTGCCATCTGACTGGGAAAGTAACCAAACAGATCAGCGGTAAAATGCGGATCGTCCGGAAGGTCACTGGCGCTCAATTCGTCAAACAAAACGATCTTGGCATAGGCCAGCAGTACGCCGAGCTCGGCCCGGCTCAACGGCTCACCGCGCGCCTGCCGTTCAGCGAATTCGCCATCATCGGGCAACAATTCGACCGCCCTGTCCAAAAGGCCCCGGTCTTCCAGAGCGTTCATGAATCGACCCTGATGGCCCATATCTGCCAAACCACGGCGTTCCGAGAGGGATAGCGCCAGGGTCTGGCGATAATTATTGGCAAGGACCAGATCTGCGACCTCATCCGTCATGCGAGCCAGAAGTTTGTCGCGCGCCGGGCGGGTTAGATCGTTTTCGCGCAACGCGGCTGCAAGAGCGATCTTGATGTTGACCTCGACGTCGGACGAATTGACGCCTGCAGAATTGTCGATCGCGTCGGAATTGCAGCGCCCGCCGGCAAGGCCGTATTCGATGCGAGCCAGCTGGGTGAAGCCGAGATTGGCGCCCTCGCCAACCACTTTGGCGCCGACCTCCTGTGCGGTGATGCGTATGGCGTCATTGGCGCGATCACCGACTTCCTGGTTCGATTCGGTTTTCGCCCGCACATAGGTCCCGATCCCGCCAAACCAAAGCAGGTCGGCATCGCACTTCAAAATCGCACGCATGATTTCATGTGGGCTGGCTGTGGCGTTTTCCAGGCCGATTACCCTGGCTGCCTCGGCGGACAACTTCACTGATTTGGCACTGCGCGAGATGACCATTCCGCCCTTGGACAATTTGGCCGTTTCATAATCCTGCCAACTCGACCGACCCAATCCAAACAGCCGTTCGCGTTCGACAAACGACGATTCCGGATCGGGTTCGGGATCGATGAATATGTCGCGGTGGTCGAAAGCGGCGATCAACCTGGTATGCCGTGACAACAGCATTCCGTTGCCGAAAACATCACCGGACATGTCGCCGACGCCGACCGCCGAAAAATTCTCGTTTTGTATGTCGCGGTCCATCTCGCGGAAGTGTCTTTTGACCGCTTCCCAGGCGCCGCGGGCGGTAATGCCCATTTTCTTGTGATCATATCCGGCCGATCCGCCCGACGCGAATGCATCATCCAGCCAGAAGCCGTGTTCCTGGCTGATCCCGTTGGCGGTATCGGAAAATGTCGCCGTGCCTTTGTCGGCAGCCACAACAAAATAGGGATCGTCATCATCATGACGCACCACGTTCGCCGGCGGCTTGACCTTGTTGCCGTCCAGATTGTCTGTGACCGAAAGCAGGCTTGAAATGAAATTCATATACGCTTTTCGACCTGCCTGAAAAACATCGTCACGGGATCCGCCTGCCGGTAGTTTTTTTGGATAGAACCCGCCCTTTGCGCCGACCGGTACGATAACCGCGTTCTTGACCTGTTGTGCCTTGGCCAATCCAAGCACTTCGGTACGGTAATCCTGGGCGCGGTCCGACCAGCGAAGGCCGCCGCGGGCGACCGAGCCAAAACGCAGATGAACCCCTTCAACCTCGGCGCCATAGACGAAAATTTCACGCCACGGCCGCGGTTCGGGCAGACCGTCGATCGATCTCGGATCCAGCTTGAAGGCCAATGAGCGTGGTTGTCCGGTGATGGCGGTAGCGAAGTGATTGGTCCGTAACGTCGCGGAAATCAGATTGGAGAACCGTCGAAGGATGGTGTCCTCATCAAGGCTGGGCACCGATTCGAGCGCCTCGTTGATCTTTCCGAGAATATCCGAGCTTTCTCCATTCATGGTCCGTTTCTTGGCCGGGTCGAACCGCGCACAGAACAGGGCGTGAAGGTTTCTTGCAATGTCGGGATATCGGCTGAGCGTCGCTGCGATGAACTCCTGGCTTTGGGGAATTCCTGCCTGCTGGAGATATCGGCCATAGGCGCGCAATATCACGATCTCTTCGGCCCTGAGACCGGCAGCATGACCAATGGCATTGTAACCGTCATTGTCGTTGATGCCATTCCAAACCGACAGGAAAAGTTCGGCAAAGAGTTCGCCGCCATCGCCGAGATTTATCGGACGGCCATCGGCAGCCACCAACTGCATCGCGTGCAAAAACACTGGTTCGGTATCGCTGTCGGCGATCTCGAACGTGCGTTCGCTGATAACCCTGAAGCCCATATTCTCCAGCAGGGGAACCCGCCTCGACAGCGAGACCGGCGCGCCGCAATGGTAGATTTTCAATGCCGCTTCTGTTTCTTGCTGATCGTCGGATCTGTAGAAATCGATAGCGATCGGCGAACTGGCAGAAACCTCGCCAATGCGCGTCGCATCCCGAAGCGCCTCTTCGGCTTGAAAACTCTCGCGATAATCGGCGGGAAACCTGCCGGCAATGCGTACCATCGAGCGGTCCAGGCCCATATCACCGGCCGCCTGTGCCAGAGCGTCATCCCAGTTCCGGACGATCTCGCGGATCGTCTGCTCGATATCGGCTTGGGGCACAAAGGGTGTGCGCCCGGCAGCGCGGCCAATGATGAAGTGCACGCGCGCCAATGCACCTTCCGGGAAGGCCGGATAGTACGCGGACAGACGTCCGACGAATACATCCTTCAGATAATCACCGATGCGCTCGCGGTTTCGGCTGTTATAGCGATCGCGCGGCACGTAAACGATAACCGACACAAACCGGTCGAACTGGTCGGCGCGAATAAGCGCGCGAACCCTCGGTCGTTCGCTCAACGCCAAAATGGCCTCGGCATTGGTCGTCAGCGTCGGCAGATCGATCTGGAAAAGCTCGTCCCGCGGATACGATTCCAGGACGTTCGTCAACGCCTTGCCGAGGTGGCCGGCCGGATCATAGCCCAGGCTCGATATGACGGCCTTGGCCTTGGAGCGCAAATAGGGAATGCGCATGACCGAGCGGGTGTAGGCCGTTGAGGTGAACAGGCCGACAATACGCAGTTCGCCGGTAAGCTTGCCACGGTGATTGAATGTCTTGACGCCGATATAGTCCATATAGATCTGGCGATGGACTTTCGACTTCGTGTTGGCCTTGGTGACGAGCAGTGGTTCCGGTCCCACCAGAAAGGCTCGAATTTCCGGCGTGGTGGAAAGCGCCTCGTCACCCTGGCGCAACACGCGCAATTCGGGATCCGACAGGATACCGAGCGCCGGTTTGTCCGCGCGCTTGAGTTTTCCCGTTTTTCCGCTCCCCGAATAGCGATATTCTCGTATGCCCAAGAACGTGAAATTGTCGTCACGCAACCACTCCAGAAACGAAACCGCCTCATCAAGGGTTCGGATTTCAGCGGTGGCGGATTATAGCGATAGTCGGTTATGGTCTGTTCGAGCCGGGCCAGCATCGGCCGCCAATCCTTCACCGCATTGCGGACTTGCTGCAAAATGGCCTGAAGTTCTGCCGTCATGCGCTCGGCTGCCTGTGCGGACATCATGTCCGTGTGCACGTGCATGATGCTGATTTTGTCAAATCCGTCCCGGTCGACACCCGGCGTGGCTTTGCCGATTAACTCCGAAACCCCGGTTCTGCCGTGCCTGACTTCTATGACCGGATGGAGCACCAGAGATGGCTCGCCCATTTCGCCGGTAATCGAGCCGACGACCGAGTCGAACAGAAACGGCATATTGTCGTTTACGACCGTGATCAGGCAAACGGGACGGCCATCGCACACCACGCCGCTATTCTGATCAACAACGGCCACGCTTTTGCCCTTGCGGTGCTGTTTGACCGCCTTGAGCGCAGACTCGGCTGTCAGGTTGAGTGACTTCTTGTCGTACCGGGAAATGTCTTCTTCAGGCACTCTGTCGAACAGTAGGTTGGAGAATTTTTCGAGGCCGCTTTTGCTTCCGCTTTTCGCGATTTTCTTCCCGGTTTTGGCCATTCGCGTTACTCCCTCGCCTGGCACGATTTTAAGCTATCGTAGCAGAAATTCCTTTCTTGGCGACGCCACTTGTGTGACGTTTCATCAGAAAACATTCTTTTGTTGGAGATTTGTAACTTGAAACACGATCCGAAATCGAAAATCACCGCGCTGAGAATTGATTCAAAAGGCGAATTGAGTGAAGCGACACGGGCATACTTCGACAAATGTCGGGAAAAACTGGGTTTGGTTCCAAATGTCCTCGCCGCATACGCCTTTGATGAAAAAAAGCTGCGAGCATTCTCCGATTTCTACAACGACCTGATGCTTGGCGAATCCGGTTTGTCTAAACTGGAGCGCGAAATGATCGCCGTGGCAGTATCGACGATCAATCACTGCCACTACTGCCTGGCAGCGCACGGCGCTGCGGTTCGCCAACTGTCGGGCGATCCGGGTTTTGGCGAAGAGATCGCTCACAATTGGCGGGGCGCCGGGCTCGATCACCGCCAAACCGCGATGCTTGAATTTGCTTCAAAGTTGACGGAGGCGCCGGATAAAATCGTAGAGGCCGATCGGCAGGATCTGCGCGATGCGGGTTTTTCCGATCGCGATATTTGGGACATTGCCTCGACAGCGGCATTTTTCAACATGTCCAACCGTGTCGCAGCCGCCAGCGACATGAAGCCCAATCCGGAATACCACGCAATGGCGCGCTAGGACCTAGAGCGATTTCAGCCGCGTTTGCAGCGCGTCAAAGAAGAGACCGACATGCAGCCCGTCCGCCAACGCATGGTGGACCTGGACCGCGACCGGCATTCTCCAGTTGCCGTTGGTTTTTTCGATTTTCCCCCAGGCAATGCGCGGGATGCAGTCGTCGGGACCGGCGACCGGGTGGGTCATTGCGGTCAGGTGAACCCAAGGCAGGCAGGTCATGTAAATCCACCCCCCCTGACCAGCGACCTTGTTCCTCAGCTCATTTTGCTGGCGGGCAGCGGCGATTTCACGCTTGCAGGATTCATTGAAAGCCGGCCATTCAGCAGACCACGGTACATCGCAGAACGCGAATTTCCTGTCTTCGATGGGAACGGTCACCGAGGCGCCGACCTCGCCACACTCATAAACATGAGTACTGTCAAAGCGTGTTCGAAATTCGCTAATATCGTTGGCCGCCCCGGTGATGGCAAACAGACATGCATTGAAGACAGGAACGCCGTCCGGTTTGAGGTCGGTCATCAAATGGGTGACGTCAACAGTGGCGGTCACCGAAAAATGCGGATTACGATAGGTCCGAAAGAACAAATACTGGCTGCGCCGCGGCCAGTTGGCGACATTGATGGGAATCATTCGAGGCGATCCGGTTAATGCAACCAATTCTCTTGTTGCATGTATTTTGTCAAGCGGCCCCGGCGCGGGATTTCTCAAATCGCTTGCGTTCATGCGTATCGAGATAAAGCTTTCTCAATCGGATTGATTTCGGCGTCACCTCGACAAGCTCATCATCCTGGATCCACGACAGCGCCCGTTCGAGCGTCATGCGGACCGGTGGGGTCAGTTTGACGGCTTCATCCTTGCCGGCGGCGCGGACATTGGTGAGTTTCTTGCCCTTCAGCACATTGACCTCGAGGTCGTTGTCTCTGCTGTGGATACCGATAATCATGCCGGCGTAGACCTTCACACCGGGGTCAATGACCATCGGCCCGCGATCTTCCAAATTCCAGAGCGCGTAAGCCACGGCTTCGCCCGCCTCATTGGCAATCAATACGCCGTTGGTGCGTCCCGGCAACGGGCCCTTGTAGGGCTCATAAGCGTGAAACAGACGGTTCATCACTGCCGTGCCCCGCGTATCGGTCATCAATTCGGACTGGTACCCGATCAGGCCTCTGGTCGGCGCATGAAACAGAAGTCGTTGCCGGCCACCGCCGGATGGCTTCAGCTCGACCATCTCCGCCTTGCGTTCCGACATCTTCTGAACGACCACACCTGAATGTTCATCGTCAACATCGATGACCACTTCTTCTATCGGCTCCAACATATGGCCGGCATCGTCCTTCTGCATCACCACGCGCGGTCGGGAAACAGCCAGTTCGAAACCCTCTCGCCGCATGGTTTCGATCAACACGGCCAATTGCAGTTCACCCCGGCCGGAGACATAAAATGAATCCTTGTCATCGGCCTCTTCGATTTTAAGCGCGACATTGCCCTCCGCCTCGCGGAGCAGCCGTTCTCTGATGACGCGGCTTGTCACCTTGTCACCTTCGGTGCCGGCCAACGGGCTGTCATTAACGATGAACGACATGGTGACCGTGGGCGGATCGATCGGTTGCGCCGCCATCGCCTCGGTAACGTCCGGATCACAGAATGTGTCCGCAACCGTTCCCTTTGACAGTCCGGCTATGGCGACGATGTCACCTGCATGACCGACCTCGATCGGTTGACGCTCCAGACCGCGAAACGCCAGAATTTTGGATATGCGCCCCTGCTCGACCACTGACCCGTCCTGTCCGAGCACCTTGACCGCCTGATTTGGTTTCACTGATCCCGCCTCGATCCGGCCGGTCACGATCCGCCCGAGATAGGGATTGGCTTCTAAAATCGTCCCGATCATTCGAAACGGACCATCGGCGACGTTCGGCTGGGATACATGATCGAGCACGAGATCGAACAACGGCGCCAGACCCTGATCCTTAGACCCGTTTGGATCGGTACTCATCCAGCCGTCGCGACCGGAGCCATACAGGATCGGAAAATCAAGCTGTTCGTCAGTGGCATCCAAATTGGCAAACAGGTCAAAAACCTCGTTGATGACTTCGGTCGGTCGGGCATCCGGCCGGTCGATCTTGTTGACAGCGACGATCGGCTTCAACCCTACCTTCAGCGCCTTTCCGACAACAAACTTCGTCTGCGGCATCGGTCCTTCCGCCGCATCGACCAAGACGATTGCGCCGTCGACCATGTTGAGTATCCGCTCGACCTCGCCGCCGAAATCGGCATGCCCTGGCGTGTCGACGATATTGATGCGGGTATCATTCCACACGACCGACGTCGCCTTTGCCAGAATGGTAATACCGCGCTCCTTCTCGATATCGCCGGAGTCCAGCGCACGTTCTTCGACGCGCTGGTTTTCGCGCACCGCGCCGGACTGTTTGAGAAGCGCATCGACAAGCGTCGTCTTGCCGTGATCGACATGCGCGATGATCGCAATATTGCGTAAGGCCATGGGAGTGCTTTCGGGAAAATTGTTCGAGCGCGGAAATCCGCGCGTTTCGGTGGCGCTTCTATCCCAGTTTCTCAGCCGATGAAAGGCTTGCAATCAAACCGGGTCGGTCGGCGACGCTACTGGTCTTCGAGAAACGCCTCCAGCCCGACAAAAAAGCTATCCCAACCATGATCATGATTGGAGCGGCTTTGCTCGTCGACAAAGCCAGAATGACACAGCGAAACACACGTGCCATCGCCGTCGGCAGCAAACCGGACATCAATCTCGGTTTTTTCTTCATCGCCCTGCCACTGCCAAGTGTAAGTCAGCCGTCGGTCCGGTTCGAGGTGTAAAAACGCCCCCTCGCACCGGGACTTGAAATCCGGTGTATCGATGATCAGCCGGTAATGGCCGCCAATGTGGGGATCGATATCCATTTCGGTTGCCGGTGGGATGACGGTGTCCGAGGAAATCCAAGCCGCGTAGATTGTGGATGGAGCGAACGGCAATACCCGTGATTTTTCAATCGGCGGCAACATGGATCACACCCTTTCAGCACCATGTTCGCCATGGTCGCATCGTTTGGCTGCTGCCGCAAAGAAAAACGGCGGACTATGAATCCCGCCGATTTCTTCAATTGGCAAACCGGCAAATAATCAGGACGCTGCTTCTTCCTTCTTGGCGTCCTCTTCAGCCGGGGCTTCCTCTGCAGCAGCTTCAGCGGGGGCCTCCTCAGCTGCGGCTTCTGCCGGAGCTTCTTCTGCGGGGGTCTCTTCGGCTGGTGCATCGGCGGCTGCCTTTGCTTCCTCTTCGGCTGCCTTTGCAGCTTCGGCTTCCTCTTCGGCTTTGGCCTTGGCATCTTCTTCTGCCTGTTTGGTAGCTTCCAGACGCTCAGTCGCTTTTTTGCCCGGTTTGGCCTTGTTGGGATTGTTGCGCGCTTCGCGTTTTGCAATACCGGCTTCGTCAAGGAACCGAAGTACGCGGTCGGTCGGCTGAGCGCCATGACCAAGCCAATGCTTGATGCGTTCCTCGTTCAGCTTCACCCTCTCGCCATCCTTGGGCAGCATCGGGTTCCATGAGCCGACCTGCTCGATGAAGCGGCCGTCGCGTGGGCTGCGCACATCGGCGATGACGACATGATAGTAGGGGCGTTTTTTCGAGCCCGCGCGGGCCAGACGAATTTTCAGTGACATGTTAGTTGCTCCTAATGGATGTTCTGTCCGTTTAATTTCAGTTGTCGTTCCTGCCGTTGTTGGCAGCAATTTTTTCGTGATGCCGGATCACTTCCTGAATGATGAAGTTCAGAAATTTTTCCGCGAAATCCGGATCGAGATCAGCTTCCTTAGCCAACTGGCGCAACCGCTCGATCTGGATTTTCTCACGCGCAGGGTCGGCCGGCGGAAGATCATGTTTGGCCTTCAGCTCACCAACCGCCTTGGTACAGCGAAAGCGCTCTGCCAGTGTGTAGACAAGCATCGCATCGAAATTGTCGATCGACTGGCGGTATTCTCTCAGCAATGCCATTGCCTTTTCGGTATCGCTCATGCCGCGCTCTCCAATCCGTCACCCGTCACGAATTCCGCTGGCGATTTGTGCCTGTAGAGCAATGCCGGTCCAAAGGGCCGAATTTCGGTCTCGCCCTCACAATCCGCACCCAGGCTTTCCGCCAATCTGATTGAAGGTGTGTTGTCAGCGTCGATACATGAACAGGCGGTTTCCCAACCGAGCTCCTCATAGACGAAGCGCAAGGCGCGGGTAGCGGCTTCCTTGGCAAAGCCCTTGCCCTGGAAGTCCTGAACAACCGTCCAGGAGATTTCCGGTTCAGGCCAGCCTTCGGGAAACCACGGGCCGACAAGGCCGACGAATTTACCGCTTTGCTTTTCTTCCAGTGCGAATTTGCCGAAACCGCGCAAAATCCAGCTTCCTGCATAGCCCGACAGTTTGCGCCAGGCCAGGGCTTCATCCATCGGCCCGCCGACGAACTGCGAAGCCTCAGTTGCGTAAAACGCTGCGAACGGTTTGAAATCGCGCTGCTCGAAGGCACGCAGGATCAGACGCTCGGTTTCAAGGACAGGGATGGTTCTGGCGGCGGGAGTCATTTCTTCTTGCCCAATCCCGGCAACGACGGTCCGCCGAGGCCCGGCAGCTTCGGTCCTCCCAATCCCGGCAGGCCTCCTCCCGGCACGCCGGGAAGGCCGGCGGCCTCGGCCTGTTTCTGCAGTTTCTCCAGCTGTTTTGGATCCATATCCGACAGGTCCGGCATGCCGCCCATGCCGCCAAGGCCCATCTTGCCGGCAAGACCGCCCATCAGGTTGCGCATCATGCCGGCGCCCTTGCCTTTGCCGCCACCCATCGCCTTCATCATGTCCGCCATCTGGCGATGCATTTTCAAAAGCTTGTTGATTTCAGCGGCATTGGTGCCGGAGCCGGCGGCGATGCGCTTCTTGCGGCTGTGTTTCAGCACTTCCGGATGGGCTCGCTCATGTTTTGTCATCGACGAGATGATGGCAAGCTGGCGGCCGAACATCTTGTCGTCGAGACCGGCTGCAGCCATCTGGTCTTTCATTTTTCCCATGCCTGGCATCATGCCCATGATACCGCCCATACCGCCCATCTTCTGCATCTGGCCAAGTTGATCGGAGAGGTCATTCAGATCGAATTTCCCCGACTGCATCTTCTTGGCCATCGCAGCGGCTTTTTCCGCATCGATGGTTTCGGCGGCTTTCTCAACAAGCGAAACAATATCGCCCATGCCGAGGATACGATCGGCAATGCGCTTGGGAAAAAACTCTTCCAGCGCGTCCATCTTCTCGCCAGTACCGATCAGCTTGATCGGCTTGCCCGTAACAGCGCGCATGGATAGCGCCGCACCGCCGCGACCGTCACCGTCCATGCGGGTCAGCACAAGACCGGTAATACCGACACGCTCATCGAAGCTCTTGGCCAGATTGACTGCGTCCTGACCGGTCAGCGAATCAGCGACCAACAGGATCTCGTGCGGGCTCGAGGCCTTTTTGATGTCGGCCATTTCCAACATCAGCGGCTCGTCGATGTGGGTGCGGCCAGCGGTGTCGAGGATCACCACGTCATGGCCGCCAAGCTTGCCGGCCTGGACGGCGCGTTTGGCGATCTCGACCGGCGACTGGTCTTCAACGATGGGAAGCGTTGCCACGTTTGTCTGCTCGCCCAACTGGCGCAACTGTTCCTGGGCCGCCGGTCGGCGGGTATCGAGCGAGGCCATGATGACCTGCTTGCCTTGCTTCTCGACCATGCGTTTGGCAATTTTGGCCGACGTGGTTGTCTTACCCGAGCCTTGCAGGCCGACCATCATGATCACGACCGGCGCCGGCGCGTTGAGATCGATGGCGACGCCTTCTGCACCAAGCATCTCGACCAGCTCGTCATGGACGATCTTGACGACCATCTGGCCGGGTTTGATGCTTTTGAGAACCTCCGCGCCGATGGCTTTTTCGCGGACGCGATCAGTGAAACCGCGAACCACTTCCAGCGCCACATCGGCTTCGATCAACGCCCGTCGCACTTCGCGCAACGCGGCGGCAACGTCCTTTTCCGACAACGCACCGCGCCCGGTCAGTCCATTCAGTATGCCGCCAAGGCGTTCCTGCAGCGATTCAAACATCTTTGTCCTCAGGTCTTCGGGAAGCGTTTATGTCCCAAAGGTCGGGTTTCACAGCTTCGATTTCAAATCCAAAGCGCTTTTGCACCCGGGGGCGCATCGCGCTGCCGGATGTTGACCTCCGGGATCTCTTTATACCTCAAGGGTCCCGGTCGGCGCTTGGAGTCTGAAACTCGTCGCGGAATTCGGCGCGTGTAAACAGCATATCTGCAGCAAAGTCAATGCTTGCAACACCTAACGGGAAGGCGCATCGGGCCGCGTGAAGATGAACAGCGCGACACAGCCCATCACCGCGATCTGCAAGCCAATGACGAAGTTTCCAAATCCGCCGAGCCACGACAACAAGATAGCAGCAACCATCGCTCCCGCTGCGGCAAACTTTGCGCGTCGCGATATCGCCCCGTGCTGTCGCCAGTTTTCAATCATCGGGCCGAAATAGCGATGATTGAGCAGCCAATCATGCATACGCGGAGAGCTGCGCGCGAACGCAAATGCCGCCACCAGCAAGAAGGGCGTTGTCGGCAGCAGCGGCAGAAAGGCGCCGGCAATTGCAAGACCCAGTGCGGCAAGGCCGACAATGATCCAAATTGGGCGCAGCGCATTCATCATGACCTGATAGGTAGTCCATGGTTTGCATTTGACCAAATAGTCGCCATGTAATCCATGAGTGAGCGCCAACTGCACCAATGCGGTGAACCGTAAAAACGGATCAGGCGCAACGATAAAAAATGTGGAGGGAAGATCGTGGCAAAGACAGTGCTCGTGACAGGTATTTCCGGCTTCATCGCCAAACATGTGGCATTGGAGTTCCTGAAAACCGGATACAAGGTTGGCGGAACCGTGCGGTCGAAGGCCAAGGGCAAAAAAGTCGCCGAGACGCTGAAAAAGCACTTTGACAAAGCGGAAGTTGAAATATTCGAGGCAGACCTTTCATCGGATGCTGGCTGGAAAGAAGCGGTGAAAGGCTGCGACGTTGTTGCCCATGTCGCTTCCCCGTTTCCGTTAGCGCAGCCTAAGGATGAAAACGAACTCATCAAACCCGCCGTCGAGGGAACGCTCAGGGTTCTTCGTGCGGCAAAGGCGGCCCGCGTAAAACGCTTCGTTCAAACATCCTCGCTCGTTGCCGTCATGTTTGGTCATGCGCCCAACAAGCTTAGCTTTAATGAGGATGACTGGTCGGTTGTCGATGGTCCCGGAATGAGCCCCTACAACAAATCCAAAACTCTAGCTGAAAAAGCGGCGCGCGACTTCATCGCCGAAGAAGGTAGCGACATACACTTCTCGACAGTCAATCCCGGTCTGGTGATGGGCCCGCCGCTCGATTCCGATTTCGGTGCCTCGCTCGAATTGGTGCAGATGTTCTTGAAGGGAAAATTCCCCGGAGCGCCACGCGTGAAGATGCCTTGCGTCGACGTTCGCGACATCGCAAAAATGCATGTGCTGGCAGCAGAAACCGGGCAACCTTCGGGTGGGCGGTATCTCGGATGCGCCGAAATGCCATGGTTTGTCGAAGTCGGCAAAGCGCTGCATAAGGGACTTGGAGAAAAGGCAAAGAAGGCACCAAAACGGGAACTTCCGAACTTCATGGTCAAACTCGTTGCGTTGTTTGATCCTACCGCCAAACTGACTGTTCCAGATCTCGGACTTGACCGCAAATTAGACAACAGCCGAACAAAAAAGGCACTTGGTATCGAGTTCATACCTGTCGAGGACGCCGCCGTCGCTTCCGGTAAAAGCCTTATTGAACATGGTCTTGCATGACATGTCGTGACACCGGTTTTCGCCCCGCCTAAAATTTGCCAAGCAAATCGCGTTCACCTTATTTGAACATTCTAATGTTCAATGGATGACATTGGTTGAATGTGCTGGCAATTTGCCGGCGGGACGCAAACGTTGTTTGTTGAAATGAGGAGCGGGCATGTTGTTTTCTCGAATATCACGCATTTTTGTTGGATCAGCACTGGGTCTGGCGGTTTCGGTCAGCGTCGCGGCAGCGGCGCAGTGTGGCAACAGGTCAGGTGGATTTGAAACCTGGAAACAGCAGTTTGCTGCTGAAGCGCGCGCCAAGGGAATCGGAAATCGTGGTCTGTCTGCGCTGGCCAAGACGCGTTACTCGACGTCCACGATCAAGGCTGACCGCGGTCAGAAGAGTTTTAAATACTCGCTGAAGAAATTCATGCAGGTCCGTGGCTCCAACACGATCATCAAAAAGGGTCGTTCGCTGAAACGTTCCCATGGCAAGCTGCTGGCTAACCTTGAGGCACGCTACGGCGTGCCACCCGGCCCGCTTCTGGCAATCTGGGGCATGGAGACCGGATTCGGCCGCTTCCAGGGCAACACAAACCTCATATCGGCCACCGCGACGCTGGCCTATGACTGCCGCCGGTCGGCGTTCTTTACCGGTCACCTGCTGGCCGCCCTGAAACTGGTTGATCGCGGTATCCTGTCGTCATCGACAGTCGGCGCCAAACATGGCGAATGGGGCCAAACCCAGTTTCTGCCTGGCAGTGTTTTGAAATATGCACGCGACGGCGACGGCAACGGACGGCTTGATTTGTCGCGTTCAAAGGCTGATGCGCTGGCTTCGACCGCCAACTTCTTGCGTGCACATGGCTGGCGCGCGGGTGGCGGCTACCAACCGGGGCAGCGAAATTTCCGCGCGATCAAGGGCTGGAACGCGGCGAGTGTTTATCAGCAGGCGATTGCCATTATGGGAAAGGCGATCGACGGTTAACCGCCAATCGTTCCTTGAGTATCAAAAAAACCGGTGCCGAATCTGTCCCGCGTCCACGCGGACAGCCCCGGCATCGAACTTAGAGCGGTTTTGATCAATTCGGAGCCATTCTGCCGGAGCGGTTTTGGATCAAAGCTGCTCTAGCGATTACGTGCCGCCAGAGTGCGTAAACGAAGGGCGTTGAGGCGGATAAATCCTTCCGCATCTTTCTGATCATATGCGCCGCGGTCGTCTTCAAACGTCACTAACTCGTCCGAATAGAGCGATTTTGCCGATTTGCGCCCGGTCACCAGGACATTGCCCTTATAGAGCTTCAATCGCACTGATCCCTCGACATCTTCCTGGCTTTTGTCGATAGCCGCCTGCAGCATTTCGCGTTCAGGCGATATCCAGAAGCCGTTGTAAACCAACTCAGCGTAGCGCGGCATCAGTTCGTCTTTCAGATGCGCGGCGCCGCGGTCGAGCGTGATAGATTCGATTGCCCGGTGTGCGGCGAGAAGAATCGTGCCACCCGGCGTCTCGTAGACGCCGCGTGATTTCATGCCAACAAAGCGGTTTTCCACCAGATCGATCCGGCCGATCCCGTTGTCACGGGCCAAATCGTTGAGCGTTGCGAGCATGGTCGCAGGCGAAAGGGGTTTGCCATTGAGCAAAACCGCGTCGCCCCTGGCGAATTCGATTACGATTTCTGTGGCTTCGTCGGGCGCATCCATTGGCGAAATGGTTCGCTGATAGACATATTCCGGTGCCTCCAACCAGGGATCTTCCAATACCTTGCCCTCGGAAGATGAGTGGAGAAGATTGGCGTCCACCGAAAACGGCGCTTCACCCTGTTTGTCCTTTGGCACGGGAATCTGATGATCACGGGCAAAATTGATCAGGTCGGTCCGCGACTTGAACGACCAGTCGCGCCAGGGAGCGATGACCTTGATATCCGGATTGAGCGCATAGGCTGAAAGCTCAAACCGCACCTGATCGTTGCCCTTGCCGGTTGCGCCATGCGCAATCGCATCGGCCCCCGTTTCTTCCGCAATTTCTACAAGACGCTTTGAAATGAGCGGTCGGGCAATCGACGTCCCGAGCAGGTATATGCCCTCGTATACGGCGTTTGCCCGAAACATCGGAAATACGAAATCGCGTACGAACTCCTCACGCAAATCTTCGATATAGATTTCCTTGATGCCCAGCATTTCGGCTTTCTTGCGTGCGGGCTCCAGTTCATCACCCTGGCCCAGGTCGGCCGTAAACGTGACGACTTCCGCATTGAGCTCGGTTTGTAGCCACTTCAGGATGATCGAGGTATCGAGGCCGCCGGAATATGCGAGCACCACTTTCTTTACGCCGTCGAGTTTGGTCACTGCCGTTGCTCCGCTATTGGGAATTTGACGGCCTCTTAGAGGAGAATCAGACTGCGCTCAACGCATATGTTGTCTGAAGAACGAGATCATCCGGCTGCGGCTGTCGGCTGTGGCCGCTCCGTTGTAGCCGATGCGGTAGCCAAGGTAGCGTTTTCGGCCGCTTCGAACATCGAAAGAATGCGCAGCATCCGCATAATGCACATACCTGTATTTGGCCGTCTGTCGGCGGTGTTTGCAAGCATCCGGCGGCACCCAGTCGTCAAGACCACCGCCAAACACGATAAGCGGCGCCCGATTGCCGGAAGCCGCTCCACACCACGGGTAGTAGGCGGCTACTGCTCTGAATCCGCCGGCGGCGGCCGCCCTCAGCGCCACGCTGCCGCCGTTGCTCTGCCCCATGACAAATATGTTTCGCCCATCAACATCCGGTCTTGATTTCAACCATTTGGCGGCATCGCGGATATCGCGAAGCCGGTATGACCGGGCATCGGCCAGGCGATTGAGCCCCTTGCATACCCAGCCTCCTGCAATCCGACGGGGGCCGAAACTGTCGAGCACAAGGGCTGCAAAACCATTGCGCACTGCATGGCGTGCGTGGGCATTCAGCGAGCTTCTGACCGCAAATCCGAGGCCACCGCACCCGTGTAGCAGGATAACGACCGGTACTTTGCCGCTTCCGCGCGGTCTGCTGAATTGGCCGACCAGATTGATGATTTGCCCGCGCCATTTCGATGACGCCTCAAACTTCACGACCTGAGCGGCATGGGAGTCTGCCGCCGTCGCGGTAAACAGCACTGCACTGAGCATCAGGAAGAATAATGTTCGCATAGTTGAGGAAACTGGTATCTTTGGGAAATTGTGTTCATAAATGGCCGCAAGCTGGGTCAACAACATCTGACATCCGATCATTTCAAACAATCCCGTCCAATCATTGTGAAGGTGGCGCGCCCTCGGTTTACCGTCAAGCGCTCCGTTGACTGGATCGGTGGGGTCCACGCATCCTATCAACGTGATATTTCAGCCAATTTTTAAGAATTTCATGACAAGGTATGTTGGTGGTTCTGCACCGTAGGGACTGGGATGGCCTCGAAAATACTGACAAAACTTGTTGCGACAATTGTGCTGCTATCGGTTGCGACGGCAGGGACCAATGCCCATGCGGCAGAGCGGTGGGCAGCACTTGATGGAGATGCCGCCGCGCAATTGCCACCCCCAAACCGTACCGAGACGGTTACCGGTGGTTTGCTGGCCTGCACGGAAAAACGCTGGCGCCTGGATCTGACACTCGCAACTGGAACCGCAGGTTCGGACGGCCTCCGCCAGGCGCAATTGCGTATCGGCGCAGAGAAGTTCAAGCTGGAGGCAACGCGAAAAAGCCTCACGATATCAATCGCGATACCGGGCAATGCTCTGCCGCCATTGCGATCCGGAATACGGGCAGACATTTCGGTTTCCGGTGGTGTTGTCGATCACCGGGCCCGTTTCTCGCTGGCCGGCTCCCGGCGCACAATCGATGAGATCGCACCACTCTGTTCCAAACCCGACATGTCGGCATATCGCTCGGTTGTTCCAGGCGAACTTAATCCGGAAACGGTGCTTGCCCGCGAGTTGCTGACCGACGAGATCCGGGCATTTCGCGCAGCAACAAAGAGCATTCCGGCAGTGGCCGCGGCGATGCAGGATGTCGGCAATGATCGGCGCCTTCTCTTTGCCACCCTGTGTGGTTCCAGCTGGTACTACGGAAATTCGGGCTGCAACATGACGGTTCATGCCCAAAACGGAGACCGGAAGTGGATGCGCGTCTACGAGACCGAAGGTGTCGAAATGCACGTCGATCCGAAGACAAGCTCCGAAGGCTGGCCAAATCTCGTAGCGCTGACCTTCGATGGAGAAGAAGTCGTCTGGCGCTGGATGGAAGGCGAGTACCAACCGCCGATAACGGAAGAATTGCGTGGCGGTTGACCGCCATATCGGCTAATTTTTCCGCAAATTCACCGGTCCTGTACATCACCGAATGTTCTTTGTCCCTGATACCGCGATCATTCTGCAGTTTTCGCTCGCCGTCGTCATTCTGGCGATCACGCCGGGTCCCGACATGACCCTTTTTGTCGGCCGCACACTGGCCGAAGGACGGGCCGCAGGATTTGCCTGCATGTTGGGCGCCACAACCGGGATCCTGATGCATACGCTGATGGTTACCGCCGGATTGTCAGCACTGATACTGGCGTCACCGGAGGCATTCCTGGCATTGAAGGTCGTCGGAGCGATCTACCTGATCTGGCTTGCCATACAGGCGCTTCGACACGGCTCGGCATTTTCGGCGCATTCGCAAAAACGTCACCAGGCTCGACCACTGTTGAAAAACTGGATGACAGGCATCGGCATCAATCTGCTCAATCCCAAGATCATCCTCTTCTACGTGACATTTCTTCCGCAATTTGTTTCTGCGAGCGACCCACATGCGCCGGCAAAGTTATTGTTTCTGGGCGTTCTGTCCATTGTCATCGCCATTCCGATCACAACGCCCATGATTTTGGCCGCAGGTCAGTTTTCCGAGCTGATGGGCAGAAATGCCCGCATTTCACGAGCCATAGATTGGTTGTTTGCGGGCGTTTTTTCCGCGTTTGCCGTCAGGATTCTTCTGGCGGAGTCGAAGTGACGACCTCATCACGGCGCCTTACCTGCCAGGAGCCGGCATTGCGGCCGGCGATGATCCAGTAGACCCATGCTCCGGTAATTCCGGAAGCGATAATCATCAGCGCGAATGCCGGATCGATTTCGTTTTGATCGCCTCCGGTCCAGAATAATGTCACCACGATTGCTCCGACCGCCGCGCCTCCCAGCGCATAGAACAGCCAGTCGCGCTTGCCTGCAATTTCACCGATTACGATCGCCACCATTGCCGGCAGAAAAGCAAAATAGCCGACAAACAATGTGCCTACCGCTATCGATGTCAGCAAACCGGTCCGATAGAGCATGTCTGTTTCGCTCGCCTCCAAGCCCCCCGAGCCTGCCAAAACGATGTTCATGAAGAGGCTGGCGGCCAGCGATGCCGCGCCGTAGCCTACGACGACGACAAAGAAACGGCCGAGCAGAAGAAGAAAGCGGCTCACACTTCGCCGTGCCCTGAGATCATCATGGCCTCCAGAGCCAGGCGCTCGGTCTTACGAAGCCGCTCGGATTCGGATTTCAACTGGCCGCATGCAGCAAGAATATCGCGGCCGCGCGGCGTACGGATAGGTGAAGCATAGCCGGCTTGATTCACGAAATCCGCGAATCGCTCGATAGTTTGCCAATCGGAGCATGAATGCTGCGATCCCGGCCACGGGTTGAACGGTATCAGATTGATCTTGGCTGGTATGCCTTTCAACAGCATGACCAACTGCTTGGCATCTTCCAGGCTATCGTTGACGCCTTTGAGCATCACATATTCGAATGTGATCCGCCGGGCATTTGAAAGGCCCGGATAGGCCCGGCAGGCTTCCAGCAGCTCAGCAAGCGGATACTTCTTGTTGATCGGCACAAGTTCATCGCGCAATTCGTCGTTGGTTGCGTGCAAAGAAATCGCCAGCATGACACCGATTTCTTCCCCGGTGCGATAAATCTCCGGCACGACACCGGACGTCGACAGCGTGATCCGGCGTTTGGACAGCGACAGGCCATCGCCGTCCGACGCAATCAGCAGTGCCTTCTTCACATTGTCGAAATTGTACAAAGGTTCACCCATGCCCATCATGACGATGTTGGACACTTTTCGTCCCTCGGCCGGAACAATCGCGCCATCGGGCGTATCCCTTTCCGGGAAATCACCCAGCCGGTCGCGCGCCACCAGCAACTGGGCAAGGATTTCGTCAGACGTCAGGTTTCGAACCAGTTTTTGCGTACCCGTATGGCAGAACGTGCAAGTGAGCGTACAGCCGACCTGCGACGAGATGCATAAGGTGCCTCTGCCCTCCTCGGGAATATAGACCGTCTCGACCTCGACCGGTTTACCAGCACCTTTTGAGGCAAACTGCAGCAGCCATTTGCGTGTTCCATCTTCCGATACCTGTTCTTCGACGATTTCGGGCCGGGCAATGGTGAAGTTTGCCGCAAGTTTTTCCCGCAGATCCTTCGAAATATTGCGCATCGCCCCGAAATCCGAGACCCCACGCACGTAGAGCCAGTGCCAGAGCTGTGAAACACGCATGCGGCGCTGGCGTTCCGGAATGCCGATTTCGGCAAGGATCTCCGCCATTTCCCCGCGTGTCAGGCCGATCAGTGCCCGGCGTCTATCAGCCGGCGCTGGCACAGCACCTGTACCGGTGCGGGCATCATGCGAGATATCGAGTGTTACGGACATGCGGTCGACTGCCATGGGGATCGGAGATGTGTGGCGCGCCTGTTAGCATAAAGCCGGACCCGCGTCATGCCATCATGCATGCCTGCGGCGATTGACATTGATCCATGTGTTGCCGATGAAAAGCCGACAACGAAGCGAGGACGGCATTGGCAACGACTGCATTTTATTCTGACGAGCGCTGCTTTTGGCATTTTGGCGGCAATTACGCATCGGTTTTACCGGTCGGCGGCCTGATCCAGCCACAGGTCGCCGGCGGATTGCCGGAAAATCCGGAAACCAAGCGACGGCTGAAAAACCTGGTCGAAGTGACCGGCCTTGCCGGTGAACTCGATTGCCGTTCCGTTAGCCCGGTCTCGCGCGAAGACCTGATGCGCGTCCATCCATCGTCCTATATCGATGAATTCAAACGCGTTAGCGATGCCGGCGGCGGCGAACTGGGCACGAGAGCACCTTTCGGGCCCGGCGGCTTCGAAATTGCGTGCCTCTCAGCGGGGCTGGTGAGCCATGCGGTATCATCCGTACTTGACGGAACGGTTTCCAATGCCTACGCGCTCAGCCGGCCGCCGGGCCACCACTGCCTGCCGGACAACCCGATGGGATTCTGCCTGCTTGCCAACATCGCCATAGCGATTGAGGCGGCAAAAACCAGTTCCCCCGATCTGCGTGTTGCCGTCATCGACTGGGATGTCCACCATGGCAACGGCACAGAGGCTATTTATATCGAGCGACCGGACGTTTTGACCATTTCGCTGCACCAGGAGCATTGTTTCCCGCTCGATACCGGAGATGCCGCGACGCGCGGCATCGGCGCCGGCAACGGTTTCAACGTCAATATCCCGCTGCCACCGGGAAGTGGCCATAAAACCTATCTCGGCGCATTTGAAAATATCGTCGGTCCGGCATTGCGGCGTTTCAAACCCGACCTGATCGTAGTGGCCTGTGGATTTGACGCCGTCAGCACTGATCCGCTGGCCCGCATGCTCTGCTCGGCGACCACATTCGCCGACATGACTGCAATGCTCATGGATTGGGCCGGTGATCTGTGCCAAGGCCGCATCGTCATGGCCCACGAAGGTGGATATTCGGAAGTCTATGTGCCGTTTTGCGGTCATCTTGTGCTCGAGACACTGTCTGCATCGAACACCCGCATCGACGATCCGATGCATGAGCGCATTTCAGCGCAACAGCCGACCGCCCGGTTGCAGGCATTTCAAGATCAGTGGATCGCCGAGCTGGCCGAGAATTTCGGCTTCTGACAATCTCATGCGGTAATCCCGCTGAGACGAAAGCGCAATCTACGAAGCTGCGCTCGAAACACTCCCCGCTCTCTTGATCGCATCCTCGATCATCTGCTTGGACTCGGCAACTCCGAGCCAATCACCGATTTTCACCCATTTGCCCGGCTCCAGATCCTTGTAATGCTCAAAGAAATGCTGGATCTGTTTCAGGGTGATTTCTGGCAGATCGGTATAGTTTTCGACATCATGGTAGCGCTGCGTGACGTGTGGTGAGGGCACGGCAAGAATTTTTTCGTCCTGGCCGGAATTATCCTCCATGACCAACACGCCGATCGGCCGCGTATTAATGACGCAACCGGGAATAAGCTGGCGTGTGTTGCACACCAGAACGTCAATGGGATCGCCATCATCCGACAAAGTATGCGGAACGAATCCATAATTCCCGGGATATGACATCGGCGTATACAGAAACCGGTCAACCACCAGCGTACCAGCGTCCTTGTCGAGTTCATATTTGATCGGCTGCCCGCCAAGCGGCACTTCGATGATGACGTTGATATCCTGCGGCGGATTATCGCCAATGGCGATGGCGTCGATACGCATGAGCTGGTGCCTTTGTTCTACGCGGAAACCTTGCCGATAAGATAGGCTATGCTGCATTGCAACATCAAGCTATCCGATTGGATAACCCGTCGCGCCCATCGGTATTTACAGCTGACAGTTTTCGGTCAGGCCCAGGTAAATGCGATCTTCTTCAGCGCTTTCTGGTCGAAAACCTCAATGCCTTCTGCAACATCAAGGCCGCCGGCACCCTCATAGAACGAAAGCGCGCCGGCATTGTCTTCAAGCGCCCAGACAACAAGGCCTTTCAGGCCGTGATCGGCAAGTTTGCGCCGCGCTGCACTGAACAGCCTCGTTCCCAAACCCACGCCCTGATACTCCGGCTTGATATAGAGCTCATAGATCTCGCCCTGCTGCGGCAGTTCGTTGGCCCTGTTTCTGCCAAGTGTGGCATAGCCGACGATTTCGCCGCCCATTTCAACGACCAGAACAGCCGCCACCCGCCGAATTGCACTCGACCACCAGCCGGCGCCGCGCCGCGCAATCATTGCATTCAGGGCCTTGTGGGGAATGATTCCGGAGTAAGCGCCATGCCATGACTGGTGATGAACCTCGGCAACGGCCTCGGCGTCGTCTGGTTCGGCATGTCGTATGTCGATCGTCAGCGTATTCATGATTTGTTAACCTTATCCGCGCCAGCGCGGACATTGCAAGCGGCTTGCCGGTCAATCTTGTGCAGCGGATGATATTTGTCGGTGCTCCGGGTTCAAATCTCAACGAGATGATCGTCGAGCTCATTTCGGTCGTCGCCGTCCTTGGGAAAATGCAATGCCAGTTCGGCGCCGATAGTGTTGACCGCAGCGATGTAACCCTCTGCAAGCTCGTCCTTGCGCGCGCTTTCGGTCAAAGCGGCAACGATATCATTCCAAAACGCCTGATCCACCTTTGCGTCAATACCGGCATCAGCGAGTATTTCCGCGTATCGTTCCCCAAGCGAAACGAAAATCAGAACACCAGTACGCTTTTCGGTGATGTGAATGTTGTGGCTGAGGAATTGCGCCACCGCATTGGCTGATGCCCGGCGGTACCTAAGCCGGCGCGGGACCAGCCAAATGCGCAATCGGGGAACAAACCACAGAAACACAAGCGCTGTCGCCAGGGCGGCTACACCTGCAGCCGGCAGAACCACAGGATGGGCGACATCCCAATCGAAGCTTGTTGCCCAGGCAGCCAATACCATCGCGACCATGATTGTCAGTGCGGCAAAGAATGCCGATGGAAAAAAGTAGTCGTCGCTTTGGCGGGTCGCGACGCAGTAGATCTCTCCGCTGGTCGATTTTTCGGCCGTACGGACGGCTTCGGCGATGCGGGCATGGTCATCAGCACTGAGAATGTTCTTTTTCGCCATAACCGATCCTACCAGCTTCCCGAGGCGCCACCGCCGCCGGACGATCCGCCGCCTCCTGAAAAACCGCCGCCGCCTGACGACCAGCTACTCCCCGAACCGGACCTGCCGCCCGATGACGAGCCCCCGACCGAGACCGTCATTCCCAGCCATTTATAGCGACCCGGACCGATTTTCTTGCCGAGGATCGGCGCCAGTATCGCCATGGCGAAAATCGACACAAACAGGGCGATCCACAAGGCAATGAACAGCATTGGTATGAAATCAAACTTGTCTGCTCGCTCCTGATGGAAGGCATATCGCTCTTCCAACTCCGCGCCATTCCCCGCCAGAACTGCAATTATTTCGTCGACACCGCGAGAAATGCCCAAGGCGAAATCTCCTGCCTTGAAAGCCGGTACGATCGCGTTGTCGATGATCAGCTTAGAGTGCAGGTCGGTCAGTGTTCCCTCGAGCCCGTAACCAACCTCGATGCGTATCTTGCGGTCGTTTTTTGCGACCAACAGAAGAACGCCATTGTTCTGCTCCGCCTGACCAAGACCCCAATGCCTGAACAGGCGGTTGGCGTACTCTTCCAATCCATCCCCGTCGAGGTTTTCAATCGTCGCCACCACAACCTGATCGGATGATCTTGCTTCGTGTGCTTCGAGCGTTTGTTCGATGGATGACTTCGTTGCAGCATCGAGAAGCCTGGCATTGTCTACGACACGACCTGTCAGCGTCGGCAAAGCCGCTGCAATTACCATCAAAGTACCGGCAAGCAAAATCAGTGCTGCCACGACAGGGATGGTTTTCCGGTTACCCGATATGCGCGACGTGATGGGAGAGCTCATTGCCGCGATCCGTCGCAACTCATTCCTTGTCGCCGAAATCGACTTTCGGTGTTTCCATCTTGTCATCGCTGATCGAGAAATTCTGGAATGGCTGGTTATCGGTGAACCACAAATTCGCCCAGATCATCGTCGGCAGCGTTTTCAGCGACGTGTTGTAAACCCGCACTGCCTCGATGTAATCGCGCCGCGCAACAGCTATGCGGTTTTCGGTCCCCTCGAGCTGCGCCTGAAGGGCGAGGAAATTCTGGTTGGCCTTGAGATCTGGATAATTTTCCACAACCGCCAGCAGTCTTGATAGCGCACCGCTCAATCCGGCCTGGCCTTCCTGAAACGCCTTGAACGCTTCCGGATTGGCCAGATCATCGACGGAAATCTGGACCTGTGTCGCCTTGGAGCGGGCGTTGACCACCGCCTCCAGCGTTTCGCGCTCATGGGCGGCATAGGCTTTGACGGTTTCGACGAGATTGGGAATCAGGTCGGCACGGCGTTGATACTGGTTGAGAACCTGGCTCCACGCCGCTTTCGCCTTTTCTTCATTGGTCGGAATTGTGTTGAATCCGCATGCTGTCAGAAGCGGCGCGAGCAGCACGACGAGCAAAACCGCTTTGAGCCGACCGAATGCCGTATCGGATGTTTTGGCAATGGTGATCATCAATCTCCCCTGGAATCATCTAATCCCTGAAACGAATTTCAGCTTAGAGCAGTTGACGGAGTGTTTGAAGTCGTGCGTTGTCTTTGCCGCAGTTCACACAATTTGGTACCGCATGAGCAATCGACTTCCATCACCAAAACCCGCCGTGATTGCCATATCAAGCCATGTGTCACGCGGATCCGTCGGCAACCGTGCGATCGTATTCGCATTGGAAGTGCTCGGATTTCCGGTTTGGTCGGTTCCAACCGTCACCATGCCATGGCACCCCGGTCACGGCTCCTCAACGCGTATCATCCCTGAAACCGGCCTGTTCAACACCTATCTGGCCGAGCTTTCCAATTCGCCGTGGCTGGGCGAGGTTGGTGCCGTCATCAGCGGATACCTTGGAGATGCTTTGCAGGCAGCAGCAATTGCAAAGCTGGTCACGGTGGTGAGAGCCAGAAACCCGGATGCGATTTACATTTGCGATCCGGTTATCGGCGACAATGGCGGTCTTTATGTCCCAGCAGAAACCGCAGTCGCAATCCGCGATCAGTTATTGCCGCTGGCCGATATCGCAACTCCGAACCGTTTCGAACTCGATTGGCTTGCCGGCGACACAGACGAAAACGCCATTGAGCTTACCAAACTTTTGCCCGTAGATCGGGTTCTGGTGACCTCGGCATTTTCGGGCTCCCATTCGGGTAATTTGTTTGTCCTGCCTGATACCAATCTCGAGATCCGCCACGACGCGCTTGCGCACCCGCCACATGGCCTGGGTGATTTGACTGCCGCACTTCTTCTCGCCAATTTGCTGTCGGATCAGAGCGATGAGGTAGCGTTTCGGCGTACGACATGTTCGGTCTATGCGCTTTTGAAACGCAGCATCAGCCGCGGCGCGGATGAACTCACCCTGGCCGAAGACGCAGATTGCATCAAAAAACCGCCGCTCGATCTGACAATTATCGAAGATCGGCGTTAGCACCGATACCAAAGCACTGTTGACCCACACTTCCAGAGAGTGTTTCTCGCATCTGCCAGAACAACCGGAACAAGCAAGTCCATGACTCATTTGCCCGATAAACTCCTGCACGGATATCAAAACTTCATTTCCGGCCGCTATGCCAGCGAATCCGATCGCTATCGCACCCTGGCAATTAGCGGGCAAAAGCCGGAAACGATGGTCATCGCATGCTGTGATTCACGTGCGGCACCGGAGACGATTTTCGACACAGGTCCCGGCGAATTATTCGTGGTGCGGAACGTTGCCAATCTGGTACCGCCATACGAACCTGATGGTGAATTTCACTCGACTTCGGCAGCGCTCGAATTTGCTGTCCAGAGCCTGAAGGTCAAACACATTGTGGTCATGGGTCACGGACGTTGCGGCGGCATCAAGGCGGCGCTCGATCCGGCAGCCGAGCCCTTGTCTCCCGGCGATTTCATTGGCAAATGGATGAGCCTGGTCGGTCCGGCCGCCGAAGCGGTTTCCGAGAACAAGCTGCTCACGGACGGCGAGCGACAAACCGCACTGGAGCGGATTTCAATCCGGTTTTCGCTTGCCAATCTGAAAAGCTTTCCTTGTGTGCAGATTTTGGAGGGTAAGGGAAAGCTGTCATTGCACGGCGCCTGGTTCGACATCTCGACCGGAGAATTGTGGGTGATGAATACGGAAACCGGAGATTTCGAACGGCCGGATATGGGCTGACATAATCGCAGCCCTATTTCCAACTTCGGTCACAGCATCTATTTGGAGTTCTCGCAATGACCTCGAATACGACCAACGGGGCATCAACCGATCACCCGCTGACAGTTTGGATGGGGCCGTTGGATCTTCCGGATTTCGCCGCCATTGACGATGATGGATTTTCGCCGGTCTTTGAAGCGGCCTTTAGGGCACATCAAGCCGAGATTGATGCAATTGCCGGCAATATCGAAGCGCCGACAATCGAAAACACGCTTGCCGCGCTTGAACTTTCCGGCAAAGCACTGTCGCGGGTATCGGCCATATTCTGGTGCAAGGCCGGTGCCGATACCAACGAAGCCATTCAAGAACTCGAGCGCGAAATCGCCCCTAAAATGGCCCGGCACTTCACCGCGATTGGCCTGAACGAAGCCTTGTTTGAACGCATCGATACACTGTATGCGGCCGACAGCCGGCTGGATCCGGAAACCGCAAGGGCGCTTGAGAAATGCTGGAAGGGTTTTGTCCGCTCTGGCGCCAAACTCACTGGAAACGCCCGCAAGCGGTTTGCCGAGATCAATGAGGAATTGGCCGCTCTTGGCACCCAATTCGGGCAAAATGTTCTGGCCGATGAGAGCAGCTGGGAACTGGTACTGGAAGCAAGCGATCTCGCAGGTTTGCCGGCATTCCTGTGCGATTCGATGGCGGCTGCAGCCAACGACCGGGACCATGACGGGAAGTACCTCGCCACGCTGTCACGTTCGATTGCCGAACCGTTTCTCGCATTTTCCGAACGTCGCGACCTGCGCGAGAAGGTACACGAGGCCTTTGTTGCCCGCGGTGAAAGATCCAACTGGGCGCTCATCGCAAAGACGCTTCAACTGCGGACCGAACTGGCGCAATTGCTGGGTTTTGAATCCTACGCCGCATTCAAACTCGACAACACCATGGCCAAGACCCCCGCTGCCGTGATGCAATTGCTTGAACCGGTTTGGCAAAGGGCAAAGGATTGTGCCGCTACCGATCAGGATGAACTGGCGCGCATTGCCGTCTCGCAAGGCCATAATCACGATATCGCCGCATGGGATTGGCGCCACTACGCCGAAAAACTGAAAGCCGAGCGCTTTGATTTCGATGAAGCCGAGGTCAAGCCCTATCTCGAACTGGAAAACATGATTTCGGCCGGTTTTTCCGTCGCCACACGGCTGTTCGGTCTCGAGTTTGTCGAACGTGGAGAAATCGCAGGATGGAACAGCGAGGTGCGGGCCTTCGAGGTACTCAACGCCAATGGCAGCCATCGCGGTATATTCTTGGCCGATTATTTCGCCCGCCCATCCAAAAGGTCCGGCGCCTGGATGAGCGCGCTGCAATCCGGTCACAAGCTCGGCGATGGTGACAAACCGATCATCTATAACATCATGAATTTCGCAAAACCCGCTGACGGTGAACCGGCGCTGCTGTCGATGGATGAAGCCAACACGCTGTTTCACGAGTTCGGCCATGCGCTGCATGGGCTGTTGAGCGAGGCAAGATGGCCGTCCCTGTCCGGCACATCAGTATCGCGCGATTTCGTCGAATTACCCTCGCAGCTCTATGAACACTGGCTAACCACGCCACAGGTTCTCGAGCAATATGCCCGGCACCATGCAACTGGCGAGCCGATGCCGAAACCGCTGCTCGACAAGCTGATTGCCGCACGGACATTCAATGCCGGGTTTCAGACGGTTGAATTTACGGCCTCCGCACTGGTGGACATGGCGTATCACAGCACATCGGATTCCGTGGAAAATCCCGACCGATTCGAAACCGATACGCTGGCGTCCCTGGGAATGCCGGCAGCCATCGCCATGCGGCATCGTTCACCCCATTTCCTGCACATCTTTGCCGGAGACGGCTACTCGGCGGGCTACTATTCATACATGTGGTCTGAAGTGCTCGATGCGGATGTTTTTGCTGCATTCGAGGAAACAGGCGATGTGTTTGACCGCGATATGGCCAAAAAACTGCTGACAAACATCTATTCGGCCGGCGATACCGCCGATCCCGAGCAGCTCTACATCGCCTTCCGCGGCAAGATGCCGACGGCAGAAGCGATGATGATCAAGAAGGGGCTTCAATAGTTTAGAAGAGTTCTAAACTATTGAAAATAAACAAAACAATACTTGACAACTATTATCAGGAATGATCGTTGTGGCGATGCGCTACCGTCAATGTCGGGGCCTTGACCCCCTTCAATTGGAGAACGATCATGATTCTGAATTTTCGCACGCCCGGTACTGCCGGGCTTCCATCAGTTTGGCGCCGAACAGTGATTGCGGCCTTGTTGATTACCGTGAGCATCATCGCTCCGGCGACATATGCGTCCGCCGGCGAGACCGCACAACGCGCCGATCACTACGAGGCCAAAATTCCGGAATCGAAAATGGATGCGGCCATCATGGCCCGCGAAGCGATGGCATCCATTGTCAGCGCGTTTGACGCCGGCGATTTCGAGCTGATCCACAAGCAGACATACAAGCTGGAAGCGGCGGCAAAGGGAATTGCCCGTGCGCTGGAAGACGACAGTGAGGAGGCCGAGGTGCTGGCCTACCGCATCGAGATCGTACACCTCGCTTCGGAACTGGGTGATGGAGCCGTGCTGAAACCCGCAATTCCGGGATTGAATGAGACCTTGAACAGCGTGCTCTCAGAGCTCGACCTTTAACGGGATTGCGGGGATCATTGGTTTGCGGCGATCGGGTTCAACCAACCCGATTGCCTTGTCCAAACGTTTTAGATTCTAACCGGCTCATCCTCATAGCCGACCACTTTGCGGTTTCCACGCCACCATTCAGCCGTATCGTAGAAATCGAATCCGAGTGAAATACCGTTGATGATCAAAACGATCACCGCAAGCCACCACTCCGCGCCCCCCAGATTGCCGCCCATCACCATCCGGATCAGGATAATCTCCAGCGGCACCCAGCAGATCACATGCGGAATGGCCAGCACCTTCGACGCACCGCCATTGAGCAGGACCGGTATGCCGTTCAGAATAATCGCGCCCGCACCCAGAACGGTCACCCAGAACCCGACATCTGTACCGAGGAACCATAATCCAGCGAAATTGGCTGGCACCAGAAACAGGCAAATCCAGATAATCACCCAGACAGGAAGGGCGAGGAAGGATTTGAATATCCGTACAATCCAGGCCAATCCCGCCTCCCAGTAACCGTTCAGGCTGCTTGTTTCTTTGGCTGGATCAGCCCGCGCGCCAGCAGCAATTCGGCAATCTGCACCGTGTTGAGCGCGGCACCCTTGCGAAGATTGTCGGAAACGACCCACATATTGAGCCCATTGTCGATGGTCGAATCCTCGCGGATGCGGCTGATGTAGGATGCGTCCTCACCGGCTGATTCGTACGGCGTCACGTAGCCGCCATCCTCGCGCTTGTCGACAACCAGACATCCGGGCGCATCGCGTAGGATTTCGCGCGCTTCATCAGCGGAAATCGGCTTGGCAAACTCGATATTGACCGCTTCGGAATGACCGATAAACACCGGCACACGTACACAGGTCGCTGTCAGCTTGATCTTCGGATCAATCATCTTCTTGGTCTCGGCGACCATCTTCCACTCTTCCTTGGTCGTTCCGTCTTCCATGAAATCGTCGATGTGCGGAATGACGTTGAAGGCAATGCGCTTGGTGAACTTCTTCGTTTCGATCGGGTCGGCCACAAAGACTGCCCGGCTCTGCTCAAACAGTTCATCCATGCCTTCTTTTCCGGCGCCGGATACCGACTGGTAGGTGGCGACAACAACGCGCTTGATTGTGGCCGCCTCGTGAAGCGGTTTCAGCGCCAAGACCAGCTGCGCGGTTGAGCAATTCGGATTGGCGATGATGTTCTTTTTCGTAAATCCGTCGATCGCATCCGGATTGACCTCCGGCACGATCAGCGGAACGCTGGCGTCGTAGCGCCATGCCGAGGAATTATCGATGACGACACATCCCTGCGCACCGATTTTCGGCGACACATCCTTGGACACGGAACCGCCCGCCGACATGAGGCAAATATCGGTATCAGAAAAGTCATGCGTATCAAGCGCTCGGACTTTCAGCGTCCGATCGCCATAGGACACCTCGGTGCCAACCGAACGCCGCGAGGCGAGCGGCACAATCTCATCGGCGGGAAATCCGCGTTCTTCCAGAATATTGAGCATTTCGCGGCCCACATTTCCGGTGGCGCCGGCAATCGCAATTTTGAAACCCATTATGCTAGTTCCTGTTCGCCTCCCCTTTTATCAAACCCGCGCGGCCAAGCCGCGGGTCCGTTTCCCCCGGCGCAACACCCCGGGGAGAATCGGGCAGGCCAGAGGGGTCAGACCGTTTTGGTGGTCGTTTTGGCCGTGCGTTTGGTGAAAACGGCAGCGGAATTCGCCCCGGCGATTCGCCCGGCTACATATTCCTCGACAATGGCTTGTCCTTCGACGCGCATCGGTCTCTCCGTTTCGCCGCTGCTTATGTTTCGGTTTTCACCATGAGTCAATCGATATGGCAGGGATCAGTGAAAAACGTGTTTTGCTGGTTCCGGCATCGCCGAAGTCGCAATACAGTTGCCAGCCGCACGTCAAAGGAACACCGATGCAGCAAAAATCCGAAGGCGCCATGGTCATTCGCGCCGAAGCGGCGGCCCTCGTTACCGGCGTTTTCGCCGCCGTTGATCAACAGGTTTCAAGGAACGATCTGCTGATAACGACCGAATTGATGAAGATGCGGCAGGAAATTTGCGCGCCCCATTCCGGTCGGATCGTTGCACTGGAGGTCGCCGAAGGCGACACGATTGAGGCCGGAACGGTGCTGTTGGAGCTGGCGCCTGATGTAACAAATGCAGCCCGATCGGTTCCGCAGAAATCCGAGGAAGTTGCCAGTAACCGATCGGATCTCGAATTTGCCGACCGTCAAAACGCGCTTACGCTGGACGAAGCGCGCGCTGAGGCTGTCGAAAAACGCCACGCCAATGGCATGCGCACCGCACGTGAAAACATAGCTGATCTGGTCGATGAAGGCAGTTTTACAGAATATGGCGGTCTGGCGCTTGCCGCACAACGCAGGAAATACTCCGAGGAAGAATTGACCGCCAAATCGCCGGCCGACGGATTGATCAGCGGCATTGCCACGGTGAACGCCAACCATTTCGGTGCGGATCGGACATCATGTGCCGTGCTGGCGGTCGACTACATGGTGATGGCTGGAACGCAGGGGTTTTTCCACCACAAGAAGATCGACCGCCTGCTTGATGTCGTGCACCGCAATCCGGTTCCGGTGATCATTTTCGCCGAGGGCGGTGGCGGCAGGCCGAACGATATCGATGCTGGTGAGATCGCATTCTCAGGTTTGGATGTGCCTAGTTTTTACCGCTTCGCTCAGCTTTCGGGAAAAGTGCCGATTATTGCCATCGTCGCCGGGCGCTGTTTTGCCGGCAATGCAGCATTTCCCGCCACCGCTGACGTGGTGATCGCCACAAGAAACTCCAACATCGGTATGGGTGGCCCGGCAATGATCGAAGGTGGTGGCCTCGGCAGCTTCGCGCCAGAAGAAATTGGTCCCGCGGATGTCCAATTGGCCAACGGCGTCATTGACGTGCTGGTCGAAAACGAGGCGGAGGCCGTGGAAGTCGCAAAACGATATCTGGGATATTTCCAGGGAACCTTGCCGGACTGGATTGCACCGGATTTGCAGGTTTCGCGAAACATCGTTCCTGAAGACAGGCAACTGGCCTACGATATGCGGGCCGCCATCAACGCCATTAGCGATCAGGACAGTGTTCTGGAATTGCGCGGCGGGTTTGCAGCCGGAATGATCACGGCACTGGTACGCATCGAAGGGCGGCCATGCGGATTGATGGCGAACAACCCACTGCATCTGGGCGGTGCGATCGATCCGGACGCCGCTGACAAGGCAGCCCGCTTCCTCCAACTCTGCGACGCGCATGGTCTGCCTGTGATTTCGCTCTGCGACACGCCGGGTTTCATGGTCGGGCCGGATGTCGAGCGCCAGGCGCAGGTGCGTCACATAGGCCGCATGTTTCTCGCCGGCGCCAACCTCTCGGTTCCGCTGTTCACGATTATCTTGCGCAAGGGCTATGGCCTCGGTGCGCAGGCCATGGCGGGCGGCAGCTTTCACCGGTCCGCCTTCACGGTCGCATGGCCCAGCGGCGAGGTCGGTGCGATGGGTCTGGAGGGAGCCGTCAAGCTTGGAGCCAAAAAACAGCTCAACTCCATCGCCGATGTCGATGAGCGCCAAGCGCTATTCGACCGTCTGGTCGCCAAGGCCTATGAAAGGGGCAGGGCGGTCAATGCGGCACGCAAGGTCGAATTCGACGCCGTAATTGATCCCGCAGACACCCGCAACTGGCTCGTCACCGGACTGAACGTGGCAGAAACCGAGAAGCGTTTGGGCGGGAGAAGCTACATCGATTCCTGGTAAACGCTTTACCCGGCGTGAAACAGCCCGATAATGGCGAATCATCGGCGCATAATCGCCGGAATGCACGAGGGAACTACAAAATGCGCGGTGAAGTGCTCCACTATGACGACAAAATCGGACAGGGATTCATTAGCGGCGACGATGGAAATCGCTATGCGTTCGCGCGAGCCGATCTTCAGCAGTTGCAACAATTGTGGAAAGGTTCGCGCGTCGATTTCCGGCCCGACGGCGATCTCGCCCATGAGATATTCATCGTCGAGACCGCCAAAACGGCAGCAGTTGCCTCAACGGGGACGGGGCAATCCACGGCGCCAGCGGCCATGCCGATTACGCATGATCCGGGCGAAGCGCTCGGTCTGTTTGCTTATTTCAAGCGGGCGATTACCGCAGACTATGTCAACTTCCGGGCCCGGGCACGCCGCAAGGAATTCTGGGGATTCGTTCTGTTTGTTTACCTTGGAATCGCGGTGATAATCGGTATCGGAGTTAGCATCGATTTCGCCATTGGCAACATGGATTACGAAGAACCCTATGTCACCATGGTCCTTGGCGGATTGGCCTGGCTGGCGGTTATCCTCCCGTCGATATCGATCATGGTGCGCCGCCAGCACGACATCGGATTGTCGGGCTGGTTCTATCTGCTTGTGCTGGTGCCGTATGTTGGCGGATTGATATTGTTTGTCTTCGCGCTGATCCCCTCACAGAAACACGAAAACAAATGGGGCCCGGTGCCGGCAGGCGTCGTGTGAACGGCGGTCTTGTAGCTGGAGCGGAACCGGTATGTTATTGCGAATTTCATGCCCACCGAAATGGAGGATGATCGTCCATGGACACACTGGTATCTACACAATGGCTGGAAGATCACCTGGGTGATGAAGACCTGGTGGTTCTCGACTGTTTCGTGCGCACCGAGCAAACCGAAACCGGAATGCGCAATATCAGCGGCCGCGCGGATTACGACCGCGAGCATATTCCAACAGCCGGATTTGCTGACCTGAAGGGCGACCTGTGTGATCGCGATAGCGATATCGAATTCGCCGTCCCTGAGCCGGAGGCATTTTGCGCCGCAATGGCCGCACTTGGTGTTGGCGATGACACACGCGTTGTTCTTTACGACAGTTCCATGTCCGCCTGGGCTGCACGTGTCTGGTGGATGCTGTGCTGGGTCGGTTTTGACCGCGCGGCCATTCTCGACGGCGGCTTGAAGCTTTGGAAAGCAGAAGGACGGACGCTTACCACCGAACCCGCAAGACACCCAAACCGCCAACTCACCTGCAATCCCCGCGCCCGCTTGATGGCAAACCGCGAGGAAGTGACCGCGGCGATTGCCGATCCGGACGTCAAATTGATCGACACGTTGCCGGCAGCCAGTTATCGCGGCGAAATGGAGATATACGATCGGCCCGGGCACATCCCGTCGGCGGTCAATATTTGCGGAATCGACATGCTGGATGAAGATGGCCGATATCTGCCGCGAGATAAACTGGAAGCCATGTATCCCGGTGACCGTCATGCCAGGCAGATCACCTATTGCGGTGGCGGCATCCTCGCTTCGTCAAATGCCTTTGTCATGACGCGGCTCGGATTTACCGATGTTGCTGTCTATACCGCATCGCTGCAGGAATGGGCCGCCGATCCTGCCAATCCGATGACGACGGAAAGCTGATTGCAGCAATACGCCTTATTCCGGCGATGCAAGTTGAAATCGTTCGAAGCTGTGCAGTGTCTCTTCAATGCGTTGCCGGGATTCTGTCGACCAGGCGTCTCCAACCCAATTCCATTTCCTGATTTCCAGCGCACTGTTCTGCCGGTCCGCTTTCAAATCAAGCGCCGCAACAATCTCGTCGCCAATCAATACCGGGAGAGCGAAGTAGCCAAAGCGCCGCTTTGCTTCCGGCACATAGGCCTCGAATACGTGATCGTACCCGAACACCGCGGCTGTGCGCTTTCGCTGGATGATCAACGGATCAAACGGCGACAGAATGTGCACCATGTCCGGTTGCCTATCCGCATTGTCGTCAATTGTTTCATGCGCCGCCCAATATTGGGTGCTGTCTCCATCGATCGTTAGCGGCAACAATTTGCGGGCCCGCACACGCCTGTCGATCAGCGTCGCAACGGCTACCTTCGACGGCGCATTGAGGTGACAGATCGAGTCGAGACTAACGAAACCCTGCGATCGTAACGCCCGGTCCAAAAGATAGGCGACGACCTGGTTGTCGGTTGCAGGGCGCGGCCGGGCATCCCATCCGAAATGGCGCTCTGTCAATTCGTAGGTCTTCAACATGCCGATCCGTTCCGCAACGGTCAGACGACCGTTAAAAAAAGCCAGTTGCAACGCCCTTTTCGATGGTTTCCGGCTTCCCCATTCATGCTCTTTCTCGACAAGCCTCTTGTCTTCGATGTCTCTGATCGAAAGCGGTCCGCGTTTACGCACCTCCGCGACCACCCGGCGCAATTGGGACGGCTTGACCGTGGAATACCATTTGGACGGATTGTCCCGGTGGGCCTTCATGGCCGGCAGGTAAAAGCGAAGGTCGCGGGTCGGGATGTACGATAGCGCGTGTGTCCAGTACTCGAAGACCGCCTTGTCTCTGGTCTGCGCACAATGAAGGTCGCCGCGCCGATAGGTTGGAATGCGATTGAACAGAATGTGATGGTGACAACGCTCAACCACGTTGATCGTATCGATCTGCACATATCCCAGATGCTCGACCGCACGCCGGACCGCATCCGGCCCACCGCCGAACGGCTCGGTTTGGTCAAGCCGCTGGGCGCGAAGCCAAATGGCGCGCGCCTGCGCATTGCTGATCGAGATGCCGCGTTTCATGTCGATATCGCGTCACCAATTTCGCGCGCAGTCAACCCGAAAGCGAGCGAAACTTCTCAAGCACGGCATTGCCCATTTCGGTGGTGCCGACCTCGCGCATGCCCTCCGACATGATATCGCTGGTACGTAGCCCGTCATCGAGGACTGCGGCGATGGCGGCCTCCAACCTGTCGGCTTCGGCAACCATGTTGAAGGAGTAACGCAAGCACATCGCAAACGACGCGATCATGGCGATTGGATTGGCAATGCCCTGACCGGCAATGTCGGGTGCCGAGCCGTGAACCGGCTCATAGAGTGCCTTGCGAGAACCGATCACCGCATCGGGCGCGCCGAGCGAAGCGGATGGCAACATGCCGAGCGATCCGGTCAACATGGCGGCAACATCCGACAGCATGTCGCCGAACAGATTGTCGGTGACGATCACGTCGAACTGCTTTGGCCAGCGCACCAGTTGCATGCCGCCAGCGTCGGCCAGCATGTGATCGAGTTTGACATCGGAATACCGTGCTGTATGCGTGTTGGTGACAACCTCGTTCCACAGCACGCCTGATTTCATCACATTGCGTTTTTCCATCGAGGTGACATGGTTGCTTCGCGTCCGCGCCAGTTCGAAGGCAACACCCGAAATGCGCTCGATTTCAAACGTGTCATAGACCTGGGTGTCGATGCCTCGCTTTTGTCCGTTGCCGAGATCGATTATCTCCTTGGGCTCACCGAAATACACACCACCGGTCAGTTCACGCACGATCAGGATGTCGAGGCCCTCGACGACCTCCTGCTTCAGCGACGAGGATGCGGCAAGCGCCGGATAACAGATTGCCGGGCGCAAATTGGCAAACAGTGCCATGTCCTTGCGCAATCTGAGCAGACCTGCTTCGGGCCGGACCTCATAAGCTACAGAATCCCACTTCGGGCCGCCGACGGCGCCGAATAGAACGGCATCAGCCGCAAGTGCCTTGTCCATGTCTTCATCGGAGATCGATTCGCCATGCGCATCATAGGCCGAACCGCCGACCAGCCCTTCATCAAGCTCGAATCCGGTCGCCATTTCAGTGTTCATCATGTCGATGATCTTGCGAACCTCGCCCATCGCTTCCGGTCCGATTCCATCGCCGGGGAGAAGAAGAAGCTTGCGCGTTGCCATTAAATGCCCTTTCCTTGGAATTGTGCGAATGCCTGTAGACCGGTCCGCGGCGGGTGGCAACCGGAATGGGACAGCTTTCAGCGCTGCTGTGAATCCTGATACGAGGAGAAAGGACATGGCCGCCCATGGGCGGAAGCAAATATCTGTACCACACACTGGCGACAGTTGTCGCTCTGGCGTGCCTTGAAGTTATGGCGCAGTCGGCAGATTTAGAGGATTTCGCATTTCCGGCAGATTGTACGCCGGGTGTCGATTGCTACATCCAGGCGATGCCGGATATGGATCCCGGCCATGAAGCCATTGATCCCTTCTGCGGTTCGGCCACGCACAACGGCTATCCGGGCACCGACATACGCGTTCCCTCATTGGCTGATGCCCGGCATGGCATCGCAGTATTGGCAATCGCTGATGGGATTGTCATCGAAGCGCGCGACGGCATGGCCGACCGCATTGTCAGCAATCGGCAGGATTTGCAGGTAATAGCTGGCAGGGAGTGCGGAAATGGTCTTGCGATTGATCATGGCTTCGGCGTTACCGTGCACTATTGTCACCTGCGACAGTTCAGTCTGCGCGCCAAACCGGGTGATACCGTCCGCAAAGGAGAGAAGATCGGTGAGATCGGCGCATCCGGTTTCTCCCGCTATCCCAATGTCCATGTCGCAGTACTGAAAGACGGGCAGGTGATTGATCCGTGGTCCGGTCTGGTTGCAGGTGATGGATGCGCGAACCGTGCTGACGGGATCAGACCAATGTTCGCCGATATTCGGGCGGGCTATCCCGAGATCGGAGGGACTGCGCTGATTGGATCGGGGCTGTCTGGTTCGGCCAAGGATCGAATGTCACTGACCAAAGACGGCCCACCGCCCGCGGTCACTTCGAACTCCGAGGCGATCATCGCCTGGAGCTGGGTGATCAACCTTCATCGCGGCGATCGTGTGCGATTAACGCTCTATGGTCCGGCAGGCGGTGTCATGGCGTCGCGAACAACTTTGCCGGCAAACAAAGCCCGTCCGGAGATGTCGCTCTATGCCGGCCGCCACGGCAATCCGGTTCCCGGGTGCTATCGTGTCGTTGTCGACCTTCTGCGGGATGGGAAGCCGATCCGACTTACCGAAAAGTCAGTCGACGTCGCCGGCTAGTTCGAAGAATTCAGCGCCGGTCCAGCTTGGTGTCTTTCTGGCGGTGATTTCGATTTCGACTTTCATCTCCGGTTTGATCAGCCCGGCGACCATCATCGTCGCGGCAGGGCGGATATTGCCAAAATACTCGCCAAGGATCGGAAAGACGATGTCGGCATAGGCCGCATCGGTGATGATGTACCGCGCCCGCACGACATCCGCCAACGAGAAGCCCGCCTTCTCAAGCGCCTTGGCGACCGTTTCCAGGCAGTTCCTTGTCTGGTCGGCCACATCTTCCGGCATTTCCATCTTGTCGTAGTCATAGCCGGTGGTTCCCGCAACAAAACACCAGTCTCCATCGACCACCGCCCGTGAGTATCCGGCGGTCTTTTCAAAGGGCGATCCGGTGGAAAACAGTTTACGCGTCAACTCATCAATCCTCGACAATGATCCGGTGCACAATGCGCCGCACAAAGGGTGCAACGACCAGGACAACAGGAAATGCAATTATCCAGGATGATAGCCATGCCTTGAGCCACAAGGCAACAAAGCCGGTGCCCATACCGGCGGCCAGAAATGTGGCAAGGCCCGAAACCATGAACGACATCATGCCCGACAGCAGCAGGCCGAATGCGATGTGCTCAAAGCGTTTCGGTAGAAACGGTGTCACCTGTTCTAGGCCCAGGGTCGGGCAGTAGCAGCCTTTTTCTCGTAGGCGTCGATTGAAGCTGATTTTTCCATCGTAAGCCCGATGTCGTCGATACCATTCAGCAGACAATGGCGCTTGAATTCATCGAGATCGAAGTTGATGACGCCGCCGTCGGGCCCGCGAATCGCCATCTCCTCCAGATCGACGGTGATTGTGGCATTGGCTCCGCGTTCGGCATCGTCCATCAGCTTGTCCAGATCTTCAGGACTGACCTGGATTGGTAAAATGCCGTTCTTGAAACAGTTATTGTAGAAAATGTCGGCAAAGCTCGTCGAAATCACACAGCGGATACCGAAATCGAGCAAGGCCCACGGCGCATGCTCGCGTGAAGAACCGCAGCCGAAATTGTCGCCGGCGACCAAAATCTGTGCGTTGCGGTATGCCGGTTTGTTGAGAACAAATTCCTCGTTTTCCGTTCCGTCCTCGTTGAACCGCATCTCGGCAAACAGTCCTGACCCGAGACCGGTGCGCTTGATGGTTTTCAGATAATCCTTGGGGATGATCATGTCGGTATCGACATTGACGATCGGCAGAGGTGCTGCGACCCCGGTGAGTTTTGTGAATTTGTCCATTACCGACTGCGGCCTTTGGTTTGATCCTTGTTCGAAGCGCTCGATTTGCACCAATGAAGCAAATGAATCAAGCGCATCACGGTTCGGGACATAGTCCCGAACCGTAAATTGACGGCTACGCAGCCTTGAGTGCCATGACACCCGTTTCGGTACCTGTGAGACGGTGCGAGCGGCCGTCAGCACCGATAATCATGGTGATGCGGCGGCGTTCGGACGAGAACAGCGTCGACGTCACAACATCGACAGGCGGATCGAATTTAACGGTAATCCGCCACAGATCGGGCTTGATCGTTTCGGAAAGTCCGATCACCCGTCCCATGGCCGGCTTGTCGTTGAACGTGCCTTCGACCCGCTGGCCAACCGAAAACGGGCTTGCATCTAGGTCGTCTTCGCGAGCCGCCAGCGTGTTCCAGTCACGCGCACCGAACTGCCGCGCGACAAGTTCAAGCGCTTTCGAATGCGAAAGCGAGATACCGTCTTCGGCAAGTCCAGTGCGCAATCGTCGGGCGAATTGCTTGTAATCAATACTCTCAGTCATCGTTTCGCTCCAAATCCGGATCTGGTCTGATGAAAACGGAGTCCGCATTGCCGTTTCGGCCAATTCCGGCATCGAAACGAAAAATGAAATGAGAAGCTTCACCAAACCATCAGGTCGCGGACGGCGGGCGCTTCCAGCCCTTATGTGCGCAGCAGATAGTGATGCTGCCCCGTCACGTCAACTCCGCAGTAGTGGCTTCACCGTTCGAAGCGCTCTGATAAGGGGTCGAACACCGATTGCGGCTTGCGGCAACGCAATCGGCATGGCAAGCGCATATCCGGTGATTATGGCGCGCACTTATCGGGAGATCTGAACAGTTGAAGCTATACCGGTTTTTGAGCGGACCCGACGATTCGTGCTTTTGTCACAAGGTTACCGCGGCGCTGAACAAGGGCTGGTCGCTGCACGGTTCGCCGACCTACGCATTTGATGCGGACAAAGGCGAAATGCGCTGCGGCCAGGCAGTGGTCAAGGAAATCGAAGGCAAAGAATACGATCCGGCAATGAAACTGGGGGAACGGTAGGTAGCACGCCGATTTGTTCGGGCATTGATTACTGATTTGCCGTTGCCTCGACGCCGGCTTCGATACGCGCCATGTCATCGTCGCTCAGCCCGAAATGGTGACCCAACTCGTGGATCAGCACATGGGCGATGATATCGCCCAGCGTTTCCTCGTTTTCGGCCCAATAATCGAGCATGGCGCGCCGGTAGAGCGTGATGCGGTTTACGCCTTCACCGGTCTGCGGATTCCAGCGTTCGGCGATGCCTCGCCCTTCGAACAGGCCCATCAGGTCGAACGGCGTTTCAAGCGCCAGATCGTCCATGATCTCTTCTGTCGGGTATTCGGCAAACTGGATGATGATCTCGCCGGTCAGTTTGCGGAATTCATCCGGTAGGTGTGCATAGACCTCGATTGCCAGCATTTCCATTTCGGCAAGCGATGGCGAAAGCTGGTCGCGCCAGACGCGGGTTGGATATATGCGGTCCATTCTTTGTCCCTGGGCCGTCTTCGGCCATCTATCGGCGTATATAGGCAAGTCGGTTCGGTTTCGAGTTTTTTTCACCTGCAGCGGCAATTCCGCCCCGTCAAAGGAAAAGATTCTTAATAATTTGCTTGACTCCTCATGCACACTCTGGAATCGATAAGAACATAACAGGAACATATTGCTCGCAGGGGCACGATTGGCATGGTGCAAAACGCCGTGGCGCGGCAGCTATTGCATGATCTGCGCCAACAAATTGCTGCGATTGAAGGCACGTTGCCGCAACGGTTTGCCGAGCCCGTCGCCGTGCAGCCAGATGCGATGGCAGCCCGCCAGACCCTGAAGGCCGGTGAAATCGACATCGTTCGTCAGAATGGCCTGCCGGCAGGCGCCAGTCACACTATCGCCGCACCGCATCTTCTACGGAGCGGCGCGGCGGCTTTTGACGACGCCCTTGGCGGCGGCCTGCCGCAGGCTGCCCTGTGCGAAATATACGGGCGTGAGGCGCGCGACGCCGGCGCCGTATCGGGGTTTGCACTGGCGCTTGCAAGCCTCACCCGCAGACAACGGGCCGAACAACCGGGTACAACAGGCAGCAGGCAATCACCCCTGTTATGGGTTGGCACTGCCGACATGGCCGCTGAAACCGGGTTTCCGCATACGCCCGGCATCACCGGCCTGTTCGACATTCCCTACCAGGCATTGCTGTTTGCGCAGGCAGGAAAGCCGCTTGACGCGCTGTGGATCGCCGGTGAGGCCGCAGGGCTTTCCGCCCTTGGCGCCATCATCATCGAGATTCGCGGCAATCCGCCAAGCCTCGACCTGACGGCAACCCGGCGGCTGCACCGCCGCGCCCGCACCGCCGGCAGGCCCGTATTTTTGCTGAGGGTGTCGGCGACAAAGGAGCCGACCGCTGCACCGGTCAGGCTTTGTGTCTTTGCCGCGCCCGCCCGCCCTCGCGAGATTTTCGGCCGGCCGCTCAACCGTTCGCTCGGCGCGCCGGCCTTCAACGTTGAAATCAACAAGTGCCGCGCCAATCCGGGCCGGCATTTCACACTGGAGTGGAAGAACGATGAGCAGCGCTTTTGTGAGCGGCAACCAGAGGGTCGTGTCGCTGTGGTTTCCTCTTCTGTCGACCGACAGGATCATGCGCCAGCGCTTCGGCCGGTCGTGGCGTTCGAACCCGGCCGCCGCCGCCAGGCGGGCTGAATATCCGCCGCTGGCAGTGAGCCATGACGATCGCAACGCCAGGCGCATCGCCGCCCTTTGCGAACACGCCGTCGCCCTGGGGCTGAAACGCGGCATGGGATTAACCGATGCCCGCGCTATGCATCCTGCCCTTGAATTCATCGAGGCTGAACCGCAAGCCGATCACAGGCTGCTCACCAGCCTTGCCGATTGGTGCGATCGATACACACCGCTGGTCGCTCTGGATGGCGCCGACGGCTTGTTTCTCGATATCACCGGCTGTGCGCATCTTTTTGGCGGAGAAAAAGCGCTCTTGGTCGATTTGCTTTCCCGCCTGTTTCATCAGGGGTTTGACGTTCGCGCCGGTCTCGCCTCAACACCGGGAACAGCCTGGGCTGTCGCGCGGTATATGGCGGCGGCATGCGGCGAAAGCCGGATCGTCGAAACCGGCTTGGAGAGCGAAACGCTCAAGCCTTTTCCGCTTAATGCGCTACGTCTTGATGCCGAAACCATCACACGGATTGAAAGCGTGGGCCTGAGAACCATCGGCGCGATCATGCAAGCGCACCGCGCACCGCTCACCCGCCGTTATGGCGCGCAGGTGCTTACCCGCCTCGATCAGGCACTTGGAAAGCTTGATGAGCCTGTCTCGCCGCGCATGGCTGTGACTGAACTCTCCGTGGAGCGCCGGCTGGCCGACCCGGTATCGAGCATGGAGGATATCGAACGCCTGACCGGATTGCTTTGCACAACGCTGAAAATGCATCTCGAACAGCGCGGCGAAGGCGCAAGAGCTGTCGAATTGTCGCTCTTCCGGGTCGATGGCGCAGTGCATCGCATGGCGGTCGGCATGTCGCGGCCTGCGCGTGATCCGCCGCTGATCACACGGTTGTTCGCTGAAAGACTGACCGCACTCGAAGATGCGGTTGATGCCGGATACGGTTACGAGGTTGTGCGCCTTTCGGTACTGGCGTCAGCACCCTTCGACAGCCAACAGGCGGATCTTGCCGGTGATGATCTGTCCAACCAGGAAGACCTGGCCCGGCTGATTGACCGCATTCATGCCCGGCTTGGCAAAACCGCCATCTTTCAGCCCGCCCTCAAGGAGAGCCATATACCCGAACGCGCCGTTGCCATGATCGCCTTTGCCGGCATCGCCGAACCACAAAAGACAAAGAATGATCAGAGCGGCAAACCAGGCCAAAGGGAAAATGCCTTTCCGCCACGCCCAATCCGGCTTTTTGAGCGGCCCGAGCCGGTCGAAGCCATGGCCGAAGTGCCGGAAGGGCCGCCCATAACCTTCCGCTGGCGCCGGGCCTTGCATCGCGTTGTCGCCGCTGAAGGCCCCGAACGCATCGAGCCGGAATGGTGGCGGGAGGAAGAAACCCGGCCACGCGACTATTACCGCATCGAGGACGAGGCCGGGCGGCGTTACTGGCTTTATCGTCGGGGGCTTTATGCAACTGAAGCAACCGGCACGCCGCGTTGGTTCATGCACGGGATATTTGCCTGATGACAACCCGTAACGTCTCGATACCGGCCTTCGCCGAATTTTCCGTACAATCGAACTTTTCCTTTCTGCGTGGCGCATCGCATCCCGAAGAACTGGTGGTCACGGCGAAGCGGCTGGGCCTTGCTGCCCTTGGCCTGGCCGACCGCAATACGGTTTCAGGCGTCGTGCGTGCCCATCAGGCGGCAAAGGAGGCAGGCCTTGCCTACCATCCGGGCGCCAGGTTGGTATTTTCCGACTGTTGTTTCGAAGTTCTCGCCTATCCGGCAAACCGTCAGGGTTGGGCGCATCTCTGCCGCATGCTGACAACAGCCAATTTGCGCGGCGAAAAAGGTGCGCCTGATCTTCTTTTCGGCGACCTTGTCGATTGGGGCGAGGCATTGGAGCTAGCAGTACTCTGGCAGCCCGATTGCAGCCCTGAGGACTGCGCTGCGCTGCTGCAAGAACTTGATCTGTGTTTTGGTGGCAGCGTTCGTCTGGCCGCAGCACCGATCTATGGTCCAACTGACCGGTTCTGTCTGGAAACGGCTGCGGCAACGGCACAGCGGGCCGGTGTGCCGCTGATGGCTGTCAATGATGCACTCTATCACGGGCCGGAACGCCGCAAGCTTCAGGATGTTGTCACCGCAATCCGCCTGCATGTGCCGGTCGGCGAGGCCGGTCGCGATCTCCTGCCCAATGCCGAACGCCATCTGAAGGGGCCACAGGAAATGGCCAGGCTTTTTTCCGGCCATCAAGCGGCATTGGCCGAAACGCAAAAATTCGCTGAAAAGCTCTCTTTCTCGCTCGATGAGCTGAAATACAACTACCCCAAGGAGTGTTTTGGCGAGGGCGCCACACCGCAGGAAGAACTCGAGCGGCTTGCCTGGTTGGGCGCTGCGGAGCGGTATGGCGACACCGTACCGGAAAAGATCAAGGGACAGATCCGGCATGAACTGGAATTGATCGAGGAGCTTAAATACGCGCCCTACTTTCTGACCGTCCACGATATCGTGCAATTTGCCCGCAGCCAGGACATTTTGTGCCAGGGCCGCGGTTCGGCCGCCAATTCCACCATCTGTTACTGCATCGGCATTACCGCGGTCGACCCGGCGATGGCAGACCTTCTTTTCGAACGTTTCATCTCGCCGGAGCGGCGCGAACCGCCGGATATCGATGTCGATTTCGAACATGAGCGCCGCGAGGAGGTGATCCAGTACATTTACGAGAAATACGGCCGCGACCGTACCGGCCTGGCCGCAACCGTCATCACCTACCGTTCACGCTCGGCCATGCGCGAAGTAGCCAAGGCAATGGGCTTGTCCGAAGACGTGATGTCGGCCTTGTCCGGTTCCATCTGGGGTTCGTCAGCTTCGCAGCTTGGCGAGCGTGAGGCAAAGGCGGCCGGTCTCGATATGACCGATGACGCCACCCGATACACCCTGTCGCTTTCCACCGAAATCGCCGGTTTCCCGCGTCACCTGTCGCAACATGTCGGTGGCTTCGTCATCACCGAAGACCGTCTTGACGAGGTCGTGCCGATCACCCGGACGGCAATGGAAGACCGCACCATGGTCGAATGGGACAAGGACGATCTTGATGCGCTCGGCATGCTGAAAATCGACATTTTGGCGCTCGGTATGCTGACCTGTCTCAGACGCGCCTTCAAACTGCTGGAAAATCATTATGATCAGCCGATGTCGCTGGCCTCCATGCCGAAGGAGGACACCGATGTCTACGACATGATTTGCCGGGCCGACACGCTTGGCGTTTTTCAGATCGAATCGCGGGCCCAGATGTCGATGCTACCGCGTCTGCGTCCGCGCAAATTCTATGATCTCGTCATCGAAGTGGCGATCGTGCGGCCCGGCCCGATCCAGGGCGACATGGTACACCCCTATCTGCGCCGAAGACAGGGCATCGAACCCGTCTCCTATCCCAGTGAGGCGCTGCGCAAAGTGCTCGGCAAAACCATGGGCGTTCCGCTGTTTCAGGAGCAGGCCATGCAGATCGCCATCGTCGCTGCCGGTTTCGCCCCCGGCGAGGCCGATCGGCTGCGCCGGGCCATGGCCACCTTCCGGCGCGTCGGCACGATCCATACTTTTCAGCAGAAGATGATCGACGGCATGGTCGCCAATGGCTACGAAAAGGACTATGCCGAGCGCTGTTTTCGCCAGATCGAAGGGTTTGGTGAATACGGCTTTCCCGAAAGCCATGCCGCCTCATTTGCGCTGTTGGTCTACGCTTCCTGCTGGCTGAAGTGTTTTTATCCGGATGTCTTTTGCGCCGCGATGCTGAATTCACAGCCCATGGGGTTTTATGCGCCGGCACAGCTGGTGCGCGATGCCCGCGAACACGGCGTCGAGGTCAGGCCCGCCGATATCAATCACTCGACATGGGACAGTCTGCTGGAACCAACCGCTTTCAAGCCGGATAAAGTTATGAACCGGCATGAATCGATGAGAGGCATCATCGACACCCGGCATACCGTGCGTCTTGGCTTGCGCCAGATCAAGGGGTTTGGTGAGGAAGATGCCGAAAAACTGGTGGCTGCGCGCGACAGAGGCTACGATTCCGTGCGCGACCTTTGGCTGCGGTCAGGGCTGGAGGTCCATGCGATTGCAAAACTGGCCGAGGCCGATGCCTTCCGCTCGCTTGGCCTTGACCGGCGCGCAGCGCTCTGGGCCGTTCAAGCACTCGGCGCGAAGTCGGCAACCGAATGTCTGCCGCTGTTCGATCTGACGGCAGGGCAGCTGCGTGACCTGGAACCCGACGTCGCTTTGCCACCGATGCCGCTTGGTGAACATGTGATCCACGATTACCGGTCGCTATCCATGTCTCTAAAGGCCCATCCCGTTTCTTTCCTGCGCAATCCACTAGCCGAACGCGGTGTGATCGCTAATGAAAGACTGCCGGACATCGCCAATGGCCGCCGCGTTTCGGTTGCAGGTCTGGTCTTGGTGCGCCAGCGACCGGGTTCGGCCAAGGGTGTTATCTTCATGACGCTGGAGGACGAAACGTCAATTGCCAACATCATTGTCTGGCCCAAAACCTTCGAGCGCTTCCGTCCGCTGGTGCTCGGCTCGCGCTTTGTTGGTGTTCGCGGCAAACTGCAGTGTGAATCCGGTGTCATTCACATTATCGCCGACCGCATCGAAGACCTGACGCCAATGCTGGCGGAACTGTCGGAAAAGGCGCCGGTGATCGACAGTCTGGCCAACGCCGACGAGGTACGCCGACCGGTTGCCGATATGGGGCGTCGCATTACGCCGCGCTCGCGCCTGATCCGCTTGATGCGCGAACAGCCGGACCTGAAAACCGATTACGCCAAGCTTGCCAGCTCGACAGACAAGGTCATGCCAAAGGGGCGCAACTTTCACTAGATCAGGCAAGCATCTGTTCCATGCGGCGAAAACTCTCCGATAGAACCGCCGCATCCTTGAGCGCGAAGGCAAGCATCATCCCACCCTGCCATTCGGCAACAGCGCCACGTGCGGCCGCAAGTGCCAGTGACGGCCGCATCCCGGTTCGGCCCAGCTCCCGGGCGATAAACCCTGTCAGCAGCGAAAAACTTTCGCCCGCCCGCTTTGAGGCCACCGGCGCCGAGGATGAAAAATCACGCACCGCAAACGCAATCGGACACCCATGCGCCACCCGGTTCTTCAGGCTTCGCGCCAATCGTTCGACCAGAAGAGAAAGCCGCTCACGCGGTTTGTCGCTTTCCTTTTCCAGTTCGGAAAGCATCGATTCGGTTTCTGCGACGAACACATCGGCAACGGCCAGGGCAAAGTCCGCCTTGCTGGGAAAATAATAATAGATATTCCCCAACGGGACATTCGAAGCCTTGGCGATATCGGCGAGGCTGGTTGCTTCGTAGCCCTCATGCCAGAACAGATGTGCCGCAGCCGCCACCAGGGCTGCCCGGTTCCTTTCACCGCGTTTCATCGATTCAGGTAAGCCAATCGGTCAATTCGTATCACCATCGGAAGGGTTAGGGCGCGATTGCTCGGCATCTTCAAGCGATTGTGCCTCCGAAGGAAGCATCACAGCAATACCGTCACGCACGGGATAGACCAGCTTGGCGGAACTTGAACGCAAGGTATGGGCGCTGACGTCATGTTCGAGCGAACCTTTCGTCAACGGACAGGCGAGCAACTCCAGCAGCTTTGGGTCGATCTCTCCCTTGCGTATCTTTTTCGCCATGATTGTACTCCTGTGCAGCCGGTCACTGCAGACCGGTGCCAAGGTCTCCATTATCCCGGGCCAAGGATATCTCAGTGATTGCCACCAGCGTTTCGGCCCGTGTTTTCAGGTCCGGCGCTTCCAGCAAAGCCTGTTTTTCCGCCGGGCCATAAGGCGACATCATCGACAGCGCATTGACTAACGTTCCGTTTTCCGCCCGGCTGACATTGTCCCAGTCGGCCTCCATTCCGTTTGCCTCAAGATACTCTCTAAATGCCTTCAACAGGGATTCGCGATCAACTTCTTTCTCGCCTGCATCAGGATCAAGATCGGTCGCAAAGGGCTTGATGCGACACTGCCGGTAGGGCGATCTGACCGACAGCTCCTCCTCGATCCGGAAGCGGCATATTCCCTGCAGCGAAATGAGATACCGGCCGTCACCGGATTCCGCACAAGACGTAATGCGCCCGCAGCAGCCGACATCGCACAATTCCGGTTCGCCATCCTTTCGAACGGCGCCGTCAAGCCGCGGTTGGATCATGCCGATGATACGGTCGCCGCTCATTACGTCATCAACCATTTCCAGGTATCGCGGTTCGAAAATGTTGAGCGGCATGCGCCCGCCGGGCAACAACAGGGCTGCGGCAAGAGGAAAGACCGCTATGCGATCGGGTACGTCCGATGCCTTGTTGTAGTGTGCATTTCCAACCTGCAAGTTCAGCTCCCTTGCTCCGCCTGGAATTATTACGCCTCGCTGCTATCGGGTAATCTGGCGCAGCCGTGGCAAAACGCAAGCCCGCATACGCAAGCAATAACCTATGAAAACAGCAGCGACGAGAGTTTTCGCCGCGCTGACAATGTTACCTCATCGGTTGCGCCCCAGGCATCAAAAAACTGCAACAATTGCGTTCTGGCTCCGTCATCATTCCATGTACGGTCGAGCTGAATGATTTCCAGCAGATGGTCAGCCGCTTCCTGCCGCATACCGAGTTCGTTTTGGATCATTGCCAAATCAAAGCGCGCCTGATGATCTTTCGGATCCGCCAGTATCCGCCGTTCAAGCTCCGCCGGATCACCCAGTTCGGCCACCTGCTCGGCGAGCGCGATTTTTGCCCGAATGCTCGCAACGGCAGGATTATCCTTGTCGCCGTCAGCGACCGATTCCAGAACTTGCTTTGCCTGCGCAGTTTCCCCGAGCCCGTAAAGCGCTTCCGCCAATCCGCCCAGGGCATCTGCATTGTCAGGGTATTGCTGCACAATCGCGGAAAACATCTGTCCCGCCGACTGGAAATCTTTAGCTTCCAGTGCCGCATTGGCGGCTTCAATTGCTTCGGCGATACGGTCCTTGGCGCCGCCGCTTCCGAGCTTTGCGACAAATTCCCGTATCTGGCTTTCCGGCACCGCACCCATAAATCCATCGACCGGTTGACCGTCCTTGAATGCAAACACCGCCGGGATCGATTGCACGCCCATTTGTCCAGGAATTGCCGGATGATCGTCGATATTGAGTTTGACCAGTTTGACCGCGCCGCCGGCTTCACGCACGACCTTTTCCAATGCCGGCTGCAACTGCTTGCACGGGCCGCACCACGGCGCCCAGAAATCAACGATAACCGGTTGATTACGGGATTCCTGGATCACATCGACGGTAAATCCGGCAGTTGTCGTATCCTTGGTCAAGTCACCGGCGCCAATTGGTTCGTCGCCCAAAATAATCTCTTGCGGGGCCGGTTCCGGCTGCGGTGCTTCGTTTTCGGACCCATAGCTGACATTTGTTGTGTAGCCTGATGTGCCGTTGCCGTAGGGATTATTTCCACCACTCATCTCAGTCCTCGCTTCCGCCTCTTGTTTTGGCGGGCAATTAAATATGCGTTATCCGGTATCCGGACATTCGCCACGGTATGTATGACGCTTCCCGCCCAACCGCAACAATCAAGGCGTTTCACACGATACCGATATGATCGCTGGTCGATGATTGGTCATAGCCATGAACTCGATCAGATCCTTTGTCCGAATCGTTGTCGTAGCCTCGTTGGACAGCGGATGGGCATTGATCTGTTCGTGTGCCATCAGTTCTTCATCGAATATGGCCTGAACCATGCCATGGATGTCGTTGACAACGGAGAATGCCGTCACCGCTCCAGGGATAACTCCCAGATATTCCATCAGTTTTTCCGGTTTTCCAAATGAAAGCCGGCTCGCACCGCCAATCAGCTTGTGCAGCTGTTTCAGATCGACGGCGCGATCTTCCCCAACCGTCACGAGGAAGAAATTATCCTTCTTGTCCTTCAAAAACAGGTTCTTGGTATGCCGGCCGGAGATTGTGCCTCGTAGTTTCCGGGAATCGTCTACCGTGAATAGCGGCGGGTGTTGCACCGTCTGCGTTTGATAACCGGATTCTTCCAGTTGGATCAGCAATTCCTCGGGCGTCAGCGGCATTACATTGTATCCTTGGCCGGCGTTGATCGAAAGTTGCGGGGTAGCGCTTGTGCAAACACAATGCAATTCACGGTCAGGCCCAATGAAAAATCAGCTATTCGCGCAATAATTCCCTGTTGCAATCGCCGCACTTCTGCGCCATACAGGCGCCGCTTCACGGCAATTGCCACATGAGCGGGCGTAGCTCAGGGGTAGAGCACAACCTTGCCAAGGTTGGGGTCGTGAGTTCGAATCTCATCGCCCGCTCCAGTTAATCCAGATCGACAAGACACGTTTTCCCCGCGACCTGTGTGTTGCGAATCGCAGCCGTCTATTGCGGATCCACCATTTAGCTGGGATCCTTGGTTTCGCACTCAAGCAATCAACAACCGCGATAACACCACTCCGCGCATGGCCACATTATACGACACCATAGGTCTGAACTACGCGAATCTGCGCCGGCCCGACCGCCGAATTGCGCAAAAAATCGAAACCGCCCTGGGCGATGCGACATCCATATTGAACGTCGGCGCCGGCGCGGGTTCATATGAACCATCCGGCCGTCAGATCACAGCGGTTGAACCCTCTGCAGAAATGATCAACCAGCGGCCCGCATCGGATGTGACGATCATTCAAGGCAGAGCCGAGAATCTGCCGTTCGACGACAATTCCTTTGATGCTTCAATGGCGATTCTGACGATTCACCACTGGGCTGACAAGAAGAAGGGCGTCGCCGAGATGCGGCGGGTAACCCGCGGCAAGATGGTCTTACTCACCTATGATCCGTCATTTCGCGGATTTTGGCTGGCCGATTATTTCCCCGAACTGGTGACCCTGGACGAAGACCAGATGCCAACAATGGTCGAATTCGAGAGCTGGCTTGGGTCGATTTCGGTTTCACCGGTCTTGATCCCTCACGACTGCACTGACGGTTTTCTGGCTGGCTACTGGCGTCGTCCTGCCGCCTATCTTGACGAGAGGGTTCGCAAGGCCATGTCGTCTTTTTGGGCCGTGGGTAATGTTTCTGAGGGATTGCGCAAACTCGAGATGGATTTGGAGAGTGGCGAATGGCAACGGCGGCATGCCGATCTGATGGAGCTTGAGGAGCTGGACTGCGGTTATAGATTGGTTGAAACCAGCTGATCTTGGCCCGATGCGCCGACAACGGAAATTCTTCAAGGTCGGACGAGAACAAAAACGGAGATGAAGGTTGAACATTTTGTCTGGGATGAGCCCGGCGCTTGCTTTTGCCGTACTATTGTGTGGGAACCTTGGCCTGACGTCGGCTATTGCAGACGAAAGCCACGCCCCGATTGGCGAGGCTGTCGGGGACCTGCCGATCTTTGACGCTCATATTCACTACAAACAGCCCGCATGGCAACAGTATCCCGTTCGCAGCATCATTGAACTGATGGACAATAACGGCGTGGCAATGGGGCTGGTTTCTTCAACGCCGGACGAAGGCACGATCATGCTTTGGGAATATGCACCCAACCGGATTGTACCGGAACTGCGCCCGTATCATGGTGATGCCGGATCATCGAATTGGACCAAAATGCCGGGGATAGAGCAATATCTGGTCAGGCGCCTCGAACAATATCCCCACGAAGGCATTGGCGAATTTCACATTCACCGGTTGGACACATCCGATGAACCGCTGTTGCGCCAGGTTATCGAGATGGCCAAGGCGCGGGACATCTATCTGCACGTTCACTCCGGCCCGGAACCGATCCGATGGCTTTATGGCCTGGACCCTGACGTAAAAATCATCTGGGCGCATGCCGGTTTGGGAGAGCCGGCTGATAGCGTTTATGGTTTGATGAGCGAATATCCGTCGCTGACGGCGGATACCTCGTTGCGAGAGTTCGACATTCTTGATTCGGACGACGGAATTGATCCCGAGTGGATGAAGATCATTGTTGCCTTTCAGGATCGCTTGCTGATCGGCAGCGACACCTGGGTCAATAGCCAATGGGACAGATATTCCGACATCATCAGCTCGAATCGCCGTTGGCTATCGAAACTTCCGCGCGAAATTGCCGAAAAAATCGCCTACAAAAACGCTGAAAGAATGTTTGGACGCAGAATATCGATGGATCAGATCGGCAAGCGATGATTGGCCGCCGGAGCGCATTCATACAGTGAGATCATCACCCGCCGCGGTAACCACCCAATCAGATTTCCAGGAAGAACGACGAGCCCTCAAACGCCTCCTCGCCGCGCCCGATTGCAGCAATTGCATCCGTCATCCGGCCGTCCCGGCCCAGCGCCTCGTCGCCAAGGCGAACGATCAGTGAGTTCGGTGTGGCGCTGGGTGATTTTGCCCTCAGTGTTTGCGCCAGCGCTACCTCATCCCGTTGCGGTTGCAAGGCGCAGCAGACCACATACGCCGCCGCCGTCGAACGGCTGATACCGGCATAACAGTTGATGACCAGCGGAGTATCGCGTGTCCAGCTGCGGGTAAACTGCAGCAGCTCGGCCACATGAAGCGCATTGGGCGGTATCATTCCAGCACGCGGTTCCGAAATATCGTTCATGACGAGGTGAAGATGATTTTCTTCCCCAATACCGGCCGGGCGCACAAAGGACGAACCGTCGGTCAGCAGAGTTATCAGATGCCTGGCATCAGTCTGCTCCAAAACCGCTTCAAGCCTTGATGCCGGCGTTACATGGATCATGGGCGTTTGCCCCGTGACCAGCTATCCAAAGCTGTTTCCAGCCGCTCCCACTGGCATTCCTCTCCCGGCAGCCCGAATCTTAGCAGTGTGGGCCGGTCGGCAAATTTGCGTACAAATATCCCGGAACCACCGAGATGTTCAAACAGATTGTTGGCCCTGCCATGGTGCACAAGCTGGAACAGGCCGGTCCCGCCAATGATCCCGATATCGTGTGCAATCAGCAACGCGCGCAACCTGCGGGCATCTGTTTCGAGCTGTTTGCGCATCCCGATCTTCCAATCGACATCGCGGAGCGCCCGAAGCCCGTATTCAAGCGCCGGGCCTGCGACAGGCCATGGGCCCAGTGCGGCGGCGAGCACCGAGGCAATCCGGGGCGTGGCGATGGCAAACCCAAGCCGCAGGCCTGCCAGGCCGAAAAATTTTCCAAACGAGCGCATCACGACGATATTCTGACCGCCAATCATTCCCGTCAACGAATGGTCTGCCGAAGCCACATCCATAAAAGCTTCGTCGATCACCAGCATTCCGCCTCGCGCTGAAATCTTGCCGCACAAAGATACCAGTTCATCCCTGGTGAAAAATCGGCCGTCGGGGTTGTTGGGATTGACGATAATTGCCAGATCAGCCGTCTCCAGGGACGACAGATCGGCGACCGTTTTCACCTCGTGGCCGGCAAGAGCGGCGCATCGCGCGTGCTCGCCATAGGTCGGTCCGAGGATGCGGCAACATCCCGGGCGAACAAGACCTGCGGTGAAAGCCATGATCGGCTGGGTTCCAGGCGAAACGACAACGCTTTCTTCCGAATCGGCACCATAGGCTTGCGCGGCGGCAAGCCTGAGTTCCGCCAACCGTTCCCGCTCCGGCAGGCGAGACAAAACCTTGGCGGGAAGGTCGAAAACCGGATAGGAGTGCGGATTGATCCCGGTGGACAGGTCAATCCACGGCTCCGGCGCTTTCGTGAACATCGCCCGGGCCCGCGAAAGATCCCCGCCATGATCTTCAACAGGATTTATTGGGACAAGCTGATCGAGCGCCATGTCAGTCACCATCGCATTTCTGGCGCTTATTGCCGAATTGGCCGCCGGATATCCGCAGCTTCTGATGCGAATCGTCGGGCATCCGGTCATGTGGATCGGACAGACCATCGATCTCATGGACCGCAGCTTCAATCGGCCCGGTCTGTTGGCAATCTCCAGAAGACTGGCCGGCGTGGGCGCCTTGGTGTTGATCGCGGTGATTGCCGCGGGAATTGCGGTCTTGGTTCAATGGGCATTGATATCGATGCCTTACGGCTGGATCATTGTGGCACTGCTGGCCTCGACACTGATCGCCCAGCGCAGTCTCGCCGCACATGTAAAGGTCGTTGCAGACCGATTTGAAAGCGGCGGCATCGAAGATGGCAGGACTGCCGTTTCTCAGCTCGTCGGCAGAGATGTTTCCGCGCTTGACGAATCCGGAGTAAGCCGCGCCGCCATTGAAAGCCTGGCGGAAAATTTCTCCGATGGTGTCGTCGCTCCCGTATTCTGGCTTGTGCTTGGCGGGTTGCCTGGAATTGCAACTTACAAGGCGATCAATACTGCAGACAGCATGATTGGTCACAAGTCGGAAATCCATCGCGATTTCGGTTGGGCGACTGCACGGGTCGACGATCTGGTGAACCTGCCGGCATCGCGTTTGACGGCGCTTCTGGTCGTAATTGCTGCAATGCTTGTCCCCGGCGCCTCGCCCCGGAATGCTTGGCAAGCCGTCTGGCGTGACGCCCGCCATCATCGTTCGCCCAATGCCGGATGGCCGGAGGCCGCTTTCGCCGGAGCGCTCGGATTGGAGCTGGCCGGTCCCAGATCGTATGCCGGGAGCACTGTCGACGACGCTGTCATGGGCAAGGGCGGCAGGCCGCTCGCGCATATTCCCGATATCCGTCGGGCGCTCGCCCTCTATTGGGCCGCCGACCTGCTGATGATCGCCTTGGTCGCGGGACTTGTCCTGACCGTGTTCTCGATTGGCGGCTAATTCCATCAACGTTTCGAACCGTCAAAATTCAATACCTTGTTGCGCCTTTACACCGCTGGCGAAGTGATGCTTCACAAGCGCCATCTCGGTTACCAGGTCGGCCGCGTCCACCAGTTCCGGTTTCGCGTTTCTGCCGGTCACGACCAAATGCAGATCGGCGCGCCGGTTTTGCAAAGTCGACACGACTTCCCGCAGATCCAGATAATCGTATCTCAGCGCTATGTTGAGTTCATCCAGCACCACCAAGCTGATGGTATCATCGGCCATCAGGGTCTTCGCCTTCTCCCAGGCCCGTTCAGCCGCAGCGATATCTCGTTCGAGATCCTGCGTTTCCCAGGTAAACCCCTCACCCATCGTGTGCCATTCGACAAGATCGCCGAACCGGGCAAACGCGTCGGTCTCACCGGCATGCCAGGCGCCCTTGATGAACTGAACCACACCGATCTTCTTTCCATAACCGAGCATGCGCACTGCAAGCCCGAAAGCTGCAGTGGATTTGCCTTTCCCAGGCCCGGTGTTGACGATCAGCAGTCCTTTTTCAATGGTTTTGCCGGCCACTTCAGCATCCTGAACGGCCTTGCGCCTTTCCATCTTGGCGCGATGGCGCTCGGCGTCCTTGCTCTTTGGTCGACTTTTTTCGTCTTCACTCATCTCACTTCACCCGCATCGGTATTCCCGCGACCATCAGTATGACGCACCCGGCGACGCCGGCAACCATTTGGTTTAGTCGTCCGGCTGCATCGCGGAACTGCCTTGATAGTCTGTTGTCTGGAACGATTCCCTGACCGACTTCGTTGCTCACCACAAATGTTGGCCCGACACGCCGGTTCAACGCGCCGACAAGCGCCGAGCATTCCTTGTCCAGGTCATTACCGGCAAGCAGATGATTTGAAAGCCACAGTGTAAGGCAATCAATCAGCACCGGCTGTCCCGCGGGCAATGATTGCAATGTCTGGTCCAACGCAATTGGCGCGTCGACGGTTTGCCACTGCCCGCCCCTACGGCGCCGATGCGCATCGATACGCGCGCGCATTTCCTCATCGAGAATCTCCGCCGTGGCCACATAATGCCACGGTGGTTCGATTGCACGAACCAGGCTTTCGGCATGTGCACTCTTGCCGGATCGCGCGCCGCCAATCACCAGTGTCAGATCCGGATTGTCAGGCAAAACCGTTTGCCGGCTCTTCGGATTTCCGGTGAATCCGGTTGCGGACCAAGCCCGCCACCATACCAAGAACCAGCCAGAACAGCAGATTTGTCACGGTCACAGCGACGATAAAGCGGTGATGCAGACCCTCGGGTACGGGGCTCTCAAAACTATTCGGCAAAGGCGCACCCCAAATGTGGGGCGCAATGATCATCGCGATCGCCAGCAATGCCAGCGGCAATGAGCGCCAAAATGCGATCAGCGCCAATCCGCCGGCCGTCAACAAGACCGTGGCGATCCACCAACTTTGACGCATGACCAGATCGGCAGTGGGCATTGCCGGCAATTCCGGTGGCAATCCCAGTCCGGGCGCCAGCGTGAAAACCGCGAAACCGGAAAATCCCCACAGCACGCCTTGCCGCCAGCCGGCGATCCCGCCAGCCAGTTCAGACGCAACGACAAGAATGAGCGCAAAGCCGATCCCTGTCACGATATTGGATAGTATCGTGAAACCAACACGCTCCGCACCCTCGCCGGGCGTCCACGCATCTTCACCGTGATGGTGTCCGCCATTGGCGGTCTCATCACCATGATCATGGACCGGTGCGGAAACCTCGTAGAATTCGGCTTCCAAAATCATCGGCACCGTCACCAGGCTTTGCATGATCGCAAGCGCAACACCTGCAAACAATCCCGCAATCGCCGCGGTAAACACGACGTTTCTGAAAATGTGCATGATTGAAAAGCCTTGTTAGTGGCAGGGAAAGCCCATCGAGTGCCGATAATCATGACCGGCATTGTGTACCGCATCGATATTGGCAAAGCCCGCGAAGCCGACCACAAACATGCCCAGAAGCATGGCAAGCCCCAGCGGCAAAAACCGCGATTGCACACCTGATTGTACAGACTGCACTGACTGAGAAGCGGTATCCATCCTCATTTCCTTTCCCCTCCACCCGAGGGCCTGTTGGTTTCCCGTTGCGTCGGCAGGTCTCCTGGCTCGCGGTTATTGGCCGGATTCACCTTCCCAGGGTCTGTCCCCAGTGGCGTTCGAAACCGGCCGGACCGCATACAGTTGCGGGGGCAGCCGCGGCTTAAGGCATATGCCCTTGACCGCATTCCCTCTTGCTCCCTTTCAGGGAACCGACGGTGCTTGGATCATAGAGATATTTTCGCTTCCAGCAAACGGATTCTGATCCTCATTGACAATAGTTCCAGGCGAAGCCTAAATGAGCCCGACGGTCCCCGATATTTCACTTGGAATCTGGGGCTAAGAGGGAATGTGGTGAGCGGTACGACCGCAAATCCACAGCTGTTCCCGCAACTGTAGGCGGAAAACATTTTGCCGATTGCCACTGGGGATAACCCGGGAAGGCGGCCTGATGTAACGACCCGCGAGCCAGGAGACCTGCCGTCAAATGTTAATCCTGTTTGGCCTGGCGGGTTTCCGGGTTGGGAGTAGAGATGTCAGCTGCCAAAGAAAACGCTGTTGCCCAGGCCGGTTCGACGGACAGTCCGTCGGAACAAGCCAAAAATGCAACAACCATTATCGTCTGCAGTTCATGCCGCGACGAAGCTAATTCCGATGATCATCCGCGACCCGGATTGTTGTTTGGCGACATGGTTCGCCGGGCAGCCTGTGCAGAGCAATTGGTGGTCGAACAAGTCGAGTGTCTTGCCAATTGCAAACGCAGAATAAGCGCCGCATTGGTCAAACCGGATGGCTGGACCTATGTGTTTGGCGACCTTGGTATCGATGATGCTGAAGACCTTGTCGAGGGCGCGCGGCTGTATCGCGATTCCGCGAACGGATTGATACCCTGGCGCGGTCGTCCCGAATGCCTGAAACGCGGAATGATCGCCAGAATTCCCCCTCAACCCTTCAATGGAAAATCGAAATGACTGGTTCGCTTTCCCGCGTCCCCTGCACCGTTGTGACCGGCTTTCTCGGTGCCGGCAAGACCACATTGGTTCGCAACATCATCGAAAATGCCGACGGCAGGCGTCTCGCCGTGATTGTCAACGAATTCGGCGATATCGGCATTGACGGTGAGATTCTGAAAGGCTGCGGTATCGAATCATGCAGCGAGGAAAATGTTGTCGAACTGGCAAACGGCTGCATCTGCTGCACGGTCGCCGACGACTTTGTGCCCGCGCTTGATCAGATATTGGCAAGTCAGCCGCCGGTTGATCATATCTTGATCGAAACGTCGGGCCTCGCGCTGCCAAAACCCCTGGTGCAAGCCTTTCAATGGCCCCAGATCAGGGATCGAGTGACGGTCGATGGCGTCGTCGCGGTAGTCGACGGCAGGGCTCTGGCCGACGGACGGGTGGCAAACGATATGGATGCCCTTCACGCACAGCGCTTACAGGACGAATCGCTCGACCATGACGACCCCGTTGAAGAAGTGTTCGAGGACCAGATCGCCTGCGCGGATCTGATCATCATGTCGAAAAGTGATCTACTCGACGAAACGGAATCCGCCGCTGCAAACGCCGCTGTATCGAAAAGCCTCAACCGCGCAGTCAAGATCGTTTCGGCGGCAAACGGCGCCGTAAACGGTGCGATCCTGCTTGGACTGGGCATTGGCGTCGAAGATGAGATAGACGGTCGCAAGACCCATCATGATGATGTGTTGGACCATGAACATGATGATTTCGACAGTTTTGTTGTCGATCTGGATCAGGGTGTCGATGGCGTCGATCTGATTGCACGTGTGAAGCGGGTTACCGAAAACGAAGACGTGCTCAGGATCAAAGGGTTCATCGATGTGCCGGGCAAGCCCATGCGGCTTCTGGTTCAGGCTGTCGGCGCGCGGATCGACCATTACTTCGATCGCGCCTGGATGCCGGGCGAAACACGCCGTTCGCGCCTGGTCGTGATCGGGATCAAGGGCATCGACCGCGAAACGATTGCCCGCAAATTGGCGGCGTGAAACCGTGCACATTCTCGCAACCAGTACTGCGACACTCGATGATCTGATCGAGCCTGTCGATCTCGGCCAGGAACCGGCCGATATGGTTGCGTTGTCGTTCGCCGATAGCGATCTGGCGGCGCTGGCCGGCGCCTGGGAGCGCGGCAGGGCTGAACTTCCGTCCATGCGACTGGCATCGCTCCGCGATCTGCGCCATCCAATGAGCGTCGATATTTGGATCGACAAGATCGCCTCGCACGCCAAAATCATACTCGTCAGATTGCTCGGCGGATATGATTGGTGGTCTTATGGCTGCGACCGCCTGTCCGAAATTGCCCGAAGCCGGGGGATACATCTCGCCTTGCTACCCGGCGAATGCAGAGAATCCGATCAACGCCTGATCGAGAAATCAACGCTGCCGGTAAAGGAACTCGTCCTCCTGCTTTCCTATTTTCGCGAAGGCGGGCCCGACAACATGACCGCGCTGCTCAAAAGACTTGCCAGTCCGACCGCGGATCCAGACCGGGATCTCACGGCCAGTCCGTTCGAGCGGGTCGGATTCTACCACCCAGACAGCGGCGTGGTGCCAATTGACAACTTTGCCGCGACATCCGGCAAGGCTGTCATTCCGGTATTGTTTTATCGCTCCATGTTGATGGCCGGCGATGTCAGGCCGATTGACGAGCTGTTCAAAACGTTGCAGCGAAGAGGTTTCGCGCCGGTTCCGATATTCGTATCCAGCCTGAAGGACGAAACGGTTGCTGAATTTGTGGCCGAAACAGCGGCGAAACTGGATTCCGCAGCGATTCTTGCAACAACCGCATTTGCCGCCGGACGGCCCGGAACCAAGATTCCCTTGTTTGACCAGATCGGCATTCCGGTGTTTCAGGCTGTCGTAGCGACGACGCGGCGCGAGGCCTGGATTGATGGTCAACGGGGCCTGGCCCCGGCGGATCTTGCCATGCATGTTGTGTTGCCGGAGCTTGATGGGCGCATTTTGGCCGGCGCCATTTCATTCAAGGATGCCCCCGCCGAAGCCGACGAGCTTGGTCTGAGATTGCAGGTCAACCGTCCGGAGCCGGACCGCATAGAGCAGGTTGTCGACCGGATCGAAACATTCCTGCGTTTACGCAATACACCCCGCAATGAGCGTCATGTCGCCATTCTGCTACCGGATTATCCTGGTGCGGAAGGGCGCACCGGCTACGCGGTCGGTCTGGATGTTCCGGCAAGTGTCATTGCCATGCTTCAAGACCTGAAGGCGGCGGGTTACACGGTCGAAGATATTCCTCGATCTCCGCGCGAACTCGTCAAATGCCTGTCGAAGCCCCAAATCACCTATCGCGCCGTTGAATATTTGAACGAATTCAATCAGTTGTCATCTGATGTTCGCGAGGCCGTTGTTTCAAGTTGGGCAGGGCCGGCAGAAGAAGACCACTGCTTCCGCGCGGTTCATTTCGGCAATGTTACGGTGGCGCTCGCCCCGACCGGGGCAGAAGCGAGGATCGGCGCGCCGACTATCACGATCCGCTGTTGCCGCCGCGCCACGAGTTGCTCGCTTTCGGTTTCTGGCTGCGTCGGAATTGCGGATGTCAGGCAATTGTTCACGTTGGCGCGCATGGAACCCTGGAATGGCTGCCCGGCAAGACGGTGGCATTATCCGCCAATTGCTTCCCCGAAATCGTCACCGGTGGCCTGCCGGTGATCTATCCGTTCATCATCAGCAATCCCGGTGAAGCCGCGCAAGCCAAACGTCGTATCGCTGCCGTAACGCTCGGCCACCTGCCGCCGCCATTGGCGGACGCCGGACTTACGCCGGAACAGCAGGATCTTGAGCGACTGGTCGATGAATATGCACAAGCCGACGGCATGGACCGGCGCCGTCGAGACCGGTTGGCCAAGCTGATTGTGGAAACGGCAACCAAAACTGGTTTGGCGGCCGATGCCGGTATCAACAATGTGGACGATCCAGATTCGGCACTGATGCAGATCGATTCATGGCTTTGCGATCTGAAAGATTTCGCCATCAAGGACGGGCTGCATATCTATGGCCGTACCGAGGTCAATGAAACTGATCCGGCACGCGTCGGGAGCGCTGACTGCGAACACAATGCATTGATCAACGCGCTCGACGGAAAACACATCCCGCCCGGCCCGTCCGGCGCACCAGCTCGCGGGCGCCTCGATGTACTGCCGACCGGCCGCAACATCTTTGCATCCGATCCCCGCACAATGCCTACGCAGACCGCCTACGATCTGGGTAAGGCGGCAAGCGAAGCGGTTCTGCGACGGCATATGCAGGAACACGGTGATTGGCCACGCTCATTGCTGATTGACTTGTGGGGAAGCGCCAGTCTGAGGACCGGCGGCGAGGAAATCGCCCAGGGTTTGGCGCTAATGGGATGCAGGCCGCTGTGGGATCCCGCTACAGGCCGGGTGTCCGGTATTGAGGTTCTGCCACCTGCTTCATTGGGGCGTCCGCGCGTGGATGTGACATGGCGTATCTCCGGCCTGTTCCGTGACATGTTTCCCACCCAGATCGCTCTCATGGATACCGCCGTTGCCGCCGTAGCGGCACGGGACGAGGAGAATGACGAAAATCCGCTCGCCGCCGCTCGAAGGCGCGATGGAAGCATGCCGGCGCGTATATTCGGGTCATCGCCGGGCACCTACGGCACCGGCACTGAGGATATGCTTCAAAGCGGGCAATGGAGCGACCGCAAGGAAATCGGCCGCGCCTATCTGGAAGGTGCCTCGTTTGCCTATGGTGGTGCGGAAGGCCTTGGCCGGGAGATGCCCGATGCGTTTACCCAACGCGTCGCCGATGCCGAACTTCTGATTCACACCGGCGATGATCCCGGGCGCGATATCCTGGAAGGTTCGGCGGAAGTTGCTTTTGTGGGCGGCTTTGCTGCAGCCATTGCAGCGCTCGGTGGCAAAGCCGATGTCGTAGCCCTCGATACCACCGACCCGGCCAAACCCAGAGCAAGATCGCTGGCCGAGGCCGTAACAAGAGTGGTCCGCGCCCGGGCGACCAATCCCCGATTCATTGCCGGCCAAATGCGCCATGGTCCGCGCGGCGGAGCCGAATTTGCCGAAACCGTTGATCGATTGATCGGATTTGCCGAAACCACCCATGCCATCCCCGGGCATTTGATTGCTGCGGTGCATGATTCCTATCTCGGCGATCCCGAGGTTCGGGACTTTCTGCTGCGGGAAAATCCCGCCGCGGCACGCGCCATGGCAAAGCGGTTTTCATCGGCCATCGACCGCGGACTTTGGCACCCGCTAAGAAATTCCGTCGATCGCAACCTGCAGGATCTGGCAAATCAGGCCAGTAAACTGGAGACAGCCTCATGAGCGGTTTCAGCAGACGCGGTGCCTGCCCTAGCCTCGCCGCACCGATGCAAACCGGTGACGGCCTGCTGGCGCGTCTTGTTTTCGAAGTACCAGATATCAAGCCGGCAAAGCTCATCAGCCTTCTTCAAATCTCAGATCGGTTGGGTAACGGAATTGTCGAGATTACCCTGCGCGGTAGCTTGCAAGTTCGCGGGCTGACTGAGGCTTCGGCACAAAAGCTCTCATCTGAGGTCGACAACCTCGATCTGGATGTCGGTGGGCTTCCGATCACCACGAATGCGTTGGCCGGGCTTGATCCGGACGCAATCGCAAATCCCCTGCCGATAGCGGAATCGATCCGACGCACTTTAAGTCCCGAGCTTCGTTCCGGGCTGGCGCCCAAGACCTCGATCGTTGTGGATGGGGGCGGACAATCGTCACTGGGTGCGATCAAGGCCGATATCAGGTTTCAAGCGATCGAAGCCGGCGGGCCTAAAAGCTGGCTGGTCTCCGTTGGCGGAGATGCACAAACCGCCCGCTCGGTTGGATTGGTTGATGAAGGGGCGGCGGCTTCAGTCGCCATCAGGCTGCTTACCTGTATCGCGGAATTGGGACCGGATGCCCGTGGGTCGCAATTTGGCTCGAGCCGAGTTGGCGAAACTGCAGTTGACCAGACCGCCAATTTCCGCCACCGCGAAGCGGATTCAGACCAACGCACCGATTGGCCGCTTCGATATGTCGGACAATCGCTGCGCAATCGGCTTCGGCCTTCCATTCGGAGCAGCGCATGCTACCGAGATTATTGAATTGTTGTGTTCGTTGGAAAAGATCGAAGGCGCGACAACCCGCCCGGTGCCCGGCAGGGATTGGTCGTCCATGGTCTGCAAGATTTGGAAGCAGGAAAAATCACGAAACTGGCTGCCAAACTCGGTTTTGTAACTCAGCCGGATGACCCGAGATTGGAAATCTCGACCTGCGCCGGATTTCCATTTTGTATCTCTGGCGAGATCGAAACCCGGAAACTGGCTTCCCAAATCGCCGCATGTTCAGGATCTCTGCTCGACGGCTCGTTTACCCTGCACATTTCCGGTTGCGGTAAGCGCTGCGCCGATATGTCAGGACCGCGGCTGACTATTCTCGGTAAGCCCGGCCATTGCCAGTTGCTCAACGAAATGGATTCCACCGATGATCCGGCGATCGATATGCCGGTGGCGGAAGTTCCTGAATTCATACACCGCCTCGATGCACTTTATTCCGGCAGACCGGACAGGTGCATGTCGGCAAAGGAATTCCAACAAGATCAGTGGTGCAACCTTGCCCCGGTTCAAACGGATCAACGATGATGCTCACACATGACTACATCAAGGACGGACAGGCGATTTACGAGAAATCGTTCGCTATTATCCGCTCCGAAGCAGAATTGTCACAGTTTTCCGACGCCGAGGCAGATATAGCGGTCCGGATGATCCACGCCTGCGGTATCGTGGATGCAGCCGAGAATTTCCGGTTTTCTCCAGATTTTGCCGATACGGCCCGCAAGGCGCTTATTGATGGCGCGCCGATCTTCTGCGATGCCGAAATGGTTGCGCGTGGCATAACCAAAGCGCGGCTTCCGGCAGAAAATGACGTGGTTTGCACGTTACGCGATCCCCGCACGCCCGGCCTTGCGGGCGAGCTGCGAAATACCCGTTCGGCGGCGGCGATCTCGTTGTGGCTTGATCGCTTGCAGGGAAGCGTGGTCGCCATAGGCAATGCGCCAACGGCGTTGTTTCATTTGCTTGACCTGCTTGATGATGGCGCACCCAAACCCGCTGCAATTGTCGGCATGCCGGTGGGTTTTGTCGGCGCCGCGGAATCCAAGGAAGCGTTGGCGCAAAACCGCCATGGCATCCCGTGGGCAACCGTTCTGGGCCGCATGGGCGGCAGCGCATTGTGCGCCGCAGCCGTCAACGCAATTGCAAGGCCAGGCATATGAGTGTTGAAGCCAAAGGCACACTGATCGGTATTGGCACCGGTCCCGGCGATCCGGAGCTTCTGACGCTCAAGGCAGTCAAGGCCATTCGCAATGCCGACGTGCTCGCCTATTTCGCCAAAAAGGGCAATGACAGCAATGCCCGGCGCATTGTCACCGAACACATACCGGACGCAATGACTGAAATACCGTTATTGTATCCGGTGACCACCGAACTGCCCAAGCACTGTGAAGCCTATCGCACCCAGATCACCGGATTTTATGATCAGTCGGCCGACAAGATTGCCGGTCATCTGGAAGCGGGAAGATCCGTTGCGGTCCTGAGTGAAGGCGATCCGTTGTTCTACGGCTCCTACATGCACATCCATGTACGGCTGGCAAACAGGTTTCCCGTAGCCGTCGTACCGGGCGTTACCGCAATGTCAGGTTGCTGGTCACAGGCCGGCAAGGCCATTGCCCAGGGTGACGACGTCATGTCAGTCCTTCCCGGAACGATGCCCGAGGACAAGCTAGCCGAACGACTGGCTGACACCGAGGCCGCCATCATCATGAAGGTCGGGCGAAACCTGGCCAAGATCCGCCGAGCGCTTGAGCGGTCGGGCAGGCTTTCGCGGGCAACCTATGTCGAACGAGGGACCATGGACAACAGCATTTCCGTACCATTGGCGGATAAGCGCGACGACAATGCGCCCTATTTCTCGATCGTTCTCGTTCCCGGATGGGAGGCCTGTCAATGAGCGGTCGGTTGTCGGTAATCGGAATAGGGCCGGGTAATCCGGACCAGTTGACACCGGAGGCTTCGCGCGCAATCGCCGCATCGACCGATTTCTTCGGCTATGCTCCTTACCTCGATCGGCTATCTTTGAAACCGGACCAGAATGCCCACGCCTCCGACAATCGCGAGGAACTGGCGCGCGCGCGCACTGCGATCAAGATGGCGGCTTCCGGTGCCAACGTCGCTGTAATATCCGGCGGCGATCCAGGTGTTTTCGCAATGGCAGCCGCCATCTGCGAGGCAATGGAACAAGGGCCACGCAACTGGCAGCGCGTTGAGCTGAGTATCATACCCGGCATCACCGCGATGCTGGCCGTAGCCGCCCGCATCGGCGCGCCGCTGGGTCATGATTTCTGCGCCATATCACTTTCCGATAATCTCAAGCCATGGGATCTTGTCGTTCGCCGGATCGAGGCGGCCGCCGGCGCCGGTCTCGTCATTGCGCTCTACAATCCGGCAAGCCGAGCCCGGCCATGGCAACTGGGTGAAGCCTTCAAACGGCTGCGCCATATTCTCGATCCCGAAACGCCGGTCATATTTGGCCGCGCTGCCGGGCGGCCTGATGAGAGTATCGTGATCCAGCGGCTGCACGAGGCAGATCCTGCCAACGCCGACATGGCGACCTGTGTGATTGTCGGCTCGGCCGAAACCAGGATCATCGAGCGTGGTGAAATGCCACCGGTCGTTTATACGCCCCGTTTTGCAGCCGAGACCGCCCAATGATCGAGAACCGCAATAGCCTGGTCGACAGTTTCGATCGCTGCGTCATCAACGCCCACCGGCCGGTCGATCATGTAGACCGGAATTTTCGAGTTGCGCGCTGCAGCGAGCTTGGCGCTGCTCGCCGTCCCGCCGCTGTTCTTGGTGACAATGGCTTCGATGCGATATTCTGTCATCAACGCCTCTTCGTGAGCCAGCTCGAATGGTCCGCGATCGAGAATGTAGCTCACATTGTCTGTCGCAAGCGGCGGATCAACCGGATCGACGCTGCGAACCAGATAGAAATGCTGCGGCGCAGACAGCAGCGGCGCCAACTCCTGGCGGCCGAGCGTGACAAAGACACGACGCTGAACCGGGCCCAGTGCCGCAATCGCTGCGGAAATATCCGGGTAGTGATTCCACACGTCGCCGGGCCCAGGTTGCCACTCGGGACGCCGCAACACGATCAGAGGAACGCCGGCGTCCTTGGCAGCGGCAATGGCGTTTTGCGAAATGTTTGCCGCAAAGGGGTGCGTAGCATCGATCAGTACATCGATTGCAGTATCCGTCAGGTAGCGCGCAAGACCGGCGGAGCCGCCAAAACCGCCGGTGCGAACCGCTGTAGCGTGCGGAATGGGGTTTGCAGTTCTACCGGCCAGCGTGACGGTCGCCTCAAACCGTTGATCTTGCGAAACGGCGGCAGCAAGGCGGCGCGCCTCGGTCGTCCCGCCGAGAATGAGAATGCGGAAGGTCATCATGCCTTCTAATAATCAAACCACAGCCACCACAACCGGAAAATGGCTATCCGTCGTTGGAATCGGCGAGGACGGTATTGCTGGATTAGGCGAAGAAGCAAAATCTCTCATTTCAGAGGCGAAATCCGTTTTTGGCGGCAAACGACACCTCGCGCTGGCTTCGTCGCTAATCAAGGGCGAATCGAAACCCTGGCCCACACCTTTCGACGCTGCCATGACGGCAGTGCGCGATCGGCGCAGGTCACCGGTTTGTGTTCTTGCGTCCGGAGATCCGTTCATGCACGGCGTCGGTGCAACACTGGCAAAATATGTGCCGGTGCAAGAGATGCACGTTGTACCGCACGTTTCGGCATTCAGCCTTGCCGCGGCGCGTTTGGGTTGGTCGCTGCCGGATATCGAGACGGTCTCATTGCACGGCCGCGCCCTGTCGCACATTCGACCATTTCTTCATCCGGGGCGGCGCCTGCTTGCGCTGACCTCCGATGCAGCCGGTCCGTCTGAACTTTCCGAGTATTTGACTTCGCTGGGATACGGACAATCTTCGGTCTGGGTATTGGAATCTCTGGGTGGCGACGCCGAACGCATTACCAATTCCATCGCGGAGGATTTTGATCTGCAATCGGTCAATCCTCTAAACCTGGTCGCTGTTGAAGTGGACAATGGTGGAAGCCAGTCCTCTGTGCCACTGACTCCGGGTCTCACGGACGACCAGTTTGATCACGACGGTCAGATCACCAAGCATGAAATTCGCGCACTTACCTTAGCGGCACTTGCGCCCCGGCGCGGTCAGCTGCTTTGGGATATTGGCGCCGGCGCCGGTTCCGTCGCCATCGAATGGATGCTGAGACATCCTTCCCTGCGCGCAATCGCTGTTGAGCAAAACCGTGAGCGCGCGCTGCGGATTGCTTCCAACGCCGACAAGCTAGGGGTTCCGGACCTGAAAATTGTCGAAGGCAGAGCGCCTGAAATCATGGACGGCCTGGATCAACCCGACGCGATCTTTATTGGCGGCGGCGGGAGTGATCTTGGCGTCATGGAGGGTGCGATCGCCAGTTTACGCACAGGCGGCAAATTGGTGGCCAATGCGGTGACGCTGCAGATGGAAACGGTATTGGCTGAGCACTATGCGCGTCTCGGCGGAAGCCTTGTCAGATTGGCGTTTTCGCGCGCCGCGCCGGTTGGCACGATGACCGGGTGGCGTCCGGCCATGCCGGTAACCCAATGGTCATGGACAAAGCCATGATTGCTGTGGGGCTCGGATTCACCAACAAGGCAACGGCTGATGACATTGTCACAGCCATTGACGCGACCCTCGCCGCTTATCGCATGAAGCGCAAAGATGTTGACGTGATATCCACTGCGGTGTTCAAGCGCGGATCACAGAGCTTCCTCGACGCGGCCACCCGGATCAATCTCCAACCGAGATACTATTCGAGGCAAGCATTGAGCCAATACAACGACAGGCTCCAGATCCAGTCGGAACATTCGCTGACATCGACGGGAATAGCATGCGTTTGCGAGGCTGCCGCCCTGAGCGCTACCGGTAAAAATGGCGTGCTTCTCGGTCCAAGGCGCGTGCACGGCTTGGTGACTTGCGCGGTCGCGGAGGCAAAACGATGACGGTCCATTTCATCGGAGCCGGTCCCGGCGCAGCTGATCTCATCACGGTGCGCGGCCGCGATATCCTGTCGCGATGCCCGGTCTGTCTTTACGCAGGATCAATCATTCCCGAGGTGCTGCTCGAGCATTGTCCGTCTGATGCAACAATCATCAATACCGCACCGATGTCACTTGACGATATCGAGGCCGCATGCGTTTCGGCTCATCAGAAAGATTTGGACGTTGCCCGTCTGCATTCCGGCGATCTTTCCATGTGGAGCGCCGTTGCAGAACAAATTAGGCGACTAAAGAACCATGGAATTGATTACACATTGACACCTGGTGTACCGGCCTTCTCGGCGGCGGCCGCTACGATGGGCCGCGAACTCACCCTGCCGGAGGTCGCACAAAGCCTGGTGCTGACCCGGATTTCGGGTAGAGCCTCAAAAATGCCCGAAGCTGAAACGCTTTCGGTCTTCGGACAGACCGGAGCCACACTGGCAATTCACCTTGCCATCCACGCGCTTGATCGCGTGGTCGCCGAACTAACTCCGCTTTATGGCCCGGATTGCCCGGTCGCCATCGTTGCGCGGGCCAGTTGGCCAGACGAACGCATTGTCACGGCAACGCTCGCAACAATCGAAGCGGTCATGGCGGCGGATCCGATCGAACGCACCGCGATCATTTTTGTCGGACCGGGCCTCACGGTGACGGACTTCTCCGAAAGCGCTTTGTACAATGAATACTATCAGCGTCGTTTTCGGGGGCGCGGAACATGACCAGTGGAAGCAAACGGTGCATGGCCGGCAAGACGGCCTTCACGGTCAAAAATCGCAATCTCGAGATCGATTGCCGCGCCGCCCAACACGGAAGCAGCGGTTACCCAGGCATTGTCTGCAACTGTGTTGCCGATCTTCACGTCTGCCATTTCGGCAAGGTCGAAGGCTTCGGCAACGGTATTGGCGCTTCCGATCCGCGACGCCAGAATGTCGTCGGCGCCGCATTCGATTGCAATATCGGCGAGCGAGGTCAGATCAGCGCTACCCCGGCTCGAATGCAGATCAAGCAGTCCCTGGGCAAGCTTGGTCATCTTGGCAAGACCACCGGCGATCGATACCCGCGCCACTGGATGAGTTCTGAGATATTTCAGGGTTCCGCCGACAAAATCACCCATGTCGAGAAGTTGTTCCTCGGCAAGGCCATGCATGGCCTGAACCGCCTTTTCCGATGTCGAACCGGTGGATGCCGCGACGTGATCGTGTCCGGCGGCGCGGGCGACATCAATACCGCGGTGAATCGAATGGATCCACGACGAACACGAATAGGGGATAACGATACCGGTGGTTCCCAGAATCGAGATTCCGCCGACAATTCCCAATCTGCCGTTGAGGGTTTTCTTGGCGATTTCCTCGCCGCCGGGAACCGAGATTTCGACCACGAAATTGTCATCATCGCCGGCGATATCGCCGATCGCCTTGGCAATCATCTCTCGTGGCTTGGGATTGATTGCCGGCTCCCCCGGCACAATCGGCAGACCGGCTCTGGTCACCATGCCCACTCCAGGACCGGCAACAAATTCCAAACCGGTCTTGCGTACGTTTCGGCTAAGGGACACGACGATCAGCGCACCGTGCGTGACGTCCGGGTCGTCTCCTGCGTCTTTGACAACCGCCGCAATCGCCGCGTCCGCAGTCAGGCTATGTTTCGCCAGTGCGAAGGTCGGTCGCTGTCCGCCGGGCAAAATTATCTCGACCGGATCGGGAAATTCGCCCGTCAAAAGAGCCGAACAGGCCGCTTTGGCCGCCGCTGCCGCGCAGGCGCCCGTTGTCCATCCACGTCGCAATTCTCGCCCTTTTCTGGCCATTGCCAAAGCTATAAGGCGCAGCAAAGCCGCCGTCATCTGAAATCGGTTACCTCATGAGTCTGGAACGAAAGATAGCGAAGTTGCCATTCAAATCGGTTCCATTCGAACCGGGTCATGTCTGGCTTGCCGGTGCCGGACCCGGAAACCTGGGCAGCCTCACGCTGGATGTGCTTGATGCCGTTTCCCGCGCGGATGCCATCGTCTATGACGCATTGGTCAATCCGGATATCCTCGAAATCGCGCAGTCAGCCGAATTGCATTTCGCCGGCAAGCGCGGCGGCAGGGTTTCGGCTGCACAAGAAACAATCAACCAAAAACTGATTGGTCTTGCCCGGCAGAAGATGAGAGTCCTCAGGCTCAAGGGTGGTGATCCGTACATTTTCGGTCGCGGCGGTGAGGAGGTGAAAACCCTTGCCGAAGCCGGGATACCTTTTCGGGTTCTGCCCGGCATAACCGCGGCGTTTGCCGCACTTGCCAGCGCCGACATCCCGGCGACCATGCGCGGAACCAACCGTGCGATTATCCTGGCAACCGGCCATGCGCCAGGCAGCGAGGGCGATGTCGATTGGGCCTCGCTGGCGCGAACCAACCAGCCCATCATCATCTACATGGGGCTTTCAAACATCGACAAGATCGCAAATGCCCTCATCTCGGGCGGGATGTCTGGCGATACCCCGGCCGCAGTAATTCAATCAGCGACAACACCCGATGAACGCACGATGGTCGCCACTGTCGCTACTATCGCCAACCGGGCCAGGCAAGCCGGTTTCGCGTCGCCTGCATTGCTGATTTTCGGCGATATTATCTCGCTTCGCGCACAGTTGCAGGCCTCATGCCTCGAAGAGTTGGTTCGTTGACCGCGCGGGCGCTGATTATCGGCGCACCACGCTCCGGTTCCGGCAAAACCAGCGTGGCCATCGGCCTGATGCGCGCATTGCGGCGACGCGGACAGGTGGTTGAGGGCGCCAAATCGGGACCGGACTACATCGATCCCGGCTTTCATCAAGCGGCGACAGGCCATCCCGGCGTCAATCTCGACAGTTGGGCCATGCCGCCGTTACTCCTCGACAGCCTCGTGGCTCGTAAAGCGGCCGATGCCGAGTTTGTCATTCTCGAAAGCGCCATGGGCCTTTTTGACGGCATCCCTGTGTCACCGGGAAGAACCGGAGCGGCAGCAGATTTGGCGCGGAGATACGCAATACCGACCATTCTCGTGCTGGATGTATCGGGTCAATCACAAACCGTTGCCGCCATTGCACGCGGTTTTGCAACGCACGACCCGCAAGTGCGAATTGCCGGAATTGTCCTCAATCAAGTTGGCAGCGAGCGCCACAAAGCCTACTGCGTCAAAGCGATTGAACAACTTAGTATTCCGGTAGTCGGCGTGATCATGCGCAATCCCGAAATGGCGCTGCCGGAACGGCATTTGGGCCTTGTACAGGCAAGTGAGCACGAAGCCATCGATCACTTCATCGAGCGGCTTGCCGATACGATGGAAACTTCGCTTGATATAGACCGCATTTGCGCCATGGCTGATCAGATTGAAACGCCGGAAGTCCCGGAACCTTCCATCGGCACAAGCTTATCGCCGCCAGGCCAGCGGATCGCATTGGCACAGGACAGGGCTTTCACCTTCGTCTATCCACATCTGAGGGCAAGTTGGCGCGAAGCCGGTGCAGAACTAGTCTCCTTTTCGCCACTGGCGGACGAACCGCCGCCTTCCGGTTGCGACTGCTGCTGGTTGTCTGGCGGATATCCGGAGTTGCATGCCGAACAACTGTCGCAGGCCATGAATTTCCAACTCGGCATGAAACAGTTCGCCCAATCCAAGCCGGTTCATGGCGAGTGCGGCGGCTTCATGGTGTTGGGTAGAGCGTTGGAAGACGCGGAGGGCGCTACCCATCCAATGCTCGGATTGCTCGATCACGTGACCAGCTTTGCCAAACGAAAAATGAATCTCGGCTACCGGCAGGCCAGATTGAACTTCGACTGCGCCATCGGCAAATCCGGAGACACGATCCGTGGTCATGAATTCCATTACTCCAGGGTGATCGATCCCGGCTCTGATGAACCGCTTGCGGAGATCGCCGACGGTCTGGGCAACAATCTGGGATCGTCGGGAGCGAGGCGCGGACGGGTTACCGGATTGTTCTTTCATGCGATTGCCCGGAGCCTGTCATGATCCGTCCGGGCACGGCCAATTTGCGATTGCAGGAACTTCTGGTCTGCATCTTGTTTTATACCAGATTGCCGGTCGGGCGGTGGTCTGATCAAGAAGTTGATTTTGCCGCCGCGCAATGGGCTGCGCCGCTAGTCGGTCTTCTTATCGGATCAGTCGGCAGTCTAGTCTATTTCCTGGCCGCGTCATCGGGTGTCGCCACGACGGTCGCTGCAGCCTTGTGTCTTGGATCCATGATATTGGCGACCGGTGCTTTGCATGAAGACGGTGCAGCGGACACGGCCGATGGTTTTGGCGGCGGCAATACCCCGGAACAGAAACTCGACATCATGCGCGACAGCCGGCTCGGAACCTACGGCGCCCTGGCGCTGGCATTGTCGGTCATCATCCGCTGGGCATCGATTGCCGCGCTCGCAGACCCGGCGACCGTTATGGTCGCGCTACTGTCCGCGCATGCCGCTTCACGGGCATTGATTCCCCTGTTCATGATACGCGTTAAGCCGGCTCGGTCGGATGGGTTGTCGGCCAATGCCGGCATAGTCAACACCTCAACCGCCACGGTAGCGCTGACAATTGCAGCGCTCGCCCTGATACTCGCCGGTATTCCGTTCGCGGCTATATCCACAGTTTGTCTCTTACTGTGGGTCATAACAATTCAATCCCTCTGCAAGAGACAGATAGGTGGCCAAACCGGAGACGTTATCGGCGCCTTGCAGCAGGGATCCGAAATCGTTGTTTTGGTTGTTGCCACCGCGGCGCTTACCTGAACTCCTTTCCCAACCTCTCATTTTGGATATCGAACAGATGGCCACATTTTCATCGCTGAATGCGCTTTATCAAGCTTGCCAGTCACTTCCCGCAGGCAATGACACGGCCGCCTCCTTGGCGGCAAACAGACAGGATATTCTGACAAAGCCGCAGGGCAGCCTTGGTCGGTTGGAAGAATTGGCGCTTTGGCTGGCTCGCTGGCAGGGCAAGGAACGCCCGACACTCGACAATGTCCATATCCTCGTGTTCGCCGGCTCCCATGGAATCACGGCGCGAGGTGTATCCGCGTTTCCTGCGGAAGTGACCGCCCAGATGGTGGCCAATTTCACCGCCGGTGGTGCGGCGATTAACCAGCTTGCTGACCAGGCAGACGCTGTTCTCGATGTTGTCGAGTTGGACATCGACCGTCCGACAGTTGATTTCGCCACAGCCGCGGCAATGTCTGAGCCCGAGTTTCTCGATGCGGTCAATCGCGGACATTCTGCGGTTCCACACGAAGCCGATGTGATCTGTTTGGGTGAAATGGGAATTGGAAACACGACATCCGCTGCCGGAATCTGTACCCATCTGTTTGGCGGAACCGGCGCTCAATGGGCCGGCCGTGGAACCGGGGTTGACGATGAGGGGCTTGCGCGCAAGGCGGCGGCCATCGAACTGAGCGTCACAACCCACCGGGATCGGGCGAACAAACCACTGGAAATTCTGGCAGCGGTCGGCGGGCGCGAACTCGCTGCCATCTTCGGTGCCACGCTTGCCGCCCGTCAAAATGGCATTCCGGTTCTTCTCGACGGATTTGTTTGTACTGCGGCTGCCGCGCCGCTCGCGTTGATTGCGGATGACGGTTTGGCCCATACGCTATGCGCCCACCGTTCTGCCGAACAGGCCCATGACGCGTTGCTTGATCGGCTAAACATGAATCCGCTGCTGGACATGAACATGCGGTTGGGCGAGGCCTCAGGTGCTTGTTTGGCAGTTAACATTCTTAGGGCCAGCATTGCCTGTCATAACGGCATGGCAAGTTTCGCTGAAGCAGGCGTCTCCGACAAGGGCGGTTAAGCTTGCATCACCCATGGTATCGGAGACAAAAAAAGGCGCGGATTAAACCACGCCCTTTTTCTAGCGAACAATCGGACAGATCAGGAACCGGGTCCGTCATCATAGCCAACCTTGTCGACCAGAATTGACGCAGCCTTTCGGTTTTCCGCGATTTCATCAAGACTAAGTGTGTCGGGGTTGATGTCGCCAAACGATTTGACGATCTCGGATACTTTCGCACCCGGCTTCACCGGATATTCAAACACCTGTTCAGCATAGATTTCCTGGCCTTTGGCGCTGGCGAGGAATTCCATCAGTTTGACTGCGTTTTCGCGGTTTGGCGCATGTTTGGCCAGAGCCATTCCGGAAATATTGACATGGGTACCGCGGTCATCATGGTTCGGAAACAGCACTTTGATCGCCTTTGCCCATTCCTTTTGCTCCGGCTCTTTTTCATTGGTCATCATCAGACCGACATAATAGGTATTGCCCAGCCCCAGATCGCACTCGCCGGAGTAGATGCCTTTTGCCTGCGCGCGGTCATTACCGTTCGGCTTTCGCGCCAGATTGGCTTTCAGACCGGTGAGCCAGTTTTCCGTGGCTTCCTTGCCGTGATGAGCGATCATTGAAGCAAACAGTGCCAAATTGTAGCTATGCTGACCGCTGCGGGTACAAATGCGTCCTTTCCATTTCGGATCGGCCAGCTCTTCATACGTGATACTGTCCTGCACAACACGTTCTTTCGAGGCATAAACCACCCTGCCGCGGGTGGTCAGGCCAAACCATTGGCCCTCCGGATCGCGAAACTCTTGCGGTATGTTCTCGTCGATCGTGGCTGTGCTCACGGATTGGGTGACACCTTCCTTTTTGGCTTGGCTCAACCGGCCGATATCGACCGTAAGAATCACATCAACCGGCGAATTGACGCCCTCTGCAATGACGCGTTCGACCAATCCCTTGTTCAGGAAGAGGACATTGGTCTTTATTCCGGTCTCGGCACTAAACTCGTCCAATAGCGGCGCAATCAGCTGTGGTTGGCGGTAGGAATAGATATTGACTTCTTCGCCCGCCTGCGCGCTTGCCATGCTTGCAAATGCGACAGCCCCCGAGACAGCTAGAATGGACAAAATCGAGCCGGTTTTCATGGTGAACTCCAAAATAACATGATTATTTTTGTCATGTTCTATTTATCGGGATTCAGAAGTCAACAAAAAAGTGGACAAATGGGATCAAGTTTTCTAGAACGATTCTAAACAACATCCTGGAAAGCGCTGTAACCGGAGATTCACATGAGGCTGACACGGCAAACCAACTACGCGGTCCGGATGCTCATGTATTGTGCAACCAACACCAACGAGCTCAGCAGGGTACCCGACATCGCGCGCTCCTATGCTGTCTCCGAGCTTTTCCTGTTCAAGATTCTGCAGCCGCTGGTATCATCGGGCCTCATTTCCACGGTCCGCGGCCGCAACGGTGGAATTCGCCTCGCGAAACCCGCAACTGAGATTTCATTACTCGACGTGATCAAGGTGACCGAGGATAACTTCTCGATGGCGGAGTGTTTTGACAGCGACAACGCCGATTGTCCGCTGATCAACAGTTGCGCTTTCAATTCGGCACTGCGTGAAGCGCTGGATGCCTTCTTCGCTGTGTTGGCCAAATATAGCATCGACGATCTCGTCAGCGCGCGCACCGACATTTCGGCACTGCTTGGCTTGGACGAGCTGTCGTCGACAACAATCCACGGTTAGTCGCAATCCAATGGGTCAAAAGAAGGCACACGAGGTCGGTGCATGGCTGTCCGGATCACATCCGGACGTCAAAATTGTCCTTGTATACGGTCCGGATCGCGGCCTTGTATCGGAAACCGCTGGTAAATTCGCCGGTAACACCGGTCTGGCTCTCGATGACCCATTTGCGGTCCTGAAGCTCGATTCAACCGATCTCGCTGGCGATTCCGGCAGATTGATCGATGAAGCGCGAACGATCTCCATGTTCGGGGGCAGCCGATTGATCTGGCTGCGCAATGCCACCGGCGACAAATCACTAAATGATGCCGTATCGGTTCTTTGCGACGAGCCGCCCCAAGATGCTTTGATCCTGATAGAAGCAGGTGAACTGAAGAAGGCAGCCGCGCTGCGCAAAACGGTCGAACAGGCCAATTCGGCCATGGCGCTGCCCTGCTACACCGATAATGCCAGGGCGATCGAAAACCTGATTGATGAAGAACTGTCGATGGCAGGCCTATCCATCGGTCTCGAAGCCCGCCGTCTGCTGAAGAACTCGCTTGGAGGAGACCGCCTGGCAAGCCGCCGGGAAATCGAAAAACTGGTCCTGTACAACCGCGGCTCGGAAGTTATCGAACCCGAAGATGTGCTGTCGTCGATCGGCGATGTCTCCGCCCAGTCACAGGATGCCGTTGTCGACGCCGTACTCAATGGCGACAGCAAAGGCTATGATCTCGCTTTCACCAGGTTTGCTGCAACCGGGACCAGTCCGTTTCTGGCACTATCCTCGACGATGCGCCAGCTGCAGGCTCTTCAAATGATGCGTGAGAAGCTGGACCGAAGTAAAGCCAGCACCGCCTCGATTGTTGCCGCTGCCAGGCCGCCGGTCTTTTTTGGACGGCGGCAAACCGTGGAGAACGCGCTCTCGCGATGGAACGCTGAACTGATTTCCAAAGCGTTGGCCCGCCTTCAGGACGCCGTTTTAAAGACGCGGCAGAACGCAGATCTGGCTTCCAGTATTTGCCGTCAAACACTGTTGGCCCTATGTCTCGAATCGGCCCGTCTTAATCGACGGAGATAACTGTACCTGTGTGCGCGTTTCCGCAAGCTCACAAAAGAAGTTTATTCGGCTAAATAGCTATGCCTTCAACCGTCGGCATATATCGTCCAACTGTTCCAGCGTTTTGTACGAAATCTTGATGTCACCGGCGTTGCCGCGATGACTGATCCTGACCGCCAGCCCTGTTGCATCAGACAAAGCTTTTTCCAATGCCTTGGTATCGGCATCCTTTTCGGTACCCTGCGCCGGTTTTGGTGCGGCTCTGCTGGTTCCTGCACCACTATCCTGTGCCAAGACCTCGGCTTGCCTGACCGACAAGCCGCCTTCAACGATTTTTTTGGCAAGATATGCCGGGTCGCGCGCCGTAACCAGCGCTCGGGCGTGGCCCGCCGACAACGATCCGTCGGTCAGCAATGCTTGCACGGAATCCGGTAGTTTCAGCAACCGTAGCGTATTGGCCACATGGCTCCTGCTCTTGCCGATCACCTTGGCAAGTTCAGCCTGGGTGTAGTTGTGATTGTCTATAAGGTTTTGATATCCCTTGGCTTCTTCAACCGCGTTTAGGTCAGCCCGTTGAACGTTCTCCACAATCGCCAGTTCAAGCGCCGTACGATCGTCCACATCGCGGACAATAATGGGTATTTCACCAAGCCCCGCCTGCTTGGCGGCCCGCCAACGACGTTCGCCGGCAATAATCTCGTAGCTGTCCGACTCGACTGCGGGCCGCACCACCACCGGCTGGACGATACCGTGTTCGCGTATGGAGTCGGCAAGATCACCAAGCTCCGTTTCCAGAAAAACCCGGCGCGGGTTTGCCGGATTTGCGGTAATCCGGCTGATCGGCACAAGATCGTCGCCGGATATCGTTTCGACAGGATCGGGACTGTCGATTTCCCCGATCAACGCCGCGAGCCCGCGCCCCAACCGTCTCTTCGCCGCATCTTCATTCATCGTTTGCTCACTGTTTCGAGTCCGAATCGAACTATGCTGCCGCCAGTTTCTTTTCGCGATTGATTACTTCGGACGCCAGCCTCAGATAGGCTTGGCTCCCAGCGCATTGCAGATCGTACAAGATGGCCGGTTTTCCGTATGACGGCGCCTCCGAGACGCGCACATTCCTCGGGATCACGGTTTGGTAAACCCGTTCTCCCATATGCGCCCGAACATCATCGACAACCTGGTTGGCCAGATTGTTTCGACCATCATACATGGTCATGACAATACCCTGGATGTCCAGATTGCGGTTGAGCGAGGTTCGAACCTGTTCAACCGTTTTTAGAAGCTGGCTCAGCCCTTCGAGGGCAAAAAACTCGCATTGAAGCGGCACCAGCACAGAATCGGCTGCGGCCATCGAATTCAGCGTCAGCAGATTGAGAGACGGTGGGCAATCGATCAGAATATAGTCTGCATCGGGTGCGTGCTGCTTCGGTCCGCGAAGGGCATTCCGTAATTTCAATGCGCGGTCTGCGTGGGCCGCGATCTCCATTTCAACTCCGAGCAGATCCATTGTCGAGGGTATGATGGATAGGCCGGGAACGGATGTCGCGATGGCAGCCTCGCTGGCCGACTGGAGGCCCATGATGACATCATAGGATGAAACCTGCCGATCGACGGGATCAATGCCCAGTCCGGTGCTGGCGTTTCCCTGCGGATCGAGATCGACGATCAGCACGCGCTTGCCAATGGCAGCCAACGCCGTCGCCAGATTGATGGTCGTTGTGGTCTTGCCAACACCGCCCTTCTGGTTGGCGACTGAGATTATTCGCGGTTCGCCGATCATTTTGTTCTCATCGCAATGGCCATCAGGGCTTTTCTCGCTACCGGTCTAGCCGATGTGGCGTAAACTGGATATCTCCAGAACAACGCTTTCCGGATCGGTGCAACTTGCATGTTCTACCAGATCGAACTGCCATTCGTCACCGCAATCTTCGATTTCGCTGCGGTAATCCCGACCTTTTTGAAATAGGCCTTTCGCACCGTGTTCCAGCCAATGCCGGGAATAGTTCAACAGCGTTTTCAACTCAGCCACGGCTCGTGCCGTCACCACATCCAATTTGCCAACCTGATCGTATAGCTGTTCGACACGGCAGGCGTGTACCGTAGCGGGCGCACCGGTTTCGCCCACTATCCGCGATAGAAATGCAGCCTTTTTACGATTGCTTTCCACCAGGTCGACACGCGCATCACCTTTCCCTTTCAACAGTATCGCAACGATGACACCGGGAAATCCGCCACCGCTGCCGATATCTAACCAATATCTGAAATCGGGGCCAATTGTGATCAGTTGAGCGCAATCGACAATGTGCCTGTTCCAGAGTTGACCGGCATCCGACTTTGAAGACAGGTTGATCCGGGCGTTCCACTCGACAAACCGTCGTTCAAACAACAATAATCGTTCAAAAGTTTCACGTGAAACATCTCCGGCGGCACGGCAAAGCGCATCATAGCGACCGTCGCTCACGGCGTTTCCCGCGGCATGCTTTCCAACTTCTTTGAATGCGCCATCAGGATACCGATCGCAGCGGGCGTCATTCCATCAATTCTCTGCGCCTGCGCAATTGTCTCCGGTCTCTCTGTCGCCAGTTTTTGCTTCAGCTCATTGGACAGTCCTGGAAGCGCCGACAAATCCAATTCTTCGGGAATGACACGCATTTGCTCTCGCTTCATCGCAGCAATGTCGGCCTGTTGTCGCCCCAGATAGGCAGCATAGCGCGCATCGGTTTCCAAAGCATCCAGCGCCCGGCCGTCGAATGTCCCAAGGCGCGGCCAGATGCCCACAATGGTTTCAAGGGTAATATTGGGATAGGACAACAGATCAAAGGCGGTTCTGCGCACGCCGTCACGGTTTATCTCAATGCCCTCGCGAGCCGCCTGGTCTGGCGTGACACTTACCGTTTCAGCATATTGCCGAACCATCTCGAATTCAGATCGATCCCGTTCAAACTTGATACGCCTTTCACGCGAACACAGTCCAAGTTCAATTGCCATTGGTGTCAGGCGGCGATCGGCATTGTCGGCGCGAAGCGACAATCGAAACTCCGAACGCGACGTGAACATTCGATAGGGTTCTGAGATACCACGGCTAACAAGATCATCGATCATCACCCCGATATAGGCATCGCTGCGGCCGATGATGACCCCATCCTCGCCTGCCGCGATTTTTGCCGCATTCATCCCGGCAACAATCCCTTGCGCCGCCGCCTCTTCATATCCGGTTGTCCCGTTGATCTGTCCGGCCAGAAACAATCTGCCGATCCGCTTGGTTTCAAGCGTGTGGCGGAGTTCACGCGGATCAACGTGATCATACTCGATGGCATATCCCGGTTGCAGGATGGCCGCGCGTTCCAAACCCGGAATGGTACTAACAAGCGCGCGCTGAACATCTTCAGGCAACGAGGTCGATATCCCGTTCGGGTAAACGGTTTGATCCTCAAGACCTTCGGGCTCCAGAAAGATCTGGTGGCCGTCCCGGTCGCCAAATTTGGCGATCTTGTCCTCAATCGACGGGCAATAACGCGGCCCGACACCATCTATGGCGCCTGAATACATGGCCGACCGGTGCAGGTTCTCCCGAATTATCCGATGTGTTTCGGCTGTTGTCCGGGTCACACCGCAGGAAATCTGCGGGTTCTGTACACCTTCCGTCATAAACGAAAACGGAACCGGATCCTCATCGGCATGTTGCTCGTCTACCGCCGTCCAATCGACGCTCTGTCTGTCGATTCGCGGCGGCGTTCCCGTCTTAAGCCGCCCAAGGCGAAATCCTTCTCGCTGAAGCATTCTCGATAGACCGTGCGTCGCCGGCTCGTTGAGTCGGCCCGCCGCAATTCGCTTCTCGCCGATGTGAATGAGCCCACCCAGAAACGTACCGGTCGTCAATACCGCCGCGCCGCAGCATACCTCCGTCCCATCAGCCAGGATTACCGCCTCTACACCAGACGTTCCAATGCGGAAATCAATCACCTCGGCCTCGATAACCTCAAGATTATCCTGAAGATCGATCGCCTCGGTCATGGCATCTTTATATAGGCGCCGGTCGGCCTGCGATCTCGGGCCGCGAACCGCTGGTCCCTTTCGGCGATTGAGCAAACGATACTGGATTGCCGCCGCGTCGGCCACACGGCCCATCAGGCCATCCAGCGCATCGATCTCCCTGACCAGTTGACCTTTGCCGATGCCGCCAATCGCCGGATTGCAGGACATCTGCCCGATTCCGCCCCTATTTAGTGTCAGCAACGCGGTTGCAGCGCCGTAGCGGGCGGAAGCCGATGCCGCCTCGCAACCGGCATGCCCGCCACCGATAACAACCACATCAAATTGCTTTTTTGCCATATCCAGTTCCGACAAAACGGTTTCCGGTTGCGCTGTCACATTCAATCATGCTGCGTGTTTCACGTGAAACAGGGACATACATGCTAATGTGCCATCCAACAATGTTTCACGTGAATCATTATCCAGCCCAAAGCAGAGGTTTCACGTGAATCATTTTCCGATACAGAACCTTGAGAAAATCGAATCCAGTAGATCCTCGACATCCACTTTCCCCGCAATTCTCCCCAAACTGTCAGCCGCCATTCTCAAAGCCTCAGCCCGCAGTTCAATCGGTGTCTGTTCCTCATCAAATGCTTCCACCAGAGAATTCTTCGCAGCTGAAAGATGCTGCATATGCCGCTGTCGAAACGGTATGACATCCGCATGTCCGGTCGCGGCCTCAACGCGGCCGTTCAAAAAATCGATCAAAGCATCCAGACCACCCTCCTCACGTACAGTGACGACCAGATCAAAATCACTGCCGTCCGTCCCGAATCCAGGTCTGCCTTGCTTCCCACCCGCACCACCGGTGTGTCCGTTTTCAGATCAACACATTGACCATCGGATTGAGATACCTCTGTCAATTCAAGGATCAGATCAGCCGATTCAGCGGTCTCCATCGCGCGCGATACACCGATACGTTCGACTTCATCATCGGATTCGCGTATCCCGGCCGTATCGCACATGACGACCTTCCGGCCATTCAAATCGAGTGCCACCTCCAGAACATCGCGCGTTGTTCCCGGTATGTCGGTGACGATCGCCACATCCCTGTCTGCCAGCGCATTTAGAAGGCTGGATTTTCCCGAGTTCGGTCGGCCGACAATCGCAACGCGGTAACCGTTTCTGATGATTTCACCCGATCGATATCGTTCCATATGCGAATCGATCTCATGAACCATGGTTTTCAGGTCAGAGAGACCGGAAAGATTCAAATTGTCTTCGACATCGGCTTCATCGCCAAAATCAATTGCGGCAGTCATCTCGGCCAGCGCATCAACAATCCTTGACCGCCAACCCTCGTAAATCTCGCTATGGTCCCTCCTGGCATTTCTCAATGCCAACCTACGCTGTTCACCTGTCTCCGCATCGATCAAGTCAGCGAGCGCCTCGGCACCGGTCAGATCAACTTTGCCATTGTAAAACGCACGTAATGTAAACTCCCCCGCCTCCGCCGGTCGCGTACCGTCGATATCAATAATCTCATTCGCAACCGCGGCCACGACGGCGGTCCCACCATGTAGATAAAACTCGCAGCAATCCTCTCCGGTAAAGCTCTTCGGGCCCGGAAACCACATCGCCAGGCCTCTGTCCAATAGTTCACCCCGCTTCGACCGGAATGAGCAGTACCGTGCCATCCTGGCCTGTCCGCAATTTCCCGTTATCGTTTCGAGAACGAATCGACTCATTGGTCCGCTGATTCTAACAACCGCTACTCCAGCCGGTAGCTGGCCACTCGACAAAGCAAAAATAGTGTCTTGATTACCAAACTCCATCCTGCGCATCCTGTCTCGAAGCCCGTTTTGGCCATCTGTCATCCACGTTTGAGAGATCCGACATGACCGGAGAAAATCTCCTTGCCGGTGAAACCAGTCCCTATCTGCAGCAACACCGGAACAATCCCGTTCATTGGCAACCTTGGCGACAGGAAGCGCTTGATAGCGCAATCCGATCCGACAAGCCAATCCTGCTATCAGTCGGATACTCCGCATGTCACTGGTGTCACGTCATGGCGCACGAATGTTTCGAGGATGAAGATGTCGCATCGGTCATGAATGCCCATTTCGTAAACATCAAGGTCGACCGCGAAGAACGGCCCGATATTGATCAGATCTATATGGCCGCACTCCATGCAACGGGAGAGCAGGGAGGTTGGCCGCTCACGATGTTTCTCACACCCGATGGGCGCCCCTTTTGGGGCGGAACATACTTTCCCAAGCAGCCTCGATACGGACGCCCGGGATTCATCCAGGTTCTAAACAGCGTTCATCAGGCGTGGACCCAACGACGCAATGATATAGACAATGGTGCGACCGAGTTGACCGACCATGTCGCCAGCCGTCTTTCGGCAAATCAACCACCGTCACAACTCTCTGTCCGACCGGCCATCGAACTAGGCAATCGTATTTCAGATTTGATCGATCCCAAATTCGGCGGCATTTCCGGAGCACCCAAATTTCCAAACGCGCCCTACATGACAACTCTGTGGCTCGCCGGATTGGAAACCGCGGATACTTCCAAGATCGATCGGGTCACCGACAGCCTGGAAAAAATGCTCGCAGGAGGCATTTACGACCACGTCGGTGGCGGTCTCTGCAGATACTCGACAGATTCCGAGTGGATCGTTCCGCATTTCGAAAAGATGCTCTACGACAATGCGCAACTGATCGAACTGTGCGTACTGGCACACGGCATTTCCGGCAATGACCTGTTCCGGAACCGAATCGAAAACACCATTGAATGGCTTGAACGCGAAATGCTCACCGACACGGCAGCATATGCTTCAAGCCTCGACGCAGACAGCGAAGGTGAGGAAGGAAAGTTCTATCTCTGGACACCGGAAGAAATATCGTCGGTGCTGAATGGTTCAGAGAACGAATTCTACACCACGTTCGACCTGGTAAAGCCAACCGCCTGGGAGGGCGATCCCATTGTCGTACGCAAATCGCCTGAAAGCAACGAAACCATCCGCTCTTGTCTGGAAAAACTGCGCACACATCGCGAAACCAGGATCAGACCTGGTCGCGACGACAAGGTTCTGACCGATTGGAATGGTCTGGCCATCCACGCAATCGCCATGGCAGCACGCCACTTCGATAACGCCGCATGGCAATCGATCGCCGAACGCCTATTCAACTCCGTCTCCGCGCAACAGGACAAATCCGGCAGGCTACCCCATTCAGTCAACGGCAAGTCCAAATTGTTCCCAGCCCTATCGCAAGACTACGCAGCCATGATCAATGCGGCCGTTTCTCTCTATCAGCTCACGCATGATACCTCTTACCTTAACCGCGCCCGTCACTGGGCCGACCTGCTGCATAGCGACTATGGCAGTGGCGATGGCGGATATTTTCTGACAGCATCTTCGGCAACTGATGTTCCGGTTCGCATTCGCGGTGACATTGACGAAGCTACACCCTCGGCAACCTCACAGATAACGACCGCGCTCGTCAGGCTGGCCACCGCGACGGGCAGCACCGAATTGCATGATGAAGCAATTGCCTGCGCACAAGGCGCGCTCGGCCGCGCACTCAAGCAAGGTCACGGCCAAGCCGGCATATTCAACAGTGCTTATCTCGCTACACGGCAATCAAAACTCGTCATTGTCGATGATATTCAAACCGCAACGCTTTCTGCGGTGGCAAGATCTTTCCCGGATCTGCGGCGCGTCGACATCACACTGCCGATCGGCAGCAAGGCAGATACCGCGCTTGTTCCCGAAAACGCGCTGTTGGATACCAGCGAACCCGGCGCATGGCTCTGCACCGGGCAGACTTGTCTGCCGCCGGTCCGCTCAGCATCCGAACTTCAAAAACTGCTGTCCGATCGCTCTTTGACGCTGTAAGCGCAATCAGGTGTTCATCGAATCGAAGAAGTCGGAGTTCGTCTTCGTCTGCTTGAGCTTGTCGATCAGGAACTCGATTGCATCTGTCGTACCCATGGGAGACAGAATACGCCGCAACACGAAAATCTTCTGCAGATCCTGTTTCGGCACAAGAAGATCTTCCTTCCGTGTCCCCGATTTCAAGATATCCATCGACGGGAAGATGCGCTTATCCGCTACTTTACGGTCAAGCACGATCTCGGAGTTGCCGGTTCCCTTGAATTCTTCGAAGATCACCTCATCCATGCGGCTGCCCGTATCGATCAGCGCTGTGGCGATGATCGTCAGGGAACCCCCCTCCTCGATATTACGTGCCGCGCCAAAAAAGCGCTTCGGCCGCTGCAATGCATTGGCATCGACGCCGCCGGTAAGCACCTTGCCTGATGACGGCACAACGGTGTTGTAGGCTCGTCCGAGCCTGGTGATGGAATCGAGAAGGATAACCACATCGCGACCGTGCTCCACCAGCCGCTTGGCTTTCTCGATCACCATTTCGGCAACCTGAACATGGCGGCTGGCCGGTTCATCGAAAGTCGACGACACCACTTCACCATTGACCGAGCGCTGCATGTCCGTCACTTCCTCCGGTCGCTCGTCGATCAGCAATACGATCAGATAGCATTCCGGATGGTTGGACGTGATCGAGTGCGCGATATTCTGCAACAACACCGTTTTACCGGTCCGTGGAGGCGCCACAATAAGCCCGCGCTGGCCTTTTCCGAGCGGAGCGACCAGATCGATGACCCTGGCCGAAAGGTCCTTGGTGGTCGGATCGGCGGTCTCCATGTTCAACCGCTCATCGGGATAGAGCGGTGTCAGATTGTCAAAATGGATCTTGTGCCGGATTTTCTCCGGATCCTCGAAATTGATCGTATTGACCTTGAGTAACGCAAAATAGCGCTCGCCTTCTTTCGGACTGCGAATGGGTCCCTCGACCGTGTCGCCCGTTTTCAGCGAAAACCGGCGTATCTGCGACGGCGAGATATAGATATCGTCCGGACCGGGCAGATAGTTCGCATCGGCTGAGCGCAGAAAGCCAAAACCATCCTGCAAAATCTCGACCACGCCTTCGCCGATGATTTCGATATCCTGCTCGGCGAGCTTCTTCAGGATCGCAAACATCAGCTCCTGTTTACGAAGCACGCTGGCATTTTCGACCTCAAGTGACTCGGCAAACGTAATCAGATCGGTCGGTTTCTTGTTCTTAAGTTCCTGTAGTTTCATTTCCTGCATGGTAGCGGCTCTGGTCTTTACGGGGAGGAAAAACGGGATTCGCCGCGGCAATCTGCCTGATCGTCTCTGATATTCGGGGATTCGGGCCGCGACAGCCCTAAAGAATGAAGGATTGCTACTTACTCTCATGCGCCGGAATGCGCAACAGTTTTTGAACGCCAATCAATTCACATTTCCTGATCATCTTTGACGTCATGAAAACGGCTTCACGATAACCAGAATTACGATAGTGATCATGAGCACTGTTGGAACTTCATTCATTGCCCGCCAATAGCCCGACGTTTTTTCATGCCTGTCTTCGGAAAACAGCCGAACATGTTTTGAAAAATGTCCGTGAACCGCTGATAAGCCCAGCACACAGGCGATTTTCAGATAAAGCCACGAGCCTTGGAACCTGAATCCTTCCCACGCCAGCCAAAGTCCAAACACCCATGTCAAAACCATCGCCGGATTGATGATGACACGCAGCAGACGCTGCTCCATAACCTTGAACGTTTCCGATTGCGGCGATCCCACACCCGCTTGCGTGTGGTAGATGAACAAACGCGGCAGATAGAGCATGCCCGCCATCCACGAAATCACCGCAATTACATGGATCGCCTTTGCCCACAGATAGAAATTCTCTGGATCCAGCCAAAAAAGGCCAGCGGTCAATACTACCAGAACGCCAACCGCTACTGCGGCGCGAATACCCGGCCGGCTTATGTTGCTCATTTTACGGCGTTCCTCACTCGATCCAACATCGCCTCGACGTGGTCAATCGGCGTTTCCGGTGTAATCCCATGGCCCAGATTGAACACCAGCGGTCCATCACCAAGACTATCCAGTATACTGTCGATACCGTCTTCCAGCGCCCTGCCGCCGGCAACAAGCCGCATAGGATCGAGGTTTCCCTGTATCGCACCTTCTGCCTGCAAGGACCTCGCCTGAGCCATCGGAACCGTCCAGTCCAATCCCAGCGCCGTTACTCCCGTTCTGCTTCGATACTTCCCATAGTTCGAACCGGCACCTTTGGGAAAACCAATGATCGGCGTCTTCGGGTGAACAGCTCGTATCTTCCTAACCATCCTGGCGACCGGTCTGACCGCAAACCGCTCAAAGCTATCTTCATCGAGCATGCCCGACCAGGAATCAAAAATCTGGACAGCGTCCGCACCCGAATCGATTTGCCGAACGAGATAGTCAGCCGATACATCTGCGAGCATGTCCAACAGCCTTTCGAAGGCTTCTCCGTATCGATGCGCGAACAATCGCGTAGGCGCCTGGTCAGATGTTCCATGACCGGCAACCATATAGGTCGCAACGGTCCAAGGCGCTCCGCAAAATCCCAATAACGTGGTTTCCTGCGGCAGCTCGGCCCTCAATCGCGAAACTGTTTCGTAGACTGGTGCCAGGCGATCATGAAAGGGTTCTGTTTCCAGGCCTGAAATCTCATCGCTTTCAATCGGGGTCATGACTGGACCACGACCCTCTTCAAAGCGCAGGTCGCGTCCAAGCGCGTGTGGCACGACCAGAATATCGGAAAACAGAATTGAGGCATCAAAGCCAAATCTTCTGATTGGCTGTAGCGTCACTTCTGTAGCCAGATCCGGATTGTAACAAAGATCGAGAAAACTCCCGGCTTGTTGCCTGATCTCGCGGTATTCCGGAAGATAACGTCCCGCCTGGCGCATTAGCCAAACCGGAGGAGGAAATACAGCTTCCCCATCAAGGACTTTCAAGAGCTTTTTCGGTGTATCCATCGTATCGGAGTTCTCAACAGGGTAGGTCTTTAAAACAAATTCGATTTTGGTTTTTTGATTCTTAGAGTCTGTTTGAATCGTGGATTGAGAATTATCCACAATCACTAGCGTCCATCCAGATTTTCGCCTGATGTCTATCAGCATGTCAGCCTGTGGACAATATCGCGATTGAATGAATATTACTTCAATGAAAACAAATAGATACGATAAGTCGCACAAGTGGCAAGCTGTGAATTGCAGGGTACAATGGCAGTTGTCTCCAATATCCACAAACGACAGATTGCGTGATCCAATGCATCGTCATTGTGGACAAACCCGCATCTGATACAGTTGCTGCGTCCCAATCAGCCCATAGCCGGCGATTTCCCACAACAATCAACAGGGCAAATATTTTCCAGTGAACAACCCACAATCGTTCTTTCATCTCCATCTTATTTCCGATGCGACGGGTGAAACCCTGATCGCAGCCGGTCGCGCCGCGGCAGCGCAGTACGCGGATGCACGATCGATAGAACATATCTACCCGCTGATCCGTTCGGAAAAACAACTCCTCAAGGTTCTTGAGGAAATCGATGCCGAACCCGGCATCGTACTTTACACCATCATCGATGAGCACCTCGCCGCGATGTTGGATCAGCGTGCCGCAGAGATCGGTGTCCCGTGTGTATCCGTGCTTGAACCGGTGTTGAACGTTTTTCAGTCCTATCTCGGCGCTCCAAGCGGTCGCCGCGTCGGCGCACAGCATGTTCTGGACGCCGATTACTTCCGCCGCATCGATGCGCTTAACTTCACCATGGAGCATGACGACGGCCAGATGCCGAGAAATATCGAGGAAGCGGACATTGTTCTGATCGGCATTTCACGTACCTCGAAAACTCCGACGAGCATCTATCTGGCCAACCGCGGATTGAAAGTGGCTAATATCCCGATTGTGGTCGGTGCGCCCATGCCAGAGACATTGATTACGGCGAAGAAGCCGCTGATTGTTGGATTGATCGCTTCGACCGAGCGAATCTCCCAGGTTAGAAAAAACCGGGATTTGGGATCCGCACATGGTTACGATTCTCAAAGCTATGTCGATCGGGCCCAGATCTCCGAGGAACTGACTTACGCCCGCCAATTATGCGACCGTCATGGATGGCCGATCATCGATGTCACCAGGCGATCGATTGAAGAAACGGCTGCTGCCGTGGTTGCGCTGTTTAACAAGGCTCGCTAGAGCCGGTTTCAATTCGGAGATCAACGTGCCTCAGCCAATCGTTCTCGCATCGGCAAGTCCGCATCGCAAAACCATGCTGGAAGCGGCCGGTTTGCGGATCGACGCGGTGGCGTCATCGATTGATGAACGCGCCGTCGAGCAGGCACTGGGCAAGGAAGCAAATGACGGGGAAATTCTTGCCGGCGTTTTGGCTGAGGCAAAGGCAGTCGATGTGTCGCAAAGCCAGCATGAGGCTCTGGTCATCGGTTGTGATCAAACATTGACGCTGGAGGGCGAGATATTCCACAAACCCGTCGACATGTCCGAGGCTCGCAGAAACCTGGTTCGGCTATCCGGGCGTACCCATCAACTCAACAGCAGTGTAGTGCTGGCGCTGAACGGTCAAACGGTCTGGCGTCACACCGGCGTTGCCCGCATGACCATGCGAAAACTGGAAGCCGGCTATATTGGGCGCTATCTGGCCGCGGCGGGTGAAGCTGTCCTCGGCAGTGTCGGCGTTTATCAAATCGAGGGACATGGCGTTAATCTGTTCGAGAAGATCGAGGGTGATTTCTTCACGATCGTCGGACTGCCGCTTCTGCCTTTGTTGGCGGAATTGAGAAACAGAGGGGCGATTGATGGCTGAGCCGGCAATCAAGGCTTTTGTTTGCGGCCACCCAGTCGCCCATTCAAGATCGCCGTTGATCCACGGTTACTGGTTGGAACAATATGAACTGAACGGTACCTACGAGTTGGTCGACGTCGCACCGGCTGATTTCGCCGCATTTCTCTCAAACTTGAAATCTTCCGGATTTGCTGGCGGGAACATCACGATTCCGCACAAGGAAGCGGCTTTTCGCATCGTTGCCGAAAGTGATGATGCGGCAAGGAAAATCGGTGCCATCAATACCGTTTGGCTCGAGGGCGAAACGCTTTGCGGAACCAACACCGACTGGTTTGGTTTTGCTGCCAACCTCGATGCTTCCATTCCCGGCTGGGACAATATCGAACAGGCAGTTGTCATCGGTGCCGGCGGTGCCGCACGAGGCATACTCTATGCCTTGATCCAAAGGGGAATTCAGCAAATACGAATTGTCAACAGAACCCGTTCCAGGGCCGAAGATCTAGCGCGGGAATTTAGAGCTCGGAAGGGTCCGGTAATCACCGTTTACGATTTCGCCGAGATGGCTCGTGCACTCACAGGTGCCGAACTCCTGGTCAACACGACATCGCTTGGCATGGCTGGCAATTCAGGTGAGGCTCCCGACCTTTCGGTTCTGGCGTCGAAGGCGGTTGTCGCCGACATTGTCTATGTTCCGCTTGAAACGCCTCTCCTGGCCGCAGCCAGAAAGATCGGTCGTAAAACCGTCGATGGTTTGGGCATGTTGCTGCACCAGGCGGTGCCCGGCTTTGAAAAATGGTTCGGCAGACGGCCGGACGTCACCTCGGAGCTGCGCGCGCTCGTCGTTCGGGATATGGATCGGCAATCATGATCACCATCGGCCTGACCGGGTCTATCGGCATGGGTAAATCGACCACGGCAAAGATGTTTGCCGATGCCGGCATTCCTGTCCACGACGCCGATGCCGCCGTACATGAATTGTATTCGGGCCGCGCCGCGCCGCTCATCGAGGCGGCGTTTGCCGGAACGGTGACCGACGGTGTGGTTGATCGTCAACGCCTGTCGAAAGCGGTGCTCGGAAAGCCAGAAGCGCTGAAAAAACTCGAACAAATCGTCCATCCGCTGGTCGCTGAGGACCGCGATAGGTTTGTTCGCGACAATCGTCTAGCCGGTCACAAGCTGATCGTGCTCGATATTCCGCTTCTGTTTGAAATCGGAGGTGCGGATCTGGTCGACAAGGTTGTGGTGGTTACGGCCGATCCAGATATCCAGCGCGAACGCGTGCTTAATCGGCCGGGAATGACCGAGGAAAAGTTCTCATCGATATTGGCCCACCAGGTTCCCGACCCGGAAAAGCGGGCCAAGGCAGATTTTGTCGTCGACACCGGGTTGGGTATGGAGGCAGCGCGAAATGCGGTTGATGATATCATCGCGCAACTTTCGGGGGATGAAGCGTCGTGAATCGCGATACGGCATTGTTTCAGCCCGGTGTGCTGGTCATTGTCGGGTTGAGAGCGGCTCCAAATGAGCCAGGGGACAACAACTGATGCGTGAGATCATTTTTGACACCGAAACCACCGGCCTGGATCCCAAAGTTGACCGGATAATCGAAATCGGCGGTATCGAACTGGACAACCGCTTTCCAACCGGTCGGACATTTCACGTCTATATCAATCCCGATGGTCAGCAGGTGCATCCCGACGCGCTGGCCGTGCATGGTATCAGCAATGAAGACCTGGAAGGCAAGCCTGTTTTCGCCGGCGTTCTCGACGATTTTCTGAATTTCTTCGACGGTGCAAAGATGGTCGCGCACAATGCCGGATTTGACATCGGATTTGTCAATGCGGAATTGTCGCGCGTTGGTCAGCCGGCGATCGATCCCAACCGTGTCGTTGATACGCTAGCACTTGCACGTCGCAAACATCCCATGGGTCCCAATTCCCTGGACGCGCTTTGCAAGCGCTATGCCATCGATAATTCGCATCGAAATCTGCACGGCGCGCTGCTCGATGCCGAGCTGCTGGCCGAAGTCTATATCGAGATGATCGGCGGCAAACAGGCCGCCCTCGGTCTGGAAGTCAAATCGGCCGAAACCGGTCAGCAATTGCACGACAACTCGGGCATAGCCGAACTGACAGCCCGCCCCGCTGCATTGCCTTCCCGGTTAACGGAACAGGAGCGCGCGGCTCATGCTCAACTGGTTGAACAGTTGGGCGAAAACGCAATCTGGAAGAAGCTGGCCCTGTGACCTAAATCGCTACGCTCTAGCGATCGCGTCCGAAAATAATGTCCAGAATGGTCGTTTTGCGGGATTTTTCGCCGCCACCGACCTCACCTGGCGGTATTGGCCGGTCGACCGATCCCGTCCGGTCCTGCGCAGCAACGAACCCTCTGTCATCTCCAACGGTGCCCGACCGTGCCACAGACTCTCTTGGTCTGGGTATCGGCGCATGATCACCTGTGCCGGTCCAGCCGCCGGGAAGCGCTGCAATCGGAACGCCTTCATGCGCGGCGATCATGAATTCCTTCCAGGCGAGTGCTGGCAACAGACCGCCGGTGACATTCTTCATCGGCGTACCGTCATCGTTTCCAAACCAAACACCAGTCGTCAGGTTCGATGTATAGCCAACGAACCAGGCGTCGCGGGATTTCTGGCTGGTACCGGTTTTGCCGGCCGCCGGCCAACCGAAATTCGCTCTGCGGGCTGTGCCGCGCTCGACCGTCTTCGACATCATTGCGTTCATCATGCCGATGATTTCGGCTCTGGCAACGCGCGGAACACCGTCATGTTTGTACTCGTAGAGCACCTTGCCGGAAGTGGTCGTTATGCGCCGGACAAAATGGACCGGCGGTCTGTACCCGCCATTGGCGAACGGAACATAGGCCGCGGTCAGCTCCAGCAAGGTTACTTCCGATGTTCCAAGCGCAATCGATGCATTTGTCTTGAGATCGGATTTGACGCCCATGCGGTGGGCCGTGTCGGCCACGGTTGACGGTCCGGTTTCCATCGCCAGTTGTGCGGCAACAGAGTTCAGTGATTTGGAAAGCGCTTCACTGAGCGTGACGCGGCCATAATATTTGCCGCCGTAGTTTTCCGGTTTCCATTTACCGATTCTGATCGGTGCGTCGTTGCGTATGCTGTCGGGCGTATTGCCCCGCTCCAAAGCCGCCATGTAGACGAACGGTTTGAAAGCTGATCCCGGCTGTCGCCTGGCTTCCGATGCCCGGTCAAACTGGCTGTTGGCGTAGTCGTAGCCGCCGACCATGGCCCGCACCGCGCCCGAAGCGTCTATCGACACCAGTGCACCTTGGCTTACCCTGCGTTTCTTGCCTTCCTCGCCGATCAAACGGCGAATGGAGTTTTCCGCCAGTTTCTGCAAGGTCAGGTCAACCGTGGTGTCAACGATGACATCTTCGCGAATATTGCCGACAAGACCGGGCAACTCTTCCATGATTCGATCGGCCACATAGTGCTCAGAACCGGTCCAGAATGCTGCTGCTCTGGTCGCCGGGGCGCTGATTGCGACAGTCATTTCCTTGTCACCGATCATGTTTTGCCGGCGCATGGCTGCAATGACCAACTGCGCCCGTTCCGACGCCGCCTTGGGGTCACGTGCCGGCGACAGGCGCGATGGAGCCTTTAAAAGCCCAGCCAGCATGGCTGCTTCGGCTAACGTCACATCGCGGGCCGGTTTGTCAAAATAGCGCCTGGAGGCCGCTTCGACGCCATAGGCTCCCGAGCCGAAATAGACCCGGTTCAGATACATCTCCAGGATCTGGTCCTTGGAGTATTTGTGCTCGATCCAGAACGCCAGCAACACCTCCTGAACCTTGCGTTCAAGCGTGCGGTCGGGCTTCAGGAACAGGTTCTTCGCCAATTGCTGGGTGAGCGTGGATCCTCCCTGCACAAACCGGCGCTTGATCAGGTTTGTCGCCATCGCTCTGGCCAAACCGATCGGATCGACACCGAAATGCGAGTAAAACCGCCGATCCTCGATGGCGATCACGGCCTCGGGAACATAAGGCGACATCTGATGAAGTCCGATCGCCTCACCGCCGGTCATGCCGCGATTGGCCAGCAGCTTGCCGTCGTTGGAAACGATTTTGACGTTCGGCGGCCTGTCGGGAATGGCCCAGGTGGTCGCACTCGGCATCTTTGCGCCATACCAGGCAACCGTGCCGGCACCGGCAATGCCGACCCATAGACCCAAAACCAGCGCCCAGTAGGTGAATTTCCGTACAATACCGAAAAGGCCGCGTCTGCTTTTTCGCGATCGTCTTTGTGATTTACGGCCCGCCTTGCGGCGCTTTTTGGTCGAACCGCGGACAAGCCGGTCGTCGTCTCTGGCGCTGAGCTTTCTGCCTGAGCGTCTGCGTGGATTGTCCTCGAAGGTCGGCTCTATTCGCCGGCGCCTTTTGTTGCGTGCCATTGGTGCTGTTTCAATCCGGATTATCGGGTCCCGCTTGCAGACTAAATGAGGCGCTTTAAAGGGTGGTTAAGCATATCAGCCTTCGTGATCACCGATTTGGCCTCGCTTAACCCGTCAAAAATCGTGGTTTGGTAAACGAAACGCCTGATTTGCACGGACAATGACGGGTAACGATATGGTTGTCGCTTCCACGGCAAAACGGTCTGAATGGGTCGATATCGCCAAGGGTATCTGCATCATCTTTGTGGTGATGGTCCATTCCACGCTGGGCGTGGAGGCTGCAATCGGCCACGAAGGCTGGATGCATCAGGTCGTGGCATTTGCGCGGCCGTTCCGCATGCCCGATTTCTTCATGATTTCAGGCCTGTTTCTGGCGCTTGTCATTGATCGTCCCTGGCGTCGTTATGTCGACCGGAAAGTCGTTCACTTCTTCTATTTCTATTTCCTGTGGCTGACCATTCAGTTCGCCTTCAAGGCGCCGGGTATGGCCATGGAACACGGCGTTGCCCAGGCAATCTGGAACTATTTAATGGCATTCGTGCAGCCGTTCGGAACGCTCTGGTTCATCTACATTCTGCCGGTGATGTTCATGGTCACCCGTTGGCTGAGGCCACTGCCGCTTCCGCTGGTATTTGCCGCCGCCGCCATGCTCGAAATCCTGCCGATCCATACCGGCTGGGTCACACTGGACGAATTTTGCTCACGCTACGTCTACTTCTTCGCAGGCTATGCGTTTGCACCGCATATTTTCGCAATCGTCCGCTGGCTGAAGGATCGGCCGCTGATCGCCTTAGTAACCTTGGCTGTGTGGGCGCCGGTCAACACCGCGCTGGTGTTCACCGCAACTCCAGAAAGTCTGGTTATGCTGCTTCAGGGTCACAACGGTGGAGGCGCAGGTGCCACCGGTGGGCTGTCTGAACTTCCGCTGGTTGGTCTGGCGCTCGGTTTTGCCGGCGCGATGGCTATCGTCAGCGTTGCATCGCTGATATCTGGCAAATTCTGGTCACGATGGCTCGATTGGCTCGGCCGGCACTCGATCGTCGTCTATCTCGCGTTTTTCCTACCGATGGCTACAACGCGCGTTTTTCTGGTCAAAACAGGCATTATTGCCGATGTCGGAACCATGTCGCTACTGACACTGGTGGCAGGCGTCGCCGGACCGGTTGTGCTCTATTTCGCGGTTTGGTGGACCGGATGGGGCAAGTTCCTGTTTGAACGGCCGCAATGGGCGAAGATCGACCGACCGGCTCCGACTGCGTCACCGTCGCCGGCTCCCGCGGAGTGACAAACTCTGTCCCGTCCTAGAGCGTGTCCGGCTTAAATGGGAGCGGTTTGATGGCAAGTATTTTTCGCCTCAGCGAGGAGAATACCGCAGCGCGATGTTGCCATCGTGCGAGGATTTCGACGGTGCTGAGGCGGAAAAGACCGCCAAGCAGGCAACACGTCAAGCGCTTGAAATATTTGAGTAAACCGCAACCGTCTGAACTTGGTCTTTTGCGCCCCGGTCTGCGTCGCGCGGGTCTAACGGTGTTCACACCGCGTCGCCCCGCGCTCCTTGCCGGATCACAAAATCCCTGCGTTCAAACGATTCCATTTAAACCGGATACGCTCTAGCTGTGCGCGAAGATGTCCGTCTCCGGCCAGCCCATCAGGTCGAGTTTTGCCCTTGTGGGAAGGAATTTGAAACACGCTGCCGCGACCTGCGTTCGCTTTTCCCTTTGCAGCCGCGTCTCGAGCACATCGCGCAAGCGATGCAGGTAAAGAACGTCCGATGCGGCATATTCGAGCTGCGCGTCGGAAAGCGTTTCAGCCGCCCAGTCCGACGATTGCTGTTGTTTTGACAGGCCAACATCCAGCAGTTCGGCGCAGATATCTTTCAGGCCGTGCCGGTCGGTGTATGTCCGTGTTAGTCTTGATGCGATCTTGGTGCAGAACACCGGTTCGGCCACGACGCCGAACGCATTGTAGAGAACCGCAATATCGAAGCGGCCGAAGTGGAAAAGCTTGGTGATTTTGCGATTGCGCAACAGTTTCACCAGATTGGGCGCTTTCTTCTGTCCCTGACCAATCTGCACGACGTCCGCTGTTCCGTCACCGGGTGACAATTGCACCACACATAGTCGGTCACGATGCGGATTGAGGCCCAGCGTTTCTGTATCAATGGCAACGTCGTCAACGTCGTAGTTATTCAAATTCGGCAAATCGTGTTTGTGGTAGCGGATCGTCATAAAATGTCCATTTGGCGCTTAGGTTTGAGAGATTGCATGCAGAATCCGCGCCCAGGAACGCTGACCCTTGTGGAATGATGTCAGATCGTACTTTTCATTTGGTGAATGGATATTGTCGTCGTCCTTGGCAAACCCGGTTAGCAGCGATTCCATGCCGAGCATGGATTGAAAATCACCGACAATCGGGATCGATCCGCCCATGCCGATCAGGATGGCGGGCTGCCGCCACTCATCCGACAGTGCCGAGACAGCCTTGGTCACCAGCGGGGAATCATATGCCAATTGAATGGCGCCGGACGTGCCGTGTTCCTTGAACTCGACGGAACAGTCCGCTGGTATGCGCGTGCGCACAAATTCGCGGAAAGCCGCCCTGACCGCATCCGGGTCCTGCTTATGAACCAGCCGGAAGGAAATCTTGGCCGAGGCCTCGGCCGCGATAACCGTCTTGAAGCCGTCGCTGGTATAGCCACCTGTCACACCGTTGACTTCCGCCGTTGGGCGCGCCCAGGTCAGTTCCAGTACCGAACGCCCCTGTTCGCCGGAGGGAATGGACAATCCGATGTCGTCCAGCAGATCCGGCCCGGAATCGGCCAGTTTTGCCCAGGAATCGAGTATCTGCTTTGGTGTCTCCTCAACGCCGTCGTAAAATCCGGGGATCGTCACCCTGCCGGTCTCGTCGTGGATATCGGCTAGGATTTTCGCCAGAATGTGGATCGGATTGGCCGCCGCGCCGCCATAATGGCCCGAATGCAGGTCCCGATCCGCCGCACGAACGATAATTTCCTCGCCGGTTAGGCCGCGCAGGGTCGTGCTGATTGCCGGCGTATCCATGCCCCACATGCTGGTATCGCAAACCAGGGCGAAATCGGCTTTCAACTCCTCTGCATTGTCTTCCAGGAATGGTTTTAGCGATGGCGATCCCGATTCCTCCTCGCCCTCGAACAACAGGGTCAATTTGCAAGGCAGCGATCCATGTACGGCCTTCCAGGCACGGCAGGCCTCGACAAACAGCATCAGCTGGCCCTTGTCGTCGGAGGCGCCGCGCGCCGATATGACCTTTCGGCCATCGCCCAACTCGCGAATCTGCGGTTCAAACGGGTCGGTTTCCCATAAATCAAGCGGATCGACGGGCTGCACATCGTAATGTCCGTAAAACAGTGCATGCGGCGAACCCGGCGCGGGACCGTCGTGATGCGCGACCACCATGGGATGACCCGCTGTTGGCCTGACACTGGCCGAAAAACCGATCGATTCGAGATCAGCCACCAGCCATTCTGCTGTTTCACGGCATTCGGCGGCATAGGCCGGATCGGTGGAAATTGACTTCAGCCGCAACAACTCGAACAACCGCTCGATACTCTGGTCGAGGTTTTCGTCAATGGCGGATAATACGGGATTCAATACGCTCATGTGGTCGCAACTTTCCGATTCAGAACGAAGCGGACCGTAATGCCGGTTGCGCAAAACCGGAAGCCATCTGAACGCAAAAACTACAATAAAAAGGCCGCCGTGGTGGAGGGGGAACCACGGCGGCCATGCTGTAAAGATCGCGGCAGCCCGGAGAGGGGGGGATGAGGCTGCCGCCAGTGGCCCGGATAGGCGGGGGACGAGCCTTTTCCGGACGTCGGCGAAAACTGCCGATGACAGGCATTTGGGTCCCTAAATGCGGCATTTCAATGTTCACGGGATTAATGTTTTGTAACATACTCGTGAGAATCGGGCCGATCGAGAGCCGGCCCAAGCCACCGATTTGTCAGTTGAGCCGCTTCAATCTGCCGGTTTTTGTCGAATTCCCGACCGGGCAAGATAGACATGGTCAGATTGGCGCGTTACCCATCGAAACCATGAAAAATGGTGATCATCTCTTCCTCGTCGACGGATCGGGCTACATTTTCCGTGCCTATCATGCATTACCGCCCTTGACGCGGAAATCGGACCGGTTGCCGGTTGGCGCCGTATCCGGATTCTGCAACATGCTGTGGAAGTTGCTGTCGGAAGCGCGCGATACCTCGGTCGGTGTCACGCCAACCCATTTCGCCGTCATATTCGACCATTCATCGAAGACATTTCGCAAGGAGCTGTACCCGGAATACAAGGCGAACCGTTCCGAGCCGCCCGAAGATCTGGTTCCCCAATTCGGCTTGATCCGTCAGGCGACGGAAGCGTTCGATCTTCCCTGCATCGAGATGGAAGGCTTTGAAGCCGATGATCTCATTGCGACCTATGCGAGGTTGGCAGAGGAGGCCGGCGGCGATGTCACGATCATCTCGTCCGACAAGGACCTGATGCAGCTCGTCACGTCGAATGTCGGCATGTATGACACGATGAAGGATCGCGAAATCGGCGAACCGCAAGTGGTCGAGAAATGGGGTGTTTCGCCCGATAAAATGATCGATCTGCAGGCTCTGACAGGCGATTCCGTCGACAATATTCCCGGGGTTCCGGGAATCGGGCCCAAAACCGCCGCCCAATTGCTGGAGGAATATGGCGACCTCGACACGTTGTTGCAGCGCGCCGCCGAGATTAAGCAAAACAAGCGCCGCGAGAACATTATCGCCAATGCAGACATGGCAAGGCTTTCACGCGAACTGGTCACCTTGAAACGCGATGTGCCGGTCACCGAAACGATTGAGGACTTTGCCCTGGCCGAACCGGACGGGCCAAAGCTCATCGCGTTTTTGAAAGCCATGGAATTCACCACCCTGACCCGCCGGGTCGGCGAAGCCACCGAGACGGACATTGCCGAGATCGAGCCGGCGGAGATCGAGGTCGAATGGGGTGACGAAGCCCACGGGCCCGATATGGATGCGGATGGCGCCGGCCCGGACGCAGGCGCGACCGGAAAAAGCAGCGGATGGACACCCGCCTCGCTGGCCGCAGCCCGCGCGGAAGCAGCCGCATCTTCGAATATCGAAACCTCCGGCTACGTGACAATTCGCGATCTGGAGACGCTGGATATGTGGATTGCCGAAGCGCGCGAGGTCGGTTTATGCGCTTTTGATACCGAAACCACGTCGCTTGATCCGATGCAGGCCGAATTGGTCGGGTTTTCGCTGGCGACAGCACCTGGTCGTGCGGCCTATGTCCCACTTTCCCACAAATCCGGCGCCGGCGACCTGTTGGGCGGAGGATTGGTTGAGAACCAGATTGATGAAGCCGATGCCCTGTCGAGATTGAAACCGCTGCTGGAAGATGCATCGGTTCTGAAAATCGCGCAAAACCTCAAATACGATTTGGTGATCATGCAGCAGCGCGGCGTTGACGTCGTTTCGCACGACGACACGATGCTGATTTCCTATGTAATCGATGCCGGCAAGGGTGGCCATGGCATGGATGCGCTGTCCGACCGCTGGCTCGGCCATGAAACCATCCACTACAAGGATCTGACCGGCAGCGGCAAGAAGGCCATCACCTTCGATTTCGTCGACATCGACAAGGCGTCGACCTACGCCGCCGAGGACGCGGACATCACGCTGCGGCTCTGGCTGGCGCTAAAACCGCGGCTGCCCGCCGATGGCCTCGTGTCGGTCTATGAGCGCCTGGAGCGGCCCCTGGTGCATGTGCTGGCAAGAATGGAACAGCGCGGTATCTCGGTTGACCGACAAATCTTGAGCCGGCTATCGGGCGATTTTGCCCAGTCAGCTGCGGCTCTGGAGGCGGAAATCCACGACATCGCCGGTGAGAGTTTCAATCCCGGTTCGCCCAAACAGCTCGGCGAAATCCTGTTCGGCAAGATGAATTTGCCGGGTGGAACCAAAACCAAGACCGGGCAATGGTCCACATCGGCGCAGGTGCTGGAGGATCTGGCCGCCGAAGGACATGAATTGCCGCGCAAGATCGTCGATTGGCGGCAGCTGACCAAGTTGAAGAGCACCTATACCGATGCGCTTCCCGGATTCATCAATCCGAAGACAAAACGTGTCCACACATCCTATGCCCTGGCCTCCACGTCGACCGGCAGATTGTCGTCTTCCGATCCAAACCTGCAGAACATACCGATTCGCACAGCCGAGGGGCGAAAAATCCGCACCGCCTTCGTCGCCGAACCGGGAAACAAGCTGTTGTCGGCGGATTATTCGCAGATCGAGCTTCGGGTGCTCGCCCACATTGCCGACATACCCCAGCTCAAGCAGGCGTTTGCCGATAGGGTCGACATTCACGCGATGACGGCATCGGAAATGTTTGGCGTACCCGTCGAAGGCATGCCGCCGGAGGTGCGCCGCCGCGCCAAAGCGATCAATTTCGGCATTATCTACGGCATTTCGGCATTTGGCCTGGCCAATCAGTTGTCGATCCCGCGCAGCGAGGCCGGCGACTACATCAAACAGTATTTCGAGCGATTTCCCGGGATTCGCGACTACATGGACAACACCAAGGCGTTTTGCCGCGAACACGGCTATGTCGAGACCATTTTCGGCCGCCGTGCGCACTACCCGGAAATCAAGTCGTCAAATCCGCAGCACCGGGCTTTCACCGAACGGGCGGCGATTAACGCGCCGATACAAGGATCGGCTGCCGACATTATCCGCCGGGCCATGGTCCGTATGGAAGGCGCGCTGGAAGGGGCGGGCTTGTCGGCGCGCATGCTGCTACAGGTCCACGATGAATTGATATTCGAACTCCCGGAAACGGAAGTCGATTCAACCATACCCGTCGTCAGGAAAATAATGGAAAATGCTGCCATGCCTGCGGTTTCGATGGCTGTGCCGTTATCTGTTGATGCAACTGCGGCCGACAATTGGGATGAGGCCCATTAGCGCCAAACAGCTAGGCCTGCGGCGTTAATTCACTACCCTGGCGCAGTCCCGGCACTTGCCGCGGATTTCGATCGCCGTTGTTGACGCTTCAAAGCCGCGGCTACCGGCCCAGTTTTGCAGGCGGTCGGAAACGACGTCATCGGCAAATTCACTGACATGTCCGCAATCATCGCATATGGCGAAGGCGACCATGTCGGTATCCTCGCCATGGCTGCCGCAACAAGCGACAAACGCGTTGAGGCTTTCCAGACGGTGTGCTTTGCCGGCATTGGTCAGCACGCGCAACGCCCGGTACACCTGCAAGGGAGCCCGAAACCCGTGTTCGCGCAACTCATCCAGCAATGCATAGGCGCTGAGCGGTCCGGAAGCCGCTTCAAGCTTCTCAAGCACTAAGCGCTGATTGCGAGTCAGCTTCGGAGATTCAGCCATTTTTCCGACCCCCTGTGATCAAGATGCCTATATCCTTTGCAATCCCGGCCGCCAAAACCGCGGCAAACAACAAAACGGCGGCGAGCACAATGGTCGGTCCGCTCGGTGTATCAAACCGCAGCGATCCGAACAGTCCGCCGACCACGGCCAATATGCCGAACACGGCGGCAAGCGCGGCCATGAGTTCCGGCGTATGGGCAAACCGCCGCGCCGTTGCGGCTGGTATGATTAAAAGAGACGTCAACAAAATGACACCCGTCACTTTCATGGCGAGAGCGATGACGACTGCCATGATCAGCATGAACAGTATCCTGTTGCGTCCCGGTTTCTGGCCCTCGGCTTCGGCGATCTCGTTGCTGACCGTACCGGCAAGGAGCGGCCGCCAGATCGCCCAAAGCGTGGCCAGCACCAATCCGCCGCCCAGATAGATTACCGCGATGTCGATTCTCGATGCCGCCAGAATGTCGCCAAACAGAAGCCCATGCAGGTCGATCCCGGTAAAGCCGGCCAGCGCGATCAATACCAGCCCCGCGGCAAGGGCCGAGTGCGACAATATCCCGAGGATCGCATCGGTTGACAACCCCGGCACCCGTTCCATCATCAGCATTGCAAGCGATACCGCCGCAGCAATGGCGAAGACGCCAAGGGTTACATCCACATTCAGAACCAGGGCGAATGCCACGCCCAGCAGTCCGGAATGAGCCATCGTATCACCGAAATAGGCCATTCGCCGCCAGACGACGAAACAACCAAGCGGTCCGGCGACCGCCGCAACACCGATTCCGGCGATGATTGCCCGGCTGAAAAAGTCATCGAGCATCAGTAGGTTCCTCGCGTTCGTGTCCTCGGTCATCTGTCGTTTTGTGTTTGTGATCATGATCGCAATGATCACCGTGCGAATGGTGATCTTCGGTGATTGTCCCGTCGGCGTGGCGAACCCTGCCGTCGGGAAGGTGTGTATGGTCATGGCGATGGCGATAAAAGGCGATGGCGTCGCCGGCCTGCGGACCGAACAGCTGCGCATAATCCGGGCTGGTCGCCACACTTTCGGGACTGCCCGAACAGCAGACATGTCCATTCAGGCAGATAACCGTGTTGGTGGCAGCCATCACCACATGCAGATCATGGGAAATCATCAGGATCCCGCAGTTCGTGCGGTCGCGAAACTCGCCGATCAGCCGGTAAAGCGCTTCCTCGCCGGCGAAATCGACCCCCTGCACCGGTTCGTCCAGGACCAGCAAATCAGGTTCCCGCGCAAAGGTGCGCGCCAGCATCATGCGCTGAAATTCTCCGCCGGAAAGATCATGCACTTCGGCCCCGGCCAAATGCGGTATTCCGGTTTCTTCGAGTGCTTGTGACTTGGCTTTACCGGAAATGGAACCGGTCAGGTGCATGAACCGGTCGACCGTCAGCGGCAGGCTGCGATCGACGGCCAGTTTTTGCGGAACATAGCCGATTTTGGCCGCCATATTGCGCTCGACTGTCCCTTCATCCGGCTTCAACAAGCCCAGAGCGGCCCGCACGGTCGTGGTTTTGCCGGATCCATTCGGTCCGATCAGCGTGACAATCTCCCCCGGCCTGACGGTCATGTCCACGCCACGCACCAGCCAGCGTCCGTCGCGGAACACGCCTAGATTTGTTGTGCGTAACAAGTTGTGTCCATTGCCGAGCATTGCGTGATCCAGTTGCGGATTGACCGCTTCGCGTTCATTGAGTAGGTGTTATAATATAACATTACAAATCTGAAAAGGACCGACTTACAGATGAGATCGATATTGTTGGCCCTGGTTGTCGGCGTTTTATTGGCAACATTTGCCCGAGCAGGAGAGGCTCCGAAAGTCGTCGCGTCGATCAAACCCGTCCATTCGCTTGTCGCAGCCGTTATGCAAGGTGTGGGAACGCCGGCATTGTTGTTGGAAGGCCATGTATCTCCCCATACCTATGTCCTGAAGCCGTCAGATGCCCGCGCCCTTGAAGCGGCTGACCTGATCGTCCGGATCGGCCCCGATCTGGAAACATTTCTCACCAAATCGCTGCGCGCATTGGACAAGCGGGAATCCGTCGTCGATCTGGTCGATACCGAAGGTCTCACAATCCTTGAAATCCGCGATGAAGGTGTTTTTGCCGATGGGCATGACGAAGAAGAGCATGACGAACACAGCCATGATCATGCTCATTCGGTATTTGACATGCATTTGTGGCTCGATCCGGCAAACGCAAAACTGATGACGGTCCGCATTGCCGGCCTGCTGGAGGAAATCGACCCCACCAATGCCGCGCAATACCAACGCAATGCGACGCGGATGACGGCGGAGCTGGATGCACTCGCATCGGATATCGAAACGATGCTCGAACCGCTAAGCGGCAAAGGCTTTATCGTGTTTCACGATGCCTACCATTACTTCGAACACCGGTTCGGTCTTGAGGCGTCCGGCTCGATCAGCGTGAATCCGCAAAACCCGGCCGGTGCGGCGACAATTGCCGAAATTGAGCATGCGGTCACAAACGAAGCGATCAAATGCGCTTTCATCGAACCGCAATTCTCGCCCAAGCTGATCGAGGCGATTGCCGGCGCCAGGCTGCGCATCGGTACGCTTGATCCGATCGGAGCAAACATCGACGCGGGACCGGACCACTATCAGGCATTAATGCGCGAAACGGCTGGGTCTTTCAGAGAGTGCCTGAGTGACTAGCGCAGCAGAATGGCTCAATATGATCGGACGTCAACGCAGGCTTGTGTGCGGATACCCGACAGGCCCTAGACTGCGGCACCGGTAGCGAGATCGGCGGCATTACGAATCGCCTCGATGTTACTGCGGTAACTGTCTTGCGTTCCGCCCTTGAAAACAGCTGAACCGGCGACCAGAACATTGGCGCCGGCGCGCGCGACCAGCGGCGCGGTCTCAGATGTCACACCGCCATCGATCTCGATGTCGATCGGCCTGTCGCCGATCATGGCTTTAACCCGGGCAACCTTGTCCACCACAGAAGCAATGAAGGCCTGTCCGCCAAATCCCGGATTGACGGTCATCAGCAACACGAGATCAAGCCGGTCGAGCACATATTCTATGACATTTTCCGGCGTCGACGGGTTGAGTGAAACACCGGCTTTCTTGCCCAGATCGCGGATTGCCTGCAACGAACGGTCCAGATGCGGTCCCGCCTCGGCATGCACGGTGATGATGTCGCAGCCGGCATCGGCAAATGCGCCCAGATACGGATCGGCGGGTTCGATCATCAAATGACAGTCAAACACCTTGTCGGTCCGGTTGCGAATCGATTTGATGACCGGCGGACCAAACGTGATATTGGGAACGAAATGCCCGTCCATCACGTCGAGATGGATCCAGTCGGCCCCGGCATTTGCGACCGCTTCCACCTCGTCACCCAGTTTTGAAAAGTCCGATGCCAGAACCGACGGCGCTATGATCGTTGCCATGATCGCGGTTTCTCCCTTTGGACAAGTGCCTTATCGGCAAGCAGGGCCGGGCTGGCAAGCCCGCTATCGATCCGGACACAGATATTTGCTTGCGCGTTGGCGTCGGATGCCCGCTTGGCGGCATGTTTGAGTACTGCTGTAATCGGGCTTGTCGGCTTGATCGCTATCGGGCACGCTTGGGTCATGGCAAAGACAAGAACGGAATCCGACAGTTTTGGCGATATCGATGTGCCGGCCGATCGGCTATGGGGCGCACAAACTCAACGCTCGCTTAAGAATTTTCGTATTGGCGTCGAGAAAATGCCGCTCCCGCTGATCCATGCGCTGGGTCGGATCAAGCAGGCGGCTGCACTGGTCAATATCGACCTCGGCAAGCTCGATGCGGATCTCGGTAAAGCCATAGCAGTTGCCGCAGAGGAAGTCGCGACGGCGGCATTGGACGATCACTTTCCGCTGTCGGTCTGGCAAACCGGATCGGGTACGCAAACCAACATGAATGCCAATGAGGTCATCGCCAACCGCGCAATTCAAATGCTCGGCGGCGTAATCGGCAGCAAATCGCCAGTCCATCCCAATGATCACGTCAATATGGGTCAGTCATCCAATGATACGTTTCCGACGGCGATGCATGTCGCGGTGGTGAGCGAGGCCAATACGCTGCTGTTGCCGGCCATCGACCGCCTTGGAAGCGTGTTGCGGGACAAGGAAAGTGAATTTGCCTCGATCGTTAAATCGGCCGCACGCACCTGCAGGACGCCACGCCGCTAACCTTGGGCCAGGCGTTTTCCGGCCATGCCGCCGCGATCCAATTGGGCGGCGCGCGCGTTCGGTCCGCCTTGGGCGACGTGCGGATACTGGCGCAGGGCGGTACCGCCGTCGGCACCGGGCTCAACACACCACGGCAATTCGGCGAGAAATTCGCGGCCAAACTCAGCGAGCTGACCGGTGAGCCGTTCCAGACCGCCGAAAACAAGTTTGAGGCACTGGCGAGCCATGGCGCGCTGGCGAACTTCCACGGCGCTCTCGCCGCACTTGCCGGCGATCTGTTCAAGCTTGCCAATGATATCAGGCTGCTTGGTTCAGGACCGCGCTCCGGTCTGGGCGAGCTTGCGCTGCCAGAAAACGAACCCGGCTCATCGATCATGCCCGGAAAGGTCAATCCCACGCAGGCGGAAGCCCTGACAATGGTTTGCACGCAGGTCATCGGCAATCAAACCGCGGTCAATCTGGCCGCCTCCCAGGGGCATCTCGAATTGAACGTGTTCAAGCCGGTCATCGCACAATCGGTATTGCAGTCCATCCGCCTGCTCGGCGATGCCGTCGTGTCATTCGTCGACAATTGCGTCACCGGCATTTCGGCAAACGAGGAACGAATCAATGAACTCGTCGAGCAATCCCTGATGCTGGTCACCGCGCTCGCGCCGGAGATTGGCTACGATGCGGCCGCAGCAATCGCGAAATCGGCCCATAAAAACGGCACCACCTTGCGCCAAGAGGCGCTGAACAGCGGATTGGTCACCGCTGAACAATTCGAACGGCTGGTCAATCCGGCGGCCATGACGGGCAGAACGCCACCAGACTAAGCTGTGCACAATTCAACGTATTCGTTCAACAATATTGAACAGATTGTCGCTGACCAGCCGCTTTCGCAGCGATGCCCAAATGATCATATCAGCGATGACGACATAAGGAGGGTTTCATGTCCAACGACGTCATCTTGCTGATCAGCCGCATTTTGTTGGCGATCATCTTCATCATGGCCGGTTTCAGCAAATTCGGCGATATCGCCGGAACTGCCGGATACATCGGATCGGTCGGACTACCGGCAACCACATTGCTAGCCTGGCTGGCGGCGATATTCGAGGTCGTGGCGGGTGTGGCCATTTTGGTCGGTTTCCAGACACGGATCGTCGCCTGGTTGCTGGTGGCGTTCTGCCTGTTTACCGGCTTTGCCTTTCATCTCGCACCATCGGATCAGATTCAGATGATCCTGCTGATGAAAAATCTGGCGATTGCCGGTGGTTTCATGGCGCTGGTGGTTTCCGGACCCGGCGCAATGTCGGTCGATGCCAAGCGCGCCTGACGCTTAGTAAATACACGCCGACGGCCCGGTGTTTTCGCCGGGCCGTTGCTTTTTTAGAGGGACAATGCGACCGTCTCGGCGATTTCGCGACAGATCTTCTGCTCGTTTTCATTGCGCTGCTTTTTCGACATGATCAGGCACGCTTCCGATTCAAGGATCACCCCGTCATCGAGAATGCGTAGATGATTGGCGCGCAGCGTCGAACCGGTGGAGGTGATGTCGACAATGATATCAGCCGAACCCGCTGCCGGCGCCCCTTCCGTCGCGCCCAGGCTTTCGACAATCCGGTACACCTGTATGCCGTGCTTGGCGGAAAAGAACTGCTGGGTCAGCCGCCAGTATTTCGTCGCGATCCTGAAACGCCGGCCATGGCGTTGCCTGAACTCGGCTGCCACATCATCCAGATCGGCCATGGTGGTGACGTCAATCCACACATCCGGCACGGCAACCACCACGTCGGCGCGGCCAAATCCCAATCCGGCCACGATATCGACCTTGGCATCCGCATCAGCGAGGTTTTCCCGGATCAGGTCTTCGCCGGTGATCCCCAGATCGATTGCGCCGGCGCCCAGTTCCGCGGCGATTTCCGATGCTGACATGAAAATCACCTCGATGTCGTCTCGGCCCTCGATATGTGCCCGGTATTTTCGATCATCGCCGGGAAGAAATATCGGGAATCCCGCCTTTTCGAACAGCTCGATCGCCTGATCCTTGAGCCGGCCTTTGGAAGGCAGCGCCAGAGTGATGCTCATGACGCGTCCTCCGCAATTGCGGCAACGCGGTCCAGCCAGATGGAAAAGCCGACGCCCGGAATGGGATCCTCCGCGCCGAGCATTGCCAGCAGCCCGTCATAGCGCCCGCCGCCGGCCAGCGGGCGTTTGGCGCCATCGGCGTATATTTCGAAAACGTGCCCGGTATAGTAGTCGAGCGGCCGGCCGAATGCAGCATCGTAGCTAACCAGCGCATTGTTGGTATTCTGGCTGGAGATCGCTCCGACGCGGGCCGAGAAACGCCGCAATGCCGCATCGATGTCGATATCGTTTTGCGACGCAAACTCCCGAAGCGCCGATGCCGCCTCATCGAGCGGTACCTTGATGGCAAGAAATGTCTTCAACGCCCTCATTGCGCCAACCGGCAGACGTGTTTCGGCCAGCTTGGTTTTCTCGATCAGTCGCCCGGCAATCTCTGCTGCTGTTCTGCCCCCTTGTGGCGGCATGTCCGCTTCGGCGATGCGCGCTGCGATATGGGCCGTCAGGCCGGCTTCGTCGTCGGCGGCGATCAGCCCCGACACCGGTGGTTGAAAACGGGTGCTGCCGTGTGGCTTTTCCAGGTCGTGCAATGCCGATTCGAGCGACGAACGCGAACCGAAGGAGCGGGCAAGCCTCATTTTCCAGCCATTCGGCAAACCCAGAGCCGACATCACAGCTTCGAAAATCGCCTGATCGCCGACGACCACATTCATCGAATTGTCGGGCAGGGCAATTCTGAGAACAGCCAGTGCGTCGCCGATCGAGCGCGCATCGGCCGCCGCCGCGTCCGGATCACCGAGATCCTCAATGCCGGTTTGGTAAAATTCCGTACCGCCGGCGCGGCGCTGCCGGAACACTTCTCCGAGATAGCCGTAGCGTTTGTGTTCGCCATTGCCGTCAATAATGTGCTTGCGGCACACCGGAATGGTGAATTCCGGCCGCAGACACAGGCTGTCGCCGCGCTCGTTCTGCGTCATGAAGATGCGGCTGCGCAATTCCTCGCCCGCCGTGTCCAGAAACGGATCGGCCGGCTGCAGCACGGGTATGTCGGTATGTTCGACCTCGCGCGCCGACATCAACACGAGAATGGCTGGTGCGATGGCCGGATAGCGCGTGTTCATCGGCCCGTCACGATCCGGCCTTGCGGTCTTCGGCTTGCTGGGCCAGCAGCTGTTTCACCGTCTCGACCAGTTCGGCCTCGCCAACCGTCGTCTGCGCCACGCGGGCCGAACGCCACTCCTCGTTGGATTCAATTGCTTCGGCCTGGCGCTTGCCCTCGATCAGATCCTTGATCTGCACCTGGCCGGTTTCGCGCTCGTCGGAACCCTGGATGATTGCCAGCGGACAGCCGCGCCGGTCGGCGTATTTGAGCTGATTGCCGAATTTCTTCCAGTTGCCCTGGTACATTTCCGCGCGGATGCCGGCGTTGCGCAAGTCCTGCGTCATCTTCTGGTAGCGCCCGAGCGCCTCGGTCTCCCGGCCGTCCATGACTGTCACTAATACCGGGGCGATGTCGTCGGATGAATCGAGTTTGCCGAGGTTTTTCAACGCTGTCATCAGTCTTGAGACGCCGATGGAAAAGCCGGTCGCCGGCACCGGGTTGCCCATGAAGCGCGATACCAGCCCGTCATAACGCCCGCCGCCGCCGACCGAGCCGAACTGCACCACCTCGCCCTTCTCGTTGGTCACATCGAACAGCAACTCGGCCTCGTAGACCGGCCCGGTATAGTATTCCAGGCCGCGCACAACCGAGGGATCGATTTCAACGCGGTCAATGTCATAGCCGCACGATTTCACGATTTCGTCGATGATCTGAAGCTCGCCATATCCGTCGGCGTAAGATTGGCTCGATGGCGACCAATCGCGCCCGGTGAGATAACCGACGAACTGCTCGATCTGTGCGGTTTCCAGTTTTGCGCCCGGCGTGAAATCGCCGCTGTCGTCCTTCCGTCCCTCACCGAGCAACTGGCGCACGCCGTCTATGCCCAGCCGGTCGAGCTTGTCGATGGCCCGCAGCACGGTGAGCCGGCGCCCGGCATTATCATCACCGCCAAGCCCGATCGCTTCCATCACCCCGTCGAGCACCTTGCGGTTGTTGACCCGGATAACGTAGTCGCCGCGGGCAATGCCCAGCGCCTCCATCGTGTCGGCCATCATCATGCACATTTCGGCATCGGCCTGCACACCCGACGCTCCGACCGTGTCGGCGTCGAGCTGCATGAACTGGCGGTACCGCCCCGGCCCCGGTTTCTCGTTGCGGAAAACCCAGCCCGCCCGCCAGGTGCGGTACGGCAGCTGGATGTCGTTGAAATTCTCCGCCACATGGCGGGCAAGCGGCGCGGTCAGGTCATAGCGCAGGCTCATCCACTGCTCGTCATCGTCCTGCAGCGAGAACACCCCGGCATTGGGCCGTTCCTCATCGGGCAGAAATTTGCCCAGCGCATCGGTATATTCGAACAGCGGCGTTTCGACCGGGTCGAAGCCGTAGCGTTCATAGACTTCGGCGATTGCCGCGACCATATTGTTGGTCGCGCGGATATCATCCGGCGAGCGATCGACGAAACCGCGCGGCAGACGCGCTTTCAGCTTGTGGGGTTTCTTGTTCTTGCTCGCCATGAAATCCGCTTCCGCCAGGATATGACCCGCCGGGTTCGGCAGGCGCCGACTTCATAGGAAAATGCCCCGGCACTGGCAAGCGGGACTTGCCAGTGCCGGGCAGTTTGCGACAGTGCGCAGGATAATCAGGTCTTGGGCAGATTGCCGCCATCGCCGATCAGGCATTGCGACAGGCCGACGCCGCGCTTGTGCTCTTCGCTGGCAATCGCCGCATTGCCGGCGCCCATGCACCAGTTCTTGTGACCATTATAGTTGGCCGACCAACGCCCGCCGGTATAGCCGCACTGGTCACTCACATTTTGAGCCTGCGCGGCAACCGCATTCTGCGCGTAGGAGTCGCATTTGGCGACCTTCGAGCCGCATTGCTGCAGAGCTTGTTTGCGCAGATGGTCTTCATTGGACACATCCATGATGCCGACGCCGTGCGACAGGCACCAGTTCCTGTGGCCATGGTAGTTGGCCGACCAGCGGCCGCCGCCGAATCCGCAACCGAGCGCCTTGGCATAATTGTGTTGGGCAACCGCCGCGCGATAGTATTTTGCTGAGATTTGTCATCTTTCGTACTCCTCTCAAAGTCCCTATCTCTCTTGTATGCACCAGGTTGCCAATCCAGGCAGTGCGCCCAGTCACAACGCGGCCTGACGCGCTTGCGCTGCCAGAAGCGGCGGATCTGCTGTTGATTTGGCGGAGAATCTGCCCCCGTACCGTCACTTGGCGGTTCGGGGGCAAAGGCGGATTTTCCTGAATGCCTTGACCGCTCCAGTGTCAGCCTCGGGTTAGGAGAAGGAACGGCTTCGGCAATGCGAAAACCCTATGGGCACAGGCACATTGGCAGATGGCGCGTGCATGTCGTGTGCGCTTCGTCACAGACCGTCGATCAAGCGGCTTGAAGAGCCTCTAAGTTTTAAGGCGATAGGTCATGGCAAGAGCCATGCAGTGTGACACCGCCTCGCGCGGATATTCCCGGTCTTTCATGAACAGCACCGCCCGGTTGTCCTTAAAATCGAGGACATCTGTGTAAATCTCGCGGAATGTCTCAACCAGTGTCGTTTGGCACAGGAAGAACAACGCATGCGTCGCCGGTCCCTCGTCCAATGCGCCGAGTCTGAACGTACTGCCGTGCCGGCCCCGCGTGACGAAGCTCGGCTGTCCCCATTTCAGCGCTTCGACAATCGGACCGGCCCCGGGCGTGTTGCGTTCCGTCTCGAACGCCAGTTCACGCAGATCCAGCAGTTGTTCGCGGATAATGTCGGGAAACCGTCGGTAGGCCGCCTCGACTTCGGGGTTGTCGAATGGTCTTGCGGTCGTCATTGGCGGCCAGGTCTTGCAAAAGCGGCCCTGTCCGCCTCGCACTCTTCGCGGATAACGCAACCCTCGATGTGATCGTTGACCATGCCCATCGCCTGCATGAAGGCATAAACCGTGGTTGGACCGACGAACGACCAGCCGCGTTTTTTCAGATCCTTCGATATCCGGGTCGATGTCTCGGTTTTGCCCAGTGTGAACAGGGTTGCCTTGTCCAGCTTGGCCGGACGATCCGTCGGTCCCGGTTCATATGACCAGAAATAGGCGGCCAGCGAGCCGTATTCCTTTTGCAGTTCGATCGCCCGCTTGGCGTTGTTGATCGTCGAGGTGATCTTGCCACGGTGCCGCACGATGCCGGCATCCTGCAGCAACCGCTCCACGTCGGCATCGCCAAACCGGGCGATCTGGTGGAAATCAAAACCGGCGAAGCCGGCGCGGAAATTCTCCCGCTTGCGCAGAATGGTAAGCCACGACAGACCGGATTGGAATCCCTCGAGGCAGATCTTCTCAAACAGGCGGATATCATTATCGACGGGCCTGCCCCACTCCCGGTCGTGATAGGCCTCATAGTCTTCATGGCCACCGTGCCAAAAGCAGCGAACCTTTCCGTCGTTTCCTTTGATCAGGCCGGTCGTTTCGGTATCGATTCGTTCGCTCAAGGGGCTCAACCTCATGGTTAATACGGATTCTGGCAAGATTCATGTCTGCTTTACCAGAATTCTGAACCGGTCGGTAACCACACCAGAATCTTTCCTGACAATTTCGCATTTTATCGAATTCGATTCACTTTTCGGACTCCGGTTTCAGCCCACTGTCGCCATGTGCCGGGTGGCGGACCATGTTCGCCGCCCATTAATGTGACGCCCGAGTTGAGAGTACGTCCCATGCGAGTTTTTCTGTTTCTGCTAGCTGCGGTTTTGGCTGTTGCCGCATCGACTTTGCCTGGTCATGCCAATGACCGATACCGATCCAAACCGCCGGTTCTGGTCAGCCCCGACTTGTCAGCGCCCTGGGTCATGCAGCTGCGTCGTGCGCCCGACGGCGGTATTAACCGCCGCGTCGTCTTACGGCCGGTCGAGCCGCCGCCCAGACGTTTGCTCCGTCGCAAGAAGCGTGAAGATGTCCGCACCGCCGCGGTGGCTGCGCCGAAGCCCCGCAAGGTCGAACGAAAGATGGATCCGGTCTATCTGCCGACGGTCGTCAACTATGATGGCAACCAGAAACCCGGCACCATCATTATCAATACCAACGAACGCTTTCTCTATCTGGTTCTAAAAGATGGCAAGGCGCGCCGTTATGGCGTCGGTGTCGGCAAGCCCGGATTTGAGTGGGCCGGCGTTCACAAAGTGACATTGAAACGCGTGTGGCCGGACTGGCGTCCGCCAGCCGAAATGATTGCGCGTGAGAAGAAGAAAGGACGTCATTTGCCGGTACACATGGCCGGCGGGCCGTCCAATCCGCTTGGCGCCCGGGCGCTGTATCTCGGCTCCACGCTTTATCGCATTCACGGGACCAACGCGCCCTGGACCATTGGCGGCGCGGTATCGTCAGGCTGCATTCGCATGCGCAACGAAGATGTCATCGATCTTTATGAGCGCATACCGGTTGGAACCAAGGTCATAGTGATATAAACGCACGTTCAAATGCCCGGAGAGGGTAGGGCCAGCCGGAGGGACGCCCATTGGGCAGGCTGGCCTGAAACTGGGGAAGCGCGGATATGCGCTTCCCCGGTCGCTTTTTGTGCGTTGAGCAGAAGGATGGGGCCATGGCGAAAGACGATCCGAGGTATTTGAAAGGCGGCCCGGTCGCCAAACGTATTATCGAGGAAGTCAGGCAGCAAGCCGAAGCGGCGGCCAATGAGGGATGGTCGCCGAAACTGGTGTCGATCACCGTTGGTGACGTCGATGCGGTCGAAATCTATGTGCGCAACCAGCGCGCAAAAGCCGAGTCGGCGTCGATCGGTTTCGATGAGCGCCACTATCCCGCCGATGTCACCGCAGCTGAGTTGGAAGCAGCAATCGGCGGTATGAATGCCGATCCCCGGGTGACCGGCATCATTATTCAGCGCCCGGTACCGGACCACATCCCCATCAAGGCGCTTCAGGCGGCAGTCCATCCGCTGAAGGATGTCGAGGGCATGCATCCGGCTTCGATCGGCAATATCGTCTACAACCAGCTCGATCTTGCGCCCTGTACGGCCGCCGCATCCGTGGCCTTGCTCAAGGAAACCGGCATGGAGCTGGAAGGTCTCGAAGTGGTCGTTGTCGGCCATTCCGAAATCGTCGGCAAGCCGATTGCGTTTCTGTTGATGAGCGAAGGCGCCACCGTTACCGTCTGCCACCACATGACACGCTCGGTCGCAGCACACGCGCGCCGCGCCGACGCTCTGTTCGTTGCAGTTGGCAAATCGCGGTTGATCAAACCCGACATGGTCAAGCCGGGCGCCGCCGTCATCGATATCGGCATCAACACCGAAACCGGTGAAGATGGCAGGGAACGGATCGTTGGCGACGTTGACACCGAATCGGTGCGCGAAGTCGCTTCCTGGATCACGCCGGTGCCTGGTGGAGTCGGTCCGGTTACGGTGGCGATCCTGTTGAAAAACACCATGGTTGCGCTCAATCGCCAGCGCAGGAACTACGAAGAAATCTATGGCGGCGGAACATCGCCGCTGCGCGAAGTACCCGCTTCGGCAAGTTAGAGCGTATTTGGCTTAAATGGAATCGTTTGAACGCAGGGATTTTGTGTTACGGCAAGGAGCGCGGGGCGACGCGGTGTGAACACCGTTAGACCCGCGCGACGCAGACCGGGGCGCAAAAGACCAAGTTCAAACGGTTGCGGTTTATCCAGGTATTTCAAGCGCTTGACGGTTCGCCTGCTTGGCAGTCTTTTCCCCATCAGCCCTTCGGGCGTTCGGCTGGCGAAACGTCCACCGGACGTTTCGTCGGGCAAGCCCGATAAACCAGACCTCACCGTCGAATTCCTCGCACGATGGTAACATCGCGCTGCGGTGTTCTCCTCGCTGATGTAAAAAATACTTGCCAACAAACCGCTCCCATTTAGTCCGAATACGCTCTAGCATCCGCAGCCAAGACTCCACCGGGAAGTGCGGATTCAGGCGGTTTCGACCGCCTTTTTCGTTGTCGCGGGAATATTGTCGGGCCTGGCTCCGCCATGGGCCCAGTCGAGCAGCTTGACGGTGTGCACGATCGGCAGTTGGCTCGCCGAGCCGATCTGGGCAATGCAACCGATATTGCCGGTGGCGATGATATCGGCGCCGGTGGCTTCGATATTCCTGGTCTTGCGGTCTCTGAGCTTGGCCGAGATTTCAGGCTGCATGATGTTGTAGGTACCTGCAGATCCGCAGCACAGGTGACCCTCTCGCGGTTCGCGCACGTCAAAGCCGGCGTGCGTGAGAAGGTTTTTCGGCTGTTTGGTGATCTTTTGGCCGTGTTGCATGGAACAGGCCGAGTGATAGGCAACGATGAGGTCCGGCCTGACTGTTGGTTCAGGCAGGTCGATGCGCGCCAAATACTCGGTAATATCCATGGCCAGTGCCGAAACGGTCGCGGCTTTGTCGGCATAATCGGCGTCGTGCCGCAGCATGTGGCCATAGTCCTTGATCGTAGTCCCGCAGCCCGATGCGGTGATGATGATGGCGTCCAACCCGCCGTTTTCGGCTTCCCCGATCCAGGCGTCGACATTGTTGCGCGCTTGCGCCAGGGCTTGTTCCTCATGTCCCATGTGGTGCACCAGCGCGCCGCAGCAGCCTTCGCCGGCAGCGACGACGACCTCGGTGCCGAGCCGGTTTAGAAGCGCGATCGTTGCCTCGTTGATTTTCGGATCAAGCACCGGCTGGGCGCAACCGGTCAGGATCGCGACCCGGCCTTTGGTCTCGCCCTTGGCACGGTTGATGCCGGGCTTGCTCGCAGCAGATGCGCGGGCAATTTCTTTCGGCGCCAGCTCGAGCATGGCGGCTAATGGTTTCGTTTGCGAAACGATATTGAACATCCTGGCAAACGGCTGGCCGATCCGTGCCAGGGCAAGCGACGCCCTGAACCGCTTCGGAAAGGGCAGGACCAATTTGAGCAACTGTCGGATTGCCCGGTCGGCAGGCGGCCGTCGGTAGGTTTTTTCGATATACCCACGGGCATGATCGATCAAATGCATGTAATCGACGCCCGACGGGCAGGTGGTCGTGCAAGCCAGGCAGGACAGGCAACGGTCGATATGGGTAACGGTGTCCCTGTCAGCGGGGCGACCGTTTTCCAGCATGTCCTTGATCAGGTAAATCCGCCCTCGCGGGCTGTCGAGCTCATTGCCCAGCGTCACATAGGTCGGACATGTGGCCGTGCAGAATCCGCAATGGACGCATCGTCGCAGGATCTTTTCCACCTCGGCGGTGGCTGGATCGGCCAGCTGGTGAATGGAGAAATTGGTCTGCATCGTTCAAGCCGCCATCCGGCCTGGATTGAAGATACCGTCCGGATCGAAGGCAGCCTTGATCCTCCGGGACAAGGCTTCGACCGGTTTCGCCAACGGTTGGAACACCGGAACAAGGGCGCGGTACTGGCTGTCGGCGCGGATCAGCGTCGCGTGACCGCCGCCATGGCGCGCCAGCTCCGCCCTGATCATCTCGTCATTTGGATTGTCGTCCTGCAGCGACAGCCACACCAGTCCGCCCTGCCAGTCGTAATAGGCGTCGATCGCGGCATGCATGCGGATCGCCATGACGAATTTGTGCGCTTCCGACGGTTTCATCGACACCCGCCACAGGATCGAGTTTGAACCGCCGAACGGCTTCACATCACGAATTGCGCGCCACAGATTGGCCGATTGATCGCCGTCCAGGACCTCCGATTGGGCAATTGCGGCGAACGTTTTCTGCAATTGCTGCACGCGAATGCACACCGAATCGGCAAATCCCTCGAGCCTGAATACCGTCGCGGCACCGCCGCCGATCATCTTGTCCGCCACTAGGTTCGGCAGATGCGCGGCGCCGGAAACCTCGTTGGGGCTGGCCATGCCGTGCGCCATGGCGGCTGTTGCCGCGTCATCGTCGAGCCCGCGAAGCACCAATGTCTGCTCGGATTTGGGTGAAGGCAATACTTTGAATGTGACTTCGCTCAACAAGCCGAGCGTTCCCCACGAGCCGGCCAGCAGTTTGACCAGATCCAGGCCGGTAACGTTTTTCATCACCCGGCCGCCATTCTTCACCACTTCTCCCCGGCCATTGACCAGTCGGACACCAAGCAGGCTGTCGCGCGCCGCGCCGGCGACAATGCGGCGGGGCCCGGCGCCGTTTGTTGCCGCCACGGCGCCGATTGTCGGATCGCCTGCAGCGCCGAACAGGTGTCCGAGGACTGGCGGCTCGAATGCCAGCATCTGATTATTTTTAGCGAGCTCGCGGTTGATTTCGGGAAGCGGGGTGCCCGCCCGCGCACTGATCACCATTTCCGCCGGATTATAGGCGGTGATCCCGGACAATTTAGCCGATGAAATGGTCGAATCGGCAAAAACCGGGCGGCCGATTGCCGATTTCGTGCCACTGCCTTCGATGGCAAGCGTGGTTTTGTCGGCTGCTGCAGAAGCGATCATTTCCGCCGCTTTGTCCTCCGAGCCGGGCGTCAATGTGGTTTTCCCGGTCATGCGGCGGATTTCCCGTGGCCGCGATTTTCCAATGGAAACACTTTTGACGGATTGAGAATCCAGTCGGGATCAAATGCGGCCCGCACCGCCAATTGCTGCGCGATATCGCACTGAGTAAACTGGTGCTGCATCAAATCGCGTTTTTCGATGCCAACGCCGTGCTCCCCGGTCAGACAGCCGCCGGCTTCAACACACAGTTTCAAAATATCCGCGCCGGCCAGCTCTGCCTTGCGCGCTTCTTCCGGGTCATTAACGTCGTAAAGGATGAGCGGATGCATGTTGCCGTCTCCGGCGTGAAACACGTTTGCCACGCGCAGGCCGTATCTGGCGACAATGTTGCCGGTCTCCGCAAGCACATGGGCAAGCTGTCCGAGCGGGACGGTACCGTCCATGCAAATGTAGTCGGCTATCCGTCCTGTCGCGCCAAACGCCGATTTTCGGCCTTTCCAGATCAGCGCCGCCTCGGTTGCGCTCTGGCTTTCCCGCACGGTTTTGACCCCGTGCGCATTGGCGATCTCGACAATGCGCGACAGGGAGGCTTCCATCTCTTCTTCGTAGCCTTCGACCTCGACGATCAATAACGCCTCGACATCGAGAGGATAGCCAGCTTTGGCAAATGCCTCGCAGATTTCGATGGCCGGCTTGTCCATATATTCGATCGCCACCGGAACAATGCCGGCACCGATAATATCGGCAACGCATGAGCCGGCGGCATTGCTGTCCTCAAATCCGAACAGGACCGGTCGGGCACCGGCAGGTTTGGCGATCAGGCGAACCGTTGCTTCGGTCACAATACCCAATTGGCCTTCCGACCCGCATACCAGTCCGGCCAGATCGTAGCCCGGCGCATCCATGGCGGCACCGCCGAAATCCACGATTGTGCCATCGAACAGCACCATCTTCACGCCGAGCAGATTGTTCGTCGTCACCCCGTATTTCAGGCAGTGGGCACCGCCGGAGTTCATGGCGATATTGCCGCCGATCGTACACGCCAGCTGCGATGACGGATCCGGTGCATAGAAAAATCCGTCACCGTCAACGGCATCCGATATGGCCAGATTGGTGACGCCGGCCTGGACCACGGCAATCCGGTTTGGCAAGTCGATGTCGAGGATACGGTTCATTTTGGAAAGACCGATCACCACGGCATCTTCCTGCGGAATGGCGCCACCGGAAAGCGAAGTCCCGGCGCCGCGTGGCACAACCGGTATTTTTTCATGCGCGAGATAACGCATGACCTTGGACAGTTGCGCAGTGGTTTCGGGAAGCACCACAGCCAGCGGAACCCGCCGGTATGCGGTGAATCCATCCGTCTCAAACGGAACCAGTTCGCGCTCGGCGGTAACCAGGCAATCGCCCGGAACCAGCCGGGCCAGCTCATCGGCGATTTCGTCGCGCCGCGCGATGATCGATGCATCGGGTTCGAGGAAAGCGATATCGCTCATTGGCAGGGCCTTGCGTTAAAGTGGTAAAAACTATTTACCACTTTGTCCGAAACAAAGCAATCCGGTCTTGCAAACCGCCGGAGTATGCCCGTTCGCATGGACCGATGTCAGGCCTTTTCACCGTCTGAATGGGACTTTCTGATGCGTCGCACGATCATCCACACGCCAACAATGACGAAGGGAACCGAAACGGCCGTGACAAGCGTATCCGGAACCGACAGGCCGAAAGGCTTGGCGCCCTTGGCCAGGTACCCGATCAATCCCACCACATAGTAGGACACCGCGGCGACCGACAGGCCTTCCACGGTCTGCTGGAGCCGCAATTGCAGCTTTCCGCGCCGGTTCATGGCTGCCAGCACGTCGCGGTTCTGGTGCTCCACCTCCACGTCAACCCAGGTCCGCAACAGCGTGGTCGCGCGCGCCAGTTTGCGCGAAAGATTGGCTTGTCGTTCCTCGACTGAGCGGCAAGTCCGCATGGCAGGCGCCACGCGCCGCCGCAGAAATCCGGCCCAAGTATTGTAGCCGCTGACCGCCTGTTCGCCGAGTGCGTCCAGGCGCTCTTCGACAATGCCGTGATAGGCCCGGCTGGCGCCGAACCGGTAGAGCGAAGCCGCAGCGTCTGCCTCAAGTTCGGCGGCAAGTTCCGTCAATTCTGCCAGCAGTGTCTGGCTGTCGCGATTCGCTGTGCTGCGCATTTCGCTGGTCAGACCTGCCAGACGATCCTCTATTCGTCTGATTCTCGGCGACAAGGAATGCGCCAGCGGCAGACCGAGCATGGCAAGCGTTCGGTAGGTTTCTATTTCGACCAGCCGCTGCGCAAGCGCGCCGGCGCGGGCAGGCGTCAACCCCTTGTCGAGCACCAGGATCCGCGTCAATCCATCACCGTCCTGCCTGAAATCCGTTGCCGCAGCCGCCTTGCCGCCATCGACCAACGAAAAACACAGGCTCGATTCGTCAAATTGCGATAGATGGCGTTCCGCTGCCTTCGTCCATTTCCGCAATTCCAGCCGAACGCCGGCAATGACAACACCCGGAACCGAGAATCCGTCGCCGAACGGCGAGCCGGACAACGGATTCTTGTCTGAAGAGCGTAGCGGTCCGTCCCAAAGATAAGTCGAAAATTCGGTGTGCCGCTCCCAGTGCAGGCGGCCATTGCCCCATTTCATCGAATGATGGCGGGCCTGGCGCTCGGGCGGTGCCACGCCCAGTTGTCGCGACAGGTCGGCAAGCACGGCGTGGTCAACCGAGGATCCGCCCTCGGTCATGAATGAGAGCTGCACCAGAATGCGCGGCACTTCAACCGGCGGGCTCGGACGCGAATGAACCTCGCCCAACGCCGCCGATCGCCCGGCATGCGTGGCGAAACCAAGAACGCCACCGGCCTGTTTGGCCGTTTCGCGAAGCTTCTCCCCTTTGTCCATCGGTTTTGCCTTCGTGACCTGGAGTTTCTGGTGGATACGGACAGGCCTTTTGCCACCCGCTTGCATTAATTTCCATGCGGCCCGGTGCCCCAGGGTAAACCTTGTGCTGGTTTCAACTGGACAACAGACTTGACCAATTTACGCGCCGGTCACTAAGGTTGCGCTCAATGAACATCGAGGCGCCCGTGAATCAACTGTTTTCCCGCATAAAGCCATCGCGTACGGCCGATGAAGTCATCAGTCAGATCGAACAATTGATACTCGAGGGTGTATTGCGCGTGGGAGACCGGCTTCCCGGCGAGCGTGATTTGGTCGATCAGTTCGAAGTTTCGCGGCCAATCGTTCGCGAAGCGCTGAAGAACCTGCAAGAAAGGGGGCTTTTGGTATCGCGCCATGGCGGCGGCACCTATGTTGCCGATGTCATCGGACCGGTTTTTTCCAAGCCGGTGATGGAACTGATAGCCGCGCATCGCGAGGCGACGGTCGACTATCTGGAGTATCGCCGCGAGATCGACGGCATAGCCGCCGAGTTTGCAGCCCGGCGCGCCACGGCAAATGACCGCGAAATCCTGTCTGACATCATGCGCCGGATGGAGGCCGCACACGAAAAGGATGATTTTTCCGAAGAAGCGGAAGCCGACGTCGATTTCCACAACGCGATCGGCGAAGCTGCCCACAACATCATCTTGTTGCATACACTGCGCGCCTGTTATCGCCTGTTGAGTGACGGCGTTTTTCTGAATCGGGCAATGATCTACGAACTTCCCGGCGCCCGCGACAAGCTGCTGGCTCAACACCGGCGATTTATGACGCCATTCGGACCGGTGACGCGGACGCTGCACGCCGGGCGGCTGAAGACCACATGCGTTTTGTCGAAGGGGTTCATGCCGAAGCCGAACGCGCCGGTGACTGGAAAAGAGTGTCAGAACTGCGCCGCTATCGGCGCAATCCCGCCTGATCGGATAAAAATTAGTCGTCGAACAAATTATGCCGGCCAACATTGTTGATGTCGGTTTCACCACACAGTCCCATCGTGATGTCGAGCTCATTGCGGATGAACTCCAGCGCTTTTTCGACTCCGGTTTCACCCATCGCGCCAAGCCCGTAAATGTAGGCGCGGCCGATATAAGTGGCCTTGGCGCCCAGCGCCATAGCCTTGAAAACATCCTGACCGCTTCGAATGCCGCTATCGAAGTGGACCTCGATCTTGTCGCCGACCGCATCGGCAATATCGCCCAAAACGTCAATGGAAGCCGCAGCGCCGTCGAGTTGCCTGCCGCCATGATTGGAGACGATGAGCGCATCAGCCCCCGTCTTCGCAGCGATCTTGGCATCCTCGACATCATTGATACCCTTCAGGATCAACGGGCCGTCCCAGCGTTCCTTGATCCACTCGATCGACTTCCAGTCGAGCTGCGGATCGAACTGGGCGTGAGTCCACTCGGAAAGCGAGGACATGCTGTCGACGCCCCTTGGCGTGGCCGACGATATTGCCGAAGGTCCGGCGCTTCGCGCCTAGCATTTCAAAGCACCAGCGCGGCTTCAGCAGCAAATCCAGCAGTACCGCTGGGGTCGGCTTGGGCGGGGCCGATAGACCGTTTTTGACATCCTTGTGGCGCTGGCCGAGCACTTGGAGATCAAGCGTCAGCACCAGAGCGGAACAGTTCGCCGCCTTTGCCCGTGCGATCATGTCTTCGACAAAACCGCGGTCGCGCATGACATAGAGCTGGTACCAGAATGGTTCGCCTGTCGCTTCGGCCACGTCTTCGATGGAACAGATGCTCATTGTCGACAATGTGAACGGTATTCCGACCTTCGCAGCGACCCGCGCTGCGAGAATCTCGCCATTGGCGTGCTGCATTCCTGTCAGCCCCACCGGGGCCAGCGCCACCGGCATCGATACGTTCTGACCGATCATTGTTGATGACAGCGACCGTTTGTCGATGTTGACCGCCACTCTTTGACGTAACCGATACTTGGCAAAGGCCGCCTCATTGTCCCTGTAGGTGCCCTCGGTCCACGAACCGGAATCGGCATAGTCGTAAAACATTTTTGGTACCCGCCGCCGGGCGAGGTCCTGCAGGTCTGAAATGTCTGTTGCTGCTGCCATTGTCCAAATCTCAAAATATGCGGTGTTGTTTCTGTCCTATAGCCGACCCGCTGCCAAGGGCCAAACACGGCGATCGGCCGATTCAATTGGCACCGTAGGCACAATTGCCGCTTGTTTCCAACGATCAGTTTGTCTATCGCCATACCGGCAATTCACCGGGAAGCCTTTAATGTCCGGCACTGGCGTTCACTATCTTGATGCAAAAGGTCCGGCAGGCGTGCGCATCTACATTATCGGCGATGTGCACGGCTGCATTGACCTGCTGAAATCCATGCAGGAAAAAATCCATTCGGAAATCGAACGCGACAAGGTTGATGACTGGCGAATCGTTCTGGTGGGCGACTATTGCGATCGCGGTCCGCATGTGCGCGCGACGGTGGAGCATCTGATCGACTGTTGTACCGGCAACCGCCGCTATGTCGCCCTGCAGGGAAATCACGACCAGGGCTTTTTGGATTTTCTCGACAGGCCCAATCCGAGAGGTCTTTTCAGCCGCTATGGAGGCATTGAAACTGCTGCTTCCTACGGTGTTGAACTGGACCTGCGAACGTCCGGATCGACAAGAATTTGCCATGAGGCACTTGTCCGGGCTGTTCCCGCCACCCACCGGGAGTTCCTGTCATCACTTCCGCTGACCGCAGAATTTGGCGATTTCTTTGTTTGCCACGCCGGCATTCGTCCTGGCTTACCGCTCGACCGGCAGGATCCCGACGATCTGGTGTGGATACGATCCGATTTTCTCGATTATCCCGGATTGCATCCGAAAGTGATCGTGCACGGCCACACGCCGTGCGCGGTCGCTGAAGTCATGCCGAACCGGGTGAATGTCGATACCGGCGCTGTCTGGAGCGGAAAGCTTTCAGCTTTGGTGATAGATGGTCAGGATAAAAGAATGATCGAGGTTAGCGGGCCGCGGCAATAACGCCATAACCGTCGATAACGGCTGAGTTTGTTCCGGCATCGGCGGTGTAGATGCCAAAGCCCCAAAGGCCGATTGCGGACAGCATGAACAAGGATAAAAGGGCAGCTCTCACGGGGGTCATCTCTTTTTCTTCGCTCTCTGTTCATTCTCACAAATAGGGTTACCGAACCGTTTGCAAGATTGTTTTATTTTTCTGGATCGGCGCTTAGCCGGGTTTTAGATCAATTGGAAGTCCCAATACTGTGACGTAGCGCACACTGCGGTTTTTTTTGAATGCTCGGTTAATATCCTGATGCTCAACAAGCCCTATAGCGCAGCTGCGATGAACCATGCATGAATGCGAGGCGCAAAGCGTGCCCCCGCCAACCCGGAAGACATCCATGCCGCTGCAAAATCGTGTCGATCCGTTTGGTGCAATTGTCGCGGTGCCGGAGCGCGGCACATTTACCGGCAATCGGGGCATCATTCATGACCCGGCAGAAAGGCGCCTGCTGCTCCGGCGCTGGACGACGAAGGCCTGGATCATATGCGTCTGCGAGTTTAGAGGCCGAAAGCGCCAGGTCATGGGACCCGGGCTGAACGGCAATGGATCGTGGACGGAACTGTTCTTTCTGGATGAAGTCACAGCCTTGGCGGCGGGTCATCGGCCCTGCTTTTATTGCCGCCGATTTGAAGCGATGCATTTTGCACGTTCATTGGCAATCGCCACCGAAGCCGCTAGGTTGCGCGCCGGTGATCTCGATTCACTGCTGCACACCGAACGGTTGGCGACTGGCAACAAGCCGACCGAGTTAGGACACGACGTGCTTGGTACACAGGCTGACGGTGTCATGGTTTCGATCGACGGATCCGCCTATGCAAAGCACGGAAACCGCCTGCTGCCGTGGTCGTTTTCGGGCTATCGTGATCCCATTCCGCTCAATTCGGTACGAGGCTGCACGATAACCCGTATTACGCCGAAAACAACGACTCTCGCAATCGCCGGCGGCTACCAGCCAATCTGGCATCCATCGGCCGGGACTTGACGCCCCTTGATGGCTCGCGCATGGAGATTTGATGCGCGCCAACTACAAAATGCAGCGGCTTTTTTGCGATTCGCCCCTCGAAATGGGCCTGACGATCAAGCCGACGGCCGAGCAGACGCATTATTTGGTCAATGTGCTCCGTCTTGGTGACGGCGATGAAGTCCTCGTCTTTAATGGACGCGACGGGGAATGGCGGGCACGCACAGTCCCGCAAAACCGAAAAAAGGTCGATCTTTCCGTTGTTTCGCTGGAAAGGCCGCAACCGCAATCGCCCGATCTGGTTTTTTGTTTCGCGCCGCTCAAGGCGGGACGCCTCGACTATCTGGTGCAGAAGGCCGTCGAAATGGGCGCCGGGATCATCCAGCCGGTCATTACCCACCACACACAGGTCACAAAGCTTGGGACCCGACGCCTTTCGGCCAATATCATCGAAGCTGCCGAGCAATGCGGTGTTCTGTCGATACCGCACTTGGCCGAACCAGTGAAATTCGACAGGCTTGTCGCCGATTGGCAACCGGACAGACGGCTGGTGTTCTGCGATGAAGCCGCGGAGACTAATAATCCGCTGGATCTTTTGGCACAGCTGGCGAAATCGCCGTTGGGATTGATCATCGGCCCCGAGGGCGGGTTTTCGGATAACGAAAGAGAACAGTTGCGGCAGCTGCCATTTGTAACGCCAATTCCCCTTGGGCCCAGCATCTTGAGAGCAGACACGGCAGCCGTTGCTGCTCTGGCGATTGTGCAGGCGACGATCGGCGACTGGTAGTCATCAAGTTTCGTTGACACACCGAACAGGAATTTTTGCTTGATCCCGGCGCGCGCATTGTTCATCAAGCGCATTCAAGCGAACCGGCCGTACCGACTGCAAGAGGGCATTGATGGCGCGCGATACGATGGATACGAGGCCGGTCGAATCGCCCGATCAGCTGATTGAGTATATTGCCCAGGGCGAGAAACCGGAGCGCGACTGGCGGATCGGCACTGAGCACGAGAAGTTTCCTTTTTACGTCGATGGCAACAGGCCGGTGCCCTACGGCGGCGACAACGGCATCCGCGTCATCCTCGAACGCATGCAACAGCAGCTTGGCTGGGACCCGATCATGGATGCCGGCCATATCATCGGTCTTGTGGAGCCGACCGGTCAGGGGGCAATCTCGCTGGAGCCGGGCGGACAGTTCGAACTGTCCGGTGCGCCACTGGAAACCATTCACCAGACCTGCCGGGAAGGCAACGCCCACCTCGCCCAGCTGCGCGAAATAGCCGAGCCGCTCGGTATTGGTTTTCTTGGACTGGGCGGCAGCCCCAAATGGACTTTGGCCGAAACGCCGCGCATGCCCAAATCACGCTACGACATCATGACCGCTTACATGCCGAAGGTCGGCAAGGAAGGCCTCGACATGATGTACCGCACCTGCACGATCCAGGTGAATCTGGATTTTTCAAGCGAGATCGACATGCGCCGCAAGATGCAGGTGTCATTGAAGCTCCAGCCGCTTGCCACTGCGTTGTTTGCAAACTCGCCCTTTACCGAGAGCAAACCGAACGGTCTTCAGTCCTGGCGCGGAAACATCTGGCGCGACACCGACAATCAGCGTTCCGGACTTCTGCCCTTCGCATTTTCGCCTGACTACGGATATGCGGATTATGTCGACTGGGCGCTGGATGTGCCGATGTATTTTCTGTTGCGCGAAGGCCGATATTTCGATGCAACCCATGTGACATTCCGCCAGTTTATGGCCGGCGCGCTGAAGGATGAGATATCCGATGGCTGGCCGACCATGGGAGATTGGACGAACCATCTCTCCACTCTGTTTCCCGACGTGCGCCTGAAAAGGTTTCTGGAAATGCGCGGTGCCGACGGCGGCCCATGGCGGCGCATCTGCGCACTGCCGGCCTTCTGGGTTGGACTGCTCTATGACGCAGAAGCGCTCAATGGCGTTGAAGAACTGACACGCAACTGGTCTTACGACGAGGTGTTGTTACTGCGCGAGACGGTGCCCGGAAAAGGGCTTAACACCGAAATAGCCGGCCGCGGCCTGGGCAAGGTCGCCCGTGATGTGCTGGCGCTTTCCCGTTTGGGCCTGAAGAACAGGGCGCGGTTGAACGCCGAGGGCTTTGACGAAACCGATTTCTTAAGCCCGCTGGAAGAAATCGTCGCTCGTGGAACAACAAGCGCTGAAGTGATGGTGTCGGCATTTCACACCCGCTGGGGCGGTTCCATTGAACCGGTATTTCTTGAACACGCCTATTGATTTCGGGTCCGGTAATCTTCCTGTTTTGATTGCCACATTTCCCGCCTATAGTTCTTTCGATGTTGCAGGCCCGAGGAGACCAGGATGTTGCCGCTCAATGAAATGCTGCTGAAAGCCCAAAACGGTGCAGCGGTCGATATGGTGTCGCGCCAGTTCGATCTTACCCGCGATCAGACCGTCGCAGCCATGGAGGCGCTGATGCCGGCGTTCTCCCAGGGGCTGAAACGAACAGCCGCCACACCTCAGGGAATCGAGCCGTTCCTGCAGGCACTCGCCGGCGGCAACCATGCCAGATACATGCAGGATATGGCCGAGCGCCTTTTCGCCGGGCGGTGTCGCTGACGGCAACGGAATACTCGGCCATTTGTTCGGCTCCAAGGAAGTCAGCCGCGCGGTTGCCGACCACGCCGCCCAGGCAACCGGCATCGGCCAGGACATCCTGAAACAAATGCTGCCGGCCCTGGCGTCTATGGTCATGGGAGGTCTGTTCGATCAGACGGCCGGCGGGATGAATGCGGCATCACACGGTGGATTTGGCGCCGGTGGTAATATCATCGGCGAGGTTATCGAACAGATGATGCGCCAAGGCCAGGGTTCTGGTCGCGCGCAAACAGGCGGTGACCGTCGCGAACGCCAGACGGACCGCGAATCAGAGAACCGGTCGCAAACGCCGGATCCGTTAGACAATCCGTTTGGCAAGATCCTGCAGGACATGTTTGGCGGTGCGGTTCCCGGCGGCCAGCAAGAGCGCGGTCAGGCTGACAGGGGCGGCCGGCAGATGCCCGGCGGTGACAATCCGCTTGGACGGATATTCGAGGACATGCTGTCTGGTGGCATGGTTCCGGGGGGGATGCCTGGTGATGAAAACCGCCGGACCGAGCGGCAAAGCCAGCCGGAGCGACAGACATCGCAACGCCAGCAGAAAAATCCCTATGAGGATTTGTTCGGGCAGATGTTCGAAACCGGACGCAAGGCCCAGGATGATTATCAGCGCGGTGTCGAGTCCATTTTTGACCAGTTCTTGAGCGGAATGGACAAACGCCGGTGAGATATCAGGCGTGAGCTGGCCATTTTGCTACCGCGCCACCTGTGCCGTCCAACTCGAAAAACGTCTCAGCGACCGAATCCGGCGACAGTTCAATGACGGCAAAGCCGTTAAAGACCCTGATTGTCGCCTGTTTCGACGGATCGATTGGCGTGTGGGCAAAATAGTCGACTTGCGGGATCATGCTTCCGTTTTTGAGCAACCCGCCGGCGACAGCGTATGGAATCGCGGCATTACCGACACACCGCACAATGGCCCCGTCGCTGGGTGCTTTTGCCGAATAAGCGATACCGTCATGAACATGGCCCCAGTACCAGTAGTCGGGAGCTCGCCCCAAAGCCTTCGCGCAGGTCAGGTCCTCCCAGAGCTGCATCTTTTTTGACGCGTCATAGGCAAGGCCGTTGTGGTGCGTCATCACCATCACCTTATTGGCCGGCGCGCCATATTTTCTCACAAAAGCAAGCTGTTCCGGATCGATGAGCCTGCCGTCCATGTAGAGATTGTCGTCATCGCAGAAATAGGCCGAATCGAGGCCGAGGATTACCCAGTCTCCAAAGCTGAGCGCAAAGAATGTGCGGTGGTTCTGGATTGAAAACGGACCGCCGGCCTCCAGTCCAACAGGAATCAGCCCGTTGGCGCCTGAATACATTTCATGGTTGGAGTTGAGCGTGAACGCGCCTTTGGTGGTAATGGTCCACATATCGATCAGATTGTGTTGCTCTTCATCTGCGTCGATCAGCGCACCAGGGCCAGTGCCGGCGTAGTAAACATCCCCCAGATGAATGACATAGTCGACGCCTGGATGCATGTTGCCAATTGCATTGATCACGTCGAAAGCAGGCCCCTTTACAGCGCCGGTCTGCTTGTCCGGGCGCTCTTCCGGATCGTAGGTGCCCGTGCCCCAATCACCCAAAATGGCAATTTTCACCGTCTCTCCATTGCCCGACTGCAATGGATGAACGACGGGGGAAAACGGCTTTTTCGTTACCGGGTCAATCGTGGCAAATGGCGCAATCTCCTTTGGAAACAGCTTGTAATAGACATAGTGCAGTGCCGCGGTCAGCCAATTGCGGTCGAGCTGCTGGTACATGTTCAAACCCCAGATCGTTCCGTCACCTGAGGCGATACCGGTCGTTTCCACATAAGAGATCAGATCGTCATAAAGTGCTTTGTCGATTTTTGACCGGCCGACAAGAATGACGATTGCTTCACGCAACCCATACCAGATGAATTGAAACCTGTTTGGCCAATCGGCCGGCGGATCGAAATTGGTCAGCCAATACAACACAGGTCCGAATTCTTCGGACCCGGATGGATAGCCAGGCGGGATAGGCAGTTGGTCGGGCTGGCTGATGATTTTTTGCTCAAACTGATAGTCGCGGATCGTATTGTAGAGCAGGATGTCACTGGAGACGAGCGTGCGCGCAATCGATGACAGGCTTATACGGGCTGTGCTCAATTCAAGGTCGGATTCATCGAGCCGATTGAAATGTTCGTCAACAATAGTAGCGAGTATTTTCGGATTATTCTCAACAGCCATTGTGCTATCTCCAAATTGGAAAACAACGATATTGGGTGAATTCAGTAATACAACTAATAATACATAAGAAGATTGAATAGTACATCAAAAAGTGTGATAACTGATGAATAGATATCGCAGAAGCATGATTCACCAAATCGAATCCGCCTTACTTTCGATCCGAAATCCATTGAAATTTGTATAGAAGCACTTGGATCCGCCATCACAGTACTTTTGGCTGATCTATCCGCGTATTACATCTTGGTCTGGCCGGTTTTACCGCCGGCAGTGCTCCAAATCCGAAATGTCAATACTGCCTAGAGTGAATCCATTTGCGCTGGACACGCTCTAGTTACGATCCCGATGATGTTCGGAGGCGAGACGGTCAATGAGCGGACGGAGTGTCTCGACGGTGACGGGCATTTTCGCAATCGCGCTGAACCGGTAGCCGGTTACCTCGCGCGCGCCATCGGAAGTCAAATAGATAGTCGGCGGTGCATTGCCGGTTTCTTGTTTTGACGTCAGTTTTTCCAGAAGGCAAGACACGCCATCGGCATCGAGTTTGCCCTCCAGCACAATCAGGATGGGGGAGGTGTCTTCCAACAGCCCGATGGCTTCGGTGGCGTTCGAGGCGACCGGCTTTATTCCGCAATCCTGGACAATCCGGGACACGACGACGTTGTTGACTCGTGATGCGCCGATGACGAGTGCAAAACGGCCAGTGGGGCGTTGTCCGCTATGTCGACCCACCGCGTTAACCGATGGTCGCCGGTTTGGATTTGCTGACCCCATTTCGAATTCGCTTACGTTTTCGTGCTCAATGTATGGTTGTTTGCCAATACATATGAATTGTTAAAAGGGAATTTCTATTCAACTAACATTTCTATATTAAGTTGCAAAACACAAAATAAAAATTGTGGGAAAGAGATCCGTCAACTGTCGCGGGATTTTTCCGGTACGGAGGCTTTTTAAGCTTGTTGACCGCTTGCCGGCTGGGGTGGTTGCCCCAGAGCCGGAAAAAGCAGCGATCTCAGTGCCGGGCAGCAGCCTCGGTCGGCTGTCGCGGTTGAGAAAATACTACCGCCGCACCGATGCGCTTCGCAAAATGCGATATCAATGTGACCGGAATGCCCGGTCAGAACGGCGCTCGACGTCAGCCCTGTGTGACAATCACCGGGATGAGCAGATCACCCCAGTTTCCGTCGCCGCCATGGTGGCGGGCGGAGCGAACCAGTTCAACGGAAACGCCGGCGTCGACGGCTTTCATCACCGACTGATTGAGCCGGTGAAGATCATTGGCGACCATGCGGATAACGGCCTGCTGGTCCGATGTCATTGAAGACGATTGTTCCTCGGCCCGTTCCTTGACGCGCGTTTTGGGTGCCATCTTGCTTCTCCATGCTGCCGGTAACGGCTTATCGGTATGGTTGGATGTTCCGGGACATACTGCCCCGGAACATGAATTTGCAAGCTTTATTCCGCCGCCGGACGGAATTGGGCTGTCTCGGTCGATCCGCTCATCGCCGTTGTCGATGACTGACCACCGGAAATCGCCAAGGATACCGCATCGAAATAGCCGGTACCGACTTCGCGCTGGTGTTTGGTGGCGGTGTATCCGTTGGCCTCGGACGCGAATTCCGCCTCCTGCAACTCCGAATAGGCGGCCATCTGCCGATCCTTGTATCCGCGGGCCAATTCGAACATGCCGTGGTTGAGCTGATGAAAGCCTGCCAGCGTGATGAACTGGAATTTGTAACCCATCGCGCCCAACTCGCGCTGAAACTTGGCGATGGTCGCATCGTCGAGATTTTTCTTCCAGTTGAATGATGGTGAACAGTTGTAGGCCAACAGCTGGTTGGGATGCTCCTTGCGGACGGCTTCGGCGAAGATGCGGGCCTGTTCCAGATCGGGTTTGGAGGTTTCCATCCAGATCAGATCCGAATAGGGCGCCATCGCGATAGCCCGTGCGACGCACGGCTCCATGCCGTTATGCACATTATAGAAACCTTCAGGTGTACGGCCGGCATCATAATCGACAAATGGTTTGTCGCGTTCGTCGATGTCTGAAGTGATCAACTTTGCCGCGTCCGCATCGGTGCGGCAGATGATCAGCGTCGGTGTGCCCATGACATCGGCCGCCAAACGCGCTGCGCTGAGGTTGCGGATATGCTGCGCGGTCGGGATGAGCACCTTTCCGCCCAGATGACCGCACTTTTTCTCCGACGCCAGCTGATCCTCGAAGTGGACGCCCGCAGCCCCCGCCTCGATATAGGCCTTCATCAGTTCAAACGCGTTGAGCGGACCGCCAAAACCGGCTTCGGCATCGGCCACGATCGGCGCGAACCATGTTTCCACCGACAGACCATTGCCCTCCGCGGTTTCAATCTGGTCGGCCCGCTGCAGCGTCTTGTTGATTCGCTTTGCCAGTTCCGGGCCGGCATTTGCTGGGTAAAGCGACTGATCCGGATACATCGCCGAAGCGGTGTTGGCGTCGGCGGCAACCTGCCAGCCGGAAAGGTAGATGGCTTTCAGGCCGGCTCTGACCATCTGCATCGCCTGGTTGCCTGACAGCGCGCCAAGCGAGTTGACGAAATCCTCTTCGTGAACAAGCTTCCACAGGCGGTTAGCACCCATTTCTGCCAGGCTGTACTTGATCTGTACGGAACCACGAAGACGCTGAACGTCCTCGGGTGTGTAAGCTCTGCTGATTCCGTCGAAACGGCCTTCCGGAGCGGATGGAACGAGATTGTAAAAATCGGTCATGGCGGTTCTCCGTCAATTCGGTCACTGGAGGTATGGTTGGCAAATGAATTGATCGAAATGCCAATCAGAATGTGACGACATTTACATTGCGCTGCGATATAGCGCGAGAAAATCAAGCAAAAACAGCGTATTTTTCGCGTCAGCTTGTGTTGCCTTTGACTGAATCAGATTGTAAAACTGTAAAAATTGTAAACTCCTTACCTGGCAGGTAATTGAAGGAGCGTTGTAAAGATTTGTAAATTTCGACCGATTTTGGTTGAAAGGAGCGTTGTCATGAACGTCGTTGTTATAGCCGGGCTCATCCTCGCGGGCGTGATCCACGTCATGCCGATTGTCGGTGCGTTCAGCGCCGACCGGTTGAACGGCCTGTATGGAATACAAATCGGCGATCCGGCACTGGTTGTGCTGATGCAGCACCGCGCCGTCCTGTTCGGGCTGCTGGGTGCTTTGATCATCGCATCGGCGTTCCTGCCGAACCTCAGGCCGGTTGCGGTCATCGGCGGTGTCATTAGCATTCTTTCGTTCCTGGTGTTGGCGGGTGCGCCCGGTCAGCAATCCGCGGCAATCGCTCGCATTGTCTATGCCGATTGGATAGCACTGGCGGCGCTGGTGCCTGCCGCATCCGGATTATTGCTCCAGCGAGGCGCGCCCTGATGGCAGATCAGAAGATCTTTGCCGGGCCGCGGATTCGTCGCATTCGCCTTGCCAAGGAGTTGACCCAGACGGCCATGGCGGCCGAGCTTGGCATTTCACCGTCCTACCTCAATCTCATCGAGCGCAATCAGCGCCCGTTGACGGTGCAGCTGTTGCTGAAACTTTCTTCGACGTTTCACATCGAGCCGGAGGAATTGCAGGGCGCCGGCAGCAGTTCGGCGATCCCGGCGCTTCGCGAGATGTTCTCCGATCCCCTGTTAAGCGGCGAATTGCCCGGCGAACAGGAGATGATCGAACTGGCCGAAGCCGCACCCAATGCAGCGGCTGCGGCGATCAAACTCTATCGGGCCTACCGCGAGCAGGCCGAGCGGCTTTCCGATTTGTCGGAGATACTGGCCCGCGAGGGCCATGCGCCCGCGATGTCGGCGGCCCGGCTTCCGATCGACGAAGTTCGCGATGTGCTGGCCGCGCGTTCGAATTTCTTTACCCGCATCGAGGAAGAGGCGGAGAGCTTTGCCGGACTGCTCGATGCGCGCGGCAATCTGCGGGCTGCCCTGGAGAGCTGGTTGAAGCGGGAACAGGGCATATCGGTTCGAATTCTTCCTGTTTCCGCCATGCCGGACTGGCGGCGCCGGTTTGACCGGCATTCGCAACGCCTGTTCATTTCCGAAAGGCTGTCACCTTTCGACCAGTTGCGTGAGATCGCCATGGAGGCGGCGATGATCCGCATGGATGTGGCAATCACTTCCGAAATCGAGGCATTGCAGCTGCAAACTGCGGAAGCCAAGCGACTGGCGCGATTTGAACTCGGGCGCTACGCCGCCCACGCATTGATGATGCCTTACCGGACATTCCAGGCCGAAAGCACGCGGGCACGTTATGACATCGATGTGCTGAAATCCCGTTTCGGCGTATCGTTCGAACAGGCCGCCAATCGCTTGACCATGCTGGCGCGGCCGGGTGCTTCCGGCGTCCCCTTCTTCATGCTCGAGGTCGATAATGCCGGCAACCGGTTCCGCCGTGCCGGGGCGCAGGGATTTCCGCAGCAACGGTTTGGCGGCGGTTGCCCGAAACTGTCGGTGCATGCCGCCTTCACGCAGCCAGGCCAGATCATCGTCGAAGCCGTCGAGATGCCGGACGGTGCTGAATTCCTGACCATCTCCCGGACGCTCGAAGGGCCGCAGGGCGCATTTTCCGAACGTCCGCGGCGAACGGCCATTCTGATCGGTTGCGATATCGGGTTTCGCGACGAGATCGTCTACGGCGCAGCGCTGCCGGGGGTTGCGCCCGGTACTGCCGGCAAATCGGGCCGCGATACGGTACCCGCCATTGCCGTCGGGCCGGCCTGTCGCCTGTGCGAACGTTCCGGTTGTCTGGCGCGCGCCGAGCCGCCGGTCACAAGGCCCTTGGGGCTCGATGAGATGGTGACCGGCCTTAGCGCCTTCGATTTCCGATAGGGAGAACAATGACCATTACCTGGTTTTCGCCCAAGGTGGAAAAACGTTCAAGCGCGATCGAAGGCAGGGGTTTGTTTGCGCTTGCGCCGATCGCAGCCGGCGAGCTTGTCGTTGTCAAAGGCGGACATGTGTTTGACCGCGCAACCCGCGATCGCCTGGAACCGATACTGGGACCGGCCGAAATCCAGATTGACGATGATCTCTTCATCGGGCCAATACGAATCGAGGACCGGGAGGCGGCGATGATGCATCTCAACCATTCCTGCGATCCAAATGTCGGGATACGCGGTCAGATTTCGTTTTTTGCCATGCGGGATATTGGCGCCGGCGAGGAACTGGCGTTTGACTATGCCACCGGCGATGACGACGACTGGGAGATGCAATGCCGCTGCAACGCGCCTGGATGCCGTGGCAGGATCACCGGAAAGGACTGGATGAAACCCGAGTTGCAGGAAATATATGCCGGCTGGTTCTCGCATTACCTTGAAAGGAAGATCGCTGCGGCAGGCGCTGACCGGAATTGACTCCATTGCGCGTGAAAATGTTCTAGCCTAGCAGGTCACATGAACACCGCGTGTCGGCCGATCCATTGCCGGGATTAACGAGTAGGCGGTCTGAACTGGAGGACAATTTCAATGTCTGTCAGCACCACGGTCGAAGCCATCAGGAGCCGCATCCAGGTCGACGAGATCGACATTGCGCTGGTGCTCGGATCGGGCCTGAGTGGATTTGCCGACCAGGTTGACGGGATCGCGATCGACTACGACGACCTGCCGGCATTTCCGCACGCAAGCGTATCAGGCCATGCGACCAAACTGGTGGTGGGTGAAATCGGATCTGCGCGTGTTGCCGTGCTTGGAGGCCGCATTCACTATTACGAGCGGGGCGAAGCGAATGCCATGCGGTTGCCGCTCGAAGTCCTGGCTGCTCTGGGCACAAAGCAGGTTTTGTTGACCAATGCGGCAGGATCGGTGCGCCAAGGGCTCGGCCCGGGTGACCTGATGCTGATTACCGACCACATCAATTTCGCCGGGACCAATCCGCTGATCGGTGAGGAGACGGACAGGCGCTTTGTGCCGATGACCAATGCCTATGACGGCGAGGTTGCCGATGCATTGCGGGCGGCTGCCCAAAGCGTCGATGTCGAGTTGCAGTCCGGTATCTACACATGGTTTTCGGGACCATCGTTCGAAACCCCGGCGGAAATCCGCGCGACGCAAATCCTCGGCGGCGACGCTGTCGGCATGTCGACCGTCCCGGAAGTCATTCTGGCACGGTTTTTGGGATTGAAGGTCGGTGCGATCTCGACGATTACCAATATGGGCGCCGGATTGAGCGACGAGAATATCAGTCACGAACACACCAAGGCGATGGCCCCGATCGGCGCTGCCAAACTGGCCAAGGTGCTGAAGCAATATCTGGAAAACTTTCCGGGCTAGAACCATTTTTCGGCCCGGTCGTGAAACTGGATTGACGCTTGCCGGGCCAAACGAATTCTAAATGGAAGGCAGGCGACATGGCGCGCGCAATAGTGATCGTAATGGACTCAGTCGGCATTGGCGGTGCCAGGGACGCCGCGGATTTTGGCGATGAAGGCTCCAATACGCTCGGTCACATCGCTGAGCGATGCGCGACGGGCGGTGGCGATCGCGAAGGTCTTAGAAAAGGGCCGCTGCAATTGCCGAACCTGGCGGCGATGGGGTTGGCCGAAGCGGCCAACGCTTCGGTGCCGGGTGCGGTTGGAGATCTGGGCGCCGACGCGGCTTGCCAATGGGCTGTCGGCATCGAGACGTCGGCCGGCAAGGACACGCCGTCAGGACATTGGGAAATCTGCGGTGTGCCCGTACCGCAAGCCTGGATGCATTTTCCCGACACGCAACCAAGCTTTCCCGACGAACTGGTTGAGCAGATCATCGCCGGAACCGGTGTGCCGGGCATACTCGGCAACAAACATGCCTCAGGCATTCCGATGATCAACGAATATGCCGAGGAGCACATCAAAACCGGCAAACCGATTTGTTACACATCAGCGGATTCGGTGTTTCAGATCGCCGCCCATGAAGAACATTTCGGCCTGCAGCGGCTCTATGACATGTGCAAAAAAGTCTTCGAGCTAACGGCGCCGATGCGGGTCGGCCGGGTGATCGCCCGGCCATTCATTGGTGACGCCGAAAACGGCTACACGCGCACCGGCAACCGCAAGGATTATACGGTCGAGCCGCCGGAAAACACCTTGCTCGACTATGTTCAGTCCGCCGGACGGCACACGATCGGCATGGGCAAGATCGGTGATATCTTCAGCGGCCGCGGCCTGGATGAGGTGCGCAAGGCACCCGGCAATATGGCGCTGTTCGACAAGATGCTTCAGGCGGTCGACGATCTCCGCGACGGTGGATTCCTGTTTGCCAATTTCGTCGATTTCGACACGGAGTTCGGCCACCAGCGCGACGTCCCCGGCTATGCGGGCGCGCTCGAAGCGTTCGATCAGCGAATGCCCGAGTTGCTTGCCAGGCTGAAAGACGACGATCTTCTGATTGTTACCGCCGATCACGGTAACGACCCGACCTGGCGCGGCACCGATCATACCCGCGAGCAAGTGCCGATTCTCATTCGCGGCAGGGGTTTGTCAGGCTATGCCGGTGCCCGCCCAATGTCGGACATTGGCGCCACCGTGGCAAAATTCCTCGATGTTCCTTACCAGGGCGCCGGACAGTCCATCATTTGAACGTCTAGCTCTCCGGATTGGCCCCGCCCTCGGCCGTGCGGCGGCGGATAAATTTCTCAAGCGCCGCGACGCGGTCGCCGTCCGGTTTCGGGCCTTGAAACTCGTTTAATATCGTCTTCCACAAACGGTTGGCGCGCTGGTTGGTGTCCTGCGCGCCCCTTTCGCTCCAGGTGCCGAAGTTCGACCAGTCGGCAATCAGTGGCTCGTAAAAGGCGACCTGATATCGCTCCATCGTGTGTCCGGCGGCGAAAAAATGCCCGCCGGGTTGGACCTCCCGCAAAGCCTCATAGGCGATGTCTTCATCTGCGGACGGGGTTGCGGCGCACAGTTCGGCGAATATCTGCAGCATCTCCATATCGGAAATCAGCTTTTCATAGGAAAGCGTCAATCCGCCCTCAATCCAGCCGGCGCCGTGAACCAGCAGGGTGCATCCGGCCAGCATGGCGCCCCAGGCGCTCATTTGCGTCTCGTTTGCGGCCTGCGCATCGTTGATGTTGGCGGCGCATCCGGCTGCACTTCGCCATGGCAGTCCGGTCAGCCGCGCAAGCTGTCCGGCACCGAACGTCGCCTTCACATGTTCCGGCGTTCCGAATGCAGGCGCGCCGGATTTCATGTCAACGCTGGAAGCAAAGGCGCCGTAACAGACCGGAGCGCCGGGCCGAACCAGTTGCGTCAGCGCGATCGAGGCGAGCGCCTCGGCATGGTTGAGCGTCAAAGCGCCGGCGACTGTGACCGGCGCCATCGCGCCCATCAGGCAGAACGGCGTGACAATGGACAATTGCCCGGCACGGGCGAAATCGATCAGCCCTTGCGCCATCGGAACATCGAGCTGGCGCGGTGAATTCGTGTTGATAATGGTGTAGCAGCGCGCCTCAGCGGCAAATTCTGCGGTCGAAAGGCCCTGAAATGTCCGGATCATCTCAAAACAGTCGGCGACCTGCGGTGCGCCGCGGGAATAGATGAACGGGACCTTGTCTGACAGCGTCAATTGCGGCTCGGTCATCGCGTAGTGACGAGTGTTCATCGCCACATCTTGCGGTTCGGTCAGAGGTGCGAGCATGTGCAGCGCGTCGAAATGGTGGTTGAGCTTGATCAGCTCGCGGAAGTCTCTGGCTGTGCCCGGGCGGCGTCCACGGTCGAGGTCGGTGGCATGCGGCGTACCGGCGCCCGGTAAAAAGGACGTCCGGCCTTGTTCGAGGTTCACGTTCCGGTTTTCACTGCCGGCTCGGAGCAAAATGGATTTTGGTGCCAAATCGACCGCTGACTCGACAATTTCCCGTCCGATGCGCACCATCTGGCTGTCATCATCGACTGTGGCGCCGGCCTGGCGGTAGATCGATCGCGCCTCCGGTAGCAGGACCTTGATACCGAGTTCTTCCAATACCTTGAGAGCCGCCTGGTGTATGGCTTCCACGCGATCGTCGGAGAAGACGGAAACCGGCAGGAAAGGATTGGTGAGGTTGCGATAGTCGACCTTGCGTTTTCCGCCGCCTGCATTTGCCCTTTCGCTGCGGCGCCGGCGCGTACGACCCTTGTTTTCGGCAGTGGTCATGTCTGCCCCGGCAGTGTCTCCGGTGGAGTGATTTTCGAAGCGATCCGGTGCAGGAATTTTGTTGCCGCCTCATCATCGATATTCTGGCCGGTGAAACAGCGGAAATAGGCGGCCAGATAACTGGCCCGTTTGGCCAACGGTTCATCGATATTGAGCTGGTAATAGCTGAGCTGGGTAAAGTAAATCACCCGAGCGCGAATGAATGCTTCGGTTGTTTCGTAACCGAATCGTTCGAAAAATGAAGCGATTGCGGCAACACGGTTATTGTCTTCCTTCTCCACGATGGCGCGGATTTCCCCGGAGCGGCGGGCCCAGTCGCGCACCGCCTGGTCGAGGGAAGGATCATACTTCTCATGGTCGACCCAGACGGCGAACAGGTCGAGTATGCCGTCCTGCAATGTCGGGCTTTTGGTCAGTGCCTCGGCCATCATGTCGGAGTTCTTGGCCCGCCATTCTTCAAGCAATGCGGTCAGCAGGGCGTTCCGGTTTTCGAAATGCCAATAAAAACTGCCGCGCGTCACACCCAGGCTTTTTGACAGCGTGGTGATTTGAACAGCCTCGACTCCATCCGCGATCAGCGCATCCAAGGCGGCCTTGATCCAGTCGTTGCGTGTCAGCTGCGGTTGGCGATCATCATCACTTTGAGTGGACAACAGCTCCATGCTTTTATCATCCGATCCATACAGGGTTGTATGTTTCCATACATACTTGTATTGTGCAGATGGTCAAGGAAAATCGGAGTGTATGATGGGCACAGATGCGGACAGGGCGGTACCCCGCGCCGTTTCATTTTCGACGTTGGCTTTTGAACCGCGATTTGAACATGGCGATGTCGCGAAGATTGCCGTCGTAACCGGCTCTGATGACGAAGGTGAACTGGGTACCGGATTTGCGCGCATGGAAAACGCCGTCATTCCCTGGACCGTGAAATATGACGAAGTCCTGCTGGTCGTGGAGGGTGAAATCACCATAGAGACCGCAAACGGCAATCTGTCGGCCAAGGCAAAAGACTGCATCTGGCTTCCGAAGGGCACCGAACTCGTCTATCGGGCAGAACAGGCATTGCTGTTCTATGCCATCCATCCCTGGAACTGGGCGGAGGCGGCATCGTGAAAATCAGCAGACTGCCCAGGGACGATAAAACCAACGGCTGGAGCGCAATTCTGCCGGTCCGCGAGGCAAAACCGGCCCTGAGCGGCGATATCACCGCCGACTGGCTCGTACTGGGTGCCGGCTATGCCGGTTTGGCGGCCGCAAGGCGCCTTGCGGAAAACTGTCCCGATCAGCAGATTGCATTGATCGATGCGGGAGAAGCCGGCGAAAATGCTTCCGGCCGCAATTCGGGCTTTGCCATCGATATGCCGCACAATGTCGGGTCGTCGCTGGATGAGCTGGATGGCTCGCACCGGTTCATGCGCCTGGCCCGCTACGCCATTTCCAGCCTCGAGGAACTGGTCGACAAACATGGCATCGATTGCGACTGGTCGCATGACGGCAAATACCACGCTGCAGTGTCGCCACGCGGCGTCAAGGAAGTCATCGAACCGTTCGCCAATGAGTTGCAGGCATTGGGCGAACCGTTCGAATGGGTGGAAGGCGCCGATCTGGCGGCAAAACTCGGTACCGATCACTTCACCGCCGCGCTCTACACGCCGGGCGGTGCGCTGATGAATCCGGCGGCGCTCACCCGTGGTCTCGCTGACAGCCTGCCCGACAACGTCACGCATTATGAGAATTCACCGGTGATCGATGCGGATTTTGGCAATGGCGTGCATTTCAAGACACCGGCCGGTTCGGCGCGCGCGCCGAAGCTGATCATGGCGGCGAACGGATTTGCCCAGCAGTTCGGATTCTATACCGGCAAGTTCCTGCACATGTCGGCACAGGGAAGCCTGACCCGTCAGCTGACGGTCAGGGAGCGCGAGGCATATGGCGTGGACAAACCCTGGGGATTGACGCCGGCCAATGCCTTTGTCGGCATCACCATGCGCTACACCAATGATCATCGCATCCTGATCCGGCACGGGATCAACTACTGCCCCGGACAATATGTGGCCGAAACCGAGCGTTTGGTGGCACGTGCACGCCATAAAAAACTGTTCGATGCACGGTTTCCCATGCTCGCCGATGTGGAAATTGAGCACACATGGAGCGGTATTGTCTGCCTATCGCAGAACAACGCACCGGCATTCGGCCAGATTGCATCCAATATTTGGTCGGCAGTTTGCCAAAATGCAGTCGGTGTCACCAAGGGCACATTTGGCGGCACACTGGCCGCCGATATGGCGACCGGCCGCGATAACCCGCTGATTGAAGATGCGCTGTCGCTCGGCGAGCCGTCGCGCCTGCCGCCGCGCCCGTTCCTCGATGTCGGTGTACGCGCCCGCTTTGCTTGGGAGCTATGGTCCAATCGCCACGAAGCGTGACGTTGACCGGATTGCCTAGAGCGTGTCCGGCTTAAATGGGAGCGATTTGATGGCATGCATTTTGCACATCAGCGAGGAGAACACCGCAGCGCGATTTTGCCATTGCGCGAGGATTTCGACGCTGCTGATGCGGAAAATGCTGCCGAGTAGGTCAAATACTAAGCGCATGAAAGATAAGGACAAACCGCAATCGTCTGAACTTGGCCTTTTGCGCCCCGGACGGCGTCGCGCGGGCCTAACGGTGCTTGCACCGCGTCGCCCCGCGCTCCTTGCCGGAACACAAAATCCCTACGTTCAAACGATTCCATTTGAACCGAATACGCTCTAACCCATCCGCCGCACGATGACGCTGCCGGCTGAGTAACCGGCGCCAAACGAGCAGATCACGCCGATATCGCCGGGCTTGAGATCGTCGGAATATTGCGAGAACGCGATGATCGACCCGGCCGACGACGTGTTGGCATAGTCCTGCAGGATATTGGGCTGTTCATGCCTCTCCGGTGTGTGACCCATGACGCGCGCGCCGATCAGGTCATTCATCATCTTGTTGGCCTGATGCAGCCAAAGCCGCTTCACCTCCTTGATGTCGATGCCTTCATCGGCGAGGTGAGAGAGCATGAGTTCCGCCACCATCGGCACGACCTGCTTGAAAACCTTGCGGCCTTCCTGGTGAAACAGCATGTCGCGCCGGTCGTCCATGTGGCCGTCGCGCGTCCGCCGCAGAAATCCGTTGTTGTTGCGGATATTGTTGGAAAACTCGGTGAGACAACGGGTCGAGAGAATTTCAAACGATCCCCGGTTCTTCGCCGCCCCGGCCTCTTCCAGCACTACCGCGGTGCACACGTCGCCGAAGATGAAATGGCAGTCGCGGTCGCGCCATTCCAGATGACCGGAACAGATTTCCGGATTGATCATGAGGATCGCCCGGGCGCTGCCGCCCTTGATCATGTCGCGCGCCGCCTGAATGCCGAAGGTGGCCGATGAACAGGCGACGTTCATGTCGAAGGCGAAACCGGAAATACCCAATGCCTGCTGGACTTCGATCGCCATCGCCGGATAGGCGCGCTCATGATTGGAGGCAGCGCATATCACCGCGTCGATGTCTTCCGCCGTCCGGCCCGCCTGCTTCATCGCCTTTTGGGCAGCATCGATCGCCATTTCCGCCATCATCGAGGGTTCGTCCTCGCTTCTGTCCGGCAGTATCGGATGCATGACTTCCGGGTCGAGTACGCCGCTCTTGTCGAGCACATAGCGCCGCTCGATGCCCGAGGCCTTGACGATGAATTCCTCGCTCGACATCGGAATCGGTTCGCGCGTGCCCGCCTCGATCTCTGCGGAGTGCAGTTCGTTCTGCCGGCTGGCATATGCATTGAAGGCTTCGACCAGTTCAGCGTTGGTAATGGATTGTTCGGGTGTAAAGACACCGCTTCCGGTTATCGCAACACTCGCCATGGCGTTCCCCTCGCGAATCGCCCATTTCCGAACAGATCATACCGCAAACCGCAAAACAAAATATTACCGCGGATTTCGATGGCTAAAAGAGCTCTAAAGCGGCCAGAAAAACAGGATGGACGGCACCGAAACGGTAACGATGATAATTTCAAGCGGCAGGCCCATGCGCCAGTAATCACCGAACTGGTAATTGCCGGGACCCATGATGATGGTGTTGTTCTTGTGCCCGATCGGCGTCAGGAATGCGCAGGATGCTGCCACGGCGACACCCATCAGGAACGGGTCAGACGACACTTCAAGCGCATTGGCCACATCGACCGCGACCGGCGCGGCAATCAGGGCAGTGGCGACATTGTTCAAAAAATCCGACAATGTCATCGTCACCATGATGACGATGGTCAATATTGCCCATGCCGGCAGTCCTCCGGAAAGCGAAACGATGAAATCGGCGATCAGCTTGGTCCCGCCGCTTTCCTCCAGCGCTGCGCCGAGCGGAATGAGCGAGGCCAGTAGAACGATCACCGGCCACTCGACGGATTCGTAGACTTCCTTCGGTCCGACGATGTTCAACAGCGCATATCCACCCACTGCGGCGGCCAACGCGATCGGCAGGTCGACGAGGCCGAGTACGGAGGCGGTGATGGCGACAGCAAAAAGACCGATGGCGATGAATGCCTTTGACCGCTGTATGACCGCGTGGTGCTTGTCGGCAATCGGCAGCACGCCAAGCCATTCAATCGCGTCGGCAACCCGCGATTCGGTTCCCATCAGCAGCAGGACATCGCCGGTTCGCACTGTCGTTTTGCGCACGCGGTCCTGAATCCGCCTGCCCTCCCGCGAAATTCCCAGCAATGTCACACCACGCCGGTAGAGCAGCCGCAGATCGTAGGCCGTGCGTCCTGAAATTCGCGCCGAATCGGGGACAATCGCTTCCACCAGCTTCAGCGATTTTCCGGTCATGCCGCCATGCTTTTCAGCCCCGGCAAACTGCAGTTTTGCCGCACCGGCAAACGCCTCAATCGCCTTCGGGTGCCCTTCCAGCATCAGAAAGTCACCCTTGCGGATCTCTTCATTTGCGGCAAAGCCGCGCAACCGCTTGCCGCGCCTGACAAGTCCGACAATCAGGATGTCGTGCTCTTCGCCGAGGTCGTAAAGTTCGCGCGGCGTCTTGCCGATCGAGGACGATTTGTCGATCACCTTGGCCTCGGCCAGAAACCGCGGGTCGTCATCCGACGAGGTGACATTGATGATGCCGCGCTGCGGAATGAGCCGCCACCCGATTGTCGCGACAAAGAAGATACCCACCGCGGCGCAGACGAGACCCACCGGTGCGAAGTCGAACATGGCGAAGGGTTCGCCGGCAACACCGGTCCGGTATTGCGCAATGACGATATTGGGCGGCGTACCGATCATGGTGATCATGCCGCCGAGAATCGTCGCGAACGACAGCGGCATGAGCGACAGCGAGACGGCGCGCTTTGCCTTTTTCCGCCGCCTCCATGTCGAGGGTCATCAAGATCACCAGTGCGGCGACATTGTTGATCACCGCAGAAAGCGCTGCACCAGCGACCGCCATGATGGAAATGTGCGCCGGCAGCGGGCGTGTCGCTGAGACCACAAATCCGGCCAGCAGTTCGACTGCTCCGGAATTGATCAGCGCCCGCGACGCCACCAGCACAAGCGCAATGATAATGACGGCTTCGTGTCCAAATCCCTTGAAGGCGTCATGCGGATCGACCGCGCCGCCGATCACCGCAATAATCAGGGCGCCGAAACCAACCATGTCGTAACGGACGCGACCCCACACCAGCATCGCGAACATCAGGCCGAGCAGGCCGAAGAGAAAGATCTGTTCGCCGGTCATGCTGTTGGAGCGATCGGGGGTTTTAACGCGGGAATCATCTGCGCCATCTGATCAGACACAGCGGCCGCCATCAACCTCAAGAGCGACACCGGTAATGAACTCAGCTTCATCCGACGCCAGCCACAGCGCCGCATTGGCGATGTCGAGCGGCGTGGAAAACCGCCCGAGCGGAATGACCGATTTGAACTTCTCGCGGATTTCCGGCGTATCTTCTCCCATGAATTGCGACAGCATGCCTGTCTCTCCGGCAACCGGACACAGGCAATTGACGCGGATGTTCTTCGGCGCCAGCTCCACTGCCATGGACTTGGTGGCGGTCACCGCCCAGCCCTTCGATGCGTTGTACCAGGTCAGTCCCGGCCGCGGTCTCAGTCCGGCGGTCGAAGCGGTGGTGATGATCGAGCCGCCACCCTGCGCCTCCATGATCGGCGCCACGCCAAGTGTCGCATAGTAGATCGCCTTCATATTGACGGCGTAAATCAGGTCGAACGTGTTCTCGTCGACCTGCATCAAATCGCCGTTGCGGTGGGTGAAACCGGCATTGTTGACCATGATGTCGACCCGGCCCGACAGGTCCATTGCTGCGCCGATGGCTGTGTCAACGTCATCCTTCTTGGTCACATCCGCCGTCACGGCTTTCGCCGCTGCGCCGATTTCGGCGGCGACCCTTTCGGCATCCTTGGTGTTGAGATCGGCGACAATCACCTTCGCCCCTTCGTCGGCAAAGCGCTTGGCCATGCCTTCACCAAAACCCGATGCCGCACCGGTGATGATTGCCGTTTTGCCTGCAAGGCGTGCCATGAAATTCTCCTTGAACCGAAACCGGCGCTCAGCCGTGATTGAAGATGATCGTTTTCGTCGCGCTCATGTCGTAAAGCGCCTCAAAGCCCTTTTCGCGGCCGTGGCCCGACCGCTTGAAACCGCCAAACGGCAGTTCAATGCCGCCTCCCGCGCCGTAGCCGTTGACAAATACCTGCCCGGCTCGAACCGCCTTGGCAACGCGGTGCTGACGGCCGCCGTCCTTGGTCCAAACACCGGCGACCAGGCCGAATTCGCTGTCATTAGCAAGCCGGATTGCGTCGGATTCATCGGCAAATGGGAACAGCGACAATACCGGCCCGAACACTTCCTCCTGGGCGATTGCCGCGCTGGGATCGACCGAGCCGAACAGGGCAGCCGGAAAATAGTAGCCGCCATCCGGCGCATCCGCAGCCACCGAACCTTCGGCCAGCATCTCAATTCCAGCCTCTTTGGCAGTATTGACGAACCCTGCCACCCGCTCGCGTTGGTTCGAATTGATCAGGGCGCCGATATCCAGATCCGCGTCATGCGGCCCGGCGACAAGCCCGGCAAACCGCTCGGCCAGCGCCTTGGCCACGTCCGCGTAAACCGGTTCTTCGATCAGAACCCTGCTGCCGGCCGAGCAGGTCTGACCGCCATTCTGGATGATCGCGTTGACCAACACCGGCAGTGCTGCCTCGATATCGGCATCGGCGAACACGATCTGCGGGGATTTGCCGCCGAGTTCCATCGTCACGCCACGATTGTTACCGGCCGCCGCCGCCTGGATGGCCGTACCGTCATCGGCGAACCGGTGAAGGTGACATAGTCGATATCCGGATGTGCGGACAATGCCGCACCGGCGCTCGCTCCGAGCCCGGTCACTACATTGAGCACTCCATCCGGAAGTTCCGCCTCCAAAGCCAGTTCGGCCATACGCAAGGTTGTCAGCGAGGCGTCTTCGGCCGGCTTGATCACCAGCGTGTTGCCCATGGCCAATGCCGCCCCGATCACCCTGGCGCCGATTTGCAAGGGGTAATTCACGGAATGATGCCGGCGACGACACCGTGCGGTTCCCGCAAAGTCAGTGCTGTGTATCCGTCGAGAAACGGGATGGTGTCGCCATGGATCTTGTCACCGGCCCCGCCATAAACTCATAGTAGCGGCAGGTAGCGGCAACATCGGCTATGCCCTGTCGGATCGGCTTTCCCGGTATCGCGCGACTCCAGCGCCGCCAGCTCATCGCCGTTTTTTTCAACCAGCTGGAACAGTCGGGTCAGAATGCGGCCGCGTTCGAATGCCGGCATGCGGCCTCCAAGGTCCGTTCTCAAATGCCGCTCGCGCCGCCGCCATCGCCCGGTCAACATCGGCCGCGGCTGAAGCCGGGATCGAAGCAAACACCTTTCCGTCCGACGGGCAGCGGATGTCGAGCCTTTCGCCCGATTCGGCATCAACCGCTTTGCCGTCGATCATCTGCATGAATGCGCGCCCCTCGGCGATTGTACGAGACAAATGCATTCCCATCCGCTTATCCTCTGTGATCTGGAAAACTGAACCTGCAAACGATTGCTGTTTGCAGTGGCGAGCATGCTGTCATCCCTAACCGCAATCGTGCAAATCGCAAAGGTGTGACATTGGGGCACTGGCCTTTTTAAATCGATTAGATTATAGCTCCGGCTGAAAATCGGGACCCATCGAATGACAAGCCAAACCATACCGGTCGAACCGTTTGATTTTGTTGTTTTTGGTGCGACCGGCGATCTTGCCGAACGCAAATTGCTGCCGGCGCTGTATCATCGCCAGCGCGCCGGCCAGTTTACCGAGCCGACACGCATCATCGGCGCATCCCGCTCGGCAATGAGCGATACCGAATACCGGCAATTTGCCGAACAGGCGCTGCGGGAGCATCTTGCGGCCGACGAACTCGAGGTGGAGGAGCTGGC
>CAXXSI010000018.1:0-158881 GCA_963669285.2 Rhizobiaceae bacterium | reverse complement strand
ACAGGCAATCAGCGATTTGGAACGCAATCCGCAGCGGATATTGAGCGGTGGAGAAGGGTCGGTGCGCCGTTACAATGGCCGCCGTCGCCGTTGACAATGCGATGATACGTTAGCAAGACAAATGGTTATCTGGTGCATCGATCCACAGTCGGCACTTTACGGGGAGCAGGGCGGTTGAGAGCAACGTTGGGGATTGCGACCGGCATCGCGGCGTCAGTGATGCTGACATCGTGCGCTCTGCTCGGCGGCGGCAGTTCCAAGCCTCTGGATACATACGAACTGACTGCACCGCAGATGGATACAAGCGGCCGCAGGTTGCCGCGACGACAGGCGATCGTGACCGAACCGTCGGCACTAAAAGCCCTCGACGGAGAAAACATCGTCATACGTTCTTCGACGACTTCGCTGCAATTCCTCGATGGCGCACAGTGGGCCGACCGGCTGCCCAAGATTGTCCAGGCACGGCTTGTCGAGACGTTTCAGCGCTCCGGCCGATTGGGTGGAGTCGGGAAACCGGGCGAGGGATTGGCGGTCGATTACCAGATCATTGCCGACATCCGCGCATTTGAAGTTCACGTCGAGGGCAGCTACCGGGCGCATGTGCAGATATCGGCGAAGTTGCTCAACGACCGAAACGGAGTGGTTCGATCCACCGCTGAATTTGAAGCGGTTTCCAACGTAACCGGTAGCACCAACGATGATTATGTTGCCGCGTTGGATGTCGCATTCGGCCAGGTGGCGAAAAAAATCGTCGATTGGGCTATAAGTCGAATGTGACGCCTGATCGCGTAAAAAAAACGGGGCCGACATGGCCCCGTTTTCATTTGAGCGCGTTCGTGCGTGTCATCTCAACCGTCCCGCTGCATGCGCAAGCATCGTGTAGACCTTGCCGGTGTCGGAGGTCAGGTAGGTTTGCGTCATGATGTTGTCGCGATCGTTGCGCTCGACATCGTCGAGGAGCTTTTCGAAGTCCTTGCAATAGCGATCGACCGCGGTACGGAAATCCCCGTCGGCCTGATACTTGCGGCGGATTTCATCGAAAGTCTGTTGACCTTTGAGCGTGTAGAGGCGCCGGGTGAACACATTTCGCTCTCCCTTGCGATAGCGTTCCCACAACTCCACCGAGGCGTCATGATCGATCGCGCGGGCGATATCCACCGAGAGCGAATTCAGCGATTCAACAACGTGAAGCGGTGAACGCTCCTCAGGCAGTTCTTCGGGTTGGCCTGCCGATGCGGATTGTCCAGTCGGTTCGTCGCGCGATGCCCGTCTCAGCAAATCCTGCACCCAGCCACCTGATTGGCCGGCCGGCTCTGTCGCCGCCGCAGTAGGTGCAGGCTCCGGTTTGGATGGTGCAGGCGGGGCCGGCATGGCGACCGGAGCCGGAGCGCTGGCCGGTATCTCCGCAGCAACTGCGGCCGGAGCCGGGCGCGTCGGTGGCACGGGCTGCGCCCCACCGACATCGAATACTCGTCCGGACTTCGCAACAATGTCGGAAAGTTCCTTCAGTGCATTGATCTGGTCGGAAACGGCGCGACGCATTGCAGTCGTCGATTCCTTGGCTTCCTCAGGCAAATCGAACACACCCTTGCGCAGATCGGAGCGGGTTGTCTCCAGTTCCGATCTGATCCGGTTTGCCGTCTCACGCATTTCCTCGGTGGCGCCGGTGAACCGTTCGGTCGCCGTCTCCACAACCGCGGCGATTTCGTCCCTGATGCGTCCGGTTGCTTCGCGGGTGCGGTCCTCGGCATTTGTGATTGAGCTGCCAACAAGGGTTTCGAAGGAGCGCATGACCTTTTCGATCTCTTCCGATTTGGTGACCAGACCGGCGGCAAGATCCTCAAGGGCACCCTGGCGGTCGTCGAGCGTGTGCGACAGGTTCGATTGCGCTGTGGCAAGCAAATCCGATGCGCTCGAAAGGACTCGGCCGTGCTCGTCGAACTTGGAGGCAATGCCGGTAATCTGCTGCAGCGTATCGGTGGAAAGCTCCCCGAGGCGACCGGTATTGGCCTGGATGATATCCGCCGAACTCGAAAACCGCTCCGCCGCTTCAGCAGTGTTTTCCGCGAATTTCTCCGTCGTCTGTGACAGGCGCCCGTCGACCTCCGACAGATTGCGCGAAGCCATGTCGATCAGTTCGCCCAAACGGGAGTTGGAAGACGTCAGCCTGTCGATGAGTTCCGCAACGGTTTCTGTCAGGCTGGCGCTCGCACTGTCGACGGCGGAGAGAGTCTCGCTGGTGCGGTTTGCGATCGCGTTGACCAGCGTCGCATTCTGGCTGCGGAGTTTCTCGGCCGCATGCTCGGTTGCTTCGGCAAGGTCGCGCTGCAAATGGCCCCCGCTTTCGGAGAACTTCTCGATCAGCGGTCTTGCCGTATCGTCCAGGATGTGGGCAATCTCGCTGGAGCGGCTTGCAAGCATTTCGTTGAGTTCGCGGGTTCGATCTTCGATGATCGATGCCGCGTCGCCTGTGCTGCTTGAAATCCGCGCGTTGAGTGCCTCGAACGTGGTCGACACGTTGTCGGCGCGTGCCAGCAGTCTCGATTCCGCATCGGCAACGTGCTCGCCAAGGCGGCGCGAAACCGCTTCGGCGCTTGCGGCCAGCCGCGTCTCTGCTTCGCCCACGCCGCCTGTAATGCGCTGCGCGATCTCTTGCGAGCTGCGACCAAGTTTCTCCTCAACCGACGTCAAGGCGGAAGTAATGGCGTCGCCGCGGGCAGCGAGTTCGGCAGAAGTTTGGTGCGTGCGGGGCAATAATAGCTTGCTCGGCCTGTTCAAAAGCGCTCGTCACATCATCTGCTCGCTTGGCGATGTTGTTTTCGGCGGCCGAGAACACATTGGCGATCTCGCCGGCTTTGGACGACAACTGTTCGGCCGTCGCGCTGGCACGGGCTGTGATCTTGTCGTCAACATCGCTGAATGTGGCTTCCGCGGTTTCGGAAAGCGATTGGGTGACTTCGAGAACCTTGTCGCGCAGCGCTCCCGCTACGGATACGGCGCTTCCCTCCAGGGTCTTGCGTACATTGTCGACGCCGGCACTGAGTGCCGTTTGCATGGTTGCTGTGCGCTCCTCGATGACACCCGTCTGGTCCTGGAAGACCTTCTCGATATGGGCGACATCGTTCGACACCGATGCGCTGACTTCCGAAGCGCGATCGGAAATGGACTTGAGATGCCCGTCAATCGCAGTGTCGATGACCGCCCGCCCATCGGCAATTTTTTCAAGGTCGGTGTCGATCATCGCCGACAATTGCTGTCGGCTGGCGGCGAGCTTCTTCTCGAATTCAGCAGACCGCTGCTCAAGTTGCTCAAGGTCGGTGGCAAGAGCCCCGGAAATCTGCTCCCGGTTGGCGGACAATGCAGCCGAGAAGCCTGCTGCCCGGTCCTGAAGGGCGGCCAGATCGGCTTCGGCGATCTTGCCGAGCGTTTCGCGGTTTTCGGTAAGCGACTTGGCAAATCCGGCCGCGCGTTCCTCAAGTTTGGCGACATCCTTGTCCAGAACACCCGAAATCTGCGACCGGTTCTCCACCAGCTTCTCGGAAAACTGGGCAACCCTGTTTTCGAGTTCCGAAAGATCGGTTTGCAGCATTTCCGAGACCGAGGTCCGGCCTTCGGCCAATTTCGTCGACAGTTCCGACGTCTTCGCCTTGATCTCGTCGGAGGTCAATTTGACCATCGAGGCCAATTCGTCGCCAATGGTCGACTTGCCCAGTTCGATCGCACCGGCAAGCTCGTTCTTGCCGCTGGCAAACGTCTCGGCGATTTCCTTCGTGCGTTCCATCAGCGACTCGTTGATCTGACGTGCGCGCAATTCTAGTGCCGCATTCAGTTTCTCAGACCCGCCTTCAAGGGCTTCGGCACGGGTTTGGAACTGGCCGATCAAAGCGTCGCCGCGCTCGGTGAGCGTCTTTTCGATACCCGCCAGACGGGTATCAAACTCGGTCGTGATCGATTTGGTGGCGTTACCCAAAAGGTTGATCATCGAATTCGTGCGTTCGTCGAGCACGCTGGACAGTGAAGTCGTCAACTCGTCGGTCCGTTCGGTCAGCGTGGATATGCGAGTATCGAGAACGCCCGTAAATGCATCACCCGAGGTGGTGATACGAGAGGAGATATCGTCCATGCGCTCATCGATGGCCCGATAGATCGCGTTGCCGCTGTCGTTGAACCGGTCGATCAGTTCGTTGCCGGAACTGGTGAGCGTAGTCGTGAGTTGCGTGGAGGCGTTCAGTACGTTGTCGCTGATGATGTCGGTCGCCGCGCCCAACTCTTCCTTGAGCTGTTCATGTGCCCCGGAAATCGAGGCTCGAACGCGCTCGGCATGGCTGACAACCATGTCGCGCTCATTGCCAAGTCCATCGACAAGTCCGCGAATCCGGGCCTCATTGTCGCTGTAGGCCCGTTCAAGCTGGTTAACCTCGGAATGAACCAGGGTTTCCAGTTCAACTGCGCGGGCGAGGGTTCGCTCGATCCCTTCTCCCATGGCGCCGACTTCCCGACGCACCGCCTGTCCAACCGTCATGATGCGATCGGCGGCAAGGTTTTCTGGTTCGGCAAGCCGGAAGGCAACTTCGGTCATCGACTGGGCGGCCATGCGCATTTCCTGCGCCCGCCGGATCATCAGTCCGAAACCCCAAAACAGCAGAACCGGAACGATAATACCGACAAACAGCGCAATAACCTGCGGATTTGCCAGTAACTGGTCGAATGATCGAATTTGCCAGATATCCGGCGCATAGAGCGTGTGACCCAGCAGCAGGCCGCCGCTGATCCAGACCAGTGAAAGAAGCCCGATCATCCATAGTGCAGTGCGTGGTGTTCGGCGGTTCAGTGTTTGCAAAAGCGACCGGTAGTCTTTTTGGCGGTCGTCATTGGCCGGTGAAAACGGTTGTCGCGCCGCCTGGGCGGCCTCGACCGGCGTCAGTGTGCCCGAAGTGGTTTCCGTTTCTGGTGCGCTCTCGGCGACCTCTTTGGTTTCGCCTCTGTCTTTGGTTTCGCCTTTGTCTTTAGCCGTCCCGGCCGTATCGGTCTTTGCCGTCTGCCCGACCTTGGTTTTCTTGCTGGCGGCAGAAGCAGCAGACGTGTCTTTTGCGTCAGGTTCTACCGATTTTTTGCTTTCGCTTGCCAGATCGTCCGCCGCTTTTGAAATTTGTGCTTCCAGTTCATCCATCGAAGTGCCCAAATCGATGTCCGTTTCATCATCAAGATCTAGATCGATATCAAGAGCTTCTTCCAACTCCTGATCAACGTCCCGCTCAACTTTCTTCACACTGGTGGATTTACGCGCCATGCCGCTGATACCCTGTCACCGTTCGGTTCATGCGAATGCCAAAAAAATCGGCTCCTCGTACGCATGAATTCCTATACCCATACCGCCTGTTATCGTAGAGGGCTCTCACCTTAATTGGAACCGACAAAAACTGCACCCGAAAAAAGTTTAAATAATTGGTTAATGAGTGAATCCATTAGAATTTAGGCATTTTCGAATATCCATTAACCGGATTTCCACAACCTTGCGGGCATAATCGAGGCCGTCTGATGCATGGCGGGAGCTTGAATATGACCCAATCCAGTCTTGAAGCGGTAGCGTTCGGGATGCCTGGCGGCGAGATTTGCGTTCCGTCCCAGACGCGGCCTGTCGATTTGGTCCATTTGGCCCGCCAAACCATGGGCGATCGCACGCTCGAAGAAGAGGTTCTGCAGATGTTCATGCAGCAGGCCGTGCTGATGGGCGATCGCATTCGCCAGGCCGATCCGCTGGAGCGCAAGCGGCTGGCACATGGTTTGAAGGGCTCGGCTCGAGGCATTGGAGCTTTTTCGGTTGCTGAATGCGCCTCCGCCATCGAAGAAAATCCCGAACAGGCATCACTCGTCACCGAGTTGTGCGACCGGCTTGAAGCCGTCCGCCAGTTCATCGCATCGATCAGCCGTTAAATCTCCGCCAGGTCGTGACCGAGGTCATGGGTTGGCTTGTTGAAAAATTCTGCTAACTCACAGTGCAAATGCCAATGCGGCGGAGAATGCATGTGAACGCGGACAAAACGGCACGTGGCGGCTTGCTGCAGCGGATTTTTCAAAAGGCGCGCAATTGGTCCTACCGGCTTTATCGTACCGATGTCAGGCATTCGGAAGTCGAGCACCGTCGCGAGTTCATGCGCCGTGCTTTCCATGCATTGAGTTTCAACGGCATATCCGGTGACTATATCGAGTTCGGCTCGCACGGCGGAACAACGTTTTCTCTCGCCTATGACGAGATCAAACGCTGGCGCAAAGCCCGCACTCTTTGGGCAGTCGACTCGTTTGCAGGCCTGCCCGAACAGCAGGGCGAAGACGACTATCACCCTGGTTGGAAGAGGGGCAAGATGGCGACTTCACGCGAAACCTTCATTGAGCATTGCCGCCGCCGAGGAATTCCTGACCAGTCCTATGAAATTGTCGAAGGATACTACGAGGATACGCTGGTAGAAGCGGGCGACGACTACGGTGATCTACCCGTGGATATCGCGCTCGCATATGTGGATTGTGACCTCTACAGTTCGACCAGGACAGTGTTGGAGTTCCTGCATCCTCGCCTGAAGCACGGCATGATCATCGCGTTTGACGACTATTTCTGTTTCTCAGACAGGACTGTTTCAGGGGAACGCAAAGCGTTCTTGGATCTTTACGGCGACGATAAGCGGTTCCAGTTTCTTCCATACGTCCAGTTCGGGTGGCATGGAATGTCATTCATCGTTGAAGAAAAGCGACTTGCCGGCGCCGGCAAGGTCCCGTCTGTTTGATCTGGTGATCACGGGATAGTCAGATTATTTGCCCAGCCGCAGCGTCTTTGCCGGTTGACTTGGCAAGGCGATTGGTTATGTCGGCGATGCGGTTGATCAGATAGGGCGACATATGGCCAAAATCACCTTCATAACTTCTGATGGCACTCGACACGAGGTTGAGGCTGAGAACGGGTCTACCGTGATGGAAAATGCCATCAAGAACGCGGTGCCGGGAATCGAGGCAGAGTGTGGGGGCGCTTGTGCCTGCGCTACCTGCCATGTCTATGTTGATGAGAATTGGGCGCCAAAGACGGGATCGCCGGAGGCAATGGAAGAGGACATGCTCGATTTTGCATTCGATGTCCGTCCCACCTCGAGACTGTCCTGTCAGATCAAGGTGACCGATGAACTTGATGGTCTGATCGTCAATATTCCGGAACAACAGGGCTGACCTTCACCCCAGATCTTTGCCGTGTCCGTTGTGACAGGCAAGCTGTTCAAGGCGATTTTCCTCGGCGTTATGTCCGGCGAGGCGACGACAAATCGTGTCAATGAATGGCTGAGGCAGTAGCGGCGACTGGTGAAGCCGGGGAGAAAGACTCTAACCGCCACCCAAACGGCCATCTTCGATGCGCTCAATGCGGTAGCGGAGCAAGCGGAGCAGACGGGCCTCGAAATTGATCCCTTCGACCTTGTCGAACTTTTCCTGCGCCCGGTCGTGTTTTTTCATGATCCTGGCCGTCAGTTTTCTGCCCTTCGCCTCAAGCACACTGCAGTTCTTGGCCGATCCCAAACCTTCGAACGCCTTTTCAATTTCGCGGCCATGGTTCTTGGCGATGATTACGTGGCTTTCCTCGTGGCGCTTGATATCCGCCGATAGCGTGTCCCAGACAATGCGGGTTTCTCGGTCGGCTCGCCGCCGCGCCCGCCAACGCGGAAGAATAATTTTTGCCTGAACCAGCACGCTTACCTTTTCGATACGGCAGGAGCGTTCGCTTTCCGCATAACTGACCGTTGTTGTGAACTCCATCTGGGTGGCGCCCGGATGTCTACGGCCGGTGCTTTTGACCTGCGGCCCCCGGCGCCCCAATTCCTTTTCGAGCTCCTCAAGCGTCGATCCGCCGATCGTAAAGTAACTGTATTTCTTTGAAATTCCGGCACTATTCGCCGGCGCCGCCAGTAAAATGGCGGACAGGGCAATCAGAACAACCGTACGCTTCATGGCTGATGCCTTTCGGACGGGGGACGCCGTTGGAAGGAAGCATGCGCTAGCAGGACACCATTCGCAAGCGGAAACCGCGATAATGATTAAACTCGACTAACCCGCTCAAGCGGGTAGTTGATTTTCATCTCCGCCATGACGATAAGGCGCCCAAACACAAGGGTTCACCGCGTGACGACAAATTGGCATCTGGCTCGGGGCCGCGAACTCGAAATCGGCCCGCATTGCCTGATCATGGGCATATTGAACGTGACGCCGGACTCGTTTTCCGATGGCGGCCGGTTCGCCGCGTTCGATGCGGCATGTGATCAGGCCGCGCGAATGATCAACGAGGGCGCCGACATCATCGACGTGGGCGGCGAGTCGACCCGCCCCGGCGCAGAGCCGGTATCGGCGGATGAGGAACAATCCCGAATTTTGCCGGTCATTCGAAAAATTGCCGGCGACCATGACACGATCATCTCGGTGGACACGTATCGCAGCGAGACCGCGCGTTTGGCGATTGAAGCCGGTGCACATATCGTCAACGATGTCTGGGGTCTTCAAAAGGACCCGTCATTGGCAAATCTGGCAGCCCAAACGGGTGCCGGTCTGGCGATCATGCACACCGGGCGAGGGCGCGAGAAGCTTTCCGACGTGATCGAGGATCAGTTTACTTTTCTGGAACGGTCGCTCGAAATCGCCGACAAAGCCGGAGTCAACAAGCGGCAGATTGTGTTGGATCCCGGTTTCGGTTTTGCCAAGGATGCGGACGAGAACCTGTCGCTGATCGCGCGGTTTGAAGAATTGCAGGCATTTGGATTTCCACTTTTGGTGGGAACCTCGAGGAAACGTTTCATTGGCACGGCAACCGGTCACGATGGTGACCTGCGCGATATCGGGACGGCAGCAACCTGCGCCATATTGAGAATGAAAGGGGCGGCTATAGTGAGGGTTCACAATGTTGCCGCCAACATCGATGCGGTCAGAATGGCCGATGCAATACTCGCGCATCGCCGGACCACTGCAAAATCAGATCCGGAGGATGCTTGAATGACCACGTACACAATCCGAATGGTCAATTGTGCTTTTTTTGCCCGTCATGGCATCATGGATGAGGAAGAACGCCTGGGTCAGCGATTTTACGTCGATGCAGACCTGATCGTCGAGCCGGGCAGGGCGCTCGAGCAGGATGCGATCGACGATACCGTCGATTACGGCGTGGCGTTCGAGGTGATCGAATCGATCGTGACCGGCAAGCGCCGTTTTCTAATCGAATCGTTGGCACTTGAATGCGCCAAGGCGCTGGTCGCCCGCTACCCGCAAATCAAGTCTGCCGCCATTACCATCCGCAAACCCAATGCACCGGTACGCGGCGTGCTCGACTACGCTGAGGTGACAGTTGTCTGGCCAAACTGAGAACGAGACCGAGGAGCGTATTTTCATTGGCCTTGGCGGCAATATCGGTGATCCGCGCCGGGCCATGGCGTCTGCGGTTAAAGCGCTTGCCGGCGCTGACGATATCGACGTCGTGGGAATATCTTCGCTGTATCGGACACCACCGTGGGGCAAGACCGATCAGCCTGATTTCCTCAACGCGGTCGTCGAAATCAGTTGCGCGCTGTCTCCGCGCATTCTCTTGAACCGGTGTCTAGAAATCGAAAAGGGGTTGAAACGCGAACGCGGTGAACGCTGGGGTCCGCGAACAATCGATATGGATATTATCGCATTCGGAAACCGTGTGGTTGACGAACCGGATCTCCACATTCCTCATCCTCGCCTATACGAGCGGGCATTTGTGCTGATGCCGCTGGCTGAACTAGCGCCGGATTTTACGATTTCAGGTAATCAAGTCAGCCAGTTGCTTGCGGAATTGGATAGGCAAGGGATAGCCGTGCCGGCGCAAGGTCGGCAATGGCTTGACATCGGCGGCGAGCCGTCAGATTGAGAAGCTTGTCCCGCAGCCGCACGATGCAACCGCATTGGGATTTCTGACCTGAAACGACTGGCCGATCAGATCATCGACGAAATCGATGACCGAGCCACCCATGTAGACCATCGACAATTCGTCGATCAGAACCGTTGCGTCTCCGCGCTCGATGGCAACGTCATCGTCGTTCCGGCTGTCCACCAGGTCGAACTTGTAGGAAAACCCGGAGCAACCCCCGCCCTCGACAGACACTCGCAACGCGGTTTTCCCCGGCTCCTTGGCCAGAATCGCAGCAATTCGGCTGGCGGCCGATTCGCTCATTTCAACGTTTTTGCCGCCGGAAATGGTATCCGTTCCGGTCGATTCAGCTGTCATGGTCGACGTAACCTTGCTTCCTTTGCTTCCGAATAGGTATGTAGCGCGGCGGGGCAAGTCAATCATTGGGTAAGTTGACAGTGTGAGGGGAGCGTTGGCGATTTGGGTGATCTCGGAGGAATCGGATTTGGATACCGGCCGCGCGCCGCCTGGGCGAGCGATCCGCAGCAGAGCCGGGGCCGATTTTACGACGAGAGCGAAAGCAGGACCAGGACGCCGTTCCAGCGCGACCGCGACCGCATAATCCATTCGACAGCGTTTCGTCGCCTGAAACACAAGACGCAGGTGTTCGTTGCACATGAGGGTGACCACTACCGCACCCGCCTGACGCATACGATCGAAGTAGCCCAGATTGCCAGGGCGCTGGCCCGGGCGCTACGGCTCGACGAGGATCTGGCCGAAGCAATCGCTCTGGTACACGATTTCGGCCACACGCCGTTCGGGCACACCGGCGAGGATGCCTTGAACGACAGGATGGCGGATTGGGGTGGCTTCGACCACAACGCTCAATCCCTTCGCATCGTCACCAAATTGGAAAACCGTTACGCCGAATTCGAGGGCCTCAACCTCACCTGGGAGACGCTTGAAGGCCTGGTCAAGCACAACGGACCGTTGACCGGACCGCACGGACCGCCCGGACCCGTGCCCGAGACCATTGTAACGTTTGATACCTTGTTTCCGCTCGATCTCGACAGCCATGCATCGTTGGAAGCCCAATGCGCGGCGATTGCCGACGATATCGCCTACAATGCCCATGACATCGATGACGGCCTGCGCTCGGGCCTGCTGACATTGGACATGCTTAAAAACGTCTCCTTTTGCCGTTCGATTCTGATGGAGATCGACGATCGATACCCACTTCTCGATCCAGTCAGAACGGGGCACGAACTCATGCGCAGGCAGATCACCCGTACGGTCGAAGATGTCATCAGCACCGCATCGGCGGCCATCGACCAACTGGATCCGCATGATGCCAGCGACATACGATCGGCCGGCTTCGCGGTCGTCGGTTTCAGTCCGCAAATGCGGGATTCGCAACGTGAATTGAAGGCGTTCCTGTTTGAAAACCTCTATCGGCATACAGATGTCATGGCGATTCGAAGCGAGGCCGACCGTGTCCTGCGCGAACTGTTCGATGCCTATCTTGCCGACTTCAACGCCTTGCCCGAGGGGTGGCGGGAAGGGCTTGATCGAGCGCCTGAGAAGACAAAGGCACGTCATGTCGCTGATTTTCTGGCGGGTATGACGGATACATACGCGATTGCCGAATTCCGCCGCTTGTTTGACCCAGATTTTGAATTGGGATAATCGGGCGCCGGTCGGCACGGCACAGGGACAAGCCGGGCAACCCTGCAATCCGGAACTGGTTTAAGATGAATATTTTCGCTGATTTCCGCGCGCGGATAACTGATGCCATTCGGGCCTTGGACCTGAAAGGCGGCAATGGAGCGGCGCCGGATGTCTCCCGCGTTTCGACCGAGCCGCCGCGCGATGCGAGCCATGGAGACATAGCCACCAACGCCGCCATGGTGCTGGCAAAGGCGGTCGGCGAAAATCCGCGTGCACTCGCCGAAAGGATTGTTGGGGGACTGGAGGGTGATGCCGATATTGAATCCGCCACCGTCGCTGGCCCCGGATTTATCAACCTCAAGCTTTCGAGAGACTTTTGGACCACCCATCTGAAGGACATCCTGGAAACCGGATCAGACTATGGAAAGTCGACGCTCGGGGCCAATCGCAAGATCAATGTCGAATATGTTTCGGCCAATCCGACCGGACCGATGCATGTCGGTCACTGTCGCGGGGCGGTTGTCGGCGACGTATTGGCCAACCTGCTGGCCTTTGCCGGCGCCGTCGTCACAAAGGAATACTACATCAACGATGCCGGCGTGCAGATCGATGTGTTGGCGCGCTCAGTCTGGCTTCGCTATTGTGAGGCACTGGGCGAAGATATCGGTGAAATCCCCCAAGGCCTTTATCCCGGCGATTATCTGGTGCCGGTAGGAAAAGCCCTGGCCGCTGAGTTCGGTGCATCGCTGAAGGACAGGCCGAAAGCCGAGGCACTCGAAATTGTTGCCGAGCGCACCATCGCCGCCATGATGGACATGATCCGTGCCGATTTGGACGCCCTTAACGTGCATCACGACGTGTTCTTTTCAGAAAGAACACTGCACCGTGACAACAGTGCCCCCATCGCACAGTCCATCGACTGGCTTGAAAAGCAGGATTACGTCTACCGCGGGACGCTTCCGCCGCCCAAGGGGCAGAAACCAGATGATTGGGAAGACAGGGAGCAATTGCTGTTCCGCTCCACTGCAATCGGCGACGACATGGATCGTCCACTGCAGAAATCGGACGGTTCATATACCTATTTTGCCGCCGATGTTGCCTATCTGAAAGACAAGATCGATCGCGGATTTGATCAGACCATTTTCGTGCTTGGAGCGGACCACAGCGGCTACGTCAAACGCATGGAGGCGCTCAATCGCGCTCTGTCCGGCGGAGCCGCCGAATTGACGGTGATTTTGTGCAATCTCGTCAAGCTCTTCCGCGATGGCGAGCCGGTGCGCATGTCGAAAAGGGCCGGCGAGTTTGTCACCCTTCGCGATGTGGTGGACGAGGTCGGTCGTGATCCGGTCCGGTTCATGATGCTCTATCGCAAGAATATGGAGCCGCTTGACTTCGATTTCGCCAAGGTAACCGAGCAATCGAAGGATAATCCGGTCTTTTACGTCCAGTATGCCTCGGCCCGCTGTCATTCTGTTTTCAGGCAGGCCGTGGAGCAACTGCAGCTAACCGAACTTGATCCCGCAAGCATGGTCGCTGATCTTCATCTGCTCGAAGACGCCGGCGAGATTGGCTTGATCCGGAAACTGGCTGAATATCCGCGAATGATCGAGGCGGCAGCGCAGACGCTGGAACCGCACCGCATCGCTTTTTATCTGTACGACCTGGCGTCGGCCTTCCACGCACACTGGAATCGAGGAAACGAGACAACCGGCTTACGCTTTGTTAAGGTTAACAATCCAGAATTGACCTATGCCAGACTGGGGTTGGTACAGGCGGTTTCCCATGTGTTGACATCGGGACTGGGGCTGATCGGAGCGGACGCGCCCGAGGAAATGCGCTAGGAACAGACCGGAAACCCGTCACCTTTTGCCCACATTGCTCTGGTAGCGGCACAGATAACTTGGCGCTGATTTCCGCGCTGGAGAGTGTGAGTACGGGGAAAGCATGGCAAAAGTAGACCAGGCAAACAATCTCGCCGAAAAAACCGAAGCGGAAACCGATCCGATTTCCGAACTCTCCGATATCATGAAATTTGATCCCGTGGAGGCCGCGTTGGAGAAGGCCGATGCTGAGCTTCAACTCGATTTGGAAAGCGAATTGATCGGCGACTTGGCTCGCGTCGAGGCGGAACTTGGCGGTGACGCCGAAACAGTCGAGACCCAGGGTGCCATAGTGGCCGAGCCGGTTCCCGTTATTCCCGACGTAGCAGCCAATGATGCCGGTGATAAAATCGATGATTTGGCAACTGGTGAAATCGACAGCGCATTTGATGAAGTGTTTGACCAATCTCTTGAAAACCCGGCAACCGAGCCGGTTGACGCTGACCAACCATCAGTCCCGGCGGATCTGGAAAACCAGTTGAACACCCTCTTGGCCGGACTGGGAGGTAAAGAAAGCGCGCAGGAAGCAGAAGTGGACGTAGCGGCGGTTGACGATGAAGTCGAGCCGGTCGCCCGCGAGGCCGAGGCTCCGGTTGCGGCGGAAGTGCCCGATGACAGCCAGGCTGCAGAAGAGCAGTTTGCCACCGAACATGCTGACGGATCGCAACCAGATACCGACCAGGTTGAGGTGGATGTCGTAAAAGCGGCTACACTGCAGAGTGTCGCCAAGATTATTGCAGAGGAAGATGCTCCCCCGTCTGCATCTGCACCAAATGAAGAGGCTGATGTTCCCGTTATCGAGACTGCGGAAATTGTCGATGAAGCGGTTGCCGTCAACGATGATCTCGATATTCCCGATGTCTCCTTTGACAACGACATGCCGCCGACACCGGATTTCGATGATTTGGATGATGAATTTTCAAGAGCATTCAGCAAGATATCTGATTTTGATAAGGTAGAAGATAAACCAGCGCTCACTGAGCCGGTAGCAGATCCGGAACCACATCTCGGTGAGAAATTGGATGATATCTTTGCCGAAATGACCGACAAGGCCGCCGCCTCTGACCCCGCTGTTGCGGATGATTTCGCCGCTACGCCCGCGGCTTGGAACAAAACGGATGGCGGAAGCGCGGATTCGGCGTTTGGCGACCCAATTGCACCCATTGGCGCGGAGGAGCCGCCGCTTGCCGGGCAAGCCGGCGATGGTGGCGCAAAACGTGGTGTTATGATCGCGGTTATCGTCGCGGCAATCGCCGTGGCCGGAGGCATTGGTGCCTTTGCGTTGTCATTTGGCAGCGGCGACGAGACAGCCGCTCCGGCAGTGGTCAAAGCGGATGACGGTCCGGTCAAGGTCAAACCGAAAGATCCCGGCGGCAAAACCGTACCGAACGAGGACAAGGCTGTTTACGAGCGTGTGGCGGCGCCATCGGAATCCGAGACGCCGACGCAGGAAAAACTGATATCGACTGAGGAAGAACCGGTCGACGTGGCAGCAAAACCGGCTGAACCGCGCGTAATCCCGCTGGATCCTTCCGCCGGCGGTGAACAGCCCGATCCGGTTGAAGCGGCTAGCGCGCCAGAACCTGCAGCAACGGAAACAGTGCCGGCCGAGAAGAACGATGACCGGATCCTGCCTGAGATCGAGGATACGGCGCCGCAGATCGCCGAGGAACTGGTCGCGGTCAAGCCACGTAGGGTGAAGACGCTGATTGTGAAACCTGACGGAACGCTTGTTCCCCGCGAGGAACCAATTGCCGTCACCGAGGAATTGCGTACCGCCGCTCCTAGTGAAAGTGTCGTTACCGCCGAGGAGACAGCGAACGGCACAGGCACCGCACCGGAGGCGCCAAAGCCTGCTGATGTGGCTGCCGTGAACGAGGGCGAACAGCCGGCGGCAGCCGAGCGCGAAGTCACGTTCCAAGCTCCGTCCGCCGACGAACCGGTGACTGTGGATGGCGCGCCAAAACCGGCTGACGAAGGTGTCGTGGTTGAAGGCATTCCAATTCCGACACCAGCGCCGCGCGCTGAGTTCGAGGCCGAAACGGCGGTCGTTGCGGCAGCTGAAGCGCGCCGCCAGGAGCAAACTGCACAGACCGAAACCAAACCGGAAGAGGCGCCGGCCGAATCCCAGGCCGAAGTGGCCGCTGCAAATCCGGCGCCGGCGGCAAATACCGAGTGGTGGGTTCAAATTTCTTCGCAACCGAGCCGCGCCAGCGCGCAGGCCAGTTACGCTGAACTTGCCAGTCGCTATGGCTCGATTATCGGCGGTCGCGGCGTCAACATCGTTCGCGCCGAGATCGCGGGCAAAGGAACCTATTATCGCGTGCGTATTGCCGGCGGTTCGCGCAGCGATGCAGCGAACCTCTGCAGTCGCCTGAAGAGCGCCGGCGCGGGCTGCTTCATCGCCAAGTAGCGAACAACACATCGTAGCCAGCAGTTTTTGCTACAGGCTGGTGTCTGCGGCGTGCGCAATTGGCGCGAAGCGGGTATGGTTTGTGCATGAGCGAATCAAAAGCAATGATCCTTGGGGCCGGCGGCGCCGCGCTGACGCCCGACGAAAAAGCCTTCTACAACGATCAGCGGCCGTGGGGATTTATCCTTTTTGCCAGGAACATCGCCGAGGCGGATCAGGTGCACGACTTGTGCCAGTCCATGCGCGACTGCATTGGCAATCCCGATGCACCGGTCTTCATCGACCAGGAAGGCGGCCGTGTGCAGCGCCTTCGTCCGCCATTGGCGCCCAATTATCCTGACGGCGCGACGCTTGGAGCGATATACCGCCGTGATCAGCAAGCGGGCCTCCGCGCGGCTTGGGCCATGTCTCGTCTGCATGCCTTCGATCTACTGAAACTTGGCATTACCGCGGATTGTCTGCCGGTGCTCGATGTTCCGATCAGCGGTTCAAGCGACGTGATTGGCAACCGCGCCTATGGCAACGACGCGAAAAGCGTTGCCGAAATCGGCCGCGCCGCTGCCGAAGGGCTGGTTGCAGGGGGTGTGCTGCCGGTAATGAAGCACATTCCGGGACACGGTCGTTCGGTCGTTGACAGCCATCACGAGCTACCGAGGGTGGAGGCTTCGCTGGACGAATTGCGGGCGGTCGATTTCGCCCCATTCATTGCCATGAACGACTGTCCGATGGCGATGACGGCCCACATCGTCTACTCGAGAATCGATCCTGAAAATCCGGCGACCACATCGGCAAAGCTGATATCGCAGATCATCCGCGGTGAAATCGGGTTTGACGGCCTGTTGATGAGCGATGATGTGTCCATGCAGGCACTTTCTGGGGATTTCGCCACTCGTACGGATGCAATTTTCGCTGCGGGATGCGATGTGGTTCTGCATTGCAATGGTGTGATGGCTGAAATGGTGGCCGTAGCATCCAAAACACCGTTGCTTACCGGTCGCGCAAAGGAACGTGCCGACAGCGCGCTTTTGTACTGTGATGGACAGGATGCGAGCGATGAGGCGGCCATACGGTCGGAATTTGAGGCGATGGTCCGCACGGCGGCTTGAGCGGCCATTCGGAATACGAGCGAGACAGTGCAACATTGAGCGCACAGCCTGAACACAACAGCCCATCGGCGCCCATGGACCGGATCTGGTCGCCGTCGGATCAGGACGACCGTCATCAGGGCGAGGCACTGGTCGTCGATGTCGATGGTTTCGAAGGTCCGCTTGACCTGTTGCTTCATCTTGCACGCAACCAGAAGGTTGATCTCGCCCGCATATCGGTTCTGGCGCTCACCGAGCAGTATCTCGCCTTTATCGATAAGGCTCGGGAACTGAAGCTCGAAATCGCCGCCGACTATCTGGTGATGGCCGCTTGGTTGGCATATCTCAAATCAAAGCTGCTTATTCCGCAAAAACCGGATGAGAATGGCCAGACCGGCGAGGAATTGGCTGCGGTATTGCAGTTTCGCTTGCAGCGGCTGGAAGCCATGCGCGACGCCGGAACACGGTTGGTCAATCGCAACCGGTTGGGTCGCGATATATTTGCCCGCGGTATGCCGGAGACCGTTGTGGTCGAGCGCCGCAGCCAGTTTGAAGCATCATTGTACGATCTACTGACCGCTTATGCGGGGCAACGTCAACGCAACGCGGTGACATCCGTTGAGATCGCCGATCGTAGCGTGTGGTCACTCAAGCAGGCCCGCGAGCGCCTGATAGGCCTGATCGGGAGCACACCGGAATGGACCGCGCTGGATCAATTTCTAATCGATTTTCTGGCGCTGCCGGAAGAGCGCGCGACGGCAATCGCAAGCTCCTTTGCCGCGAGCCTTGAACTCGTCCGTGAAGGCGAGGTCGAGCTTTCGCAAAAAGAACCTTTTTCGACACTTTTCCTCAGATCTGTGCAGGCGGAGCGCCGATCCGGGGTCAATAACGGGGAGACGCTAGATGGATGACGGCAGCGAAACGGTCATTGTGCCTTTCGAAGGCACTGCGGTGGAAACAGACGGCGCGACCATTGAAAATCCCGCCCGCCGCATTCAACTGGCGGAGACTGCGAGAATGGTCGAAGCGGTTGTTTTCGCTTCTGCTGAACCGGTAACCGAAAAGGCGCTTGCCGACCGTCTGCCCGAAGATGCCGACATCATCGGTGCAATCGATGAGCTGAGGTCGATTTATGAAAAACGAGGGGTCAACCTCGTTCGGATCGATGATGCGTGGGCGTTCAGGACGGCCGGCGATCTTTCATTTCTGATGAGCCGCGATGCGCAGGTCCAAAAGAAACTGTCTCGCGCTGCGTTGGAAGTTCTGGCGACGATTGCCTATCATCAACCGGTTACGCGGGCAGAGATCGAGGAAGTGCGGGGCGTTGAAACGTCAAAGGGCACGCTTGATATTCTGCTCGAGGCCGAGTGGGTCCGCATCCGCGGTCGCCGACGCACCCCTGGCCGCCCGGTGACATACGGCACAACGACAGCATTCCTGGATCATTTCGGCCTTGAAGAGCTGCGTGACCTGCCGGGCCTGGATGAACTGAAGGGCGCCGGATTGCTTTCTACGCGCATGCCGACCAATTTTGCCGTTCCACTGCCGCTGGGTGATCCGGATGAACTGACGGAAGACGAAGATCCGCTAACCGACATTGACCTTGAGGAACTGGGCCTGTTGACACCCGGTGGCGGTGATGATTGACCAGTGCCGCCCCATTTCGGGGGTTGTAGGGCCAATCCATGGCGGCATCCGCTAAGAAATCAATCGTTGTACCGGCTGGCGTCAGCTTTGCAGCCGAGCTTGCGTTTGAGAACATCCACCATGCCTATCCGGACGGCGCGCAAACGCTGCGGAATGTTTCGCTGGCCGCAAAGCCGGGCGAGGTCTTGTGTCTGCTTGGTCCGTCAGGATCCGGCAAGACCACATTGTTGCGCATTGCGGCCGGTATCGAGGTTCAAAATAGCGGCCGCGTTCTGATGAACGGTGATGAAATTGCCGGACCATCTACATTTTTGCCACCCGAAAGACGATCCATTGGCTTGGTGTTTCAGGATTTTGCGCTGTTTCCCCACCTCACGATCCTGCAAAATGTCTGTTTCGGCCTGACGGCCTTGACCGGACCGGAGGCGGAGCGTGAGGCGACGATCGCATTGTCCCGGGTCGGGCTTTCCGAATATGCGTCGGCCTACCCGCATGTGCTGTCGGGCGGGGAGCAGCAGCGGGTGGCACTGGCGCGCGCGCTGGCGCCGCGCCCGAGCGTCCTGCTGATGGACGAACCCTTTTCCGGCCTGGATTCCCGGTTGAAAGACCATGTACGAACCGAAACACTCGCCATATTGCGCCAAAGCAAGGCGACCTCGGTCATCGTGACCCACGATGCTGAAGAGGCGATGCGCCTTGGCGACCGGATTGCGTTGCTGCGCGACGGCAAGGTTGTGCAGGTGGGCACCGGCTACGATTTTTATCATCAGCCCAAGAATCTCTTTGTTGCGGGGTTCTTTTCCGAGCTAAACACAATTTTCGGTGTGGCACGGAACGGTAAGGTCGACACTCCGCTTGGAACATTCGATGCAGCCGGATTTACCGACGGCACCCAGCTTGTGGTGGCCGTTCGGCTTGCAGGAATTGAGGTGAACGAAGGCAGTGACGGAATCCAGGCACGCGTTCTCTCGCGCCGCTTTCTCGGGGTTGTGGAAATGGTCGAACTTGCGGTGGCAGGGATCGAGACGCCGGTGTGGGCAAGGTTGCGTTGCGGTACGCTCGATCCAAAATTAACCGATATTCGGCTTTTTATTCGCGAATCTGACGTTCTAGTGTTTGAAAGACAGAGCGAAAGCGCATAGATCACTGTGACAGAAACGTTTCTATGAGGATGCTATGGGTTCCTTTTCTATATGGCACTGGATTATCGTGCTCGTGGTCGTGCTGCTTTTGTTCGGCCGCGGCAAGATTCCCGAATTGATGGGCGATGTTGCCAAGGGGCATCAAGAGCTTCAAAAAAGGCATGAACGAGGAAGAGGCAGCTGCCACCGACGAGGATGGCAAGACTGTCGAACATCGTGCCGATGAAGCGGTCAAGGCGACCGAGGAAAAGGCGAGCAAATCCTGATTGCTTCTCGCGGCGATGAATTTCGCCGGGGATCAGTCGGTGCATGCCGCGTTGTCCGGATTGATGTGTGATGTTTGATATCGGTTGGCCCGAATTGATGGTCGTCGCCATCGTTCTCGTGGTTGTCGTCGGTCCCAAGGACTTGCCGCGCATGCTCAGAACGTTTGGTCAGACGACCAAGAAGTTGCGCGAAATGGCCGGGGATTTTCGCCGCCAGTTCGATGACGCGCTGAAGGAAGCTGAGCTCGACGACGTCAAATCGATCGTCGATGACGCCCGAAAACTCGATCCGACTGCCGAGATCAAACGCCAGTTGGATCCAATGAAACAGGCCGGTGACCAGATAAAGGCCGGCCTCGATGCGGCGATGAAGCCAGGACCAAAGGCCGAAACCGCTCCCGATGAGCCTGCAAAAACCAGTGCACCGGCACCCGCTGGAAAATCCGACAACACTTCCAAGGCGACCAGAAGCGCAACGCCAAAGAAAACCGGCAAAACCGCATCCGCCAGGAAACCAGCCGCGGTGAGAAAGCCGACTACAGCAAAAAAACCAGCGGCGGCGAAGAAAACCGCCGCGCGAAAACCGGCAGCGAAAACAACGGCCGATAAAACAACGAGGGCAGCAAGTTGAGCGCCGAAGACGACGAAATCGAACAATCGTCGGCGCCGCTTATCGAGCATCTGATCGAGCTGCGCGGCCGCCTGATGTGGGCGATCGCCGGTTTTTTTCGTTGCCTTCCTGTTCTGTTTCTTCTTCGCCAAACAGATTTTCAACCTGCTTGTCATTCCGTTTACCTGGGCAGTCGGCTGGGCCGGTCTCGACCAGGACAAGGTGGAGCTGATCTATACCGCACCGCAGGAGTTTTTTCTTCACCCAGATCAAGATCGCCATGTTTGGCGGTCTGATCCTGGCGTTTCCGCTGATCGCGGCACAAATCTACAAGTTCGTTGCCCCGGGGCTCTATCGCAACGAACGGTCGGCCTTTCTGCCGTTCCTGGTTGCCTCACCGGTGCTTTTTCTGATTGGTGGAGCGCTGGTCTACTTCTTCTTCACGCCGATGGTCATGTGGTTCTTCCTGTCCATGCAGCAGGTCGGGCCCGACAACGAGATTCAGATTTCGCTGTTGCCGAAGGTCTCCGAGTATCTCGGGCTGATCATGACGTTGATCTTTTCGTTTGGCCTGGTGTTCCAGTTGCCGGTTGTCACAACGTTGCTGGCGCGGGTGGGATTGATTGGTTCGGCCGGCCTGAAAGACAAGCGAAAATACGCAATCGTTGCAGCCTTCGTCGTCGCCGCAGTTCTGACGCCGCCAGACCCGGTCAGTCAGCTCGGATTGGCCCTGCCGACGATCCTTCTGTACGAACTGTCGATCTGGACAGCGCGCATGGTTGAGAAAAAGCGCGAAGAAGCGCTTGCGGAAGATGACAGCGAGAGTAAAACGGCGGCCACGTCCCTGATCGTCCGATCAGATCTCGACACGCTGAATTCGCTGGCTATCCTGCCGATTTCGGCAAATGATTCTCTAACCTAGGGCCACACCGGCCAGGGACCCGTCCCATGCTCGACATAAAATGGATTCGCGACAACCCGGAAGCGCTCGACAAAGCGTTGGCAGATCGCGGGGCCGAAGCCGTTTCCGCCAGCCTGATCGAACTCGATGAAGCGCGCCGAACTCATCTGGCCAAGTTGCAGGACGCTCAGGAGCGCCGCAACACCGCATCGAAGGAAATCGGCAAAGCGATGGGGTCCGGCGACAAGGAATTGGCCGAAAAAGCTCAAGGCTGAGGTTTCAGAGATCAAGGAATTCGTGCAGACCGGTGAGGACAAAGCCCGCGAGCTCGACAGAGCGCTTAACGATGCGCTGGCAGTGTTGCCGAACATTCCGCTCGACGATGTGCCGATCGGGGCCGATGAGGAAGCCAATGTCGAAATTCGCCGGTTTGGCGAACCAAAGGAATTCGCCTTTGAACCCAAAGAGCATTTCGAGCTTGGAGAGGCGCTCGGCCAGATGGATTTCGAAACAGCGGCAAAAATGTCGGTGTGCGCGGTTTGCCTTACTCAAAGGCGGACTTGCGCGGCTTGAGCGTGCTCTCGGTCAGTTCATGCTCGATCTACATACCGGTGAGCACGGTTACACCGAGGTGCAGCCACCGCTGCTGGTCAACGATGACGCCGCCTACGGCACTGACAAGTTGCCGAAATTCGGTGATGACCTCTTCCGTACCACCGACGGCAGATGGCTAATACCTACCGCGGAAGTGCCGCTGACCTATATGGTTGCCGGAGACATCACCGACCAGGCGAAATTGCCGCTGCGCTGCACCGCGCTGACGGCGTGCTTCCGCTCAGAAGCCGGTTCGGCCGGCCGCGACACCCGCGGCTATTTGCGCCAGCATCAGTTTTACAAGGTCGAACTGGTTTCGGTCACCGAACAGGAAACTTCGATCGATGAACATGAGCGGATGACCCGATGCGCCGAAACCGTATTGGAAAAGCTCGGTCTTCACTATCGAACCGTCGTATTGTCGACGGGTGACATGGGCTTTGGCGCGCGCAAAACTTACGATATCGAGGTCTGGTTACCAGGCCAGGGCGCCTATCGCGAAATCTCGTCCTGCTCGGTATGCGGGGATTTTCAGGCGCGCCGCATGAACGCGCGTTACCGTCCCGAAGGCGAAAAGACGACACGCTTCGTCCACACACTCAACGGATCGGGTATTGCAGTTGGCCGCGCGTTGATCGCCGTGATGGAAAACTATCAAAACGAGGATGGCTCCATCACGATCCCGGAGGTGCTGCGCGTTCATATGGGCGGATTGGACAAGATAACCGTGTAAAGGGGCAATTATTTGCGCATTCTTCTGACGAATGATGATGGTATCCATGCAGAGGGGCTGGCGGTGCTCGAACGAGTGGCGCGTACGCTCTCGGATGATGTCTGGATTGTTGCTCCCGAGGTGGACCAGTCCGGCCTTGCCCATTCACTGTCGCTGTCCGAACCACTGCGTCTGAGGGAAGTGGCAGACAAACATTTTGCGCTTCGCGGCACGCCGACCGATTGCGTGATCATGGCTGCCCGCAAGATCATGCCGCAACCGCCGGATCTGGTATTGTCCGGCGTCAATTCCGGCGCCAACATCGCTGACGATGTCACCTATTCCGGCACGATAGCCGGCGCCATGGAAGGCACGCTGATCGGCTGCCGCTCCATAGCTGTCAGTCAGGCGTACAATTTCGATGGCCAACGCATCGTCCCCTGGGAGGTGACCGAAACACACGGACCGGCTTTACTGAAGAAACTCATCGGTATCGATTTGCCGAGAGGTGTGTTTTTGAATGTCAATTTCCCCAATTGCCGGCCGGATGAGGTCGAGGGCGCAGCGGTCGCCAGCCAGGGCAAGCTGGTCCATGGTCTGTGGATCGACGAACGTGCCGACGGGCGCGGATTTCCGTATTATTGGCTGCGATTCGGCCGCGAACCGGCCGAGTTTGTGGACGGTACCGACCTGACGGCGCTCAAGAACAACCGGATTGCGGTAACACCACTGAAGCTTGATCTGACCGCCGGAGAGGTCATGCATGATTTGGGAGCTGCGCTGGGATGAACGCCAACGGGTCCAAGCACGAGGGATTTGCCGCCTTCCTGCTGCGGGCCAGGGCGAGCGGCATACCCGACAATGGTTTATTCAAGGCGATAGAATCCGTACCGCGGTCGCAGTTTATTCCAGCAGAATTCGCCGACGAAACATGGTCCAGCCAGTCTCTGCCGATCGCTTGCGGCGAATCCATCGAGGGCATTGACATGCAAGCCAAAATGTTGAGTTCGCTGGACATCGTTGCCGGTCATCGCATTTTGGAGATCGGTACCGGCAGCGGCTTTACCGCAGCGGTAATGGCGCGCTTGGGCGCAAAGGTCAAAACGGTTGACCGCTACAAGACGCTGACCAACGCGGCACAGGAACGTTTCATTTCGCTCGAACTTGGAAATGCGGTGGCACTTCAGGCGGATGGAATGAAGAACATGGCTGGAGAAGGGCCGTTTGACCGCATCGTCGCATGGGCGGCATTTGAAAGTCTGCCGCGAAAATCCGTGGACATACTGGCAACTGGCGGCGTCATGATCGCCCCCATTGGACCGGGCGACGGTGAGCAGAAACTTGCCAAGCTCACCAAGATTGGCAGCAGGTTCGAGCGTGAAGATATCGGTAAGGCGAGAATGCAACCGCTGACCAAGGGTGTTGCATCGGCGCTATGAGCCGCGATCCTCAACAAGCCCTATAGAAAACGCACAAAATTTTCAGGTTTAACCGACCGGTAACATTAACGCGCTTTAATCAAATTTGAGTTTGTATTGAGTATGTGCGGGTGCTGGTTATGCGTAGCAATAAGTCGGGTTATCGGGTCGCCGCCCTGAAACGAAGCGCGGCGCTAATCGTATTGGGATCTTTGGCTGCGGGGTGCAGCTCCGATGTTTCCCGTTTCACCGACAGCGGTATATTCACCAATTCGACCGCCAATCAGCGTGCCATCATCGATGGTGCCGACAATCAACCCTATCCAGGTGATGTTGTCGAACCCGCGGCGACCGATGGATCCTATACCGGATCGGTCAACCGTGGTGCGCTCAAGCCGGTTGATCTGACCCGCAACGAGGTGAGCCGTAGCGAGCTAGCTCCCGTAAAAGTGGATGAAGGCCGAACAAGGCGGCAGGCTTCGAATGCGCGTTCGGCCGACGAGTCACGCTCACTGCTGGAGCCTGTCGGTTCGGTCCGCAATGTCGATCCGGTCGAAACCGGGACTGTCAAAAGACCGATTGAGCCACGCAGATCGCTCGACGAAGAAAATCGAGACGGTGGCTGGACGGCGACCGGTGGCACGCAGGTAACGTTGCGCCGAGGCGAAACCATCTACAATCTGTCACGCAGGTTCGGCGTGCCGGCCAAGGCGATCATGAAGGTCAACGGCATCAAGGATGTCACCAAGTTGCACGCTGGTTCGAAGATCGTCATTCCGACGTACGTCTATTCGCGCAACGCTCCGATTTCCGCGCCTGACAATAATCCGAATGTAGCCAAGGCGAATTCGGGGCGTGGTGATCGGGTCAGCGATACAAAGAAAAAGGTACCGGAGCCGGTGCCCGCTCCAGACCGTGAAGCTGTGCTTCCCGCCACAACCAAAACCCGCGACCGGGCCAATTCGGGTAAAGCGGAAGAAACCAAGTCGGCCAAAGCAACACCGACCAAAGGATCCACTCATAAAGTTGTCTCAGGCGACACTCTTTATGAGATCGCGCGCAAACACAAAACAACGGCTGATCGCCTCAAGAAAGCCAATGGGCTTTCAAGCGGCTTGATCCGTGTCGGTCAGGTTTTGCACATCCCCGCCGCCGATGAAGTTGTCGTCGCTAGCGCGCCCGATGGGGTTGATCCGATCGTGACCGGCACTGCCGGTCCGGCGGTCGGAAAGTCGCGCAAAACCAATCGGCTTCCCCAATATACCCCGCCGGCGAAGAAAAAGACTGGCGATGTGATCAAGGAAGCCAAGGCGAATGTTGCCGACACGCCCGACGATACCGGTATCGGCAAGATGCGGTGGCCGGCACGCGGTCGTGTGATTGCCAAATATGGCAGTGTCGAGGGTGGCCGCAAGAACGATGGCATCGATATTGCGCTGCCGTCGGGCACGCCGGTGAAGGCAGCCGAAAACGGCGTTGTGATCTATGCCGGTGACGGGCTGAAAGAGTTCGGTAACACGGTGCTCGTGCGCCATGAAAACGGATTGGTCACGGTATACGGCCACGCCTCATCGCTTTCGGTCTCGCGCGGCGACAAGGTGCGTCGCGGGCAACAGATCGCCCGTTCCGGAATGAGCGGTTCAGCCGATGTGCCGAAACTGCACTTCGAGGTGCGGGACAAATCGGTGCCGGTAAATCCAAACGGGTATCTCCAATAGCCAGAATTCACCGAACGGGAAGACCTCCAACCCGTAAAACCACCCGCCGGTACTGCCGGCGGGTTTTTTAGTTGCAGCGCCATGTCGGTCATTGCAGCGTTTGACCAAGTCGCCCGGCCAGGTCCTGTATGTACTGAAACGCCACACGACCCGATCGGCTGCCCCGTGTCGTGGCCCATTCGAGCGCCTCGGCGCGCAGGGTTTCGGGATCGATGACCAGCTTGTGGTAATCCACATAGGCATCGATCATCTCCAGATATTCATCCTGCGAGCATTTGTGAAATCCGAGCCAAAGACCGAAGCGATCCGACAGCGAGACTTTTTCCTCCACCGCTTCCGACGGATTGATAGCGGTTGATCGCTCGTTTTCGATCATGTCACGAGGCAGCAGATGGCGGCGATTGGACGTTGCATAAAAGATGATGTTGTCCGGCCGCCCTTCGACACCGCCTTCCAAGGCCGCCTTGAGTGATTTGTAGGACGTGTCATCATGATCGAATGACAGGTCGTCGCAAAATAGAATGAAGCGTTGCGGCGCATTGCGAACAACGGCCATCAGCTTTGGCAGGCTGTGGATATCCTCACGATGAATCTCTATTAATATCAGAGTATTGTCATTGTTTTTTGATGTAGCGACAAGTGCGTGTGTGGCCTTCACCAGGGATGATTTTCCCATACCGCGGGCGCCCCATAACAGCACATTGTTGGCGGAAAAACCCTGTGCGAATCGTTGGGTGTTTTCCACCAGTATGTCGCGTACGCGGTCGATACCTCGGATGAGCGAAATGTCGATGCGATTGACGTCTGCGACCGGTTCGAGTGCTGCCTGATCCGCATTCCAGACATAGCAATCAGCCGCGTCGAAATCCGGTTTGACCGGCTTTGCGGGTGCAATTCGCTCAAGCGCCCCGGCCAATCTGGCAAGATTCTGATTGATTTCGTTTAAAATGTCGTCGGGCATCACCGGGAATTCCCGTTTGTTTCGGTCGATATTGCGGCGGCTTATCACGGCGTGTCCGGGTGTGAAAGCCGTGCGGCAATTGGAGCGATCAAAGGCATGCTAATCTTGTTGCAAAGGCGGCAAGACTGACTATATTCCCGCCATCTTCGAAACCGGCGGCATTGGGTGGCGTCGGGAGCTGATTTTCCGGGAGAATTCGATGCTTGTAACACCGGCATACGCGCAGGCGGGCGCCGCTGGCGGACCTGATATTTTCATGAGTTTGCTACCTTTTATCCTGATCTTCGTGGTGATGTATTTCCTCATCATCCGGCCGCAACGCCAAAATGCCAAGAAACGGGAGGAAATGCTCACTTCGGTACGCAGGGGCGATACGGTCGTCACTGGCGGCGGGCTTGTTGGCAAGGTAACGAAAGTGACCAACGATCAGGAGTTGGAAATCGATCTTGGCGGTGGCACGAAAGTGACGGCGGTACGCCATATGCTTGCCGATGTTCGGGTAAAGGGTGAGCCGGTCGCCAACCAAAATTCGCCCAAAGGCAAGAAGTAGCGACACACACCCGTATTCCTGATCCACTAGCTCGCACAGGCAAATCCACAGATGCTATATTTTTCACGCTGGAAGACAATTCTGATCTGGCTTTCGGTTGTGCTGGCGGTGTTATACGCCGCACCGAATGTCGTTCCTTCGTCAACACTGGCATCCATGCCTTCCTGGGCTCCAAAGAACCCGCTGACGCTTGGTCTGGATCTGCAGGGCGGATCGCATATCCTCCTGCGCCTGGAACGTGAAGACCTCATCGAAGAGCGTTTGAAAACAACACGGGATGATGTTCGGCGTCTGTTGCGCGAAGACCGCATTGGGTACACGGGCCTGTCGGGCTCCGGGCGCACGGTGCAAGTGCGTATCAGAAATCCCGGAGACACCGAAAAAGCCAAAACCGCTCTGGAATCATTACTGGAACCGATCCAGGCGGGACTGTTTGGCGGCGGTGTCATCAACGAGCTTGATTTCGAAGAGCCTGAGAACGGCCTGTTCCGTTTCACATTGACCGATGCCGGCATTGATTACCGTGTCGCTTCGGCGCTCACGCAATCGATCGAGGTGGTCAGCCGCCGCGTCAACGAACTGGGAACGACGGAGCCGGTCATTCAACGGCAGGGCACCGACCGGATTTTGGTTCAGGTGCCCGGCCTTGATGATCCGCAGAGATTGAAAGATCTGCTCGGGCAGACTGCAAAGCTGACCTTTCAGATGGTCGATCAATCGGTTCCGGTACAGGAGGCCATCGAAGGTCGGCCGCCGGCGGGAACGAGTGTTCTTTATTCAACCGATGATCCGCCTGTTCCATATCTGATCGAAGACCGGGTGATCGTGTCGGGAGAAAATCTGACCGACGCACAGGCTGCCTTCGACCAGCGTACAAATGAGCCGGTTGTCAATTTCCGCTTTGACACCAAGGGTGCGCAGCGCTTTGGCCAAGCGACTCAGCAGAATGTCGGTCGGCTATTTGCAATTATTCTCGACGGACAGGTGATCTCGGCTCCACAGATTCGCGAACCCATCCTCGGCGGGTCGGGGCAGATTTCCGGCAATTTCACCGTCGATAGCGCCAACGATCTTGCGGTTCTGCTGCGCGCCGGCGCGCTGCCGGCGACATTGACGATCATCGAGGAGCGTACCGTTGGTCCCGGACTGGGCGCCGACTCGATCGAAGCCGGTGAAATTGCCGGTATTATCGGTTCCATTCTGGTCCTGGTGTTTATGCTTGCCGCGTACGGGCTTCTCGGCGTCATCGCCAATGTAGCACTGGTTGTGAACGTCATCATCATTATTGCCGTATTGTCGGCACTTGGCGCCACGCTCACCTTGCCGGGCATTGCCGGCATCGTGTTGACGGTCGGCATGGCGGTCGACTCAAACGTACTGATCTATGAGCGTATCCGTGAGGAGCGAAGGGCAGGGCGGTCGATGATTCAGGCCATCGACGCCGGTTTTTCGCGGGCTTTGACCACAATCGTCGACGCCAATGTGACCACATTAATTGCGGCGATCATCCTGTTTTATCTGGGAACCGGGCCGGTCAAGGGATTTGCCGTGACGCTGGCCATCGGTATCGGTTCAACGCTGTTTACCGCCTTCACGCTGACCCGCTGGATGATCGCCGAATGGGTCAAGCGCGCCAGGCCGAAACAGCTGCCCAAGGCGCCGCTCACCATCGTGCCGCCGGATACGAAAATTCCGTTCATGTGGCTGCGCAGGATGACCTTTACGGGCTCGGCTGTTGCCTTGGTCGCCTCCTTGGCATTGTTCCTCACCATCAACATGAACTACGGCATCGATTTCAAGGGCGGTACTCTGATCGAGGTACAGACAAAGTCCGGGGATGCCGACATCGGTGCCATTCGCTCGCGCCTCGGTGGTCTCAACCTGGGCGACGTACAGGTGCAGGAATTTGGCGCGTCAACGGATGTTTTGATCCGCGTGGAGGCACAGGGCGGCGGCGAAAACGCCGAACAAAGTGTCGTCGCAAAGGTCCGCGGTGAGTTGGAGGCGGATTACCACGTTCGGCGCGTGGAATCCGTCGGTCCGACCGTGTCAGGCGAACTGGCGCGCGCCGGTACGATTGGCGTGCTCGCCTCGCTGGTTGCAATCCTGATCTATATCTGGATCCGCTTCGAATGGCAGTTCGCCGTTGGTGCGATCGCCGCGACCACCCATGATGTTATTTTGACGATCGGATTCTTTGTAGTGACGGGAATTGAATTCAACCTGTCATCGATTGCTGCAATTCTGACCATTGTCGGCTACTCGCTGAATGACACTGTGGTTGTCTATGACCGTGTGCGCGAGAACCTTCGCCGCTACAAGAAGATGACCTTGCCGGCGTTGCTCGACCTGTCGATGAACCAGATGCTGTCGCGTACGGTTTTGACATCGGTGACAACCGTGCTTGCGCTCGGTGCGCTCTATGTATTCGGTGGCGAGGTCATCCGCTCATTTACCGCGGCGATGATCTTCGGTGTCGTAATCGGTACCTTCTCGTCGATCTTCATTGCCGCTCCGTTGCTGATCCTGTTCAAGCTCCGCCCCGGCAAGGTGTTCACCGACGAAACCGAACAAGGTGGCGATGCAGGCGGCGAACAGGCCGCGACCTGAGGCGGGTTTGGCTATTCCCAAGGGCATCGAAATCAGACCGGCGCATTTCCCCGGACGCGCGCCAATCGATGCCTACGGCAATGGCGGTTTTCGTTTCGCTGACATGTCGCATCGCGGTTCGTTGATTTGCCTGCCTTCCGGGATCCACGGCTGGGAACCGGCTGATCCGGCCCGGCTTACGGATTCGGATTTTGCGCTCGTTACCGCGCAATCCGCCGACATTGAAATTCTACTGGTCGGTTGCGGGAATGACCTGAAACCGCTGCCGGATGCGCTCAGGCAACTGTTTCGCGAACATCGTATATCCGCGGAACCAATGGCCACCGGTGCGGCAGTTCGGACATTCAACGTGCTCCTTGCCGAAGATCGGGCGGTTGCAGCGGCATTGATTGCTGTCGATTGATTCCGTCGATGGACCCGATTGCCGCCAGCATTAGATCGTTCGACCGCCGACGCTATACTGCCGCCTTGTATGCACCGCCGGACAAGCGGGAAGCGCTATTCGCGCTCTATGCCTTCAACCTCGAGGTGACGCGTATCCGCGATATCGTAAAGGAACCGCTGGCCGGCGAGATGCGGCTGCAATGGTGGCACGACGCCATATCAGGTGATTCAGCGACCGAAACCGCCGGACATCCGGTCGCCGATTTGCTCTCCAAGACCATTGCCGAGTTTGATTTACCGGTTGAGGCGTTTGCAAACATGATCGAGGCGCGACGGTTCGACCTTTATAGCGATCCGATGCCATCGAGAAATGATCTTGAAGGTTTTTGCGGCGAGACCGCTGGAGCGCTCATTCAGCTTGCAAGCCTCGTTCTCGACAGCCGCGCTGCAACGCAACACGGACAGGCTGCCGGTCATGCCGGCTGCGCGCAGGCGATTGCGGGATTGTTGTCGCTGTTGCCGGTTCACCGCCGCCGTGGTCAGTGCTACCTGCCGGCTGACCTACTTTCTTCCGTTGGCGCAACGGTCGACGACTTCGTTGAAGGCGTGCCCGGGGAGGGCGCATTAAGAGCGGTAAAAGCAATGATTGCGCTGGGCCGCGAACATGCCCGTGAATTTAATCAGGCTGCGCGAGGATTGCCGGCCTCGCTGCGGCCCGCCTATTTGCCGGTGGCGGCCATCGACAGGTGGTATGATGCACTCGACAATGCCGGGATCAGAATTTTCGACACTTCGATAACGCCATCGCCTTTGGTCTATTCGATTGCTGCCTTCCGCAGGGCGATGTTCGGCTGGCGTTGACGGGATTGCGGAAAGCTGGAATTTACCGCAGCCAAGTGACCTTTGAATCAAAGAGGCGGCAATGCCCCTGGAAATCCTGGCCGTGTTGGTTATCGTCGGCGTTGGAGGAGTCGTACTCGCGATCCACCTGACCGGTGGCACGATTGATGCGACGATGAAATCCTCCGAAGCCGCCGCGAAACGTTTCGCCGAGGATTTTCCCGATCTGCCGACCCGGGATGTGATCCTGACGTCTGACCGCAAGACCGCATTTCTGTCCGCGGGCGGCAGCCAGGTCGGTATGGTTCATGTGATCGGCGACCGGTTCCTCACACGGTTGTTGACCGCTGAAAGCCCGATATCGGTTCATGTCGCGGCCGGGGCCAAATTGTCGATTCGATTGGGTGACATAAGCTGGCGTGGCGGCGAGTTTGAGTTTGCCGCACCGGTTGACCGCGATGCGGTATTGTTGATGCTGACAGAATTGCGAAATGGGGGTGTTGGCGATGGATGAACTGGCATTTCCGAAGGTTACCGAACTGGCGATACCCTTTTTTGTCGGCGCGATCCTGCTGGAATTGATCTTGGTGCGAACCGGCCGTGCGAAAGGCGAATTCGAGACTCGCGACACAGCCACGTCACTGATGATGGGCGTAGGAAACGTCGTCGCCGGCCTGTTGCTCGGTTTCATTTCGTTTTCGATCCTGATGTGGGCCTGGCAATACCGGTTTGTTGATCTGGGGATTTCCTGGTGGGTTGGACTGGGCGCCTTCCTGATCGATGATCTGCGCTACTATTTCTATCACCGTATTGCCCACCGCGTACGTTGGGTCTGGGCCGAACATGTCAATCATCACTCGTCCCAGCACTATAATCTGTCGACCGCGCTGAGACAGAGTTGGACCGGGCATTTGACCGGTATGGTGGTTCTGCAGGTTCCGCTCGTCCTGCTCGGCGTTCATCCCGCGTTGATCGCCTTCGTCTACGGGTTCAACCTGCTTTGGCAGTTCTGGATCCACACCGAGACGATCGGCAGATTGTGGACTCCCATCGAGTTGATCATGAACACGCCATCGCATCATCGGGTGCATCACGCGACCAATCCACGGTATCTGGATGCCAATTATGCCGGCACGCTGATCATCTGGGATCGGATGTTCGGTACCTTCGTTCCCGAAAACGAAGATGACAGGCCACGCTACGGCATCGTCAAGAACCTGGGAACCTTCAATCCGGTCAAAGTGGCCTTTCACGAATGGATCGGCTTGTTTCGCGATGCTCTGGCACCGGGACTGACGCTGAAACAGCGCCTCGGCTACATGTTCATGCCGCCGGGCTGGAGCCATGATGGTAGCCGCAAGGGATCAGCGGACTTGAAGGCCGATTACGTTCGGCTCAATCCGGATCAGGCCGGGATGCCGGGACTGCCCGGCAAATCCCTGGAAGCGGCCGAATGACCAGTCCGCAAAGCACAAGCTCCGGCGGCTGGAAGGCTGTCGTCAGTGACATGTTCGAAGGTGCGCGCGAGGCGGTGTTTCGCTTCCCGATTACGGCATTTTGCCTGTTTCTGCTTGCCGCCGATGCCAACCTGTCGATCGCCGACATATTGTGGATTGTTGATATCGGCTGGCATCTCTCGCTCGGTCTGCTGGCCGCCGCGATGGCTTCGCTGGCTTCAGCCCTTTGGTGTGAAGCGCGCGGTAAATCGCTTGGCCGGTCGGTTGTCGTGTCCGCCGCCGCCGCAATTCTCGCATGGCTGCTGGTCTGGTATGCCGATCAGACGCGCGCCTGGGAATTCGTCATCCTGCCTGCACTTGCCGGTCTCGTGGTGATCGCTCCCTATCTGTGGCGCGGTAGCGCGGCGACGTTCTGGCTATATGCAGTCCGGCTGCTCTTTGCAGTGATGCTCGGCGGGCTGGCACTCCTGTTGGGAGCGGGCGGCGTATCGGCGATTTTCGCCAGTATGCAATACCTGTTTGGCGTTGATATTCCCGAAGAATATTACCTGTATCTCTGGTCGACGACCGGATTGTTTCTGGCGCCGCTGTTCGGTTTGGGCCGGCTGCCGCACTGTTACGACGAGCAGGTGGTTGCCGACAGCAAGCAGTACATGTCGATCGGCATGCGCGCGCTCGGAGATTTCGTCGCCGCGCCGTTGTTGATTGTCTATGCGCTGATCCTGCATGCCTATGCCGCCAAGGTCGTTGTTACGGTCGAGGTGCCGAAAAACCAGATTGGCTGGCTGGTCCTCGGATATGGTTTCTGCGTGTTCGGCTCGCTGTTGCTGACCGCACCGTTCTGGAAGGAAGCGCGCGCACCGATGCGGCTGTTGCTGCGCATATGGCCGTTTGTCATGCCGATCCCGTTGGGCCTTCTGTTCTACGCCGCGTGGCTACGCATCGGTCAATATGGCGTCACGCCCGAGCGCTATTTGTTGCTGCTTTACGGTATAGTCGCCGCGTTGATCGTGCTGGCGCAGATGTCACGACCTTTGCGCGGTGATATTCGCCTGATCGTCGTGTTGCCGGTTCTGGCACTATGCCTGGCGAGCTTCGGACCACAAGGCGTGATTGGCGTGTCGATCTCCAGTCAGGCCAATCGGTTCTTTGCATTGATGGAACAGAAGCCGCTTGATGCAGCCACCGAGGCCGACGCCGTGTCTGCGCTACGTTTGCTGTCTCGATTCAACGGATTGAGCGTCGTCAAGCCAGATGGTGTCGAACTGGAAAGCAAGCCGCGATGGCGCCGCTACCCTCACGAAGATCTCAAACTGGTCGCCGAGGCCTATGGCTTGAATCCGGACGCCTATTCGGATCGCGGTACGAACCTGGCGTTCTACCGGTATTTCCAGATGGGAAGCGCGCTCGATGCTTCCGGATTCGACCTGGTCAAGCCGCAGGCTCATTTGTTTGACAACGGCAATCAGAATGCCAGGCGAAAGATCAAACTTCCGAATGGCGAAATGGAACTGTTGATGCTGAACGGCGAGATCTCGGTGACATGGCGCGAACAAACGACTGTTTTCGCGGTTCCCGAGGCAGACGTTCTCAGACTGGCTGATGCACCGACCGAAGCGCCGCAAGTCCTGAATCTGGATTCCGGCGACAAACAGCTTCGGTTGATCTTCGGCAACGTCAATGGCGAACGCCAGCCCAATCCCCGGGTCACCAATATGTCATTCACGCTTCTGCTGCGATCGAAAGACTGGCCGTAGCGAAGGATCAACCGAATTGCAGCAAATCGGCGAATTCAGCTTCCTTTTTGGCCATCTTGGCCTGAACTGCCTTCATCAGGTCTTCCGGCCGCAACATGCCGCCGTTCCAGGTTGCAATGTAATCGAGCCCGTCGGCGACAGAGTGATCGCGGGCATAGGCAAGGTTGCGCTTGATACCGGCAATCGCTAACGGCGACTTCCTCGCAATCTCACCGGCGATTTCCATGGCTCGGCCGCCGACAGCAGCGGCATCGTCGACAACCTCGCTGATCAGACCGAACTCCCGCGCCTCGTCGGCGCTGAAGCGGCGGCCGGTGTAGGCCAGTTCAGATGCAATTGCCGGGGCAATCAATTTGGGCAGACGCTGCAACGTACCGACATCGGCAGCCATGCCGATATGGATTTCCTCTATGGCAAAAAAAGCGTCTACGCTGGCAATGCGCATGTCGCACGCCGTAATCAGGTCGATTGCGCCGCCGATACAGGCACCATGAATGGCGGCGATTACCGGAAAACGGGCTCTTTCGATAGCGTTGAACGTATCCTGAAGCCGCAGAATCGTTTCGCGTAGAGCCAATGCGGCACGGCCGGGCTCCTTCGACATCTGTTCCATGATGCCGTTGAATGCGGACAGGTCCATGCCACCGGAAAAATGCTTGCCTTTACCGGAGATCACAGCACACCGCACCGTTTCGTCCTGACCGAGCAAATCCAGTATGCGCGGCAGATCGGCCCAGAAATCCGGCGTCATGCCGTTGGCCTTGTCAGGCCGGTTCATGATGAGATGGGCGACGGCGCCGGTTCGTTCGAAATTGAAGAAGGTACTCTGGATACCGGTCATGGATTTTCTTTCACTGATGCTCACGGTCGCTGGAGCTCACCCCTCAATGCGGAAAGAGTCAGCTTTCGGATCGGGGATTTTAGCGTCGGGCTCGGGTACATTGTTCTGAACGATCGTGTTGTGTGGACTGACCGTCTCAATTCGCCAGGGAAATTCGGTGTCGGCGTCAACCCAGTACTCGCCGTGCATCTCCATGCCCGTATTGTACAGCACATAGTCCAATGAATAGTGGTCGACCCGCTTGCCATCCAGATCGACATCATACTGGCACATGATGTTGGTCGCCTCGTCGGCCTGGCTTTGCAAACCGTCAAAAAATGCTTCTTCCGCTTCGGGCGTTGATTCGCTCAGCAGTTTCCAAGTCTTTCCCTGATCTGTAGTCGTGTAGAATTTGCGCCCGATCCACAGGCTTGTAGGCACGCCGTTCTCATCCATCGCCATGCCGTGATTTTCCGGCGTTGTCAGCGCCATGGACTTGATGCTGCTGTCGCCCATGGTTGTTGTGAAATGCTGCCGCATCGGTATTGGATGCCTCACATCCAGCATGGCCGTGCGGGCATCGGCTTCACATTGCGCCTGATCGGCCATGGCATGGTTTGCCGATACAAACGGCAGCACGGCGAGAAAAGCGGGGATCAGGTTAGATTTGCGCATGTTGCGTTCCCGTTGTTGTTGCTTTGAGTGTTTGTCAGCGATGGAAGAACGTCAAGTGCGGACTGTTACTCCGCCGCAACCTGCTCCAGGCACAGCCACGCCCGGCAGTCGGCGAGCGCGCGCGCCGTTATCGCACGCTTTTTGGCGATAGCCTTTTCCTTGCCGCGAAAGCGTTTGGCGCCCTCCGGTTTCTGGATTGCGCCTTCAGGCAATGGCGGGAACAGGCCGAAATTTACGTTCATCGGCTGAAACGAGCGCTTGCCAGGCTCATCGTCATAGCTGAGATGTCCGCCGGTGATATGATGCAGCAGTGCACCAAACGCAGTGGTTTCAGGCGGTATCGGCAACGGTAGGCCAAGTCGCTCGGCGACGGCAAAGCGACCTGTGAGCAAGCCGATCGCCGCACTCTCCACATAGCCCTCGCAGCCGGTGATCTGGCCCGCAAAGCGCAAGCCCGGCCGCGATTTCAACTGTAGGGAACCATCGAGCAGCGCAGGCGAATTGATATAGGTGTTGCGGTGCAGACCGCCAAGGCGGGCAAACTCCGCATTCTCCAGGCCCGGAATGGTTCGGAAAATTCGGACCTGTTCGCCGTGCTTCAGCTTGGTCTGGAAACCGACCATGTTGTAGAGAGTGCCGAGCGCATTGTCCTGGCGAAGCTGGACGACCGCGTATGGTTTGATTTCAGGGTCATGTTCGTTGGTCAGACCCATCGGTTTCATCGGTCCGTGACGCAGCGTTTCCGGACCGCGATCTGCCATCACCTCAATCGGAAGGCAACCATCGAAATACGGCGTGCCTTCCCATTGCTTGAATTCGGTCTTTTCTCCGGTCTTTAAAGCGTCAATGAAGCGTTCATACTGGCCCTGGTTCATCGGGCAGTTGATATAGTCCTTGCCGGTACCACCGGGGCCGATCTTGTCGTAACGCGACTGAAACCAGGCCGCGTTCATATCGATCGTGTCGAAATGGATGATTGGCGCGATGGCGTCAAAGAATGCCAGCGCATCGGCGCCCGTTTCCGTGGCGATGGCATCAGCCAGTGATGGCGCGGTTAGCGGACCGGTGGCTATGATCGCTTGATCCCATTCTTGCGGTGGCAGGCCGGACACTTCCTCGCGTCGAATTTCGATCAGCGGATGTGCGTCTAGCTTTTCCGTCACTGTGGATGAAAACCCGTCCCGGTCAACGGCAAGTGCGCCTCCAGCCGGCACCTTGTGGGCGTCACCTGATGCCATGATCAGCGAATCTGCCAGACGCATTTCGGCATGCAGCAGTCCGACCGCATTGGATTGGGCATCATCGGACCGGAACGAATTCGAACACACCAGCTCGGCAAGCCCATCGGTCTTGTGTGCGTCGGTTCCGCGAACGGGACGCATTTCGTGCAAAACCACCGGAACACCGACGTTGGCAATCTGCCAGGCGGCTTCCGACCCGGCCAGCCCGCCGCCGATGACATGGACAGGTTTTAAGCTCATGACGGGGAGATACGCTCGCGGGCCGACGATTGCAATTCCTGATTCAGATGTGGAAGGGCGCATTCTTCACGCAAATGTGTTGCCAAAAAGTCATAGAATCGAAAGCGGTCCTTGATTAGTGTCGCCGCTGATGAAGTACGGGCTTGGAAAAATTGCGACCGCGTTGATGTTTGCTCCGCTGATGGCGGGCTGCACATCGATTTCGTCAAACTATTCCGGCGAGATCACGGTAGCGAAATCGACACGGATCTATGTCTGCCACGGTTTCGACTGCAGTTATAAAACCCGCTACAACGTCACCCCGGAAGACTGGGATCGATTTGCGGAAATCATGGCCTCAGGTGTTGAATCCGCTGAAGCCGAACGCAAGGCGATTGCCGCGGCCAACATGTTCTACGAAGAACGTGCGGCTCTGGCCATCGGCGTGCGCGACGCGGCAAAATCCAATATCGGTCAATCGCGCGCCAAGGGCCAGATGGATTGCATCGACGAATCGACGAATACGCGTTCGATGCTGCTTTTTCTGGCAGAGAGCGGTTGGTTGAAACACCACAAGGTGGAGTGGAACGTCTCGCGCGGCGTTTTTATCGACGGTCGCTACCCGCATTCGACCGCAGTGATCAAGGAACATGGTACCGGCAAGAAGTGGGCCGTCGACAGCTGGTACGAAGCGACCGGCGTCATACCGGATATCGTGCCGCTGTCATACTGGAAAACCCGCGGTGTCATGGGTCAGCGCTGACCGCAGTCCCCCGATGCACGACCAGACAATACCATTTTCGTTGATAGGGACTACCGCCTCGGCCACCGTGCGGGGATTGATGTGGACATGACCGCAAAGATCGAAATCCGCGAAGGCCGACCGCACGATATACCCATGATCGAGGCGCTCTATCCGCAGGCATTTCCTGACGAGGATTTGCTGCCGCTGATCGGCGAACTCTTGCAGGAAACATCGGGTGTCATCTCGCTGGTGGCTATGACCGGCCAGACGGTGGCGGGGCATGTCGTCTTTACGATTTGCCGAATTTCCGGAAGACCGGGCGAAGTTGCGCTGCTTGGGCCGCTTGCTGTCGCGCCGAGATTGCAAAAACAAGGTGTCGGGACGGCTATCGTTCGTGCCGGTCTGCAATTGTTGGAGAAATCCGACGTCAAATGGATATACGTTCTGGGTGATCCCGCCTATTACAGCCGTTTTGGCTTTCAGCCTGATGGCAAAGTTGCACCGCCATATGAGTTGCCTGCTGAATGGCGCGGCGCTTGGCAATCACTTGGTCTGCACGGTGCCAAGCCGCTCATAGCCGGCAAGTTCCTTGTTCCACCGCCATGGCGAAAAAAGGCCCTGTGGTTGCCTTGAACCTGAGTGGTCGGCCTGCGCGCCGAGTTGGGACTATGTGAGAAGGACGGTGCGGCCATTGCCGAACGGCTACCAATTGTGCCTCTCGATACCGTCAGAATCAAAAACGCCACCGCCGGGGGAGGAGGATCCGGCAGTGGCGCTTTTTAAGTGTCCGGCAAGGGAGGAGGAGTTTGCCGGACATATCCGTCAGGGTTTAGGGAGGAGGAAAAAACCCCGGCGAAATCAGTCTCGATCGTTAGACAGCGCGGCGAGCGACGTATGGGATGTCACCACGGGCGATGCCCAGATCGTTCAATTCACGGTTCGACAGGCGGCTCAACTCGTTGACGGTATCGCGGTAGCGGCGCCAGTTGCGATAGTTGCGGACCAGGTTCATTTTTCTCACCTCATGAAACAGGCGGTTTGTGACCGCGTTGTGTGTTGTTCGATGACTGGAAGATAGGATCACATTGCCCGGTTGTGGAGTGCGATTGTTGCATGGCACCATTGCAATTTGTGCAATGCACCATGTCAGTTTTGCGGCTAATTCGCGACGCTTACCGATTCGGCGCCGATTTTCTGCCGTTTAAAGCCAATCACGCCGAAAAAAGGCCCTAAATTTGGGCATTTTCCCTTTGATCGCCGCGGGGCAGGTGATATAGAACCCGCGCTTTCGGGGGCGAACTGCTTCCATTGCGGGTATGGTGAAATTGGTAGACACGCCAGATTTAGGTTCTGGTGCCGCAAGGCGTGGGAGTTCAAGTCTCTCTACCCGCACCAAAGGGCCACTCCCGGCAAGAGATTTCCGGACAACGAGGCAGCAAAACTGCCGGTTGGCCGCGTGCAAAGACAAGGATTGCGAAATGCAGGTTACCGAAACGCTCAATGAAGGGCTGAAACGCGAGATTTCCATCCGGGTACCGGCGGGTGACATGGAAACCAAGTTGATGGAAAAGCTGGTCGATGCCAAGGACAAGGTCCGCCTGAACGGTTTCCGCCCCGGCAAGGTGCCGGTACAGCATCTGCGCAAGATTTACGGCAAATCGTTCATGGCGGAAGTGGTCAACGAACTGCTGAGCGAATCGACCCGCACCGTGCTGGGGGATCGCGGCGAGAAGGCCGCCATGCAGCCGGAAATCAATATGACCGAGGACGAGGCCGAGGCCGAGAAGGTCTTGGCTGGACAGGCGGATTTCGAATTCTCGCTGGCCTACGAGATCGTGCCGGCCATTGAGATCAAGGACGTCAGCAAGATCAAGGTCACGCGGCAAGTTGTCGACATTGCGGACGATGAGGTTGAGGAACAGATGCGGCAAGTTGCCGAATCCGCCCGGCCCTATGAATCCAAGAAGAGCAAGGCGGAATCAGGTGATCGTGTGACGATGAATTTCATAGGCAAGGTCGATGGTGAGGCATTCGAGGGCGGTGCCGGCGAAGACCAGAACCTTGTGCTTGGCTCAAACCAGTTCATCCCGGGCTTTGAAGACCAACTGATCGGCGTCAAAGCCGGCGACGAAAAGCAGGTCAAGGTGACGTTCCCCGAGGATTACGGCGCGACCCATCTGGCCGGCAAGGAAGCCGTTTTCGATGTCACGGTCAGCGATGTCGCCAAGCCGGGAGACATCGAGATCAACGACGATGTGGCCAAGCAGCTGGGTATCGAATCGGCTGAACGCCTGCGCGAAATCGTTCGCGGACAGATCGAGAGCCAATACGGAGCGGTGACCCGTCAGAAGGTCAAACGTCAGATACTCGACGCGCTCGACGAAGAGTACAAGTTCGAAGCGCCATCCAAGTTGATCGAAGCCGAATTCAACAATATCTGGGCACAGGTCGAGCGCGACCTGGAGCGTGAAGGCAAGTCCTTCGAAGACGAAGATACGACCGAGGAAGAAGCTCGCGAAGAGTATCAGCAACTTGCGGAACGTCGTGTTCGCCTTGGACTGGTGTTGTCGGAAATCGGTGAAAAAGCTGAGGTCCAGATAACCGACGAGGAGATGCAGCGCGCACTGATGGAAACGGTTCGCCAGTATCCCGGTCAAGAACAGCAGGTCTACGATTACTATCGCAACAATCCCGAGGCGATGGCCGATTTCCGGGCGCCACTGTTTGAGGAGAAGGTGGTTGATCACCTGCTCGGCGAGATAGCGGTGACCGACAGGAAGGTTTCCAAAGACGAGTTGATGGCTGAAGACGAGGAAGACGAAAAGCCGGCCAAGAAGAAGGCCGCGCCAAAGAAAAAGGCCGCTGCTAAGAAGGCGCCGGCGGCAAAAAAAGCCCGGCCAAGAAAAAAGCTCCCGCCAAGAAGGCTGAGAAGACCGACGACTAGCTGTTGGCTCGCTGGTCAGTAAAAAAAGCCGCCGCATAGGCGGCTTTTTTCTGTTTGCGGAGCCGGACCAGCAAATATCAGATCAACTGCAGTCCCTTTAGGCTGGCATGACCATCCCTGCCGATAATGATGTGGTCATGCACGGAGATCCCGAGCGGTTTGGCAATCTCGATGATTGTTTTCGTCATCTCGACATCGGTGCGCGAAGGTGTCGGGTCGCCGGAAGGATGGTTGTGCACCAAAATGATCGCGGTGGCCGACAATTCCAACGCCCGCCTCATGACCTCCCTGGGATAGACCGGTGTATGATCGATTGTTCCGGTCTGCTGTACCTCGTCTGCGATAAGTGCGTTTTTCTTGTCAAGGAACAGGATGCGGAACTGTTCTCGCGCCTCGTAGGCCATTGATGTCCGGCAGTAGTCGAGAACCTGGCTCCAAGACGATAGAACCTCCCGACCGCGGATTTCGCCCTTGGTCATACGGCTCGCCGCCGCGGCATAGAGTTTCAGATCAAAAGCGACGGCCTTGCCCACGCCCTTGATTTCGCAAAGCAGTTGTTCCGGCGCTCCCAGGACTTCGGCAACTGATCCGAAGCGCTCCAGCAGGGCCTTGGCAACCGGTTTTGTGTCCGAACGCGGGATCGCACGAAACAGCAGAACTTCCAGCAATTCGTAATCGGCGAGCGTATCGGCACCGTTTTCGCGAATGCGCCGGCGTAGACGCTCCCGGTGTCCGAGGAAATGCGGCTGATCACGCTTCGGTTTCGATCGACGGTCCGGTGGGGATGCGGATTGTTGCTCGGCGAAAAAACCCCGTTCGTCCGGGTGGTCCGCTCCGCTGCTTGTCATGTTATCTGCTCTGCTCTGCCGCCCCGGCAGGATCACATTACGATGGTAATCCCGGGCGGTCGAGACCGGCATTGGACAATGTGAACACTTCACAGCCATCCGCGGTTACGCCGACGGAATGTTCATATTGCGCCGATAGCGAGCGATCGCGCGTCACTGCCGTCCAGCCATCCGACAAGATCTTGACGTGCGGCCGGCCCAGATTGATCATCGGCTCGATGGTGAAGATCATGCCCTCGCGCATTTCCACCCCTTCATTGGGGCTGCCATAGTGCAGAATATTGGGCGCATCGTGAAAAAGCCTGCCGACTCCGTGACCGCAGAAATCGCGAACCACTGAACAGCGCTGGCTTTCCGCATAGGTCTGGATTGCAGCGCCGATAGCACCGGTTTTCGCACCGGGTTTCACGGCCTCGATACCGCGCATCAGGCATTCATGAGTCACTTCAAGCAGTCGCTCGGCAGCGCGTTTGATTCTGCCGACCGGATACATGCGGCTCGAATCGCCATGCCAACCGTCAAGAATGTAGGTTACATCGATATTGACGATATCGCCTTCGCGCAGCGGTTTTTCATCGGGGATGCCGTGGCAGACGACATGGTTTATCGACGTGCATGAGGACTTTGTATAGCCGCGATAGTTCAGTGTGGCCGGTACAACACCGTGGTCCATGCCGAATTCGAATACGAAACGATCAATCTGACCCGTCGTTGTCCCCGATTTGACCATTGAGGCAAGCTCATCAAGGCAGGCGGACGTCAATTCGCAGGCCTTGCGCATACCCGCGAAGTCCTCCTGCGAATACAGCCTGATCTGGCCAGTGTTTTTCAACGGCGCCGTAGCCGCTTCCTGATAGGTCACCAACTATCCGGCCCTTTCCTGCATGTCGAATGGTATAACACATTCCGGTGAAATCGAGTCAGACGTGATTTGGCACCGAACCGCGAAAGCTTCAACCCCGGCGTTGAGGGCGCGGTCGAAAGCGGCGCAGTAGACAGGGTCGAGATCGCCGCACAGTTGGAACCGTTCGCAATCGGCCCGCTGGATCAGATAGACCATGATCGCCCGGTGGCCGGCTTCAACCATGCGTGCAAGCTCCTCAAGGTGCTTGGCCCCGCGTGCGGTGACGGTATCGGGAAACTCCGCCAGACCAGTGTGCCTGCGCATATGAACATTTTTCACCTCGACATATGTGTCGCGACGGCCATCTCCGGTCAGCAGCAGGTCGATGCGCGAGTTTTCACCGTATTTCTGCTCCCGCTTCAGCTGTGGGTAATGGCCCAGGTCATCGATCAATCCGTCATTGATCGCTTCTTCCGTCAATCGGTTCGGCAAGCCGGTGTTGACACCGACCAGCGTTCCGTCGGCCTCGACCAGTTCCAGGCGGGAAGGCGTATTTGCGCTTGGGATCGCTGGAGTGAGAGAGCCAGATTTGAGAGCCCGGTGCCGTCAATCCCAATCATCGAGCCGGTATTCGGCACGGAAACGGTAATATCGGAACCGTCCTCCAGCGTGACATCGGCCAGAAAGCGCTTATAACGCCGGATCAGTCGGGCGCGGTGAAGTGGCGGATTGAAGATCATGGGAAGCTCTCATAAGCGCGGATGAGGCCAATCTCAAGATCGGCTCCTGACCTGACGTCATGGTTTGCAATGACCGGGGAATTGTCTATTCACAGACCGAAACAGTTTCCCAAACCGGCAATTCAGACACAGATTAACTCCCGTTCATGCCAATCTTCTCTCACTCTGGATTCGAATTCGAATATATCGACGAAGGGATAGGGGACCCCGTCGTTCTGATTCACGGATTCGCGTCGAATTTGAATGTGAACTGGGTATCCACGGGGTGGGTAAGAACGCTTACCGATGCCGGCTACCGTGTGCTTGCCTTTGACAATCGCGGTCATGGCGGATCATCCAAGAGCCACGACAGCGACGACTACCATCCGGAACTGATGGCCGGAGATGCGCGCGCATTGATGGATCAGCTGAATCTGCCGCGCGCCCATGTGTTGGGGTATTCGATGGGCGCGAGAATTTCCGCATTCTTGTGTCTGTATCATCCTGAAAAGGTCCGCAGTGTCGTTTTCGGCGGGCTCGGCATCGGCATGATCGATGGAGTTGGAGAATGGGATTCGATCGCCCATGCGCTGCTGGCGGCCGATCCGTCAGCAATCACCGATCCCCAGGGAATTGCGTTCCGGAAATTTGCGGATCAAACCGGCGGTGACCGCAAGGCGCTTGCCGCCTGTATCGAAACATCGCGAAAGCTGCTGCAGCCCGGGCAGGCGAACAGGATAGTCGCTCCGGCCATGGTCGCTGTTGGTACCAAGGATGAAATCGCAGGCAGCCCCGAACCGTTGGCGCAGCTTCTTGCAAACGGCACAAGTTTTGCGATTGAAGGCCGTGATCACATGTTGGCGGTCGGCGACAAGACATTCAAGAAACGCGTCTTGTCATTTTTGGCGGAGAACCCGATTTGAGCGGACCAACGACAATCGAGTTATCGGGTAGCGGCGGGCATCGCCTGGTTGCCGACCTGTGGGATGGTGGTGGTCATCCGGTCCTGTTTCTCCATGGCGGCGGACAGACCCGCCATGCCTGGGACAAAACCGCCATGCGGGTGCGGGCTGCCGGAATGCGGGCGATCACAGTCGATCAACGCGGTCACGGCGACAGCGATTGGGATGCCGGTGGCGACTACTCGTTTGCCCATTTTGCTGAAGATGCGGCGGAAATCATACGCGAACTGGCAAGGCGTTACCACGTTGCACCATCTGCCGTCGGCGCCTCGCTTGGAGGCCTCGCCTCGCTTGGAGCAGAAGCATTCCATGGACCGCTGCTCGATTCTCTCGTCATGGTCGATATTACCCCGCGAATGGATCAAGGTGGCGTTGCCCGGGTACGCGGATTCATGCGTGAGAACATGCACGAGGGATTTGCCACTCTCGAAGAGGCAGCGGCCGCGATTGCCAGGTACCTGCCGCACCGCAAGAAACCTGCATCACTGGAAGGATTGCGCAAAAATCTGAGATTGCATGAGGATGGGCGCTACAGGTGGCATTGGGATCCGGCATTCATGGACGAAACGCGTGGGGTGCGTGCCGAAGCCCAGTTTTACATGGAGCGGGTGATGTCCAAACTGCCTGAACTGCATCTTCCCGTGCTTCTGGTTCGCGGCATGCATTCCGAGATCGTGCAGGAGGAATATGCGCGCGAATTCGTCGAGTTAACCCCCAACGCCCGCATGGTCGATGTCGGCGGGGCAGGGCACATGGTGGCGGGCGACCGAAACGACATATTCGCCGATGCGGTCCTTGAATTTCTGGCAGGCGAGGAAGCGGCATGAGACTTGCCGATGCGTACTTGACAGTTCGCTAAAGTTGACTCCGAATCAGTCGTAGGGCTAACCTCACGTCAACTTTGATCACCGCCGGGCGAGGTGAACATGATTGCGCGTAAGAAATCACTATTGATATCCATATTTTCTGGAGGGCTGATTGCTGGCATGGTCGCTTCTGCGGCATTTGCCGAGGAGCCTTTCGTCGCGCCGGACAATTTCTTCTATAACCACGCCTTCACGATGTTCAATGCTGAACCCTTCACGCATACCGGGGCCTTGGGCGAATATGCAGCCGGCGATGTGACGCTCTACGGTGGTTGGACCCTCGGGTGGGATACCGGTTTCAACAACAATGACAACAGCGGAACCTTCTTTCTTGGTGGATTGTCCGGTTCTGTTCCTTTTTATGACGGCGGCGGTTGGGCTGCGCGCTACCAAGGCAATTTCTTTGTCGAGGGGATGCGCGATCCGTTTGCCAACCGAACGGATGTTACCATCGGCCTTAGCGGCATGGCCTACTTGCAGAGCATTAGCGGCAATGCCGTCGGGATCGGTGGCGGATATGCCAAAACCGAGGACCGGAAGGAAGCCTACTGGGGCGGCGTTGGCGCACAGTTCAGCGCCGGACAGGTGACAACCCGCGCCGATATCTATCTGGGCAAAATTGACTTTCCGCAGTTCAATCAGGACGAGGATTTCTGGGCGCTTGAGGCAAAGGCGCACTACTATGCATTTAATGACCAGCTGGCCATCGGCGGATTTGGCAGCATTGGGAATATCGATGGCAATTTTTCCGGCAGACAGTTCCGCAGAATTGGCGCTGAAGTACTATTTCAACCTCCGCAATTAAGATGCACGACAATCATCGGAACGATCGGTCACACGACAATCAATTATGACCAGCCATTCATCAACGACGTCAGCTACACATCGGTTGGCCTGGGTATCCGCGTGAGCTTCAATCCGGCGGAAATGAAAATGCCGAGGAAAATGACGCTGCGCGAGCAGGAAGTTTTCAACACGCCGTTTGATATTGCACCGCAGTTGATCAGGTATGACGTCAGATAGATTCGGGTTTCAGTGCCCAACGAATTTGGGCTTCCTTTTTTCGGCAAATGCCGCCCGCCCTTCCGCGTAGTCAATGCTGTTGAAAGTTTGCTTGCCCAGTGCCTCGGCGCTCGCCAAATCTTCTTTCGCGTTCGTCAATGCCGCACGGATAGAAGCCTTCGAGGCGCGCACCGATAGTGGTGCATTGGCGGCGATCGTCCTTGCCAGGTCGCCGGTCCGCTGTTCCAGGTCGTCACCATCGACAATCTCGTGCAGAAAACCTGCGGTAAGCGCTTGTTTGGCATCGATCCGGCTGGCGCTGAAGGTCAGGTACTTCGCCATTTGCGGCCCGACCGCATTGACAATATCGGCCATGGCAATTGCGGGATAGGCCAAGCCCAGCTTCGCTGCAGGAACGGAATACGTCGAATCCCGGGTGCCAATCCGAATATCCGTGGCCGCCGCGATGCCGAAGCCGCCACCGAAGCAAATGCCCCGGATGGCCGCGATGACCGGCACCGGGCATCGTCTGATCGCGGCAAATGCATCGTCGTTAGCTGCTTCATAGTCTTTGGCTGTTGATGTATCGCTGCGGGCCGCATCGAATTCGCCGATATCCGCACCGGCGCAGAAATCCGCACCGGCTCCACTGATGACGATTGCACGAATCTCGGAATTGCCCGCCGCGTCGGTAAACAGCGATGCGATTTGCGTCCACATGTCCCGCGTGACGGCGTTTTTCTTGGCTGCCCGGTCGATCAAAACCCTGGCGACGTGATCTTGAATACTGATCTTGACAGCAAGCTCGTCAGAATTGCCTTGAATCTTCACCATTCAAAACCATTTGTTCTCAGATTAAGCCAAATGCGGTTCAACTGAGGCGCGTTCTGGCGTATGCTTGCATGAATGACAAGACGTTGCCGGTACAGAGAATGGGGCGTCAGGAGAGTTGGATGAGCGCGACAAGTCGAAAGAAGGCTGCGGGATTGCAGCCGGTGGATCCGATCTGGTCTTCCATTCGCGACGAAGCCGAGGTGGCGATTGGAAACGATCCGCTGCTGACCACATTTCTGTCAACGACGATTCTGCATCAGGAATCACTTGAAGATTCGGTCATCCATCGAATTTCGGAACGGTTGTCGCATGAAGACATTCCGGCTGATGTGATCCGTCAGACATTCGAGGCGATGGTCAAGGATGAACCCGAGTGGAGCACCACGGTGCGGGTGGACATCCAGGCTTATTATGATCGTGACCCGGCCTGCGACCGCTTCTTCATGCCGCTGTTGTATTTCAAGGGCTTCCACGCAATCCAGACCTACCGTCTTTCAAATTGGCTGTGGCGGAAGGGAAGGCGCGATTTTGCGCTCTATCTGCAAAGCCGTTCTTCGAGCGTGTTTCAAACCGACATTCATCCCGCCGCCAGGATGGGCCGAGGCATATTCTTTGATCACGCAACGGGTATTGTGGTTGGCGAGACTGCGGCCATCGACGACAATGTGTCGATCCTGCACGGCGTGACGCTGGGCGGTACAGGCAAAGCCGGAGGAGATCGCCATCCCAAGATTCAGCGCGGTGTACTGATCGGTGCCGGCGCAAAAATCCTGGGCAACATTGTCGTCGGCCATTGCAGCAAGGTTGCTTCGGGATCCGTGGTGCTTTCAGCAGTACCGGCAAACAAGACGGTTGCCGGTGTTCCGGCGCGCATTGTCGGAGAGACGGGTTGCGACGAGCCGTCGCGCCAGATGGACCAGTTGTTGCAGGTCGACGATTGACGCGACATTGCGCGAACCGCTCCAGACGATATTGCTTCCCAATTCGATTCAGTAGGGTTTACAGCTTTGCAGTAGCCGTGCCAGAAGCCGCTCATGCTCGCTGAACTATTGCAGCGGCACGATAACAAACAACGACCAATGATGGAGGCCGCGGTGACGCCCGAAGAACTGAGAAAACTCGACGCCTATTTTAAGCGGACCTTTCAAAATCCAAGCCTTCAGGTCAAAGCACGACCGCAAAAGGACGATTCTTGCGAAGTGTATCTCGGCGAGGAGTTTCTGGGCGTTCTCTTCCGGGACGACGATGACGGCGATCTGTCGTACAATTTTTCAATGGCGATTTTGGACATCGACCTGGAGTAGGTCAGAGGCGGCAGGCCAACGGCCCTTATTGTATCGACTTCAGGCGATCGGTGGCATAGACGGCCATTTTTGCGTCCAGAACTTTCCATTCGGCTAAAAGCCGGTGCGGAAATCGATAGGTCATCGAGAGTCCGTTGCCGACGTGAACATCCCGCTCACAGGGCGCTAGTGACTCACCGGCCGTTTCACCCGTCAGGCAGCGCGCAACAAATGGTCCGTTTCGCCCCTGACCGGCGACCGCCAGAATTTCGTTCATGTAGCCGGAATTTTCCTTGAAACTATAGAGAATCGATCCGCCGGGCCCCGGAATGCCGGGTTTGGTGATGAGCGAATTGTAGATTGGCGCCAATCTTCCCGACATGTCGCGCGACATCGTCCGTTCCCGAAACGATACGAATATGATGTTTCGGGACTGTCCGACGTGGTTGAAATCATTGCGCGACTGGTGGGTATATCCGGTTAATGTCGGCCATAACACATATGTATCCAGCCGTGATGTCACTCCGGCACGCCGTTCGTGTTCCATGCGGATTTCATTGCCGGCCACACTGAGCACGTTGTTGCCGATCACGATCTCGTGGACGGTGGTATCCTCGGTATGACCGGCTCGGGCAATCGTTCCGCCCAGTTGCTTTCCCATAAAGCTGATCACAATCGAGAAGCCGGCAAGGATGAGAAAGCAGTAGAAAATTTTCAGCATGAACGCCGAATCGATGGCTTCAGCGGTCGGTAAAGAGGTTGGCTGGGTACTTTTCATGAACGTCATCACACCAATACGTGTGCCAATTAGGCACGAACTTCCGGCACGCCAATTGCCTGACAAGTGGGGGTAATGTCGCTCGAACATGGTAAATGGACGGTAAAACCGTGTCTGATTTTGAACTTTTGGTGTTTGCGTTTGCCATGGGGCTGGCCACATCAGGCTTGGTTGCATCCGCCGTTGGAGCATTTTTCGGAGCTGGTGCCGGATTTCATCCACCGTTTGTAATGCGCCGACGATTGATCATGTCACTTGCCATTGTTGCGTTGGCGGGCCCGGTCATGCTGTTCAATGACCTGTTTCATGCCATGGAATCCGGTGCTCTTGGCCCGCTTCGCCTCGGCGCCGGCCTGTTTGTGAGCATTGTCTGGATAACGGCGTTGGGGATATTGATCACCGAGCTTGCATGGCGCGTCGGCATTCTCGTAGCTTGAAAACCACTCAAACCATTGCGCGGGGCTGAACAGGTATGCCGATTTATCGACTGGAGGAGAGCGAGCCGCATTTCGATGCACGTCAAACCAACTGGATTGCACCGGATGCCATGTTGATCGGCAATCTGCGAATCGGACGTGATGTCGGCATCTGGTTCGGATCTGTCTTGCGGGGTGACAATGAGCCGATCACTATCGGTGAGGCCACCAATATTCAGGAACACACAATCATGCACACCGATCCCGGCTTCGCGCTGACGGTTGGCAAGGGGTGCACCGTTGGTCACAGGGCGTTGCTGCATGGCTGCACCATTGGCGACAATACGTTGATCGGTATGAGCGCCGTCATACTCAATGGCGCGAAGATCGGCAGGAATTGCCTGGTTGGTGCGGCTGCATTGGTGACCGAAGGCAAGGAGTTTCCCGATAATTCGCTGATCGTCGGATCGCCCGCCAAGGTGGTGCGGCAGCTCGATGAAGCCGCCGTAGAGAAACTGCGCTGGTCTGCCCGCCACTACGTCGACAATGCCAGACGCTTTATTGATGGTCTGACGCAGGTCTGAACGAAAGAGTTTCCTTTGCCCGAAAAGACGGAGCCGGCCCGGGGACACGGGCCGGCTCCTAAGTCCGGTCGAAGGGGACGGGGAGGGTGGGGACTCGACCGGCTTTCCGTAATTAGTTCTTGACGCTTCCGACGATAACGCTGCGCCCATCCCTGATTTTTACCCAGGTCCCTGAATTGCGCGCCGACTGACGCTTGAGATAGCGGTATTCGGTGTCGCGCCAGGACAGAATTCGAGGCTCCAGATTATCCATGATGAAGTCGCCAAGGTCGGTTCTGACCGTCAACACGGCGTGCCCGTCACCATTGGGCTGGCGAACCACCGTGATTAACAGGCTGCCCGCAGGAACGCCCTGTTCCATCAGCGCGCGACGCTTGGCAAGTACATAGTCTTCGCAATCGCCTTGATAGCTGGGATAGGACCAGTATTCCGGCCGGCCCCACATTTCCTGATCGGTGCGCGGAGCGACAGATCTGTTGAACGCATTGTTGATTTCAATCATGCGCGCCCATAGCTCCCGTGACAGGGTTACCGGACTGCGCTCGGCCGTTTTCTGCTTGCATTCATTCGGCAGCCGCTGGCAAAGCTGATGATGGCCTATCGGTTGCGTTGTGATCGCACCAATGCGCATTGCTTCGCCTGAGGCGCTGGACACCGTTGGAAAAATAAAAACTGCCGCCGTAAACGCAGCGCCCGACAAAAATATCCGCCAGTATTTTGACATCGCCATAACTCCCCAATCGCGAGGACTATGGCACAGGGGAATTTATCTGTCGCAAAAACGCGAAGTATTGTTTTAGTAAAAACGGGAGTTAATTGTAGAATAATTTGAACACAATAAGTATAAAACCATAATAAAATTTGGATCGAATTTGATGCAAAATTGGCTAAAATCGTATCCAGCCGTAACACCGAAATAGCGTTTGCAACCCTTTTGTAGTCCGGGTCTGGCAAAACCGTTTATTGCTTTTATGGCAGGATGGGCGAAGCGATGTCGTCTCACGTGGGGAACAATTCCCGGTCGATGGCCGTGTCGGCGGTGCAAAAGCCGGAACTAGGGCCGGACCGCCCGCCTTTCCAGCCATGTCGGGAAGGTATGAATCGGCGCACGAACGATCAGGACTGTGCGCCCGCCAATTGCAAACCCATACGGGCCAGAAGCTTCTGCGCCAATGCCATCGCGTTTGTTCTTGACCGTATAGCGGATATGCCCATCGAACAAACGCTCGACCTTGATCCAAAAGCGCTCCGGCAGAATGGATCAAAACTGCTCTAGTTATGTGGAATAGATTGTCAGATGCTCAGGCAACGGCCTGGTTGCTGAATTCCTGCTCAATGCTCTCGGCAGCCTGAACAACGGCAAATTCAATGGCGATGCCTTCATCGAAATGGCGCACGACCTGGCCGCGCATCGTGCCGAGAATGACCTGGCTTCCAAGAGCCGGGCGAATGCCGATTTCGATCGCAGCACCCGATAGCGACAGATCTATTATACGGCATTGGTATTGCCGGCCATCGTCCATCTGCAGAACCGAGATCGGATTGCGTGGTGCGACACGCTCATGACGTCGATCTTCCGGCAGATCGAGTTCGTGCTTGTTGGCGAGCCAGGTGAGCTGGGCGGCAAGCTTGTCCTTTTTGCGGTCCGAAGCGATGACGGTCATTGCAAAACCATCATCCAGCCGGCGGGTCAAAACACCTTCGACGCGGCCAATGTGATCGATATAGGCAATAACCTTCTCACCCGGTTCGCCAACGCGATTGGTGCGCAACGCGACATTGCCGGGTGACATATCGGTCACCTGGCAAGGATGTTCCGTGCGGTCTTCCAGCATGAATCGGCCATAAACTTTGACCTTTACGCGCTGAAAGCTGCGTTTTTCTTCCCGTGTGAGATATGAACTGGTGTCCAACGACGTCATGATTTCGCTCGTATCGCCAGCCTCGTGGCTACTCATTTGCACAAGGTAGGCGTAAACCGGTTAACAAGCAGTAAGTAGCGCGGTTCGAATTTTAGCTCTTTATCTTGGATTTCTGCGCAACGGACTAGCGGTCGGTCCGGCCGCCATCGAGCACTACAAGATGTTTGACCCTGCGCGTGATTTTGCCGGCGGCATTTGCGTTTTCGTCGAGGCGGTCGACTGCCGACATCGTCGGCACAGGCACCGCCGGCCGGTTCTTCAGGTACATCGGTTCGCGGTCGGGGTCCACCGCGCGCACCGAAGTCACATCGCACGCTCTGATTCCATCCACTCCGAGCCAGAAAGGCCGTTTCGTCGGTATAATTGAACCGAGCGCGCGCTGCCCGTCATGACCGCCGTTTAAGGGAAACAATGTCAGCTCAAATTCCAGGGACCGTCCGCCGATACTCCGACCGTCAAATGTGATCACCACGACGGTATTGTTGGTAAATGTGTCATCTGCCAGTCTTCCAGCCATTGAGCAGCCCGGCTCCGACCACAGCGAAGCAAAGGCAAAGCCTTTCAAATCGCGCGCGAATATCGCGCAAATACGCGTCCCGGCGAGGCGAAATACCGCTTGGCCGCGCGAATCCCTTTCCAGGATGAATGTATCAGCCAGCAAACCCTTGATGTCTGTCGGCTCGATTTCGGTCCGTTCGGGAGCCGCTCGTTTACCGCGCAGGCGGTTCCAATATTGGAACAGTTCGATCGATCCGTTTTGTTTCATTGGCCCTGCTTTTCAACCCGTCGCCTGCAGATTGTCCATTTTCAGAACACGCAGACCTGTGTTTGCCCCTAGATGTCCCGGGATGCAGTTTGCGTGCCAGTCACCAGATGGACTTGTGCACCGCCGCGCTGCATTAAGGTTAACAAAGGGTTTCGATTGCGGCGCATCTCCGAACGGCTATTGTGTCGGGGACTTCTTGGAGCACTGGCTCCGCAGCACTTTCCGGCCTTCCGGATCAGATTTAGGGTGAGCAGGGGCTCGACCAAGCCGTTCAAAGGAAACTTTGAACGGCTTTTTCTTTTGCCGCCGCAGACTTGCGCAATATCCCCGCGCTCCGCATATGGGCAATGACACCACAAGGAACATGTTTTGACGCCCCAGCAGCAGCCCGAGCAAGCACCCGCAGACAAAGAACCGATATTCAATCTGGCATGGATCGTTGTGGTGTTGATCGCCGCTTGTGTAGCGATTCATTTCACCCGGACTATTTTGCTGTCGCCGCAACAGGATTTTGAGTTTCTGCTTCGCACTGCGTTTATTCCGATCAGATATTCCGGCGGCTATCCGATCGATGTGTTCGCACTGTCTTCACCGCTCACCTATTCTCTCCTGCATGCTGATTTGTTGCATTTGGCGATCAACATGATCTGGCTCGCAGCGTTTGGGTCGCCGCTGGCCAATCGTGTGGGAGTGCACCGATTTGTGGTCTTCTGGATATTCACGTCGCTTTCAGCAGTGTTTTTGCACTATCTTTTGCACGCAGATGATCCGGCAATGGTTATTGGTGCATCGGGCGCCGTATCGGGAGCGATGGGCGCGGCGGCACGATTCGGGTTCAAGGTTGATCGCAGCGCGCCTAAGGCTGCCTTTGCAGGAACGCGACTGCCGCTTGCCGGTGTGATCCGGCAGCGAAATGTCGTGGTTTTTCTCACGGTGTGGTTTGCTATTAATCTGATTGCCGGAATGGGATATCTTGTGCCTGGAGAAACCGCGCCGATAGCCTGGGAGGCGCATATCGGTGGGTTTGCGGCTGGATTCTTCGGTGTCGGCGTGTTTGATCGACGATTGCGGTGAGCGACCTCAGGTCGAAGACTATTTCGGTCGGGCTTGCCAATAATCGCTCGTCAGCGCACCATATACACGCGCAGGGAGCTTCGGGGCGGACAGGAGATATGATCAATGACTGTTAAATCCATCCTCAACGAAAAGGGCCGCGACGTTGTCACGCTCGGCCCGCAAGCACGCATTTCGGAGGCGATGAACCACTTGGCGGAAAAGAAGATTGGCGCATTGGTTGTCACCGACGAAGGTGGCAAAATCTGCGGGATTTTGTCGGAACGCGATATCGTCGGCCTGATCGCTTCGGATGGCGCCGCGGCGCTCGAATCGCCGGTAAGCGAAGCGATGACGGCCAGCGTGAAGCTTTGCCACGAAGATCATACCGTCAATCAGGTCATGGAAATCATGACCCGCGGACGATTTCGCCATCTTCCGGTCGAAAAGGACGGAAAACTCGACGGCATTATTTCGATCGGCGATGTTGTGAAGCGCCGGATTGAAGATGTTGAACGCGAAGCTGAGGAAATCAGGAATTACATCGCTACCGGGTGATCTCGAGTTCCGCTACTGCCCAAAAAAAATAGCCCGGACGAAAATCCGAGCTGAGTTAGAGGGAAGCTAGATTGAATTGCAGGCCTATGGGCCCGCCTCGTCGATATTGCGTTTCAGACACTCAAACAGAGTATTGGAGTCGAATATCTGACTTCGAAACGCTTCGCGCCTTGATCTAGATCAATTCGATCGCATAGATGGCTCCCAAGGCAAGATTTTGCCATTTGGCGTTCTTGCCAGGGTCAGCCTGTTTCACTAGGAAGACGGCATCGAATTCACCCCGCTTTTCCCGGACAACCCATGACAATCGTCGATACCCGCACTCCCGATCCCAAACGTTTTGTTCATGGCGCTGACGACGATTGGGAAATCATCGTCGGCTTGGAAGTACATGCACAGGTTACTTCCGAAGCGAAGCTGTTCTCCGGAGCGTCGACTAGCTTCGGCGCCGAGCCCAATGCCAATGTCAGTCTTGTCGATGCGGCAATGCCGGGAATGCTGCCGGTAATCAATGAAGCATGTGTACGTCAGGCGGTTCGCACCGGCCTTGGCCTGAAAGCGGAAATCAACCTGAAGTCGGTGTTTGACCGCAAGAACTATTTTTACCCCGATCTGCCGCAGGGCTACCAGATTTCGCAGTTCAAACAGCCGATTGTCGGCGAAGGAACCGTCACCGTATCGGTAGGCCCGGACCGGGAAGGCAATTACGAAGATATCGAAGTCGGGATCGAGCGCCTGCATCTCGAGCAGGATGCCGGCAAATCAATGCATGACCAGCATCCGACAATGTCGTTTGTCGATCTCAACCGATCCGGTGTGGCGTTGATGGAAATCGTATCAAAGCCGGACATTCGCTCATCCGACGAAGCGAAGGCCTACCTGACCAAATTACGAATGATTCTGCGCTATCTCGGCACGTGCGATGGGAACATGGACGAGGGTTCCATGCGAGCGGATGTCAACGTATCTGTGCGCAAACCCGGCGGAGAATTTGGGACGCGCTGTGAAATCAAGAACGTTAATTCAATTCGTTTCGTCGGTCAGGCGATTGAATATGAGGCGCGGCGTCAGATCGCCATTCTTGAAGATGGCGGTAAGATTGATCAGGAAACGCGATTGTTTGATCCCGGCAAAGGCGAAACCCGTTCGATGCGTTCGAAAGAGGAGGCCCACGATTACCGGTATTTTCCTGATCCGGATCTGCTGCCACTGGAATTTGACCAGGCGTTTGTCGACGAACTCGCATCTCATTTGCCGGAGCTGCCGGACGACAAGAAGAACCGGCTGATCGCCGATATCGGTCTGTCGGCTTACGACGCGTCGATCCTGGTATCTGAAAAGGCCATTGCCGACTACTACGAACAGGTTGCCAAAAACCGCGATGGCAAGCTGGCCGCAAACTGGGTGATCAACGATCTGCTCGGAGCACTCAACAGAGCTGGTCAGGGCATCGAGGACTCGCCGGTCTCGCCCGACCAGCTCGGCGCTGTTATTGATCTGATCAAGCAAGGTACGATTTCGGGCAAGATCGCCAAGGAATTATTTGAGATCGTCTGGAATGAAGGTGGCGATCCGGCGAAAATCGTCGATGACCGTGGCATGACACAGGTCACCGATTCCGGCGCAATCGAGGCGGCAGTGGATGCGGTGATCGCTGAAAATCCCGACAAGGTCGAGCAGGTGAAGAACAAGCCGAGCATGGCCGGTTGGTTTGTTGGACAAGTCATGAAGGCGACGGGCGGAAAGGCCAATCCGCAGGCGGTCAACGCGCTGGTGAAATCAAAGCTCGGTGTAGAGTAATCCTGAGCGCCTTCACCGCTCGGCAAACGCCAGCCTCAGCCCCAAAATCCCGAATGCGGCAGCAAACGACCGCTTTAGCCACGCCATCACCGATGGGCGCGATATGACGTAGTCGCGCGCTAGCGCGGCACACCCGCCATAGCCGATGAAGACGATGAACGTCAGCAGCATGAACACACCGGCAAGCAAAATCATGGTTGCTGTCGGTGCTGTGTCCGGAGCCGAGATGAATTGCGGCAGAAACGCCATGAAAAACAGCGACAGTTTGGGATTGAGGACATTCAGCAAAATCCCGGTATAGGCGGTGCGCTGCATGGAGACAGGCTGGCGGTTTTCGTCGACATCGAGCGCTCCGCCATCGCGCATGACACTCCAAGCCATGTAGAGCAGATAGATAACGCCGAGATATTTGACGATCTGGAAGGCCAGCGCGCTGGCATGCAATATGGCGGCAACGCCCACGATACCGGCCGTGGCTGCCGGTAATATCCCCAACGTACAGCCGAATGCTGCTGCAATACTTGGCCTGAAGCCTCGCCCAAGCCCGATGGCCAATGTATAGATCACTCCGGTACCGGGAAGCAGGATCACCACCATTGATGTCAGCAGAAATTCAACGCTCATGTTTCGATGCCTCGCTTCGCAGTCGGTCGTATGATGTTACCAATGCCACAGCAATCGCGGGAGATAGAAAGTGATATACCTGCGCTCGGCCACTATTGGCGACCTGGATGCCGTTAGCAAGTTGTTGGGGGAGGCCTGGCACGCGACATATGACGGCATTTACGGACCGGAACGGGTGGCAGAAATCACCGCTCAATGGCATTCGCCGAAAGCGCTGGCCGACAATCTCTCCCGGCCGCACTCCGAATTCGTTTTGGCCGACAGCGGTGATAAATTGGCCGGCATGGCATATGCCAGCATGGTCGACCGATCCGTCGTGGCGCTGCACCAGCTATATGTGCGTCCGGGCCGCCAAGGGCAGGGCGCCGGTTCGATGTTGCTCGAAGAGATGTTGTCCTGTTTTCCGGATGCCAGGACGATTCGTCTGGAAGTCGAAGAAGCGAACACCGCGGCGATCAAGTTCTACCGAAGCCACGGTTTCGGCCAGGCCGGGAGCACCGGCAATTGCGGCAAGCCGGATTCAGGCATCCCGGCGCTGATCTTCGAAAAAGCGCTTTAATGATTTTTGCGCATCGGCAATCGGAATCGCATTCGTCTGCCCGACAGCGTTTCACGATAGAAGACATATAGCCCGGCCCAGGCGACCAGGGCGATGCCGAGCCACGACCAGCCATCCGGCCAATGGCTCCATAGGAAAATACTCCAGAAAATGCCCATGGGGAGCGCCGCATATTCGAAAGGCGCCGCGATATTGGCCGGGCACAGGCGATATCCCTGGCTGATCAGGTAGCCGCCGATTGATGCCATGATCCCGATCCCAGAAATAAGTAAAGCGTCGTGCTGATTGGGCCAGATCCAGGCCCGAAGCAGAAATTCCAGATTGGCACTGCCGGTTCCGGCGTAACGCCCGTCACCGAAAACAAGTCCGATTACACCGCTGAAGGCAAAGAATGTCAGATGGATATAAAACGCCATGGTGGAGGCTTTTTCGGTAAAACCCAGCTTGCGGGTCATGATCTGTAACAGCGCATAACAGACCGCTGCAATCAGCGGCAGGATGGCCGCATATTGGAACGTCGCACCACCTGGCCGCATGACAATCAGCACGCCGGCGAGACCGACGAGTACGGCCGTCCAGCGACGGGCGCCAACCCGTTCGGACAAAAGCAGCACGGAAAAAATGGTGATGAATAGCGGCGACACAAATATGATGGCCGTTGCCTCGGCCAGCGGCAAGGAAGCCAGGCCGGTAAAGAAGGCCATATTGGCCGCGACAACCGTCATACCGCGCAGCAGGTGAAGGCCGATGCGGTCGGTGCGCAGATTCTGGAATCCACCTTCAAGCGGGATGATGATCGCAAGGGTGATGACGAGCGCGATGATGGAGCGAATGAATGTGATCTGGTGCAGCGGATAGTCGCCGCTCAGCCACTTGATGCCGGCGTCCTGGGTGGAAAATGTCCACACCGCGCCGATGACGCACAAAATGCCGAATATCCGCAGCCGGGCGACGGAACCGTTCGAGGTGGCGGCGACTGATGTCACTGGATTTCGCTTTCCTCGCCCTCCGGCGACCACAACCTGACAGCTGAGCATTCGACTAGATAAGTCCGTCGAGACCGGTCGCAAGCCAGTTTTACGGCGCCGAGGACGGCTTCCTTCGAATCCCATCCGCAAAGATACTCGTGCCAGTGCGGACCTTCCTGATGCTGCACAAATACATCAGCGCTCCAACCCGCCGGGTAGCACCATTTCACGCGCAGGCAATCCTGTGGTTGTGCCCCGCCGTCAGCGCATTTCTTACGCGCGCATTGCAATGTAGTTTCCGGATTGTCGCCAAGGCAGACGCCGCTCGACTGTTCGGGCGCCTGAGCAAAAGCAATGCCTTGGCTGTGCGCGATGGAAGTCTGCCCTGTCATGAAGATGAATGTTGCAGCAGCAACTATGCGCATGAATGACATCAAAGCACCCGATTTTCCTGTTGGAACTGCCCGGCCACTGATGATGAACCGGTTTTGTCTGCCCGGCAATCGAATTAGCGACATGCTGGCTTGCCAATCCGGCTTCATCCCTTCATAAGGCGGTAAGTCAAACGAGGCCCGGCTGAATATGAGTTTCCTCACGCAGATATTTACCTGGTGGAACGGCCAGACGCTCGGCACGCGTTTCCACACATGGCGCAAGGGCAAGAAAGTCGGCGAAGACGATTTCGGCAATTGCTACTATGAGGGTGGTAAGGATTCGGAAGGCCGCACGCGTCGCTGGGTCATTTTCAAAGGATACTGCGAGGCGTCGGCGATACCGGCTGGTTGGCACGGATGGATGCACCACCGCACGGACGAGACGCCCGAAAATGATGGCTACAAGCCGCACGAGTGGGAAAAATCGCATCAAGCCAATCCCACGGGATCGGCAGCAGCCTACCGGCCCAAGGGCTCGATGGCTTCCCAGGAAAAACGGCCGACAGTGACCGGCGACTACGATGCCTGGACTCCGGGCTAAGGCAAAACAATTTCAAGCAGGATGCGGTTGTTGCCACAATTGGCGGATATCCGATCCGAATTCATTGTCGGTTTAACGACAATGTTGGCGTAGCGGGCGCCGGTTACGAGGGACGAACGGTTCGGGTTGTCGATCTTGAAGAGATCTTACCTACTTTGGCTTGTGATGGTGGTTGTGGTTGCATTTGCAGGCGCGCCGGCTTCGGCCGAGCGGCTGGCCAACCCGGTTGCCGAATTCACCGGGATCGACAAGATCACCGGTCGGATTATTACATTCGACGTATATATCGACGAGACCGTGCAGTTTGGAGCTCTGCAGGTTACGCCGCGCGTGTGCTACTCGCGGTCGCTTGAAGAGGAGCCGAAGACAGACAGTTTTGTCGAGGTTGATGAGATTACGCTCGACCGTAAAATCCGCCGAATTTTTACCGGGTGGATGTTCGCTGAAAGTCCCGGCCTGAATGCAGTCGAGCACCCGATCTACGATGTGTGGCTGAAAAACTGCAAACAGGATTCAGAAGTTCCGCCTCCGAAAACAAACTGACCTTTTCGCGCCGGCCGATTTTCAGAACGCCGCCTCACCCTTTAGCGCTTCTGTCAGCAGCTTTTCATATTTCGACCGGGGCACCTCGATGGCGCCGAACTGAACCAGATGCTCCGTGATAAACTGGGTGTCGAGCAGAGAAAATCCGTGCGATTTTAGATGATCGACCAAATGCACGAGGCAGATTTTCGAGGCGTCGCGGACGCGCGAAAACATGCTTTCCCCAAAGAACGCTCTTCCAAGTGTTACCCCGTACAGGCCACCAACAAGCTGGCCATCGTCGCGCGCCTCCACCGTGTGACAATGGCCGATCTGAAACAATTCGCCATAGGCTTCGCGGATCGGACCGTTGATCCACGTCGACTTGCGTATCTCGCGCATTTCCGCGCATCCATCGACCACGCCATCAAAATCCTGATCGAACGTGATTTCGAACGGCGCTCTGCGCACCGTTTTTGCCAGGCTGCGGGGAATGTGGAACTTGTCCAGCGGGATGATGCCCCGTCTTTCCGGTCTGACCCAGAACACCTCCGGATCCGAGGCGTCTTCCGCCATCGGAAAGATGCCCTGTGCATAGGCGCGCAGCAAGGCGTCTGTTGGTATTCGAAATCCGGGGGCAAATGGGCGATCAGCCACCGCAGGAGGCTCCGAATCTATTCTTTCGCCGCAAGGTATTTTTCAAGCCAGTGAATGTCATAATCACCGTTGGCGATGTCGGCATTGCTCACCAGTTCGCGGAACAAAGGCAAGGTGGTTTTGACACCATCGACAACGATTTCATCCAGGGTTCGGCGTAGGCGCATCAGGCATTCGATTCTGTTGCGGCCATGAACGATCAGCTTGCCGATAAGGCTGTCGTAATACGGGGGAATTTTGTAACCGGAATAAACACCCGAATCGACCCGAACACCCAATCCGCCGGGCATGTGAAAATGCGAAATCGTTCCCGGTGAAGGCGCAAACGTTTCCGGATCTTCAGCGTTGATCCGGCATTCGATCGCATGGCCGAAGAACCTGACGTCCTGCTGGCTGACCGACAGCCCACCGCCTGACGCGACGCGGATTTGCTCATTGACCAGATCGATGCCGGTGATCGCCTCCGTAACCGGATGTTCGACCTGAAGCCGGGTGTTCATCTCGATGAAATAGAACTCGCCGTCCTCGTACAAGAACTCGACCGTCCCGGCGCCGGAATAGCCGAGATCACCGACCGCCGTGGCAACGATGTCGCCGATTTTGGCGCGCTCCTTCTCATTCAGCGCTGGCGACAGGGCCTCTTCCCAAACCTTTTGGTGGCGACGTTGAAGCGAGCAATCCGCTCGCCAAGATGTACGGCCTTGCCGTCGCCGTCTCCCATGACCTGGACTTCGATGTGACGCGGTCGAGCAAGATACTTTTCGATATAGACGGCGTCATCGCCGAATGCAGCACCTGCTTCGCTGCGCGCCGTATGCAGTGCGACTGCTAACTCGTCTTCGCTGGTGGCGACCTTCATACCACGGCCGCCGCCGCCGGCGGATGCCTTGATGATGACCGGAAAGCCGATATCGCCGGCAATCCGTTTGGCTTCATCTTCATCCGCCACGGCTCCGTCCGAGCCGGGTACGACCGGGATGCCCAGACGCTTTGCTGTTGATTTTGCCTCGATCTTGTCGCCCATGACGCGGATATGGTCGGCAGACGGTCCGATGAAGGTGATGTTGTGGGCGGCCAGGATGTCGGCGAATTTCGCGTTCTCAGACAGGAAACCATATCCGGGGTGGATGGCGTCGGCGCCCGTGATCTCGCATGCGGTCACGATTTGATGGATATTGAGATAGCTTTCGCGAGAAGGCGGCGGCCCGATGCATACGCTCTCGTCGGCTAGGCGCACATGCATCGCATCAGCGTCGGCGGTCGAATGGACGGCGACGGTGGAGATGCCCAGTTCCTTCGCCGCGCGTAAAACTCTCAATGCGATCTCGCCGCGGTTGGCGATCAGGATCTTCTGAAACATGGTCCGGCCCCCGCCTTATTCGATGATCACCAGCGGTTCGCCATATTCCACCGGCTGCGAGTCCTCGAACAGAATCTCGGTTACCTTGCCCGAGCGGGGTGACGGTATCTGATTCATGGTTTTCATTGCCTCGATGATCAGCAATGTCTGGCCTTCGCGGACACTCTGGCCGACCTCAATAAATGGTTTTGCGCCCGGGGCCGGCGAACCGTAGGCTGTACCGACCATCGGCGAAGGCACGGCGTTTTTCATGTTCGCTACAGCCGGAGCAGCGCCGGCAGGTTCGGCAGGGCCCGGCGGCGGGGCGGCCGGTTGCGGTGCCGGTGCGGCGGCGGCAATCGTGGTTTGGCCGCCCGATTGGCGCGATACGCGAATGCGCATCTCGTCCTGTTCGACTTCGATCTCGGTGAGGTTGGTTTCGTCGAGTATCGCCGCCAGATCGCGTACCAGCTGCTGGTCGACTTCAGTTTTTTTTGTACCCATTTGGCTTCTTGCCTTTGTTTCTTGCAGCGTTCCGTTTGTTACTTACCCAAAATTTGCGCGATCGCCCTCAAGGCCAGCACGTAGCCATGTCCCCCGAAACCGCAAATGACGCCCTTTGCGACGGAACTGACCATCGTGTGACGGCGGAATTCCTCGCGCGCATAAATGTTTGATACATGAACTTCGATGACCGGAAGCTTCACGGCGCGAATGGCGTCGTGGATGGCGATTGAAGTGTGGCCATAGGCAGCGGGATTGAGCACAATGCCCGCAGCTGCCGAACCAGCTTCCTGGATCCAGTCCACCAATTCACCTTCATGATTGGTTTGGCGGAAATCGATCTCGACACCGAGTTCGGGCGCGACCTTGGCACAAGCGGAGTGGATATCATCGAGCGTGGTAGTCCCGTAGTGGCCGGGCTCGCGGCCGCCAAGCATGTTCAGATTTGGTCCGTTTAGGACATAGACAATATTCGACATAAGAATCCCGTCAGTACGCACGTCGAGCGCGGAACGATTTCAATAGACCTATAGTCGGCAGATCACGGCCCGGAAAGGCCAAATCGAAACCGAGTTGTCTGTCCACAGGTTGGCGATTCAGTCTCAGCCTAGCAAACGGTGCTTTCACATGCCCTGACGTTGGCGACCTTTTCAGCGAGAACGGCTCTGCCGAGCGCTCCAAATACCACTTCATCGCCGACAACATAGGAAGGCGTTCCGGTAATCGACAGGGCGTTGGCCAATTCGTAGGTTTTGGCGAAGGCCTCCTGAATTTCAGGATCCTTCATCTCCTCGCGGATCTCATCCTCATTTGCACCCAACTCCAGCGCAATTCGCATCGCTTTTTCCTCTCCGGCACGACCAGGGCCATTCAGGAGTTCGCGGTGGAAATCAGCATATTTTTCAGGATGCAATGCTCTGAACGCCATTGAAACGACGTGCGCTTTCTGGGAATCGGGGCCCAGAATGGGAAATTCCTTGAGTACAAAGCGCAGATCGGGATCGTCCTTCACCATGGTGTCCATGTCGGCCATGGCGCGTTTGCAGAAACCGCAATTGTAGTCGAAGAACTCGACAACCGTGACCTTACCGGCCGGGTTGCCGACCAGACCGTCATACGCCGCGTTGAATATCTCGCGCGACTGCGCGGTAATAGTGGCCAGTTGGACGCGGCGCTGCTCATCCTGCTGCTTGGTCTCCAGGGCGGTCTGAACCTCGAGCATGATTTCGGGATTTGCGATCAGGTAGTCACGGACGATCGCTTCGACCTGACTTCGATCAATCGCGGCTTCCTCAGGCGCTTCGATAACCATAGGCTCGGGGGGCGTTGTGGTTCGCCCGATATTGAGCCCCAGCGCCAACATGGCTGCGGAAATGGCGAGTCCCGCGACACCTACGATAATTGTCTGCTTCATGACCTGCTCCAATTGCCGCCGATTGTGGCGCGTTTTGGTTACTTTTTCTTTTTACCGGGAATCTTGAATTTTATAATATCGGCCGCACGCAACCAGCCGGGAGATCCCTTTTTCATTTTCAGTTGCGCTCTGGTCGCAAAAATCTTGGCTTCCTGGAATTTACCGCTGTAGAAATGCCCTTCGGCGGTCGCCAGTTCGGCTTCCGGGATATTGCCAAGTCTGCCTTGCGCCTGGGCAAGCAGATGATAACTCACCGGATTTTCGCGATCGGCGGCAATCGCCTTTTTCAAGACACCGACGGCCTTTTTTAGGTTTGCCGGTTTACCCGACGCTACAAGCGCGTGGCCATATCCTGCTTGCAACAGACCTGTCCGGTGTGGATCGAGCCGGGTTGCCTTGGAATACGCCTTTGCGGCAGCCCCGGCCTTGTTGGCTTTGATCAGGACATCACCGCGCAATTCGTGGAAATATGCGTTCTTGGGTGATGCCTTGATCAGCGCGTCTACCTTTTTCAGTGCGGCAGCCGGGTTGCCATAAAGGTAGGTGGTAATCGCATCACCGTATCGGGCCGCGAGGCTGCCCTTGGTCTTTGAAAACATGCGCGCGACAGCAGATTGCCCCTGGGTGAAAGCCGCAATCTTGGCCCGCGCCATATCGTGGCGCAGCTGAAGGTTTTTTGCGTCAGCCTTGTCGTAATAAGGGCTCTTCTTGGCGAGTTCCGACAGGTTGGCAATTCGTTCGCGGGGTAGGGGATGGCTGAGCTTGTATGGATCGGTACGCGAACCTGAAAGCGAGAGTGCGGAAGCGAAGCGCTCGAATGTCCGGATCATACCGCGCGGCGATTGCTTCGTTTTCCGCAGGTATTTTAGTGCCGAACGATCGGCGGTCGTTTCCTCGGTCCGCTGATAGCCGAGCAGGCCGCGCATGGCGGCCTCTGCGCCGCCGGCTGCGATGGCGCCGCCTGCACCGGCAAGCGCCCCGCTGTTCGACGCCGCGCCTGCCGCTGTCGCGCCGAGGCCCAACAGCGTCGATACGATCGCAATGGTTTGCGCCTTCTTCAGTTGCTGGCGCAGCCTGTCCTGATGCCCGCCGGCCAGGTGACCGGCTTCATGGGCAAATACACCGATAATCTCGTTTGGCGTCTCGGCGATCATCAAGGCTCCGGTGTTCACGAACAAGCGCCTGCCCGCAACAAATGCATTGAAGCGCGAATCGTTGACCAGAATGATATCGATGCCTGATTTGGACAGGCCTGCAGCCCTGAAAATCGGCCGCGCATAATCCCGAACCAATGCCTCGATTTCAGCATCACGGACGATCGGCACGGCGCGCGACTGCGCCCAAACACTCGCAGTCGAGGTCAGCGCGATGACAAGCGCGAACATGATTGCAATGACCGTACTGCCGATACGTCCCAGGTCGTGAATATATTTCAAACAAATTGCCATGGAGAGAATTTTCGTAAATGACGTGGTTGCTCTTGAAAAGGTCAATTGTTCAACCCTCATGAACTTGTGATTGTCATGTCATTCGGGCGAATGTGCGGCGCGGCTGGTCACGACAAGAAAGTGGATGCCCGGCAGTCCGGTCATCCCGCTCCCCAATACAATCCGAAGTGCGAAATCAGAAGAAACCCTTGCGCTTCCACCAGCCTTCCTTGCGAGGAGGTTCAGTTGGGGTGGCTTCGTCACTGACAACCGACGTGACAACCGGTTCCGCACTGGTTTCGGTCGGAGCCGGAATTTCATCGGCAGAAACGGCCGGTTTGCGACGGCTGCGACGGGCCGGTTTGGGCGCTTCTTCAACCGCTTCGGCTGCCTGGGATTCAGATTTTTCAGAAGTGCTGCTGACCTCGCTCGAATCCGAGCCGGCATCGCCTGCAATCGGCGCTTCCGGTTCGCGGCGGCGGCGTCCACGCTTGGGTTTTTGCTTCTGATCGGCCTCTTCCTCGGCCACGGCCTCGGTCGTCTCGCCAACCTGCGGGTGCTCCTGCCTGTCTGTCGAACTTACTTCGGCAGAGGTTTCCGCAGCAGCCATATCATCGCTTTGGCGGTTGCGTTTACCACCACGCCGTCCGCGCCGTCGTTTCTTGGGCGTTGCTTCAGAATCCGCATCAATTGGGGATTCGGATTCGGCATTTGCTGGCTCTGATGCGGTTTCGCCGCCGTCACCGCTTTCCGCCTCACCACGTCCGGATTTGCGGCGGCGGCGCCTGCGACGTTTCTTGCCGCCACCGTCTTCGCTTGCTCGATCATCATCCTCGGAAGCTTCACCAACCGCGTCATCGGGCTCCGGCATCGCGCGCTCGATTGCTGGCTGCGCCTGCTGCTCGGCCAGTGCCGCTTTGACGATCTGGTAGTATTGCTGGCCAAGCGTTTCGTCTGCCTCGATGCTGACAGACAAACCGAAGCGCTCTTCAAGCTCCGACAAAACAGCGCGTTTGTTGTTGAGCACGTACAGCGCGGTGGCGGCTGGCGTCTTGACGACGATGTCGTGGGTGGATTCCTTCAGGAGATGCTCTTCAATTCCTCGCACCACATGCAATGCGACCGACGATTCGGAGCGAATGTGTCCTGTGCCGTGGCAGACATCACAAGCTTGCATCGTGCTCTCCAGAACGCTGGCGCGGATGCGTTGTCTGGACATTTCGAGTAAGCCGAAATGGGAAATACGACCGACCTGGATACGAGCCCTGTCATGTTTCAGGCACTCTTTGAGGCGTTTTTCGACTGAACGGTTGTTCCGCTTCTCCTCCATATCGATGAAGTCGATGACAATCAGGCCTGCCAGATCCCGCAACCGCAATTGCCTGGCGACCTCTTCGGCCGCTTCCAGGTTCGTCTGCAGCGCCGTGTCTTCGATAGAGTGTTCGCGGGTCGAGCGCCCCGAGTTGACGTCGATGGCAACCAGCGCTTCGGTTTGGTTGATGATGATGTAGCCACCCGACTTAAGCGTGACCTGCGGCTGGAGCATCCGGTCGAGTTGGGCTTCAATGCCGTTTCGCGCAAATATCGGCACGACATCCTTGTAGGGCTGCACCGCCTTTGCGTGGCTTGGCATTAGCATGCGCATGAAATCCTTCGCTTCACGATATCCCTCATCGCCGGCGACCAGGATTTCACTAATGTCCTTGTTGTAGAGGTCACGCACCGAACGCTTGATTAGTGACCCTTCTTCGTGAACCAGCGCGGGAGCCGTCGATTCGAGCGTGAGGCCGCGGATCGTCATCCACAGGCGCATGAGGTACTCGTAGTCGCGCTTGATCTCCGCTTTCGTGCGGTTGGCGCCTGCCGTACGCAGAATAACGCCCATTCCCTGAGGGACATCCAAGCCCTTGACCACTTCCTTGAGACGCTTTCTGTCCTGCAGATTGGTGATCTTGCGGGAAATGCCGCCGCCTCTGGCGGTGTTGGGCATCAAAACGGAATACCGACCGGCCAACGACAGATAGGTCGTCAGGGCCGCACCTTTGTTGCCGCGCTCTTCCTTGACAACCTGCACCAGTAATATCTGCCGGCGCTTGATGACTTCCTGAATCTTGTATTGCCGGCGCGACACGCGGCGGCGGTTCGGCAATTCTTCGAGCGCGTCCTCGGCTCCCACCGATTCCACGTCATCGCCGTTATCGCTATCGTCTCCGTTGTCGGCGTCCTCTTTGGCCGGCTCCTCCGGCGCTTTGGAGCGTTTGGATCGGCTTGTCCGCCGGGGCTTTCTGCCCTTCGGTTTCGATTTGACCTCGCCATCGCTATTGGCGCTGGTTTCACCGCCGCTTGCTTGTTCTTCGTCGCCGGTGTCGCGGTCTGCCTCCTCGTTGGGCAGCGGTTCACTGATGACATCGGCGCTGATATGGGCTGCCATCGATGAGCCGGAGGGACCTTTTCCCTGTTCCTCGTCACCGTCGTCTGCCGGTGATGCGGCGCTTGCATTCTTGTCGGCTTCGCGTTCTCCGGCATCGGCCGCTACTTCGGTTTCGCCACTGTCGCCATCAATGCTGTCGGTAGCCGGCTTGTCGTCGGCGTCTTTGGTCTTCGCTACGGCAACGTCGGCTTCGCTTTCCGCTGCGCTTGCTTCGGTGTCTTTATCGTCGTTTGCGTCCGCCTCTTCATCGGCGGGCGCTGCCGTTTTTGTGGTTGCCCGACCGCGAGATGACCGGCGTCTTTTGCGCTTTGGTTGTTCCGATTTGCCGTTGTCTTCGTCGTCCTCGTCGTCCTCAACCGCCTCGGCAGCGAGAAGCGCCTGGCGGTCTGCGACCGGAATTTGGTAATAGTCTGGGTGAATTTCGCTGAATGCCAGGAATCCATGGCGGTTGCCGCCATATTCGACGAAAGCCGCCTGCAGCGAGGGTTCGACCCGGGTTACCCGGGCGAGATAGATATTTCCCTTTAGCTGCTTCTTTGACTCCGATTCGAAGTCGAATTCCTCAATTCTGTTACCGCGGGTGACAACAACTCTCGTTTCCTCCGGATGGGAGGCATCTATCAACATCTTGTTTGACATTATAAAAAATCTCCGCGGCAGCCCGGGATCCGGTGCGCAGATGTGAAAAATCAACACCTGGCGGAGCGGAAAGACCGATTAGGCTGCCGGATTGTTTATTGTTCGCCTTAGAGCCGAACAGTGCAGACGGGAACGATGCCGCGGCCTTATTGGCGCGGATACTCGCATCGCATTCGTGTTGCCTGCCTGTTGCCGTCATCTCGACTCCGGCGAAACCATTTCAACTATGATCCAAGTGTTCCCGGATCGATTCCTTGCTCGTTTCGAGCCGGCCAGTGCCAATCGCAACCAGCCGTTTTCCTTAGACAAAACGGCCCACACTTGCGGATACCGCCTTGAAGAAATTCTTCCGAATTTATGTGTCTTCACAAACCCGGCAAAACCCGGGTAAACGCCTGCATTCATCTCCACAGGGGAACCAGATTGCAGCTTTAGAAACGCCACATAATTCGACTTGTATTTATGTGTTGGTGCAAATATTGGCAAGCTCGTTTTTTTGAAGACCGGGTAAGCAGGCAGAAAAAAGCCGTTTCCGGGCAAGTGCTTGAACGCTGCGAAAGTGTTATTTAACCAAGAATGGATACCAGCTGTTAAGATTCGCGCCAAAACGGATACCGCCGGACCGGCACAACGGGAATGCAAGAAACTAGATTGAACATGGGCTTTGCCAGACAATTATTCGGCGCAAATCCGTCGGTCGCAACGCACAAGCCGTTTGGCCTGCGCAGACGCGGCTGTGCTTGTGCAGTCCTTCTGATTGCGTGCTCATTGTTGCTGAATGCCATTTTTGGCGGGGTCGCTTCGGCGGTGGAGATCGATGTCCTAAAGGCTTCGAATTTCCGCATGATGGGCGATCAGATGCGTACACGCGTCGTTTTGAACTACGATCAGTCTTTCAAACCGCGCTGGTTTCTATTGCGAAAACCGTTTCGGATCGTGATTGATCTGCCAAAGACCATTTTTGCGATTGATTCAAAACAGACTAAGCCGACAGGGCTGGTCTCGATCGTGCGATACGGCCAATTCGATGATTCGCGGTCGCGATTGATTTTGGGCGGGAATGCGCCGTTTGTTGTCGACAAGCTGGGGGTTTTGGGCGACGAAAGCGAGGGGTACCGGCTCGCCATCGACCTGGTTTCATCGTCTGCGCAATCATTTGACCGGGCGCTGGCCCGGCAATCGGGTCTGAATTCCGGCGTTCGAACAGCACCAAAGGCCGACCGCCTGGGGTTGGACAAGGGTGTAGTCAATCCCAACCGGCCCTTCACCGTCGTCATCGATCCGGGGCATGGCGGTATCGATGGTGGCGCCCGCGGTGTTAGCGGCACCGTCGAGAAAACCATCACGCTGGCGTTCGCAATGGAGTTGAGAAAAAAGCTGGAAGCAACTGGAAATATACGTGTTTTTCTCACTCGTGAATCAGATAAGTTTCTCCGCCTTCGCGAACGTGTTGCCATCGCACGTCAATATGATGCTGATCTTTTCATGTCCGTCCACGCCGATACAATCCGCTTTCGCGGTGTGAGGGGCGCAACGGTTTACACTGTTTCGGAGAAGGCGTCGGATGAGGTCGCCCAGGCAATCGCAAACAACGAAAACCTGGTTGATCAACTTGCCGGCATAGCGCCGGAAGAGACGAGCCACGAAGTTACCGACATTCTGCTGGATCTGCTCAGGCGCGAAACACAGACATTTTCGATCCGGTTTGCCCGTTCCCTCGTTGGCGAAATGTCCGAATCCATGGAAATGATTAAAAATCCTCACCGTTTTGCCGGTTTTCAGGTGCTGACGGCGCCTGATGTTCCGTCTGTGCTGCTGGAATTGGGTTATTTGTCGAATCCTAAGGACGAAGCCTTGTTGCGCGATCCGGAATGGAGAGAAAAAGCTGGCAACAGCATTGTCGCTGCGGTGATCAAATACGCCGAAGCGCATTCCGGGATGGGCGGATGAGAATTTGTCGAGCGGTGCGATACGAGCATCCAAAGCGCGATATCGCATCGTTGCGCAGAAACAACATTGCGCGCTTCGGCGTCTATTGTGGCGATAAGGTTCGGGATTTGCCTAATTTTGCCCATAACATTGGCGCACAGGGAATAATTGAACGGCAATTCCGACCCGGATTCGGTTGTTTGGCGGGGATGAACTTAGTGGACGCAGTTAATCAATGATCAGATTGATCGGATATTTCTTTGGTATTGGAACCGTGCTGGGCCTTTTGGCCGCCGCGGTCGTGGCAGTTTACATCAGCGATCTGGCCAAGGATCTGCCCGATTATGAGGTTCTGGCCAAATACGAGCCGCCGGTCACCACACGTATTCATGCGTCCGACGGTGCGCTGATGGCGGAGTTTGCGCGTGAACGGCGTTTGTATCTGCCGATACAGGCGGTACCCGATCGGGTGAAGGCCGCCTTTATCTCAGCCGAGGACAAGAACTTCTATCACCATCCCGGAATTGATTTTCAGGGCCTGAGCCGTGCGATCTACAACAATATCAAGAATTACGGGTCCGGAAAGCGCGCCGAGGGAGCCTCGACGATCACCCAGCAGGTGGCGAAAAACTTCCTACTGTCCTCCGACAAGACCATCGAACGCAAGATCAAGGAAGCGATCCTCGCACTGCGCATCGAGCAGGCCTACTCCAAAGATCGCATTTTGGAACTTTATCTGAACGAGATATTCTTCGGATTAGGCTCATACGGTATCGCCGGCGCAGCGCTGACCTACTACAACAAATCGGTCAATGAACTGACCCTGCACGAGGCGGCTTATTTGGCGGCTCTTCCCAAAGGACCATCCAACTATCATCCGTTCAAGCAGACGGATCGTGCCATCGACAGGCGAGACTACGTCATCGACCGGATGGTGGAAAACGGGTACGTGTCGCGCGAAGACGGCGAGAAGGCCAAGGAACTGCCGCTCGGGGTTAAACCGCGCCGCGGTGGCACCTATTTGTTTGCGGGCGAGTATTTCACCGAGGAGGTGCGCCGCCGGATCATCGCCAGATATGGCGATGACGCGCTTTATGAAGGCGGACTTTCGGTGCGTTCGACAATCGATCCGAAGATGCAGCTTCAAGCACGCAAGGCGCTGCAAAATGGTCTGATCAAATATGACACGCTACGCGGTTTTCGCGAACCGATAGCCAAAATCGATGTCAGCGGCGATTGGGGCGCGCCTCTCGGGGAAGTCAAGCGATTGCGCGATGTTCCAGAGTGGAGGATTGCGGTCGTGTTGAGCGGTGATGAGACCGGTCTGTCGATCGGTTTGCAACCTCCGTTCGCGGTATCCGGTGAGTTATCCGACGAGCGGACGACGGGTACGGTTGCGCTGGACGATATGAAATGGGCGATGCGCTACCGTGTCGACGGCAAACTCAAAAAGGCCAAGTCGCCCGCCGATGTCTTGCAGCCGGGCGATGTGGTGTATGTCGAGAAACTGGATGAGGCGGTCGGCAGTTGGCGATTGCGGCAAGTTCCGCAAATCGAAGGCGGCATGGTTGCCATGGATCCGCACACAGGCCGGGTTCTGGCGATGGTTGGCGGCTTCTCATTTGCCGAATCCGAATTCAACCGCGCAACACAGGCCAAACGGCAGCCCGGATCGGCGTTCAAACCGTTTGTCTACGCGGCCGCACTCGATAACGGTTACACGCCGGCTTCCGTGGTGCTGGACGCGCCGATTGAGATCAAGTCCGGCGGCAAGATCTGGAAACCGAAAAACTATGGCGGCGGCTCTGCGGGACCATCGACATTGCGGCTCGGCATCGAAAGATCACGTAACCTCATGACTGTCCGACTGGCCAAGGATATGGGGATGAACCTGGTCGCCGAATATGCGGAGCGTTTCGGCCTCTACGACAAATTGTCCCCGGTTCTGGCCATGGCACTTGGATCAGGCGAGACGACGGTCATGCGCATGGTCACCGCCTATTCGGTCATCGCTAACGGCGGCAGGCACGTGACGCCGTCATTGATCGACCGGGTTCAGGATCGTTACGGCAAAACCGTTTTCCGCCACGACCAGCGCGAATGCGGCGGGTGTGTATCGACAGCCTGGCTGGATCAGCCGGAGCCGGAATTGGTCAACAACGCCGAACAGGTTCTGGACCCGATGACCGCCTATCAGATCACCTCGATGATGGAAGGTGTGGTCAAACGCGGCACTGCCGTGACCGTGTCGGAACTCAAGCGGCCGGTCGCCGGCAAGACCGGGACGACCAATGACGAAAAGGATGTCTGGTTCGTTGGTTTTACACCCAATCTCGTGGTTGGTGTCTACCTTGGCTATGACACGCCCAAACCGATGGGACGCGGCTCCACCGGCGGTGGACTTGCGGCGCCGGTGTTCAAGGAATTCATGGCCGCAGCGCTTGAGAACAAGCGGCCTGTTGATTTCCGCGTGCCTGAGGGGATGAAACTCATCAAGATCAATCGCAAGACCGGCATGCATGCTGACGGTAGTGGCGATGTGATTGTCGAAGCGTTCAAGCCCGGCACCGGGCCTGCCGACAGCTATTCGGTGATCGGCATGGAATATCTGGCGGATTCGGAATGGGGCGAAGCGATTTCTCCGGAGGCAAACCGGGCGATCATCTCGGGAAGCGGTGGCCTGTACTGACCGCGATCCCGGCGTTTTCGTCCGGCTTCATCGAAAAAACCTAGGCGCGGCGACCGATCCGTCTTTACAGCTGTAGGCGAGATTCCTATGGTCCGCACCAAATTCCATTCCAACAAAACTGAGCACCTAACATGCGGGCGGAAACCGAAAACCTTGTCGATGAAATCAAGCAGGCGATTGGTCTGCTGAGGAGGCATCTTTGACTGGGATCAGGCGATAAAGCGGCTGGAATACCTCAACATGCGGGCCGAGGATCCGGAATTATGGAACGATCCTACGGAAGCCCAGAAACTGATGCGAGAACGCCAGAGCCTCGATGACAATGTCGCGGCAATCAACAAGCTTGATCAGTCGCTTGCAGACCATGTCGGCCTGATAGAACTCGGTGAGGAGGAGGACGACGACTCCGTTGTCACCGAGTCGGAAGCTGCGATCCGGGCGCTTGAATCCGAAATCGCCGACCGTGAGCTCAAGACACTTTTATCTGGCGAAGCCGACGCCAACGATACTTATCTTGAAGTTCATGCCGGCGCTGGCGGGACAGAAAGCCAGGATTGGGCGTCCATGCTCCTGCGGATGTACACGCGATGGGCTGAAAAGCACGGGATGAAGGTCGATCTGCTCGAAATTCACGACGGCGAGGAAGCCGGCATCAAATCGGCTTCATTGCTGGTGAAAGGTGAGAACGCCTATGGGTATTTGAAAACGGAATCGGGTGTTCACCGTCTGGTGCGCATATCGCCGTTCGACAGCAATGCACGCCGGCACACCTCGTTTGCCTCGATCTGGGTATATCCGGTTATCGATGAATCCATTGAGATCGATGTTTCCGAATCGGATGTGCGTATCGATACCTATCGCGCCTCGGGAGCCGGTGGACAGCATGTGAACACAACCGATTCGGCGGTCCGTATCACCCATGTCGAAAGCGGTATCGTCGTCCAGTGCCAGAGTGAGCGTTCTCAACACAAAAACCGAGCAACCGCCTGGGACATGCTGCGGGCGAGGCTCTATGAAGAAGAGTTGAAAAAGCGAGAGGCGGATGCGGATGCCGCGGCGGCTTCAAAAAACCGATATTGGCTGGGGGCACCAAATCCGATCCTACGTGTTGCAGCCCTATCAACTCGTCAAGGATCTGCGGACAAGTGTCGAAAACACTTCGCCACAGGACGTGCTTGACGGCGATCTGGATGAATTCATCCGAGCTTCATTGTCCGCGAGGATCGACGGCGCTTTGAAGGCGCAGGTTGAGGATATTGATTAGAGCGATATCCTGACCGCATTGTACCCAGCTTGCAGGAGCGGTTCGGATATGTGCCGGATGGCAACGCAGCCGATTATTTCAGTATGCTCGCCAGCTTGTTGCCGACGCGAATGAACCTGATCGGATTGGTCGGTTTGCCGCCGCGACGGACTTCATAGTGTAGGTGAGGTCCCCGTCGAACGACCTGAGCTGCCGACCTTGCCGACAATGGTGCCGGCGACGACTTTTTGCCCCTTGGCGACGGTTATCTTTCTCATATGGGCGTATCTGGTAATAATGCCATGGCCGTGATCGATCTCGACCATGCGGCCATAACCACCATTCCATCCAGCCGAAATTACGGTTCCTGATCCGGTCGCCTTGACCGAATACCCGGACGGTGCGCGGATATCGATACCCGAATGCATGGCACGTCTCCCCAGTATCGGATCACGGCGCATGCCATAATGACTGGTCACTTTCTTGCCTGGCAGGGGATTGGCGATGGGCAGTGAATTGGCGTTTTTTTTCACCGATTCGAGTGACTTCATCGCTTCGTCAAGTTGACCCAGTTCTGAATCGAACATTGCCGGATCGACGGTGATCAGCGGACCGCCGGTTGCGGTTCTGTCGAATTCCACATCAACACGCATTCCAATTTTTGCCAGTGTTGTCGATATCGTATCGGCGGTCTTGTAAGCGTTCTCGGTCATGGATCTGATTCTCTTGACCTGGCCGATTTCAATGGACTGCAGCGATTTATTAATCGCGACGAACATCCGGTCCGCGCGATCAGCGGTGCTCTCATTGGAGTTTCCGTGTCCGCCTCCAGAGAGGATCTTGGAGAATATGGAACCGGTGGTTTGCGGATCGACGGCAGCATAGCCGAGCGCCGGAATATCAGCGGTGCCCGCATCCGCTCGCTCGTCCGGACGCGGCAGCGGTACGGGAGCATCGGCCGGAAGGTTCGGCGCGGCTTCATTGGAACCACTAAGCAATGGGCTGATAATACCGTGCCTCTGGCTCAGAACCCGCTTGCCGATTGAGCAGTTCGCTGACCTTGTTTTCCATCAACTGCTGATCCAGCAACTGGCGGCTTGTGATCCTGTCAACCTGCGCGCGCAGCGATGATATCCTGTCTTCAATAGGCTTGTTGCATGCGCGCTTGTCTGGCGACTGTCGCGCCAAGCAGGTCGTCCCGCAAAACCAGATAGGTCGTTGCAAAGCAGATACCCGATCGCGACCGCGGCCAAAGCTGAGCCAACCAGCGCGGCGACCCACGGTCTGATGGTGAAGTGCCTTACCGACTCACCGCGCGCGATAATGACGGTGTGAGGTTCACTACGTCTGCCGAATGCACTGGAATGACGAAAACCGGGAGCGGACATTGAATACCTGACTTAAGCCAACACAACGTCCTGATTACACAATATTAGGGTTTAACAAAGATTTGCCGCTCATCACCTGACTAGGAAGAAACCGCTGATAGTGAACGGAAAAATGACGGAGTCATTCCGGCAGCTGCGCGCGCACGTTCATTGAAAGGCGGTTTGAGCTGTCCACGGAAATTGGATCGCACCAGCTGTTGGAAACGCATGGCGGGATCAACCCCGTCCTTGGCACAGAAAAAGCGGAACCATTTCGCACCAACCGCGACATGTTTTTGCTCGTCAGTGTAAATGATTCCCAGAATGTCAGCGCTTTCGACATCGCCGGTTTGCAACATCTTGGTAATCAGCGACGGTGTGATATCGAGCCCGCGCGCTTCCAGTACCAAAGGTACGATTGCCAGGCGGGCATTCAGATCGTTGCTGGTATCGGTAGCTGCCTGCCACAGCCCGTCATGAGCCGGAAGATCGCCATAAGCCGCTCCCAACGCCGCAAGTCGCCGGCGCAGCAGATCGAAGTGCTTGGCCTCTTCAAATGCGACCTGCATCCAGCCATCGTAAAAGCTGAGCGGCACCCGCACACTTGCAAAACGGGCAACAATATCGAGGGCGAGGTCAATTGCATTCAGTTCGATGTGAGCCAGTGCGTGAAGCAGTGCGATTCTTCCGTGCTCCGAATTCAACGATCTTTTGCGAACATGTTTCGGCGCCACCAGTTCCGGACGCTCCGGTCGTCCAGGCCGATCTGGAGGCGGTCGATCCAGTGGGCTCGATAGCGATATCGTTCGATTGCGCCATCGGTCAAAGAGCAGTCGGGTGATATGCACCTTTTCGTCGAGGTCACTCGACGAGATTGCCGCGACCGCGCCACCCCGAAGACTGGCAATGTTGGAATCCACTTGTGATGTCCCGTCTGCGTCAAGTCTGTTCAGATTGATCGCACTGCCTCTAACACTTCCTCGGCGTGACCTGGAACCTTCACTTTGCGCCAGCTCCTGCGAATGTCGCCGTCTTCCGAGATCAGGAAAGTGCTGCGTTCAACGCCCATATATTTGCGCCCATACATGCTCTTTTCGACCCAGACACCGTAAGCCTGGAGGGCGGATTTATCTTCGTCTGAAACAAGGGCGACCGTGAGATCGTGTTTGGCCTTGAACTTGTCATGCTTCTTGACGCTGTCCGGGGACATGCCGATGATCACGCAGTTCGCTGCTTCAAAGTCCGGCAGCAATGCAGAAAACGCGATGGCCTCGGCGGTGCATCCGCTGGTATCGTCCTTCGGGTAGAAGAATAATATCACCTTCTTTCCGGAAAGCGCTGCCAGGTCTATGGTACCGCCTCCGTCGCTCGGCAGGTTGAACAGCGGCGCCCTGTCGCCGGCTTCCGGTCTCGTCATATCCGGGCCCTTCTTTGTAGTTACCAACTCGCGGGTGCAGATATAATGTTCGCGGCAGATTCGTCCATGGCCGATCACCAGTATTGACGGGGAAATTGTTGGTTAAGAAGCCAAGACACAGAAAAGTACGGTTCTCTCGCCGCGAGGTGAAGCGACTTGAGGCGCTTCCTTCGGCATCCGCACAACATCCCGACGATGTGCCCAAGGCGAAAAAACAGTCCGGGCGCAGTAAGAGCATCGGCCGATTGGCTGCCGGTGTCGTAGCCATTGTCCTTTTGGTCGCATCCGGTTTGCTGATTGTCGCAATGACTGGCCTGGGAACCGGGCGGATACAAGCTGCAGCGCAATCAGCCTTGTCATCGGTGGCCGGAGAAGATGTTACCACCACCTTTGGCGATGCGCGCTTCACCATGGGCGGGCCGGGCCTTGTTGCGCTGGAATTGACAGATGCTCGTTTTGAGACGGCGGGTGCCGGGCAACATGTAGCGACCGTCGACCGGCTACAGATCGGCGTCAGATTGCGAAAACTGCTCGGTGGGGAAATTGACCTTTCGGGTGTCAGTTTGTCGGGCGTCAAGCTGTGGTTGGGCGGCAGCGGCGAGATGTCGGGGGAACCGCTTGGTATCGTTCTTAACGAGAGAGGCCTGGTCGACCCCGATTTGGTCGTCACCCAGGTGTTCGCCATATTGGAACCGCTGGTTTCTGCCGCCGGTCGTATAGGCGAGCAAATCCATATCGAGGACGCAGTTTTAAGGTTGGCAACGGCCGGCGGGTTGCCCGAAATCCGGCTGAAGAAGGCAAATATTCAAAGGGAAAAGAACGGTTTTTCGATTTCGGCTGTGAGCACAGTGGAACGCTACGAAGTGGAATTTGCCGGCACCGTTGCTCGCGATCCCGAAAGTGATGGTGAATTGGTTTTCGAGGCAAAAGCAGCGATACCGGATTTTCGCTGGGATTATGAACCGGGGCAGTTGAAGAAACCCTTTGCCAAAAGCATCGCGGCGGCGATCGAATTGACCGTCAGCGGAGAAAAAGGCGAGTCTGGCAGGGGGACCATCAAAACCGTGTTCGACGCAAACGACGTTGCTCTTGAAACGGTGAAGGATGAACGCCAGAACGGCCGCTATCACATTGAGGCGACGTTGGCTGAGGGCAGCGGCAAGATCGAGATCGATCAGTTGATTGCCGATATCGGACGCAGCCACCTGAATTTCAACGGCGCCATTCAACCCGCTCCCGCTAGTCAATCAGAGATCCCGGTTTACCGTTATGAGATGGTCAGCGATGGCTCCAGCGTGGCCGCTGAAGATTCACCCGAACGCGCCATCGGCGTTCTGGCGAGATTGGCCGGTATCATCAATCCGCAGGAAGGCCGACTGACCGCTGATGAGATTCGCGTGCGTACGACCGGTGGAGAGGTCATCGGCAACGGCGCGCTCGTGTTCCCCGGCGGCAAGACACCCGCCGTATTTCTGGCGATCAACGTTCCCAAGATGCCGGTTCCGCACGCCAAGCAACTTTGGCCCTGGAAGGCGGCCGATGGCGCGCGCTCGTGGGTGCTGGATAATGTCTATGGCGGCGAGGTTCGAGACAGCTGGCTTGAAATGAGTGTTGTCGCAGGTCGTTTCGGCGACGGCATTCCCTTTCGCCCTGACGAGGTGTCGGGCCACTTTGAAATATTTGGAACACGGTTTGACACTGCCGGTGAAATACCGCCTGTGCGTGATGCAAATGGTACCGTCGATTTCCAGGGCACACAGGTGCGTATTGGTTTGTCGTCGGGAACAGCTTACCTGCCCAGTGGCCGAACCGTGAGCGCTTCCGATGGTGAGTTCGAGATCAACGCTGCCGACCGTCCGCTGATCGGTGCTCTGGAAATCGATGTCGCTGGAAGTGCCGATGGAGTGGCAGAACTGGCAACGTTCAAACCGATCGAAGCCTCGAGATATGTCGATCTTCAACCGATCGATTTTACCGGATCGGTAACCGGGCACGTTTCGGGAATGATACCGTTGCAGAACGTTCCCGACCCTGACGTCCTGAGCTGGCGCGTTGCGCTCAATTACGAAAATCTAACGGTTGCCAAACCGTTTGGCGGGCAGGTTCTGTCCAACGCAACCGGAACCATCGTTGTTGATCCCGACAACGCAGAAATCAGGGCCAAGGGCCGGTTGAACGAAATACCGGCGCGCCTGACCTTGATCGAGCCTTTAGGCCAGGGTAGCGCGGACCGCAGTCTCGATCTCCAACTGGAACTGGATGACGCAGCACGCAACAAACTGGCGCCGGAATTGAACACAATGATTTCCGGACCGGTGGTTGTCGATGTTGTCGACGGCGAGGACGGTTCTCGCAATTTCGATGCCGATTTGACCCATGCAAGTCTGCGATTCCCGTGGGCGGGTTGGAGCAAAGGTCCGGGTATTTCCGCCAAGGCAAGTTTCTCCATGCACGAAGACGGAGAGGTCACGCGACTGACGTCAATTGAACTTGGAGGTAAATCATTTTCGCTTACCGGAAACGCCTCCCTTCGAGACGGGGTGATCGAGAAAGCTCAGTTCGACAATGTCCGGCTCAACCGGGAGGATTCCTTCAACCTATCGATCAATCGCAAGGGGCGTGGGTATCAGCTCAACGTTCTGGGAAGTCGCATTGATGCGCGTTCTCTGATCAAACAGTTTTTGGCGGATCCAAGTGAAACCGGCGAGGGGCTTGATGACACGCCGGTGACACTTGTTGCCAAGGCCGATCAAGTGCTTGGATTTGGTGATGAAACGGTCTCGGGAGTTGAAATCAGCTACAGCGGAACCGGAACAAAAGCCGCTGGGATGCAAATTCTTGCGACGACCAAATCTGGTGAGAAATTCGCTGTCTCGCAGGAGACTGGCGAAGGCGGCAGGCAAATCGTCATGCAATCGGCCGATGCCGGCGCGATTCTGCGATTTTTGAATATTTATGATCACATGCAGGGAGGCCGGATCGATCTTCGACTGTCCGCCAAGGGAAACGATCCCTTGCGCGGTCAGATCGACGCGCGCGATTTCTGGATCGTCAATGAACCGCGGCTGGAGGCGTTGGTGTCGACGGCACCCGAAGGCGACGACGGACGCAGCCTGAACCAGGCCGTCAAACGCGACATCGACGTTTCAAAAGCCAAATTCGAACAGGGATTTGCCAAGATTGAAAAGGGCAATGGCTATCTGTCGATCGCGGACGGCGTCTTGCGCGGTCCACTCATAGGCTCAACATTTCAGGGCCAGCTCTTTGATGCGGATGGGCGGATAGCAATTACCGGAACATTTATGCCGGCATACGGTCTGAACCGGCTCTTCGCCGACATTCCGCTGGTTGGATTTTTTCTCGGCAACGGACGCGACAGGGGATTGATCGGGATCACCTACAAATTATCAGGCGCTTCCAAATCACCACGGCTGCAGGTCAATCCCGTTTCCGCAATCGCACCCGGCATCTTCCGGCAGATTTTCGAGTTCCGCTAGGCAACCTACTCCGGACGGGCCAGGACATGTTTCTTCTTGCCGAGCGACAGCTTGATTGCGCCCTCTGGACCGATCTGCGCCTCACCGACCGACATGCGGTCATCGACGACAACATCATCGTTGATCTTAAGCGCTTTAGCCTTGATGTGGCGGCGCGCCTCGCCGTTTGAGGCCACAAGTCCGGCCTGAACAAACAGGGTCAGGACTCCTACGCCCTCGGCAAGGTCGGCTGCCGAAACCGTAATGGTCGGCAGGGTGTCGGCAACTGCACCTTCCTCGAAGGTCTTGCGCGCTGTTTCGGCGGCTTCATCCGCCGCCATGCGCCCATGCAGCAAGGCAGTGACCTCGGTTGCCAGGACTTTCTTGGCCTCGTTGATCTCAACGCCGCCGAGTGCCGCCAGTCTGGAGACTTCATCCATCGGCAGCGTGGTGTACAGCTTTAAAAACCGCTCCACATCCGCATCTTCGGTGTTGCGCCAATATTGCCAGAAATCGTAGGGGCTCAGCATGTCGGCGTTTAACCACACTGCGCCTGAGGCGGTTTTGCCCATCTTGGCGCCAGAAGCGGTCGTCAGCAGCGGTGTGGTCAGAGCGTATAGTTGCGGTGTACCCATGCGATGACCGAGATCGATGCCATTGATGATGTTCCCCCATTGGTCCGATCCACCCATCTGCATCCGGCATCCATAGCGCTTGCAAAGCTCCACGAAATCATAGGCCTGCAGGATCATGTAGTTGAACTCGAGGAACGACAGCGATTGTTCCCGGTCGAGACGCAGCTTCACCGAATCGAACGTAAGCATGCGGTTGACGGAGAAATGCCGGCCGACGTCGCGAAGAAACTCGACATAGTTGATGCCCATCAGCCAGTCGGCATTGTTGACCATGATTGCCTTGTCGTCGGTAAATTCCAGATAGCGTGAAAAACACTGCTTGATGCCGGCGAGATTCGCATCGATATCATTAGGCGTCAGCAGTTTGCGAGCTTCATCCTTGAAGGAGGGGTCGCCAATCATCGTCGTGCCGCCACCCATCAGCGCAATCGGCCGATGCCCGGTTTTCTGCAGCCAATGCAGCATCATGATTTGGATCAGCGAGCCGGCATGCAAGCTGCTGGCAGTCGCGTCAAATCCGATATAGGCGGTAACCGTTTCCTTGCAGAACAGATCGTCAAGACCGGATTCATCCGAGATCTGGTGGATGAAGCCGCGTTCGGACATGACGCGCAGGAAATCGGATTTGAAGGTCGACATTTCTGTTCCTTGACGGATGGATATGAACCGTCCGCATGGCATTGCAGACCGCGCGCGTTTAACACTATTGGCGGCGAATCGACAAGGAGTACCCATGGCGTTGACGACCGCACTCGGCCTGATGAGCGGCACGTCGATGGACGGCATCGACATCGCGGTACTCAGGACCGACGGTGAAAACTTTGTCGAACGCGGCCCGTCTTCCTTTTTTGCCTACCAGGCCGTGTTCAGCCGAAGGATCGAAGCGGCGCTTGAAGTGGCAAAAACTATTGAAGCGCGTGACAAGCGCCCGGGCGATCTGAAAGCACTGGAGCGCGATATCACACTGCGCCACGCAGAAGCGGTCAACGCATTCTTGCGGGAACTGCCGGATCGCTGGAACAATCCCGAAGTGATCGGGTTTCACGGCCAGACCGTCTTGCATCGCCCTGAGCGGGCGTTGACCGTTTCAGCTTGGTGACGGCGGTTTGTTGGCTGCCAACACCGGTCTTGCGGTGGTTCACGATATGCGCGCCAACGACATGGTCCATGGCGGGCAGGGCGCGCCGCTTGCGCCGGTCTACCATGCAGCTCTGGCCCAGTCACTGCCGGATGATGTCCGCCGCTTCCCGGTTGCCTTCGTCAATATTGGCGGCATATCGAATGTCACTTTCATACCGGAGGAGGGCGATCCGGTCGCTTTCGACAGCGGCCCGGGCAATGCGCTGATTGACCAATGGGTATCGGCCAACGCCGGGGTTCCAATCGATCAGAATGGGCGCATTGCCAGCGAAGGCGGCGTTGTCGAAAGGGTTGTCGGCGCCTATCTCGCCAAACCGTATTTCGACCAGTCTGCACCGAAGTCGCTCGACCGGAACGATTTCACGCTCACCGAAGCCTCGGGGCTGGAGCTTGCCGACGGTTCGCGTACTCTCGCCGCGGTAACCGCCCGCGCTATCTATGCCAGCGCAAAACACATGCCAGCCCAGCCGAAGCGTTGGGTCTTGTGCGGCGGCGGGCGAAAAAACCCGCATATCGCGACCGATCTGTCCAATCTGGTGTCGGAAAGCGGCGCCGATGTCATTGCGGCTGAAGATATCGGTCTGGATGGCGACGCCATGGAAGCCGAAGCCTGGGCTTACCTTGCCGTGCGCTCGCTGAAAGGATTGGCACTGACATTTCCGACCACGACAGGCTGTTTAAAGCCCATGGGTGGCGGAGAAGTCGTGCGGCCGGATATCGCTCAATAAGCGCTTTTCTTCGCTGTGATGCAGATGAAGTCTGCCGGATTGCCGTCGGCACCCATGCCGGGAATGGTCACGGTTTTTTCGATCGACAATCCCGCGCTTTCCATTGTGGATTTGAGTTCAGCCTCGCTGGTCGCAGCATAGTATCGGCCGAGGCAGTCGACGATATCGGACTGCAGCACCTTGTAGCTCGAGTAAAACTGGCCGCCCGGTCTCAGCGCGTTGGCGACAGCTGCAACTGCTGACGGGATGGCTTGGCGGTCGACGTGGTGGATTGAAGCCGACGCCCACACAGCATCGAATTCGTTCCGGGCTGCAAGATCCTCGATGGCATGAATGCGCACATCGATGCCGTATCGTTTCTTTGCCTCACGCGCCATCGCTTCGGAACCATCGATGCACTGCACATCGAAACCGTTCAATCCCAGCCAATGAGCGTCGTGGCCGGCGCCACATCCCAGGTCCAGGATCCGGCAGCCGGGCGTCAGGCCGGCGGCGAACTTCTCAAGTTGCTCGCGCCATACCGGTTCCGGCTCGATTTCGGCATATTGAGCGGCGTGGGATTCGTAATATCCCGCCACGCCGGCCATTATCTCAACGTCCCCGTTTGGGCCGTTCTGTGGTCAACTCTCCACGCAGCCGTGCGTCCAGATAGTCAGCGCATTCGGCCACAAGATCGTCCTCCATACCGGAGAAGAAGTGGTTTGCACCTTCCATCGTCCGCTGGGTGATGGTGATGCCCTTTTGCTGGTGCAGCTTGTCGACCAGACCCTGAACGTCTTTGGGTGGGGCGACACGGTCCTCATCACCATGAATGATCAGGCCGGATGACGGGCACGGTGCCAGGAAGGCAAAGTCGTATGTGTTAGGCTGCGGCGCGATCGACATGAAGCCCTCGATTTCGGGCCGGCGCATCAGCAACTGCATACCGATCCATGCGCCAAATGAGTATCCGGCGATCCAGCAGTTCTTTGAATCCGGATGCAACGACTGGATCCAGTCCAGTGCGGCTGCAGCATCCGAAAGTTCGCCGATACCGTGGTCAAAATCACCCTGGCTTCGGCCAATTGAGCGGAAGTTAAACCTTAAAGTGGTGAATCCGCGCTTCTGGAACATGTAAAACAGATCATAGACGATCTTGTTATTCATCGTTCCGCCGAACTGGGGATGCGGATGCAGCACCATGGCAATCGGTGCGTTTTTCTCCTTGGAAGGCTGGTAGCGGCCTTCAAGCCGACCGGCCGGGCCCGTGAAAATGACCTCAGGCATCGAAACTCCGTTTTCTTGGCGTTCAGTATCTGTCCCCAGTCTCGACGCCTGGCGTTGCACGAACTTGACGTGCGCCCGACAGATTTCTAGAACCAGTTTAGAACCATTCAAAACTAGGCTCTCGATCGCCCAGCTTCAAGAAGCGGCTAAATAGGACGGTTCAACCTTGAATTTCAAGGAAAATCGGCTTTCATGCCATGGGCGGCGATGATTGAGGGATAACAGCGCGAATGCCCGCAGTACGCGTCTATCTGGACCACAACGCCAGCGCCCCGCTTCTCGTCGAAGCCAGGGCGGCGATGGTGGCTGCGCTGGAAACACCCGGGAATGCCTCCTCGGTTCATGGTGAGGGCCGCGCCAAGCGGGCGCTGCTGGATTCCGCAAGACGGCAGGTGGCAGCGCTTTGCAACGCCAACCCCGACAATGTGATTTTCACCTCCGGCGCTACCGAGGCGGCCTCGGCACTTCTGACACCGAATTACCGCATGGGGCGCGGACCGCTCGTGTTTAGCGGGCTCCATGTCCTGGCAACAGACCATCCGTGTTTGTTGTCCGGCGGGCGGTTTGACGCCGATGCGGTAACGCAGGTTCCTGTCGGCAATGACGGCATCGTGGATCTGGCAGCGTTGAAAGCGGCTCTAAAGGCCAACGGCGAAGGGGATGGCCTGCCATTGGTTGCCTGCCACGTCGCAAACAATGAAAGCGGCGTTATTCAGCCGGTTTCCGAAATCGCTGCGCTGACCAAGGAGGCTGGCGGTCTTCTTATCGTCGATGCGGTGCAGGGTGCCGGACGGCTCGACATTGATATCGAAGCGCTTGGCGCCGATTTTCTTATCCTGTCGTCGCACAAAATTGGCGGGCCACAGGGTGCCGGCGCCATCATCGCGGCTTCGGATCTGGTGAGGCCGGAGCCGCTTATCCGCGGTGGCGGACAGGAAAAGGGGCATCGCGCGGGAACGGAAAATGTCGCTGCGATCGCCGGTTTTGGCGAAGCGGCCCGGATCGCATGCGAAGGATTGGCGGAAGTCGAATCCATTCGCCGAACGCGCGACCGGTTCGAATCCGTACTGCGCAAGCACGTGCCGGATGCCATCGTATTTGCTGCTGATGCGCCACGTTTGGTCAACACATGCCTGTTTGCCATTCCGGGCCTCAAGACCGAGACGGCGCAGATCGCGTTCGATCTGGCCGCAGTGGCGGTTTCTGCCGGTTCGGCCTGTTCATCCGGTAGTGTGGGCGAGAGCCATGTGCTCGCGGCCATGGGACTCGGCGAACACGGCAATGCACTCAGGCTGTCAATCGGTCGGGAAACGGGAGAAAAGGAACTCGAATTGTTCGAAAAGGCAATTCGCGACATTGCTGCAAGGCGGCCCGGGAGGAACCAGGCAGCCTGAAAACGGCGGCAGATATGTTGCGTTTTCGCAAGAAACTTGAAATTTTCGGGAAAGATTTGATGAAATCAGCTTTCCCCGACGAAAAAATGAATTACATAGGTGCCATCCCGAAGGGATGACATCTGTCGACAACCACCGGGCCTTGAACCCGGCGAGAATGGAGACAACCGATATGCCTGCCGTGCAGGAAACCATTGAGCAGGTCCGCAAGATCGATGTGGACCAGTACAAATACGGTTTCGAAACCCTCATCGAAATGGATCGCGCCCCAAAGGGGCTCAACGAGGACATCATCCGTTTTATCTCGGCCAAGAAGGACGAGCCGGAATGGATGCTTCAATGGCGTCTGGAAGCCTACAAGCGTTGGCTGACCATGGAGGAGCCGACCTGGGCGCGAGTTGAGTATCCGCAAATCGATTTCCAGGACATCTATTTCTATGCAGCACCGAAGAACCAGTCTGGCCCGAAATCGCTTGACGAGGTCGATCCTGAGCTTTTGAAGACCTATGAAAAACTGGGTATCCCGCTCAAGGAACAGGAGATACTGGCCGGTGTGCGCAAGATCGACGAGCCGAGCACGCTGGACGCTGAGGTGGGCGACAATGTTTACGCCTCTGGGCGCGTTGCCGTCGACGCCGTGTTCGATTCGGTTTCCGTCGTCACCACCTTTAAAAAGGAACTGGCTTCGGCCGGTGTGATCTTCTGTTCGATCTCGGAAGCCATTCGCGAGCATCCGGAACTGGTGCAGAAATATCTGGGCACCGTGGTGCCGACCACCGACAACTATTATGCGACGCTGAATTCCGCCGTCTTCACCGACGGTTCGTTTGTCTATGTGCCCAAGGGCGTACGTTGTCCGATGGAGCTGTCGACCTATTTTCGCATCAATGCGGAGAACACCGGGCAGTTCGAGCGCACATTGATCATCGCCGACGAAGGATCTTACGTTTCCTATCTGGAAGGCTGCACGGCACCGCAGCGTGACGAAAACCAGCTCCATGCCGCGGTCGTGGAACTGATTGCGCTGGATGACGCCGAGATCAAGTATTCGACCGTACAGAATTGGTACCCGGGCGACGAGGACGGCAAGGGCGGCATATACAATTTCGTCACCAAGCGGGGCGACTGCCGTGGCAAGAGTTCCAAGATTTCCTGGACGCAGGTCGAAACCGGATCAGCGATTACCTGGAAGTACCCTTCCTGCATTCTGCGTGGCGACAACTCCCAGGGTGAATTCTACTCGATAGCGGTTTCCAATGGCCGTCAGCAGATCGACAGCGGCACCAAGATGATCCATTTGGGCAAAAACACCAGAAGCCGGATCATCTCGAAGGGTATTTCCGCCGGAAGGAGCGAGAACACCTATCGCGGCCAGGTTTCCGCCCACCGTAAGGCGACCCATGCGCGAAACTTCACCCAGTGCGATTCCCTGTTGATCGGCAATGAATGCGGTGCGCATACCGTGCCGTACATAGAGGCCAAAAACGCCACGGCTAAATTCGAGCATGAAGCGACGACATCGAAAATCTCCGAGGATCAGTTGTTCTACGTCATGCAGCGCGGCATTCCGGAAGAGGAAGCCATCGCATTGATCGTCAACGGCTTCGTCAAGGAAGTGATTCAGGAACTGCCGATGGAGTTCGCCGTCGAGGCGCAGAAGCTGATCGGTATTTCGCTCGAGGGGAGTGTCGGGTGATGAGCGAACGCAAGTCGTTCTTTGGCGAACAGCTGGCCGGAAGCATGGCAACCTTCTCCTGGAGGGAAGCGGCGATTATCGCCGCATTCGTGTTGATTTTGTCGCCGATCTGGGAGCCTTACGGCTGGATGGCTGCCGTTCTTGCCGGTGTATTGGGTGCATTTGCCGCCCGCTGGGTCGTCAAGCGCCTTGACGGCCGGAACCGGGAGTAGGCTCGTCGTGACAAAACCGGTCATCAATATCGACGACGTGCCGCTGAACGAGTTCGGTAACGGCAAGAGCTATGTCGCCCGTCTCGGGCGCATCGGGCCGGCGATGGGGTCTAAGGGTATTGGATGCCTGCTGACAGTCGTACCGCCAGGCAAGAAGGCATTCCCGTTCCACAATCATCACATCATGAACGAGCTCTTCGTGATCATTGACGGACAGGGCGAGTACCGTTTTGGCGATGAGACTTATCCCGTGAAAAAGGGTGATGTATGCGCCGCGCCTCCCGGCGGACCTGAAGTCGCCCACCAACTCGTCAACACCGGCGATGCCGATTTGAGATATCTGGGCATTTCCGACACTCCGCGCGAAGACGCGGAAGTTGTCGAATACCCAGATTCAGACAAGTTCATGGTCATGTCGCGCAGCGAAGGCGGCGGGCCCATGAATGCCAAATTCCGCGTCATGGGACGTGACCGGCCCTCATTGGACTATTGGGATGGCGAGGAATGAGCGCTCCGGACAAAATCAATGTCGATGAGAAATTCGGTCTGATCAGCGAACACTGGCGGCCAAAAGTGGCCGCCTCGCTGAACGGGCAGGAGGTCAAGCTCGTCAAGATTTATGGGGCATTTCCCTGGCATCATCACGAGCAGGAAGACGAGATGTTTCTTGTCTGGAGAGGGTCGATCCGGCTGGAGTTCCGCGATCGCTCGGTGGAACTGGGTGAGGGCGAGGCCATTGTCGTGCCAAGGGGCGTCGAACACCGGCCGGTGGCCGATAAGGAAGCGCAAATCCTGCTGTTTGAGCCGGCCGACGTGCGCAATACCGGCAATATCGTCGATGAAAAGTTTACCGCGCCACAGGGCGTGATTATCTGAATGAGTGAAAAAATGCTTGAAATCAAGAATTTGCATGCACGCATCGCCGAGGATGGCACCGAGATTATCCGCGGGCTGAATCTCACGGTCAAAGCTGGCGAAGTCGCTGCCATCATGGGGCCGAACGGATCCGGCAAATCGACGCTGTCCTATGTGCTTGCCGGTCGCGATGACTACGAGGTCACCGAGGGCGACGTCCTGTATAACGGCGAATCCATACTGGAGATGGATCCCGCCGAACGGGCCGCGGCAGGACTGTTCCTGGCGTTCCAGTACCCGATGGAGATACCGGGTGTTGCGACCATGGAGTTTCTCAAGGTGGCGATGAATTCGCTGCGCAAGGCGCGTGGTGAGGATCCGCTGAAGATACCGGAACTGATGAAGAAGGTGCGCGAGGCCTCCGGTTCGCTCGGCATGGATTTCAATATGTTGAAGCGGCCGCTGAATGTCGGCTTCTCCGGCGGCGAGAAGAAGCGCGCCGAGATCCTGCAGATGAAGCTGCTGGAACCGAAATTCTGTGTATTGGATGAAACCGACTCGGGCCTGGATATTGATGCCCTGAAAATCGTGTCGGACGGTGTGAACGCGTTGCGCTCGCCTGATCGGGCGTTTTTGGTGATCACCCACTATCAGCGGCTTTTGGAACATATCGTACCTGATACCGTGCACGTGCTCTACAAGGGCCAGATCGTGAAAACCGGCGACAAATCTCTGGCGCTCACCCTTGAGAATGAAGGCTATGCCGGTATAGCCGGCGAGGCAGCGTGAGGCGACGATGAACGTGCACGCGAAACCAGGTCAAACACCGGCTGAACAGGCGCTGGTCGCCGCGTTCAATGAGCGGATATCGCGGATGCCGGGTGACGAGACGACCACCAGAGCCCGTGATGCTGCCATCGAGCGGCTGAAGCATGCCGGTTTGCCAACCCGCCGGCGCGAGGAATGGCACTACACCGATCTGCGTCGCATGCTGGTACGCTTTTTGGAAGTTGCCCCGCGGCCCGATACAAGTTCGGCAAAGCAGGCAGCTTCCGCCTACAAGCGCCTGGTGAGCGCGGCGCGCCTGCCTTTTTTCAACGGTCACTTTCTTGCCGAGGAAGCCGACACGATGCCGGAGGGCGTAATTGTGCGCTCCTATGCGGCATCCAACGAAAACGGAGAGGATATTTCTGCCTGGGTCATCGGCGAAGACGATGACGATGTCATCGCCGCGATAAATACCGGCTTTTTCGGCGACGGTGTCGAAGTTACCGTTGATCAGGGAGCGCAGCCGAAACGGGCCATCGGCCTTGCGAATACGTCGCTGGGGGATGAAGACCGGTTTTCTGCCGTCCGAAACATTGTACGTGTGGGTGCCGGGGCAACCGTTTCATTCATCGAGCGGCACATTGCACCGGATGATTCCGGACATCAGACCTGCGCGGTCTCATCGCTCGCGATCGGCGAGGGCGCCGATGTCACCTGGGTTCTCATCCAGGAAGGCGGCAAGGATGCCGACCATCTGGGACAATTCCGGGCGACTTTGGAAAAAAACGCCAAACTGACTCTGTTCGTCATGAATTTCGGCGGTCATCTCGTGCGCGAGGAGATCATTGTGAAGACGGAAGGCGAGGGGGCGGATTTCCAGCTTCGCGGCGTCAACATGCTGTCCGATTCAAGCCACACCGATGTGACCATGGTGCTCGATCATGTCGGTTACGCCACGACATCGGAAGAGATTGTCAGAAATGTCGTCACCGGCAAGGCCACAGGCGTATTTCAGGGGCAGATCCGCGTGGCGCGCGAAGCGCAAAAAACTGATGCCCGAATGGCCTGCAACACGTTGCTTCTATCGGATGACGCCGATTTTTCGGCAAAGCCGGAACTGGAAATATTTGCAGACGACGTCGCCTGCGGCCACGGCGCCACTGTGACCGAAATCGATGCCTCGCATTTGTTCTATCTGATGGCACGCGGTATTTCCGAAAAGGATGCTCGCCGGCTGCTGGTCAAGGCGTTTCTGGCCGAGATAGTGGAAGACCTCGAGGACGAGGAACTCGTCGAGGCGCTGGAAATCCGCCTCGAAGATTGGTTTGCGGAAAACGGTTGAGCGATGAATGTGATCACCCAGACATATGATGTCGAGAAAATCCGGCAGGATTTCCCGATCCTCGGTCGTGAAGTCTATGGCAAACCGCTGGTTTATCTCGATAATGGCGCGTCGGCCCAGAAACCGCAGGCGGTGATTGACGCAGTCACATATGCCTACTCCAACGAATATGCCAATGTGCACCGCGGGCTGCATTATCTCTCCAATGCCGCGACCGATGCTTACGAAAAAGCGCGCGAAACCGCCCGGTGTTTCATCAATGCCGCCGACATAAACGAGATCATCTTCACCAAATCCGCCACCGAGGCGATCAACACGGTCGCATATGGTTTCGGCATGCCGAATATCGGTGAAGGCGACGAAATCATCCTCAGCCAGATGGAGCATCACTCCAATATCGTGCCGTGGCATTTCATCCGTGAGCGCCAGGGTGCGAAGCTGGTTTGGCTGCCAGTGGATGATGAAGGTGTTCTCCATGTCGAAGAATTTGAAAAACGCATCACCGATCGCACCAAACTGATCACCATCACGCATATGTCAAACGTGCTTGGCACGATTACGCCGGTAAAAGAGATCTGCCGCATCGCGCACGAACGTGGCATCAAGGTGATGATCGACGGTAGCCAGGGTGCGGTGCATCTGCCGGTCGATGTTCAGGATATCGATGCCGATTTCTACGTGTTCACCGGACACAAGGTCTACGGGCCTTCGGGTATCGGTGTGCTCTACGGCAAGCGCGAACTGCTGGCGGAGATGTGCCCTTTTCAGGGCGGCGGCGAGATGATCGAAGATGTGACCGAGGAAAATGTCACCTACAACGAACCGCCCCATCGATTTGAGGCCGGAACGCCGCCGATTGTACAGGCGATCGGGCTTGGCGCTGCACTCGACTATGTGGAGGGCATCGGGCGAGATAACATTGCTGCCCATGAGGCCATGCTGCGCAAATACGCCCATGAACAACTGGGCCGGATAAACACCTTGCGCATATTCGGCAATGCGCCCGGCAAGGGGGCGATCGTTTCGTTCGAGCTGGAAGGCATCCACGCTCATGACGTGTCTATGGTGATCGACAGAGCCGGCGTCGCTGTCAGGGCCGGAACCCATTGCGCCCAGCCGCTTTTGAAACGCTTCGGCGTCACCTCCACTTGCCGCGCGTCATTTGGGCTTTACAATACACGGGAAGAAGTCGACAGGCTGGCTGAGGCGCTTGAGAAGGCGCGAGGATTTTTTGCATGAGTATGGATGATCAGGTGACAGACACCAAAGAGACCCCGGAGGCGAAACCCGCCAATGCGGAGTTGCCGTCGGTTTCAGCTATTCCACCGGAAGAGCTCGCCCGGCTTACCGACGACATCATTGCTGCGATAAAGACGGTCTATGACCCTGAAATTCCAGCGGATATTTACGAACTCGGACTGATTTACAAGATCGATATCGAAGATGATCGGTCGGTCAATATCGACATGACATTGACCGCGCCTGGTTGCCCGGTTGCCGGCGAAATGCCGGGCTGGGTGCAGGACGCTGTCAGCATGGTGGAAGGTGTCGGCAATGTAGAGGTTGAAATGACGTTTGATCCGCCATGGACACCCGACAGGATGTCGGAAGAAGCGCAGGTCGCGATCGGCTGGTATTGAATTGGCGTTAAATCTTTACCATTTTTGTATGGAATAGAGGTCTAACCGGATTAACCGGAGTTGGAACATGCCGGACTTTAAGGTGATATCGCTTACGGATGCCGCGGCAGACCGCGTCCGAGAAATCACGTCGGCAAATGCGAACGCAGCCGGCGTGCGCATCGGCATCAAGAAAGGCGGCTGTGCAGGTATGGAGTACACCGTCGATCTGGTGACCGATCCCGATTCCAAGGACGATCACATCAATCATGACGGCGTGGATGTTTGGGTGGCGCCGGAGGCCGCGCTTTTTCTACTTGGCACCCAGATGGATTATGAGGTGTCGACGCTACGCTCGGGCTTCGTGTTCAATAATCCGAATGTGGAATCGGCCTGCGGTTGCGGTGAGTCCGTTGAGCTTAAGCCCGCAGACCTGAAGGCGCTTGCCGAAGCCCCGCGGCGCGCTATAGCCGTTCCCATGCAAGATGACGACATTCGCGACATGTTCGCCGGGCTCGGACCCGTCACGATCAAACGCATGTTTGGAGGCAGGGGCATCTACCACGGCGGATTGATTATCGCCCTGGAAGTGGATGGCGAGATTCTGCTCAAGGCAGATCAAGTGTCTGCGCCGGAATTCTCTGCAGCTGGTTCACGCCAGTGGCACTATGAGGGGAAAAAAGCCGGGCGTCCTGTCGCCATGCCTTACTGGACGATCCCGGATGAAGCGGTGGACGACCCCGACCAATTCGTAAAATGGGCGACCAAAGCCTATGAGGCGAGCCTGCGGTCCAAAAAGTAGGCCGTTGCCCTCAGTCGTTTCAAACGCAGATTTTCATGAAATCCGGCAATTCATCGCCGAATCCGACGACGGCCGGCTCCTTGCTGGCCTTCCGGTCTTCGGACGAGGTTTTTTTGCGCGATGATTTGCGGTCTTCATTGTCGGCCTTGATGGCCTTTTTGCGCTGCGGTTTTTCCGCTTCGCTCGAAGCGCTGTCCTTGGTGCGCCGGTCGCGATCATTGCTGGCCTTTTTCTTTCCGCCCCGGCCGCGTCGTGGTGCGCGCTCGTCGCTGTCGTCACTTGCGACGACCGTGGAAAGATCACCGTCGTACCAGTCGATCTGCTGACCAATCAATTTCTCGACCGCATCGAGATATTTGGTGTCCGGGCGGGTTACGATCGTAAAAGCCTTGCCGGAACGCCCTGCGCGTCCGGTGCGTCCAATACGATGAACGTAGTCCTCCGCGTGGATCGGCACATCATAGTTGAAAACATGACTGACGTCCGGGATATCCAGACCGCGTGCCGCCACGTCTGAGGCAACGAGCAGTTTGAGATTGCCTTCGCGGAAGTTGGCCAGCATGGTCATGCGCGCGCGCTGATCCATATCGCCGTGCAACGCACCTGCGACGTAGTCGTGTTTGACCAGCGAGCGGAAGAGTTCCGAAACATCCACCTTACGATTGCAGAATACGATCGCGTTTGTCAGGCTGTCGCCTTCGGCATCGACCAATTCGCGGAGCGCGGCCCGTTTTTCCCATGGTTTGGCACCGGATTTGACCAGTTTCTGGGTCACTGTGCTCGTTACCGATGCCGGTTTGGAAACCTCGACGCGCACGGGAGCATGCAGGAACTGATCGGCCAGTCGGGTGATTTCCGGCGGCATCGTTGCCGAGAAAAACAGCGTCTGGCGCGTAAACGGGATCAATTTGCAGATGCGCTCGATGTCGGGAATGAAACCCATGTCGAGCATGCGGTCCGCCTCGTCGATGACGAGGATCTCGACGCCCGTCAGCAGCAATTTACCGCGTTCGGAATGATCGAGAAGCCGGCCCGGAGTGGCGATCAGGACGTCGGCGCCGCGTTCCAGCTTCCGGTCCTGTTCATCAAACGAGACCCCACCAATCAGCAGCGCGACATTCAGCTTGTGGTTTTTGCCGTAGCGGTCGAAATTCTCCTGCACCTGCGCTGCCAGTTCACGCGTCGGCTCCAGGATCAGCGTGCGCGGCATACGCGCCCTGGCGCGCCCCTTTTCCAGCCGGGTCAGCATCGGCAGGACAAAAGATGCCGTCTTGCCTGTGCCGGTCTGTGCAATACCAAGCACATCCTTGCGGGCAATGGCATGGGGAATGGCGCCAGCCTGGATCGGTGTAGGGACCGTATAGCCGGATTCAGTGACGGCCTTCAAAACCTTTTGCGATAAACCGAGATCGGCAAATGTTGTTTTGGGTGTATTCGTCTCGTCAACCGGTGGTTCGGCCATACCGGTTTCTGCGCCTTCGGGCGCATCTTCTGCGACAGATGCTGAAATAATGATCGTTACTCGCCTGCTTTCGGGTTTGACACGTTCGGCCACCAGGGCCGCAGCCTCCTCGAGTATTGAACGAGCGGATACGTTGCCAGGCCTTCTATGTCAACAGCAACGGTCGTTTTGTGTGACTTCAGGGTAAATGATTGACGTTTTTTTTATCGCCGCGGGATCGGTCAGTAACGAAACTGCTCCGCCAAAATACGCTCGTCCCATGAGTGGTTGGCATCGAACAGCAAGGTGGCTGTCGACGACGTGGATTCGCGTACGCTGACCGATTCCACCGACTTGACCTCCCAGTGATCGGCCACCGCGTTGACCGGCCGTTTGTCAGCTTCCAGTATGTCAAAGCGCACGGTTGCGCGGTTGGGTACGAGCGCACCGCGCCAGCGGCGCGGCCTGAAGGCGCTGACCGGTGTTAGCGCCAGAAGTTCCGCGTCGATCGGCAGGATGGGCCCGTGCGCCGACAGATTGTATGCTGTCGAGCCGGCGGGTGTCGCAACCATCACGCCATCGCAAATCAACTCATCGAGGCGCACCTTGCCGTCGATTGAAATGCGGATTTTGGCGGCCTGATAGGATTGCCGGAGCAAAGATACTTCATTGATGGCAAGCGACGTCTGCGAGCTGCCGTCGGTTGTCTCGGCGACCATTATCAGCGGACGAAGCGTTTCCTCGGTCGCAACCGCAATCCGCTCGCGCAGGTTTTCTTCGCCATACTCATTCATCAAAAAGCCGACCGATCCCCGATTCATGCCATAGATCAGTTTGCCGCTGTCCATCGTGTCATGCAGTGTCTGCAGCATGAAACCGTCTCCACCGAGCGCCACGATCACATCGGCTTCCTCGGGATCAGCCTGGCCGTAAAGCGCACCCAGATGCTGGGCGGCTTGGCGTGCTTCGGGCGCATCTGAATGAATGAATGCGATATTTGCGGTTTTTCGGCTCATAGCGGCCCTTTTCTGGTTCGCAGCGAGCCGGCCGGCTCATGGGTTCGGTTAGCACGGGAGTAATGGCATTTGGAAGGCTCAATGCATGGGACGCACCGATTAGCCGGTACGCGCGTGGCCGCGCAAAACACTTTACTACGCCGCCAAATATGATAACCGGGTGCACCGGATGTTTGCCGCGTGCCGTGTTGCATCGCTCTGGCGGCGTCCCAAAGTGCCCTTGTAGCTCAGTTGGTAGAGCACCTGATTTGTAATCAGGGGGTCGGCGGTTCAAGTCCGTCCGGGGGCACCAATTATCCCCATATTTTCAATCTATTCCCGCAAACGCTGATAGGCAGCTTCAAATTCCCCAAACCGATGAAAGCCTTTTCGACGGCGCTTTGTCAGCAATGCCTATTTCAGCCCGTCGGGCGCGAGATCTCCGATCGAGGATTCCTCGCCGCCGGCATTTTTTTGCCGCTTCGTCTTTGCAGTAGCCGGCAGAGGCGTGTCGAAAGCATAGTTCGGATCGGACTTCTGGCGCTGCCATGTGTCGAGCATTTCGCGCCAAGCCCCGCGCAGACTGCGCGGTTCGGGCATGTCATCCCTGATCTCGGCCGCCAGAGCCGGTAGGTTGTAGCACGGAACGCCGGCATACATGTGATGCTCGGTATGCCAGTTCATGTGCCAGTAGAGAAATTCGACAAACCGGAGAAGCCGTATCGACCGGGTGCTTTTGCGAAAGTCGGTGGTGTGTTCCATCAGCCCGCAATGTTGTGGCAGGGCGACAAAGTAGCTGAGCCAATTGGCGACATAGCTCGGGATGGTGAGGATGAGCGGCAAAACCCACAGACCGGTCAGTGCGGCAACGATTAGAACCGCGCCGTGAAACGCCAATTGCGCGCGCGACCAGCGTATCGAGCGTCGGTGCTGATCCGGCTGGTCCTGGTGCAGTGCCTGCAGCCACTCATTGGCAGGAATGTCGGTCGAACCGACTTTACCGACCGCATCAAGCATGGTGATCCAGATCGTTGACAGTAAACCGCCCTTGCCAAACGTCCGCCCCGGCTGGGTCAACAGGTTGATCGTGAACATCTGCAGCAGGAACGTCCGGCCCACATTGGGGTGCAGTGGCAGCAGGTTCTCGCGGTCGGCTTCCGGATGCAGCGTGTAGCGGTGGTGATAGGTATGGCTGGCCGCATAGTCGAATGGATTCCACCAGCTGATCAGACTGAATAGATAGAGGAAGAACTGATTGAGCCATTTGGTTTCGAACACGGTTCCATGGCCAAGTTCGTGTGTTGCAGTACCGCGGAAGAAGGATGCCACCGTGCCATGGGCAAAGAGCGCGACGGCGAACGCAACCCAAAGCCCATTTGCCCAGGTCACATAGACCGCCGCACCGGTCAGGCAAAACAGGCCAAAATGCCCGCCCGCCTGTATCCAGCCTTGCCGGTCGCTTCGAGCGGACAGTTCGCGGAATCGCGCCGGCGGCAATTTCGAGCGATACCACTGGACGTTTAGGGTTTCCCGGATTTTGGAAAGCGCTGGGTATTGCATGGTTCACCTTGACGATCGGTATGACGAAAATCTGCGTCACGGAATGCGGCTTTGCAAGGTTTAATTCCCGCTACCCGGCGTGAAAGAAGCGCCCCGAAAAGTCTCCAGCCGGCAAGGAGTGCAATGGTCGGTGTGGAATTTGCATGCTTGAAAGACGCCGCAAGGCGCCAGCGGCATATTTTTTTGGAACCACTGCGCCTAATTGCGCATTTGACAGCAATGCGTATTGCCACCAACCTCGATGCAAAACCCGAGGGAAATCAACCGCAAGCGTGCAGCCAGAAATTGGCGCTGATGAGTTGTACTGTGCTGCGAGCGGATCATGTTGATTTAACCAATGTGGGTGCATTTTCCTTGAACCAAGATATCACACACGAGTTTGCCGATATTGCCGTTAAAAAGATCGGCTACGCCAAGCGAAATCCGCTTGGTTTTTTTATTCTGACCATGATGGCCGGCGCCTATGTCGGCGTGGGGATTGTACTCATTCTCACGTTGGGCAACGAGGCCGATCCGGCATCGCAAAAACTCATAATGGGCTCGTTATTCGGTATTACACTGACGCTGATCGTATTTGCCGGCGCCGAACTGTTCTCCGGGCATATCATGTACATGACCTTCGGATTTTTCTACGGCAAGTTCGGCGTGCTGACGGTCATCAAGGACTGGATTGTCTGCTGGTACGGCAATCTTTTCGGCGCCATGATGCTCTCCTTTCTGGTGGTTGCCGGCAATGGCAGCGGATGGGTCGGAGATGATGCCTCGCTTGTTCACCAGGTGGCAGAGCTGAAAATGAACAGCCCGGTCGTGGAACTCATCGCCCGGGCGATTATCTGTAACTGGCTGATATGCCTTGCGATCTGGATGTCTGCTCGCACCAAAAGCGATACCACGAAATGCCTTTTGATCTTCTGGTGCCTGTTTGCCTTTGTCGCGGCCGGTTTCGAACACGGCATCGCCAACATGACCGTTTTCACTATCTCGCTTCTCGGAAATCACCCCGCCAGCGTCACCGTAACAGGCGGTATCTACAATCTGGCCTGGGTCTCGGTGGGCAATATCATCGGCGGGGCGGGATTTATCGGCGTTGCCTATTACCTGACAGCCAATCCGCTATTCGGCGCGAATTCGGGGGAGGGCGATGACGCCCGGTAAAGGAAATTTGGTGGCAATTATTATTCATCGGAGGCCCTGGCCCTTTTCAGCGACCGGTATTTACAATAGGTGACCCGCTGATTTCACGAGCCGGAGCATACAATCGATGCCGTATGACCTCACCATCCTCCGCGAACTCGGGGAACTGCACGCCGCCGCAAGCTGACTGGGATTTGATATGGCCGAAGAACACGATCGCAGCATGATGGAAAACCTCTATTGGTGGGGTATTCCGACCTTTTTTCGTTGTCCCAATGAGGAACTGGCCGATCAGGATATCGCGCTGGTCGGCGTGCCGCATTCCACAGGTAACGGAACCACCGAACGCGATCAGCACCTGGGTCCGCGCGCGGTGCGCAATGTCTCCGCGGTTCAGCGGCGGGTGCACGGCACATTTCGGGTCGATCCCTGGAACTCCGCGACGATAGCCGACATCGGTGACGTGCCGTTTCCGCGCGCCAATGACAACGAGGACTGCATCGCTCGGATTACGGAATTCTATCAAAAGATCGACGAGGCGGGCGCTCGGCCCGTGTCCATCGGCGGCGACCATTCAATCACCGGCGGCATCGTCCAGGCGCTTGGACTTGGCAATCTTGCCGGCGGTGAGCCGGTGTCGTTCCTGCATCTGGACGCGCATACCGACGTTTTCACCAAGGTCGATCACTTTCTCGGCGCCAAGAAATCCGCTGCCCATTGGGGTGCGTATCTCGCCGACCAGGGACAGGTCGATCCGAAGCGTTCCATGCAGATCGGTCTTAGAGGTCATCCGCGCACGCTCGATTGGCTCAAACCATCATACGAGTACGGGTATAACGTCGTGACCATGGCCGAATACCGCCAACGCGGAGCGGCCGATGTCGTTGCGCAGATCAAGGATGTTCTGGCCGGCAGACCTGTTTACATCACCTTCGATCTTGATTGCCTTGATCCGACGGTTGCGCCAGCGGTGTCAAATCTGGAGCCCGGAGAAAAAGGATTCGATATCGACGAGGCCGTCGCCCTGGTGCGTGCGGTCCGCGGTATGAACATCATAGGCGGCGACATCGTCTGCATGATGCCGACCAAGGACAGTCCCAACAACATAACCGCATTGACCGCGGGCGCCATCATGTTCGAGATGATTGCCATGATCGCCGAGAATACCGGCAGCTGACAATGCCACGTTCGAAATAGCCGGTTGGCCGGGTTCTTCGCAATCGTGTGGCCACCATTCCGGTTCGCTCTAGGCGCTGTTTCACCGCTACCGGCGATCGCCCCGCTTGTGGCTATCCCAGGCGCTTGCAAAAGAACACACGATTGAACCCGTCCTGTTCGTGGCGCGCCGTTTCCACATAGCCAAGATGAGGATAAAGCGACAGGTTCTCGGTCATCTTTTCGTTGGTGTACAGTTCAATCCGGTCCAGTCCTTGGGACTTTGCCGTCGCCTCACAGAATTCGATCAGCCGTCTTCCCACGCCCTTGCCCATACAGGCCGATGACACCGCGACATTTTCGAGGTGCATATGGTTACCGCGGGCATAGAAGACGATGAAGCCTTCAAAATCGCCATCCGTCCCTTTGGAAACGAATACCCGGCCTAGTTCCACCAGCGAACCGAAATCGGCGACCATAGGCGCCGGTTTTTTGCCGATGCGCTGTACGTATTTTTCATACGCTTCGTTTGCACAGGATGCGATCTGCGGAACGTCTTCAAGGCTTGCCGGTTTTATCATTACTCTGTTTGACCTGTCCGTTCGTGCCGGGTCGCAGTCGCATTTGCCAATCTCGAGCAATCGGTCATTTGTGCTGGTTGCATTGTGCGTCGTTTGTATGGAACTGTCCTAGGCCAGACATGACTGAGAGGTTCCGCCAATGACCGACCCAAGATTCCAGCCGGTTTCGGGTTTTGACCTGCCGCGTTTCGCCGGCGTGCCGACCTTCATGCGCTTGCCGCTGGTCGAACCGTCGAGCGATCTATACGGCGATGTCGATATCGGCCTGGTCGGCATCCCCTGGGATGGCGGAACGACAAACCGGCCCGGTGCCAGACACGGTCCGCGGCAGTTGCGCGATTTGTCGACCATGATCCGGGCCGTGCACCCGACCAGCGGTACAAGGCCATACGAAATCGCCAACTGTGCCGACCTCGGCGATGTTCCGCCCAATCCCGCCGATATCAACGACACGCTCGAGCGTGTTTGCGCATACTACAAGGACCTGACCGCCGCCGGCATCGTACCGCTTACCGCTGGCGGCGACCACCTGACCTCTCTTCCGGTGCTGCGCGGCATAAATCGCGGAAAACCCCTGGGCATGATTCACTTCGACGCCCATACCGATCTGTTCGAGGGCTATTTCGGTGGTTACAAATACACCCACGGCACACCGTTTCGCCGCGCCATCGAAGAGGGCCTTCTGGATCCGGAGCGCGTCATTCAGATTGGCATTCGTGGCACAATGTATGACGGCGAAGATATCGAATGGGGCCGCGCAAAAGGTGTTACCATTCTCGGTATCGACGAATTGATGGAACGCGGCCACGCCGATGTCATGGCGCAGGCGAAGGACGTTGTCGGCGATGCCGAGACCTATGTCAGTTTCGACATTGATTTCATCGATCCCGCATTCGCGCCGGGGACGGGTACTCCTGAAATCGGCGGACCTGACACGTGGACGGCACAGCAATTGGCCCGTCAATTGCAAGGATTGAATCTCGTCGGAGCTGATTTGGTCGAAGTCTCTCCACCGTTTGATCCTTCGGGTAATACCGCATGGGTCGGTGTTTCGATCATGTTTGAACTTCTGTGTGTGCTCGCAGAAGCGGTTTCCGCGCGCAAACCGTGACGAAAGCAGCATCTGAAAAGACTGGATATGCATAGCTGGATAGTTCAGTTTTTCTGATGTATCGATACGAAATTTGTGCAGCTCCATTATTGGGTCGACATTGCCGGTTGCATGGCCATGCTGGCGTCGTGACTTGGAGGTGAGGCACATCCAATCTGACTTTTAATACCGGAGACTGTTTCCGGCGCATAGTCCGGCGGAGGCATTGAACAAGATGGCCGAGGGTAGGCGTGATAGGTTTGTCGGTTGCCCCAAAATGACCGTGCTTCGGTTCACATAATTCGAAGCTGGTTCCGCCAAAGGGAGCGGTGGAACCGGAAGACAATAATTGAATGCTCAAACAGGGAGAAGACAACATGAAACGCAGTACCTTATTGGCCACAACGGCGGCGATGCTGTTCAGCGTGCCGGCATTTGCGGCCGACGTCGTGATCGGAGTTCCAAACTGGCCGTCGGTTGCGGCAACCGCAAACGTCCTGAAAGTCGTTATCGAAGACAATCTCGGTCTTGAAGTTGAGCTTCAGAATGGTACCAATCCGATCGTTTTTGAGGCAATGGACAAGGGATCAATGCACCGCGCATCCGGAAGTCTGGATGCCCAATCAGCAGAACCTTCACGATACCTATGTGAAGGATAAGGGCACCGTGGCAATGAACCAGAACGGCGTTGAAGCCTTTCAGGGAATTTGCGTGCCAAAGGCGATTGCTGACGAACACAACATCAAGTCGATCAATGATCTGACCGATCCGGACAAGGCAGCAATCTTTGACACCAATGGTGACGGTCGCGGCGAGCTGTGGATCGGAGCGCCGGGTTGGGCGTCGACGAACGTCGAAAAGATCCGAGCTAAATCCTATGGCTACGGCGAAATCATGGAGCTCACCGAATCTGATGAGACCCTGGCCTATGCCAATCTGGACAATGCGATCAAAGCGGGCAAGCCTTGGGTCGGCTTCTGCTATACACCGCACTATGTGTTTGTTCTGCATGACCTGCAGATTCTCGAAGAGCCGCCGCATGACCCCGGCTGGCTGGAAAGTCGTTCAGCCGACTGATGACCCAGCGTGGTTGGACAAATCCTCAGCAGCTATGGCGTGGGATACCGCCCACTTGCACCTGCACTATGCCAAATCGGTTGAAGCCGATCATCCGGAAGTGGCCAAGCTTTTTGCCAACATGAAGCTTGATACCGATACGGTCAGTGCAATGACCTACGCACTTGTCGTCGACAAGAAGGATCCGGCCGAATACGCCAAGGAATGGGTAGCGGCCAACGAGGATCAGGTACTTGGCTGGTTGAGCCAGTAACGCTGCAAAACCGGCGGCCGCCCGCAACGAATCGGGCGGCCGCTCATTCTCTCTAGATGCGGCTTGGGAGGGCAGCAGATGAGTGAGACCGTCGTCAAGCTGACTGACGTTTGGAAAGTATTTGGTGCAGATGCCGATCAGGCGATGGTCGCCATCAAGGAAAGAAACCTTACCAAACCTGAAGTTCTGGATGAATTCGGCTGTGTGGTCGGCGTTCAGGCCGCGTCGTTCGAGGTGCCCCGTGGTGAGATATTCTGCATCATGGGGTTATCCGGATCAGGCAAATCAACGCTCGTGCGCCACGTCAACCGGCTGATCGAGCCGACATCGGGAAAGATCGAAATCCTCGATCGTGATGTCGGAGCCATGTCGGATTCGGAATTGCGTGCCATGCGCGCGACACAGATCGGCATGGTGTTCCAGCATATGGCGCTGATGCCCCATCGCTCCGTCAGGGACAACGTCGCCTATCCGCTGGAAATCAGGGGTGTCCCGAAATCAAAACGCTGGGCTATTTCCGACCACGCTTTGGAACTTGTCGATCTGGTCGGTTATGAGGACCGTCTTCCAAAAGAGCTGTCGGGTGGAATGCAGCAGCGTGTCGGAATTGCCCGCGCGCTGGCTTCCGATCCTGAAATCCTGTTGATGGATGAGCCGTTCTCCGCGCTCGATCCATTGATCCGCATGCAGTTGCAGGATCAGTTCAAGGCGCTGGTTGCGCAATTGCAGAAGACAACACTGTTCATCACGCATGATCTGGACGAAGCAATCCGCATCGGTCATCGCATCGCCATCATGAAAGACGGTGTGATCGTGCAGATCGGCACGCCGGAAGATATCGTCATGAATCCGGCTGACGAGTACGTACGCGAATTCGTCCAAGGCATATCGAAACTGAAACTGGTCAAGGCGCATTCGATCATGGATCCGCTGGCGAAATACAAGGGGCCGACCGACGGAGCGCCGCGTGCTGACGTTGAAGCCGACCTTGATCAGTTGATCGACCATGCCGTCGGCACCGAACTGCCGGTGATCATTACCGACAACGGTGTTGATGTCGGCGTCGTCACCAAACCAAGGCTGCTTCGCGGCATTCAGGGAGGCAAGGATGAGTGACGTAACCGAAATGAAGGTCACGGCGGCTTCGGATATCGAGATTGATCGCGACGCGCTGGATGAATCCATCGGTGAGTTCGTCGCCAAAAACGGCGAATATTATGCGCCGGCGTTTCACAAGATCCATGAATCCACGGGCTCAATCCCGACAACGTTCAACCTCGCTGCCGCGCTGCTCGGACCGGTCTGGGCGGCAATGCGCGGCGTCTGGGGATTCTTCTGGGGCTTTTTGATCCTGGAGATGATTGCCTGGGTGCAGATCGGCAAAGGCGCCTGGGGAAATCCGGGTGCAAAGTTCTCAGACCGCGCTGCCGCTCAATTAGAGCGGGCAAAGGACTTTCTGGAACGTGCCGAGCAGGCGAGGACCGCCGGTGAAGATCCGTCGCGTTTCGAAACGCTGGCTGCAAACATGACGAAAGCAGCCGAACGAAGCCAGCAGGCGGCTGACGCAGCCAATGCGGATGCGTTCTCGATCCTCATCACCGGCTTGGTGTTGCTTGTTGTTTTTAAACTCGTTCAGGGTTTCTACGCCAACGTTGTCTACGAGAAACAATACTCGCGATGGCGCATTTCACCCGATGAGGTTGAGTCGGGGCTAAAACCGGCAAACCTTGTTCTTGGACTGGTTCTGGTGGTCGCGATTGCGCCTCTGACGATCTACAAGTTCACCGTTGCAAGCCCGCTCGAGATGCTCAACGCCTTTCCGGAAAAGAGTTTCAGCAGTATCTTCATCGAAAACCCCAATGAAACCATTTTCACCAACGTTGCCAACTGGTTGGAAGCTCGCATCGACGCTGCCGCCATAGCCGGGCAGGGTGCTTTTGACAGCATCACCGCCGGCGTGCGTGCAATTCTCAACGCCATGACGATTGCGCTCATTGTCACGCCCTGGCCCGTGGTGATGGTCGTCATTTGCGTCGTCGCCTGGCGGGCCGCAGGCCCGCGCGTAGCGATATTCACCGCTGCGGCTTTGGCTTACGTGGCCATTCTGGGCTACTGGGAAATCAGCATGGAGACAGTGGCGCTGGTCGGAGCAGCCGTCGCCATATGTGTGGCGTTCGGAATACCGCTCGGCATATGGTTCGGCAAGTCGCGCCGGGCCTACAAGATCGCCGAACCTGTGCTGGATCTCATGCAGACATTGCCGGCTTTCGTTTATCTGATTCCGATCATTGCGTTTTTCGGTACAGGCAATCCGCCCGGCATCCTTGCGACGATCATTTTCGGCATGCCGCCGGTGATCAGATTGACCGCGCTCGGCATGCGCGGCGTTCCCGAAAGCATCAAGGAAGCGGCAACCGCCTTCGGCGCATCCCGTTGGCAAACGCTGAAAGATGTCGAAATTCCGCTTGCGCTGCCTTCGATCATGGCCGGCGTCAACCAGACGATCCTGATGTGTCTGTCCATGGTGGTGATCATTTCGCTGATCGGTGGCGGTGGCCTGGGCAAGGTCATCCTCGAAGCGCTGCAATATGCAGCCAAGGGACCTGGATTGCTCGGTGGCTTTGCCATCCTGTTCTGCGCAATGGTCATTGACCGCATCGTGCAGGGCGCCTTCAGAAGGGCTGACCAGGATTAATTGCCGATCCGTCGGCGCTTTCGGAGGGAATTGACTTCGCAGGTGCAACGGCATCCAATACTCGCCGCTCGAAGCGGCGGGTATTGTTGAAGCAGGTTAAAGGGCAAGTCAGCGCATGACGGGAGATCGCATCGGACCGTCGGACCGGCAACGGGAACTGGCGGATATCAACTTCAAGGCACTGTCGGTCTTCATGGTCGTGGCCGATGAAGCATCGATGGCGCGGGCAACAAAGCGCCTGAAGATGAGCCCGTCCGGCGTCTCCCAGCAGATCTCAAATCTGGAGACAGCGCTCGGCGTCAAGCTCTTCGATCGAAGCGCCAGGCCTATCGCCTTGACACCTGCCGGCCTGTTGTTGCGCCATCACGCTTATCGTATCGTCGATGTTGTCGTGCAGGCGCAAACTGAGCTTTCGGAGCTGTCGGTAACATCGCTGCCCGAATTCCGGCTCGGCATTATCGACGATCTGGACGCCTCGATTACCCCTGATCTGGTTCGGCTATTTCAGTCGGCTTATCCTCGCTGTCTGATCAGCGCATCGACCGGCCGGTCGGACCACCTGACGGACGCATTCATGCGGCGCGAACTGGATGTGGTCGTCTCCGGTATGCTGCCGCAAGACACGCGCCGATTTGACGTATTTCCCATCCTGCGCGAACCCTTCATGCTGGTCACCGCCAAGGGACATCTCAACCCGGCGAAGTCGGTTATGGAGCAGATGAAATCTATGCCGTTTATCGGATTTAACGATGCGATGCCGCTTGGCCGCCTGGTCAACCAGCAGTTTCGCCGAGTGGGATTGAACGTCGACAAACGCGTGGCATTCGATGCGACCCGCGCTGTGCACTCGATGGTGGTCAAGAGCCGAGGTTGGACCGTTTCAACACCGCTATGCGTTCTTGATTCCCCGCGTTGTATTCCCGATCTCGATTTTGCCCCGCTGCCGTTTGCCGGGTTCACGCGTCGCATCTACCTGATCAACCGGATCGGTGAACTTGGGCATTTGCCCAACCGGCTGGCGGAGCAGTGTCGTGAGCTGATCGGCAAACAGCTCCTGCCGCAAGTCGATCAGATAGCCCCCTGGGTGGCGCCCCAGTTTCTAACCGGCAAGCATCTCGACGATGACAGCGAGGTCACTGCGGCAGCAGCCGATGCTGCGGAATGAGTATATCAAACCGGTCGCGAAGGGCTTCATCGGTTGACGGGGTCATGTGATCTGGAAAGTGGCTTGCCAGAATCTCGTGGGCCCTTTGCTGTGCTTTACCTGCCAGGTCCGGGCTTCCGGCCTCCTCCCATGTGCGCGGACTGTCCCGGTCGGCCAGATCGGGATAGTAATAGTCGCGCTCCATCGCGGCCATGGTGTGTGGCGAACCTAGAAAATGACCCTCGCCGGAGATAACCGCCTCGATAGCCTCAAGGCCCAACGTGTCGTCATTGACTTCGATACCGCGAATGAGCCGGTTGACGTGGCCGAGCATCTCGTTGTCGGCGACAAAAGCTTCAAATGACACACCGAGCAGGCTCGCCATCATGCCGGAGGATTCATAGACCATGTTGGCGCCGGACAGGCCGGCGGCAAGTGCAGCAAGCGCCTTTTCCGAACCCATCTGGGCATCTACCGCCTTGGCATCCGACATCGAAGATGCAACGCCGGTCGGCAACCCAAGACTATTTCCGATCTGCGCCGCGGCCGCATTCATCACGCTGATCTCGCCGCCGCCGCCGCAAAATGCACCTGTTCTGAGATCGATGACCAGTGGCCAGTTGGAGAATATCATCGGGTATCCCGGTGAGAACAGGTTCACCAACGTGAGTGCCGCAAGGGTTTCCGCTGTCGTTTGCGCCAGCATCCCGGCAAGCGTCGCCGGCGCGGTGGCGCCGGATTGAGCCGCTATGATCGCGTTGATCGGGACGCCGCGGCGAATGCAGGCCAGCGTCACGTCAACCGCATCTTCTCCGAAGCGAAGCGGCGAGATGACCGGACTGATATGGGCCTTACAGAATGGCCGCTGTCGAAACTTGTCCTCACCACCGAGAATGAGATCGAACATGTCGACAACCGGATCGACGGTTTCGGCTACGGTAAAACTCGTACCGATCGGTTTCGATGTTCCTTTCGCGGTCACATAGGCGGTATTGATGTCGAGCGCGCGCACATCGTCGATATCGGTTGCAACGCAACAGCGCGTAAACCAGCTGACATTAGAAAGAGTATCTGCCAACCGGGCGAAGTCATAGAGGTCGGCCAGCGTCGACGGCCGATATCGACCGGTAGCCATGTCCCGGGTCTGGACCGCAGCACCACCGGTACCGAAATGCACCCGCTCGCCGCCGATTTCGAAATCGTGTTTTGGATCCTGGCCGCAGAAAACAAATCGCTTGGCAGCCCCAGCCACGATGTCCTCGATCATTGATTTGGGAAAGCAAAGCCTTCCGGTCGCATTTGCAGTCGCGCCGCGTTCCAATGCTCGATCCATGACCATCCGTGGGACTTCACCCATTCCCATGGTTTCGAGGATCGTGAAAGCCGCAGTGCAGATTTGTGCAACACCGCTGTCGGTCAGCGGCTTGTACGTTCCGCCGACCTGGCCGGGAGGAGCGGGATTGGTGGCATTTTCCCGGTCAGAGCGGGCGGCAATGCGTGCTGCGCGTCCACGATTGCGTCTGCCAATTCTGGTTTCTTCGCTGGTCATAGCGCTTTGCCCCGACCCGTTGTCCTCGGATATCAATATTCCCGCTGATATGGCCGCGGTAAACGAGCGAATACTCGTTCAGCATATTCGCAGACCCTCGTTCAATTGCCTTAACTTTATCAAACAGGTTGCCTTCGGCTTCTCGTGTTTCGCACATTATCTCGTCAATAGTTTCGAAGATGGAGCGCTCTAACCATGCCGGTGCATGCTCAAGTCGTTGTTATCGGAGGCGGTATCGCCGGGTGTTCAACCTTGTACCATCTAACCTGCGAAGGGATAACGGACGCGATACTGCTCGAACGTGACGAGCTGACATCGGGTACCACCTGGCATTCAGCTGCCCAGGTCACTAATTTCGGCGGCGTCCAGACCATGGTCGGTCTGAAGAGCCATTCCATCCGGCTCTACAAGGAACTCGCCGACGATCCCGACTATCCGATCAATTACCATCACGGCACCGGCGGGCTCCGTCTGGCGTCAAATCAGAACCATATCGACGGCTATCACCATTTCAGAAGTATGTCGAAGGGTATGGGCGTCGATTTCGAATTGATCGACGCGGAGGAATGCAAGAAACGCCATCCGCTGATCGCAACGCACAACCTTCTGGGCGCGTTATGGGATCCGCTCGATGGCGATATCGATCCGGCGCAATTATGCCAGGCGCTGGCAAGACGTGCTCGCAATGCCGGTGCGAGGGTCAAACGGTTCACGCCGGTCGAGGGGCTAACTCAAAAACCGGACGGCGGTTGGATCGTTCATACGCCGGGTGAAGAAATCCATTGCGAGATCATCGTCAACGCCGGCGGCTACCGTTGCAACGAGATAGGCGCCATGATGGATGTGGAACTTCCGGTCGCCTCGATGGAGCACCAATATCTGCTGACCGAACCCATCCCCGAAATCGAGGCGCTTGATTTCCGGGTGCCGTTGATCCGTTGCCCGACCGATGACTTCTATTCGCGCCAGGAAAAGAACGGATTGCTGGTGGGATTTTACGAGCAGGATTGTCGAACATGGGGCATCGACGGGATCGATCCCGATTTTACCATGGCGCTTTGTCCCGATGACCTCGACCGTGTCATCGATGTGATGGAGGGCGCGTTTGCGCGCATGCCGTGCCTGCAAAATGCCGGCATTCACAGCATCATCAACGGACCGATCACCTATACGCCGGATGGATTGCCGCTCGTCGGGCCGATCGCCGGCAAGCGAAATGCCTACTGCATTACCGGACTGCGCGCGGGCCTGGGCGAGGGTGGCGGACATGGCTGGCTGCTTGCCCAGATCATCGCCCATGGTGAGGCGTGCTACGACACCTGGTGCCTCGATCCGCGCCGGTTTACGCGCTATGCGGATGTCGAATACACGGCATTGAAAGCGATTGAGGATTACCAGAACGAATTTCGTTTCCACATGCCGCATGAGCATCGCCCGGCGGGCCGCAAGCAGAAGATCACACCGCTTTATGACCGGCTTTCTGGCTTAAATGCCGAATTCGCCACGGTGAACGGCTGGGAGCGGGCAGATTTTTTTAAACCTGCCCCTGAATTCAGCGAAGAACACTCATTCCGGTTCAACAACACTTTCGATATCGTGGCCGGCGAGATCGATGCCGTTCAAAACCGCGTTGGCATCATGGAAGTGTCTGGCTTCAACCGCTACGAGATTACCGGCGAGGGAATTCACGACTGGCTCGATTTCGTTTTGTGCTCGCGGGTCAATCGCAGGTCGGGCAGGGTCGGATTGGGGTACATTCTCAATCGACAGGGCAATGTGAAGGGTGAAGCGACCATTGCCAATCTTGAAGATCAACGTGTCTGGTACGGATCGGCTGCGGCTGCCGAGGACCACGACATGGACTGGCTGTGCGACCTGTTGCCCGATGACGGATCCATAAAGATTACGAGCCTGACCAACGATTACACGATTCTCGTCGTGGCGGGGCCGCGGTCGCGCGCTCTGCTGGAAAAAGCAGCGCCACAGACCGAATGGTCCAAGGACGGTTTTCCATGGCTCAACGTCAAGCGGGTTAAAATTGGCGATAGCGACATCGTCGCCATGTCGGTTTCCTTTTCCGGCGAGCTTGCCTGGGAGTTGCACATTCCCAATGCCGCGCTCCCCGGCGTGTTCGAGCAGTTGTGGCAATCCGGCCAGACATTCGGATTGGCACCGTTCGGACTGCGGGCAACCGAATCCATGCGCATCGAAAAAGGCTATCGCCACTGGAAGTCAGACCTGATCACGGAATTCGATCCGTTCGAAAGCGCGCTTGATCGGTTTGTTGACATGAACAAGGATTTTGTCGGCAAGGACAAACTGGTCAAGCAAATGAGCGAAGGTGCCGGGCGCTGCTTCGTCAACCTTGAAATAGATAGCCGCACCGCGCCGGCACATGCAGGCGATTCCATTGTCGCTGACGGCCGGGTTGTCGGTACCGTGACCTCGGCATCGTGGGGACATAGAACCGGAAAGAACCTGGCGATGGGTTTTGTTGATCCGCAACATGCGAGAATCGGGACGGCAGTTGGTTTGGACATGCTCGGCGAAGACGTTGATGCGGTTGTTTGCGAAGCCTGCCTATATGATCCGGCCAATCGCAATGTGAGATCATGATGGCCAAGCGATTCGGCAAGTCGTTCACGCAGCAGGAGCCGATTGGCGACGACGCAATTGCTCGCGTCATCGAAATCCTGCGTACGGGCCGGCTGCACCGCTACAATGTCGGTCCCGGCGAGGAAAGTGAAGCCGCGGCACTGGAAAGGGAATACGCAGCCTGGCAGGGAGCCGAATTCTGTCTGGCGACCGCTTCCGGTGGACAGGCTCTGCAGGCGGCATTGCGTGCCGCAGGTGTTGGTACCGGCGACAAGGTGCTGGCCAATGCTTACACGCTGGCGCCGGTGCCGGGTGCGATATTCGCGGCGGGTGGCATCCCGGTACTGGTTGAAATCGATGATGACTGGCACACCGACATCGACGATCTTCGCGCCAAGGCGGAAGCCAGTGGTGCCGAGTACTTCATGCTTTCACATATGCGTGGTCACATCGCCGACATGGATGCAATCGTTGCGATCTGTGAGGAATTCGCCATCACGCTGATCGAGGATTGCGCCCATACCATGGGTGCGCGCTGGAACGGCGTGCGCTCAGGCAATTTCGGCAGAGTGGCCTGCTTCTCGACCCAGACCTACAAACATATCAATTCGGGCGAGGGCGGGCTGCTGACGACCGACGATCCCGAAATCGCCGCCCGGGCGGTCATCGCCTCGGGATCCTACATGAACTACGCCGCCCACGGCGCTATCCCTGATGAGGGCGTTTTCCGGAAGATTCGGCTCGATGTACCCAACTGTTCGGCCCGCATGGACAACGTTCGTGCGGCGTTGATACGAGTCGCGCTACCGCATCTTGATGCCCAGATCGCCCGCTGGAACGCCCGCTACAGGATCATCGAGGATGGTTTACGCACAGCACCGGGGCTTCGCGTGGTCGAGCGGGTGCAACACGAGGCATTTGTGGGTTCATCCATCCAGTTTCATGCCGACGGATTGCGCAATGGCGCCATTCCCGACTTCATCAGCGCATGTGCCCGCCGGGGCGTAGAAATCAAATGGTTTGGCGCCAGTGAACCGGTGGGATTCACCAGCCGCTACGACAGCTGGCGCTATCTCGGTAATCTACCGGACCTGAAACGGACAAGGACAGTGCTGTCCACCACCTGTGACATGCGCATTCCATTGACGTTTGACGAAGATGATTGCCGCCAGATCGCCGCGGTCATCTCGGAAACTTCGGCACAGTTTTCTGCATAGACCGGAACGAATATGTTCTACGACGCAGGTTTGATCTTCTTATTGTCTGCCTTGCGGTTGCGATAGCCAGTGGTTAGCTCAAGCGGCACATCGTTCTCGTCGTATATGCCGATCATGACGCCGCGCCGGCGCGATGCACCACGCATGGCTTCCAGTTGCGCTTCACTGCGGGTGGTGCGTTGAGATGTTCGGCGTGCCCAGGCAAACAGATGTTCATAGAGCTCTTCAATCACCGCTTCATGCTGGGGGCTGTCTCCCAGATCGACCAGTTCCTGCGGATCGTTTTCCAGGTCAAAAAGGATCGGCCGGAATCCGCCCTCGCAATGGATCAGTTTCCAGCGTTTGGTCGCCACCATGAACATGACAGCATCGCGTGCCGAAACTCCTAGCGCATCGGCAGCCGGCGTTGCCGAATAGTCGTATTCGCAGATCACAAATTCTTTGTCCTTTGTCTCCGGCCGTCCATGCAGGATCGGCATCAAGGATCTGCCTTCAACAATGTGATCCGGCACCTCGCCCCCGGCGATCTCGACGAATGTCGGCAGCAGGTCGATACATTCCACCAGTTCGTCGCACACCGTTCCTCTGGTGGCGTCTGCTTCTTCAGACGGGTCGTAGATGATCAGCGGCACTTTGGTGGATGTGTCGTGAAAGAACATTTTTTCACCCATCCAGTGATCACCGAGGAAGTCGCCATGGTCCGAGGTCAGCACGATCATCGTGTCGTCCATCCGGCCGGTCTCTTCCAGCCAGGCAAACAGCTCTCCCATCTGGTCATCGCATTGCTTGATCAGGCCCATATAGGCCGGAATGACGGCATCACGCACCTCTTGGCGGGCGAAGGCTTCACCGAGCGGATTTGCCATGAACGTCTTGAGCACTGGATGTGCGTTGTCGAACTCCGCTTGGTTGCGCACAGGCTGCAAAATGTGCTGACGGCCATACATGTCGTGATAGGGCGCTGGAACCACATAAGGCCAGTGTGGTTTGATATAGGACAGATGGCAAAGCCAGGGCGCATCGGCCTGTTCGATGAACTCCATTCCCCGACGCGTCAGATAGGGTGTTTCGCTGTCCGCGTTGGCGATGTTGGCTGGCTCTGCCGAGTTTTTCAGGAACCAGCCGGAAAGGACATTTCCCTCGTCATCGATCCCCGAATTGGCGAAATCATGCCACGGATCGTCGCTTTCATAGCCCTTTGAGCGGAGGTAATCGTCATATCGGGTCTCGGTCGTGTCATCGTAATTGCCATCCGGCCCGCTGGCCCGCATGCCGTCGTCGCGTTCGAATACATCGAAACCACACTCAGCAACCCGGGCGCCGATCAGGCTGTCCGGTTCCAGGCCGAGACGGGCCATGCCCTCGGCGTCCGCTTTCATGTGGGTCTTGCCGACCAGCCAGCAGCCCATGCCGGCTTTGCGTAGATGATCACCCATAGTCATTTCGCCGACCTTGAGCGGAATGCCGTTCCATGAAGCGCCGTGGCTGTGCACATAACGGCCAGTATAGGTCGACATGCGCGACGAGCCACAGATCGGTGACTGGATATAGGCGCGATCGAACCGGACGCCTTTTTCGGTAAGGCGGTCGATGTTGGGTGTGTGAAGATGCGGATGGCCGTAACAGCTCAGATAGTCCCAGCGCAGCTGGTCAAACATGATGAACAGTATGTTCCTGGCCTTGCGCATACATTCCTGCCTAGAGCTGGTTTTTCGACATCACTGCGGTTCTCGCAACATCAGCACATCGCAGAGTTCTCCCGCCGCGATCGCCGGAGCGTGCGGTGGGCGGATGACAAGGCCGTTTGACGCGGCGAGAACCTTGAGCATGGAAGAATCCTGCTTGCCGAAGGGATGCGCTTCCAGCCCGTTGTCACCGTTGTGAACAACAGCCCGGATATAGTCCTCGCGTTCGTCATTCTTGTGCAGCGACGTCATGATTGTTGCCTGCCGGATATCACGCTGAATACCGCGTCCGCCAAGCTTTGCCAGAAGCGGCACCAGAAACAGGTGCGAACAGACGATGGACGACACCGGATTGCCGGGCAAGCCCAGAATATGCGTGCCCTTCAATCGGCCGACCATCAACGGCTTGCCCGGACGCATGGCAATGCGCCAGAAATCAAGCGTCATACCCATTTCTTCCATCACGTCGCGCACAAGATCATGGTCGCCAACCGATGCGCCGCCCAATGTGACGATGACGTCCGCTTTTGCCTCCAATGCCCGCGAGATGGCTGAAGAGATGGCGGTTTTTTGATCCGGTACGATCCCCAGATCGTCTGTTTGCGCGCCGGCAGCCGCGGCAATCGCCGCCACACCGTAGGAATTCGAGGCGATGATCTGATCCGGTCCAGGTTCGGAGCCGGGCGGCAGCAGTTCGTCGCCGGTGGCCAGAATGGCAACGCGCGGCCGGCGAACGACATTCAGTTCGGCATGGTTTGCCGCCGCAGCCAGCGACAGCATTGCTGCATCCAGCAAGCGGCCCGGTTCAGCCAGGTCTTCGCCTTTTGCGAAATCTAGTCCCGCGCGCCGTACATGTTGACCCTCAACGACTTCCGTCTGTGCAGAGATCCTGTTTGTACCGGCGTTTTCAGCGTTTTCCTGGATAAGGATCGCATCAGCGCCATCTGGTACCGGTGCGCCGGTGAAGATGCGTACCGCCTCACCGGAACCGACAGAACCATTAAAACCGTGACCGGCGGGCGCTTCACCGATTACCGTCAGATCGGTCGGAATCGTTTTAAGGTCGTCGGCGCGAACCGCATAGCCATCCATTGCCGATGCCGGGAACGGCGGTTGGGTGCGCAGCGCTTGGACCGGTTCGGCCAAAACTCGTCCTGCTGCTTCTCCGATTGGAACGGTTTCCGATGACAGTATTTCTGCTGAATCGAGCAATTGCTCCAGGGCTTTGGAAACCGGTAGCAGTGCCATCGTCAATCAGCCTGCTTGCCAGTGGCCCGACTTGCCGCCGGATTTTTCCAACAGGCGAATGTCGCCGATGATCATGCCGCGATCCACCGCCTTGGCCATGTCGTAGATGGTCAGACAGGCAATGCTTGCGGCGGTCAGCGCTTCCATTTCCACGCCTGTCTTGCCGTCGACGCAAGCTGTTGCGCAAACCCGAAGACCGGGTAACGCGGTATCAGGCTCGATATCGACCGACACCTTCGTCAGATTGAGCGGATGGCAAAGCGGTATCAAGTCATGCGTTTTCTTCGCCGCCATGATTCCGGCAAGCCGGGCGGTGCCAATGACATCACCCTTTTTTGCATCACCAGCCAGAATCATGTTCAGCGTTTCCGGTTTCATCCGAACCGTACCTGCCGCTACTGCCTTGCGCGACGTCACTGTCTTGGCGCCAACATCGACCATGTGCGCTTCGCCGCTCGGTGAAATGTGGGTCAGCTTGCCTTTGCCGGATTCCATCGGTTCAACCCTATTCAGCCGCATTTTGCGCCGAAGCGCCGCCCAATAGAAGCTGCGTCGCGGATGTGACGTCATCCTGGCGCATCAGGCTCTCGCCAACGAGAAAACATCCGATTCCAGATCGCTGCAGGCGTTCGCAATCGGCATGAGTGAATATGCCGCTCTCGCCGACAAGCAACCGATCATCAGGAACCATCGCCGCAAGACGTTCGGATGTGGCAAGATCAACGTCAAATGTCCGCAAATTCCTGTTGTTCACACCGAGCAATCTTGAATCGAGATGCAAGGCACGTTCGGTTTCCACCTCATCATGCACTTCAATCAGTACATCCATGCCGCATTCGAACGCGGCTTCCTCAAGGTGCTTTGCCGTGTCGTCATCGACGGCTGCCATGATGATCAATATAGCGTCAGCCCCCCAACTGCGCGCCTCATAAACCTGGTAGGCATCAAACATGAAATCCTTGCGCAACGCAGGCAGCATTGTCGCGCTGCGGGCGTTGGTCAGGTATTCGGGAGCGCCCTGAAATGATGGTTTGTCGGTCAATACCGACAGGCATGTGGCACCGCCGGCCTCATAGGCGCGCGCGAGCAGCGGCGGATTGAAGTCGGCACGTATGAGCCCCTTTGACGGGCTCGCTTTCTTGATCTCCGCAATGAGCGCGAACTGCCCCGTCTCGCGCCTTGCGCGCAGCCTTGCGGCAAATCCCCTGGGCGGTTCGATATCCTGATTGCGCGCCTTCAGATCTTCAGCGCGTATGAGCGATTTCGCGGCAGCGATCTCATCGCGCTTGTAGGCTTCGATTTTCTGCAGAATATCGCTCATGCGGTCGAACCATCATTGCGGTTCGAAACCGCGACCAGTTTGGCGAGGACCTCGTTCGCCTTGCCGCTGTCAATGGCATCTGCGGCGATGCTTACGCCTTCCTTCAGGTCATTGGCTTTTTCTGCCATCACCAGGGCGCCGGCAGCATTGAGAAGTGCAATGTCGCGATAGGCGTTCTTCTCGCCTTCAAGAACCGCTCTGAGCGCCTTTGCATTGTGCGCGGCATCACCGCCCTTCAGGTGTTTGAAATCGACAATCTGCAGGCCGGCATCCTCCGGTGAAATATCGAAAGACCTGACGATTCCATCCTTGAGTTGGGCGACCTTGGTCACACCGGTTGTTGTCATTTCGTCCAATCCGTCACCATGGACGACCCAGGCTGCTTCGCTGCCGAGCTCGTTCAATACGTTGGCAAGCGGCTCCACCCACTCCGGCGAGAAAACACCGACAAGTTGGCGGGTAACGCCGGCTGGATTCGACAAAGGGCCGAGCAGGTTGAATACCGTTCGGGTTCCAAGCTCGACCCTGGTCGGGCCGACATGGCGCATGGCGGAGTGGTGTGCCGGTGCAAACATGAAGCCGACACCGGCCTCGCGGATACATGTTCCGATTGTGTCGGGGTCCGCCTCGATATTGACGCCGAGCACCATCAGGGTATCGGCTGCACCTGATTTCGACGACAGTGCACGGTTGCCGTGTTTGGCCACCGGAACTCCAGTGGCGGCAACGACCAGCGCTGCAAGCGTCGAAACATTGTAGGATCCGGATGCATCGCCACCCGTTCCGACAATATCGATCGCATCGAGCGGTGCTTTGACCGGCAGCATCTTTGCCCGCATCGTGGCAACAGCTCCGGAAATTTCGGCAACGGTTTCTCCGCGCACCCGCAATCCCATCAGGAGACCACCAATTTGGCTCGGCGTTGCCTCCCCGGACATGATGATGTCGAAGGCTTCGCGCGCTTCGTCCCCTGATAGCGCCTGTCCGGAGGCAACCTTGCCGATATATTGTTTCAGGTCGGCCATGGTTGCCCCATTAAAAGCTCAATGCGCGATTGATTGCTGATTGGTTGACCGTCACGCCGTAGTCGTCCTGCAGACGCGAGACGAGTTGGTCCAGCAAGTCATCAGCAAGACCAGAGGCAAATGAATTGCGGGCTTCTTCGGGAACCGCATCGGGACCGGCGCCCACTGGCTCGAAACTCTCGGTCACCTTGAAGACGATCCAGCTGTCGCCCTGAGGCGCGCGCACGGTCCCGGTGCCGTTCACCGGCACACCAAAGACAGCAGCAACGCCTGTTTTGCCGATATCGGCATCGTCGGCATCGCGCTTGAGCCCGAATTTGTTCTGCGGCTCAAGTGAAAGGTCGGCAACAGCTTCTGCCATCGGCGTTCCGTCTTTCACTTGCTTCTCGATTTCGCCGGCCCTTGCCGCAAGCCGGTTGGACAACTCTTCAGACTTCCAGTCGCCTACGGCTTTCTCACGCACCTCGTCCAGGGTTCGGTCGCGGGCCTGTGTGGTGGAAACGACCTCATAGAACACAAATCCGGAACTGCCGATGTTGATCGCAGGATTTTCAACCCCGGGCTCGGTTTCGAAAGCCCCGCGGATCAGTTCGGACGAAGCCGGCAGGCTGTTGATTACTTCACCATCGGTCCCTCTGCCGGTCCGGTCGATCGCTTCTACTGTCTTGACCGACAGTTGCAGCTTGGCCGCGGCTTCCCCGAGCGTGTCCCCGGCGGCGCGCGAATCCTCATAATTGTCATGCACATCCAGCAGAATGCGCGCTGCCTCGTTTTCCGCGATCTCCTTGCGAATCTGATCCTTGACCTGATCGAACGGTTCCACGATCTCAGGCGTGATCAGCTTGACGTGAACCAACACCGGCCCGAACGCGCCCTCCACGACATCACTGACCTCATTTTCCGCCAATGCAAAGGCGGCATCAGCGATTGCGTCATCCGCTATATCCGTCTTTGACACCGTTCCCAGTGTCGTGTCGGCGTCGGTTTTCCCTTCGGCGGTGACGATTTCAGCGAAGGTCGCGCCGCCGGCTATTTTTTCCCTGGCGGCCTGCGCATCCTCGCTGGATTTGAACACAAGCTGTTCCAAAGCCCGTTTCTCAGGCGTTGTGTAGCGCTTGATGTTCTTTTCGTAATCGCTGCGCACATCTTCGGCGGCAACCGCGTCGGGATCGGCGATATCTTCCGGTTCCAGTTTGATATAGGCAATTTTGCGGTACTCGGGAGCGGCATAGTTGGATTTGCGTTGATCAAACCACTCTGACAGGACGCTTTCCTGTGGTTCGCCAACGACACCTGCGACACTTGCCGGCAGGGTCACGAACTCAATTGTCCGGTCCTCGCCCTGATAGATCGCCACTGCCTTGAGAAACGCATCCGGCGCATCCATGCCATCGGAGACTGCTTCCACGATCTGCTGGCGGATCGCGACCTGGCTGCGGCTCTTGAAATAGTCCTCAGGGCGCATTCCGACCTGGCGAAGCACAAATTCGAACCGGTTGCGGTCAAATTGACCATTTGGACCCTGAAAAGCCGGATCTTCGGCGGTCAGAGTTGCCAATCGCTGATCGGACAGACCAAGACCCATGGTGCGCGCCTGTTCGTCAAGAACGGCGCCGGCGACCAATTGTGCCAAGACCTGATTGTCGATTCCGATGGCTTGAGCCTGCTCCCGTGTAATGGTCTGACCAAATCTCTGCGACAGCACATTGAGTTGCCGGTCATAGGCGAGACGGTATTCGATAACCGATACCGATGTTTCACCTGCGGAAATCACTGAATTGCCGCCTAGTCCGCCGACAATCTGCCCCGATATGCCCCATACGGCAAAACTGGCGATCAGCAGCACAAGGAGGAGTTTGGCGACCCATGTTCCGGCGGCGTTTCGAAGTGCGTCGAGCATATATGTATCCGGGTTGTTACAGTGAAATTCGAACCAAGGCCTTGTAGGCCAGGCAGGTGGCGTGCCGCAAGGGCGATGTGAAACGATGGGAGATTGCTTTATCCGGTCGATTTGCTAGACGGATCGCAACTTCACGGCAGATTTTCGGAGAAGCTACATGACACCGGGTATCCGTCCGCTCGTTGCGGGCAACTGGAAGATGAACGGCACCAGCGCATCGTTTGGCGAATTGCGGTCGATTGGCAATGGTTTTCTGGGCGGATTGAACACCGAGTGCGAAGCGTTGCTGTGCGTACCTGCGACACTATTGTCCCGCGCCGCAGAAATCCTCTCGCAGTTTCCGGTCAAGGCCGGTGGTCAGGATTGTCATGCTGACGAGAGCGGAGCCCACACCGGAGATATCTCGGCAGAGATGCTCAAAGATGCCGGCGCCGCCTATGTCGTAGTTGGCCATTCCGAACGTCGGACCGACCATGGCGAGACCGACGATATAGTGGCAAGAAAAGCGCAGGCCGCCTGGCGGGCAGGTCTGTCGGCGATCATTTGTATCGGCGAAACCGAGGCACAGAGACGCGAGGGGCAAGCGCTGGAGGTCATTTCGGCTCAGTTAAGCGGTTCGGTTCCGGTTGAAGCAACTTCGGCGAACACGGTTGTCGCCTACGAACCAGTTTGGGCCATTGGAACCGGTCTGACGCCGACCGCCGCCGATGTTGAAATGGCCCATGCGCATATGCGCACGGAGCTGCAGGATAGGATCGGGGCCGAGGCTGCCAAGGTGCGGCTGCTTTACGGTGGCTCGGTCAAACCGGCAAATGCTGTGGAGCTGCTGGGTATCAACAACGTCGATGGGGCGCTTATCGGCGGCGCCAGCCTCAAGGCGGGTGATTTTCTCAGCATCGCGGAAGCCTATCTGAACCTGTAAATCCGCTGCCAACGCCTTGATTTGCCTGCATTCGTTCACATATGGCTGGAAACATATCGGTTTCAGGCCTTGGAAATGCCGGAAAAGCGGTGTAATGCCGCCACCGAAACACGAATTCTCGGGCCCTGTTGCCCCAACTACCAGGACTTAGTTCATGGAAACCGTCGTAATCGTTATCCATCTGATGGTGGTGTCGGCCCTTGTTGGCGTTGTGCTTCTGCAGCGTTCCGAAGGTGGCGGGCTCGGCATCGGTGGAGGTTCTGGGTTCATGACAGCCCGCGGCGCGGCCAATGCCCTCACAAGGGCAACCGCGATACTGGCGGTAGCGTTTTTCGCAACGTCGCTGGGATTGTCAATTCTGGCCCGCTACGGCGATCGTCCGATCGATATCCTGGATAATGTTCCTGCCGCGACCGGCGAACAGGATGCCGGTTCCGGAGGTGTTCTCGACCAGCTTGGCGGATCGGAAGAACCTGCCGAATCAACGCCGTCCGAGCCGGCGGTACCGACCGACAACTGATTATTCTTGAAATCGCAGGACCAATAGCTGCTCGTTTTCAAACTTCGGTAGTATTTTAACCGTAGAAATGAAATATGCGCTCAAGCTTATATGCGGTGAGTCGCTGTTCGGCTATATTGTCATCTTGTCTGTTTGGTAGGTACTCCGATGCGTAAATCCAGAATTATCGCCGCAGGTCTTCTCAGCGTTGCTGTCGCATTTGCTGCAACCGGCGCAAACGCGGAAAACGACACCCGGTCATTTTTGCCCGGCGTTTTCAAAACGACCATCGAAAAGAAAACAAAGAAATCGGCGGTATCCGAAACGACCCGGCGGAATGACGAGGTACTGGCGGCAAAGGCTTCGAAAAAGAAGTTTAGTGTTGCAGCCAAATTCGAACCGCAGATTGTGCCTTACACGGGTTACAGGCCCGGCACGATCGTGATCGATACCAAGAACAAGTTTCTCTACCTAGTGCAACGCTGGGGCAAGGCGAAACGCTACGGTGTGGCGGTCGGACGGGTCGGACTGGAATTCAAGGGCAAGGCCAAGATCTACGAGAAGCAGGAATGGCCGCGTTGGATACCGACAAAGGACATGATCAGGCGCCAGCCGGGAAAATACGCGAAATACAAGGACGGAATGGATGGTGGGCCCAACAATCCGCTTGGTGCGCGTGCGCTCTATCTCTATCAGGGTAAAGTGGACACTCGCATTCGCATCCATGGCACGACACAGCCCTGGACCATCGGCAAGGCGGCTTCCAATGGCTGTTTCAGGATGGTCAATGAGCACGTGATCGATCTATACGGCCGTGTGAAGGTCGGCGCCGACGTCGTCGTTCTTTGATTCTCCCGATCGGCCACCGATCATAAAATGGTCTGTGGGATAATCTGACGGCAAAGTGATTTTTCCTTTGCGGAATCACTTTGCCCACGCTATGCCCTGACTCCCATGGCGCGATACGTTTTTATCACTGGCGGCGTGGTTTCCTCTCTCGGAAAAGGCATTGCTGCAGCGGCTCTTGGAGCCCTCTTGCAGGCACGCGGCTATCGCGTGCGCATCCGCAAACTCGACCCCTATCTGAATGTCGACCCCGGTACGATGTCGCCATATCAGCATGGCGAGGTGTTCGTGACCGATGACGGCGCCGAGACCGATCTCGATCTCGGCCACTACGAACGTTTCACCGGTCGTGCGGCAAATCAGTCTGACAACATCACGACCGGCCGCATCTACAAGGACATTATCGACAAGGAGCGCCGCGGCGACTATCTCGGTGCGACTGTGCAGGTGATTCCGCACGTCACCAATGAAATCAAGGATTTCGTGCTGTCCGGAAACGAGGATTACGACTTCGTTTTATGCGAAATTGGCGGCACGGTCGGCGACATCGAGGCGATGCCGTTTCTCGAAGCGATCCGCCAGCTCGGCAACGATCTGCCGCGCGGGCAGGCCGTCTACGTGCATCTGACCTTGATGCCATACATACCCGCCGCCGGCGAACTGAAGACAAAACCAACCCAGCATTCGGTCAAGGAATTGCGGTCCATTGGTATCGCGCCGGATATCCTATTGGTTCGGGCCGACCGGGAAATTCCCACCGAAGAGCGGCGAAAACTCTCGCTGTTTTGCAACGTCCGTGAATCGGCGGTCATCCAGGCACTCGATGTGGATCATATCTACGACGTGCCGTTGGCCTACCATAGAGAAGGGCTGGACAATGAGGTCCTGGCCGCGTTCGGCATTGATCCGGCGCCGAAGCCGCGCATGGAGCGCTGGGACGAGGTCGCCAACCGCATTCACAATCCCGAAGGCGAGGTGACGATCGCCATTGTCGGCAAATACACCGGGCTGAAGGACGCCTATAAATCGCTAAGCGAGGCGCTGACGCACGGAGGCATGGCCAACCGGGTTCGGGTTAAGCTGGAATGGATCGAATCGGAGATATTCGAGACCGAGGATCCAGCGCCCTTTCTCGAAAAGGTGCATGGCATCCTGGTTCCGGGCGGATTCGGCGAGCGCGGCGCCGAAGGCAAGATTCTGGCGGCCAAGTTCGCCCGTGAACGCCGCGTACCCTATTTCGGTATCTGCTTCGGCATGCAGATGGCGTGTATCGAGGCGGCTCGGTCTCTGGCCGGCATCAGGAATGCGTCGTCGACAGAGTTTGGGGAAACGGACCAGCCGGTTGTCGGGCTCATGACCGAATGGCTCAAAGGAAATATGCTTGAAAAGCGCAAAGCCTCCGGCGATCTCGGCGGTACGATGAGACTTGGGGCCTATCTTGCCCATCTGGGTGAGGGGACGCGCATTTCAGACATTTACAGATCAGCGGAAATCTCCGAACGGCACCGGCATCGCTATGAGGTCAATATCGATTATCGCGAGAAACTCGAGCGTTGCGGCCTGGTGTTCTCGGGTATGTCGCCCGACGGTATCTTGCCGGAGACGATCGAATACCCGAACCATCCATGGTTCATAGGCGTGCAGTATCATCCGGAGTTGAAATCCAGGCCGTTCGAACCCCATCCGCTGTTCGCCAGCTTTATCGAGGCGGCTGTCGAGCAATCGAGACTCGTTTGACGCCAATGTCCGCTGCTGTGCTCCTTGGTTGAGAGGATCCGCGATCTGCTCGATCAGCGCCGCTCTGCATGGCGACCCGGAGCCGCCTTGCGCTGCAGCACAAGCATCCGCTCACGGGTTTTCTCGGCCTCCCGAAGTGCCTGCTGAGCCCCGGAGACATATTGTTTCGGCCAGTCTTCCTGATTGTTGACACCATACCAGGCCGCGGCCTGGTGCGCGAAGTACGGGTTCCACAGATGCGGACGGCCGATGGCGACGAGATCGGCTCTGCGGGTGTGAAGTATGGTGTTGACCTGCGCTGCCTCGGTAATGGCACCGACCGCCATGGTGGCTATTCTGGGCACGTTGCGAACGGCTTCAGCCAAATGGGTTTGAAACATCCGGCCATAGACCGGCTGCTGGTCCGGAACGGTCTGTCCTGCCGATACGTCGATCAGGTCGCACCCGGCTTCGCTGAACGCTTCCGATATCGCGATGAGGTCGCTTTCGCTCAATCCACCTTCCTTCCAGTCCGAACCTGATACCCGAACCGCCATCGGCCTTTCCGCCGGCCAGACCTCTCGCATTGCGGTGAAAACCTCGAGCGGGAAGCGCAACCGGTTCTCAACGCTGCCGCCATAATCGTCGCTGCGCTGATTGGTCAGAGGTGACAGGAACGAGGCCAGGAGATAGCCATGGGCACAGTGCAATTCGAGCATGTCGAAACCGGCCCGTGCCGCGCGTTCGGTGGCTTGGACGAAATCATTCCTGATGCGATCCATGCCGTCGCGGTCGAGCTCCGCCGGTACCTGGCTTTCGTCCTCAAACCAGGGCAGGGCCGAGGCCGACACCAGTGGCCAGTTGGAGTTCGCGTCGGTAATCGGGTGATCCGCATCTTCCCAGCCCAATTGCGTCGATCCTTTTCTCCCCGCGTGTCCGAGTTGCATCGCCACCTTGGCGGCAGTGTTGGTGTGGATGAAATCGACGATGTCCCTCCATCGCGCCTCGTGCTCGTCGGTCCACATTCCGGGGCATCCCTCGGTGATACGGGCATCGGCCGACGGGCATGTCATTTCCGTGTAGATCAGCCCCATGCCGCCCATTGCATGCGAGCAATAGTGCACTTTCGACCAGTCTGTCGGATTTCCGTCCTTGTCGGCGCTGTACTGCGCCATCGGCGACATCACCACACGGTTTTGCACCGTCATGTCCCGAAGTTTGAATTTCGAGAACATCGGTGTCGGGCGGGTTTTCGTCAGATCTTCACCGGTTTCGCGCAAATGGCGGGCATACCATTCGTCATCGGCTTTGCGAACGAATTCCTCGTCCCGCACGATCAGGTTGTCGTAGGTGATCGATTTTGCCCGGCACATCACCACCATGGCGAACTGGTAGGGCTCCATGTCCCATGAGCGGTTCATGTGCTCAAACCAAGCCAGCGATACGTCGGCATTGTGCTGGATGATCTGACATTGCGTGCGCCGTGCATCGTCGTAGGCCTGAAACGCCTTTTGGACGTCATTCTCACTGTGTTCGAGCAAGGCGTCGGCGAGCGAAATGGCACATTCCATGGCAAGCTTGGTGCCCGATCCAATCGAAAAGTGCGCGCTCGCCTTGGCGTCGCCCAGTATGACGATTTTTCCCGCGTACCATTTTTCGCAGAAGATACGCGGGAAATTACGCCAGTTCGAACGGTTGAGCAGCAGCGGGTGGCCCTGCAACTCGTCGGCGAAGATCGCTTCGAGCTTGGCTTTCGAACCTTCTTCATCAAACTCTTCGAAGCCGTGCCCCTGCCACGTGGCTTCATCCATTTCGAAAACCCACGTGGAATGGTCTTTTTCATACTGGTAGCAATGCGCCACCATGTGGCCATGCGCCGTTTCCCGGAAAAAGTAGTTGAACTCGCTCATCTGGCGGGTTGAACCCATCCAGCAAAACCGGTTGGTCCTCCATGTCAGCGATGGTTGGAACTGGTCGCGATAATGTTCGCGGATTGCCGAATTGATGCCGTCGCTGGCGACGATGACATCGGAATCGGCAAATCGGGTTTCAATATCTTCAGCCTTGATGTCGACACCGAATGTCAGCTCGACTCCAAGTTCGGCGCAGCGTTCCTGCAGGATCGTCAACAAAGTCTGCCGCGATGTGCCACAGAAACCGTTCCCGCCGGCGCGCATCACATAGCCTTTGAAACTGATGGCGACATCGTCCCAATAGGCGAATTCGTCGCGTATTCTCTCAAACACTTTCCGATCGCGGCTCAGGAACTCGTCAAGGGTTTCGTCTGAAAACACCACGCCGAAACCGAATGTATCGTCGGCCCGGTTGCGTTCGAACACTTCAATCTGCCAATCGGGCCGGGATTTCTTTGCAAGCAGGGCGGTGTAGAGACCACCGGGTCCGCCGCCAATGATGGTCACTTTCATTTATGGAATCCCCTGCTTTCAGTACTGAAAATAATATGTGCAATTGCACATATTAGGTGGTAAATTTCAAAAGTCGACTGAAAACTTGGTTTGCGACGAGCCGATCGTCTCGGACTGATTACCGAAAACAATGGAGCGCCAGATGTCCTTGCCCAATGAAGTTTTCGCCCTGATCGAAGCCGATCCGCCGGAGTACCATCTCGCCGTACTCAATCGTCGGGTGCGGGAGACGATGGACAAGGTGCTGCGTCCGCACGGATTGAAGCTTGTGGAGTGGCGGGTGCTGCAGACATTGGACGGCGACGGCACGTTGAACATACAGGAACTCTCCGAACTGGCGGTTGTTGAACGAACCATTGCGAGCCGGTTGGTCGACCGGCTGGTCGAACGCGACTTGGTCAACAAGACTGCGCTCGAACGCGATAAACGGCATTCGCAGGTGGCATTGACCAATCGTGGGCGTTCGGTGCTGAAATCGGCGAAAGCGGACGTCGCCCGGCTCCGCGGCGATCTATTTACAGGTCTTGATTTGTCGGAAGTTGAGAAGTTATTGATATTGCTGAAAAAAATGTCGCAAAATGGAGTGGACGCTGACCGTCGACTTCTGGAATCATCACATTGACTGAACGATTCTACGTCACGGTCTCTCTTTCGACGTAGGCCGGGATATTCCACACTTCCGCTTCGATGCACTTCGCCATGATCTGGACGGCATCGTACAAATCGACATAGCGAAGGTAATAGGGCGCTAGACCGAAACGCATGATCCCCGGCTCCCTGTAGTCGCCGATGACTCCTTTTTCGATCATCGCCCTGATCACCGGGTAGCCGTTGACGAAGTCGAACGACACCTGGCTGCCGCGTTTTTCGGCATCACGTGGTGAAGCCAATTCAAGCGCGCGGCACGACGGATGTTGCTCGACGAGGCGGATGAACGTGTCGCCGAGCTTCTGGCTCTTTTGTCGAATCAGCGTCATATCCATGCCGTCGAAGAGGTCCATCGCCGCTTCAACCCCTTTCATCGACAGGATCGGCTGCGTACCGCACAAAAATCGACGCACACCTTCGGTCGGCTTGTAGCTGGGCTCGAAGGCGAAGGGTGCGGCATGCCCCCACCAACCGGAAAGCGGTTGATTGGCGCTATCGTGGTGGCGTCTGGAAACATAGATATAGGCGGGAGATCCCGGTCCGCCGTTTAGATATTTGTATGTACACCCGACGGCAAAATCGACGCCGAGATCATCCAGCTTCATAGGAACGACGCCCGCCGAATGACACAGATCCCAGATGATCAGCGCTCCGCAATCGTGCGCCGATCGGGTAATGGCCTCCATATCGTGAAGCCGGCCAGTGCGGTAATCCACATTCGACAGCAAAACCACCGCAACGTCTTCATCGAGCAGATCTTCGATTTTCTCCCCATCGCGGCCAAGAAGGCGGCTGGAATAGGCTCCGTCACCGCCAATGGCGCCCTCGATCATGTACAAGTCGGTTGGAAAGCTGCCGAGTTCCGAAACGATGACGCTTCGCTCGCTGCGCATCCTCATGGCTGCGCGCAAAGCCTTGTAAATGTTGATTGATGTCGTGTCGCACACGACGATTTGTCCTGCTGCAGCCCCGATCAGGCGTCCGATGCGATCGCCGAGCTTTTCCGGCATGGCAAACCAGTCGGCAGTGCCCCAACTGCGGATCAGGTCTTTCCCCCATTCACGCTCAATCGTGTGCATTAGCTTGTCCGGCACATCGCCAGGCATTGCGCCAAGGGAGTTGCCGTCCAGGTAGATAACGCCCTCCGGCAGGCGGAATTTGCCCCGCAAATCTGCAAGCGCATCATTTGCATCAAGCTCAGTGCAATCTTGCCGTGTCAGCATGTTCAAATCCCGTCCATCGATGTTTCATGATCTGAAGCAGCCGCATACCTGCCGCTATCTGCTCCAGTATAGCGGCGTGAGGATCACCAATACCGCCAGAATTTCCAGTCGCCCGAGCAGCATGCCGAAAGTCAAAATCCATTTTGCCAGGTCGGGTAGCGACGAATAGTTGCCTCGAGGACCGATTGTGTCGCCGAGGCCCGGCCCGACATTCATCAGCGCGCTGAGAGCACCGCTCAGCGACGACACGAAATCGACGCCGGTTGCGGCAAGCGCCACCGTGATGATCGCCCAAAGGAACAGAAATGCGCCGACAAACAGGACGACGGCGCGCTGAATTTCTTCGTCGACCGGCCGGTCGCCATAGCGCACTGTCTGAACCGTGCTCGGGTAGATCAGGCGCCGTATGCCGTTGCGTATGAAGCCGAACAGGATGACGAAACGGTATGTCTTGACGCCGCCGGTCGTCGATCCCGAGCAACCGCCGAGGAACATGGAAACAAAGGCCAGCGCGAAAGCAAACGGTCCCCATGCGGTGTAATCCGCGGTCGAATAGCCTGTTGTGGTAACCACCGACATAAAATTGAAGGCGGCGATCGTCAACGCATCGAACATGCCGAGCCCGGCGGTGACACGCAGATAAATCGCCACAGCCAGGATGATACCCACGACATAAGCCGCAAAGATGCGGATTTGCGGATCGAGCGCGGCGTCAAACCGGCCTCTGAGTGCAAACAGTATCAGCGCCGAAAAGGGAAGCCCGCCGACAAACATGAAAAACGTGCCGGTCCAAAGAACTGCGGCGTTGCCGCCGTAATGACCGAGTGAAGCATCATGGGTGGAAAAGCCGGCGGTCGACACAGTGGTCAGCGCGTGATTGAGCGCGTCGAACGCGGTCATACCCGACACTGCATAGGCAATGCCGCAGGCAACTGTCAGAACCGCATAGATACTGAGCAGACCGGCGGCGAATGTCGAAAATCGGGCAAACGGCCGATCGTCGATGTCGGAGGATTCGATTCTGAAATAGGAGACACCGCCGACATTCAGGAACGGCAACAGAAACAGACCCAGTGCGATGACGCCCAATCCGCCCATCCATTGCAGGATTGACCGCCACAGCAGCATCCCCGGCGGCAATCCGTCGATACTTTTGATGATCGTCGCACCGGTCGTCGTCACGCCAGCGACGGCTTCGAAGGCAGCATCGGTCGGCGACAGTTCCAGCGAGGACGCCAAAAACGGTATCGCACCTGCAATACACATCGTGACCCACAGCAGATTGACGAGCAGAAACCCGAACCGGGCCGAGGCCGGCGGCGCTTTGGTGTTGGTCGCAATGGCGACAGCCAGCGCCAGCCCACCGGTGAAGAACGCCGATGCAGCGAATACTTTCCAGTCCTCATGACCGAAATACAGGTCGACCGCTGCGGGAATCAGCATCGAAACCGATAGGTAAATGGCAAACACCGAGGCAATATGGACAGCGGCGCGGACGGATGTGCTCTGCACGGATGAAAAACCCCGTAGTTTCAGGGTCAGGGCCCACTAATTGGCGCGAAATGGCGCCCGATATGACAAGAAATGCAAGGAAAAGCTCGAAGAGCGGGGTATTTCCCCCGGTCGAGAGCTTTGACGAAGCAGTTCGCAGTCATGGCGGAGCGTCCTACGGATTGGGCAAATCTGCACGGTGTATCGCGTCCCAAGCCATTGAAAACCAGGCGGTTTCCTGCTGTCTTGCTCCTAATACCCGCACAAATTTGCTCCAACCATTTCGTGTCAATTAATGAGTCCTGACCCTAGTCCAGCTTTTACCGCAACCCGCGCCCTCATCAAACGCAAACAGGTCCAAAAAGCCGCCCAACAGCAATAGCGGATGGCCATGCCGCACGGCAAGCCTTACTGATCGACAGTACTAATATGCCGATAAATTGCCGATTTTCCTTGCGTTTTCGCAATTGATCCCCCATATGGCGCCAATATGGCGCTTGGGTTGGAGATTGATTCCGACTTTCCCACAGGGACGTGTCGCGCTTTTACCTTCCTTCATCAGCTTTAGAAATGAATGGACAGGTACCCGATGGCAATCCGCCGGTCGGGGCAAACGATGCAGTCCGGGATACGGCTCAGCCGCGTGCCATACCGCATGAAATGAGACATCTATCTGCCGTCAGCACCGCTGCGGCAGTGTTTAACACGCGATTTAATAGGTCGCAGAAGAGATAATAATTGCAACATATTGAAAATACTGCGGAATCTGTCGGTTCCGCCTCATCAAACGAAATTTCCTTTGAAGAACTCGGAATTCAGGGTGTTTTGCTGAAAGCGACCCGCTCAGCAGGTTTGCTGGAACCCAAGCCTATTCAGGCACAGGCCATTCCGCACCATCTGTCCGGACGGGATATTCTTGGCATTGCCCAAACGGGATCGGGCAAGACCGCAGCTTTCGCGCTGCCGATCCTTTCGAAAATCATTGCACTCGGCTCAAGGAGACGCGCCAGAACCGCGCGCGCCCTGATCCTGGCGCCAACGCGCGAACTGGCTGTACAGATCGAGGACGCGGTAAAGAAACTTGCCAGAGGCGCCCATCTTTCGACTGCGCTTGTACTGGGAGGTGTGTCACGCTCATCCCAGGTGAACCGCATTCGCCCGGGAGTAGACGTTTTGATCGCAACGCCTGGCCGGCTCACCGACCTGATCAAAGGGCGTGATGTCGATCTGTCCGATACACGTTGGCTTGTGCTCGATGAGGCCGACCGAATGCTCGACATGGGCTTCATCCGCGACGTCAAGCGCATTGCCGAAAGGGTTCACGACGAATGTCAGACAGCACTCTTTTCGGCAACGATGCCGAAAGAGGTCGTGCGCCTGACCGATAGTCTGCTGGAGGATCCTGTCCGGGTCGAAGTGGCTCGACAAGGGACGACGGCAGCGGAAATTGTCCAAAGTGTCGTCATGGCGCGTACCAGACAGAAGCGCGTCGTTTTAAGTGAAATGCTCGGTGATGACGCCATGCGTTCGGTGATCGTGTTTTCGCGCACCAAACACGGAGCCGACCGGATTACCCGCGACCTGAAACGCGACGGATTTGATACCGCAGTCATTCATGGCAACAAATCGCAGAACGCCCGTCAGGCCGCACTCAATGGATTTCGCAATGGAAAGGTCAGAATTCTGGTCGCCACCGATATCGCTGCACGCGGTATTGATGTCCCCGGCATCAGCCATGTGGTGAACTTCGATCTGCCCGATGAGGCCGAATCCTATGTTCACCGCATTGGACGCACCGGCCGCAACGGCCAAAGCGGTATCGCAGTTACGCTATGCGACCCGAACGAGAGGGCAAAACTCAAAGCCGTTGAACGCGTTATTCGCTTGCAACTGCCGATCGCTGCTGATCATCTGGGTCAGCCGGATCCGGCACGACCGGCACAGCCAATTCGTACCGCCCGCGCGGACAACGATGCCGGTGACAAAAGGGAACACGGACGGGACCGGCCGAACCGCAACAATCGGAAAAGAAAACCCGAACACGGCAATACGGTCACGGCGGCCAGTGCGGCAAACAACGCAGACAACAACAATCGCCACAGCCCTGAAAAACAGGATGGCACTAAGGCAAAACCGAAGACAAAGAAACGCTGGAGCAGGCGGCGATTCGCCAAGCGTGCAGCCAAGCGGGCAGCGTAGGACCTAACCTATCCATAGATCTGGCGACAACATCTGGATGCGCCGGGAGTAGCCATGGTTTCGAGCCATTGCGCCGCATCTACCATGAATCTGCTCATCCAGCAGTCACAGAACGGCGATACCCGTCGTTGCTTCTGGACTGCCGCTTGCTGATGCGCATAGTGGGCTCGAAGCTCAGTTGGCGACACGGCGAACGGCTTCATCAGTCGATAGACGGGGAGCAACATTGACCGGGATCGCTGTCCTTGCCGCCACATACATCCTGTCGCAGTTTTACCGCACGTTCCTTGCGGTGCTGACACCGGCGCTCGCGGCGGATGTCGGTGCGACCAAGGCCGATCTTTCGGTTGCCTCCGGTGCCTGGTTCATCGCCTTTGCGCTGATGCAGTTCATCGTCGGTGTTTGCCTCGACCGGTTCGGCCCGAAGAGGACGGTCAGTTTTCTGCTGGCAGTGTTTGGTGCAGGTGGCGCTCTGGTATTCGCCTTCGCAACCGTCCCTTGGATGATCATCTTGGCGATGGTCATGATCGGGATCGGATGTTCTCCGGTCCTGATGGCGTCATTCTTCATTTTCGCCAAAAAGTTTCCGCCGGCCAGATTTGCCGTTCTCGCTTCCTGGATTGTCGCAATCGGCATGATCGGCAATGTCATGGGCTCGTCGCCGATGGCAAATGCCGCCGAAATGTTCGGATGGCGAGGCGTCATGCTTGTGCTCGGGCTTGCGACACTCGCTGCCGCGTTTGCCTTATACTTCTCGATTCGGGATCCAGAACACGAGCAAAACCAGGATGACGGGGACGCGGGATTCTCCGGATATCTAAAACTGGCAAGTATGCGACCGCTTTGGTGGATTTTGCCGATGATGCTGGTCAATTATGTCACTGCAGCCGGTATACGCGGGCTGTGGGCCGGTCCCTATGTCGCGGACGTTTACGGTGCGGATGCGTTGCAGATTGGAACGGTGACGTTTTACATGGCGCTGGCCATGGTCGCCGGCAGTTTTGTCTACGGGCCGCTCGATACGATGTTCGGAACCAGGAAATGGATAATTGTCGGCGGCAATGCCATTTGTGTCGCGGTCTGTGCCTGGCTGGCATTCAATCCGCAAACATCGATAAACCAAGTCACGATCGCATTCATCATTATCGGGCTGTCAGGCAGCAGTTTTGCCGTCATGATGGCGCATGGGCGAGCATTCTTTCCCTCACATCTGACCGGCAGAGGTGTCACCTTGATGAACTTTTTTGGTATTGGCGGCGTGGGCCTGATGCAGGTCGTCACCGGCCGCATCGTCACTGCGAGTACAGATGTGGCGGCACCGGAGGCGGCCTATGGGAACCTGTTCGGTTTCTACGCACTCATTGTTAGCGGCGCGCTGCTGATCTACCTGTTTTCACAGGACCGGAAGCCGGAAAAGGCTTGATCCAATTATCTGGCGATCTTCTTGATCCATTCAATGACCCTGAGAGCCAATTCATCCGTCGTAGAAGGCGAGAGCGCATCGCCGGCAATGACATGTTGGGAAGGGTCGTCGGCATTGTCGACTGGTACGATCTCCCAGTCTGTTCCCCAGATTTGCGCGATGCGGCGGGTTTCGCCCGGAATGACCACCTTGTCGGCATCGGAAATGATGAAAAGCGCCGGAATATTCACGTTTTCATACGGCGCGGCGCTTGCCAATGCGGTGATTGCCGCCAGCGGCAGCACCGATTTGGTTGGATAGCGCGTTGTGTTATATTTGGCGTGTAACGCATTCAAGGGCTCATAGCTTCGTTCCTCGCCGGCCAGGAAGTTCGCAATCGATTCGCCCCAGGGCAGAGTCAAAAGCCCGGCGCCGGCATCCTGAATACCGAAATTCGGCGATATCAGAACCAATCCGACGACTTTGTCGAGTAACGGTGTTTCCGCCGCCGCCCATGCAGCGATGCCGCCGCCCGTCGAAGTCGCAACGACAATGATCTTTTCTCCGATCCTTCTGCCAACCTCGGCGGCTTCAGCCATATCGTTGACCCAGGCATTAACGGTCGCTTCGGCCATGGCATCGCCGTCGCGGCCATGGCCGGTCAGGCGCGTGTAAAACAGATTTGCGCCGAGTTCTTTTGCGACCATGTCGGAAAGCGGACGTGTTTCACCTTTGGATGAGGAAAATCCGTGTACATAGACGATCGCCAGCGGTGTCTTGGCCTTTGACGCCGGATAGGCCCAGATGATTTCTTTTTCCAAGCCGTCGCGAATATCGTCGAATCGCGCTTCGCGTTCTGCCAGATAGTTTTCGATGTCGTCGCCGATATCAGCGCTTCTAAATGAGATCGTCGTATCCACGGGAACACGCGGACCAACAGCGAACAGGATCCCGGCGAATATGACGAGAGCGATCAGCGCAATCAGGGTTTTTCGCAGCATGATTGTCTCCTGTATTCTTTGGCTGTCGGCCCACTATGGAACAGAGAGGCAGTGCAAAAAACCCGGAAATTACCGAGTATGGAAAAATATGTTCCAATTCATGGCTTTGGAGACAACGCGATGCTTGAAAGCCGGGCCGCCGCTTCCTACGGTAGCAGCGGCACAAGAGAGATTTATCGATGTATCCAAATGTAATTGATCTGATCGGCAACACCCCGCTGATGAAGCTGAAACGAGCATCAGAGGAGACCGGTTGCGTCATCCTCGGAAAAGCCGAATTTCTCAACCCGGGCCAATCGGTCAAAGACCGGGCGGGATTGTTCATCATCCGCGATGCCGAAAAACGCGGCCTTTTGCGACCCGGTGGTGTGATCGTCGAGGGAACGGCCGGCAATACCGGCATTGGCCTGACGGTTGTCGCCAAGGCGCTCGGTTACCGGACGGTCATCGTCATTCCGGAAACACAGACACAGGAAAAAAAGGATGCCCTCCGCCTCCTCGGTGCGGAGCTGATCGAAGTACCGGCGGTTCCGTACAGAAATCCGAACAATTACATAAAGCTGTCGGGCAGATTGGCCGAAAACCTGGCGAAATCGGAACCCAATGGCGCAATCTGGGCGAACCAGTTCGACAATGTTGCCAATCGGGATGGCCATATTGTCACCACGGCGAAGGAAATCTGGGATCAAACCGACGGCAAGGTCGATGCCTTCGTGTCGGCTGTCGGTACCGGCGGGACATTGGCGGGTGTCGCGGCCGGGTTGAAATCCCACAACGAGGACATCAAGACCGCGATCGCCGATCCGCTCGGCGCTGCGCTCTACAATTTCTACGCCCATGGTGAACTGAAAGCCGAAGGCAGTTCGATTACCGAAGGGATCGGGCAGGGGCGCATCACCGCCAATCTGGAAGGATATACGCCGGATTTCGCCTATCAGATCCAGGACGCCGAAGCACTCGAGATTGTATTTGCGCTTGTGCAGGAAGAGGGACTTTGTCTCGGCAGTTCATCGGGCATCAATCTTGCCGGTGCCATTCGGCTGGCCAGGGAACTGGGACCGGGCCACACGATCGTCACCATGCTGTGCGACTTCGGCAACCGATACCAATCCAAGATGTTCAATCCCGAATTTCTGCGGTCCAAGGGTCTGCCTGTGCCTGCGTGGATGGAGACGGCGCCCGACATCGAAGTACCCTATGAAGAGGTTGCAACATGAGTCATTCAACCTCAGCGCTGTTTCGCGATGATGCTTACCTGTCGACCGCGCAGGGCACCGTCGTTTCCATCAACGATCGCGGCGGCATCATTCTCGATCAGACCAATTTTTATGCCACATCGGGCGGCCAACCCGGGGATATCGGGTTCTTTGAGCGTGCGGCCGGCTCCAAGATCCAGATAGCAGCCACTGTCACCGGCCAAACCAAGGATGAGATCATCCATGTGCCGGCAACCGGAGAAACCATGCCGGAGATCGGCGAAGAATTGGTTTTGCATGTTGATTGGGATCGGCGCTATCGCCTGATGCGTATGCATACCGCCTGCCATCTGCTGACTGCCGTCTGCCCCTATCCTATAACCGGTGCCTCTGTCGGCGAAAACGAAAGCCGCATCGACTTCGATCTGCCGGATGCAAGCGTGACCAAAGATGATGTCACGGCAGCGTTGATGGCGCTGGTGGAGGCGGATCATCCGGTATTCGTGAAGCTGATCACCGAAGACGAACTGGCCGCCAATCCAGGTCTGGTCAAATCGAAGAACGTCAGACCACCGGCGGGAACAGGCCAAATCCGTTTGGTCTGCATCGGCGAAGATGGTGTGGTTGACAGTCAACCCTGCGGCGGCACGCACGTGTCCACCACAAATGAGGTCGGTGAGATCCACATCGGCAAGATCGAGAAAAAGGGCAGGGAGAACCGAAGATTCCGCATTCGGTTCGGCCCGTTGCCCGCGAATTGAGAAGATATGAGCGAGAAAAGCCCCTTTGTCGTTTCGCAGGAATGGCTGGTAAAGCGCCTGAGAGAGCCCGGACTTTCGATCGTTGACGGTTCCTGGTACCTACCGGTGCAAAATCGCGATGCCCGGGCAGAATACGACACTGCCCATATCCCGGGCGCCATTTTCTTCGATCATGACCAGGTCGTGGAGCCGGACACCGGTCTGCCGCATTCCCTGCCGTCGCCATTGGTATTCGAGCGTTACGCCAGTTCGATGGGCATATCACGCGATGATACGATCGTTGTCTACGACGGCCCGGGCTATTTTTCCGCACCACGCGTGTGGTGGATGTTCAAGGTCATGGGCGCCGAGCAGGTCTTTGTTCTCGACGGCGGATTTGATCGCTGGAAATCCGATGGGCATATCGTTACCGCCAAGCGCACAAAGATAGCCCCGACTGCCTTTGTACCGGCCTTTAATGCGCGCATGGCGGTGGGATTACCGGAAATGTTGGGCGTTGTCGCGAGCGCCACGTCGCAGATTGCCGATGCGCGCCCGGCGGGGCGGTTTGCCGGCAAGGATCCAGAGCCGCGCGAAGGAGTGCGCTCCGGTCACATGCCGGGCGCCTGCAACCTGCCTGCATTGGACCTTTCACGCGACGGCTTCCTGTTGCCGGTTGCAGAGTTGCGCGAGAAGATCCTGTCGGCAGGTATCGATCTGGACAAACCGGTGGTCACCACCTGCGGTTCGGGCGTGACTGCCGCCGTGATCACCCTGGCACTTCAATCGATCGGCCATAGTGACAATCGCCTTTATGACGGCTCGTGGAGTGAATGGGGAAGCCGAGACGACACCGCTGTCGTGACCGGCAGCTAACGAAATGCCAAAACCCGGCAGAAACGAGCCCTTCAGCGTCAGGGTCACCCATCTGGAGATGACCGCGCCACCGGTCTCCCGTGCGCCGATACCTTCCAGGCCGAGAATGGCACTTATGCGTGCGCCAGGCATTCCGCTGGCGTTTTACCGATATCTCTACGAACAGGTCGGCAAGGCACATCATTGGATGGTTCGCCGCGAAATGGATGATTCCACCCTGGCCAAGATCATTCATGCCGAGACGACGGAAATCCAGGTTCTCTATGCCGATGGTGCACCTACGGGATTCTTCGAGCTCGATCTGGCTTTGATGCCAGGGCGAAGTCGAGGTTGTGTATTTCGGGATATCGCCGGATTTTCAGGGAATGGGTCTTGGCAAGTACTTCTTTTCCGAGGCGCTTGCAGCCGCCTGGGCACATGTCCCGGCAAAGGTGACGCTGCATACCAATACTCTGGACAGCCCCAGAGCCCTGCATATTTATCAGAAAGCGGGATTTGCGCCGTGTGGCCATTCCGAAGAGATCATCACGCTTTGGGATTAAAGCCGCTATCGTCCGCGGAGATACGATGAATTTGGATCTTTCGCTGCTGCCATCGGTACCTTGATGATGGCGTGCAAATTAAGCATATTCTGAATTAGGCTGCCGTACCGACACTTGGATGGTTGATGAAAGGTTAACAAAGCGGCTACGTTTACCCGCCGGGGTAATTATGTGCGGGATTTCAGCGTGTCGAACAGCAAATCTGTATTGAACGAACCGGTGCGGCTGCCCTGCGGCGCGCAATTGTCCAATCGAATAGCCAAGGCGGCGATGACCGAGGGACTCGGTGATCGGCGCAACCGCGCGACAGATCGTCATGTCGAACTGTATCGCCGCTGGGGCGAGGGTGGCGCCGGTGTTCTGATCACGGGCAATGTACTTGTTGACCGCTGGCATCTGGAACGACCCGGCAATCTGGCAATCGCTGAAGCGCAGGACAATGATGCGATCGAAGGCTTGAAAGCGATCGCTAAAGCCGGAACCGCGCACGGTTGCCATTTGTGGATGCAGCTCAATCATGCCGGCCGCCAGACGCAAAAGGCCATTAATCCAGCTCCAAAAGCGCCTTCGACCGTTGGCCTGAAAATGCGCAACGGACGCTTCGGTCGGCCGATTCCGCTGACCGAAACGGAAATCACCGACATTATCGACCGTTTCGGATATGCGGCGAGGATCGCTCGCGAGACCGGATTTACCGGCGTGCAAATGCACGCGGCGCACGGCTATCTGGCTTCCCAGTTCCTGTCTCCGCTCTCCAATCCGCGCGACGATCGCTGGGGTGGGTCTTTGGAAGGTCGGGCGAGATTTCTGCTCGAAGTGGTTCGCGCCATGCGCAAGGCGACCGCCAAGGACTTCGTCGTGTCGGTCAAGCTCAATTCGGCGGATTTCCAGCGGGGCGGGTTTTCAGTCGATGACAGCACAAAAGTCGCCAAGTGGCTGGAAGCCGAGGGCGTCGATCTGATCGAGATTTCGGGCGGTAACTACGAACAGCCCCGCATGATCGACTTTGATCGCAAGGATCCGTTGCAGGATGCCACCTATCGCGGAATAAAGCGCCGTGAAGCCTATTTCCTGGGTTTTGTGCCCAAGCTGAAGGAAAGCGTCAGAACACCGATCATGGTCACCGGCGGGTTCAGAAGCCGCCAGGCGATGGAAGAGGCTGTTTCAAACGACAATGTCGATGTAATTGGCCTTGGCCGGCCGTTCCTGGTTGATCCCGATGCGGCTCACCGCATTCTGCGGGATAAAGTGGAGCGGTTGCTGTGCCGGGATGAAGATCTGAAGATCGGCAACGGCATCTTCGGCCCTAATTCGCCGATCAGCTTCCTTAGGGACCTCAATGCATGGGGTGCCCTGGGCTGGTACTACGAGCAGGTCTACCGGCTTGCTGATGGCAAGGAGCCCGACCTTGAACTGTCGGCATTCAAGGCATTACTCGCCTATGACAGAACCGAGGGCGCCGGCGCCAAGGCCTTGGAACGGTAGGTCTAGACAGCAAGCTCGATGACGACCGGAACGTGGTCTGAAGGTTTTTCCCAGGCGCGAACGTGTTTTTCGATATCAACGGATGCCAACCGGTTCGCCGCCTCGGGTGACAACATCATATGGTCGATGCGAATACCATTGTTTTTCTGCCAGGCACCACCCTGGTAGTCCCAGAACGTATAGGTCAGGTCGGCATCGCTTGCCGAGCGCAAGGCTTCCGTCAGACCGAGATTGGCCAGTCGCCTGAATGATTGCCTGCTTTCGGGCTTGAACAGCGCATCGCCAATCCAGTTATCTGGATTTTTCGCGTCTTCAGGCTGCGGGATTACATTGTAATCACCGGCCAGAACCAGCGGCTCCTCCAATGCAAGACGTTCATCGGCCCAGTATTCCAACCTTTTCATCCATCCCAGTTTGTAGGGGAACTTTTCCGTATCGACCGGATTACCGTTCGGTAGATAAAGCGAAACCACACGCAGCGCACCGGAAGATGTCGAAAACACGCCTTCGATAAACCGAGCCTGTTGATCGTCATTGTCACCGGGAAGACCGCGATTGACCTCGTCGAAAGCGATTTTCGACAGGATTGCCACGCCATTGAAACCCTTTTGTCCATGGGTTTCGACATGGTAGCCAAGCGCCTCTATCGGTTCGCGCGGAAAAGGCGCGTCCTCAGATTTTATTTCCTGCAGGCAGGCAATATCCGGCCGGCTTTCTTCCAGCCAGGCAACCACATTTTCGATGCGGGCTTTGATTCCGTTGATGTTCCAGGTTGCGATTTTCATCAGGATCAGACGGCACTTTCAAACATATCTGGATAGCTTCCTATCGTTGTTTAGGGGATGCTCAATAACCGGCAGTGTGGCGATTCGTCTTCCAAGGCCGGCCATAGGTCAGATTACGGAGGGACAATCATGACCGATTCAACTGTCGATCTCAAGCAACAGCTTCGTGATCCGAACTACGCGCCGCCTCTCGCTCAGGCGGTGCCTCTTGGCATTCAGCATGTTTTGGCGATGTTTGTGTCCAACGTGACACCGGCGATTATCGTGGCTGGTGCCGCGGGTTTCGGCTTCGGTTCCAACTCACCGGATTTTCCGAACCTGATCTACATGATCCAGATGTCGATGCTTTTTGCGGGCATTGCAACACTATTTCAGACCGTCGGGATGGGGCCGGTCGGTGGTAGGCTGCCAATCGTTCAGGGAACCAGCTTCGCGTTTCTCCCGGTGATGATCCCGATCGTTGCCGGTCAGGGTGTTGCCGCCATGGGAACGCTGATGGGCGGCATCGTCATTGGCGGCATTTTCCATTTCTTTCTCGGTACATTCATCGGCAGACTGCGTTTTGCGCTTCCGCCGTTGGTTACCGGTTTGATTGTTCTGATGATCGGTCTGGCCTTGATCAAGGTCGGTATACAGTATGCCGCGGGTGGCGTACCTGCCATGGGCAAGCCTGAGTTCGGCAGCCTGCAGAACTGGACAGTGGCACTGTTCGTTATCGTCGTGACCCTGGCCATCAAGTTCTTCATGAAGGGCATGTGGTCGATCGCGGCCGTGCTTCTGGGACTGATCGCCGGTTACATATTGGCCTTGCTGATGGGCATGGTCAGTTTTAACAATGTTGGTAACGCATCGTGGTTCAATGCGCCGATGCCGTTCAAATGGGGCTTCGATTTCACCGCTGCCGCGATTATCGGCATGTGCTTCATGGCCATCATATCGGCGATCGAGACGGTTGGCGATGTTTCCGGTATCACCAAGGGCGGTGCCGGGCGCGAGGCGACTGACAAGGAAATCTCCGGCGCCACTTATGCCGACGGCTTGGGTACCGCGATCGCGGGCATATTCGGCGGTCTGCCGAACACCTCGTTCAGCCAGAATGTCGGCCTCATATCGATGACTGGCGTCATGAGCCGCCACGTCGTCACCTATGGCGCGATTTTCCTAATCATCTGCGGCCTTATTCCGAAGATCGGCGCGATCATTTCGACCGTACCCATCGAGGTGCTGGGCGGCGGTGTCATCGTCATGTTCGGTATGGTCGCAGCCGCCGGCATCAACATGCTGTCAGACGTAACGTGGAACCGACGGAACATGGTGATATTCGCGGTATCGCTGTCGGTCGGTCTCGGTTTGCAACTGGTTCCGGAGGCGCTTCAGCATTTGCCGAAAACTGCACAGATCCTGTTGACGTCCGGCTTGCTGCCGGCAGCGGCATTGTCGATCATCCTGAATCTCGTACTGCCCGAAGAGATCGACTAGTCTGGCACCGATAAACAAAAGGGCCGCAATAAGTTGCGGCCCTTTTTCGATGTATCAGATTAAATCATATTTGGATTGGAAATTCAGTTTCGTGCGACGCTTCCCGTGGCTGAATTGTCCATGCGCTTCAGTTTCATGCCGATCACTGGAACCAGTTTGCGATTGACCCTTACGGATACTGTCACATTCATCGTGTCTTCGTTCGGTAAACGCGCCAGCATGGCGCCGTTCAGTTGCTTGCGGTTGATCGAGAACACAACGCGCTTTCCGTCCACGTTTCCAGATGTGATATCGAGGCCTTCGCCTGCCGCGCCGTCCATGAACTTGCCGCGATAGTTCCGTCCGCTGCGCACAACGTTCGCCGACATTTTCTGTGTGAACAGTCCGACCCGGCAACTGCCGTCAAGTGACATTCCGGTCTTTTTCGAGGGTGTTCGACCTTTGAAATTACAGGTGAATTTCGTGCCCTTGTATTTACCGGCGACTATTTCGCCGGGGCCCGACCAAATTCCCTCAACCTGTTTGAAAAACCGGCTGTCGCGATCGAGCGCAAAAGCCGTTGCAGGCCAAGCCAACGCCGCACCGGCAAGAATGGTGGCCGACAGGGCGGATACAGAAGATACTCGCATGAACATGAATTCCCCGGACATCGAACCAGCATTATAGAGGCATTTTTGTGTGGTTACCGAAACATGACGAACATTGGTTAATGCTTCGTTCCGCACAGCCCAATTCTACGCTGAGAATGCGCCAAATGCCGGCTGATGGCAAGGTAAGGCTAGTCAGCATCCTTCTTGCCGGTTGTTGTGCCGCCCAGCGCCGCAAGGAACTCGCCCATTCCCGGCCGCTCAATCGCATTGAACGGTAGCGGTCTTGCAGTTTCCATCGCCGCTATGCCGATTCGTACAGTCATCAGGCCGTTGACGACGCCTTCGCCGAGCCGTGCTGACAACTTGGCGGCCAGACCATGGCCAATCAACTGTTGCACCAGACTGTCACCAACCGCGATCGAGCCTGTCACCGCCAAATGGGCGGCAACGTCGCGTACCAGTTTGAGAAAGCCGATACTGCCGGGTTTGCAGCCGTAAAGTTGCGAAATCCTGCGGATCAGGCGGCCGGATTCGAACAGGACGAAGCCGACGTCAATCAGAGCGCGCGGGCTGACTGCGGTGACAACCGAGACCCGCTTGGCAGATTGCAGGACCAGCGCCTTTGCCTGCCGGTCCAGACCGGTGAACAACTCCCTTTCCGCGATAGCGACCAGATCTGCGGCGTCAATAACATCATCTTCCAGGGCTTTAAGGTTTTGCCGTCCCTCAGCGGTAAGCGGGTTCGACTTGGTAAATCCGGCAAGATCTCCAAGCAGCCGTCGTGCCTGGCGTGTATCGTCTTGCCTGATGGCCGCTTCGGCTCGTTTCCTGAATTTTTCGACCGAGTTGAGCCGCATGATCGAGGCGACTTCACGAATGGCGATTGCCAGCAATGTGAAACCGGCAACTGCGGAAAGGCCGGTGGCGATCCATCCGAGCCACTGCGAACGGGCAAAGAAATCGGCAATCAGCTGTTCTGCCCAAAGACCGACGGCGAGCGTCAATAGCGCGCCGACCGAAGCCGCAAACAGGGCGCCAAGCCGGAATTTGCGGGGGCTTCTGACCTGGGGAACACTCTGGTCAAGCTGTGCTATTTCCTGATCGAACGGATCCTCTGCGGCCGTCGCAATGCTCACTTTCGACTGAACCTTGACTGCCCGCGGCGCCCGTTTTTTGGGCTCGCCGGAATTGGCACGTTGTTGTTTTGGCGCCGATTCCTCAAGCTTGAAGGCTGTGGGTTTTCGTTGAGCATTCATGCCAGTTGGTCTCCAAGCAGAAATTGCAGGGCGCGGTCGAGGCGTATGTGCGGAAGCGATAACGTCAATCCTTCGGCGGTCCGCTCCAGTTCGGGAGGCCGGAATCGGACAAAACGAACCGGAAGGGCCGCCGAATCGCATTGTTTGCCCAGTAGTTCGGTAATTTGCGGCTTTGCCGGCAGATCGCCGGGGAAAACGGCAGTCAGTGTCTCTCCGTCGAACTTGTCTTTGCCGATTGTTTCGCCCTTGATCGGCGTACCGATAATGACCGGCAGTTCCTCACCGTTCTGGTTGACCGTGCCCTCTCTGGTCGTGCGCAGTGCGGCCATCGCCAGTACATCGACGTTGGCGCCGGTAAAATTGGCACGTTCAATGGCCGTATCAACCAGTTGGCGGACGATGGCCTGCAACCGGTCATGTGTCTCATGATGGAGGTGATCGGCTTTTGTCGCTGCAACGAGAATGCGATCGATCTTGCGGCTGAACAGACTGCTTACCAGGTTGCCGCGCCCGGCGCGAAAGCACAACATCACCTCCGTTAGCGCGCGCTCCAGATCACGCAGTGCAGCCGGGCCCGCATTGAGTGCCTGCATTGCATCTACCAGAACAATCTGACGGTCAAGACGAGTGATATGTTCGCGGAAGAACGGTTTTACGACGTGTGTTTTGTAAGCTTCAAAGCGCCGTTCCATCATTTCATAAAGCGAACCGTCGGCAGTGTCGGCAACTTGCGGCAACGGTGCAAACGTGAGCGCTGGAGATCCCTCCAGATCCCCCGGCATCAAAAAGCGCCCTGGCGGCAAGGTGGACAGTGCGCGGGCATCGTCCTTGCACATTCGCAGGTATGCGGTAAATGAATCGGCAAGCTGTTTGGCGGTCATTTCGTCCGCCGGATCGCCCGGTTTGGCTTTACTGGTTTGAAGTAGCCAGTCTTGGGCGAGCTTACCCCGCTCAGGAAGCTCCGCCAATTCAAACGAGCGTTGCGAGAACTCAGCAAAACTCTGCGACAGAAGCGGCAGATCCAGCAGCCATTCGCCTGGATAGTCGACAATGTCGAGATTGAGCGTACCCCTTGAAAACAAACGCGACCAACCGGAGGCCGACTCGTATTCGATGGTCAGCCGCAATTCCGATATTTGCCGGGTCGATTCCGGCCACACACGATCATTGACCAGGGCGGCGACATGCTCCTCGTATTGAAAGCGGGGCACATTATCGTCGGGTTGCGGCTGCAAAGCGGCACGAGCGATTCGTCCGGAATTCTGCGCTTCGAACATCGGCAATCGCCCGCCATTGATCAGATTGTGAATCAACGCGGTTATGAACACGGTTTTTCCTGCCCTCGAAAGGCCGGTAACACCCAACCGCAGATTTGGATTGACCAACGAGACGGCCCGGCCTGCGACCGTGTCCAGCGTTATCAAAGCCTCATCGGCCAGGGAGGTAAGCGATGCCAATAGCGATCAAATTCCTGTTGTTGCGCGTTCGCGTTGCAGGCTCGATATAGGCAATTAAACCGGCAATTTAAGTGCCGGTCGTATCCATTACCGGAATTGTGCAGGCGTTTCGGTAACGGCTATTAGATGTCGGAAGGCGTTAGAAAAGCCTGCAGTGAGCCTTTGCCAGGGGCAGCCTCTGTAAGCGGTACAGTGAATTGAATGGCGGCCAAACCGGTTGTCGGAAATCCTTTTTCCAGTTTTGACAGCGCTAGTTCCTCACCACTGCCCGCCAACGCAAACGCGATATCTTCCATCATTGGATTATGACCGATGAGAAGCAGCCGTTTCGAATCAACGGCATCGTTGATGACCTGAAGGTAACCGGATGCGTCGCTGCCGTAGAGCGAATCGGTGATTTCGACATCACAATCATCCACACCGAGCGTCGTCGATACGGATTCCCATGTTTCCAAAGCCCGTGCTGCCTTGGAGCAGATGACCTTGTCTGGCAGAAAACCGGCAGTTTTCATGGCCAGACCGATTGTTTCAGCGTTTTTTCGGCCACGCTCCTTCAATGGCCTGTCAAAATCGCGCATGCCCGGTTTGGCCCAATCAGCCTTGGCGTGGCGCAGAAGAAACAGCTGACTCATCCGGGGCGCTCCCTGAGTGACACAAAATCATAGCGTTCCAGCTTTAGAGCCATGTTTGCAGTCAGGCAATCAGCGATGGAATGTCTGTGGATGAAACATTGGGGTAACCCGACGTAAGGGAAGTTCACGTGTGTTTGCAGAGCTTTGCGCTTGTGCGTTTTCAGTACCGCGAATATAAGGCGCGCACAATTGAATAGCCGGGAGACCTGGATGAGCGAAGAACTTGATATCACTTATTCACCCTCCGAAGACGAGCCGTTCATGAATGATCGGCAGAAAACATACTTCAGGGCAAAACTGGTCGCGTGGAAAAACGACATTCTGCGCGAAGCACGCGAGACGCTGGAAGTCCTGCAGCAGGAAAACTCCAACCATCCTGATCTCGCAGATCGCGCATCGTCGGAGACGGACCGCGCGATCGAATTGCGGGCAAGGGACCGCCAGCGCAAGCTGATCTCGAAAATCGATGCGGCGATCAGGCGAATTGGTGAGGGTACATATGGCTATTGCGAGGAAACCGGCGAGCCGATCTCACTCAAACGCCTCGACGCCAGACCGATCGCCACTTTGTCTCTGGAGGCGCAGGAGCGCCATGAGCGCCGCGAGAAAGTCTACCGAGACGATTAGGCTTTTAAATTCGGCTTAAGGGCGTGACTTGCCGTCACGCCCTTTCTTTTTCAAGTCCGGCGATCATCCGGGCCATGTTCTCGTCGATATCATTGGGCTTGGCCGCCGGTGCCGATTCGGTTTCGGCTCTGTCGAGGGTCGATTCGAGTTCATGAAGCAGCGCTGTGTCCAAGTCACCTCTGGAATCCGGTTTTGCCGCGACGGCATCCGGATTTGCAGTTTCCACTACCGCTTCCGTGTTCTTGCCGGCCGCCGCTGCAAGGTTGGCCGAGGTAAACCGGCCCGGCTGAGCAACCTTTTCAGCGTGGTCGGGAGCCTGCGGCGGCGGTGCCGCAACACGCTCAACCTGTGCGGTGGCCACTTCCGGCCTTGCCGGCACAGGTGTGTGTACAGCGGCGCTGGTATCGGTTGGTCCCCTTTGAAGTCGCTCGGCGGCAGGGCGCTCGGCGACCGGGGTTGGCGGGGTCTCGATTGGTGCGGGTTTTCGCACCGGTTCGGCACCTGTGTTGACTGGTGGAGCTGCGGGCTCCCTGGCCACCGGTTCGGCTCGCTGCGGTTCAGCTGTCGGGGCCTGTGCCGCACTTGCCACTTTCGTAGGTTTTTCCGGTATGGCAGCCGGCTGCACCGTTTCGCTTTCCGGATGGATACCTTGTTCGATCACAACATCGGTCGGGCCGCCGATCAATATCAGGTGTTCGGTATCATCGCGACGCAGCAGCACGATGCGACGGCGTGAATCAATTGCCGCGGCATCCAAGATCGCCAATCGGGGGCGCCGGTTTCGACCTCCGGCGACAAATGTGCCGGTCATCGTGCGGCGAACAATCCAATAGACGAAAAGCAACAGCACTAGGGCCGCAATTGACAGGGCTGTCCACATTGCCGCGGGTCCGTAGTCCGCGCCAAATGTCCCCTCAAACCATGACGCCATGGTTGTCTCCTTTGATGCCGCCGCCCCGCGTATTTCTGTTTTAGCGTGTTCACAGGTATCCCTGCAAGGTTGCTGTTCAATTCCGCCAAATGGGCGATGTGTTGGCAGGATAGGGCAGGTGGGCCCAAAAATGCCGACAAACATGGGAAAATTGACCACAGAATGAAGTGCTGGGTCTTTTCGGCGGCGGGAGAATGTGATTCAACCGATAACGCGACCCGGGGGATCAATTGCGGGCGAATCACAGGCGGATGTCAATGGCGAGGAATACACAGGGCGAGTTCTATCCGGCGCCTATTGTTGAATATAACACCCGGCCCGGAGCCATCGTCCGCCTGATCATTTTTGCCCTTGTCCTGATCTGCGCCGGATTCGCCTTTGCCATATTCAAAGAGCGGCTCGGTGATCCGTTCCTGCTTGGGCTTCTGGGCATCCTGGCAATGATTGGCGTCGGCTATCTGTTTGCCACCGCGATTGGATTTGTGCAGATCGCGCCTCGCGCCACCGGCGGTGATCTTGCAAAACGCTTTGTCGACACGATGCTGCACGGGCTTGTTATCACCGATCCCAAGGGCGGCGTCATCTACGCCAACCGCACCTGGGCGGATATGACCGGCGCGAAATCGGCTGTCGAAACAAAGACTGTCGAAAATTTTTTGGGATCAAACGAGGAAGCCTCCTCGACAATCCTCAGATTATCGTCGGCTTTACGCGATGGCCGCGCGGCCGAGGGCGAATTCCGACTGTCCGAGGGATTGCAGCCAGATGGCGAGGAAAGCGGACCGCGCTGGTATCGCGTGCGCGCAAGAATGTTCTCCTCGCCCGATTATCGGCAGCCGCTGAATGCCTGGCAGATTGCCGATATATCCGGCGAACGAGCAGAGCAGGAGCGTTTTTTCCAGGATTTGCAAAAGGCAATCGACCATTTGGATCATGCGCCGGCAGGTTTTTTCGCGGCAAATCCGAACGGGCAACTCACATACGTCAATTCCACGCTTGCCGTATGGCTGGGTTTCGATCTGGCTCAATTCCGGCCCGAATCGATGTCGCTGTCGGAAATCGTCGCCGGAGACGGCATGGCGCTGATCAACTCGATTAAGGTGGATCCGGGAACCACCCGCAATGCGGTCATTGATCTCGATCTGTCGACGACATCAGGTGAGGCCCTGCCGGTCAGGTTCATGCATCGCGTGACGGCAAGCCGGGAAGGCGAGCCCGGCGCGACAAGAACGATCGTGCTTAACAGGACAAAGGGCGAAGATTCTTCCTCCGACCGCCGTGCCGCCGAGGTGCGTTTCACCCGCTTCTTCAACTCAACGCCGATGGCAATAGCCGGAGTTGACGGTGACGGGCGTATTCTGAGAACCAACGCGCCATTTGTATCGCTTTTCTCTTCGGTCGTCGATCGTGATGCCATTGATGGGAAAGTGCGCCTGGATTCGGTCATTCATGAACGCGACCGCGCCAGTTTTGCCGCTGCGCTTGAAAAGGCCAAGGAGCGCCAAGCCGATATCACGCCGATCGAGACGGAATTTCCCGGTGAAAGTGAACGGCACATGCGCTTTTACGTTAATGCCATTGCCGATGAGGGCCGCGACGGTGCCGAAGAAGCCGCAATCGTTTATGCGGTTGAAACCACCGAGCAAAAGGCGCTCGAAAACCAGATGGCGCAAAGTCAGAAAATGCAGGCGGTCGGCCAGTTGGCGGGCGGCATCGCTCACGACTTCAACAACGTTCTCACCGCCATCATCATGGCATCAGACCTGTTGCTGACCAATCATCGGCCGTCCGATCCGTCATTCCCGGACATCATGAACATCAAGCAGAATGCCAATCGCGCCGCATCACTCGTGCGCCAGTTGCTGGCATTCTCCCGCCGCCAGACACTTCGGCCCGAAACACTCAATCTAACTGACGTGTTGGCGGATTTGAGGATGTTGCTGACGCGGTTGGCAGGCAACAGCGTCAAAGTCGAGATCGAGCATGGTCGTGATCTGTGGCCGGTACGTGCCGACCTCGGGCAACTTGAGCAGGTTGTTGTCAATCTTGTGGTCAATGCGCGTGATGCCATGCCTGAGGGCGGAAATCTGGCGATCAAAACCTCGAATTTGCCGGAAGCGCAGTGCGAGAAGTTCACCCACCACCGTGAGCTCGCCGCCGCTGACTATGTCCTCATCGAGGTGGAGGACAATGGTACGGGCATTCCGCCCGAAGTTGCCGGAAAAATTTTCGAACCGTTTTTCACCACCAAGGATGTAGGCAAGGGCACCGGCCTTGGTCTGTCGATGGTTTACGGCATCATCAAGCAGACCGGCGGGTTTATTTTCGTCGATTCCGAAGAGGGTAAGGGTTCGGTGTTCCGGATCTTCCTGCCGCGTTTTGTCGAAGGAGCCGAACCGGCAGACGAACATTCCGCCACGCCGTTGTCGACAGGTCCAGAACCTTCTGCCGGAGAGACGATGCCCGGTTCCCAACCGGTTAATCAGGACCTCTCGGGTTCCGCGACCGTGCTTCTTGTTGAAGACGAGGACGCCGTGCGCATGGGTGGCGTGAGGGCTTTGACGTCGCGCGGATACACAGTCCATGAAGCTTCTTCGGGCGTCGAAGCAATGGAGATATTCACGGAACAGGACGGCAAAATCGATATAGTCGTATCTGACGTAGTGATGCCGGAAATGGACGGCCCGACATTGCTCGGAGAGCTTCGCAAGGTCCAGCCGGATATCAAGTTCATCTTTGTTTCCGGCTACGCGGAAGATGCATTCGCTAAGAACCTTCCAGAGGACGCGAAATTTGGTTTTCTGCCGAAACCGTTTTCGCTCAAACAGCTGGCGACCGTCGTCAAGGAAGTGCTTGAGGAATGATGGCGCGACCCCCCTCGTCCGATCGATCACTGCGTCCTGCCCGTCAAAGATCTCGATGTCTCACGCCGGCGTCTGGAAACACTCGGCTTCACCGTCGCACCGCGGGCAGATCACCCGTTTGGAACCGCCAATGCCTGCGTTTATTTCGCTGACGACAGCTATTTGGAGCCATTGGCGATCGTCGATCCGGAGCTTGCGGCGAAAACCGCATTGAAACGCAATGTGTTTGCCGTTCGCGATTCCGCCTATCGTTTCCGCAACGGACCGGAAGGCTTTTCCGCACTCGTATTTGGAACGACCAACGCCAAGGCCGATCACCGCCGGTTTGTGTATTGCGGTTTGTCCGCGGGGCGCCAACTGGTTTTTTCGCGACCCTTTGGATTACCGGATGGTCAGATTGTCGAAGCCTCGTTTCGCTTGGCCTTTGCGGCGGATCCCAGAAGTCCGGATACGCTGTTCTTTACCTGCGAGCGCACCAAACAGCCGGAAGTTGACCGCTCGCAACTCGAAGCGCACCAAAACGGGGTTGTTGGAATTTCACGGATCATAATGTCGGAGCCGTATCCATCCGACTTCTTGTTCATGTGCCAGGAATTGCTGCGAACCAGCCAATCGGAAACACATGAGCATGGCATCGATATCCCGGCGGCCAACGGCGTGATTTCCGTTTTCAATGGCGCTGGATGTCAGAGCGAACTCGGTATACCGATCGGCGCCGAACGCGGTCTGCGCCTTCGCGCAATCGTCTTTGATGTGCAATCCATGTCGAGCATTGCCGAACTGTTGAAGAAAAACGCAATAGATTGCAGAGCACGGCATAATCGTATTGTTGTCGAACCGGCGGCGGGCCAGGGTGCAATATTCGCGTTCGAAGAGAAGCCACAATGAACCAACCGGACAAAAAGATTATGGCGGGCCAGGCAGTGTTCGGCAACGGTTTGCCCTTGTCGCTGATTGCCGGACCCTGCGCGATGGAAAGCCGGCAACACGCTTTCGATATGGCTGGTCGTCTGACCGAAATCTGCAGCGCGCTTGGAATCGGTTTTGTCTATAAATCCAGCTACGACAAGGCAAATCGAACCTCGCTCACGCGGGACGTGGCGTGGGTCTCGACGAGGCCATGTCGGTTTTTGCCGATCTGAAACGGGAATTCTCCATCCCTGTTCTCACCGATGTGCATACCGCCGATCAATGTGCACCGGTTGCCGAGGTCGTTGACATCCTGCAGATACCGGCATTTCTGTGTCGTCAGACCGATTTGTTGGTTGCTGCCGCCAACACGGGCCGGATTGTCAATGTGAAGAAAGGGCAGTTCCTGGCCCCTTGGGATATGAGGAATGTCGTCGCCAAAGTCACAGGTTCAGGCAACAGCAAGGTGATGGTTACCGAGGCGCGGTGCTTCGTTCGGTTACAACACGCTTGTCAGTGACATGCGTTCGCTACCCATTCTGGCGGAAACCGGCGCCCCGGTGATTTTCGATGCAACGCACTCCGTACAACAACCGGGTGGCCAAGGTGGATCAAGTGGAGGCGAGAGGCGATTTGTCGGTCCGCTGGCAAGGGCAGCCGTCGCTGTGGGCGTTGCCGGTGTCTTCATCGAAACGCATGAAAACCCCGACAACGCCCCCTCTGACGGCCCCAACATGGTTCCGGTGGATCAACTTCCGCCCCTCCTGGAAACTCTTATGGCGCTCGATGCCATTGCAAAACGCTGATTGCGGGTTCGGCTATTCCACGATCACAACCGCGTTGTCGGCCTTTTGAGACGGCGGTTGTTCGTTGCACGAGGTCATGAACGCGGCCACGATCAAACATCAAACTTGCCAATCCACTCAGATTTGTCATGGCGAAACTCCTACGAAGCTGTTTCGCCCTCCCACCAGTCTGATTCTGTGCACATCGTACCGCCGCTTACCGATGCTGGCATCTCACTTTTGTTGACAACAACAGACAGAATGCGAAGCTGGCATCAAAGTTTTCATTTTGAACAAGTTGGCCACCAAATGCAGTTTCCCGTTAGTCGATATCGGTGATTATGAGCGTTCGAATGAGCAGCAAAAGCGCGCCTTCAGCGAGACGGTTGATCAGATCTGCCAGGAAATCGGATTTTTGGCGATTTTCCGGCCACAGCGTATCACCCGATGTGATCGACAGCCATGTTCCAGGTCACGAGAGAGTTCTTCGACCTCGACATGGATCAAAAGGACAAATGCCGCGCTCCATATCCCGGTTATCCCTATGGTTATCTCGGACCTGGTGCCGAAGCACTGGCAAAGTCGAGAAATGTCGATACGCCGCCTGATTTGAAGGAGAGCTTCAACGGTGGTCCGCTGTCGGTGCCGGCGGGATTGAGCGACAAGGACGCGCTGTCTTTTTGTTATGCGGAAACGATTTGGCCTGTTGAGCCGGCGGGATTCCGCACCGCCTGGGAAGCCTACTACCGCGAAATGGAGCGGTTGGCGGTCAGGATCATGCGCATTTTCGCGGTGGCCTTGAACCTTCCGGAAGGCTTTTTTGAGCCCTATATCGATCAACCCATCAGTGCGCTTCGCGCCTTGAACTATCCGCATCAGTCGGGTCCGATCGCGCAACCCGGTCAATTGCGGGCAGGGGCACATACCGATTATGGAAGCCTGACGATTTTGTTGCCGCAGCCGGAGACATACGGGCTTGAGATTCTGATGCCGTCCGGCGAATGGAGTGCCGTGCCGCCGATCGATGACGCCTTCGTAATCAATATCGGCGATCTGATGGCCCGATGGACCAACGACAGATGGGTTTCGACCCTGCACCGGGTGGTCAATTCAAACAGCAACGGAACGACGAGCAACCGGCGGCAGTCTCTTGCGTTTTTCCATCAACCGAACTGGTTTCGCCGACATTCAGTGCTTGGAGAGTTGTTTGGAATCTGGAGCGTCGCCCAAATATGCGCCTGTCCTTTCCGGCCCCTACCTGATGGAAAAGTTTCCGCTCAACAGTGACCTGAAACCGTTCTGATCGCTGGAATTTCGGCTGTCTCGTTATGGATTTGTGGGCAAAAAGCGGCATGGCTGCGTAACAAAGTCATTTCACCATAGCATTGCGTTTTTGTCGCCATTGGATATGACGACAGCGAAATCTTCCCAACAGTAACTGGAGCACAACCATGACCGCCATTATCGACATCCTCGGCCGCGAAATCCTCGACAGTCGCGGCAATCCGACAGTGGAGGTCGATGTCCATCTGGAAGACGGTTCGTTTGGACGCGCTGCCGTTCCTTCGGGTGCGTCGACCGGCGCGCACGAGGCCGTCGAACTGCGTGACGGTGGACCACGCTATCTGGGCAAAGGCGTTCAACAGGCAGTGGATGCAGTCAATGGAGAACTGTTCGAAGCGGTTGGCGGCATGGAAGCCGAGGATCAGATTCACATCGATCAGGTGATGATTGAACTCGACGGCACACCCAACAAGAAGCGGCTTGGCGCCAATGCCATGCTCGGCGTCTCGCTGGCCGTCGCCAAGGCCGCTGCCGCGGCATCGGGTTTGCCACTGCATCGATATGTCGGCGGCACAAATGCGCATCTGCTGCCCGTGCCGATGATGAATATCATCAATGGCGGTGCCCACGCTGATAACCCCATTGACATTCAGGAATTCATGATCATGCCGGTCGGCGCCGCGACCATTGCCGACGCGGTTCGGATGGGCGCAGAAGTGTTTCACACACTGAAAGACGGTTTGAAAAAGGCCGGGCACAACACCAATGTCGGCGACGAGGGCGGCTTTGCACCCAACATCGAAAGTGCCTCGGCTGCGCTCGACTTCATCATGCAGTCGATAGAGCAGGCCGGCTACAAGCCGGGCGATGATGTGTCGATTGCGCTTGATTGCGCCGCGACGGAGTTCTTCCACGACGGCAACTATGTCTATGAGGGCGAGGGGGTGACGCGTGACGGCGAAGCGCAGGCCAAATACCTGGCGCAACTGGCATCCGATTATCCGATCCTGTCGATCGAAGACGGCATGTCCGAGGATGATTGGGATGGCTGGAAAGCGCTGACCGACCTGGTCGGCGACAAGGTGCAGCTTGTCGGCGACGACCTATTTGTCACCAATTCGGCCAGGCTTCGCGACGGTATCCGCATGGGAGTTGCCAATTCCATCCTCGTGAAAGTCAACCAGATCGGCACGCTCACCGAAACACTCGACGCAGTCGAGACCGCACACAAGGCAGGATACACGGCTGTCATGTCGCACCGCTCCGGTGAAACCGAGGACAATTCGATCGCTGGTTTGGGCAGTGGCGACCAATTGCGGTCAGATCCAAAACCGGATCACTGGCCCGTTCCGATCGATTGGCAAAGTACAATCAGCTGATCCGTATCGAGCAACATCTCGGTACGCAGGCGAAATATGCCGGACGGGGCGCATTGAAATCCTGATCGGCTCAATTTGAACTAATCCCGTAACCTCACGTTAAGCACAATCAGGCGAAATGCGCGGAAGGAGAATTCCGTCATGTGGACGCGCCAGTACAAAAAACGCAACACCGGAAGATTGATCATTCCGGCATTGTGCGTCGCGTTCCTCACCTACTTCGGCTTCCACGCTTTCCACGGCGATTACGGTATTTATTCCAAATACCGCCTGGAGGCGCAGACCGCCGAATTGCAATCCGAACACGCCGCGCTCAATGCCGAGAGAATGGCACTTGAGGAGAGTGTGCGCCCTTTTGCACGATGGCACGCTCGACAAGGACATGCTCGATGAGCAGGCCCGAAAGTCACTCAACCTGTCAAAGACCGACGAAGTGGTTGTCATGCGGCCATTGCGGGGAGAAAATATTAACTGAAAACAAGTTAATATCAAAAGAAATCAATAATTAGAACAATTTAAGCGCATAACAGCTATGCCTAATTACCAGTAGGCAAGGCCGTTCATTCCGTGTTACGCAAAGTCAAGCAATCGCGAAGTCTATTAAATGGGTTTCGCGACAGTTCATTGCATTCGTGCACAGGGAGTGAGCGCATGCCTGCAGCGGCAAAGAAATCCACCTCCAGAAAACCGAAATCCTCCACACCGGCGATGCCGAAAAACGCCGAAGCCATTGGAGTATTCAAAAGAGCAGGAATTCGCTGCCTATCGCGACATGTTGCTTATCCGAAGGTTCGAGGAGAAGGCAGGTCAGCTTTACGGCATGGGCTTTATCGGCGGATTTTGCCATCTATACATCGGCCAGGAAGCAGTCGTTACCGGCATGGCAGCGCGCCCTGATTGAGGGCGATCAGCTGATTACCGGCTATCGCGATCATGGGCACATGCTGTCATGCGGCATGAGCCCACGCGGCGTTATGGCGGAGCTGACCGGACGCCGCGGCGGCTTGTCGAAGGGCAAAGGCGGCTCCATGCACATGTTCTCCAAGGAGAAGAACTTTTATGGCGGCCACGGGATTGTCGGCGCGCAGGTGCCGCTTGGTACCGGATTGGCATTTGCCAATAAATACCGCGGGAACAACAATATCTCGACAGCCTATTTCGGAGACGGTGCTTCCAATCAGGGCCAGGTCTACGAGAGCTTCAACATGGCCTCGCTGTGGAAGCTGCCGGTCGTTTACGTAATCGAGAACAACCGCTACGCCATGGGAACCTCAGCGGTCCGGTCTTCGGCTGAAACCGACTTTTCGCACCGCGGCATCTCATTCAAAATCCCCGGAATCCAGGTTGATGGAATGGGACGTTCGGGCAGTCAATGCCGCTGCCGAACTGGCTGCAAAATGGTGCCGCGACGGCAACGGTCCGATCATCCTCGAAATGCTGACATACCGGTATCGCGGCCACTCCATGTCCGACCCGGCCAAATACCGCACCAAGGAAGAAGTGCAAAAGATGCGGGCCGAACAGGATCCGATCGAACAGGTCAAGGCCCGAGTGCTCGACAAGAAATGGGCGAGCGAGGAGGAGTTGAAGGCCATCGACAAGGAAGTCCGAGACATTGTTGCCGACTCTGCTGAATTCGCACAATCCGATCCCGAACCGGGACGTATCCGAACTCTACACCGACATATTGTTGGAGGTGTAACGATGTCCGCGCATTTTGAAATTCATGCAACGAATGTGGACCGTGCCAAGGTGTTCTATGGCGGTTTGTTCGGCTGGACATTCACGCCTATGCCTGGTGCTGGAGAAATGGAATATCACCTTATTGAGGGACTACAGATCGGACCGTCCAAAGGGCGTTACCGCCGGCATCATGCGACGGATCGGCGCTGAGCCTGACTCGGGCTCACCGGTGCGTGGAGGCACGATGACGTTTGAAGTCGCTGATTGTGATGAACGCTACGCTTTGGGCGTTAGCCAATGGCGGTGCGGAAGCCGCTGCCGCCGGAGGATTACCCGGGTGTTGGGCGATGCGCATATGTCGAGGACGGCGAGGGTAACATCGTCGGAATGATAACTCCTGAAAAGGGGAGCCAAATAAGATGCCGATTGAAATTTTGATGCCCGCCCTGTCGCCGACGATGGAAGAAGGCAACCTCGCCAAATGGCTCAAGAACGAGGGAGATAGCGTCGCCGCCGGTGACATCATCGCCGAAATCGAAACCGACAAGGCAACGATGGAAGTCGAAGCCGTCGACGAGGGGAACGCTCGGTAAGATCCTGATCGCCGAGGGCGCCGAGGGCGTCAAGGTCAATACGCCCATCGCGGTGCTGCTGGCCGACGGCGAAAGTTGCCAGCGATATCAGCGCTGCACCGGCCGCGCCTGCACCGGCAGCTGAACCTGCGCCGGTTGTCGAAGCACCGGCCGCCGCTCCGATTCCGGCAGAACCAATTGCTACCGAAGTCGCTTCCGATCCCGATATTCCGGAAGGCACCGAAATGGTGCCGACGACGGTGCGTGAAGCGTTACGCGACGCCATGGCCGAAGAAATGCGCCGTGATGAAGACGTTTTCATCATGGGCGAAGAGGTCGCCGAATATCAGGGCGCCTACAAGATCACTCAAGGCCTGCTCGACGAATTTGGCGCCCGGCGCGTTGTTGATACGCCGATTACCGAGCATGGTTTCGCCGGCGTAGGCGTCGGCGGCGGCCTATGCCGGGCTGAAAACCTATCGTCGAATTCATGACATTCAACTTTGCCATGCAGGCGATAGACCAGATTATCAACTCGGCGGCCAAGACGCTCTATATGTCCGGCGGTCAGATGGGAGCGCCAATTGTGTTTCGCGGTGCCAATGGCGCTGCGGCCCGTGTCCGGTGCACAACACAGCCAGGATATATGCCGCATGGTATAGCCAAGTGCCGGGTTTAAAGGTGGTCCAGCCCTATAAACGCGGCTGATGCCAAGGGATTGCTGAAGGCGGCGATCCGTGATCCCAATCCGGTGATCTTTTTTGGAAAACGAAATCCTCTACGGCCAATCCTTCGATGTTCCCAAGCTCGATGATTTCGTCCTGCCGATCGGCAAGGCCCGGATTCACAAGCCGGGGCAACGATGTCACCATCGTATCGTTCGGCATCGGCATGACTTATGCTGTTCAGGCTGCTGAAGCCCTGGCGGGTGAGGGGATCGACGCCGAGGTGATCGATCTGCGCACCATCCGGCCGATGGATCTCGATACGGTCATAGCCTCGGTACAGAAGACCAACCGGCTCGTGACCGTCGAGGAAGGATTCCCGCAATCTTCGGTCGGCGATCACATCGCTTCCCAAGTCATGCAACGCGCGTTTGACTGGCTCGATGCGCCGGTGATCACGATCTGCGGCAAGGATGTGCCGATGCCCCTATGCGGCCAATCTGGAAAAACTGGCCCTGCCGAATGTGGGCGAGGTCGTCGAGGCGGTCAAAGCCGTCACCTACAAGGCGTAAGGGAGAACGGACATGCCGATCAACATTACGATGCCGGCCCTTTCGCCGACGATGGAAGAAGGCAATCTCGCCAAATGGCTGGTGAAAGAGGGTGACGCGGTTGCCCCCGGTGACGTCATTGCCGAGATCGAGACCGACAAGGCGACAATGGAGGTTGAAGCCGTCGACGAGGGAACGGTTGCGAAGATCCTGGTTGCCGAGGGCACCGAGGCCGTCAAGGTCAACGCGCTGATTGCTGTGTTGGCCGCCGATGGTGAGGATGCAGCCGAAGCGGCCAAGGCCGCCGGCGATGTAGGCGGTGAAAGCGGTGGAAGCAAGCAGGAAGCGCCTGCCGAGGCGGCTGCAGCCCAACCGGCACCGGCACCGGCAGCTGCTCCGATGCCCTCAGCAATGCCAGTACCGGCAGCGGTCAATGGCGCCGGCGGCACAAGAACCTTTGCCTCGCCGCTTGCCCGCCGCATCGCCAGGGATGCCGGCATCGATGTTGCCGCCGTCTCCGGCTCCGGTCCGAAGGGCAGGGTGGTCAAGGCCGATGTCGAGGCGGCGATTGCCGCAGGCGGTGTCGCCGCCAAAGCGCCGGAAGCAGCACCGGCTGCCGCGCCTGCAGCAAAACCGATGTCGGATGACGTCGTGCTCAAACTGTTCGAGGAGGGTTCCTACGAACTGGTCAAGCACGACAATATGCGCAAGACCATCGCCCGTCGGCTGGTCGAGGCCAAGTCGACAATTCCGCATTTCTACCTGACGATTGAATGCGAACTTGATGCGCTGTTGAAAACTGCGTGCCGAGCTCAACAAGTCGGCCCCGGTCAAGGACGACAAGCCGGCCTACAAGCTGTCGGTCAACGACATGATCATCAAGGCGCTGGCGCTGTCGCTACGCGATGTGCCTGATGCCAATGTCTCCTGGACCGATGAGAACATGGTCCGCCACGCTCATGCCGACGTCGGTGTCGCCGTTTCCATACCCGGCGGCCTGATCACGCCAATCGTGCGCAGGGCCGAGGAAAAGGGCCTGTCGACCATCTCCAACGAGATGAAGGACATGGCCGGTCGCGCCCGCGAGCGCAAGCTGAAGCCGGAAGAGTATCAGGGCGGATCGAGCGCCGTGTCTAATCTGGGCATGATGGGCATAAGAGAGTTTTCCGCGGTCATCAATCCGCCGCACGCGACCATTCTGGCCGTCGGTGCGGGTGAACAGCGCGCCGTCGTAACGGATGGCGCCGTGGCGATTGCAACATTGATGAGCGTGACACTGTCGACCGATCATCGGGCGGTTGACGGCGCGCTCGGTGCTGAACTGCTGGGCGCTTTCAAGGGCTACATCGAAAACCCCATGGGGATGTTGGTTTAGAGCCATGTCCTTTATCCTCAGGCCGGCGCAAAAAAACGGATGCTGCGACGTTGGCCGTGCTTGCCGATATGGCTGGCCACGGTTTGCCGTCATTGTTCTGGGCGCAGGCCAGGGAAAAAGGCGGTTTTGCCTCGGTTGTCGAAGCGGGGCGGGATCGGATCCTCAACCCGGAGAGCGCATTGTCATTTACAAAGATGACCGTCGCAGAAGCCGAGGGAGACACAGCCGGTATGCTGTTGGACTATGCGATTGATCCACCGATGGCAGAGGAAGACATCGCCGACCAGCACCCGGTGTTGCGATCGTTGTTGCGGCTTGAGGCCGAGGCGCCCGGCTCGTGGTACATCAACATGTTGGCCGTGTTTCGCGAGTATCGCGGTACGGCATTGGGGCGGCCTTGATCGAAGAAAGCATCAGACGAGCCGGTGACGCCGGAACGGACGAGATCAGCCTGATTGCTGAAGACAACAACCCGGCGCTCGGGCTTTATGAGAAGTCCGGATTCAAGGTTCGTGCAAAAGAATCCTTCGAACCATTTGAAGGTTCTGAAAAGAAAGATGGCAATTGGATTCTAATGGTCCGCGCGACCTGACCAAAAAGCGCTGAAAACAGCTACCGCTTGATCCAACGCAAGGAGTTATCGAAAGCGAATTCTAGTCTGGCTGCACATGATCAAATTGGAGGTGCACGATGACACACACGCCGCACGAATTGGCCGAAGAATTCCCCGAATTTGTCGGAAAGATGCATGATCTGAAGGGGGAGAATTCCCATTTCGCGAAGCTTTTTGACGAATACCACGACCTTAACCGGGCGATACACCGTGCGGAGACCAACATAGAGCCGACTGACGACTTCCATATGGAGGACATGCGCAAACAGCGACTGCGGCTCAAGGATGAAATTTTCGGGATGCTGACAGGCTGAGCGCCTTTGCCTGTCTCTTCCCAGCCCACCGCCGGACGGTGGCCAATAAAGGAGAAGACAGGTGGCAGATCAATATGACGTCATCATCATCGGGTCAGGACCGGGTGGCTATGTAACCGCCATACGTTCGGCGCAGCTCGGGCTGAAGACCGCCATTGTCGAACGCGAGCACTTGGGCGGCATATGTCTTAATTGGGGTTGTATTCCCACAAAAGCGCTGTTGCGTTCCGCCGAG